>NZ_LT598653.1:1200000-2400000 GCF_900078365.1 uncultured Sphingopyxis sp.
GTTGGAATTCACCAGGCGGACGGTCGACCAGATCGCCTGGTCGGTGGGTTATGAGGATGCGGCGGCGTTCCGCAAATTGTTCCACCGCCTGACCGGTCTGTCGCCCCATGAATATCGCCAGCGTTTTTCGACGCCGCAATCGCTTGCCGAGGTCGCCTGAATTTTTTTTGCGGCCCCTGTCGATTTGACGGCGGCTCGTTCGTCATGTGGTCAGGAGCCGCTGTTGGCCCGATCGAAAAGGAGATGGACAATGCGTGTGATGGTTTTCGTGAAAGCGACCGAGGACAGCGAAAAGGGCCTGCCGCCCACCGAAGAAATGACCGAGATGTTCGAGGCGATGGGCAAGTTTAACGAGGAACTGGTCAATGCCGGAGTGATGGTCGACGGCGACGGGCTCAAGCCCTCTTCTGCCGGCAAGCGCATCGCCTTCGACGGCGCGAGCCGGACGGTGATCGACGGGCCGTTCGCCGAGGCGCGCGAACTCGTCGCGGGCTATTGGGTCTGGGAGGTCAAGGACATGGACGAGGCGGTCGCCTGGGCGAAGCGTTGCCCGAACCCGATGCCGGGACCGAGCGAACTCGAAATCCGACCTTTTTATGAAATGGAGGATTTCGGCGAGGCACTGACCCCCGAACTCGCCGAGCGCGAGCAGAAGCTGCGCGACCGGCTCGGCGGCCAATAAGCAGATGTCCGTCGCCATGCTTGCCTGCCCGGCCGCATTGCCCGAGAAGGCGGGCATGGCGAAGGACGAGACCCATCGGGCGATCGAGGCGACATTCCGGATCGAGCGGGCGCGGCTGATCGCCGCGCTCGCCCGGATGACGCGCGATGTCGACCGGGCGGAGGAACTGGCGCAGGAGGCGCTGCTGATCGCCCTGACCGAATGGCCGGAGCGCGGCGTGCCGGAGCGGCCGGGCGCGTGGCTGATGGCGGCGGCGAAGCGGCGGCTGATCGACGGCGCGCGGCACGACGCGATGCGGTCGCGCAAACAGGCCGACATCGCCCGCGAGTTCGACGAGGAGCAGGATATGCGCGTGGAAGCCGCCGAGGCGGCGCTCGACGATGTGCTGGGCGATGAACTGCTCGGGCTGATCTTCGCGGCCTGTCACCCTGTCATTTCGCCCGAGGCGCGCGCCGCGCTGACACTGCGGCTGGTCGGCGGGCTGACGGTCGAGGAGATCGCGCGGGCGTTCCTGTCGAACGAGGCGGCGATCGCGGCGCGGATCACGCGGGCGAAAAAGGCGATCGCCAAGGCGGGCGTGGCGTTCGAAGTGCCGCGCGGCGCCGAGCTTCAGGCGCGGCTCGCCTCGGTGCTCGAGGTCGTCTACCTGATCTTCAACGAAGGCTATGCGGCGACAGCGGGGCCGTCGCTCGTCCGCCCGCCGCTCTGCGCCGAGGCGCAGCGGCTGGCGCGCATCCTCGCCGGACTGATGCCCGAGCAGCCCGAGGTGCTGGGATTGCTCGCGCTGGTCGAGATTCAGGCGTCGCGGCTGGCGGCGCGCGCCGGGCCCGACGGGCGCTTCGTGCCGCTGACCGAACAGAATCGCGCGCGCTGGGACCAACTGCTGATCCGGCGCGGGCTCAATGCGCTGGCGCGGGCGGAGGCGCTAGGCGGCGGCGACGGACCCTATGCGCTGCAGGCGGCGCTCGCGGCATGCCATGCGCGGGCGCAGGCCGCCGAGGCGACCGACTGGCGGCGGATCGCCGGCCTCTATGACCGGCTGGGACAGGTGGTGCCGTCGCCGGTGGTCGAACTGAACCGCGCGGTCGCGCACAGCATGGCGTTCGGCCCCGAGGCGGGGCTACGGCTGGTCGACGAGATCGCCGACGCGGCTATGCTGCGAAACTATGCGCCGCTTCCCGCCGCGCGCGGCGATTTTCTGTTCCGCGCTGGTCGCCGCGGCGAGGCGCGGGTCGCCTTCGAGGCGGCGGCGGCGCTGACCGCGAACGAGCGCGAGCGCGATTTCCTGCTCGGGCGTGCGGCGGCGTGCGGCGAGTGATGGAGATGCGCGTCGAGGCGATCGGAAGCGAGGGACAGCCGCTCGTCATACTCGACGATTTCGCGCCCGACCCCGATGGCTTGCGCCATTTTGCAGCGGCTGCAGATTTTTCCCCGGCGCGCAACCATTATCCGGGAGTTCGCGCGGCGCTTCCCGAGGCCTATTTGGCGACGCAGCTTCCCCTCATCGCAGAGGCCGCGACGGTGGCCTTCGAAAAGCGGGGGGTGCTGCGCGTCGTCGATGCGAGCTTTTCGATCGTGTCGACCCCGCCCGGCGAGCTGACGATCCCGCAGCGCCTGCCGCATGTCGATGCGTTCACCGGAGACCGCATCGCGCTCGTCCATTATCTGTCGCCCGAGGGCGGCGACGGCACCGCCTTCTTCCGCCACCGCGCGACGGGATTCGAGACGGTGACCGAGGCGCGGCGCGACCTGTTCTTCCGCCATCTCGACACCGAGATGCGCCACGGCGGGGCGCCGGCGCCCGGATATGTGCTGGGCGATACGCCGCTGTTCGAAACGATCCGCACCGAAGCCGCGCGCTACAATCGCGCCTTGCTCTATCGCAGCTGGAATCTCCATAGCGGGGCGATTTCGCCGGCGACCGCGCTGACGGCCGATCCGATCGATGGGCGGCTGACGGTGACGGCCTTTCTGTCGATCGGCTGACCGGCACTCGCCGCACATTCGCAACGGGTCCGCGCCGGAAACGGGCCCATGTTCCACATCGGGACAACGGCGTGCCGCACTCCGGTGTAAGCTCGGCGACGGACGCCTTATGGGCCGCGCTTTCTCTTTTGAAACTGGACGCTCGACCGTGCTTTTCTCCACCCGCATCCTGCTTCCCGCCGCGCTCGCCGCCATGGCATTGTCGATCCCGGCGCTCGCCCAGAATCCAACGATCACCGGTATCGACGCGCTGCGCGAATGGAATCTCGTCGTGCTCGGCAACCTCGATTCCTCATCCGAGGTCGAAGGGCGCACATTCGTCGGCGGAAACCTCACCGGCAATTCGTCGAATTACGGGACCCGCGCCACAACGTCGGCGAACGGGCAGCCGGGGCTGACGGTGGTGGGCAATGTCAACGGCGGTCACAAGAATCTCAACAACGGGTCGGGTGCGGTGGTCGGCGGCAATGTGACGAGCGGCTTCAACCTCAACGGGCCGAGCCAGACGGTCAAGGTGGGCGGCATGATCCGCAACACCAACGTCAACCAGAACAGCGTCTTGTCGAATCTCGACGCGAGCGATCCCGCGTTCGGGCTGGGGCTGCAGCAGCAGAAGGCCGACCTCAAGAGCAGCCTCGGCAGCCTGTCGTTCGACATGGGGACGCTGGCGGCGAACAGCCAGATGAGCATGCAGGGCAATCGCGGCATCTTCGACGCGCAGCCGGACGCGCAGGGGCTCGCGGTGTTCGCCATCACGGCGGCCGATCTCGACAAGATCGGCGAAATCCAGTTCAACCTGGGCGGCGCCGACACCGCGATCGTCAATGTCAGCGGCCGGACGGTCAACCTCAACGACAATTTCCTGGGCGGTACCGCCAACCTTGGCGAAAATCTGATCTGGAACTTTCCCGATGCCGAAGAACTCAGGCTGACCACCGCCTGGGGCGGGTCGGTGCTCGCGCCGCTCGCCGACGCCGAGACGCGCAATTACATCCAGGGATCGGCGGTGTTCGGCAATCTCAAACAGAATGGCGAGATGCACATCGGCACCTTCAAGGGCGGCTATGTCACGCCGCCCTCCGGCGGGACATCGAGCGGCGGCGACAGCTCGACCGGTGGGGCGCCCGGCGGTGGCGGATCGAGCGGGGGTGCGGTGCCGGTTCCCGAGCCTGGGATGGTCGGCCTGTTCGGATTGGGGGTCGCGGGGCTGATCCTGTGGCGGCGGCGCCGCGCGCGGCAGGGCGGCGAATAACCGTCAAGTCGTTTGTCGATTGGAACGCGCCGCTCGTCGAAGGGGAAGACGGGCGGACGGATGATATATGGCAATGAAATAACATATCTTTTTCTGGGCGTTGCGGCCATGCACGCGAACCTGATCGCGTCGGTGCGCCGGCAGGAGATGTATCGCCGACCAAATCTCGCCCCGGCGGCGGCCAAGGCTGGAGAGACCAGTGCGACCGCCCCCTTCGTTTCCCCCACCGAAGGCTCTCCCCGATGAAATTCCCCTCCGCCACTTCCAGCGGCCGCGGCGGCTGCGACTGCCTGCCGCGGCCCGAGCCTGCAGCCCCGGAATCCTCCACTGATGCGCGCGCACCGATCGCTTTCCTCCTGCGTTATCGGGACGCCTGGTTCGGCATGGAGAAGCGCGTGACCTTCGAGGCCGAGGATGTCGCGGCGGCGCTGGCGATGATGGAGCGCGAGCCGACCGGCGAATGGGCCGAACTGTCGAGCGGGGGCGAGGTGATTTGCCGCCGCGGGCGCGAACCGAGCGGGGCGGCCGATTATTGGGTCGTCGACTGACCCGCCCGGGCGCGGCTTGCCATCAGCGGCAGCGTAGCTCGCCGCGATCGATCGCGCGGCCCAGCAGCGCGCCGCCGGCGGCGCCGATAATCGTGCCGACGGTGCGATCGCGGCCGCCGTCGAGTTCGCGCCCGACGAGCGCGCCGACGGCGCCGCCGATGATCAGCCCGGTCGTCCCGTTATCGCGGCGGCAGTGATAGCGGCCATCGTCGCCGCGCCAGATTCGCGAACCACGATCGAGCCGGCGCGGTTCGTAATAGCGGCCATAATTGTCGTAGATGGCAGCCTGCTTGGCGCGTTTTCCGTGTGCGGGAGCCCAAGGCGGCGGGTCGGCGAGCGCCGGCGCGGCGGGAAGGGCGACGGCCGCCATCATGGCGGCGATAAGAGTTTTGCGCATCTCGGATCCTTTCCTTGCTATGGTCGATCGTGCCACGGTCGACCATAACCCGGGCTGAACGGCGAAAACGGCGCTCCGGGCTTTTGGTTCCGCGCGGCGATCAATCGAGCGCCTTTCCCATGCGGATGAGCGGGACCGCGACGCCATTGGGGCCGGGCGCCTCGACCTGTTCGACGGCGGCGTAGCCGCAAGCGCGGTAGAGCGGTTCGCCCGACAGCGTCGCTATCATTTCGGCGCGGCGAAACCCGGCGGCGCGTGCCGCATCCTCGCACAAGGCCATTACCAGGCGGCCGACGCCGCGCCGCGCAGAGGCGGGATGCGTATACATGGCGCGGATGCGCGCGGCGTCGACCGCGGGGTCGAGCGGGGCGGGGTCGCGCAGGTCCGTGCTGTGGTCGCCGCCATAGAGCGTCGCGCGATGCGACCAGCCGCCGCAACCCGCGATCTGCTCGCCTTCCTCGACGATGAAATAGGTGCCGTCGGCGATCAACTGGGTATCGAGCCCCATGACGGCGTTGCTCGCGGCGATCTGTTCGGGGGAGAGGAAGCCTTTTTGCAGTTCGGCGATCGCGAGCGCCATCACCGCGCGCAGGGCTTCGAGGTCGGCGGGGGTGGCGATGCGGTGCGTGAACATCGGTTCGCCATAGGACGCACGAAGGGCGGGCGGCAAGAACTGCCGTCCGCCCTTCGCAGGGATCGAGGCGTCAGAAGCGCTCGCCGACCATCTCCTCGCTCTTGGCCCACAGCGCCTTCGCGTTTTGGGGATCGAGCGCATAGGCGCGCACCCCCCGGTTCCCGCTCCCTTCGTTGGCGAGCCCGGCGACCTGGCAATCCTCGAGATAGCGCCCGCCGATCTCGGCCGGATCGGCGACCGCGGCCGCCCAGACCGAGGTCGCCGCGCCCTGCGGGATCGACTTGAACTCGAACGCTTCGTCGCCGGCGGCGCGCGCCGCGGCGTTGATCTGTTCGATCAGGGCTTCGATCGCGCCGTCGTCGAGGTGGCGTGAAAGCTCGGTCTGGATGCCGCCCGGGTGAACTGCCGCCGCACGGACGCCGCGCCCCCGGTGACGGCGGTCGAATTCGACCGCGAAGAGGATGTTCGCGGTCTTCGACCGGCCATAGGCGACCCACGGATCATAATCGCTGCGGTCGAAGCCGGGATCGCCGAGATCGACGTCCGCGAAATGGTGTCCCGCCGAAGCGAGGCTGACGAGGCGGCCGCCGTCCTCGATCAGCGACGCGATACGATTGACGAAGGCGAAGTGGCCGAGGTGATTGGTGCCGAACTGCGTCTCGAAACCGTCGGCGGTCTTGCCGAAGGGCGCCGCCATCACGCCGGCGTTGGTGATGACGACGTCGAACCCGCGGCCATCGGCGATCAGCTTGTCGGCGGCGGCGCGGACGCTGGCGAGCGAGGCGAGATCGAGCGCGACGATCTCGAAGCTGCCGCCGCCGGCCTTGGCGGCCTCGCGCACTTCGGCCGTCGCGGCTTCGGCCTTGGCAAGGTCGCGCGCTGCGCCGACGACATCGGCGCCATGGGCGACGAGCGCGCGGGCGGTCTCGACGCCGAGCCCGGCCGACACGCCGGTGACGAGGAAGCGCTTGCCCGACAGGTCGACGCCCGCAAGCACGTCGTCGGTGGTCGATTTGGCGTTGAACTGGGTCATGGAACACTCCTTGGATCGGGCAGGGCGGAGGGGAGGGCCCTGCTGCGATCAAGATAGGGCATCCACCCGCCGTCGCGCTGCCCGATCATGGCATCTGCTTGCCTATTCCTGTCAATCGAGTGCCGGGCGCGAGCCCGCGTCTTGCGCAGAAGCGCGCGGCGTCCGATGTTGGAGCCATGCGGGACAGGCTCGACTCGATCTGCGAACAGGTGCGGCGCCACGCGCTTTCTCCCTATTGCGAGACGCCCGTGCCGCGGCTCGTCGTCGCGACGCAATGCGCGCCGACGAGCGAGATCGCGACCGTTTACGAGCCCGTCACCTGCCTGATCCTGCAAGGAACGAAGCAGGTTGCGATCGGCGACCAGGTGCTGCGATACGATGCGTCGAGCTATTTCGTCGCCTCGCTCGACCTGCCCGCGGTCGGCCGGGTGGTCGAGGCGACCCCCGACAAGCCCTATGTCGCGGCGGCGTTGCGCCTCGACCGCGCGGCGCTCGCCGACCTGATCGCCAGCATGGATCCCGCAGGCATCGGCCATGCGCCGCCGGGCGACCTCGCGGGCTTTGCCGTCGCGTCGGTGACCGAGGAGCTGGTCGAGGCGTGGGCGGGGCTGCTCGGGCTGCTCGACCGGCCGGACGACGTCGCGATGCTCGCGCCGATGCGCGAGCGCGAGATCCTCTATCGCCTGCTGCAAGGGCCGCTCGGCGCGCAACTCTGCGCGATTGCGCAGGAGGACAGCCGGCTGTCGCGGGTGCGGCGCGCGATCCTGTGGATGCACGAGCATTTCGACAAGATGCTGCCGACCGCGACGCTGGCGGAAATCGCGGGGATGAGCGTTGCCTCCTTCCATCGTCATTTCAAGGCCGCGACCGCGATGAGCCCGCTGCAGTTCCAGAAGACGCTGCGGTTGCTTGCGGCGCGGCGGTTGCTCGCGGGGGGCAGCGAGACGAGCCGCGCGGCTTACTCGGTCGGATATGAGAGCGCATCGCAGTTCAGCCGCGAATATGCCCGCGCCTTCGGCCTGCCGCCGTCGCGCGACGCCGAGCGGCTGCGCGGCGCGGCGCAAGTGGAGGCCGCCGCGGCTTGGGGTTAGAACTCCTAAGCCTTCGCGGCGGTGACCGCGGCTTCCTTTTCGGCGCGCAGCTTTTCGGTGTGGAGCAGCTTGTCGGCCATCGCCTGCCACGCCGCGGCGGCGCGCAGATTGCGGTCGCGGACCTGCGTCAGCGCCGAGGCCTCGGCCTCGGCGGCGCATTTTTCGGCCTGTGCGACATAGAATTCGATCGTGGCGGACATGGCTGCTCCTTGAGGGGTGAAGTCGATCAGTCGACCATTTCGGCGATCAGGCGCCGGAGCTCGCGGCGCGACAGCGTCGGGCGGCGGCGGCGCGGCGGGGTCGCCGTCTGCGCCTTGCCGGCCAGCGACAGCGCGGGCAGAGCGGGGAAAATGGAATTGTTGTTGAATAGAGTCATCATCTTTATCTTTGATTTTGAGTGTTTTGATTTTTGGAAATCGGCGCCTCTTGCGCCGATCCGGTGACTTAGAGCCCGCGCCTCTTGCGCTGGCTCGGCGTAACCGGCCCGCTGCCGCGTTCGCGGTAGACGAGGCGGCCCCTGCTGAGGTCATAAGGCGTCATTTCGACGCGCACGGCGTCACCGACGACCGACCGGATGCGGAAACGCCGCATCCGGCCCGCCGTATAGACGATCACCCGATGACCGTTTTCGAGTATGACGCCGAAGCGCCCGTCAGGCAGAATCTCGTCGATCTGCCCTTCGAAGGTCATCAGTTCCTCTTTGGTCAATAATCAGGCCGACTGGAGGTTGATCGCCGAAATCTTGCCGTTCTTGCCGGTTTCGAGTTCGTAGGAGACGCGCTGCTCCTTGTGGAGCGTGTCCATGCCCGCGGCCTGGACCGCGGTGATGTGGACGAAGCTGTCGCCCGAGCCGTCTTCATTCTCGATGAAGCCGTAACCCTTGTCGGTGTTGAAGAATTTTACGGTGCCGATGGGCATGGGGGTGTTTCCTTTCACGAGAAACGGGAATCCACCGGCAGAAGCACCGGCGGAGCTGGTAGCATGTGAAGGGAAGATAGTGCCCCGAAGGGCCGTAAATTTCCGTCGCAGGCGACGATAGCTTCCCGAATATGGCGGTTTTGCTCGAAAAGTCAAGGTTTGGGCCGTGCGGCTGCCGATGCGCATGGAAATAGCGGGCTAGCCTCACCCTTTTTTCGTCACCCCGGACTTGATCCGGGGTCCCGCTCGGCGACGTCGAAAAGCTGGACCCCGGATCAAGTCCGGGGTGACGAGTAGGGGGCTAGCCGCTCGCGCTCTTGCGCGCTTCGCCGCCCCCCGGCGCCGGGTCGTTCGCCGGATCGGGCAAGCGAAAGAAGGCGCGGCGCGCGGCTTCGCCGGCGAAGCGCAAGGGTGCGGTCTCGGCGTCGCGGAGCGCGTCGTAGAGGAGGAGTTCGTCGTCGTCGAGCGCGCGGGCATAGGCGGGATCGCCGAACTGGCCCTCCTCATGCCCGTAAAAATCGCCGGGCGGCGGAAAGTCGGTACGCCATTCGCCGGCGCGGTCGTCGAACCAGACGGTCATCGCGGCGGCGGCCTCCTCCACCGTTTCGGCGCCGTCGTCCTCGTCGCCGGAATCGGCGGAAATCTGCGCAACTTCATTCGCGATTTCACCGTCCCGCCACAGCGCGGCGAGCGGGTTCGCCTGATCGCCGCGACCGGCGAGCCAGAGCGCGAGCGCGGCGGCGAGGCCGTGCGGCTGTTCCTCCGCCGTGCCCGGCGCCGCAGCGGCCCCGCCGCGCGCGGCCTCGGCAATGTCGAAGAGCGCGAGGAAGCCCGGCCAGTCGCCGGCGATGGTCTGTGCGAGCATGTCCTCGCCCGGCCGTCCTCCGTTTTGGGGCGCCTGCGCTTCGACCATGCGATCGAGCCGCGCGAGCATCGCGAGGCCGAGGCGGCCGTCGATGCGGCGGCGTTTATAGATGCTGCGGTCCTCCTCGCGCATCACGGTGGTCACCTCGTCATGCCCCCAGATCGCGCGGTCGAGCAGCTCGTCGACGAGCCGCCCGCGCGCGATCAGCAGCGCCGCGGCGCAGCCGAGCCGGAACGCCGCGCCCTCGGGCCGCTGCTTGAGCTGATAGACGGCGGCGGGCGACATGCAGACCTTTGCCGCCGAAATCTTCACCGACCCGTTGGTGGCGAAAGCCTCCAGAAACTCGCGCTGGAGCCGCGGCGTCCAGTGATAGCTGCCGGGGGCGGGAATATACGCGGGATCGTGCGGGGAGTCGTCCATCGATTCGTCCTTTCGGTTTGGTGAAACCGACAGAATGAACCATATGGGTGAAATGTAGGAAAGGGGTTTCTGATGAAATCAAAGCCGTCTTATGAGGCTTTTTATCCACGTCATTGCCGTTTCAATCGTCCAATTTGTTTGTTCGACCGTAAGAGTAGGCATTTCGGAACTTCCGGCGCCATGCGCAAATGGATTTCGAACGTTGCTAAAGAGCGATTTTAAAACTTCACTCTCCCACACGGATATGAAACCCCCATTGTTTTTGCTCACGAGATTATCCACGAAATTTGCTGCGCCTTTTTCTTTTCCAGTGCTCCAGCCTTTGGACTGGCTAATAATCTTGATGCAGCTTTCTAGGGCACTAACGGCGTGAAATGCGGCCATACGGTCCCCCGTGTCTCTGCAATCGATCGCCTCTTTCATCTGGATATCGACATTCTCCCAAGGCGACTGGGATATCAGCGGCCAAAAGGGTTCTTCGATCTCGCTAGACGTCAGTTCGTCATCTGATATTTGGATGAGGCCATTGTTATATGTCAGCTTATAAAGTGCGAGCTTCATTCGCTCATTTAGCTCAATGACCAACTCGGAGAAAACTTCTCTTCGGCGCTGATGCATGGTCTTTATGGCTTCGACCCTATTTCCGGGAACACGTATGACGCGTGGTGAGGGCATCATGGTTGCCGCTCGCTCGGCATCTCGGATTTTCTGCGGAAGCTCAATGTCTGCAAGAGCTAATTGCTTTTCGCGAAGTGAAAAAGCGATCTCAATTAGACCGATCCTGTCCTTCACCCACGCATCGCCGAGCGACAGATCGCTCGGAGCTTTGATAAGAAAATTCTTACAGATTGTCGCATAGCTGTTTTTGTAGCTTTGAGTTGTCTTGTTTCCGTTATATTCCGTTGTGCGAAATATCCAGCGATCACTAAGAAATTCCACTCCCAGTTCCAAAGCAAGCGTATCATGGGCCTGTTTGAAACTGTTTTCAGCGTGGTCGGTGACCTTTTCTGTTATTCCTCCATCCCACAATCGCCCGGAAAGCATGATTGTAGACGCCTGATTAAGAAAGCGGCGATCCTCCTCATAATACTGATCTCTGATCTTGGTCTTGGAGTATCGACGAGGAAAGACATCTGTGATCATGGATATCGATTGCCTTAAGGTGACGAAATTATGAGACTGGACTCGTGGCTTCTAGCGCTTGAAAAGGGATCGGAAAAGCGTGGCGGGGGTCGCAATGATTGATGTAACAATCTCGAAAGGGCCGGAGGGGATGGGGTGGCTGGAGTTTATAGCCTCCGTCGTGAGCTCAGTGTCATGGCCGATCGCTATTGTGGTCATCGCATTCGCATTTCGAAAGCAAATTGCTAGCCTGCTGAATAAAATTAGACGGCTGTCTTGGGGCGACACCAGTGTCGAACTAGCGACGCAGTTGGACAAAGTCGAAACGGCCTCCAAGGCTATTTCTGAGATTGATGGTGGCGCGCCTACGCCGCTTCCGGATGATCGATTTCAGCGTTTGCTTGAGATTTCCCCATCTGCTGCAATTCTCGACTCTTGGGCTTCCGTCGATCGTCGATTGAGGCAAATTGGCACGTTTCGCCAAATGGATGTGCGTCGCCTCCCTACGATCCGAGCAATCATCGACGATTTATTGCGATCTGGAGACATAAGTTCTTCAATCCACAATATGATTCGGGATCTTCAGAAGATTAGAAACACCGCAGCCCATGAGCATGAAGTGTCTCCGACCGATGCGTATCGCTTTTATGATCTAGTTGAGACGGTGTCCAAAGCGTTGAGCAAAGTACCCAGTTAATTTTGCTTCTCGGTAGTTTATGCCCCATTCGCTGCGCTAAGGATCGCCCGCACGCTCGCGGTCGCCACGTCGGTATCCAGCCCGCAGCCGAACAGGCTTTTCCCGTCGGCGGTGCGGCATTCGACATAGGCCGCGGCCTGCACATTGCTGCCCTGGCCGATCGCGTGCTCGCTATAGTCGACGATGTCCATCACCGGGCCGCCGCTTTCGCTCAAGGCCGCGATGACGCTCGACATCAGGCCGTTGCCGCGGCCGCTGACGCTGCGCGCGGTGCCGTCGATGGTGAGCTTGCCGGCGAAGATGCGGTCGGCGCCCGAGTGGGTTTCGTGCCAGTCGACGAGCTGGAAGCGCTTGGCTTCGGTCGCCAGGTATTGGCCCTCGAACGCGTGCCAGATGTCGTCGGCGCCGAGTTCGCGGCTCGTTTCGTCGGCGAGCGCCTGGACGACATGGCTGAAGCTCGCCTGCATCCTCTTGGGCAGTTTCAGGCCCTTGTCCTGTTCGAGCACCCATGCGACGCCGCCCTTGCCCGACTGGCTGTTGACGCGGATCACCGCTTCGTAGCTGCGGCCGAGGTCGGCGGGGTCGATGGGCAGATAGGGGACTTCCCAGCGCTCGTCATTCTGGCGTTCGCGCGCGGCGAAGCCCTTCTTGATCGCGTCCTGGTGGCTGCCCGAAAAGGCGGTGTAGACGAGCTCGCCGCCATAGGGGTGGCGCGGGTGGACGGGCAGGTTGTTGCAATATTCGACCGTCTGGATGACCTCGTCGATGTTCGAGAAGTCGAGCTGCGGGTCGACGCCCTGCGTGTACATGTTGAGCGCGATCGTGACGAGGCAGGTGTTGCCGGTGCGCTCGCCATTGCCGAACAGGCAGCCCTCGACGCGGTCGGCGCCCGCGAGCAGGCCGAGCTCGGCCGCCGCGACGCCGGTGCCGCGGTCGTTGTGGGTGTGCAGGCTGATGATCGCGCGGTCGCGATTGGGGAGGTTCTTGCAGAAATATTCGATCTGGTCGGCGTAGATGTTCGCCGTCGACGCCTCGACCGTTGCGGGGAGGTTGAGGATGATCGGCTTGTCGGCGGTGGGCTGGAGGATGTCCATCACCGCTTCGCAGCAGGCGATGCTGAAATCGAGCTCGGCGGTCGAGAAGGTTTCGGGGCTATATTCGAAGCGCCAGTCGGTGCCGGGCAGGCGTGCGGCATTATCGCGGAGCTGCTTTGCGCCCTCGATCGCGATGCCCTTGATCTCGTCCATCTCCATGCCGAAGACGATCTTGCGCCACGCGGGGCTGACCGCGTTATAGACGTGGACGATCGCGGTCTTTGCGCCTTCGAGGCTGTCGAAGCTGGTGCGGATGAGGTCGGCGCGGCTTTGCGTCAGCACCTGCGGCGTGACGTCGCCGGGGATGCGGCCGCTGCGCACGAGGTTCTGGATATAGTCGAAGTCGGTCGCGCCGCTGGCGGGGAAGCCGACCTCGATCTCCTTGAAGCCGCTCTTGACGAGCAGGTCGAAGAAGCGCGTCTTTTTCTCGGCGTCCATCGGGTCGATCAACGACTGGTTGCCGTCGCGCAGGTCGGTGGAGAGCCAGATCGGCGCCTTGGTGGTGACGCGGGTGGGCCATTCGCGGTTCGTCAAGGGAACCTGCGGGAAAGCCGAATATTTCGCGGACGGATCGCGGAGCATGGTCATGTCGGTATAACTTCTTCTGGTGGTTGCGTCGGTGTCGGTCGGACCCTTGAGCGGGTGGCCGCGACTAGCGCGCAGCCAGTGTCACGCCCAAGGGCGTGTAAGTCGCAGAAGAAGAAGGGCGTTGCCGCGCATGGGCGCCCTAGTGATGCAAAATGTCGCCGGATGCAAGGGGGGAATGCGAAAATTGCGTGGGGGTGAGGGCTCAGCCCGTCACCCACTCGACCTTGGGATCGGTGAAATCGACGACGTCGGCGAGTTCGCGGACGTTGGGGTAGCCGTAGCCGACGAGGTTGATGAAGGTCTGGATGTTGAGCGCGAGCGGGGCGCGCTTGAGCGGCACGGGGCTTTTGTGGTTCGAGAAATTATTGTTGCAATAGATGAGGATGGGGCGGTTCGGGTCGGCGCCGATCACCGCGGCGAGGCTCTCCGCGGTGAAGTCGGTGAGCGGGAGGTTGACCGCGCCCTTGATGTGGCCGCGCTGGAAGGCGTCCTTCGATCGCGCGTCGAGGAGGAGGGTGCCGGGCTTGGCGGCCGCGGCCTTGAAGGCGTCGAAGGCGATCAGGCGCTGCGCGCGTTCGGGGGCGACGCTGGCGGTGAGCGCCTGGAAGCCGGGATAGTCGATCTGCGGGTTGGCTTGGGCCAGCGCGGGGGTGGCCGTGAGGGCGAGAGCGAGAAGCAGCGTGCGCATGGTGATCCTCCCTTGAATGCGGGGAGGCTAGGCCGCGCTTGCTGGCTCTGCGATGAACCGAAAATGTCGCCGGGCCGCGAAGAGACCCGCGGCCCGGCGTAGTGCAGGGGATGGTTGCGGAGCGGGCCTCAGGCGGCTTCGCTCTCGTCGTCCTCGTCCCAGGGTTCGTAGACCTCGTCCTCGATCAGATTGTCGACCGCGTGGACGCGCACCCCGATAACCCAATCCTCGAGCGGGCCTTCCCAGCCGGCCTCGACCTCGGTCAGGGCCTCGGCGGCGTCAGCAGGGCGGTCGCCGACGAGGTCGAAATCCTGCACGCCGTCGTCGGGCGGGGTGATGTAGACATGCGGGTCGAGCCGGACGTTGGTCCAGCCCGCGGTGGCGGCAAGACCCTCGACCTCGACGACCAACAGCGGATTTTCCTCGTCGCCGTCGATTCCGGCGTTCACTTCGACGATTTCGCGGACCAGTTCGCTCATCACATGGGCTCCTTGTGCGAAAAGGGGCGGGACCATGCCGGTCCCGCCCCCTGATACGCGGCGCATGTGACAGATTGGCGCGTGTCTTACTGCTTCTCGAACGCGGCGTGGATTTCGAGTTCGACTTCGTCGCTGACATAGGGAATGCCCATCGAGACGCCGAAGTCGCTGCGCTTGATCGTCGTTTCGGCCTCGAAACCGATGGTTTCCTTCTTGTTCATGCCGACGCCCGCGCCGTGGAAATCGACGTCGAGCGTCACCGGCTTGGTCACGCCGTTGAGGGTGAGATTGCCGGTGACCTTCGCCTCGTCGCCGTCATCGTCGAGGACGACGCCGGTCGAGACGAATTTGGCGTCGGCGGGATTGGCGCCGAAGAAATCGGCCTTGCCGCCGTCCTTGCCGGGGCGGAGCAGGTGGCTCGTCAGCCCGGCGCTCGCGGTGGTGACTTTCGACACCGGGATCGTCACGTCGACCTTGGCGGCGGCGGGGTTGGCGGGGTCGATGACGAGCGTGCCGGTCACGTCGCCGAAGATGCCGGTATATTTGCTGAAGCCGAGGTGATCGACCTCCCACACGACCATCGTGTGGCCGGGGTCGGCGGCATAGGTGCCCGCGGTGACGCGCGACTTGTCGGGCGCGCCGGGAGCGGAACCGCCCTGCGCGACGACGATCGGGGTGGCGACGGCGGCGATGAGGGCGAGGGCGGCAAGGGGAGCAATGCGGCGCATAGGGGGACCTCCTGTTGTGGAGGGCGCAAGCTAGGCGACGGCGGGGGACGGCGTCAACAAGCGGCGGAGAAACGCAGCGTTTCGGTTCGCTTCGCGGAGAGGCTCAGGGCGCGCGGCGCGCCTCGAACCATTGGCGCAGCGCCGCGGCGGCGCAGCCGGTGAAGCCGTAGGACCCCACGGGCGAGCAGCTGTTGGGGCGGGTCGCGCGCGCGACATTTTCATAGCCCTCGACCGCCGAGGCCCAGCTGCCGCCGCCGACGGGGGCGTCGTCCTTCAACTCCTCGCGCAATTCCTTCGGCACGCGGTAGCGTTCGGTCTCGGGCTGCTGCGCGCAGACGACGATCTCGCCCTCCTGCGCCTCGGGGCAGGGTTCGTCGCCATAAGTGTAGAGCACCGAGGTGCGCTGCGGCGGCGAACTCGATTGCGCGAGACTTTCCTGCGCGGGCGCGGGCGCGGTGACGGCGAGCGCCGCGAGGAGGGGGAGGAGGCCGGCCTTTTTCTTCATCACAGATCGCGTTCCCAGACCCCGTTTCCCTTTTTGGCGATGAAACGCGGCAGATGAACCTAAGCCGAACTGCGCCCCGGGCAAAAAAATTTCGATTGGGTGACATGGTCTTATCGCCTTGCCGTGCAGGACGTCCGACAAGCTGCGCAACTTTCGCCCGGCCCGCGAGTATTCATGTGCCAGAACGGGCCACGTCAATTGGCGGGCGCGAGCTGCGGGGGCAGCTGGTTCAATTGAAGGAGTAGGGTATGGGTGCCGTTTCGAAGAGTTCAGGCGCGATGCTGATGCTGGCGATGCTCGCCGCACCGGCGACGGGTAGCCTGGCGGCGCAGGAGCAGGACACGTCCGGCAGCGAAGTGATGGCGACCGTTTACGGTCAACTGCCTTCGCCCGAAGAAATGACCAAGGGGCCCAAGGTCGAAGGCATCATCTCGGCGCGCAGCGACGGCCGGATGCAGGTCACGACCGCAGACGGCAACAACACGGCGATCGCGATCGCCGACTATACCAAGATCAAGAGCAGCGGAGGCTTTCTGGGCCTCGACCGCGACAAGCTCGCGGCCAATTCGCTGCTCAACGGCCTGCCGGTCAGCGTCGAAACCCTCCAGTGGGACGGCGGACTGGTGGCGAGCGAGGTCAAGCTGAAGAGCAAGGACCTGCGCACCGCGTCGATGATCCACACCGGCACCGACCAGCGTTTCGCCGAGCAGACGGCGGCGACCGACGCGCTGCGCAGCCGCGTCGGCGACATCGACCAGTATAACGTCAAGGCGACGACCAACGTGAACTTCGACACCGGCAAGGCCGTGCTGTCCGAACAGGCGAAGGCCGATCTCTGCGCCGCGGCGAACCAGGCCGAAGGCATGGACAATGCGCTGCTGCTCGTCGTCGGCTACACCGATTCCACCGGCAGCCAGGAATTCAACCAGCTGCTCAGCGAAAAGCGCGCCGGCCGCGTGGTCAACCACCTGCAGCAGGCCTGCGGCTGGAAACCCTATCGGATGCTGACGCCGACCGGCATGGCCGAAGCCGACCCGGCGGCGGACAACACCACCCCCGAAGGCAAGGCGCAGAACCGCCGCGTCGCGGTGAACATTCTGGTCAGCAAGGCGACCGACGGCCTGTAAGATCGGCGGGGGCGGGCCATGGTCCGCCCCATTCCCGGCATTCGTCATTCCCGCGAAAGCGGGAACCCAGTGTGGGGTCAGCCGACGCGCGCTCTGGGTTCCCGCTTTCGCGGGAATGACGATTCGGTGATCGCGCTCTAGCCGCCCTCGAGACCGTCGAGCGACGCCGCGATCGCGTCCCACAGCTGCGCGAGCTCGTCGGGCGCGATGCAATAGGGCGGCATCGCATAGAGCGTGTTGCCGAGCGGACGAAGCAGGACGCCGCGGTCGCGATAGAAAGCGGTGAGGCGCGGGGCGAGGTTCGAGAGATAGCCGGCGTCGGAAACGACGATGTCGAGCGCGGCGATCGTGCCGAGGCGGCGCGGATTGGCGACGCGCGGATCATGCGACAGCAGCGAAAGATGCGCGGCCTGCGCGTCGGCGAGCGCGTCGATGCGCGCCTGCACCGGCTCGTCGCGCCAGATGGCGAGATTGGCGTTCGCGGCGGCGCAAGCGATCGGGTTCGCGGTGTAGCTCGACGAATGATAGAAGGCCTTGCCGCGGTCTTTCGAAAAATGGGCCGCGAAGATCGGTTCGATGCAGAGCGTCACCGCGAGCGGGATCGCGCCGCCCGTCAGCCCCTTCGACAGGCACATGATGTCGGGGATGACGCCCGCCTGGTCGCAGGCGAAGCGCGTTCCGGTGCGGCCCCATCCGGTCATCACCTCGTCGGCGATGAAGAGGACATTGTGGCGCGCGCAGATCGCGCGCATCTCGGCGAGCACCCATGCGGGGTAGATGAGCATGCCGCCGGCGCCGAGGATCAGCGGTTCGACGATGAAGGCAGCGGGCGCGCCGCCCGTTTCTTGGGCTGCGCACGCGGCTTCGAGCGCGTCGAGCGTGGCCTGTTCCATGCCTTCGTGCGGGAAGGGGATGGTGCCGACGTCGAACAGCAAAGGCTGCCAGGCGCGGTTGTAGACGCCGCGCTCGCCAACCGACATCGTGCCGATCGTGTCGCCGTGATAGCTATGTTCGAGGACGAGGACGCGGCTGCGCGCCTCGCCGATGTTGAACCAGTAGCCGAGCGCCATCTTGAGCGCGACCTCGACGCTGGTCGAGCCCGAGTCCGAGAAGAAGACGCGGGTGAGCGGATCGGGCGTGATGCGGACCAGCTCGACGGCGAGGCTTTCGGCGGGTTCGTGCGTCCAGCCGGCGAAGATGAGCTGGTCGAGCTTTTCGGACTGGTCGCGGATCGCCGCCATGATGCGCGGGTGCGCGTGGCCGTGGGTGGTGACCCACCATGACGAGATGGCGTCGATCCAGCTGTTGCCGTTCGCGTCGTAGAGTCTGGCGTCTTTGGCGCGGCTGATCAGCGGGATCGGGTCGCCGAGACCGTGCTGGGTGAAGGGGTGCCAGACGGGGGAGGGGGGGGTCTGCGTCATCTCTTACCTCGTCATTCCCGCGAAAGCGGGAACCCAGTGGCACCGTTGCTGGTCGAATGCCACCCTGCGGGTGAATATATTGTCTCGCTGGGTTCCCGCTTTCGCGGGAATGACGAAGATTAGAGGAAGTCGGCGATCTGGAAGTTTGCTTTGAACGAGGCAGCCAGCGTTGCGCTGTCCAGCGGGTTGATGATCGGCAGGCGGCCGAGGCGGCGGACGCCGGAGATTTCGGCGATGATCGCCTCGCTGTCCTCGACCGCATCGCCGAGGAAAGCGAGACCGTGGATCGGGATGTTGCGGCTTCTCAAGGCCTCGATCGTCAGCAGGCTGTGGTTGATCGTGCCGAGGCTGGTGCGCGCGCAGACGATTACGGGGATCTGCCATTGCGCGAAGAGGTCGGCGTAGAGGGTCGTCCGCGTGACGGGGACGAGCGCGCCGCCCGCGCCTTCGACGATCAGGTCGCCGGGGGGCGGTGTGAGCGTTTCGACGTCGATCTTAACACCGTCAATTTCGGCGGCGCGATGCGGCGAGGCGGGAGTGACGAGGCGGTAGGCTTCGGGCAAGATGCGTACGCCGGCGAGGCGCGCGACGGCCTCGCTGTCACTCTCTTCCTCGAGGCCGGACTGAATCGGTTTCCAGTAAGGCGCGCCGGTCGCCTGCGCCAAAGCGGCGGAAAAGATGGTTTTTCCGATGCCAGTGTCGGTGCCGGTAACGACGAAGCGGGTCATGCCGCGGCCATCGCCTGGGCCAGCGCATCGGCCATCGCGTCGATGTTGGCTTCGTCAACATTGAGCGTGATCGCGATGCGGAGGCGCGCGCTACCCTCGGCGACCGTCGGCGGGCGGATGCCGCGAATGTCGAAGCCCGCGTCGCGTAGGCTTGCCGCGATGCGCATCGTGCGGTCGTTGTCGCCGATGATCACGGGCAGGATCTGGGTGCCGCTCGCCGGGATGCCCAGGGGCACGAGGCGCTCGGCGGCGTGGCGGACGAGCGCGTGGAGGCGGGCCTGGCGCTCGGGCTGGTTCGCGGCGATCTCGATCGCCTGGCGGACAAGCCAGGCGCTGAGCGGCGAAGGCGCGGTCGAGAAGATGAAGGGGCGGCCGCGGTTGACGAGGAAGTCGCAGGCGATCGCGGGGGCGCAGAGCAGCGCGCCCTCGGCGCCCAATGCCTTGCCGCAGGTGTGGAGCGTGACGAGATTGTCGCGGCGCGGCAGCGCGTGCGCGAGGCCCGTGCCGCCGGGACCGAAGACGCCGGTGGCGTGCGCTTCGTCGACGACGAGGACCGCGTCGTGGCGGTCGGCGACCGCGGCGAGATCGGCGAGCGGGGCGCGGTCGCCGTCCATGCTGTAGAGGCTTTCGACCGCGATCCACGGCGTTCCGGCGCCGCCGCCGGCGCGCCAGCGCGAAATGATGTCGTCGAAGCTCTGCGCGTCATTGTGCGCGGCGGCGACATGGCCGGCGCGGCCGAGCTTCATCCCGTCGTGCGCGCTCGCGTGGATCAGCGCGTCGTGGACGATAAGGTCGCCGCGCTGCGGCAGCGTCGCGAAAAGCGCGGCGTTGGCGGCGAAACCGGTCGCGAAGAAGAGCGCCGCCTCGCAGCCATAGTGGCGCGCGGCATGGGCTTCAAGCGCCTCATGCTCCGGGTGGTTGCCGCGGAGCAGGCGCGAGCCGCCCGAGCCTGCTGGCAGGCCGCGCGCGATGCCGGCGGCGAGCGCGTCGCGCAGCGCGTCGGAGGCGGCGAGGCCGAGATAGTCGTTCGACGCGAAATCGCGGCCGGCGCGCGGAGCGAGGGCGCGGCGGCGGCCCTGCTCCGCGAGCGCGGCGAGGTCGGCGCGGTGGGCGGTGAAGGGAGAGTTCGCCACATTTTCTCCTCATTCGTCATTCCCGCGAAAGCGGGAACCCAGTCGTGCCGGTTGCTCGCTGGGTTCCCGCTTTCGCGGGAATGACGAGTTTATGGATGACGGTTCAGTTCTTCGTCTTGTCCACCAGCTGGTTCTTGGCGATCCACGGCATCATCGCGCGGAGCTTCTCGCCCGTCTGCTCGATCGGGTGCGCGGCGGCCGCCTTGCGGCTGGCCTTGAGCTCGGGCTGGCCGGCCTGGTTGTCGAGCACGAAGTCCTTGACGAAGCGGCCCGACTGGATGTCGGCGAGGACGCGCTTCATTTCCTTCTTCGTTTCGTCGGTGATGATGCGCGGGCCGGTCTTGATGTCGCCATATTCGGCGGTGTTCGAGATCGAATAGCGCATGTTGGCGATGCCGCCTTCATAGAGGAGGTCGACGATCAGCTTGGTTTCGTGGAGGCACTCGAAATAGGCCATTTCGGGGGCATAGCCCGCCTCGACCAGCGTTTCGAAACCCGCCTGAATGAGGTGGGTGATGCCGCCGCAGAGCACCGCCTGTTCGCCGAAAAGGTCGGTTTCGCATTCTTCCTTGAAGGTCGTCTCGATGATGCCGCTGCGGCCGCCGCCGACCGCCGAGGCGTAGCTGAGGGCGAGCGCCTTGGCGAAGCCGTTGCCCGACGAACCCGCGCCCTGCGCTTCCTGCGCGACCGCGATCAGACAGGGGACGCCGCCGCCCTTCTGATATTCGCTGCGCACCGTGTGGCCGGGGCCTTTCGGCGCGACCATGAAGACGTCGATGTCGGGGCGCGCGTCGATCAGGCCGAAGTGGATGTTGAGGCCGTGCGCGAAGGCGAGCGCGGCGCCGGGCTTCATGTTCGGGCCGATGTCGTCGGCGTAGATCTTCGCCTGATGCTCGTCGGGGGCGGCGATCATGATCACGTCGGCCCATTCGGCGGCTTCCTTGTTCGACATGACCTTGAAGCCCGCGGCTTCGGCTTTTTTCGCGGTGGGCGAGCCGGGACGGAGCGCGATCGCGACTTCACGCACGCCGCTGTCGCGCATGTTCTGCGCGTGGGCGTGGCCCTGGCTGCCGTAGCCGACGACGGCGACCTTCTTGCCCTTGATCAGATCCTGGTCGGCGTCGCGATCGTAATAAACTTGCATGTCATTCTTCCCTATTCTTCTTCCGTCACCCCGGGCTTGACCCGGGGTCCCGCTAAACCACGGTGAAAAGCGGGACCCCGGATCAAGTCCGGGGTGACGATAGTTGGACCTTCATTCCTATAAGCTCAGAGCGCCTCCGACCCGCGGGCGATGGCGACGACGCCGGTGCGGCCGACCTCGACCAGCCCGCATTCGCGCATCAGCGCGATGAAGCGGTCGACCTTGTCGCTGTTCCCGGTGATTTCGAAGATGAAGCTGGTGAGCGTCGTGTCGACGACCTTGGCGCGGAAGACGTCGGCCATGCGCAGCGCCTCGATGCGCTTATCGCCGGTGCCCGAGACCTTGACGAGCGCGATCTCGCGCTCGACGTGCGCCTCGCCCGCGTCGGTGAGGTCGACGACCTTGTGGACGGGGACGAGCCGGTCGAGCTGCGCGATGATCTGGTCGATGATCGGCGGCGGGCCCGAGGTGACGATGGTGATCCGCGACAGCGCATGGTCGGCCGTAATATCGGCCACGGTCAGGCTTTCGATATTATAGCCGCGCGCGGTGAACAGGCCGGTGATCTTGGCGAGCACGCCGGCCTCGTTATCGACGGTGATGGCGAGCACATGGCGCTCGCCGGCTTCGGTGGTGATTTTCATTGTTATTCCTTCCCCTCCCGCTTGCGGGAGGGGATTGAGGGGTGGGCGCGAGCGAAGCGAGCAGACGGCGGGGGGCTGCCCACCCCGCTGCGGCTAGCGAACAAGTTCGCAAGCCTCGCTGCCCCTCCCGCTTGCGGGAGGGGATGGAAAGCGTTTGCCATCATCACACCAGCGCTTTCGCTTCGTCGTCCATCGTGCCGGTGATGTCGTTCGGCTGGAGGATCATGTCGGTGTGCGCCGCGCCCGACGGGATCATCGGGAAGCAGTTGGCGAGCTTGGCGACGCGGCAGTCGACGATCACCGGTCCCGGCGTGTCGATCATGGTGCGAATGCCGTCATCGAGCTCGCCAAGCGTGTCGATGCGCAGCCCCGTCCAGCCATAGGCGTCGGCGAGCTTCACGAAATCGGGCAGGCTGTCCGAATAGCTGTTCGAATAGCGGCTTTCATAGGTCAGTTCCTGCCACTGGCGGACCATCCCCATCCATTCATTGTTGAGGATGAAGATCTTCACCGGCAGGCGATATTGCGCGACCGTGCCCATTTCCTGAATGTTCATCTGGAGCGAGGCTTCGCCCGCGATGCAGATGACGAGGCGGTTCGGGTTGGCGATCTGTGCGCCGACCGCGGCGGGGAAGCCGTAACCCATCGTGCCGAGCCCGCCGCTGGTCAGCCAGCGATTGGGCGCGGAGAAGCCGAAATGCTGCGCCGCCCACATCTGGTGCTGGCCCACATCGGTGGACACGATGGCATCGCGGCCTGCCGCTGGTCGAGGCCCTGCGCGGCGCGCCGCAGGTACTGCGCGGCCCACATCTGGTGCTGGCCGACCTCGGTGGTGATGATCGGGTCGCGGCCGCGCGTCGCGTCGAACAATGCCTTCACCGCGCGCTGCGGCATGATGTCGGCGTCCGGCTCCTTCCTTTCGGGGAAGTCGAGGCAGCGCGTCGCGCGCCAGCCGTCGATGCGGCGCCACCATTCGCCGAGGTCGCGCGCCTTGTGGCCCTTGGCTCTCCACGCGGCGACGAGCGCGTCGAGCGCGCGGCCGGCGTCGCCGACGATCGCGAGGTCGACGGGAACGATCTTGTTGATCGAGCTGCGGTCGATGTCGATGTGGATCTTCTTCGCCTCGGGCGCGAAGGCGTCGAGACGGCCGGTCACGCGGTCGTCGAAGCGCGCGCCGACCGCGATGATCAGGTCGGCGCGGTTCATCGCCATGTTCGATTCATAGGTGCCGTGCATGCCGAGCATGCCGAGCCACTTCGGATCGTCGGCGGGGAAGGCGCCGAGCCCCATCAAGGTCGAGGTGATCGGCGCGCCGGTCAGGCCGACGAGCTGGCGCAGCGCCGCGCTCGCGTCGGGGCCGGCGTTGATCACGCCGCCGCCGGTGTAGAAAACCGGGCGTTCGGCGGCGGCGATCATGTCGATCGCCTGCGCAATCGCGTCGGCGTCGGGCTCGACCTGCGGGCGATAGCTGTTGTGCTGGATGAATTCGGGCACGCTGTAGGTGCCGGTCGCGACCTGCACATTCTTGGGAATGTCGATCACCACCGGACCGGGGCGGCCGTGGGTCGCGATATGAAAGGCCTCGTGGATGATCGAACCCAGGCGGTCGGGGTCCATCACGAGATAATTATGCTTGGTGCAGTGTCGCGTGATGCCGACGGTGTCGCATTCCTGAAAGGCGTCGGTGCCGATCAGCGTCGTCGGCACCTGCCCGGTGAGCACGACCATCGGGATCGAGTCGAGCAAGGCGTCGGTGATGCCGGTGACGGCATTGGTCGCGCCGGGGCCCGAGGTGACGAGCACGACGCCGGGCTTGCCGGTCGAGCGTGCATAGCCCTCCGCCGCGTGGGTCGCCGCCTGTTCGTGGCGGACGAGGACATGCTTGATCGTCGGGTGCTTGTAGAGCGCGTCATAGATGGGAAGGACCGCGCCGCCCGGATAGCCGAACACCGTATCGACCCCGAGGTCGACCAGCGCCTGAACCACCATGTCGGCACCGCTCATTTCCGTCACGACGAAACTCCTTTCAACCAAAAACGCAGCGCTTGTGCGCTGCAACAGGGCTGCGGGCAATAGGTGTATGATTCTATCCTGTCAACAGTCTATCACGTAATATTATTACTAATTGCTCAATAGAATCGATGTTTAATGACTCCGCATGGCGCGGCCAGCCGGCGGGGGGCTGGTGGCGGAACCAGGTATATTGGCGCTTCGCATATTGGCGGGTCGCCGCCTGGGCGGCTTCGAGCGCGTCGGCGCGGCTGATCTCGCCGCGGAGAAAAGCGGCGATCTGCGGCACGCCGATCGCGCGCATCGCGGGAAGATCGGGGTCGAGGCCGCGCGCGAGAAGGGCTTCGACCTCCTCGATCGCGCCGCCCGCGAACATCTGGACGAGGCGGGTGTCGCAGCGCGCGCGCAGCCCGTCGCGCGGGGGAAGGAGGATCAGCGGCGCGAGCGCGATGGCGTCGGCGATGCCGCCTTCGCGCGCCTGCTGCCAGTCGGCGAGAGTGCGGCCGGTCGCGCGGACGACTTCGAGTGCGCGCGCGACGCGCGTGGTGTCGGCGGGATGGAGGCGTTCGGCGGCGGCGGGGTCGGCCATCGCCAGCGCGGCATGGGCTTCGGCGACCGGAAGCGCGCGGACGGCTTCGCGGACCTGCGGGTCGATCTCGGGGACCGGCGCGATGCCGAAGAGCAGGGTGCGCAGGTATAGGCCGGTGCCGCCGACGAGGATCGGAACTTGGCCCGCCGCATGGGCTTCGGCGATGACGGCGCGCGCTTCGCCCGCCCAGCGCGCGGCATTATGCGCTTCGGCGGCATCGACATGACCGAAGAGGCGGTGCGGCACGTCTTCCATCTCTTCCGCGGTGGGGCGCGCCGACAGGATGGCGAGGTCGGCGTAGACCTGGCTCGCGTCGGCGTTGACCACTGTCGCGTCACCGGGCGTCCCGTTTCCGAGCGATTTTGCGAGCGCGACCGCCAAACCGCTCTTGCCGCTGGCGGTGGGTCCGGCGATAAGTGCCACGGGCAGCCGCGCTTCGGCGGTCGAGAAAGAAGGAGATGCCATGTTCGTCGCGACGCTGATAGCAGCCGGGAAGCTGACCGACGAGGTGGTTCGCGAAGGTATAGACCGGCTGGCGGCGACGGGGCACGACGTCGGTGCGCCGCACTGGCTCGACGAGCATGACGCGGCCGACATCGTCTTTCACGGCAGTCTGGTCAGCGCGCGAAAGGAACTGGCGCATATGGACCATGGCGCGCTCGACATCGTCGTGCAGCCGCTCGGCGACCGAACCAAGAAGCTGATCATCGCCGACATGGATTCGACGATGATCACCTGCGAGTGCATCGACGAACTCGCCGATTATGCGGGGCTGAAGCCGCAGATCGCGGCGATCACCGAGCGCGCGATGCGCGGCGAGCTCGATTTCCGCGCCGCGCTGGAGGAGCGCGTCGGGCTGCTCGGCGGGATGGCAGAGAGCACGCTGGTCGATTGCCGGATGGAGCGCGTGCGGCTGACGCGCGGCGCGCGCACCCTGGTGCAGACGATGAAGGCGCATGGCGCCTGGTCGGTGCTCGTGTCGGGCGGTTTCATGCCCTTTGCCGGGCCGGTGGCCGAGGCGATCGGCTTCGATAGGGTCGTCGCGAACGAGCTGGAGATCGCGGGCGGCAAGCTGACGGGCCGGGTGCTGGAACCGGTGGTGGACAGCTCGGCGAAGCTCGAGACGCTGAAGGCCGAGGCGGCGAAGCACGGCCTGCCGCTCGCCGAGACGCTGGCCGTGGGGGACGGCGCGAACGACATTCCGATGATCACGTCGGCGGGGCTGGGGATCGGCTATTACCCGCACCCCGCGGCGGGCGAAGCGGCGGCGGCGGTGATCCGGCATCATGATTTGACGGCCTTGCTGTGGGCGCAGGGCTATTCGCGGCGGCAGTGGGTGATGGGTTAGGGGTGCGGCGGCTTTCGGCCGGCGCTGCCATGGCTGCATAGGCGGCTTCAAACAAGATTCGCGCAGAGGCGCAGAGAACGCAGAGGAGAAAGCTCTTCACCTCGGCGTTCTCTGCGCCTCTGCGCGAATCTCTTAAAATGCCCGGTTCGACCGGTTGCTGCCGATCACGCTCTCACCCTCGTCATTCCCGCGAAAGCGGGAACCCAGTGGCAACGTCGGTTCGCTGGGTTCCCGCTTTCGCGGGAATGACGAAGGTGGGGCATGGCAGCGCACCACACCAATGCGGACGGGTGATGATCGCGCTGCGGCGCGCTATCATGCGGGCGGGAGAAGCCCATGACCAAGCACCGCGTCTATTCGATCAGCGTCGCGAGCGTGTATCCGCATTATATCGCCAAGGCGGAGAAGAAGGGGCGCACCAAGGCCGAGGTCGACGAGATTTTCCGCTGGCTGACGGGGTATAGCCAGGCGGCGCTAGAGGCCGAGCTGGCGAAGGGGACGAGTTTCGAGGATTTCTTTGCCCGGGCGCCGAAGCTCAACCCGGCGCGCGAACTGATCACCGGGGTGATCTGCGGCATCCGGGTCGAGACTATCGAGGACCCGCTGATGAAGGAAATCCGCTATCTCGACAAGCTGATCGACGAGCTCGCCAAGGGGAAGGCGATGGCGAAGATATTGCGCGGGTAGCGGCGGGTTTTGGACGGTAGCGGTTCGCCCGCTTCTCCTATCTCGTCATTCCCGCGAAAGCGGGAACCCAGCGAACCGACGTTGCCACTGGGTTCCCGCTTTCGCGGGAATGACGAGTATTGGGATCACTTATTCGCCATTCTGAAGTCGATATTAACGATGTAAACATAAGATATGCGCCTAGCGGCTGCAATGCTAACAACGTTAACACGGCGCGGGCAAACGCCTGTCATGCCGCCGATGGATCGTTCGCCATTTCTTCCAGTAACCACGCCCGAAACCGCCGCATCGCGTCGCTTTCGGCGCGCGACATCAGGCGGGTGAGCCAGTAGCGGCCGGCGTCGATCGTGACTGCGAAGGGCTGGACGAGCCGTTCGGCGGCGAGGTCGCGTGCGAACATCGAGGGCGGGGCGAGCGCGACGCCCTGGCCCGAAGCGGCGGCGGCCGCCATCAACGCTGAACTGTCGAAGACCGGGCCGCGCAGGACGGGGACGGGCACGCCGGCGGCGGCGAACCAGAGCGCCCATTCCTCGGCGCGGTATGACCGCAACAGGCGTTCGTGGATCAGGTCGGCGGGGGTTTGGAGGCGCGCGGCGATCGCGGGGGCGCAGAGCGGCGCCAGCGGTGCGGCGAGCAGCGGCTCGGCATGGGTGCCGTGCCACGCGCCGTCGCCGAAGCGGATCGCATAGTCGAGCGCCTCGCCCGCAAGGTCGACGCGGTTGTTGTTGGTCGCGATGCGCAGGTCGATCGACGGAAACGCGCGCGCGAAGGCGTCGAGGCGCGGCAGCAGCCAGCCGGTCGCGAAGGTGCCGACGACGCCGAGCTTGAGCACCTCGCGAAAGCGGCCATCGGCATATTGATCGAGCGTCGCGGCGACGCGGTCGAACGCCTCGGCGACGGCGGGGACGAGCGCATGGCCTTCGTCGGTGAGCGCGAGACCGCGCGGCAGGCGGTGGAAGAGGCGCGTCCCGAGGCGGCGTTCGAGCTCGGCGACCTGATGGCTGACCGCGCCCTGGCTGACATGGAGTTCGAGCCCCGCGCGCGTGAAATTGAGGTGGCGCGCGGCGGCCTCGAAGGCGCGCAGGGCGTTAAGGGGGAGCTGGGCGCGGTCCATCGG
Organism: uncultured Sphingopyxis sp.; assembly: GCF_900078365.1. Classification (NCBI taxonomy): domain Bacteria; kingdom Pseudomonadati; phylum Pseudomonadota; class Alphaproteobacteria; order Sphingomonadales; family Sphingopyxidaceae; genus Sphingopyxis; species uncultured Sphingopyxis sp. The sequence goes on from NZ_LT598653.1 coordinate 1,227,676, forward strand.
GTCTCCTGCTTTGTGATATTGCCTCCCTCGTCATCCCGGACTTGATCCGGGATCCATGGCCCGACGGTGGCGCGAGTGGATCCCGGATCAAGTCCGGGATGACGAAAAGTATGAGATATTCTCATGGCTTTGTCGAGAAATGATGCTTTGTCGCGGGGCGCGTCGCTTGGCATTTTCGGGGCGAAGGGAGATCAAAATGTTCGATGCAATCAGCCTGTTCGCGTGGCTTGCGGCGGTGAGCGGGGCGCCGGTTCCGGTGGTCGATCCGCTGACGCGGCCGATCGAGAGCTCGCATGCGGCCCAATGGCTGGCCCCCGCGGAGCCCGAGAAAATCTTCGGTGACACCTATCTGGTCGGGTTTGCGGGAATGAGCGTCGCGCTGATCGACACGGGCGACGGGCTGGTGCTGATCGACGGGGCGTTGCCGCAGGCGGCGCCCGCGATCCTCGCCAATGTCCGGGGGCTCGGCTTCGATCCCGAAGACATCAAATTTATTCTGAGCACCGAGCCGCATTTCGACCATGCCGGCGGGCTCGCGGCGCTCGCGCGCGACACCGGCGCGACGGTGGTGGCGAGCGCGCGCGGCGCCGAGGGGCTGCGGATGGGGCGGCATGCGGCGGACGATCCGCAGCTTGCCTATGGCGGCAGTTGGCCCGCGTTGGACCGGGTGCGCGTGATGCGCGATGGCGAAGTGCTGAAGCTTGGCCGGACGGCGATCACCGCGGTCGCGACGCCGGGGCATACGATGGGCAGCATGAGTTGGCGCTGGCAGGCGTGTGAGGGAAGCGCCTGCAGGGCGATCGTTTTCGCATCGAGCCTCAACCCGGTATCGGCGGAGGGTTATCGCTTTACCTCGAAGGCCGGCGCGCCATTCGTCGCCGGGTTCGAGGAAAGCTATCGCAAGATGGATGCGACGCCGTGCGACATATTGATCGCGGCGCATCCCGACAATGCGGGGCCGGGGCGGTATAGCGACGCGCCGGGCGCGTGCCGCGCCTATGCAGACCGTTCGCGGGAACTGCTCGCGAAACGGCTGGCCGCGGAGCGCGCGGGGGCGAGATAGGGATGATCGCGCAAACACCGGGGGACCGTGATCGCCGGCTAACCCTTATCATTCTTTTCTGAATCGTCATCCCGGCGAAGGCCGGGATCTCGATCTGGCCTTCCAACGCACCGGCGAGATCCCGGCCTTCGCCGGGATGACGGGGAAAATGGGGCGGAACCGATCAGCCGCCGCCGCGCCGCCGCCTATTTATCCACGACCAGACAAGCCTGCCCGTCCTTGCGCAGCGCCGCGCAGAAACTGTCGGCCTCGGCCTTGTTCGCGAAGCCGCCGGCCTGGAGGCGGGTGAGTTTGCCGCTCTTGACCAGATAGGGCTGGCGCGCCGCGACGGCGGGGTTCTTCTTTTCGAGCGCGGTCCAGAGTTTGCGCGCATTGCCTTCGACGCCGAAGGCGCCGAGCTGCGCGCGCCACGGGCTGGCGGCGGCGCCGCGGACGGGGGCGGGCGCCGGGGCGGCCTTTGCCGGTTCGGGTTTCGCGGGTTCCGGTTTCGTCGGTTCGGGCTGGGCGGGCTTTGCCGGTTCGGGCGCGGGCGGCAGCGTGCCGCTCTCGGGCGGCGGCGCGTAGGTCGTGCCGGGCCGGGCGGTCGCGGCTTCGGCTTCGGCGGTCGCTTCGGCGGCGGCGGCCGCGGCGGCGCTGGCGACGGGCGAGGGCGGCACGGAAACGCTGCGGATCGGTTCGGGGACCTTCGGCGCCGGCGCGGGCTGCGGCTTGATCACCGGCGGCGGGGTGTAGCTGGCGCCGGGGGCCGAAGCGGGGAGGCTCGCGGTCTTGATCGTCGGGGCGGGCGCGGGGGTCGGTGCGGGCGGCGCGGCGGCGCTGACCGCGGCGAGGCGCGCCTGCTGTTCGCTCCGCTCGATGTCGGGGATCATCGCGAGGCCGCGCTGGCGCTGGTCGAGCGGGATCAGATTGTCGAGCTGGACGAGGCGCGCCGACGCGATGGCGAGCCCGGCGTCGCTCGCGCGCTTGGTGAGCGCATAGGCGCGCGGCCAGTCCTTCGCCGCGAGGTCGCCGTTGAAGTGGGCGGTGCCGAGGACATATTGGGCGCGTGGTTCGCCGCGTGCCGCCGAGCGGATGATGAAGGGCATCGCCTCTTCGCGGCGGTTCGCGGTGAAGAGGACGAGGCCGAGATTGTCCTCTGCCTGCAGATGCCCCTGTTTCGCGGCGCGGCGATACCAGGCTTCGGCCTGCGTCAGATCGGTCGGCACGCCGCGGCCGAGCTTGTACGCTTGGCCGAGGTTGAATTGCGCATCGGCATCGCCGCCGATCGCGAGCGGGCGCCATTCGGCCACCGCCGCCTGATAATTGCCCGCCTGCCACGCATCGACGCCGTCCTTGACGTCGGCGAGGGCGGGCGCCGCCAGCATCGACGCGAGGGCGAGCGGCAGGGCCAGTGAAACGGCGGTGCGGAACGAAGGCATCTTATTCTCCAATGACTTGCGCGGCATGACAGCGGCTGCAGTCCCCGGATGCTTCATAGCGCCAATTGGCTAACACCGCGTTAGCGACAAAATGCGGCGCGCCCGACTTGATCCGTTCTGGGACAAGTTGGTCTTGAGGGATTGTTTACCATAAGCGTGAGGAAGTCGTTCACGCTCTTTTTATCATCGTTAACCCAATTTTAGCGCCCCGCATGGCATCCCTTCGCCGATTTTTGGATTTCCGAGGGGGTAACGCAGTGCGCGTATTGGCTTTGGCTTCACAGAAAGGCGGGTCGGGCAAGACGACGCTGTCGGGGCACCTCGCGGTGCAGGCGCAGCTTGCCGGCGCCGGCCCGGTCGTCCTGATCGACATCGACCCGCAGGGCTCGCTCGCCGACTGGTGGAACGAGCGCGAAACCGACCTTCCCGCCTTTGCCCAGACCACGGTTGCGCGGCTCGCCTCCGACCTCGAAATCCTGCGCCAGCAGGGTTTCAAGCTGGCGGTCATCGACACGCCGCCGGCGATCACCATGGCGATCCAGAGCGTGATTTCGGTCGCCGAGCTGATCGTCGTCCCGACGCGCCCCAGCCCGCATGACCTGCGCGCCGTCGGCGCCACCGTCGACCTCTGCGAACGCGCGGGCAAGCCGCTGGTGTTCGTCGTCAACGCCGCCACCCCGAAGGCGAAGATCACCAGCGAGGCCGCGGTCGCGCTGTCGCAGCACGGCACGGTCGCGCCGGTCACGCTGCACCACCGCACCGATTACGCCGCGTCGATGATCGACGGCCGCACGGTGATGGAGGTCGATCCGAACGGCCGCTCGGCCGAGGAAATCCGCCAGCTGTGGACCTATATGAACGATCGCCTCGAAAAGAATTTCCGCCGCACGATCTTTGCCGCGCCGGTCCCGACGCAGGGCAATTACGGCGCGGTCCGCCCGATGGGCGGTGGCTTTGGCCGCCGCATCGCCGGTCAGTGACGGGAGCGGGAACCATGGGCGAACCGAAACCCCTCGCATCGCTGAGCGCCGGCCTGTTGGCGCGCAAGGGCGGAGCGCGTCCCGCGATGCGCCGCCAGCCGCTCGGCAGCGGCCCCGCGCCGCTCCATACCGGCGGTTATGACGATCTCGGCTGGAACGACATGGGTTATGATGTCGATCCCGACCAGTCGGCCGAACCCGCGCGGATGCTCGACCTCAAGCCCTTGCTCACCGGATCGGTGCTGGCGCATAATGTCGAGGCCGAACATGCGGTCGACGACAGCGCGCATCACGAGCCGGAGGCTGAATTTTCCACCGAATATAACGGATTGAGCGCAGATTATGGCGCCGATCAGTTCGAGGCCGAAGCGGTCGAAGTCCCCGAAGTCGTCCGCCAGCAGGAATCGCTGATCGAGCGCGTCGCCGCTGTCGCGCGCAAGGTCGAGGCGCGCCCCGCGGCCGCACCGAAGAAGGAAAAGGCGCCGCGCGCGCTGCGCGCCCGCGAAAAGGCGGCCTTCACGCTGCGCCTCGACGCCGAACGCCATCTGCGCCTGCGCCTGGCGAGCGCGGTGACGAACCGTTCGTCGCAGGTGATCCTGACCGATCTGCTCGACGAATATCTGGCGTCGCTGCCCGAAATCGACGCGATGGCGAGCCGCCTGCCGGCCGCGCGTCCGGCGCGCGTCCGGCGCTGAAAATATTGGGGGGACTGACATGAACCGCAATTTGCTGAAGAAGCTGGCCCTTTCGGGCTTCGTCCTCGGCGTCGCGACCGGATGCAGCGGCATGGGCAAGATGGCCGACGCGCCGTCGCGCGCCGCCGGAGCGCCCGCGCTTGCCGCCAAATCGGCCGACAAGGCGCGCGCCGCGCTCGAAGCGGGCAAGGCGAGCAAGGCCGTCGGCCTCGCCGAAGCCGCGGTCGCGGGCAGCCCGCGCGACGCGGGCTTTCGTGCGCTGCTGGGTCAGACTTATCTGGGCGACGGCCGCTTCGTATCGGCAAGCGCGGCGCTGACCGAGGCGATGGAACTGGGCGCGACGGACAGCAACACGATCCTCTCGCTGACGTTGTCGGAGATCGCGCAGGGCAAGAATGCCGAGGCGGTGTCGCTGCTGACGCGGCATCGCGACACGGTTCCCGCGTCGGACCTCGGGCTGGCGCTCGCCTTGGCGGGCGACGCCGAAGGGTCGCTCTATGTGCTGAGCGAAGCCGCGCGCGCCGAAGGCGCCGACGCGCGGACGCGGCAGAATTTCGCGCTCGCGCTCGCGCTGTCGGGCCGTTGGGCGCAGGCACGGATCGTCGCGTCGCAGGATCTGTCGCTCGACAAGCTCGAAGGCCGGATGGCCGAATGGTCGAAGCTCGCCGAACAGCCGAACGCGCAGGTGCGCGTCGCAAGCCTGATCGGCACCGAAGCGCAGGCGGATGCAGGGATGCCCGTTCGCCTCGCGCTCAGCAATTTCGCCGATACGCAGATGGCTTCGGCCGAGCCGGTGAGCGAGCCGCCGGTCCAGCTCGCGAGCGCCGATCCGGCGCCGGTCGCCGACTATGCGCCGCCGCCGCCGGTGCTCGCCCCGGTGCTCGCTGACGCGGGCGGCGCGATCCGCAGCGTCGAATTGCCGATGCCGGTGCGCGGCGAGGACGGCATCGTGCCGGTCACCGAATTGCCGCAGCCGCAGCCGGCGGGCGAGCTGATCCTCGCCGAAACCGCGCCCTATCGCGCCGCGCCGCGCGCCCAGGGCGAGGGACGCATCCGGCCCGCGCAGCAGCAGGCGCTCGAACTCGCGACGGTGCTGATCCCCAAGGCGATGGGTTTCGATGCGAAAAATCCCGATGGCTGGGCGGTGCAGCTCGGCGCCTATGACAGCCTGGCGATCGCCAAGGAGAAATGGGGCACGCTCAAGAAGCGCAATGGCATGCTCGGGAATTTCCCGGCGTCGAGCCACGCGGCGACGGTGAAGGGCCGCACTTACTATCGCCTGACGGTCAACGGCCTCGCGACGCGCGCCGACGCGACGAGCCTGTGCAATCGGCTGAAGGCGCAGGGCCAGGCCTGCTTCATCCGCGCGATGGAGGGCGGCGAGACGATTCAGTGGGCGGCGAAGGCCGGTTCGATGCGGCTCGCGTCGCGCTGAACGCGATTTTTTGAAGGAATAAGGGGGGAGGGGCGTGGCCGCGAGGCCGCGCCTCTCTGTTTTTGGATGGTGTCGGAGGCCGGTTGCGGTCATTCGCAAAAATGCCATAATGCCTGAATGAAACGACTAGTTTGCATTGCTCTGCTGACCCTCGGCTATAATTCGTCAGCGAGTGCTGAGCCGGAAGGTGTCCAATCCATGATTGCGCCATCCGCACAGGTATCTTCCTCGCCAAGTGCGGAGAAATTGGCTCTGATACATAGGTTTATGAAGTCATCCGGCCTTCAAGACCGGATCGATTCGGGGCGCTTCTTAGAAAGATATGCTTTCAATCCTGAGCTGGGATGGACGCAAGGAACAGAAAATGCTCACCGGAACAACACGCTGATCGAGCAATGGACAGGTCCTATGGACGCTCTGAAATCGGTCTACGAGGAATATCGACCGCAATATCAGGAAGCATATGAGGATCATATCAACTGGGAGTTTACCGAAGAAGAATTGCGTGGAATCGTTAGCTTTTTAGATTCGCCTCTCGGTAAGCACTATCTTGATGGATCATGGCGGATGGAGGCTTACACCGGCACCAATATGGAAGAGACGGAGGAGATGCTCGTGACGAAGGCGATCGAACTCTATCGGACTCGATAAGACATTTCGTCCGCTTTCGGCCGGAAGCTGCCTATAAATCATCGTCACCCCGGACTTGATCCGGGGTCCCGCTTGAGGTCGCGAGCCAACGCGTCAGAAGGAAAAGCGGGATCCCGGGTCAAGCCCGGGATGACGAAGACTGGAAGCAACCGGTAGTCGCTATTCCCTTACGAATGTTGGAGACGTCCGCTCTCCACCCCAACGCCGCCCTAGCGTATCCGCACGCCGCCCTTCCACATCATCGTCGCGCGGCCCTGCACCGGCATGCCGTCGAAGGGGGTGTTGCCCGCCCAGGCGGCCATTTTCTTCGCGTCGACCTGCCACGGCGTGTCGGGATCGACGAGGATGAGGTCGGCTTCCTGTCCCACCGCGAGGCTGCCGGCGTCGACGCCGAGCAGGCAGGCGGGGGTCTTCGCGAGCAGTTCGAACAGGCGGCCGGGCGAGACATGGCCGTCGCGGACGAGGCCGAGGCCGAGCGCGAGCAAAGTTTCGGCGCCCGCCATGCCGGGCAAAGCCTCGGCGAAGGGCAGGCGCTTGTCCTCGGGGCCGCGCGGGTCGTGGCCCGACGACAATATATCGATCGTGCCGTCCTTAATCGCGGCGAGGCAGGCGTGGCGGTCGTCCTCCGAACGGAGCGGTGGTGACAGGCGCGCGAAGGTGCGGAAATCACCGATCGCGGTGTCCGAGAGCAGCAGATGCGCGGGGGTGATGCCGCAAAGCACGGGCAGCCCCTTCGCCTTGGCTTCGCGAACAAGCGCGAGCCCGCGCGCGGTCGTGACCTGGCGGAAATGCACTGGCGCGCCGGTTTCTTCGACGAGCGCGAGATCGCGCGCGATCGCGATTCCCTCGGCAATGGCGGGGGCGGAGGCGAGGCCGAGCCGCGTCGCCATCTCGCCGTCGGTTGCGACCGCGCCGGCGGTGAGGCCTTCGTCCTCGGCATGGATGATCGTGACGAGGCCGAGCGAGGCGGCGTAGGACAGCACGCGGCGCATCACGCCGCTGTCGGCGATGCGGCCGCGGCCGGTGGCGATGGCGCGCGCGCCCGCCTGTTTCATCAGGCCGATCTCGGCGAGTTCCTTGCCCGCAAGGCCTTTCGTGGCGGCGGCGAGCGGGTGGACCCAGAGGTCGGGCTTGCCGCCCTTCGCGGCCCGCTCGACTAGCCCGGCGCCGTCGAGCGGGCCGCTGTCGGGCATCAGCGCGGCGCGCGTGATGCCGCCGAAGTGAAAGGCGGGTTTGTCGGTCGCGAAGACGCCGAGGTCGACGATGCCGGGGGCGAGCCATTGGCCCTTCGCATCGACGGTCTCGGTTCCGTCGGGGATTTGGATCGGATCGAGTGCGGCAATGCGGCCATCGACCGCGAGCAGGCTGCCAGGACGCGGCGTGTCGCTATCGATCAGCTGCGCATTGACGATATGGAGCGGCCTCAGTTCCATCCCGCGACCCCCCGTTTGCGGCGCGTCAATATGTCGAGGCAGGCCATGCGCACCGCGACGCCCATCTCGACCTGTTCGGTGATCGTCGATCGCGCGGGATCGTCGGCGATGCTGCTGTCGATCTCGACCCCGCGGTTCATCGGGCCGGGGTGCATGACGATGGCATCGGGTTTCGCCATTTCGAGCCGCTTGGGCGTCAGGCCGTAAAGCGCGTGATATTCGCGCGCCGAGGGCAGGTAGGCGCCGTCCATGCGCTCGTTCTGGAGGCGGAGCATCATCACGACATCGGCGTCCCTGATACCCTCGTCCATGTCTGTGAAGCTGGTGACGTGCATCCGCTCCATCGCGGGCGGGGTGAGCGTCGGCGGCGCGACGACGCGCACCTCGTTGCCGAGCAGCGTCAGCGCGAGGATGTTCGAGCGCGCGACGCGGCTGTGGAGGACGTCGCCGCAGATCGCAATGGTGAGCCCCTCGACACGGCCGAGGCGGCGGCGGATGGTGAGCGCGTCGAGCAAGGCCTGCGTCGGATGCTCGTGGCGGCCATCGCCGGCGTTGAGGACGGGGCAGTCGACCTTGTCGGCGATGAGCTGGACCGCGCCCGACGCGGCGTGGCGGATGACGATCGCGTCGGCGCGCATCGCGTTCAGCGTCATCGCGGTGTCGATCAGCGTCTCGCCCTTCTTCACGCTCGACTGCGCGGCGTGCATGTTGACGACATCGGCGCCGAGGCGCTTGCCCGCGATCTCGAACGACAGCAATGTGCGGGTGGAATTCTCGAAAAAGGCGTTGATGATCGTCAGGCCCGCGAGCCGGTCGTCATGCTTCGCGGCGCCGCTGCGATTGAGTTCGACCCACTCTTCGGCGGCGTCGAGGACGTAGGAAATCTCCCACGGAGTGAGCGGGGCGATGCCGGTGAGGTGGCGATGGCGAAACGCATCGCCGCCGGGCGGATAGTCGCTGGCGGGTCGGATGGTGGAGCTTGTCATTAAAGGGGAGCGTTTAGGTGGGCGGGACGAGTCTGGCAAGGAAAGATCCTCCCTGTGGCGAAGCCATGGGGAGGTGGCAGCGCGAAGCGCTGACGGAGGGGCAATGACGCGGCGTTGCGGCCCCTCCACCACGCCCTTCGGGCGCGGTCCCCCTCCCCACCGCTTCGCGGCAGGGAGGATTATCTGGTCATCGCGTCGATCGCGCCCTGCAGGATGAACGCCGCGGCGGCGCTGTCGACGCGTGTCGCGCGCTTGGCGCGGCTGACGTCGGCGGCGATCATCGCGCGCTCGACCGCGGCGGTCGACCAGCGCTCGTCCCAGAGCAGCAGCGGAAGACCGAGCGGCGCGAGGTTGCGCGCGAAGGCGCGGGTGCTTTGCGTGCGCGGGCTGTCGCTGCCGTCCATGTTGAGCGGCAGGCCGACGACGAGGCCGGCGATATTGTGCTGGGCGACGAGGGCCTTGAGGGCTTCGAGATCGAGCGCGAATTTCTTGCGGATGATCGTCTTGTCGGGGGTCGCGAAGCTCCAGTTCGCATCGCAGAAGGCGACGCCGATGGTTTTCGTGCCGACGTCGAGGCTCATGAGACGGCCGCCGACCGGCAGCGCGGCGGCGAAGTCGGGGGCGGCGGTGGTGATCATCACGGCCTCTCTAGAACATGATCGCCTTTGAATGAAAGACATCACCACCGTTCCGTCATCCCGGCGAAGGCCGGGATCTCGCCGGTGTGTCAGGATGCCAGGGTGAGATCCCGGCCTTCGCCGGGATGACGATTCAAGCAGGGAAGCGAGCGGCTTAAAAAGCGGGACCCCGGATCAAGTCCGGGGTGACGAGGCTGGGGGAGTGAGGGACGGAGTTTCCGGCTCCAGCGGTTCCGCCGGCGGCGGCACCGGCGAGGGCTTGCCCTCATAGGTCGCGAGGCGGCGGAGCGCGTCGGCGCGGACGTTGGCCCAGAAGAGGGTGATGTCGTAGACGTGATAATTGTTGCCCGGCAGCACATAGCCCGCGACGACGTAATTCTTGGCGATGTCGGCGTCGCCGATCATCAGGAAGCCGCGCGTGTCGTCGCATGCGGCGCCGATCTTGCCCGCGACCAGCGATCCCGACTTGAAGCCGGTGGTGGGTTTGAGCGTGCCGATATTAGCCTCGGGCGGCGCGGCGGTGTCGGGGATGCCGGTGAGCGGGTTGGTGCAGAGCATCCGCGTTTCGGCGCGCGGGCGGCCGTCGAAGCCGATCGTGCCGTCATAGGCGTCGGTGACCATCGCCGGATCGGCGGGGTCGGCGAAGCTCGCCCAGCCGAGGATGCAGCCCTTCTGCTCGGGCGTCCGGCAGGCGGGGAGGCCGAGCGCGGCGATGTCGGTGTCGATACTGACCGGCCAGCCGATGACATAGGCGGCGACGATGCGCTTCGCGAGCGGGGTGCCCGCGATCTTCGTGCGGAGCAGGGTGGTGAGGTGGAGCGCGCCCTGGCTGTGGCCCGCGAGGATGATCGGCTTGTCCTTCGGCTGCGCGGCGACGAAGGCGTCGAACGCCTGCTCGACGTCGCGATAGGCCGAATCGATCGCCTTGCCCGCGGTGACGCGATCCTCGGCGAGGAAGGCGCCGAGCGTCGCCTGGCGATAGCGCGGCGCCCAGATTTCGCCGGCATCGGCAAAGGCGCTCGCCATGCCCTGCACGAACAGATTGGCGCGGTGGTCCGAATCGCGATCCTCGAGCGGCGCGTTCCAGCTCGAGCGGCTGTAATAGCTGGTCGGGTGGACGAAAAAGACCGCGGCGTCGCCCCTGGGGAAGGGCGCTTCGGCCGCCGCCTGGGCTGCCTTGGCGGGCGGGATCAACTCGCCGGCGGTCTTTTCGGCCGGAATTTCGGTGCCGGGGGTCTCGCTGCCGTCGGCGGCGGGGCGCCAGGCCGAGGGGTCCTTTTCCATGCCCGGCCGCGCGAACCACATCTTGGGATCGTCATAGGCGTTGGGGGCGGCGGCGGCCTGCGGCTCGAACTCGGTGCTGGGCACGAAGGCGGTGCGCGCGATCCAGCCCGGGAACAGCTGATAGACGATGCCGGCAGCGAGAATGAGGAGGATGATCGCGGCGATGATGTAGAGGAATTTGCGGGCCAAATGGGGCTCCATGCGGTCGGGAGAGAAATCGGCCCTTCTCTAACCGTTCGCCCTGAGCTTGTCGAAGGGCCGTTCTTTACTTTTGGGGAAGAGAAGGACGGTGCTTCGACAAGCTCAGCACGAACGGGATGAGAGGCCGGTCCAGTATCGAGGTGCATTTGGCTTGCCCACGCGCGGGAAACAAGCCCAGATTGCGGGCATGACCGAGAGCATCGCACCAACCGCCCCCGATTCGCCCGCCAAATCGTCGAGCGCTTCGGCGCGCCTCGACGACAGCGATCCGCCATGGCCGCTGCGCCCGTGGATCATGGCGGCGATCTGCGCCGTCGCGGGGCTCGCCTTTCATCTGTTGATCGACCATCATTATCAGGATGCGCTCGCGCATTGGCGGAGCGCGCTGGCGACGGGAATCGCCGCGGCGACGGTGGTGTTCGTGCTCGGGGTCGAGCGGCGCCGCTGGCACTGGGCGCTGGGCTTCGCGCTCGGCTGGGGCGTGATCCTCGGGCTGATCGCGCGGACGACCGCCGCCTATAATATCCAGGGCAATCCGGTCGAGTGGCCCTTCTGGTCGGGGATTCTCGCGGTGCTCGTCGCGACGCCGCTGTTCCAGACGCGGCGCGACGTCGCGCCCGACTGGCGCTTCTGGAAACTGTGGACGATGCCCTATGAGCGGCTGCACAGCCATGCGTGGACCGACGCGGTGATTGGCGCGGCGAGCCTGGCGTTCGTCGGCATCACTTTCCTGCTCACCGTGCTGATCGGGCAGATGTTCAAGCTGATCGGGATCAATCTGATCTTCGACCTCTTGAACGACGAATGGTTCGGCTGGATGCTCGCGGGCGCGGCGTTCGGCGGCGCGGTCGGCCTGCTGCGCGAGCGCGACAAGCTGGTCGCGACCTTGCAGCGGCTGGTGATGATCGTGCTCGCAGTGCTCGCGCCGGTGCTCGCGGTCGCGCTCGTGCTGTTCCTGCTCTCGCTCGCGGGGACGGGGCTGCAGAAGCTGTGGGATTCGGGCTTTTCGACCGCGGCGGTGATGATGGCGGTGGCGGCGTTCGCGGTGCTGCTCGCCAATGCGGTGATCGGCAACGGCGGCGACGACCGCGCGACGAGCCCGGCGCTGCGCTGGGCGGCGCCGGTGCTGGCGGTCGCGGTGCTGCCGCTCGCGGGCATCGCCTATTATTCGATGCACCTGCGCGTGGTCCAATATGGCTGGACGCCCGAGCGCATCTGGGGCGTGATCGCGGCGCTGATCGCGCTCGCCTATGGCATCGCCGGGCTGTGGGCGGTGGCGCGCGGGCGGCGCCATTTCGACGACTGGCTGCGACCGCTGCAGCAGAAGCTGGCGATCGGGCTGGCGCTGCTCGCGCTCTTCCTCGCGCTGCCGATCCTCGATTTCGGGGCGATTTCGACGCGCGATCAGCTTGCGCGGCTGAAATCGGGCGCGACGCCGGTCGAGAAGTTCGACTGGGCGGCGATGGCGTTCGATTTCGGGCCGAGCGGGCGCGCGGCGCTGACGGACCTCGCGCGTTCTCCGCAAAAGGTGCGCGCCGACGCGGCGAAGGCCGCTCTTGCTGCGAAGAACCGCTGGGATTTGAACGGGCCGCGCGGCGCGCTGCTGTTGAAGCCGCTGGCCGAGCGGCTGCGAGTGCTTCCCGAGGGCCGGGCTTTGCCGCCCGAGGCGCTCGACCGGATCGCGGGAAGCTATATGTGCAGCCGCGCCAAGGCGTGCGTCGCGCTGTGGCTCGACGACAAGAGGATCGGCGTGCTCGGGCAGAATGAGCCGGGCGATGCGCTGAATTTCGACTTCGTGACGCGAAATGACGCCGGCCAATGGGTGCAGGGCGATTGGGCGAAGCCCGCGCGGGCTAACGCAAAAAGGCCGGCGGTCGATCTGTCGACGGCACAGATCGAGGTCGAGACGGTGACGCAGCGCCGCGTGCTGGTGAATGGCGAGCCGGAATCGGGGACGTTCGAGTGAGTTTTGTTCCTCCCTGCCGCGAAGCGGTGGGGAGGTGGCAGCGGCGCAGCCGCTGACGGAGGGGCGAATAGCGCGACGTTGCGGCCCCTCCACCACTCGCTTCGCGAGCGGTCCCCCTCCCCATGGCTTCGCCACGGGGAGGATCGAGACGGTTGATGCGATCCGGCGGGGATGCTAGCGGCGCGGCTTCGTTAAAGTTAGGGCGATCATGTCAATCGATCAGGCAACAGTAAGGAAAATCGCGTCGCTGGCGCGCATCGCGATCAGCGATGCCGAGGCCGCCGCGATGGAAGGCGAACTCAACGGCATTTTGGGCTGGGTCGAGCAACTCGGCGAGGTCGATGTGACCGGGGTCGAGCCGATGACCGCGGTGATCCCGAACAAGCTGCGGCTGCGCGACGATGTCGTCGACGCCGACCCGCTGACCGGCGGCAACCGTCGGGACGATGTGCTGGCGAACGCGCCCGCGCCCCAGCATGGGTTCTTTGGCGTGCCGAAGGTGATCGAATGATGCGCCTTGCTCTTTTTCCGTTCGCCCTGACCCCGGATCAGGTCCGGGGGAAGGGCCGTTCTCCTCTTCACCGTTCGAACAAGAAAGAACGGTGCTTCGACAAGCTCAGCACGAGCGGGTTTGGGAAATGACTGATCTTACAAATCTAACGGTCGCGCAGATCCGCGACGGGCACCGCGCGGGCGATTTCAGCGCCGTCGAGGTCGCCGAGGCGTTCAACGCCAATGTCGCGGGCGCGAAGGCGCTCAATGCGTTCATCGTCGAGACGCCCGAGCATGCGATCGCGGCGGCGAAGGCGGCCGATGCCGACCGCGCGGCGGGGACGCTCAAGCCCTTGTCGGGCGTGCCGATCGGGATGAAGGATTTGTTCGCGACGAACGGCGTCCAGACCACCGCCGCGAGCCATATGCTCGAAGGCTTTGTCCCGCGCTATGAATCGACCGTTTCGGCGAAACTGTGGGACGCGGGTTGCGGGATGCTCGGCAAGCTCAACCTCGACCAGTTCGCGATGGGGTCGTCGAACGAGACGAGCTATTTCGGCAATGTGATTTCGCCATGGCGGCGCAAAGATGGCGGCAATGCCGCGCTCGCGCCGGGCGGCTCGTCGGGCGGCTCGTCGTCGGCGATCGCGGCGCGGCTCTGCCCCGCGGCGACGGGGACCGACACCGGCGGCTCGATCCGCCAGCCCGCGGCCTTCACCGGCATTTCGGGGATCAAGCCGACCTATGGCCGCTGCTCGCGCTGGGGCATCGTGGCGTTCGCGAGCTCGCTCGATCAGGCGGGGCCGATGGCGCGCGACGTCAAGGACTGCGCGATCATGCTCGAAAATATGGCGGGCTTCGATCCGAAGGATGCGACCAGCCTCGACCTGCCGGTGCCGAATTGGGAAGCGGCTTTGTCGAGCGATCTCAAGGGCAAGACGGTCGGTATTCCCAAGGAATATCGGCTGGAGGGCATCGATCCCGACATCGACGCGATGTGGGATGCGGGGATCGCGATGCTGAAGGATGCGGGGGCCGATGTCGTCGAGATCAGCCTGCCGCACACCAAATATGCGCTGCCGGCTTATTATATCATCGCGCCCGCCGAGGCGTCGTCGAACCTCGCGCGCTATGACGGCGTGCGTTACGGTTTGCGCGACCTGCCGCAGGGCGCGGGGCTGCAGGACATGTATGCGGCAACGCGCGCCGACGGCTTCGGGCCCGAGGTCAAGCGCCGCATCATGATCGGTACCTATGTGCTGTCGGCGGGTTTCTACGATGCCTATTACACGCAGGCGCAGAAGGTGCGGACGCTGATCGCGCGCGACTTCGAGCAGGCGTTCGGGGTGTGCGACGTGATCCTCGCGCCGACGGCGCCGTCGGCGGCGTTCGGGCTCGGCGAGAAGATGGCCGATCCGCTGGCGATGTATCTGAACGATGTGTTCGCGGTGCCCGCCAGCCTCGCGGGGCTGCCCGCGATGTCGGTGCCCGCCGCGCTGAACCGCGAAGGGCTGCCGCTGGGCTTGCAGATCATCGGCAAGGCGTTCGACGAGCAGGGCGTGCTGAACGCCGGGCTGGCGATCGAGGAGCGCGCGGGCTTTACGGCGCGGGCGGAGAAGTGGTGGTAGCTCACGTCGCCCCCGCGAAAGCTGGGGCCGCTGGCGGTGCGGCAGGACGGTAGCGATCCCAGCTTTCGCTGGGATGACGAGATTGGCGAATGATCCTGGCTCTCGCCGGGATGACGAGGAAAAAAGATGTCTGACTATCGCATCAAGGGCGAAACCGGCGAGTGGGAGGTCGTGATCGGCCTTGAGGTCCATGCGCAGGTCACCTCCAACGCCAAGCTGTTCTCGGGCGCCGCGACGGCGTTCGGGGCGGAGCCGAACACGCAGGTGTCGCTCGTCGACGCCGCGATGCCGGGAATGTTGCCAGTGCCGAACCGCGAGTGCATCCGTCAGGCGGTGCGCACGGGGATGGCGATCGAGGCCGAGATCAACAGATGGTCGCGCTTCGACCGCAAGAATTATTTCTATGCCGACCTGCCGCAGGGTTACCAGATTTCGCAGCTTTATCATCCGCTTGTCGGCGAAGGTTCGCTGACGATCGCAGCCGATGAGAAGGCGGGTATCCCCGCCGACAAGGTGATCGGGATCGAACGCATCCATGTCGAGCAGGACGCCGGCAAGCTGATGCACGACCAGCATCCGACGATGTCCTATGTCGACCTCAACCGCTCGGGCGTCGCGCTGATGGAGATCGTCTCGCGCCCCGACATGCGCTCGCCTGCGGAAGCCGGGGCCTATGTGCGCAAGCTGCGTTCGATCCTGCGCTATGTCGGCTCGTGCGACGGCAATATGGAAGAGGGCTCGATGCGCGCCGACGTGAACGTGTCGGTGCGCAAGCCCGGCGGCGAATTCGGCACGCGTACCGAGACGAAGAACGTCAATTCGGTGCGCTTCGTGATGGCGGTGATCGAGGGCGAGGCGAAGCGCCAGGTCGAACTGATCGAAAGCGGCGGCACGGTGGTGCAGGAAACGCGGCTTTACGATCCCGACCGCAACGAGACGCGATCGATGCGGTCAAAGGAAGATGCGCATGATTACCGCTACTTCCCCGATCCCGACCTGCTGCCGCTGGAACTCGACGATGCGTTTCTGGCCGAGTGCCGGGCGAGCCTGCCCGAACTGCCCGACGCCAAGCGCGCGCGCTATCTGGGGCTGGGCATTTCGGCCTATAACGCCGATGTGCTGACCGCCGAGGTCGAGGCGGCGCGCTGGTTCGACGCGCTGCTCGAAGCGGGCGCGAAGCCCGTCGCGGCGGCGAACTGGGTGACGAGCGAGCTGTTCGGCGCGCTCAATCGTCTGGGACGCGACATTTCCGATTCGCCGGTTTCGCCCGCGCAGGCCGCTGAATTGCTCGGGCTCGTCGCCGACGGGACGATTTCGGGGACGATTGCGAAGCAGGTGTTCGAGAAGATGCTCGAGACGGGCGACGGCGCCGCGGTCATCGTCGACCGCGAGGGGCTCAAGCAGACGAGCGACACCGGCGCGATCGAGGCCGAGATCGCCAAGGTCCTCGCCGCCAATGCCGACAAGGTCGAGCAGTATAAGGGCGGCAAGGAAGCACTGTTCGGCTTCTTCGTCGGACAGACGATGAAGGCGATGCAGGGCAAGGCGAACCCGCAGGTGGTGAACGAACTGCTGAAGAAGGCGCTGAACTGAGGATGCGCGCGATGCTTCGCGCGCTCCTGACCCTCTGGCTGCTGGTCGCCGGCACGGCTTTCGCGCGCGCCGAGACGATCGTCTTCACCGACGTCAACGTCGTGCCGATGGACCGCGAACGCGTGATTCCGCGCACGACGGTGATCGTCACCGACGGCGTGATTTCGAGCATCGGGATCAAGGCGAAGCTGCCCGCGGGCACGCCGGTGATCGACGGCAAAGGCGCGTGGCTGGTGCCGGGGCTCGCCGACATGCACAATCATGTGACGACGCGCGGCGACCTGACGCTGCTGCTCGCGAACGGCGTCACCACGATGCTCAACATGGGTGAGGCGACGAACAGCTTCGCCGGGCGCACGCGGATCGCGGTGAACAAGGGCGAGGTGCCGGGGCCGCACATCTTCACCGCGCTCGCGGTCGATGGCGACCCGCAATATGGGCATCTGGTCATCGACACGCCCGAGGATGCGCGCGCGATCGTCGGGATCGCGAAGGCGAACGGCTACAGCTTCATCAAAGTCTATACGAACCTGTCGGCCGATGCCTTCGCGGCGTTGGCCGAGGAGGCGAAAGCGCAGGGCGTCGGCATCGTCGGCCACAATGCGAAGGCAGTCGGGCTCGCGCGGCAGCTTGCGGCGGGGCAGGCGATGGTCGCGCATGTCGAGGAATTCTTCTACGGTTTCTTCCCCGAGCCGCCCGCCGACGATCCGAACGCGCCGCCCGACGACGCGCGGATCGCCGATGCGATCGCGCTGGTGAAGGCGCACGGCGCCTTCGTGACGTCGGACCTGTTCAACTATCGCGCGATCGCGGCGCAGTTCGGTAAGCCCGAGGTCGTGAAAGCCTATCTGGCGGCGCCCGAGGCGCGCTATCTGTCGCCGGGCGACCGGATCGGCTGGGCACAGTCGGGCTATCAGAAAAAGGCGGTCGACCTGTCGCGGCGGGTGGCGTTCGAAGCGCGCTTCGTGAAGGCGATGGCCGATGCGGGCGTGCCCTTGATCACCGGTGGCGACGCGCCGTCGATCCCCGGGGAGGTTCCGGGCTTCGCGCTGCACGAAGAGATCGACGCGATGCTCGGCGCCGGGCTGACCCCGTGGCAGGCGCTGTCGGCAGCGACGCGCACGCCGGGCGAATTCATCGCGAAGACGGTGCCGGGGGCGGCGAAGTTCGGCGTGGTGGCGCCGGGCTATCGCGCCGGCCTGCTGCTCGTCGCCGACAATCCGCTCGAAAATCCCGCGACCTTGCGGGCCCCGCTTGGCGTGATGGCGGGCAGGCGGTGGTATGATGCGGCGGCGCTTAAGACGATGCTGGAGGATGTCGCGGCGAAGCGCGTCGTTCCTTAAAGCGTGATCGGGTTAGACTGAAACGCCCTTCCTTCCCGTCATCCCGGCGAAGGCCGGGATCTCGCCGGTGCATCAGGCCGAAACGGGGAGATCCCGGCCTTCGCCGGGATGACGATTCTATCAAATATGATCAGCCTCTAATCGGCCGCCTTCCAGACGCTGCGGCCTTCCTTGATCGTTTCGCGGACCCTGATGTCCTTGATGCCGTCCACCGGCGTCGTCAGCGGGTTCTTGTCGAGGATCACGAAGTCGGCGAGCAGGCCCGGCTTGATGCGGCCCTTGCGGTCTTCTTCGAACGCTTGCCAGGCCGGACCGGTGGTGAGCGCCTGGAGCGCGGCATAGGCGTCGACGCGCTCGCCTGCGCCGCTGACGACGCCGGTGGGCGAAACGCGCGCCATCGCGGTCCAGAGCATGAACATCGGGTCGATTGGCGTGACCGGAAAGTCGCTGTGGTTCGAGGGCGTCAGCCCCGCGGCTTTGGCGGACTTCATCGGGCTGATGAAATCGACGACCTCGGCGGGGAAATTCCGGCGGTGGGTGTCGGCCCAATACCATGTGTGGTTGGTGAAATAGGCGGGGCCGACGCCGATGCGTTTGTATGCGGCGAGCTGGTCGGGGCGCTGGAACTGCGAATGGATGATGATCGGGCGGCGGTCGTCGGCGGCGGTGATCCCCAGCGCGTCATAGGTTTTGATCGCCATGTCGATCGCGGCGTCGCCATTGGCGTGCGCGAAAATCTGCCAGCCGCGGTCGTTCACCTTGGCCGCGGCGGCGCGAAAGGCGCCGGGGGCGATATTGGGGTGGCCGTGCCACGGATTCTCGCCCGTCGGGCTGCCCAGCGCATAGTCGCGGGTGAAATAGCCGGTGCGCGCCTGCACCGAACCGTCGAGAATGAATTTGATCCCCTGCAGCTTGGCATGGCCCCGATAGACCCCGAATTCGAGAGCGGGGTCGGCGAGCAGCTTGTCGAGCCCGGTGTAGAGCGGGAGGAGCGCGAGATCGATTTTCAGGCGTTCGCGCGCCGCGGCGCCGGTGAAGAAAGCGATGTCGCCGAGCAGCGTCGCGCCGTCCTGCGCATGGGTGTAGCCGTGGGCGAAATAGCGTTGCTGTGCGGCGTCGAGCGTCGCCAGCCGCTGGTCCAGCGTCGGTTTCGGCATCGCGCCGTGGATGATGAAGGCGGCGGTTTCGAGCAGCACGCCGTTGAGGCGCCCTTCGGCATCGCGCAGGAAGGTGCCGCCGGGCGGCGGCGTGCTGGCATCGGTCAAATGCGCGGCGGCGAGGGTGGCGCTGTTGGCGACCAGCGAATGCAGCGAGCTGTGCAGCACGACGATGTTGCGGTCGGCGGCTATGGCGTCGAGTTCGGCGCGGGTGATGTGTCGTTTTTCGGCAAGCTTCTGATCGTCATATTGCCACACGACGACCCAGCCGCCCGCGGGGATCGCGCGTGCGTCGATGAAGCCGCGAATCGCGGCCTGGAGCGAAGCGATGTCGGTGACGGGCGGCAGCGACGGATCGTCGAGGTCGAGCCCGCTCGCCATCTGCATCATCGCCGAAAAATGCGAATGGGCGTCGATGAAGCCGGGGAGGAGGGTGGCGCCGTGAAGGTCGTGGATTGCGGCGTCGCTGCCCGCCACTTTGCGCGCCTCCTGCTCCGTGCCGACGAAGGCGATGCGGTCGCCCCTGGTGACGACGGCCTCGACGCTTTGGGGGGTGTCGCCGTCCATGGTGATGATCGGGCCGCCGCGATAGAGGATCGTGTCCTGTGCGGCGGCGGGCGTTGTGGTTGCCAAAAGCAGCGCGATGGCGGCGGTGATGGATTTCATTTGTCTCTCCCCTTGAACGCCCACCGTGCGGAGGGAGAGAGGAGAGGTCAAGTATTCCTGAGCAATCTAATCTTCCTCGTCATCCCCGCGAAAGCGGGAACCCAGCGAACCGAAGGCGCAACTGGGTTCCCGCTTTCGCGGGAATGACGAATTGTGAGGCGGCGTCACACCTCCTGCGGCGGCACTTCGCTCGGGCCGCGGCCGGGCTGGTCGATGTCGCCGCCGCCTGGGCGGCCGGGGACTTCGGCGGGCTGGCCGGCGGGGTCTTCGAGCGGGGTGGGCTGCACCGGCTTTTCGGGCGGCGATTGCGGTTCGATCGTATCGGGCTTCGGCTTGGGCAGCGGGTCGGGGCTACTGACCATGATCTTTCTCCTTGGATCAACCAACGAACGGGCGCGAAGCATGTTCCGCCCGCGGGCGCCGAGCATGTTCCGCCCGCGGAACAGGGGGCTTTCCGCCCTTGCCCTCGGCCACGCGTCTGCTATAGCCCCGCGCGGCCCGCACGGGCGTGCGCGGCAGCGCGCGATTTCGTGCACCCGGCCGAAAACACCTGCGGGCGTGGCGGAATTGGTAGACGCGCTGGTTTTAGGTACCAGTATCGCAAGATGTGGGGGTTCGAGTCCCTTCGCCCGCACCAATCCGCAATGCAGGCCGGGATCATGGGGAACTCCGCCATTTTGGCGGGGTTCGATACGAGATTTTGAGCAAGGATAAGACCAAGGCAATGAAGACCGTCGAAACGCTGAACGAAGGCCTGAAGCGCGAATATCGCGTCACGATCACCGCCAAGGATATCGACGCGCGCGTCGACGACGAGGTGAAGAGCATCGCCCCGACCGTCCGCATGCCCGGTTTCCGCCCTGGCAAGGTGCCGCCGAACCTGATCCGCAAGATGCACGGGCCCGCGCTGTCGGCCGACGCGCTCAACAAGGCGATCGACGCCGGCGTGCGCGACCTGATGGCGAAGGAAAAGCTGCGCCCGGCGCTGCAGCCCGCGGTGACGCTGGCCGACGGTTATGAAACCGGCAAGGACGCCGAAGTCACCGTCGCGCTGGAAGTGCTGCCCGAAATCGAAACCCCGTCGATCGACGGGCTGAAGCTCGAGCGGCTGACCGTTCCCGCCGACGACAAGGCGGTGATGGCGAAGATCGAGGAATTCGCCGCGCAGATGAAGCGGTTCGAGGAAGCGCCGAAGACCAAGAAGGCCGCCCAGGGCGATCAGGTCATCATCGACTTCGCCGGCAGCGTCGACGGCGTCGCCTTCGACGGCGGCACGGGTGAGGACATGGCGGTCGAGATCGGCTCGGGCCAGCTGATCCCGGGCTTCGAAGACCAGCTCGTCGGCGTCAAGGCGGGCGACGAAAAGGTGCTGAAAGTCACCTTCCCCGACGAATATCCGGTCGAGAATCTGAAGGGCAAGCCCGCCGAATTCGCCGTCACGGTGAAGGAAGTGAAGGTCCCCGCGGCGTCGAAGATCGACGACGAGTTTGCGAAATCGCTCGGCCTCGAAAGCCTCGACAAGCTCAAGGAGCTGATGAAGGATCAGGTCGAGCAGGAACTGAACGGCCTGACGCGCACCTATATGAAGCGCAAGCTGCTCGACCAGCTCGCCGCGAGCCACGACTTTGACGTGCCGCCGACGATGGTCGAGGCCGAGTTCAACCAGATCTGGCAGCAGCTCGAGCATGAAGCGAGCCACGAGGAAGATCCCGAAGCGGCGAAGGCCGAACTCGAGAGCGACCGCGACGAATATCGCAGCATCGCGGTGCGCCGCGTCCGCCTCGGCTTGCTTCTGTCGGAGATCGGCCAGGCGCATGGCGTGCAGGTGTCGGCACAGGAAATGCAGCGCCTCGTCATGCAGGCGGCGCAGCAATATCGCCCCGAAGACCGCCAGCGTTTCGTCGAATATGTCCAGCAGGACGCGCTCGCCGCCGCGCAGCTCCGCGCGCCGCTTTATGAGGACAAGGTCGTCGACTTCCTGTTCGAAAAGGCCGAGATCAGCGACCGCGAAGTGACGCGTGAAGAGATCGAGGCGGCGATCGAGGCCGACGATGACGGCCACGTCCACGGTCCGGGCTGCGGTCACGACCATGACCATGACGCGAAGCCCGCCAAGAAGGCGGCCGCGAAGAAGGCTGCGCCCGCCAAGAAGGATGCGGTGAAGGAAGAGGCCAAGGCCGAGCCCAAGAAGGCGTCGGCGAAGAAGGCTGCGGCCAAGGCCGAGGACAAGCCCGCCGCGAAGAAGGCTGCTCCGGCGAAGGCCGAAAAGGCCGAGCCCGCGAAAAAGGCTCCGGCCAAGAAGGCCGCCGCGAAGAAATAGGCTTCGGCTGACGATCGACAAAAAGGCCGGGTGGAGGATGCTCCGCCCGGCCTTTTTTGTTTGAATCGTCGCCCCCGCGAAGGCGGGGGCCGCTACCGGTGTAGCGCAAGGTCGCTGGCGGCCCCCGCCTTCGCGGGGGCGACGAACGCGCTCAGATCACATCCATATTATAGCAGTGCCAGCTGAAGATCGCCGCCGCGCCGCGATGCGGACGCCATGGCTCGGCCAGTTCGCGCGCCTGTTTCTCGCTCGGCCGCGCGCCGAGCCCGAGGATGCGGCCGACGGCTTCCTGCACCGCGAGGTCGCCCGCGGGCCAGATGTCGGGGCGGCCTTCGGCGAAGAGCAGGTAGATTTCGGCCGACCAGCGGCCGATGCCCTTGACCTTGGTGAGCAAGGCGATCGCTTCCTCGTCGTCGGCGGGGAGGGCGTCGAAATCGAGTTCGCCGTCGAGCACGAGCTGCGCGAGGCTCCTGGCATAGCCTTGCTTCTGTCCCGACAGGCCGCAGGCGCGCAGCGCGTCGAACTCGGCGGCGGCCATGACCTCGGCGGGGCATCCTTCGCCGAAGGCGGTCTCCAGCTTGGTCCAGATCGAATTCGCGGCGGCGACGCTGACCTGCTGGCCGACGATGGTGCGGAGCAGGGTGGTATAGCCGCGCTCGCGGATGCGCGGCGGCGGATAGCCGGCGTTGCCGAGCGCGCGCGCGAAATTGGCGTCGATCGCGGCGATCGCGTCGATTCCCGCATTCAGCTGCTCCTGGCCGAAGCTCATCACATATTCTCCTTTTGTTCCCAAGGTTGCTGATAGCAACGCTTGATTTGACAGGCAACGCGCGACATAGCGCCTGCGACAAGAAACCTATGGGGACTAGCATGGCGAAGCTGATTGTCGTGACGCGCGACGGAACCGAGCATGAGATCGAAGGCGACACCAGCCTGACCGTGATGGAGAATATCCGCGACGCGGGTTTCGACGAACTGCTCGCGCTGTGCGGCGGCTGCTGTTCGTGCGCGACCTGCCATGTCCATGTCGAGGCGGGCGACACCGCCGCGATGCCCGCGATGAGCGAGGACGAGAACGACCTGCTCGATTCGACCACCGACCGCGACGAAGCTTCGCGCCTGTCGTGCCAGATCCCGTTCAGCGATGCGCTCGACGGGTTGAAGGTGCGGATCGCGGCGGAGGATTGATTTCCGTCGCCCCAGCGAAAGCCGGGGCCGCTATCGTCCATTCAGAACATGAGCGATCCCAGCTTTAGCTGGGATGACGATTAGTTTTGCGCCGTCGCGACCGCGTAGAGCGCGATCGCCGCGGCGTTCGAGATGTTGAGGCTTTCCATCCGCGGCGAAATGGGGAGCTTCGCCAGCACGTCGCAATGCTCCATGACATTGTGGCGCATCCCGTCGCCCTCGGAACCGAGCACGAGCGCGACCTTGCTGCCGTCGAGCGTCGAGCCCAGCGTCGTTTCGGTATCGCCCATCAGCCCGATGCGCCAATATTGCGCCTCGGCGATTTCCTCCAGCGCGCGCGACAGGTTGACGACGCGTACCCACGGCACGGTTTCGAGCGCGCCCGAGGCCGAGCGCGCGATGACGCCGCTTTCGGGCGGGCTGTGGCGGTCCTGCGTGATGATCGCGGCGGCGTCGAACGCCGCCGCCGAGCGCAGCACCGCGCCGATATTATGCGGGTCGGTGACCTGATCGAGGATGACGAGCGGGCGCTTGCTGCCGGCATCGACCTCTTCCTGCAGCAGGTCGCCGAGATGGACGCCCTCGAGCGGGTCGACCTCGATGACGAGGCCCTGATGCGGCGCGTCGCGCGCAACGAGTCGCGCGAGGTCGGCGACATCGGCGTAGCTGATCGGAATCACCGGCGGCAGATCGAGTTGGCCCAATGCTTCGCGCGTGCCCCAGATGCGCTTGACGGTGCGTTCGGGGTTGGCGAGCGCGGCGAGAACGGCGTGGCGGCCCCAGAAACGGATGGCCTGGCCGCGCGAATTCTGGCCGCCCGGACGACGATGACGGGAAAATTGTCTCATGGCCGCGCCTTTCCCATGACTGCCATTGACAGGCAAGCCTCGTTTCGCCATTGCACCGCTTCCCAAAGCGGGCCCCAAGGACAGGTGGCCGAGTGGTTAAAGGCAGCAGACTGTAAATCTGCCCGGGTTTCCGTACGCTGGTTCGAATCCAGCCCTGTCCACCACCCTCCCATCCGAGGGCATCCGCCGAAATCCCTAGAAATCGCAGAAAACCTAGCGTATTATCGCCATATCCGTCCCCCTGCGTCCGGCGTCGTTCGTGTGCAGCCGAAGAAAAGTGTGGGGGGAATGTGGGGGAAGATTTTCTTACCCCCACACTTTATCCCCCAAAAGTGTGGGGGAAGAATGTGGGGGTAACGCGATGGGCAGGCTCACGGCGATTGCGGTCAAGGCAGCTTTGGCGAATCCTGGTACTTATCAGGATGGCGAAGGGCTGTTTTTGAAGGTGGACAAGCGCGGCGGAGCCTCCTGGTTCCTGCGATTGCAGCGCGACGGCAAGCGGCATGATATAGGGCTCGGCAGCGCCAAGCTGCTGACGCTGGCGGAAGCCCGCGAGAAGTCGAGGGGGCTGCGTAAGGCGGTCAAGGTGGAACGGCGCGATGTTCTGGCCGAAAAGAAAGACGAGGTTGCCGCGAAGGTGACGTTCCGCGAGGCCGCGCGCCAATATCATGCCGAGAATAAGGCCGGCTGGAAAAGTCCCATTTATGCTCGTCAGTGGCTCGCCAGTCTGGAAAACCACGCCTTCGCGAAACTGGGCGATATTCCGACCGGAGGCATCGGCTCGCCCGACATCATCGCGGTGCTGACCCCGATCTGGCAGGAAATCCCCGAAACGGCGCGCCAGGTGCGCAACCGGATATGCGCGGTGCTCGATTATGCTCACGCGAAGGGCTGGCGTTCCAGCGAAGCCCCGTCGGGTAGCGGAAGCCTGAAAGCTGGGCGCGGTCTGCCCCGGCAAGTGAAGGAACGCGAAAACCGCAAAGCCATGCCCTATGTCGCCGTGCCGGCCTTCATGACGGCATTGCAACGCAAGCCGTCATTCGGACGACTCGCGCTGGAACTGCTCATCCTGACGGCTGTTCGTTCGCAGGAGGTGCGCCTTGCCACCTGGACCGAATTCGACCTTGAGGGCCGCCTCTGGACGATCCCCGCCGATCATATGAAGCGGAGCAAGGGGCACATGGTGCCACTCTCAGACGCCGCTCTGGCGGTGGTGGCGAAGGCGGCGGCGTTCAGGCTGGGGGAGAGTGATGTCGTGTTTCCGGGCATGGCTGGCAAGCCGATGTCGGACATGACGCTGCTGAAGGTGATGCGCGACATGAGCGAGCCTTACCACGTCCACGGTTTCCGTTCCGCCTTTACCGATTGGGCGGCGAACGAGGGCTTTGCCGATGCCGTGGTGGAGGCGGCGCTGGCGCATAAGACGCCGGACGCAGTGCAGGCCGCCTATCGCCGCACCACCTATCTTGGCACCCCCGATAAGCCGGGAGCGCGTGTGGAACTGATGGCCGCGTGGGGACGCTATTGCGCGAGCGGAGCAGTTGGCACGGACAATATGGTGCCACTGGCAGGAAAAAAGGCGGGATAATGCCTGCCTCTTCCTATGCAGGCACGGATGCACCGCGCTCGGTAACGATGGGATGAGGCTGAACCAACCGCTCGGAAATGCGAATGGTCGGCAGTTACGCCCTTCCAGCGATGCGCGGCGGCGCATTTTCCATTGAACGGCCGGTCTTGAATGGCCGCAATCATGCTAAGTTGATCGCCGACGCCAAAAATATTTGCGCGGCTCCTACGGAAAATCCTTCGCCGCGCATCGTTATTCAGAATGGGGATCGCAAAGACGGGTGATGTGAACAGGGAGAAGCGCGCGAGGATCATGGCTTGGGTGGGGCGGGAAATCCTGCCGCACGAAGCCGACGTGCGCTCCTGGCTGCTCCACACGCTCGATCCCGACGACCTCGAAGACGTCATTCAGGAAACCTATTGCCAGATCGCCGGCATGAAAGATGTCGGCCATATTCACAGCGGCCGCGCCTATTTTTTCACCGTCGCGCGCCGGATTGTCCTGATGCGGCTGCGCCGTGCGCGCATCGTCAGCATCGAATCCGTTACGGAAATCGAGAGCTTAAACATCGTTGGAGATGAACCGTCTCCCGAACGGGTAGCCGCGGGCCGCCGCGAACTCGATCGGGTGCGCCGTCTGATTGAGGGATTGCCCGATCGATGCCGAAAGATATTCGAGCTTCGCAAGGTCGAGGGACTGCCCCAGAAGGACGTTGCAGCGCGGCTTGGGGTAACGGAACACACGGTCGAGAACGACGTGGCGAAGGGTTTGAGATTGATATTGCAGGCAATAGCCGATGGCGACCAGTCGGCCGAGCAGGCAATGGCGAGAATGGGACAAGATGAGCGAACGCGAAACAGCACACGCGATCAATGAGCGCGCCGCCGCGTGGGTCGCCCGCATGGACCGCGAGGGCCATGACCCTGCCGTGCGCGCCGAGCTCAAGGCGTGGCTCGCGGGTGACGATCGCCGCCGCGGCGCTTATTTTCGCGCCAAGGTCGCATGGAATATGCTCGACCGGGCAAGCGTTCTCCGCGCTGGACAACCGCAATCCTATGAGGTGGCCGCCGCCGGCGGCGCCTGGTTTTCAAGGCGGCGTGTCCTATGGGGCGGCGGTGTCGCCGCTGCTGCCGCCGCGCTGGTGGTCGGCCTTCCGAACCTGGATTTCTTCGCTGCGCCCGACCAGAAAATCCAGACGGCGATCGGGGAAATCCGGCGGGTTCCGCTGAGCGATGGCTCGTTCGCGGCTGTGAATACGCAAACCGCCCTCGACGTGACGATGAAACCCGAGGTGCGCCGGATCGCGCTCAAAGAGGGCGAGGCGTGGTTTCAGGTAGCCAAGAACCGCGAGCGTCCGTTCATCGTCGAGGTCGGCGACGTGCGCGTCCGGGCAGTCGGCACCGCATTTTCGGTCAGGCGTGAGGCCGATGGTGTCGATGTGCAGGTCACGGAGGGCGTGGTCGAAGTTTGGCGCGTCGGGGATGAAAAGAACGTCCAGCGCGTATCGGCAGGGGCACGCGCGTTCGTCGCACCCGATAAGGCCGTCGTATCCGTCCCGGCCATCAGCGAGGAAATCGACAAGGCGCTCGCATGGCGAACCGGCCAGCTCGTGTTTGACGGCGATACGGTCGCCGAGGCCGTTGCCGAGTTCAATCGCTACAATGTTCGCACGATCGAGCTGTCCGACGCGGCGCTTGGGCGCAAAAAGATGATCGGTCGCTTCCGCACCAACGAACCCGACGCCTTCGCGCGCGCTGTTGCGAATCTGACGGATTCCCGCGCCGAAATCACCGCTGACCGGATTATCCTGTCATCGAACTGAAAAAAATTTCGCTCGAAAAAACGGAAAGCCCTCTCCCAAGCATCGTTTTCCATGTGAGCCCGAATGATCGGGCCGGATTACATGGGGGAGGATTTTATGCGGTATCGCGATCTTCGCGGCGCTCTCGCGTCTTCGGTGGCAATCTATGCGGTGGTGGTTGCGACGCCCGCGATGGCCCAGACCAAGAGCTTCGACGTTCCGGCGCAGTCGGCCGCCACCGGCATCCCGGCACTCGCGGAGCAGGCCGACATTCAGATACTCGTCAGTGAAGACGCCGTGCGCGGCAAGAGCATCCGCGCGATCAAGGGATCGATGACCGTCGATCAGGCGGTGCGCCGCGCGGCGGCCGATGCCGGCCTGCGCATCGTGTCGAACGATGGACGCACCTGGACGCTCGCTTCGGCAACGTCCGCCGCTGCCGACCCCGCGCCTGACAGCGACTACCGGGGCAACGAAATCATCGTCACCGCGCAAAAGCGTGTGGAATCGGCCCAGAAGGTGCCGATCGCGATCACCGCACTGTCACAGAAAAATCTGGAAGAGCAGAAGATCGAGAGCGGTGCGGACATTATGCGCGCGGTGCCGAACCTGACGTTCAGCAAATCCAACTTCACCAGCTACAACATTTCGATACGAGGCATCGGCACGAAGGCGATTTCGGCTACATCTGACCCCGGCGTCGCAGTTAGCTTCAACAATGTCGGCATCATCCACAATCGCTTCTTCGAGCAAGAGTTCTTCGACATGGAACGCATGGAGGTTCTTCGCGGTCCGCAAGGCACCCTCTATGGCCGAAACGCGACGGGCGGCGTTATTAACCTCATTACCGCCAAGCCGAAGCTTGGCCAGTTCGAGGGCAGCATCAAGGGCGAAGTGGGCAATTTCAATAGCCGCCGCATGACGGGGATGCTTAACATCCCAATTGTTCCTGATGCTTTTGGCCTCCGTATTGCCGGGTCGATGACCGATCGTGATGGATATGATTATAATTCGGTGACAAAGAATCGGGTCAACGGGCGCGACCTCTATTCGCTACGGACGACGCTGGGGTTCGAGAATGATTGGCTACGCGGCAATTTCATTTGGGAGCGTTTCCGGGAGAACGACAATCGTTCGCGTACCGGAAAGCAGCTTTGCCATCGTGATGATGGCTTGAAAATCATTGGCAATACCCCGGTGCCGCAAACAGGCATTGGAGCAGGGGGAGTCAATTTAACCCAACGGTCGCCTTTGCGAGAAGCTTTGTTCAGCACCGGATGCAAAGCGGGAAGTCTTTATGATGACGATGCTTTCGGTACCCCGAACGGACTGGCGCTTGCATATGTTGCAGGGGCGAATCAGGCTCACAACGCTTTCCTTCTTGGGTATGAAGGCGCTGTACCCAGCGCACGCGTTCTAGCGACCCTGCTGAAAACTGGTGTTGATCCTTATGGTGGTCTGATGCAATCGCGCGACTTGCGCGAAATTGCTTCATCGAAAGACCCAATTTATCGTGCTAAATCCGACCTTCTCGAACTCAATTTCGACATCGACCTAGCTCAAGGCCTCACCTTTTCCTCGCAAACTGCATGGAATTGGGACGGCGTGTATAGCTTCCAGGACTATAATAGATTTAATACTCAGCCGATTTTTAACGATTCTTCTGGATGGGTTACATCTGCTTTTACTCCTGGTACCGGTGTGACCTACCCTCCCAGTCCATTTCGACCACTATCTCCTGGTGGCATATTGTGTGATCCTCAGCTCGGATGCTCCGACACATTGGCGGTATTTGATATTTCTTCCGCATACTCGAAGCAATTTTCTCAAGAAGTTCGCCTTCAGTCCGATTTTGATGGACCATTCAATTTCAGTGTGGGAGGAAACTACACAAAGTTCCGAACGCAAAATGATTATTATGTATTAAGTAATTTGTTGACAGCTCTGGCTAAAACTCCTCCATTCGGAAATTTGGATCAATGTAATGAGAATAATTACGGACTATTCGGCGGGTCTACTGTTGATGGAGTGGATTATTGTCCATATATAGATCCCAATCCTGTTGATAGTATTGATGGGCAGGGCCACAACTATTTTCGCAGTTCGAACCCATATGCACTCCAGAGCCTAGCCGCCTTTGGCGAGGCATATTATGAAATTGATCCTAACCTGAAACTGACGGCTGGTTTACGCTACACGCGCGATCGTAAAACATTCACCCCCGTGCCTAGCCAGTTACTACTAGCACCCACAATGTTGGCAGGTGGCGTGGTCGGGAAGGGCTATCCTGCTGGTCCGGATATAAAGTTAAAATGGGGAGAATTCACGGGACGTTTCGGGATTGATTGGTCTCCACAAATCAGCTTCACTGACGATACGCTTCTCTATGCATTCTATAGTCGGGGGTACAAAGCAGGTGGTATGAATCCGCCTACTCCGGGTTTTGCAACCTCCGAGCAACTCATTGATGCTGGCGTTCTAACTGAGCAAGAAGCAGCACTTTATGATTCCCTCGGCGTAAACCCTGTTCTGTCGTTGAGTGGTGTGAACTACGGCCCGACTTTCGAGCCAGAGTTCGTCAATGCATTCGAGATCGGCACGAAAAATGTCCTTATGGGCGGGCGGCTGACGCTCAATGCGAGCGCCTTCTTCTATGACTACAAGAATTATCAAGTATCGCAGATACGCGATCGCACCGCAGTCAATGAGAATTTTGATGCCAAAGTGTGGGGCGCCGAGCTTTCCGCACTTTTCGAGCCTGTCGACAATTTCCGCCTCAATGCCAACATTGGCTGGCTCGGCTCGCGTATCGGAAAGGGTCAGAAATCCATCGACCCCATGAATCGCAACCTCGGCGATCCCAACTATGTCGTCACGCGGGGTTGGGTGCAGTTACCTTCGAATTGTGTTGTGCCGGCTCATTACGCCGAATCCTTTCTGCAAACGAAGGGGGGAGATGCGGAATCGTGGAAACTCTGCGGGGGTTGGGGAGGCATTTTCGCGCTTGGCGGTTTAACTTTGCCGGATCCTGCTACCGGGCAGCTTTTCGACTTTGCGAATTATCCTGAGCTTAATGGTGGTGCCGGTCTCTACACGGACCTTAGCGGCAACGAACTACCGAACTCACCACATTGGACCGTTAATCTCGGAGCAGAATATACCGTCCCGTTTGACGACGGCTGGAGCGCGACCATTCGCGGCGATGGATATTGGCAGGCGAAGAGCTGGGCGCGTGTCTATAATCTCGCGCCATACGATCGCCTGCGCGACTGGACCAACTTCAACATCTCGCTGCGCGTCGATGGTCCCGATGACCTGTCGATCGAGGCTTATGTGAAGAATGTCTTCAACTCGACGCCGATCACCGATGCCTTCCTGAACTCGGACGATTCGGGCCTGACGACCAACGTCTTCACCCTCGACCCGCGCATCATCGGGTTCAGCATCGCGAAGAAATTCTGAGGTCTCCACCACTGGGGGATAAACCTTGGGCCGGTGTCTGTTTGCTCCCGAGCGAACATCGGCCCAGTTTTTCGCAGACCGATTGACCGACGGGATGCATTCACGCGCACTCTCTCTCCGAGAGAACTGGCCGCCGCCCGGTTCCTCCCCGGCGCCGTGCGGCGGCCCATTTCTTCTGATCGCAGGAAGGAGACGATGATGACCGACAGGACGCAAACCCCGGCCGGCCACGTCATCGAAAAGCGCAACTGGAAATTCGGCCGCGACATGCTTCCGCGCCACTGGTGGCACGGCGGTGATCCGGGCCGGACAGCTTTTTATAATGCCCTGTCCTCGACGTTCCCGGTCGGCGAAAAATTCTTCATTGCGGCAGTGCGCCATTATCGCGGCGACGTGCCGGAGGCGCTGCGCGAGCAGATCGACGATTTCATCTTTCAGGAATCAACCCACTCGCGCGAACATATCCTCTTCAACCGGCAGGCGCGCGATGCGGGCTATGACATGGCGTCATCCGAGAACCGCGCCGCGCGCACGATCGCCTGGGCGAAGCGCCGCCCGCCGATCATGCAACTCGCCGCGTCCTGCGCGCTCGAGCATTTCACCGCGATCCTCGCCAACGCCGTACTGTCCGATCCGGCGCACCTCGCGGGCGCCGATGTCGAGGCGGAGCGCATGTGGCGCTGGCACGCGATCGAGGAGATCGAACATAAGGCGGTCGCCTATGACACATGGCTGTTCGCGACACGCGATATGCCGCGCTTTGCGCGCTGGTCGCTGCGCTCGCTCGCGATGCTGAGCGCAGCATGGCGTTTCCATGGGGTCATATTCCGCAATACCCGCGACCTGCTGCGGCAGGACGGGAAGAACAACCGCGCGACATGGCGGGTGCTGCTCGCCTACCTTTATGATTATCCGGGCGTGATGCGCGGACTTGCGCGCGGCATCCTCTCTTATCTCCGCCCCGGATTCCATCCATGGCAGCACGACGACCGCGCGCTGGCGCGGCGCGCCCTCGCGTCGCTGACCCCGCCGCTCATCACGCCCCTGCCACGGTGATCGACGATATGCGGGTTCTCTTTTTCGCAATGGCATTGGTTGCGGCCGCCGGAGGGGGATCGGCCGCGGCTTCGCAGGGGAGCGGCAACGCTATCGCCGGTCTGTGGTCGACCGGAAGCAACGGGGGGCAAATCGAGTTGTATCGCTGCGGCGCGGCCATCTGCGGCAAGGTGGTCGATGCCGCTCCCCTGCGGGCCAACCCCGACCAGCGCGACGTGAAGAACCCCGACCGGGCTTTGCGGAGCCGGACGCTCAAGGGGCTGGTGGTGCTGCGCGGTTTCGAGGGTGGCCCGCGCGAATGGAAGGGAGGACCCGTTTATGACCCGGAGACGGGCGATGGCGCGACGAAGGGATATCTGATCTTGCGCGAGGATGGAAAACTGGAGGTGAAGGGTTGCAGGGCGGCGATCTTCTGCCGCACCAAAATATGGACGCGAGTGCGTTAAGCCTCGCTGCGGCATTTCTTATTGAAGTCCAGCGGGCGGAGGATTTGCCCGCGATCGAGAGCTTGCTCGAAGCCGTCGCGCATGAGCTGGGCTTTCGTCACTATGCGATGATCCATCACGACGATCATCGCAGCGGGTCGCCGGGCCTCATCAACATGAACAATTATTCGCCCGACTATGCGCTGGAATATTTCGCCGGCCTCTATCACCGCGACGATCCGGTTGTTCATGCCTGCATCGCGGCCAACGCCTGCTTTACATGGTGCGAGATCGGCGACCTGATCGAACTGAGTCCACGGCACCGGGCCTTCCTCGAACGCGGAGAATATCATGGCGTCAGCAATGGAATCACCGTTCCCGCCTTCGTGTTGGGCGAGCGCAGCGGATCGTGCAACTTCTGCTCGCCGCGCCGACCCGGATGCGTTCGGCACTATCTCGCTGGGGTTCAGACGATCGGCGGATTTGCCTTTCAGAAGGCACGGCAGATCGTGAACGGCAGACGCCTGCGGCAAGTTCGCGTCGGGCGGCTGCGCCCGCGCTGGCGCGATTGCGTCGTTCTCGCCGGACAGGGCAAGAGCAACACCGACATCGCGACGATTCTCGGTCTCACGCCCTCGACCGTCAAAACCTACATCGAAGCGGCCTGCGCCCGCTATGACGTCCCCAACCGCACCCAGCTTGTCCTGGCCGCCGTTCTTGATGGCGAGATCGGCATCCACGAAATCGCCCCGCGTCAACATCGCCACCTGGCGACCTGACATTCCGCGGCGAACTTCGCTCCCTTGCGTGACCACACGCAAGGGAGCGAAAATCATGATCCATATCGTCGAAGGGCTCGGCACGCCGGCCGACCAGCCGTTGCTCGAATCCATGTTCGAGGACCGCAAGCGGCTGTTCATCGACCTGCTCGACTGGGATTTGACCGTCGTTGATGACCGGCTGGAGGTCGATCGCTTCGACGACGCCTATGCCACCTATATCATCGCCGCCGACCGCGCCGGCCGCCATCTGGCCTCGATGCGGCTGCTGCCCTCGACCCGGCCGCATCTGCTCGGCACTTTGTTCGAGCGGCTCTGCACCGACGGCGTTCCGGTCGGCCCGGACATTTTCGAGATCACCCGCCTTTGCCTGCCGCCCAATCTGCTCCGGCCTGACCGGCTGCGACTGCGCGACGGGCTTATCCGCGCGATGGTCGATCATGCGCTCGATCGCGGCATCAACCGCTTTACCGGCGTCGTCACCGCGCGCTTCCGGGAACAGATTCTCGGCATGGGTTGGCAGGGCGAGGCACTGGGACCGGGGCAGGATTTGGGCGGCGGCCGTCTCGGCGCCTTCGCTGTGACGATCGAGCCGGCGACGCCTGCCCATCTCGAAGCGAACGGCCTCTATGCGCTTCCCGCCTTGCCGGCGGGGACGATCGCGGCGGGATCGGCGGCATGACCGCGCCTTTCTCCCCCGATAGCGCGCCCGTTCGGCTCGACCGCGACGGCTTTTGCGTCATCCGCAATCTGTTTCCTGCCCATCAGATCGACGCGATAGATTCCTCGCTCGACTATGATTTCGCGGCGACGCCCTATTGCGTCGGCGACTTCTTCGGCGAGCGGACCAAGCGTTTCGGGCGGCTGCTCACCCGCGCGCCCGCGACCCGCGCGCTGGTCATGCACGGCGCAATTCTTCCGCTGGCTCAAAGTATCCTGTCGCCAAACTGCGACCGCATCGCGCTCAATCTGACACAAGCCGTCGAGATACACCCCGGCGCGCTCGCCCAATATCCGCACCGCGACCATGATCTATGGCCCGCGATCAAGGGCGGGCATCAATTTCAGGTCAACGTCATGTGGCCGCTCTCGTCCTTCACCGTGGAGAATGGCGCGACCCGGCTATGGCCGGGCAGTCACCGGCTCACCTATGACGGCGATGCGAACGAAGGCGCCGCCGTTGCCGCGACCTGCGAACCCGGCGACGCGCTGATCTGGCTCGGCGGGACGCTGCACGGTGCGGGCGCCAATGTGAGCGACGCCCCGCGGCGCGGGATCATCGTCAGCTATTGCCTTGGCTGGCTCAAGCCCTTCGAACTGCAATGGCTGGTCTATCCGCCCGAGGTCGCGCGGCATTTCGACCCGGATTTGGCCGCGCTGGTCGGCTACGCGCAGCATCGTCCCAATCTCGGCAATGTCGAAGGGCGTTGCCCCTCCTGGCTGTTCGCGGGTGAAAGGCCCGATCATGTCGCCGCCGCCGATGCGCTTCGTCCCGATCAGGCCGACGCCCTGCGCGCCTATGTGCAGACGCAGCGCGGCGACGGATAGCAGTCATGCCGGCGATCGAGACGCGCGCGGTCCTGCCGCCCGGAAGCTGGCGCGATGCCCGCGCCTATACCGCGCTCGCCGCCACTGGCGCGCGCGGCCTCGCGTGGGAACTGCTGCGCCGCGATCCCGACTATCCCGTCGGCGGCGATCCGGGCGACGGCCCGCTGACCGCCGCCGATACCGCGTTCACCGCGCGTTGGGGGCTTCACTTTCGCCGAGGAACCGGGCCGGCCTGCGTCCGCCGCCCGCCTGCTTTGGTCGGCCGCTTTCGATCCATCGGTGCTGCGCGCCCGGCCCACGCGAGGCGCGACCCGCGCCGATGCCGCGCCTTTGCTCGCGACCTGCCTCGCTGTCGCGGGAGATAGACGGCTTCATGCCGCTATTGGCGGCGTTCATCACGGCGTCCGCATCGACATTGTGAGCAGCGTCGAGCCGTTGCCACTCGATCGGCTGATTTTTCCTTTCACCGTCGCTATCGCGCCGAGGCAGCTTGCCGAGTTCCGGCGCCTGGTCGCGCTGACGCGCGGCCAGCCGCTCGCAGCGGTGACGCGGCCGCGCCTTTACCGCACCGTGCTGGCGCTGCGCGTCATCGACGCCTTGGGCGAGGGGGCTTCGCTGCGAACCATCGGAGAAGCCTTCGTTCGCGCGAGCGACTGGCCCGGTCGCGGGGAGTCGACCAAATCGGCCGCGCGGCGTCTTAGAACCGCGGCATTAGCTATCTGGAACGCGGGGCCGCGGAGCATCTTTTCCTGAGCGTCATTGCCGCTGGATCAGGTGGCAGGGATCGACTTTCAGCGCGACCGCGAACTTTCCGAGCAGCGAAACGCTTGGCGAGACACGCGCGCGCTCGATCGACCCGAGATAGCGCGAACTGATTCCGAGGATGTGCGCCATCTCTTCTTGAGTCTTGCCGCGTTCGTTCCGAATGCGCCGAAGATTTGTGGCAAGGACATCCTTCAAATCCATCTACAAGTAGATCAACCGAAAGGAATGATCGTTCTAGGAATGATCGTTCCTATTCGTTATAGGGGCGGGGCGAGAGAGGTCGTTTCATAGGAGGCGCATCGTGCCGACCAAGTCTCATTTGAACATCCCGCCGCTCGTTGCGCCGAGCGCCCCGGCGGGCGATGCCCTTACCGACTATGACCGCTCGCAAATCTTAACCTATGCCCGCCTGCTCGATGCCGAGCGCGACGGCTTCGACTGGATCGAGGCCGCGACCGACATCCTGCTACTCGACATCGAGGTCGACATGGCCGCCGCGAAACGCTGCTGGCAATCGCACCTCGACCGCGCCCATTGGTTCGTCGACGGCGGCTTTGCCGCTTAGGCGCCGGTTGCCGCACGGACGCGGCCCGACGAGGCAGCACCCCGACTTGGCTATTCGTCCGCTACGGTGTCGGAATCCGCGATCCTGATTCCGACACGTTCGTGGACGCGAACGGCGCTTCATCCTCCCCCTTTCGCCAGCACGGCGCGACGGAGCGAGAGACAGGATGGAGAGTGACGACAGCATTGAGCGGGCGAAGGAGGCAAAGCGAGGTTCGCCCTTCCTAAGTCCCAAGCAGGCCGCCCATTATCTCGGCGTCTCGCTGCGGACCTTGCAGGTGCATCGCACGCGCGGCACCGGCCCGTGCTTCCGCCGCCATTGCCGGCGCATCCGATACCATATCGACGATCTCGATAGTTGGTCGATCGGGCAGGATGGAGCGCCGGGCGATGACTGACCCGGCACCGGTCATGCGGCGGCGGCTCGGCCGACGGGCGATCGGCTGCGGCGGCCTCGCGGCGGCGCTCGCCGCGACGTTGATAGTCGAGCCTCGCCCGCGCCTTGTCTGGAACGCCAGCGCCAGCGCGCCGGTCGGCCTCTATGCGGTCGGTGACGGCGCGGCGCTCGCGCGCGGCGACATGGTGATCGCGCGGGTGCCGGGTGAGTTTCGGATGATGGCGGCGCGGCGGCATTATCTTCCGGCGAATGTCCCGCTGGTGAAGCGCGTTGCCGCCGCGTCCGGCGATGAGGTCTGCGCGATCGGCGCGCGCGTCATGGTCAACGGGCGGCTCGTCGCGCGCCGCCTCGATCGCGACGGCGCGGGTAGGGTGATGCCGCGGTGGTCGGGCTGCGCCGAACTTGGTCGCGGCGAGTTTTTCCTGTTGATGACCGATAGCCCTGCGTCGTTCGACGGGCGCTATTTCGGCGTGAGCAATGCGGACGATATTGTCGGGCGGGCGCGGCTCCTGTGGCGGCGGTGAGGATCGCGTTCGCCGCGCTCGCGCTGGTCATGGCAGTGCCCGCTAGGGCGGAGCCGGTCGATCGCTGGCAGCCATACATCGTCGAGGCATCCGCGCGCTATGGCATCCCGGTCGAATGGATCGAGCGCGTCATGCGCGCGGAAAGCGGCGGGCGCACGACGCTGGACGGCCGCCCGATTGTCAGTCCTGCCGGGGCAATGGGACTGATGCAGCTCATGCCTGGGACATGGGCCGACATGCGCGCGCGGCTCGGACTGGGACATGACCCCCATGCGCCGCGCGACAATATATTGGCTGGGACCTATTATCTGCGACTGATGTATGACCGTTTCGGTTATCCGGGTCTGTTCGGCGCATATAACGCAGGACCGGCGCGATACTCGGCCTGGCTTGCCGGACGATCGAGGCTTCCCGGCGAGACGCGTGCCTATATGGTCGCCGTCGCCGATCATTCAGCGCCGCTGAGTGCGCCGCTGTTCGCCTCGCCACGGCATCAGGGCGCCGAAGCCGATGCGCGTATCAGCGCCCAGCGGATTTTCTTCATTCGCCAATAGGGCGGACAGCACCGATTTCCTGTGCTGCCGGATCGTGGGACGCGTGCCCGCCTTCGGCTCGCCGCAACCTCATTGTGATTATGTTCTCTTTATGTTCTAAAGGGCAGTGGAACAAATCAACCCGAGTCGTATGGCAGAAGCCATCCTCACTGCACCCGGCTGGGCGCGCGTTGGAATCACCGCGCCCGCGCCGCATTTCCGCACCGTTGCCGCGCACGAGCTCGCCCGCGTCATCCTCGCGGCGATCGAGGCCGGCTGGGTCGGCGCGTCCGCCGCCGACCAGCCGGCCTTGCTCTTGTGACAGGGTCAGGATCGTAGCGAAAATCCGGCGTGGTCTATCGGGACAGCCGATCCGCCAGGAGGAGAGGCAATTCGCCCGTCACTGACACCCGTCTCCACCGACAGGCCGAACGCCTTCCATCCAGTCGCCTCGCAGATATACTCCACCTCGAAAGTTCCGTTTATCGAGCAGCGCGTATGCAGTTTTGTACACACGGCGAAGCGGTTTGCGGCTGGTTCGCGCCTCAAGTCGGCCGTATGCAGGCTGGCGACTGGGACCTGAAAGCGGACAGTCACCGGAAGCAGGAGAACGACTCCTAAGTCGGACGAACCGGAACGGCTCCTTTGAAACGCTGACGGGCAATAAGCAGCTGTCCAGTCGGCCAGCGTCATCGTCAGGAAATACCTTTCGCGGGTAGCCGTCTTAAAAGTTGACGGAGATGTCGTCTTCCTCCTCCTCTTCGTCGTCCCAGTCGCCGTCGTAGCTACTTCGCTGCTCGATAGCGTGGTCGACCTCGCCGAAATCATTCTCGTCGACGTCACGAAATACCGATGGAAGCTTACCCGCATCAAAGATTGAAATGCTCTGCTCGATGAGTTCTTCAATGAGGTCATTGTCTGGGAGCAAGAACACTCCCTCTGGCCAATCGCGTACACGCCACTCAAGAAACACTGGCCAGTACGGGCCGGATGCGCTTTCTCCCATGATCACGTTCTCGGTCGCTTCGAAAATGGCTCGATCCACAAATCCGGCGTAAGCTGTCGACAGGAGAGCTACTATGGACATGGCACCGCAGTTCCTGACAACCTCTAACGCAGTTCCGATTGGGATCGTAACGCCGAGGCGTAGCGCGGCATAAAGCGCCCAACAGACCTCGGCGTCATTACCTAGTCGGCCGTGCCGGTCGAGTAGACCAACCAGGATGGTGCCCCAAGCGTCAGTGTCGAGATCCCGCTTGGCGAGGTGGCGCCAAACAATGATGCGGGCCACGTAGTCAACTGTGTGACCGTAATGAACGGCGGCACGCTTCAGAAATGGCTCGACAACTGCCCATTGGCCCGCGGGGAGCGTAGACTTGTCGAGATAGCGAAGGGTGTATTTGAGAATTCCATCGTCGCTGGCCGCAGAAGTTAATGAAAATGCGTGTTCCAGAGCGGCGCGCAGGCGCTCTGACACGCGGCGCGACGGCGAATCTAAAGCGAATTCGATTCGAGAGGCCAAGTCAGTCGGCCAGCTATCCGAGTACCGGAAGCTTTCGGAATAGATTTGCGTCTTGGCTTCGTTGATATCGAGTTCGAACGCCCTAATTGCCTCGCGATATTTCCACAACGCGGCCTCGGCCGTTGCATGCGAGTCTGCGCCGATCCACACGTCATCTACATGGCGTAGTACGGCACAGCCAGTCGCGCCTCCGCGTGATACGAACTCTCGGTCTATCGCCGTACCGATCACTTCTGCGATGTAACGCGAGGCATCCGGCCCGACCGGTATACCTACTGTCTGGCCATCCTGACCTGCCCGCAAGATTAGATCGAGGCGGTTCATGAAAAGATTGGCAGAGTTCGCCCGTCGATCAACCTTTGAAGCGGATTTGCCGTGGAAGGCCCAAGGTGGTGACACGCCTCGAAGAGGAGACCCGGATCGGCAAGGGCGGGACCCTGGCGGCGCAGCTGTCGCGGCTCGACCTGATCGTGCTCGACGAGCTCGGTTATCTGCCGTTCGCACGCTCGGGAGGGCAGTTGCTGTTCCACCTCATCAGCAAGCTTTATGAGCGCACCAGCGTCATCATCACCACCAACCTCGCCTTCGGCGAGTGGCCTACCGTCTTCGGCGATCCCAAGATGACTACGGCGCTGCTCGACCGCGTCACCCACCACTGCGATATCATCGAGACGGGCAACGACAGCTGGCGCTTCAAAAACCGCAGCTGACCGCCACCTTCGGCGCCTTCAAAAATCTATCTTGCGCTGCGCGCGCCTCCGGTCGGGCTACGCCCGCCCTCCGCCGCACGCAGCGCAAGACCATCCTCAACAAGCCATCATCATATCCGAAAGGGGGGGCCCTCTTCGACGCCGATCGGGGGTCCCTTTTGCGTGCCGATTGACACGGAGGCGCAAGCCAAGATCGGTTGCGGGATTACGCACTTCAGCGTGCGAACCGCCGATTTCGGAACGAGGTGCTTCTGGCTCAATCGGCCTGACAAGAGCACCGAGAAGTTCTCCCATACCGCATGCATTTACGGCACCTGAGCACCTGACAAAAACCGCCGCGCAGGTGCTCGTGAACGAACGGCCGGTTTCGACGGCCTCGCGAAGGACCGCAAACGTCGGCTTTGTCGGCGGCTCCTTCCACACAAGGATGCAGGGGGAACGGCAGCTATCGCTTTCCGCGATCCCAAGACCTGCCAGCAAGCAAGCGGCCATGCGGTGCGCAATCTTAGCCGACTAGACGCTATAGGAAGCTGACTTCCACTGTGCCCGGGTTTGATTGAATGGCTTGAAATCGGCTACAAAAAAGTGCGCTATTGTGCGGCCTTCTTGGCCGATGCCGTCGCCAGCGCCTAGGGGGCGACACCATCGGCGATGCCTTCGAAACTCGCTCCGCAAGCAAGCGCTGACGCGCGCGCGGCGAGCATCAGCGTTTCGATTTGCTTCATTCGCATCGCATGCGAGGGCGGCGCGCCGTCGGCGAGGCAGCGCTCGCGCTCGCCGCGCGTCACACGCGGCTGAAGAACGACGAGCTTGCGCTTGGCGCTTCGCGGGAGTTTTTCCGCTGCTGCCAGAAAGCCGGTTCTGTCCTTCTGCTTGTCGCCATTGTGCCACACGGCCGCGCCGATCTTCTTGGCCTTGCCGCGTTTGAGTTCGTCGGCGAGATTGCGGCGATCGAGGTGACGCAAATTCTTCACCGCCTGCGAGACGACCACCTCATATTCGGCGGGCGCGGCCATCCGGTCCGTCTCGGTCGAGCCCGAGGCCTTGATATGAACGAGCGTCAGCACCTTTGCATCGGGGTCGATATGAATGAAGTCGGCAAGTTCCATCGACCCGTCGTCGCTGGCGAGCCAGCCGTGTGGCTTGCCATCGGCATCGGTGAACATTTTCTCGCACGCAAAAGCGAAGAGCGATGTATCGCCATCGACCGCGATGCATTGCGCGAGCGTCTTGCCCTTGGGAACGGCCGGCTTCTCGGCATCGACCGCATAGTCGCTGAAATCGGCGAAGCTCCAGTCGAAAGGCTGGTCGGTGAACCCGCCCGCATAGCAGCGCGCCTGCGCGAGCGTATGGCCGCTTTCATAATAGACTTTGATCGCGCCGAGATCGCCGAGAAAGGCCTCGCATTCCGCACGCGCCGCGGCCGCCTCGGGCGGCTGCTCGCTCCAACCGAACCCGAGCTGCGCTTCGCCCTCGTCATCGAGGGTAATGCCGAGCTCGGCGGTCCCGATGGCAAAGCTGCCGAGCGCTACAGCGATGGCGAGCGACATGCCGTCGCGCGGCGTTACCGCATAATGGGCATCGAACGCCCAGCGTCTCGCCGCCTCGCGATCCTCGCGCGGAATATCGTCTTCCGACAATAATTCTTCAGGGATAATCGAGATCGCATAGGCGCCTTCGACACCTTCCGCGCTGTTGGTCGGTTGCGCGAGAGCCTGGAAGGGATCGGGTCGGCGTTCACCAGTGGTGGCATGATCGAGCGCCGCGTTGATCACTGCCCGATAATCCTCGAGACTTTCGGCGCGGCGGATCCATATCCGGCCGCCGCCAGGAGCCGCGCCGATGAGCGGCGGCCTCGGCGTGCCGGCGGCGAGCGCGGGAATGTCCGGAATCGAACGGACTGCCGAATAATAATAGGACTGGTCGCCGATCGGATCGAGCGAATAGCCGAGATCGACGCCCGTCAGCGCCTTGGTGTCGGCCTTGGCCGCTGTCGGCGTATGGACGCCGTTCAGCCACAAGGCCTTGGCCTCGTCTCCCACGAAGGCGGCGATCGCATCGCGCGGCATCCGGCGAACGGCCTTGAGCTTCTTGACGAGCCGGTCGCGCATCGGGCCGCTGGAAGCGCAGAGCGTCGCGTAAGTGCCGCGGACCGAGAGGACGATGAGTTCATGCGCTACATCTTCGAGCCCGGGTCCGGGCAGCCAGGATGGCGACCCCGTCTCGCGATAGAGAATTGCTTGGGTGAGAAGCGCGTCGGCGGTGTCGACGTCAGTCGTCCGGACGATGCGGCGGCCCCGGCTAGAGGAGCTGCGAAGCTGCGCGCTTGTCTCGTTGAGCAGTCGCGTGAGCAGGGCTTGGCCCTGCAGGGTGCCGGTCGCTTCGAGGAGCACGGGCGCGAGATAAGGGCGAAGCTGGGCGAGAGTGGGGGCAATGGCCATGGCGGTCTTTCCTTGGGCTATCGGATTTCGAGGTTGGCGGGGCGGTAAGTCGCATCCTTCGCCCGTCGCTCATGCACGCTATCGTCGATGACATGCTCGGCCGCGATGAGGCGCGGTTCGGCGAGCGGCAGATAACGGCCGAGGAAAGCGCGGCGTCGCCACTCACGGTAGCGAACGGCCTTTGGCAGGATTTCGAGGGGCTTCCAGCCCCAGGTCAGCGATTTGTGCAACAGTCCGAGCGGATCGGGGCGACTGTAGACATGTTCGCTTCCCTCCTTGGGCTCGCCCTCGGCAAACTGCCGTAGATTGGCGGGTGTGATCGCGAGTCCCGCCTTGCGCGCTTCCGAAATTATCCAGATGAGCGGAATCTTCGAAAGCTGGCTTTCATCCTCGCGATATCCGCCGCCGATGTCCGAATGGACGCCGGCGAACCATCTTTGTTCGATATCCTGTGCAAGCGTTTCGCGCGGACGGAAGCGATTGGGGACATGGAGTTGCGGCTGCGCCCAACGCGCGACGCGGAACATGCGCCGCCGCTCGTCGAGCGCGAGTGCGTGCCGGAAGATTCGCACCGAAGGATTGGTGGCGGTGAAGGGCAGGGTCTCGAGGCTCGGTATCCACATGCGGTCCGAACGCGGCACAAGCACCGAGGCGACCGTATCCCAGACCCCGACGAAATGGATGCCGGGATAGCGCGCGCCAATCACCCGAGCGAAATGCCAGGCGATTGGTAGCTTGTCTTCCTTCGCGGCCCGCTTGTAGGTCGCAAGCGCATTGTCGCACATGTTGAGTTGCGAGGGTCTGACGAGACCGATTAGGTGGAGCATCCCGG
Organism: uncultured Sphingopyxis sp.; assembly: GCF_900078365.1. Classification (NCBI taxonomy): domain Bacteria; kingdom Pseudomonadati; phylum Pseudomonadota; class Alphaproteobacteria; order Sphingomonadales; family Sphingopyxidaceae; genus Sphingopyxis; species uncultured Sphingopyxis sp. The sequence continues at coordinate 1,270,587 of NZ_LT598653.1, forward strand.
CCAGCACGCGCGCAGTCCACGCCCCGCGGCTGAAGCCGAAGATATAGATACGGTCGCCTTCCTCCCAATTTTCGGCGAGAAAACGGTAGGCGCCGAGCAAATTGTCGTCGAGCCCATAGCCCGTTACTAGCCCGAGTACTCCGAGGAATTTCTGCTTCCAGCGGTAGAGCCAGTCGACCCGCCCCACGGTGCCGACGCCGGGCGAATAATAGACGAGCTGGCGCTGCCCTTTCTCGGCGATGCGGTAGAGTTTGAGAACATTGGAGATGCGGATGTCGCCGATCTCGTCAGCGAGTGCTCCGCCAAGCTCATTGCCGGTGCCGTCGCAAAGGATGACGAGGTTGCGTCCCTCCGTCTTTCGCACCGGTGTCTTGTCTTGCTTCGCGGACGTCTTGCTCGCTGGAGCCTTGGCCATCTTCATTTCTCCTTGCCGCGCTAATCGGCGACAGCATTGTAGCCTGCCCGCATCGTGCCTGACGGGCCGATCTCGATCAGGATGTTGTTGCAGCCGCCCGGCGCCTCGTCGGCATCGGGGCCGATCTTGCTCGGGTTGAGTTCGCAGGCGCGCCTCTCGTCTTCGATCTGATAGAGATCGTCTCGATCGGTACGAAAAACCTCGCCGCGGCTCTCGAGTTCGGACACGATCTCGGGATCGGGGAGCCGGACGCGTCTGTAAGGATAGGGACCCGACGAGATCGCATAGATCGAGGCGCCGACGGCATCGAGAAAGGCGCGCCTCGAGGAGGTGAGGCTGCCGTGATGGCCGACGACGAGGACGTCCGAGCGGAGATCTGTGGCGCAGCACGCGATGAGCTTGGCCTCGATGCTGCTCGGCCGCGGCGCCGTGGCGGGCAATTCGCGTTCGCCGCCCTCGGCATCGCCCGCGAGCAGGATCCGTTTGTTCCCGAGATCGAGCCGAACGACGACGCTGTTGCCATTGGGGTCGGCGTAGTTTCGCGGATCGCGATAGAGGAATTGCATGCGCGCGCCGGCGCCGAGCGGCACGGGCGCCGCGTCCATCATCGTGCCTTCGCGCACGATGATGGTGCCGTTGCACCCGCTCCCCGAGAAGGTCACGGTCCGCGTCGCATTCGCGGCGACCGCGTCATGATATTGGACGCCCGGCTCGGCCATCGCGGCTTTGAGGAAATGGCAATAGCCGTCGGTCTTGTTGACGCGCCCCGACTCCCAGACATGGCCGACCGCGAAGCGGCGGAAGACGTCGGGCATCAGCTGGAGATGATCCTTGTGCGGATGACTGAGGATCAGATGGTCGATGCGCGCAAGGCCGGGACGCACGGCCTCGATATAGGCGACGACGCGGTTCTCGTCGCCGTCGTGGAGATCATCTTGGCTTCCGGCGTCGTAGAGTAGCGCGAAATCCCGGCCCTCGACGAATATGGCGAGCCCGGTTCCGACGTCGATCACATGGACCTTGTAAGCCGCGCTCGTCAGCGCTTCGCCCGGCGGGGCGCCGCCGACCACCAGCGTCCATGCCTTGCTGACATAGCCCTGCGTGCCGTCGGGCAGCTCGACGCGGTACCAGCCGCTCACTTCGCCGACGAGCCGCGCGCTGTCGCCGGGGCGCAGGCGGCCGAGGATGGGGGTATCGGTGGAAGGCCCTTCGCGAACCAGGACCGCGCTCGACACGCGCGCGCTCGGCACGATGTCGTCCGCCGCGGCGCGCGAGGCGCCGAGCAGGGAGAGCAGAAGCAGAATGGCAAGTGTCAGCGCACGCATGGCATGTTCCCCCTATTCCCCTGTTCCTCTTAGCGCGCGGAGAGCGCGGCGGCTATGTCGCCCCCAGCCGGTCGCGATGCAGGAAATCGCGCAAATAGCGTTCCATCTCGTCGATCCCTTGTTCGCTAAGCATGACGCGGACGTTGCCGTCCTCCTCGGCGGACGACGAGCGTATCACCAGCTCCTTTTCGATGAGAAGGGCGAGCCAGCGCAGCGCGGTGGTGCTCGCCGTCGCCGCGGCCGTGCAAAGCCGGTCGATGGGAACCGGCTGCCCGCGATGATGCTGGACGTAGAGATCGAGCAGCATGTCCCACGCGGGTTCGGCGAAGAGATCGTAGCGGATGAGGCTGTCGCGGCGCCGGCGATTGTGGAACTCGCTTCGCGCGATGGCCGCGAGCTGATCCTGCTCATTGCCGCCGGGGGGAGGGATGTCGCCGGCGCCGTTCGGCCCGGGCTCGTCGGGCTCCGAGGTCACAGCAGACCCCTTTCGCGCATGCTGACCATATCGGCTCCGGCAAGAATGAGATGGTCGAGAAGCTGGACGCCGACCGCCTGGGTCAGATCGGCGATGCGGCGCGTCAATCTGATGTCTTCCGCACTCGGCTCGGCCGATCCCGACGGGTGGTTGTGCGCGAGGATGACGCCCTGCGCGCCGACGTCGAATGCCCGGCCGAGCAGCCGGCGCAGATCGCCTTCGACATGGCCGGCCCCGCCTTGCGCCAGCAGTTCGTCGGCGAGATAGCCCCAATCCTGCGCGACGAAGGTCGCGTGCAGGCATTCGGTGGGCGATTTCGCGATGACGCTGCGCAGATAGTCGCGAAAGCGCGGGTCACGGATCGAGACCTGCGTTCTTGCGACCTGCTCGCGCAGCCCGGCCTTGATGAGGGCGCGGGCGGCGACGATCGCGCCAACCAGATCGTGGTCGCGGCCGAGCGCGGCGGCGAGTTGCCCGGATGAGGCGTCGAGCGCGCGCCCGAGGCTTCCGAAATGGGCGATCAGCCGGACGGCGGCGTCGTCCGCGCGGTCGCCGGCGAAGGGTTCGAGGAGGTGCGCCACGACCGGTATGGCCCGCGGCGCCGCGTCCGCATCGCATGACGCCAGATGCCGCCCGCCAGGATCAGGAGCAGTGCGTAATAAGGGACATAGTTCATCAGGAAATAAGCGAGTTCCGCAATCTTCCGGCTCTCCTCGCGAGCGAAGTGCGAAACGACCGAGACCAGCTGAAACGCCGATAGCCATAAAGGATAGACCCTGTTCGCCTTGAGCGCGACGCCGATGAAGACCGCCGCGACGAGCATATCGATGACGAGGTGACCGATATCGACCGATCCGTAGATCGTCCCGCGCCCGACGAGGGCATGATAGACACGGTCCGCAACATTCATCGCGAGGAGCGCCGCCGCGCAGATCCGTTCGGGACCGGCTCCCCAGCGCAGCGCCGCCACGCCGAGAATCGCGACCGTCAGGAAGTTGAAGGACCAGATCCAGCTCACCCGGTGAAACTGGCCCCGCGCGGCGGCGCCGTCAATCGTCAGGCAACCGCCTGTTGCCCGTCCTCTCCGGCAGCAAAGACCTGCGTGTCGTCGTGACCCGGCATGCCCGTGATCAGCGTCTTGTCGGCGACGAGCGCATTATGCGTGCGAAAGACGTCGTTCGCGCCGCTGATGTCCGACTGGATCGCGCGGCCGAGCCGGATGATCGCTTCCTGGCCGATGTGCGGCGCGGGAATATCCTCGATCTGGCGCGCCCGCAGGATCGAGCTCATCACGTCGAGCTTGGCAAGCAGGCTTTCGTCGGCCTTGGCTTCGGCCGCCCGGATCTGGTTGCGGATGCGCATCATATAGGCGGGAACCGGTGCGGTCGGATCGGAAATGGTCATTATCGTCCCCCGGCCCATGCGCTCGCGGCCATGGGCTCATCATCTTGTCGTCGATGAGGGCGGCTAGCTGCCGAGCGCATCCGTGATCGCCTGCGCCGCGGCAAGGCCGAGGACCAGGCTGGCGATGAGCGCGAACAGGATGATCGCGATCGCCGCACCACGGGTGAGCGCGGCATTGTCACCGTCGAGCACCCTCGGGACGATCCTTTGCTCTTCCGGTCTCGTCCAGGGCGCGTCGAGCGTCATCTCGAGCGAGTCCCTGAAAGCGAGGCCGGCCTCGCGGTCGTCCTGCGGCTCTCCTTCCGGGCCGGGCGGGGTTCCGGCGAGATCAATTATTTGCTTGGTAGCTTCTACACATGCGGGAGCACCCGGTATTTGCCGGAAATCGCGCGGTCTTTCGCGGTAGCGCTGCGCGAGCTGCGCGCGCGTGATGCCGCCGAAGCGCGACCGCAATATCTCGATATGACGGTTGACCGCCGATTCCGAGGTTCGAAGTTTGGCGGCAATTTCCTTGCTGGTGAGGCTTCTTGCGAGAAGGCCGAGAACCGCCGCCTGCTTTTCGGTCAGCAATTCGAATTCGTCGGGTTTTGATTTCGAGTCATTATGCGTCGGCATCGTGGCGCCATATTAACCATAAGTTACCGCTACGGCAAAAGGCCGTTTCCCATAATCGGGTGGAGATGTTGCCAATATGGTGACGATCGTGGGAGCCGGGTGATTACGCGGGTGATGCGCCGGATCTCCAATTTTGCGTGAGCGGGCTTTCCTACAATCCTCCCCGATGCCATCATTGCCGCATGAAGGAACGGGACTCGAATAAATGGCGCGATCGTGCACTTGCGATCGAATTCTGGATCGCGACCATCGTGGTCGGCAGTTCCTTCCTCGTCGGCGCCTGGCAGATGGTGCGCCGCTTGTTCTAGCCCCGCATCCACGCGGGAGAATGGACGAAGAGATCGGACACCATGTCGCCTGAGGAGCATTTCTGGGCCTGCGCGCTCGCGATCGAACGCCAGCATGGCACGCGGGCCGCGGTCGTGGTGGCCGAACGGATCGGGGCTCTGGCGCTCGCCGGCGACCGCGAAGGCATCGCGATGTGGAAAGCCATCGCAGCCTGCCTCGACGAACTGATCAAGGCGCAAAACGGGACACAAGGCCACTAATCTGCCCGGATCGTTACCCGGATAGGGTCATTTTGGCGAGGAAAAGGTTCCCGCACGCCGCTGAGTTTGCTATTCGCCGCGCGCCTCGCCATCAGCACCTGGCTGGTCTGGACGAGAGGCCGACAAGGCGCAGGGCATTATGGCGGAGGATATCGAGAGGTTGCAGGCTGTCCGCGCGATCCGCGATGCGCTGGTCGAGCAGATGCTTCGTCTCGACCAGCTCGGCGACAGCCGCACCGCAGCCGACCTCAGCCCGGCGATCGATCGCCTCAATCGCGAACTCGGCGAAACCCCGAGCGACGAGGAAATCGAACGGCTGCGGCGCAATCTTTTCATGAATTGACGTTCCCCGGCGCGTGGCCGTGGTGCGTATGCCGTTCTGCGGCTAGGGTCAGTCCTCGAAATTGTCGAAATATTCGTCGAGCCGGCAGCGCGTATCGTCGGCGAGGCTTACGATGATGCGCCGTCCGTCCTCGGGATCGGCGACGCGCACGAAGCGCCCGTCCTCGACCATCGTCTTGATCCAGCGCAGCGCCGTCGTCGCAGGAACCGCCGCCGCGATGCAGAGACTCGAAACCGATATTTCGCGCCGCTCATAATGCGCAGCATAGAGATCGAGCATCATGTCCCAGGCGGGATCGGCGAACAGGTCGGACGGGAAAAATTGATCGCGCTGCCGGCGCTTGCGAATGAGCCTGCGCACCAGCTTGGCGCGGCCGCTGTCGAAGCCTCTCGGGCCAGCATCGCCGTGCCGGTCGTCGAACGGAGCGCGCCCGAGGCTCCCGAATGAGGGTCTTGTCGCAGGCTCACGATGCGCGTGTCCGCCATGATGATAATCCGCGGCTAGCGGCCGGAGGGAAGTGCCGGCCGATGGAGTGGAAACCTCTCCCATCAGCCTCCGCACCATGCGCTCGAGCTCGTCGAGACGCGCGTAGAGATCGCTATCCTGCGAGCCCGTTTCAGTGCCTATGCCCCCCATGCGTTGCCCTTTCCTCCGAAATGACGCAGCATTTATGTCCGATTTCTAGCATGGTTTCTGCGGCGTTTACATCCATTCCGGCGAGATCGGCGCCAAGCGCACCATCCACCTGGTCGTGATGTCCGTATCTTCCAGCCGAACAAGTCGCTGTCTGGGACAAGCTGCCATTTCCTATGTCTCTCGTGCGCGCGTGAAGCCGCCATCGACGATGGATGATCATGAGATATGTGCCGACTTCCCCCGGATCGGCTGCGGCGTCGCCGCGAAATGGACAGGTTCTCGATATCGGCGTCAAATCGGATCGATCGATGCGTTGTGCTGCAGCGCTTTTCGAGTCCGTGCGCTCAGCTTCGCGAGTCTCCAAGCGTAATTTCTCCAGTATGGCGCGGGATGCACTCGCGGCGGCGCCTTTGAATGTCTCCGCTATATATCGATGCCGGGTCCCCCGGGGGGGGCACCGGTTTCGGACCGGCGATACCCTTGCGCGACGAAACGGCTGCGGGGATGCAGCAGGAACACATCGCCGGCCGGGGCGCGGCCCTCCGCCCGCATTCAGCCCGGTCGCCGGACATCGAAATCGCGCGGAGCATTGCGGGCGCGCCAATAACTTATTCTCATCCCGGCTGGCTATTCCGGCGGATTGTTTGACTTGGGCCGAAAGCTCGCGCGATACTGGCGAGGGGTTACGCCGAGCCGCTGAGTGAAAATTGTCCGCATGCGGTCGGTGGTCCCGAAGCCACAATCGAAGGCAACAGCCTTGAGCGGCCGTTCACTCGCTTCGAGCATCCCGCGCGCGGCATCGACCCGCGCACGTTCGACAAACTCGTGCGGCGTAATGCCCGTTTCCTGCACGAAATGGCGCGCCAGCCCCCGCGCGCTCATCCCCACCTGCTTTGCAAGACTGTCCAGCCTATGCCGCGCGCCGAGATTGGCGGTCACATAATGCTGAATGCGCGCGATGGGCGATTCTGGATCCGCCGGCGCATTGAGATACGGGCTGAACTGCGACTGCCCGCCCTGCCGCTGGGCGACGACGACCAGTCGTTTGGCGACCGCGACCGCCACGGCTTGCCCGTGGCGTTCGCCGACCAATGCGAGTGCGAGGTCGATCCCTGCGGTAACACCTGCGGAGGTGAGGAGGCGACCATCGCGCAAGTGGATGCGGTCATGCTCGACATGGGCCGCGGGAAATCGGTCGGCGAGCTTTTGCGCGATTTGCCAGTGCGTCGTCACCCGCTTGCCGTCGAGTAATCCCGCATGGCCGAGTGCAAAGGCGCCGGTACAGATCGATCCGTAGAGGCTCGCACGCGATGGCGCTTGTTCGAGCCATGCGCGCATCGCGGGTTCGGGTTCGATGTAGGGCAGCGCCGGGCCGCCGGCGACAAGCAAGATGTCGAAGCCGCCGAGCGCCTCTTCGAAAACTAGGTCCGCAACCATTTGCATGCGGTTTGACGCGCGAACGGCATTGCGCGTCGCTCCGACCAGCAGGACCTCATAGCCTTCGCCCTCCGGCACAAACATATTGGCTTCGGCGAATACGTCGAGCGGTCCTGCAACATCGAGCGCCTGGACACCGTCATGGATCGCGATTGCGACTCTCTGCATCACCATGATCGTCTTCTTCGCTCAGTTGGCTCGATCCGGCGCCTGCTTGTCCCGATTCGGTGCCGCGCGTCCGTTGCGATCATGGCGTCGCGCGCCCAAAAAGACAGCAGGGATTGCGCCGGCGCTTCCCCGATCCCCGCCGGCGCAGTCCCCGCCATTTACGCCATCCGCACGGCCCTCGCCAATGGCGCTTTTGCGCCAGGGCGGAGCCTTGCCAAAAGCAGGAGCACATCATGATCGATACCATCGCCGGAATCCGCGTTCCCGACAGCGCGATCGCCCGCGCCGCGACCCAGCTCGTCCGCGACACCGAGGACGATCTGCTTTTCAATCACAGCCGCCGCGTCTTTTTCTGGGGCGCGCTGACGGGGGAACGCCGCGGCCTCGCCTATGACGCCGAACTGCTCTATCTCGCCGCGATGTTCCACGACATGGGGCTGACGGGCGCCTATTCGAGCGCGGACCTGCGCTTCGAGGTCGACGGCGCCAACACGGCGCGCGATTTCATGAAGAGCTACAGCGTATTCGAGCGCGACATCGAGGACGTGTGGACCGCGATCGCGCTCCACACGACCCCCGGCGTCCCCGAGCATATGCGCCCGACGATCGCGCTGACGACCGCCGGGGTCGAGATGGACGTGCTCGGTATCGCCTATCACGACTTCACGCAGGAGCAACGCGACCATGTCTGCGCGCACCATCCGCGCGAGGCCAATTTCAAGGAAGCGATCATCGAGCATTTCGCGCAGGGCATCATCAAAAAGCCCGAAACGACGTTCGGCAACGTCAAGGCCGACGTCCTCGCGCTGAAGGAGCCCGAGCATTTCGTTCGCGGCAATTTCTGCTCGATCATCCTCGGCTCGGCCTGGCCGATCTAGGCCAGCGCTCCATCATCAATCGCCGCCTGTCCCGCGACCGCGAGCGAGCGGGAAACCGGCAGACCGGAAAGGCAATGCAATGAGAATTCGCAAGCTGGCAGCCGCCATTTGCATCGGGCTCACCCTGGGCGGCGCACCGGCGGCGCACGCTGGTCAAGCCGGACCGGGCGCGAGCGCGACCAGTCCGGAGAATGTCCGCTCTTCCGAAAATGGCTGGGGTCTCAAAACCCCCGAGAGCCCGCTCGCGCGCGATGCCATTCGGCTGGTCCGCAGCGCGGAGGGGGAACTGCTGTTTCAGCACTCGATGCGTGTCTATCATTGGGCCGCTCTCGCGGGGGAGCGCAAGGGGCTGCATTTCGATCCCGATCTGCTGTTCGTCGCGGCCTTGTTTCACGATTATGGCCTGACCGCAGGCTATGGCGAGAGCCACCGGCGATACGAGGTGGACGGCGCCGATGCTGCCCGCGAATTCCTGATCGAGCACGGCATCGCGGAGGCGGAAAGCCAGAAAATCTGGCTGGCGATCGCGCTCCACACGACGAACGGCGTGTCCGGTCATCTCGACCCGGTCGCTGCGCTTCTCGCCGAAGCGGCCAACATGGATCTCGTCGGGGCGGGTTTTAACGATTTCACCGCGGCGCAGCGCGACGCCGTCGAAGCGGCCTACCCGCGCGAGCCGCAGTTCGCGGAGGACTTCATGAGCGCGCTCTATCGCAGCCTCAAGCATCGCCCCGAAACCACGCAGGGTACCGGTCTCGCCGATGTGATGGCTTACAAGGATCCGAAATTCCGGCTCAGGAACTTCAGCAAGCTGATGCTCCATTCGCCCTGGACTGCGGCACAATGAGGCGCCGGAGCCAATGCGACATTATTTCCCAGCCGGCAAAAGGAAAAAGGCCCTGACGACTGTCGGTGAAGACCTTGTCGATCTGCGCCATGCGAATCTCCGCTTCGCTCATTCTCGGCCCGCAAGCGGCCTGGCCGCAACCGCGCAAAGGGCGCGGATCAATTGAGCGAGAGATCGTCGAGCAGCGGGTAGAATTGCGTCCAGACATCGTCCTTCTTGGCGCTGGCGATATGGCAGGATGCGCATTCGTCTTTGGGTCGCGGCATCGCGGTCGCGGCCTTGGGCTCGTGGTGGTTGAAATTATAATATCCCCACCCGCCGGTCTCGGCGTATTTCCTGCTGTCCTTAACGGTGACGTCGGCCCCGTTATAGGCCGCCGGAAAATATCCGCGCCCCGAAGGCTCGGTCCGCGATCCGTCGGGATATTCGCCGGGCAGCGCGAGCTGAAGCTCCTTGAAGAAGATGGTTCCTTCAGGAAACTCGCCCGTCTTCTTGTAGATCGCGTAGGACCCGGGCTCGATATAGACATTGTGGAATTCGGGGAAGCTCGCCTCGCCGTTGTTCAGCGCATTGGGCGTGAGCGGCGCGCCGATGAAGACCCAGGTTCGCCAGTTCTTCGGCAGCTCGAGCGATCCGTCGGCTGCATATTCGGGAAGATAGCGCGCGGGAGTGACGGCCATCGCCTCCCGGCCCTCCGCCTTGGCCTGCGCCCCGCTTTCCGGCTGCGACGACGAGCAGCCGGCCAATACCGCTATCGCCGCGGTCGGCACCATGATGAGGGATATCCACGATTTGCGCACGCCAACCTCCTGTTCGCCATCAGCATTCAGCAATGTTCACGCACGAGGCGTGGGCGCGGTTACAGCCGGCGGCGATGTATCGCCGCCGGCTCCCTGGCCATCTCTCAGGCGGAGCGCCCGGTTTCGAAAAGGAACCACGCGCGCTGCTCGGCCTCGTCGGTCCACGTGTCGATGAGGCCCGAGGTTCCATTGTCGCCGGCGGCGTCGGCAGCGGCCTTGGCGGCGCGCAGCGATAGGACGAGATGGAGATTGTCGGTCCTGAGTTCGGCCAGCATGTCACGCGCCTCGACGAAGTCGGCGTCATTGTCGGGCAGGCTCTGGCGCCGCGCCACGTCGCCGATCGAGCGCAATGTCGTCCTGCCGACCTTGCGCACCCGTTCCGCGATCGCATCGGTGCTCAGCAGAATCTGCGCCGCCTGTTCGTCGAAGAGAAGATGATAGTCCCGGAAATAGGGCCCCGAGACGTGCCAATGGAAATTCTTGGTCTTGAGGTAGAGCGCGAAGCTGTCTGCGAGCGTGACGTTCAGCCGCTCCGCGAGGACGGCGATCGCCTTCTCGTCAAAATCCAGGGCTGCCATGCGTTGTTCTGCGTTTGCCGTCATATGTCGTCCTCGCGTCGCCGGGCGGCCGAGGCCGCCCTTGCTGTTCCCGTGCCCGTCATTCTTCCTCGAAGGTGACCGCGACCGCCGCGTTCGCGCTCAGGCGGACCTTGTCGCCTTCGACCTCGGCCACCAGGCCGCGCGAAATATAATGATGATGTCCCTTATGCTCGCCCTGGCCGCTGTCCGAGCGCAGCAGCTTGATCCGGTCGCCGGCAATGCGGTCCACCGTTCCGACATGGACGCCGTCCGCGCCAATCACTTCCATCTTTTCTTTCACGGCTTCGAAACCAGCCATTTTCGACCTCCTGTCGGTTTGATGCGATGTTGATAATGTCTCCGCGCCCTTTTGGTGCCTGCGACGCCAATCACTCGGGCGATGGCGGCGGGCGGTTACATCGCGCGGGGGCCGCTCCCCCGGTAAAAACCGTCCTTGCGGCGCCGGCGCGCCGATTGCCTGCCCCCCGACTGCAGCCAGCCGAGGCGGCGGAAGCGCCAGTAGAGGAAGCCGCAGATCGCGATGATCGCGCCGAAGAGCAGGAGCGCGTCCCAGGTCGCCGGCGGCCGCGGGGCGGCGATGAAGTTCATGCCGTAAAATCCGGTGATCGCCGTCGGGATCGCGAGAATTCCGGCCCAGGCAGCGAGCTGGCGGGTAATCGCCGACTGCCGCTGCTCCTCGAGCAGGCTGCTCGCCTCCATCGCGGTGCGGATGACGTCGATCAGGCCATCGCTCATCGCATCGATCCGGGTGAGGTGATCGAGCACGTCCCGAAAATAGGGCTGCGCACCGGCGGAAACGCAGGGGACATCGAGGCTCGCAAGTTTGTTGCAGACGTCCCCCATCCGGGTCAGCACATGCTTGAAATGAACCGTCTCGCGCCGAAGCTGGAAGATCAGCGCGATCTCGTCGCGGCCAAGCGAATCGTCGAGGAGACGCCTCTCCATGCGCAGCACCTCGTCGGCGATCATCTGCACGATCGGGAAATAATCGTCGACGATCAGGTCGAGGACATCGTGGACGACATATTCGGGACCCTTCACCTTGCGCGCCGCGATCCTGTCGATCCTTTCCCGCAGCCGGTGCCCGAAGGCCGTTTCCATCCGGCAGACCGTGATGACGCGCCCCTCGGCGAGGAAGATGCTGACGTCGGTATAGAGGATTTCGTCGGCGCCGAGTTCGGCGGCTTTCGCAACGATGAAGACATGATCGGCATAGAGATCGACCTTCGCAAGCTGCGATAGGCTCATCGAATCCTCGACGGCGAGTTCGTGGAGGCCGAAGGCGCGTTGCAGCCTGCCGATCTCCTCGCCTTCGGGGTCGACGACGTCGATCCAGACAAAGCCGCGTTCGGGAACAGGCGCGGCTCCCTCCCACGCGCTCCAGCGCGGCTTCTCGTCTCCACCGTGGATGGCTGCGACGATGCTCATCGCGGCGCCTTGGCCGGCGCGCCGTGCGGCGCGCGCTCACCCATCGAGCATCGCGGCATATTCGGGATGGCCGGCGGCATAGCGGGCCATGAACGGGCATTTGGCGATCACCCTTTTTCCTTCGCGGCGCAGTGTCTCGAAGACGGCATGCGCAAGCGCCTTGCCGATGCCCTGGCCGCTATACTCGCCGGGCACCTCGGTGTGCAGCAGCACGACGCGGCCATCGTCGATCCTATAATAGGTGACCGCCACGGCCTCGTCGGCGATCGGCAGTTCATATCTGCGCATCGACACATTGTTGATGATCTCGCCTGCCATCCCGCACTCCTTTCGACGGTGTCCTGCCTTCGCCGGCGCGGAAGAAGGCGCGCGGCGCCGATCGTCCGGCCCGATGCCAATCTCGTCGGGGGTCGCGGTGCGGTTACACCGGGCGGGGGGAGGGGCGGGGGCGGCCCGTCGCCGCGCCCGGCATCGGGGGCGAAGGGCGGGCGGTGCCGTAACCGCCCCGCGCCTTCGGCCGGTTGGATTAGGGCGGGATTCAAAAAAGCGTCCGGATTTCGCGGAGCGCAGCCCGGAGACGCAGCAAGGAGCGCGCATGGAGATCGCCGAAGCCATTTTCCCGATCCTGGTCATCCTGGCGCTCGGCATCGCGGCGGCCGTCCTCTCGCGCATGGTGCGGGTCAACCCGATCGTCGGCTATCTCTTCCTCGGCGTCCTCGTCTCGGCCATCCGGCCCGAACTGCTTTCGGCCGGGGGCGTCGTTCATCTGCTTGCCGAACTCGGCGTCGTCTTTTTGCTTTTCGATATCGGTCTCCATTTCTCGACCGCGCATGTCCGGCGCGAGGCGGGCAATATATTCGGGTTCGGCCCGCTCCAGGTCGGCGCATCGACCCTTCTGATCGGCGCCTTCGCGTGGGCGCTCGGCATGCCGCCCGTCGGAGCCTTTCTTGTCGGTGCCTCGCTCGCGCTTTCCTCGACCGCGATCGTCGCGGGCGTCATCGCCGAGCGCCGCCAGCAAAATTGTCCGGTCGCGCTCACCGCGACGGCGATCCTGATCTTTCAGGATGTCGCTGCGATCTTTCTTCTCATCCTGGCGGCGACGCTCGGCAGCGGCGCCGCCGGGCCGGCGATGCTCGCGGCGTTGCTGAAGACATTGGCCGCGATCGCCGTCGCGCTGCTTTCGGCGCGCCTCATCGTCCGTCCGCTCTTCGCCATCCTGTCGAAGCACGGCGCCGAGGAGGTGTTCACCGCGACCGCGCTGCTGATCGCGCTTGCCGCCGGATGGTCCGCCGCCATGGCCGGATTGTCGATGACGCTCGGGGCCTTTCTCGGCGGCATGATGGTCGCCGAGAGCCCGTTCAAGGCGAGCGTGCGCTCGGAAATCGCTCCCTTTCGCGGACTCCTCGTCAGCTTCTTTTTCCTGTCGGTCGGCGCTTCGCTCGACCTCGGCGTGATCGCCGGCGCGTGGCCGGCGATCCTCGCCATCGCGCTCGGGATCATTCTGCTCAAATCGGCGGCCAATATCTTCGCGAGCCTTTCTTTCCGCTGGTCGGTGCCCGGATCGGTGCAGCTTGGCGTGCTGATGGCGGGGGGATCCGAATTCGCCTTCGTGCTCTTCGCCATGCCCGGCGTGCGCGCCGTCATCAGCGACGCGGCGGTCGCGCAGCTCGTCGCCGCCGTCGCGCTCACGCTCGCGGCGACGCCGACCCTCGCCTATGTCGGCCGCGATCTGGCGGGACGGCTGCGCACCCGCGCGACGCCCAGGATGGCGAGCGAGATGGAGCCGCAAGGCGAGACCAACCCCGTGATTATCATCGGCATGGGCGATGTCGGGCGGACGATCGCGGACGCGCTCGAGGAGTTCGATATCCGCTATGACGCCATCGAGCGCGACGGGGTCCGGCTCCGCGATGCGGTCGCAGACGGGTATAACGCCTCCTTCGGCGATGCGTCGGACGCAAGGCTCTGGCGCGCCGTCGATCTCGGCGGCCGCCGGTTCAGCGTCATGACGGCCTCTTCGATCGCGGCGGCAAGGGACTGGTTTCCCGCGTCTCTCGCGCTGTTTCCCGATCTCCACCGTCTCTGGGTGGCCGGAACCGACGATGAAGCGGCGCAGCTCAATGAACTCGGGATCGAAGCGGTCGTCTCGCCCGAAGGCGCGCGGGGTATCGAGGCGGCCGAGGCGCTGCTTGCCGCGATGGACATCGAACCCGGCGCGGTGTCTGCCTGGGCGGGCCGGCAGCGCGCGCGCATCGCAAGCCCGCTGGCCGCGTGATGCGCTTCAGGCGGCCGGTGGCATCACGGCCCGGACCAGGGCTTCCGGATCGAGTTGGAACCCGTCGAACATCACCTCGCCGCCGGGCGCGATGACCACGAACCAGGGCGTGCCGCCGGTGCGATAGTCTTCCATCAGCGCCGGCACCGGTCGGCCGCGTTCGGGCACGGCATGTCCGAACGGAATCGCGAGGGCGTAGCGCTGCTGATCATCGCGGATGCTCTCGAATATATTGACGTCATGGCCCTCGAACACCGTCTGGATCGCCGCGAACCCCGCATTCGTGCCCGCCAGCGCGGCGACGAGCCGGACAAGGGTCGGGAAGCCATGGACATGGCACCCTTGGCACCAGTGCTGGAAGAAATAGAGAATCCGATATCCCGCGCCGAGATCGTCCAGCGACAGGGCGGCGCTGTCCCGGCCCGCGGCATCGATCCATCGCACGCCGCGGAGCGGCGGGGCGGGGCGGCCGACTATGGTCATGGCAGGTCATCCTCGAACGACGCGCGCGGATCGCATGCGGACCCGCGCGCGGGGAACAGGCCCTATGCGGCCGCGTCCGATCGGCGCGGCAGCACCCAGTCCGGCCGAGCGAAGTGGCAGGTATATCCGTCGGGGAAGCGTTCCAGATAATCCTGGTGCTCGGGCTCGGCTTCCCAGAAGGGGCCGGCGGGCTCGACCTCGGTCACCACCTTGCCGGGCCAGAGGCCCGAGGCATCGACGTCGGCGATCGTGTCCTCGGCGACGGCTTTTTGCGCTTCGCTCGTGAAATAGATCGCCGAGCGGTAGCTCGAGCCGCGATCGTTGCCCTGGCGGTTGGGCGTCGTCGGATCGTGGATCTGGAAGAAAAATTCGAGCAGCTTCCTGTAGGATGTCTGCTGCGGATCGAAGAGGATTTCGATCGCTTCGGCGTGCGTGCCGTGATCGCGATAAGTCGCGTTCGGCACGTCGCCGCCGGTATAGCCGACGCGGGTCGCGACCACGCCCTTCATCTTGCGGATCAGGTCCTGCATGCCCCAGAAGCAGCCGCCTGCCAGAACCGCGCGTTCGCTATTCATTGGATATCCTCCACCTGATCGAGATAATCACCATAGCCCTCGGCCGCCATTTCGGCCTTCGGGACAAAGCGAAGCGATGCCGAGTTGATGCAGTAGCGCAGCCCGCCCCGGTCGCGGGGGCCGTCGGGAAACACATGCCCCAGATGGCTGTCGCCATGCGTCGAGCGCACTTCGGTGCGGATCATGCCGTGGCTCGCGTCGTGCCGCTCATTGATGTTCACCGGCTCGACCGGCTTGGTGAAGCTCGGCCAGCCGCACCCCGACTCATATTTGTCGGACGATGCGAAGAGCGGCTCGCCCGACACGATGTCGACATAGATGCCCGGCTCCTTGTTGCCGAGATATTCGCCGGTCCCCGGCCGTTCGGTCCCGCTCTCCTGCGTGACGCGATATTGTTCGGGCGACAGCTTCGCGATCGCCTCTTCGCTTTTCTCATATTTGGTCATCACAACCTCCTTCTAACTGCCTGGTCTCGAAGATGGGAATGCAGCCGGCCCAGGTTCAATAGGCAGGCATGGCTTCCCTGCAGCCCCGAACCGCGCCTGCACGCGCGCAAAGCGTGCCGTCTTGCGCCAAGGTCGGCTGCTTGCCGGGAGAAGCAAGCAGCCGAAGCCCCGGGGGCGGGCTATTTCTCCGCTTTCGACACCGACCGGAGATAGGCGACGATCAGCTTCCGCTCGGCGGGGTCATCCATCTTAAGATACATCCGGCTTCCCGGCGCCATTTTCTGGGTGCCGGCAAGCCATTGGTCGAGCCTTGCCGGCGTCCAGACCCCGCCGAGCGTCTTCAGCGCCGGCGAATAGGCATATCCCGGCACGCCGGCGACGGCGCGTCCGACGACATCGCGGTGGCGCGGGCCGATGCGGTCGGCATCGACCGAGTGACAGCCCGCGCAGCGGCTTTGATACAGCGTCCGGCCCGCCGCGGTCCCATCGGCGGCGCCGCTCGGCCGCGCGGCGAGGAACAGGATAGCGCCCCCCATCGACAGCGCGGTCCCGATCCGCGATGCGGCCGCGAGCGACAAGCCCATGCCGCCTCCGTCAACCGAACAGATAGGGCGCTGCCGGGATCGGGGTTCCGGCAGCATTGTTGAGCGTCGCCCAGTGCACCGCCTCGTCGGCCGAGAGCGACGCGAAAAGCCTGGCGATGGCGGGGTCCTTGAGCGAGCTGATCTGTCCGATATAGGCGCTGGCCGCGCCCCGTTCGAGGGTGGTGGCGAGCGCCACGACATCGCTTTCCGATTTGAGCGCGCCGAGGTTCAGGTCGGCCGCATAGTCGGCGTCGGTCTTCGGCTCGGCCGGCTTGCCCCCCAGTCCCGAGACGAGCTTGGCGAGCGAATCGCGATGCGCCTCGTGATGTCCCATGAACGTCTGCGCGACCTTGAGCGTGGCGGGCGAGAGAAGGCCGCTCTTTCCCGCGATGCGATAGGCGGCGATGCCTTCGTGCTCGAGGGCGAGCGCGGTCTGGATCACGCCGAGGTCATCCGTCTGCGCCGTGGCGGCGGCGGCGGCGCGGCCCCCGACGAGGCTGCTCGCCGCGCCGATCCCCAGCACCATCGCGCCCGAGGTCAGAAATTTGCGCCGGTCACCGACCGCCGCGCGTTGATATGTTGCCATTGTCCCGTCTCCGATGCGTCCGGCCAACCGGCTCCCGTTCGGCGCCCGCATGGCGCTGCCGGGCTGCCGCTTTCCGGACCTGTCTTTCAACTCGGCGGCGAAGCGGGGCCGGTTACAGCCGGGTCCTCGGCGGCGATATTCGCGTTCAGTCGGCGATGGTCTGCCCGATGCGCTTCAGTCCGCGGTGGATGTTGACCTTGACGAGCGAAGGCGATTGCCCCGACGCTTTCGAGGCCTCCTCGACGGTCGCCCCGTGAAGCTTGACCAGCTTAATGACTTGCGCCTGCGCGGGCTTGACCTCGGCGAGGAGGAGTTCGAGGAGGATCGCCGCGCGCGCGGCGGGGCCGTGATCGGCGATCGGCACCTCGGTTTCTCCGAGGCTCTCGGGGCTGCGCAAATGGCCGCGGAGCTGATCGATCCATTTGAAGCGGGCGATGGTCTTGAGCCAGGGCGTCATCGGCGCGTCGGCCTGGTATTTCTGCTTGTGGACGTGAATGGCGAGGAGGGCTTCCTGCGTGGCATCCTCGGCCGCGGCGGGCGGCAACCGTCGGTGGAAATATCGCGAAAGCCATCCGCTGACCTCGCCCATCAATCGCTCATAGGCCCGGTCGTCGCCCCGTTGCGCCGCCGCCATGAGCGCGTTCCAGCGCTCGTCGAGCGAGACCACGGCCGACGCCCCGAGGGCCTTGGCGCCTCCCGAAGACTGCAAGGCGCGGGCATCGATCGTTTCTGACATTCGGGCAGCCTCGTCCGTGGGCCGCGAAGCAATGTGCCGAAGGGGTTCAGTTCAGCGCAAGAACAGGTTCCGCGTTCGAACCTCGAACCGGAGCTCTCGACCTGTAACCGTGCCCAAGTTCACACTTTGCCGGAAACGACCTTATTTTGTAATAGGACAGGGCATTCCGGATCGCGCCGGGATCGTCTGTCCGCTGCCGACCATGACCTGCGAGCCGACTTGTTTCCATTGCTTTGCGGACCTGCGGAGCAAGTTTGGACGGCACCGCACCGCGCGTGGAGTCCACGGCACGCGAAGAGGTGGGAACACATCTTTTGGACGGCGCGAGACGCCCGACTCGGCTGAGGCGTCGACCGCTCTTCGCCGGATCACTCAACACCCTCGAGGGGGGCTTCCGCGGCTTCGGCGAGGCGTGTCTGGACGTCGGATCCGCGCATCAGCGTCAGGTCCACCGGACAGCGATCGCCTATCGCCACTATTTTCTCGCGCTGATCCGCGTCGAGCGGTCCCTCGAGCCTGATCGTGCGTGTGAAACGGTCCGCGGGTTCCATCCCGGACATCTTGCTGTGCTCGACGACGGCATGCGCGCGGGCGAGCGGAAAGCCCTTGCGATTGGCGTAGAGACGCATGGTCATTACGGTGCAGGCGGCAAGTCCCGCCGCCACCAGCTCATAAGGTGACAGCCCGCTCCCCAGGCCTCCGACCGACACGGGCTCGTCCGCCAGCAACCGGTGGTCGCCGCTTCGGATTTCGAGTTGCAACGCGCCGGCGCCGGTTTCGCTCGCCGAGACGCCCTGCGCGACCTCGACTTGCGGCACGTCGGCGACGAGCGGCGGAAGGTAGCGGCTCGCCCATGCCGCGATCATGCCCGCCGCATAGTTCGCATCCTCGATCCTGGTCAGGAGATGATCGGCCTGGTCGAGCGAAACGAAGCTCTTCGGATGGCGCGCCGCGAGGAAGAGACGCGATGCATGGTCGATGCCGACGACGGTGTCGAGCGGAGCGTGCATGATGAGAAGCGCGCGCCCGAGCGTTCCCACCTTGGCCTCGACGTCCTGCTCCTGGACCTCGGCCAGGAAGCTGCGCCGGATCGTGAACGGCCGGCCGGCGATCGCCACCTCCGCCTCACCTTCGGCCATGATGCGTTCGAGATCCTCGGGCGCGAACTGGCTGAGGACATGCGCGGCATCGGCAGGCGCCGCGATGGTTGCGACCGCTTTTATCTCCGGAAGCTCGCCCGCCGCGATGAAGGCTGCCGTGCCGCCGAAGCTGTGGCCGACGAGAAGCGCGGGCGGCATGCCGGCTCGGGTCATGGCGCGGGCGGCGGCCACGAGATCGCCGACATTCGCGCCGAACATCGGGCTTTCGGACGCCGCGCCGCGCCCGCCGCTTCCCGCGAAATCGAACCGGAGCACCCCGATACCGGCGCGCGCGAGCGCGCGGGTGACGCGCGCTGCCGCGAGGCTGTCCTTGCCGCAGGTAAAGCAGTGCGCGAAGATGGCCCAGCCGCGCGGGGTCGCGCCGGGTGTCTCGAGCCTTCCCATGACGCGGCGGCCATCCTCGGCATCGAACAGGAAATCCAGGCCTGGCATCGTTTTCTCCCGTCGCATCGTTGCAGGGCGGCCGGCGCGTGCAGCCCCGCGACCCCCGGCGCGCGGCGGCGACAAGCCGCGCACCAGAAAGGGGCGATCAGCGCCTGCGTGCGATCTCGATCCGCGCAGCGCCGCCCAGATCGAGATTGATCGATCGGTCGGTCTCGAGAAGCCGGATATTGACAGTGTCGCAGCGGCGGCAACGCAGCACCATGGCACGCGGCGAGCCATAAAGGCTGAGCTCGGCGAGCGGCCCCGATGCATGGCAATGGCCGCAATGCACGATCGCGGTGGTGACATCGAACGCGAACAGCGAACCGAGCGCGCCCGCGGCGGCATTGCCGTCGAGCGTCATGGCGTCGTCACTCATTTTACGTCTCCCGTGGGGCCAAATCGCTCGGTGCGGATATGATCCTCGGCGTGGCCGAGCGACAGCAGATGATCGGCCGCCGCCTCGACGAACGGCGTCGGGCCGCAGACGAAGATGTCGGGGGCTTCGCCTGCCGGGATCGCGCGGCGGGCCAGCATCGCCTTGTCGATCCGGCCCCGCTCGCCCGTCCAGCCCGGCGGTGCTCCGCGGGTGAGCGTGTGGACGATCAGCGGCGCGCCGGGCGAAGCCGAAAGCCCGACAAGCTCGCTTTCGTAGAGAATCTGGTCGGCCGAACGGGACGAATAGAGCAGGCGCGCCGCTCCGCTGTCCCGCGCCTGATGCCGGGTGCGCAATATCGACATCAAAGGCACGACACCCGAGCCGCCGCCGATCAGCATCAGCGGCCGCGGGCCGGGAGGGCACCAGGTAAAATAGCCGCCGATCGGGCCGCGCAGCTCGATTTCGTCGCCGATCCGCAGTTCCTCGAGCAGGAAAGGCGAGACCTCCCCGTTGGGGACGCGCTGGACCGTGATCTCGATGATCGAGCCCTTTCCCGCCGGCGAGGCGAGCGAAAAGCTCCGCTGCGCGACATAGCCGTCCTCCGCCGTCAGGCGCAGATCGATATGCTGTCCGGCGAGATGACCCGGCCAGCCCGGAACCCGGAAGGCGATCGATTTGGCCGCATCGGTCTCGGCGCGAAGGTCCGTGACCGTCGCGGTTAGCCAGGGAAGCCCCGGTGCCGGTTCGGGCATCAGCGATCTCCGTCATAGCGTTGCTCTCGCCACGGATCGCCGCGAATATGATAGCCGAGCGATTCCCAGAAACCGGGGCTGTCGGCTTCGTGAAACGCGATCCGACGGACCCATTTCGCGCTTTTCCAGAAATAAAGGTGCGGCACCAGCAGGCGCGCGGGTCCGCCGTGCGTCGATGTCAGCGGAAGGTCGTCATAATGCGTGGCGACCATCGCCCTGCCGGCGACGAGATCGGCGACCGGCAAATTGGTGGAATAGCCGCCGTCGCAATGCGCCATGACGAAGGCGGCGGGCGGTTCATCGAGCCCGGCCGCGCGCAGCAGGTCGTCGAAGGTGACGCCGCGCCAGCGCGTGCCCAGTTTCGACCATTTCGTCACGCAATGGATATCGGTGACGATCTCGGTCTGCGGCAGCGCCTCGAAGTCTTGCCATGACCATTGCGCGAGGGGCCGGCCGGCGGCGTGAAGCGACAAGGTCCAGTCGCCGGGCGGTACATGCTGCGTGGGGCCGGCGGTAAGGACGGGAAAGTCCGACGTGACATATTGGCCGGGCGGTACGCGCGACCGCGTCGCTGCATCCGGTCGGGAGCGGCCCTTGAAGCCTCGGGTAATAGCCATCCTGTCTCTCCGCAGCGTCAATATTGCGATCGGGGCGCCGCGATCGCCGCGGGCACGGCCCGCCGGTTCGCGCGGCGGACGCGGGGCGAACGGGCAGGCGCTCTTTTGTGAGGCCGCGCGGTCATGGCCGAAGATCCAGCTGCACCATCGTCGTCTCGTCGGCACGGCAGTCGAACCAGAGCGCGAGCATCTGCCGCATCAGCGGCTCCGCGGTCGCTTCCCCGAAAAGGGTGAGCGAGGAATGGAGATATTGACGATCCTGCTCGGAAAGAACCTCCGCGGGATCGAGGTCATGCAACCACGCCAGCGCGGCGATGCTTTCGCGCATGCGCGGGCCGAGCAGGGGATGCGCAAGATAGGCGCGTGCCTCGTCGAGCGAGCCGATGGCGAAGGTCTCGGTGGAGGGATCGTGATAGCAATTTACGAAACGCGGAAAGACGAACGCCATCCAGGCAGGATCGAGAGCCTTGCCGCGCAACTGCCCGATCGCGTTTTCATAGATGGCGGATTGTGCGTCAACGAAACGTTGGAGTTCATATTCATCGGTCATCGGGCGATGCTTTCACTGGATCGGGATCGGATCTTCGGGCCGGTCGGAAACGGATGCGCCAGGATCGCCGCCGGAAGCGACCAATCCGTTCGATGATCCTGGCACGGATGGAAACACGGCGAAGACCCGCCAGGCGTTACACCCTGCCCGACGGGGGCCTTTTGGAACAGTCCGGCCCATGCGCGCGCCTTGAAACGCCGGGACGGCCATCGCCTGAAAAATTGCGCAAGGCCTGTAACCGCGGTCCGCTTCGGGCTGGTTATTCTTGAAATGCGTCGCTCCGCCAAAAAGGAGCAGTCTATCGATCCCGCGCCAACCGCCGATCGAAGAGCGGATGAAGGAAGCGCACCTGCGCGGCGAACGGCCCGGGTGGCCCGGTCGTCGGAACAGGGATCGCCTGTTCATCTCCCATGACAAAGGTGAAAATCAACACAAGGTCGCGCTGATAGATGGACTGGATCGCATATGGTCTCGCTGAGCACTGGTGTCGCGCGTCGCCGCGCCTTCTATCTGCGGCCGATCCCCGCGATGCCCGATATACTGATGATCGATATCCCGGAAGAATTCGGCAGCCCGGCGCTGCCGCCCGGAAACCACCATCCGATCCTGGTCGAGACGATCGCGGAGCAGCAGGAACTCGATGCCCGTCTCGAAGGAGAGGGGGAGATTTCCGCATGGCTTGACCAGTTCGCCGCGCGCCCCTCGACCTTCTCTGCCGATCATATCATGGTCGCGCATTATGGACCGCCCGATGAAGGCTGGCCCTATGTTCTTCTCTGTCGCTGGCCGCCCGATCTCGTGGCCGCCGCGTCTGCAGAGCTCCGGATGTTCATCCGGGGCGCCTATACGATCGAGACATTTGCCGGCCGGGAGCAGCTCGAACGCGCCTCGGAGACGGCGCTTGCGCTGCTGAAGCGGCGGCGGATGGCGCGGGTCGAAATCATCGCGCCCACTTGGTCGGCGGCGCCCGGAAAGCGATCCCATTGATGTAACGTCGGTGCGGCCGTGCGCGAGTAGCTTTCAGCCCTGAATCCGGAAAAAAAGGAGACCTCCATTGCCTGAAGCCGAAGCCCGTATCGCGACGCTCGAAGCCAGTCGCTATCTGATCGAGGTCGCGGAAGGCTGGAATCACAGCTACCCGGTGCGCTACGACCCGCTTACCGGCGAGGTCCAGCTGCCGGGCGGCGAGCTTGTCATGACCGCCGACGGCGACAGTCTGACCTTGCGGCTCGTCGGTTCGGACGCCGACCGCTTCGAAGCGCTCAAGGCGGCGGTTGCCACCCATGTCGACCGGGTGGCCGGACGCGATGCGGGCGTTCGCTGCGTCTGGCACCAGCTCTCCTGATTTCAGCGCTGCGAGAAAGGGCAGAGCGACGCGATGATCACCGTTCATCACCTCAACGAATCCCGCTCGCAGCGGATTCTCTGGCTCCTCGAAGAGCTGGGCGTACCCTATGACATCCAGTTCTACCGGCGCGACGCGCACAGCCGGCAGGCGCCGGCAGAACTGCAACAGGTCCATCCGCTCGGGAAATCGCCCGTGATCACCGACGATGGACGGGCGATCGCGGAATCGGGGGCGATCATCGACTATATCGTCCGCCACTATGGAAAGGGGCGGCTCAGGCCCGATCCGGAAAGCCTGGACTATGACGATTATGTGCATTGGCTGCACTATGCTGAAGGGTCCGCATCGCTCCCCTTCGTAATTCTTCCGATCGCCAACAGTTTCGGCAAGATGGCGACCCCGCTGCACCGCCGCGTCGACCATGAACTCGCGCTCAACCTCGGTTATATCAACGAGCGCCTGCGAGGGCGGGACTTTCTGCTCGGCGGCGCGCTGACCGCGGCGGACGTGCAGATGAGCTTCGTCGGCGAGCTTGCCGCGACCTTCACCGACATATCGAACCTGCCCGAACTTGCCGCGTGGGTCGCGCGCTTCCAGGCGCGGCCCGCCTACAGGAAGGCGATCGAGCGCGGCGGCCCCTATGCCTATGCGAAAGGGTGAGGGGATCGGGAAGCGCGCCGGCACCCCGCCGCATTTTCACATCTTCACGGGCGGGCCCGGATGATCGTCTTGCCCGCGCGGCGTTCCTTTGGATTGAAGGCGGCGATGGCCTCGTCGAGCGACGCGATGGTTCCGATGTTGGTCCGCAGCCGTCCGTCGCGGAGACGCCGGGCGATCTCGCGCAGTTGCCCGCGGTCGGGCAGGACGACGAAATCGATCGTCATGCCGTCGGCGGGGCGCGCATCGGTCGGCCCGGCGATGGTCACCAGCTTGCCGCCGGGACGGATCAGCCGCGCCGACCGCGCTCCGATCTCGCCGCCGATGACATCGAAAACCATGTCGACGTCGCCGGCATCCTCGATCACGTCCCTTTCGAGATCGACGAACATGTGCGCGCCATAGTCGAGCGCCCGTTGGCGGTCGGCGGCCCGCCCGGTGCCGACGACACGGGCGCCGAGATCGCGGGCGAGCTGTGCCGCCATCGATCCCACGGCGCCTGCCGCGCCATGCACGAGGATCGTCTGCCCCGGCTGAAGGCCGCCATGGTCGACCAGTCCTTGCCAGGCGGTCAGCCCGGGCATCGCCGCGGCCGCGGCGACGGTAAAGTCGACGTCTCCCGGCAGCGGCGCGAGGTTGCGGGCCTCGATGGCGACATATTCGGCCAAGGTGCCGCTTCGGTACGAATCGGTCAGGCCGAATACCCGCTGTCCGACCGACAGCCCCCGGGTCCCGTAGCCGAGCGCGGTAACCACGCCGGCGAGTTCCTGCCCCGGGATCACCGGCGTCCGGTCGCGGCCGAGACGGTCGGTCCAGGTCGAAGGCCATGTCAGCTCGCCCGAGGTGAATCCCGAAGCATATATCTCGACGATGACATCGTTGATCGCGGGCTCGGGCGCGGGCAGGTCCACAAGCCGCATGCCGGCCGTCCCGGCCGCGGGTTCGGTCACCACGATCGCCTTCATCTCCAATCTCCTTTGCCTGGGCCAGCCGGCCCGACACAGCCCCTGGAAGCCGCTGCGCGGCCGCAGCACTTTCCCTTCTGTCAGCCGGAAGCGGACCGGCCTCGGTTATGGCTCCTGGCCGGCAGCTGGCGGTCCGGAGCCGCGAACGGGACCAGTCGCGTCCGGGAAAAACTGGGGTGCTTCGCGCCGATCGAACATCGAATAATCGCGGACGACCCTTATGGCTCGCACCCGGGCGTCGTCGGGAACGATCGCCGATTGCGCGAACGTCATCGCGGACGCCTGGTCCTTCCACAGGACGAAGAGAAGAATGGCTCCGGGCGTGGCGATCGCTTCGAGCACGTCCCACGAGATGCAGTCTCCATGGGAATTGTGATCGAAACCGAGATAGGTCGCGAGTTCCTGCGGGTTGCGCGCGCCGGTCCATTCGGGGCTTTGGCTTGCATCGATGAGCGTGATCGCAGTGCCGTCGGCCGCCTCGGTTTGGTCGAGGCGTTGCTCGAGGAGTTCGCAGCCCTCGGGAAGCTGCGTGTCATAGGTGAACTGGCCGACGCGCAGGTGATAATCCGACAGGATTTCCGCGCGCCCCTTCACCTCGGCGTCCTGGTGATGCGGGTCCGTCCGCCAGCGGACGAGCGATTTCTCGTCGCGCCAGCTCGACAGCGACAGCAGCCGGCCTTCGCGCGTCAGGCTCCTGTAACGGATATTGTCGACAAACCCCGGGGTCTCTGCGAGCGCGCCGCCGAGTTCCTCCGCGCTGCCGGGATAGGCATCGAGCTGCCCTGCCTTGGGATCGAGCTCGAATATCACCGAAAACATGCGTGTCTCTCCAGATTGCCTCATCGAAAGCACGGCGCGCGGGCGGCTCGCGTTACAGGCCCGCCCGCGATCCTGTTTCGCTTGTCTCAATCGCCGGAAGGACAAGTTGGGGACGGATCATGCGATCATCGCCGTGCGCGCGGGCAAGCGAGCGTTCGCGGCAACCTGCCTAGCTCTTCGACCGGAGGTCGCGAACCAGCTTCAGCACGTCGCCTGGCAGCAGGCGGCCCGCCGTTCCGCTTGAATAGGATATGGTGACGATCCGGTCCTCCGAGCCCTCGGCGCTCGTATAGACGGCCGTTTCGATCTGTCCCCCGGGATTGATCACAAAGCCGGTGGCATCGAGATAGACGGCGTCCTCGTTGACGAAGGCGCCGATGACCGCCGACACCGCCTTTGCGTCGGCCGCGTAGGCGACCGTGAAGCCGAGCCTGTGCCGCTCGACGAGCGCCTCGGTGGCCTCGCGATCATCGGCCGATACCGAGACGATCCTGATCCCTTCCTCGGCAAAGGCATCCGCCGCGCGCGCGAATGCGCCAAGTTGTTCATTGCAGGCGGGAGACCAGGACCCGCGGTAGAAGAGGATCACGCCGTAGGCGCCGGCAAGATCGCCGGGAAGATGGACCTCGCCGCCGCCCGCGCGCGGAAAGGACAAGGAGGGGAAAAGATCGCCGTTTCGCAGCATGTCAGAGGGGCTCCCTTGTTTGGTTGGCGGGATGTTCGGAGGACGGGCGCATGCGGCATGGACCAGGTCTCATGACTCGTCGCCGTGCGCCTGGGCCGCATTCCGGTGCCGAAGATGGATGGCAGCGACGTGCCGCTCGTGGAGCAGGCTCGCCGGATTTTCCGGCGGATAGTTGGACGGGAAGAGCGCGCGCCTCGTTTGCTCGTCATGAACCTGCTTGAAGGGATGATCCTTGCCGATGGCCCGGGCCCGCGCTGCGGCGGGCCGCGCGTCGACCGCTTCGAACAGCCGCTTGAGATTCGGGAAGGGGGCGAGCGAATCCTCCGCGCCCTTCATTACGCGCGGGGCCCGGTCGAGCCAGCCCCACGCCGACATATCGGCGATGCTGTAGGTCTCGCCGACGATGAACCTCCGGCCCGCGAGATGGTCGTCGAGGACCTGGTAGTGCCGCTCCGCTTCGCGGCGATACCGGTTGACGGCATAGTCGAGCCCTGCCGGCGCGGCATATTGGAAATGCACGGCCTGGCCCGAGAAGGGGCCGAGTCCCGAAGCGATGAACAGGAGCCAGGAGAGGAGTTCGGGCCGGTCTTCGGGCGCGCCGAGAAACGCCCCGGTCTTTTCGGCAAGATAAAGAAGGATCGCGGTGGAATCGAAGACCCGCGCTTCGCGGCCGCCGGGGCCATCGGTGTCGACGATTGCGGGAACCTTGCCGTTCGGATTGATCGCGAGAAAGGCCGGCGCGTGCTGCTCGCCCTTGCCCGTATCGACCGGAACAGTCTCGTAGGGCAGGTTCGCCTCTTCGAGAAAAAGCGCGATCTTTGCAGGGTTCGGCGTCGGATGAAAATAGAAGCGGATCATGGACTCTCTACCGGGTTTGATGGTCAGGGAGCGCGCTCCGCCGGCGGCTCATGGGTCTGCCTGGAGCGCGTGTCATGTCAGAACCGGCTCGCGTAGCTATGCGCGAGGTCGGAGACCGCGAGCCAGCGCTCGCGCTCGCGCTTTGCGTCGGCGAGCGCGCGATGCGCGGGTTTTTGCCCGGCGAACCGTTCGGCGGCGCTTGCGAGTATCTTGCGGGTCGCCCGGTGGACGTCTCCCGACGGCAACACCGGCGCAAGCAGCGCGGCGGCAAGCTCGGCGAGCGCGGTGTCGGTATCGAGGACGCGGACCGCGTGGCGCGGCAGCTCCGCCGCGCGGAGGAGCGCGCTCAACCATTTGCCGTCCCATGACGGCGCGCTGGCAAGGACCTCATGGCCCTGGAGCGCATCCACGAGGCGATTGGCGACGATATCCGCCGGCACGCCTTCGGCCGCCAGTTGCGCGCGCGAAATGCCGTGAACCGCTTCGGCAGCGGAATCCCAGTCGGTCCATTTCGCGAGCGGCAATATGAGGAAGGAGGCTTCGTCGCCGTTTTCAAGGACCCAGCCGACCTCGATTGGATAGCCCCGGCGTCCCAGCGACGATGCTTCGAAATCGATGAACGCGCGCATGACTTGGAACCTTCCGGCAACCGGCAGCGGGGATGCCGGTCCTTCGCGGCGACCGGCGGGCAATGACAATACCGCGCCGGACCGCTCCGCGGTTACAGGCGGTCGCCCGCAGCAATCTCCGGCAAAAGCGCGGTGCCGTGGGCGGGATCGCTTCGCGAAAGAATCGAAAGCGCGAGGGGCTCGCCATTGTAACCGAAGAGCCCGCCGCGCGTGTCTGGAAAGGAGACGCGCGGCGAAGCCGGGCGGCACCCTGTTCCGATCGGAACGCGAAGCTGAAAGAATGTCGCATCATGGGCCTTGCAGCCGGCGCGAAACCTGTGACGGGCGCGAGCCCCCGCGAAGACGACGCGCGCGCCCGCTATGCGAACGTGCGGGCGCTCAGCGTCGACCTCGTCGCGCCGCTTTCGGAGGCCGACGCGACGGTCCAGTCGATGCCCGACGCCTCGCCCGCAAAATGGCATCTTGCCCATATGAGCTGGTTTTTCGAAACCTTCATCCTTCGCGATCATGTGCCCGGATATCGGCCGTTCGACGCACGCTGGGCCTTCCTCTTCAACAGCTATTATCAGGCCGAAGGCAGCTTTCATCGCCGGGACCGGCGCGGGATGCTTACCCGGCCCACGCTCGCCGAGGTGCTGGCGTACCGTGCGCATGTCGACGCGGCGATCGTCGCGGCGATGCCGCTGATCGCCGAACGCTGTCCCGATCTCCTCGAACTCGGTCTCCATCACGAGCAGCAGCACCAGGAGTTGCTCCTCACCGATCTCAAGCATCTCTTCTTTCAAAATCCGCTCGGGCCTGCGGTCTGGCCGTGCGCGCCGTTCGGAAAGGCGCGCCCCTATGGCTCGGACATCGCCTGGCACGCCGGCCGAACCGGTCCGGTCGAGATCGGCGTCGCGAACGATGGCTTCGCCTTCGATTGCGAAGGGCCGGCGCACCGGCACTATCTCGCGCCCCATGCGCTTGCCGACCGGCCGATCACCAATGCCGAGTGGTGCAGTTTCATTGCCGACAACGGCTATCGAACCGCTTCGCTGTGGCTTGCCGACGGCTGGTCATGGATCGAGCGCGAGGCAATCGCCGCGCCGCTATATTGGCGGCGTACCGCGGATGGCTGGGAGAATTTCACGCTCGCCGGCTGGCATCCGGTCGATCCGTCCGAGCCCGTCACGCATATCAGCCTCTATGAAGCCGATGCGTTCGCGGCCTGGGCGGGAGCCAGATTGCCGACCGAGCAGGAATGGGAATCGGCCGCCCGGACCCATAATCCCTATCTCGGAATCCAGCTCGACCGCGCCGGCACTGTCCGTCCGCTGTTCGTGCCCGGCGCGGACGGCCTGTCGTCGCTGTTCGGCAATGTCTGGGAATGGACCGGGTCGGCCTACCGTCCCCATCCGGGCTACCGGGCGCCGGCGGGCGCGGTCGGCGAATATAACGGCAAGTTCATGAGCGGGCAGTTCGTCCTCAAGGGCGGGAGCTGCGCCACGCCGCGCGGCCATGTCCGCGCGTCCTACCGCAACTTTTTCTATCCCCATCAGCGCTGGCAGTTCACCGGACTGCGGTTGGCAAAGGATCTTTGACATGGCGATGCACGCCGATCTCAAACTGGCCCGACAGGACGAGGAGCGCGTCGACCCCGCGTTTCGGGCCGAGGTGCTGCATGGCCTGGCGGAGCCGCAGAAAGCGATCCCCGCGCGCTGGTTCTACGATATGAAGGGATCCGAGCTTTTCGAAGAAATTACACAGCTTCCCGAATATTATCCCTCGCGCGTCGAAACCGCGCTGCTCGAAACCCACGCCGGCAAGATCGCCGCGCTCGTCGGTCCGGGCCGCGTCATCGTGGAGTTCGGATCGGGAAGCTCGGTCAAGACTCCGCTGTTGCTGCGCGAACTGGCCGCCTCGGCCTATGTGCCGCTCGATATCTCCGGCGAATTCCTGCGGCGATCGAGCCTCGAGCTCGCAGCCAAATTCCCCGGGCTTGCCATCGTTCCGATCGAAGCGAATTTCATGCAGCCGGTGGAGCTGCCGGGCTCGCTGCCGCGGAGCGTGCGGCTCGGGTTTTTCCCCGGCTCGACGATCGGCAACATGGTGCCGCACACGGCGATCGATCTCTTGCGATCGATGCGCGATACGCTCGGCGCGCACTCGCAGCTCCTGATCGGCATCGATCGCCACAAGGACGTCGACCGGCTCGTCGCGGCATATGACGACGCGGGGGGTGTCACCGCGAACTTCAACCTCAACCTTCTCGATCGGATCAATCGCGAACTCGGCGGCGACGTGCCGTTGGAACGATTTCGCCATGTCGCGCGCTGGAATGGAGAATGGTCGCGGATCGAAATGCACCTCGAGGCAGCGGACGATCTCCTGTTCACCGTGTCGGGCCGGACGATCCGGATGCTGAGGGGCGAGACCATTCATACCGAGAACAGCCACAAATATACGCCCGACCAGGCCCGGCTGCTGCTCCAGGCGGGTGGGTGGACGCCGATCCACCTGTGGACCGACACCGACGAGGATTTCATGCTCATCCTCGCCGCGGCAACCGAGCATCGGTCCGCGCCCTGAACGCGGCAATATCCATGAGGCAACCCCGGAAATTTCGATAGAGGACAGAATGGACAAGCAACGCGTGAAGCAAAGGATGCTCGATCTCGAGCAGCAGCATTTCGAGGCCTCACGCGAGGCCTATCTCGAATATGTATCGTCGGCGCGGCTCGATCGGTCGGAGCCGATCGAGAATGACGAACAGGCGCAGGCCGAACTTGCCGGAGACCTCTCCGAAGCGTTCGACCAGCCGGTGCACGCGCATGCCGACAAGATCGCAAGGCTTCGCCGGATCGACTTCGGTCCGAAGGAGATGATCGAGGAAGGTGCGATCGTGAAGATCATGGATCGCTTCTTCGTGATCGCGGTCGCGAGCGACCGGTTCGTCTGCGACGGCAACGAGTTGATGGGCATCTCGGCAGAGGCGCCGCTCTACAAGGCGGTCGCGGGCAAGGCGGCGGGCGATGCCTGCACGTTCAACGGGCGCGATTTCGTCATCGAAAGCGTGATTTAGCCGCGCGCCGCGGGCGTAAAGGGCCGGGGAGGGGAGGATGATCGATACGCTGGGGTCGAAGCTGGAAGGCTTGACGGCGGCCGCGCTCACCGACGCTGTCGGACGGCTGTGCTCGCACCGGGCCCATATCCTCGATCTCGTCTCCCCGACGCCCGGACGCATCCTGTTCGGGCGCGCTGCGACCATCCGCTACATACCCTATCGCGACGATCTTGCCGACGAGGCGATGCCGGGGTTCGCGGGCGCTTTCTACCGGGCGATCGCCGAAGATTTCGAAGACAAGGTGCTCGTCCTCAACAATCCGTGCCGCGCCGACACGTCGATCGGCGGCGGGGTCAAATTTTCGCGCCTCCACAATCACCGGGTGGCGGGTCTCCTCACCGATGCCAGAATCCGCGATTTCGGTGAACTCGCAGGCTATCATCCGGTATTTTACTGCGGCGGCGAAGCCGCGCAGGCCGGCACGCGCGCCCTGATGCCCGTCGCCGTCAACGTGCCGGTCGAGCTGCGCGGAACCGCGATTTTTCCCGGCGACTATATTTATGCGGATAGCGCCGCGGCGGTCGTTATTCCGGCCCGCCATATCGAACGGGCGCTCGACCTCGCGCACGCGATCGACGAAGAGGACAAGGATTTTCTCCTCGCGATCAGGAACGAGACTCCCGATACGGTCCGGCAGCGGGGCAGCGCCGAAAACTGAACCAGGCCGCCTAGGTCTTTTCCTTGCTGCTGCGCCGGAGACCGGAGGGGTCGATTCCGTAATGTTCGCGAAACAGGCGGCTGAAATGGCTGCGGCTGCTGAAGCCCACCGCGGCGGCGATGCCTTCGACGCTGATGCCCGTCGACACGAGCAGGCGGTGCGCGAGGTTCAAGCGGACGCGGGCGACGAACTCCATCGGCGTCAGGTCGAGCGCGACCTTGAACTCGCGCGCGAAAGCCGAGCGGCTCATCCCCGCCTCTTTGGCGAGGCCGGTCACGCAATGGTCGGCGGCGGGATGGTCGAGAATGGCGGCGATCGCCCGGCCGATGCGCGCGTCGTGAAAGAGCGCGGGCGCGGTTCCCGCGATGCGGCTCGTTTCGACATGTCGGCGCAAGAGGACGACGAGGCAGGCTTTCATCAGCGCGCTCGTCAGCGCCTGGGTCCCTTCGGTCGGGGAAGAGACTTCCTCGAGCAAGGCCGCGAATGCTGCGCGCACCACCGGAAAGTCGGCGAGATTTTCGACGACCGGCCGCGTCAGGCTTGCCAGCGGCCCATAGGAGCCGGTCCGGTCGGGCGTCACGGCGCCGCACGCGACGCGTAGGGTCGGCGCCTTGCCCTCGGTCGCGTCGACCACGAGCAGGCCGTCGCGCGCGGGCACGCAGACATCGAAGGTTGCCTTGTCGCGCGCCGCGTCGCTCGAGGTGGCAAGATGCTGCAATCGCCCGGGCGGCACGATCAACATCGAGCCCGGGCCGGCCTCGACCGTCTCATTTCCGTCGATCGTCAGATGCAGCGTCCCTTCGAGAATGTGATGCACCTCGATCATGTCGACCGGCGGGATAATCAGTCGGACATCATCGCCGATCTCGCAGACCGCGAACGCTTCGATCTCGACCGAAAGGGCTCCAAGGAGCGCATCGAGCGTCGACGATGATGCTGCCATCTGATGGTTCCTTTGCCGCTGGACCTGCCCGCTCGGACGATCACAGCCTATACGCTTGTTCGATTGTTCGACCTAAGCTCTTCGCCGAGGCACGAAATGTTACGCGGCTTCGGCCGATCGCCGCGGAGTGTGCGAAGGCGAGCCTCGCGCCGCGCCGGCGCCGGCTGCCCGGCCCTCAGCTCGCCGAGGATGTCTCGCTGTCCCCGTCCCGGTCGTTCTCGAAGACGGCCAGCGGCGTGTTCCGGAAGCTGATCGCCATTCGATTATAGGCGTTCATCAGGCCGATCGCGATCGTGAGGTCGACGAGCTGCTTTTCGTCGAAGACCTCGCGCGCGGCTTCATAGGCGCTGCCCGGCACGCCCGTCTCGGCGACGCGTGTGACGCTCTCGGCCCAGGCGAGCGCGGCGCGCTCGGTCCTGCTGAACAGCGAGCCGCCTTCCCGCCACGCCTGGACAAGCGCGATCTTGCCGACATCCACTCCCTTTTTTATGAGATCGCGGGTGTGCATGTCGAGGCAGTAAGCGCAATTGTTGATCTGCGAGACCCTGAGATAGACGAGGTCGACGAGGTCGGGAGGCAGACCGCACTGCGCCACATAGCCGTAAACGCCGCCGAGTGCCTTGGCGCCGAGCGGGGCGACCTGATTATAGTCGATTCTCCTGGGCACGGCTTTCCCTCCTCCTCACCCGGCCGGGGTGGTGAGCGGCTTGTCGCCGGAATCGACGACGAAGATCGCGAGTAGCTTCGCGGGCTCGGTCGTGCTTGCATTGCGGCTGATCCGATGCCGGGCGCCCGGTGCCTCGTACCAGCTCTCGCCGGCCGTGTAGATGCGGGGCGCTTCGTCGTTCACCTGCGACTCGATCGCGCCGGCAAGGACATAGGCGTAGATGAAGGCGGACGGGGCATGCGTGTGCGAGGGCGAAGCGGCGCCGGGCGCATAGTCGACTTCGACAACGACGAGCGACTTGCCCGGGACGTTCGTGATCGCCTGGTCGAATTTGGGCGCGACGGTTTCGGCCTGGCTTTCATGCGCGGCCGCCGGGGCGCAAAGCGCCAGGGCCGCGAGCGCGGCGGCGGCTGAAATCGAAAGCTTCATGCGATTCTCCTTTCTCCCGAAGATGGCAGCTCATGGTTCAGAGAAAAGTGCCAAGAAGCTCAAAAAATCATGTACCACGGCGCCATGAGCGTGCCGCTGGAACTGACCCTCGACCGAACCGCAGGACTGTCGCTGGCCGACCAGATTCGAAGCGGGGTGGCGACCGCCATCGAAACGGGGGTGCTGGAGCCCGGCGCGCGCCTCCCGTCGTGGCAGGACCTCGCTGCGCAGCTCGGCGTCTCGCGCGGCACGGTGCGGGTCGCTTATGAAAAGCTCGCAGCCGCCCAGTTGATCGAGGCGGGTACGCCGGGCGCGACTTTGCGGCCGCCCAGTTGATCGAGGCGGGTACGCCGGGCGCGACTTTGCGGCCGCCCAGTTGATCGAGGCATCGCGCGCCGCCGGCACGCGCGTCGCCCGGCGCCCCCGGACCGCGCGCAAGGCCGAACCGCTGGCCGATCCCGGCTCGTTCATCAGCCTCTATCAGGAAATGACACAGGGGCCCGCGCTGTTCCAGATGGGGGTTCCGGCCACCGAAACATTTCCTGCCACCTTGTTCGCGCGCCTTCGCGCGCATGCGATCCGCGCGGAGGCGAGCGCCGCCCCGCTTTATCCCGACCCGCGCGGCGAAATCGAACTGCGGCGCGAGATCGCGGGCTATCTTGCCGTCGCGCGCGGCATTCACTGTTCACCGTCGCAGGTCATCATCACCGGAGGATATAGCGCAGGGCTTGGCCTGACCTTGAGCGTCCTTCGCCTGGCCGGCGAGACGGCGTGGATCGAGGAGCCGGGCTTCCCATGGTCGCGAAAGGGGCTCAAGCTTGCAGGGCTGTCGCTCGCGCCGATCGCGGTCGATGGCGAGGGCATCGATGTCGGGCAGGGCATATGTCACCATCCCGGCGCGAAGCTTGCTCTCGTCACCCCGGGGCAACAGGCCCCGCTCGGCGCGACCCTCTCGCTCGAACGGCGCCTTCGGCTGCTCGAATGGGCAAGCGAGCGCGAAAGCTGGATCATCGAAGACGATTATCTGAGCGATCTGCAGTTGTCGGGCCGCGCCGCACCGGCGCTCGCCGCGCTCGACCGCGGTGGGCGCGTCCTCCACATCGGTTCGTTCAGCAAGACGCTCAGTCCCACGCTTCGGCTAGGCTTCGTCGTCGCGCCTCCCGAGCTCGCCGGCCGGTTTGCCGATGTGGCGGCTTGTCTCGCGCCGCCTCCGGGGCCCGCCGTTCAGCTCGCGACCGCCGGGTTCATGCGCGAGGGGCATTATCTACGCCATCTCCGCAGGACGAAGCGCGCCTATGCCGCGAAGCGCGAAGCCTTGCTGGAAAACCTTCGGGCCTGCGCGAGCACCGGGGCGATGGCAACGCCTGGTCTCGCCGTGCTGCTCGAACTGCCCAAAGGGGTATCCGATGTCGCAGTGGCGCGCGAAGCTTTGGCATTTGGCATGTCGCCATCTCCGCTATCGGCATGGTATGCGTCGGCCGACGAGGCCCGCAGCGGTCTCCTGCTCGGTGTCGCGACCGCGCCGACGCGAAACATGGCCCGCGCCTGTGTCCGGCTCTTCGATATCATCCGCCGGTTCGTCGATCTGCCCGGACGCTGAACAAGACAATCGGAAAGCGGTCCGCGCTTTAGCGATCGCCGTGTGCCGCTTCTCGACAGGCGCCTTTCGCGTCCGCGGGCGAATAATGGCCGGCGGGCGTGGACGGAAATTTCGTCAAGGCTGTAACCGGAGCCCGAGCCGGTCAGGTTGATAGGCTGGGCGTCGCGCCCGGATCATGGCGGCTATTTCAGGCGATCATGCGCGGCGCGGGCGACGAGGCGAGGAGGTCATGATGAAGGCGATAGTGGTAAAGGACGAGGCTGCCGGAACGGCGGGGATGACGCTTGTCGAGCGACCCGCGCCCGAGCCCTCGATCAACGACGTCGTGGTTCAGGTTCATGCGGCGGGATTCGTCAACACCGAACTCGGTTGGCCGTCGACCTGGACCGATCGCCTCGGGCGCGATCGAACGCCGTCGATTCCCGGCCACGAGATGGCCGGCGTCGTCACCGCCCTCGGCTACGGCACGACGGGGCTGTCGGTCGGGCAGCGGGTGTTCGGTCTCACTGACTGGTCGCGCGACGGCACGCTCGCGGAATATGTCGCCGTCGAGGCGCGCAACCTCGCACCGCTTCCCGGCGACGTCGACTTTGCGACCGCCGCGAGCCTTCCGATCTCGGGTCTCACCGCGTGGCAGGGGCTGGTCGTCCACGGCCGTGTCCGCGCCGGACAGCGGGTGATTGCGCATGGCGCCGCCGGCGCGGTCGGATCGATGGTGACGCAACTCGCGCGCGAGTTCGGCGCCTATGTGATCGGCACGGGGCGCGCCGCCGACCGAGACGCGGCGCTCGATTTCGGTGCGAACGAGTTTGTCGATCTCGACAGCGAGCCGCTCGAGAATGTCGGCGAGGTCGATCTGGTTTTCGACCTCATCGGCGGCGACATCGGAAAGCGGTCCGCGCGGCGTGTCCGGGCGGGCGGGACGCTGGTCTCCATCGTCGGACCGGTTGAAGAGCGGCCGGCGGACGGCCTCGCGATCGACTTTGTCGTCGAGTCCGACCGCGCCCAGCTAAGCGAGATCATCGCGCGTATCCGCGACGGACGGCTGCGAACGAATATCGGGACCGTCGCAAGCCTCGACGACGCCGTTGCAGCCTTCAATCCGACCGGGCGGCACCGGGGCAAAACGATCATCCGCGTTCGGCCGTAAGGCAGCCGGAAAGAGCGAGCGATGACCATTCGGGAAACCCTGGCCGCGCTCGATCTTCATGCGCGGTTCGCTGTCTCCTGTCCGCTTCTTGTCCGCCGGACCTCCCTCGTTCGACCTGGTCACGGACAATGAGCGGCGCGCCTCTCACGCTCAGCGACGGCGGCCTGGCGCTCACCGAACCCGAGGTCGTCGGCGAACGGCGCCGCACCATGGTGCTTGCTGCATCCAGTCTTGGCAGTTGCCTTGTTTTCGTCAGCGGTGCCGTCGTCGCGGTTGCGCTCGCCGAGATCGGACGCGACCTGCGCCTTTCACCGCTCGACCTGCAATGGGTGATCAACGCCGAACTGCTGCCGCTCGCGGCGTTGACCCTGACCGCCGGCGCGCTCGGCGACCGGTTCGGACATAAGCTGATGTTCCTCGCGGGGATCGCGCTTTTCGGCCTGGGGGCGGGAGCGATTATTCTCGCGCCGGGCTTCGGAGCGCTCGTCGCCGGCCGGTTCGTGCAGGGGCTGGGCGAAGCCCTGATCCTTCCGAACGGCCTTTCGGTTCTGGGACAGGCCTTTCCGGCCGACAGGAAGGCCCGCGCCGTCGGCATCTGGTCTGCCGCCGGCGCGGTTGCCAGCGGCGCGGGCCCCGCCATCGCAGGCGCGATGCTCGATGAAGGGTCCTGGCGCTCGGCCTTCCTTATGCTCCTTCCCCTGGTTGCCGCAGCCCTCGCCGCGGGGGCAGCCTGGATACCAGGCGATCGGCGAGGTCGCGGCGCCCGGGTCGATGCCGGCGGAGCAGTGCTTTCGATCGTCGGACTCGGCGGGCTCGGCGCGGGGCTGACGGGCCTGACCAACGGCTCCGGTTCCGGCACCTGGGTGTTCGCCGCCCTGCTCGCGGGCCTGAGCTGCCTCGCAGCCCTTTTCCTCACTCAAAGGCGTCTTGGCGAAAGGGCCATGCTGCCTCCCTCGGTCTTCGCCTCGCGGTCGGTTGTCGGCGCCAACCTCTTCACCGCGCTCCTCTATGGCGCGTTCGCGGTCATGCTCACCCTGATCCCGTTCGTGATGATCCGCGGAGCGCAGCTGCCGGCCTCGTTGGCGGGTCTCGCATTCCTCCCCCTTCAGCTGCTCATCACCGCCGTTTCTCCCCTCGCGGGAACGCTCTGTCGCCGCTTCGGCCGGCGTTTGCCGCTCTTCGCGGGCGCCGCCGTCGTAGCATCGGCGTGCCTCCTGTCGCTCGGCATCGGTTCGAACGCCGCCTATTGGGAGGACATTTTTCCCCCGATCCTGTTGCTGGCGCTCGGAATGAGTCTCGCGATCGCGCCGCTGACAACGCTTGTTCTCACCTCCGTCGATGCCGATCGTGCCGGCACCGCGGCGGGGATCAACAGTGCGGTCTCGCGCGCCGGGTCACTCATCGCGATCGCGATGCTTGGCGGCGTGCTCCAGCAGGGCGGTCCGCAACTGTTTTCCGGCTTCTACGCCGCGATGATCGGCGCGGCGATCGCCAGCCTCCTCGCGGCGCTCGCGGTCTTCATCATCGAACCGGGGCCGCATGTCGATTTCATCCCGCGAGGCTGACGCGGGTGCTCGTTCGGCCGGTTTCGATCGGCTGTGCGCCCCGGCGGTAAGGATTATCCGACGTCGACGCCCTTCCAGAAGGCGAGATAATTGCGGATGCGTTCGGCCTCGGGCTTCGGATCGGGATATGTCCAGGCCGCGTCCGGGTTGAGCGCGCCGTCCACGCTCAGCGTGTAATAATGCGCGGTTCCCTTCCAGGGGCAGACCGTCGTGTGCGCCGATTCCTGGAGGAAATCGCGGTCGATCGAATCGGGCGGGAAATAATGATTCCCCTCGATCACGATCGTCGCGTCGCTGTCGGCGATCGTTGCGCCATTCCATCGTGCCTGCACCATGCGTCCCATCCTTCTTTCAAGCCCGGGGTGATCGGTTTCGCGTCGGTCCCGCGGACGACGCGTCGATCGTCTGGCCCGGCTCCCGTTATAGCTCGTCGGCGACCGGATGGGCGTTACAAAGAGCCGGCCCCCGGGCGGGCAACCGGCATATCGGGGTGGGCGATGTAACCTGGGACAGCCGGGCTTCG
The DNA here is from genome assembly GCF_900078365.1 of uncultured Sphingopyxis sp. Taxonomy (NCBI): domain Bacteria; kingdom Pseudomonadati; phylum Pseudomonadota; class Alphaproteobacteria; order Sphingomonadales; family Sphingopyxidaceae; genus Sphingopyxis; species uncultured Sphingopyxis sp. The sequence continues at coordinate 1,308,670 of NZ_LT598653.1, forward strand.
AGCTCAAAGGGCTGCGAAGGAGCCGATCAGCGATGCCGGACAATCACGACGGGTTCATGGCGGCGCTCGAGGCGCTTCCCCTCGGCTATGGCGAGGGATATTATTCGGCGCGCCGCTACGGGGTGGCGATCAAACGGTCCGACGACGGGCGAAGATGGTCGCTCTTCGGAAGGGAGCTTGGCGGAACCGATATCGTCAGCCTGAACCTCTATCGGCCGGCGAGCGGCAAGATTGTGCACAGGCCCTGCGAAATGCCCGTTGAGAAGGTCACCGCCTTCGTTCTCGGCTATCGCGCGGATAGGGCGCGGGGGCCCGTCCCGGCAGCGCGCTGATCGCTGCACTGCCGGTCGCCCGCGCCTATTGCGGCATTTCGACATGACCGCCGAAACCGAACCGCATCGCGGACAGCAATTTGTCGCCGAAAGTGTGTTCGACCCGGCTGCGATAGCGTGCGAACAGCGCCGCGGAGAGCACATGGACCGGCACCGCTTCTTCCATCGCCGCCTCGATCGTCCAATGTCCTTCGCCCGAATCGGAAACATGACCGGAGAATTGTTCGAGCATCTGGTCGCGGGCGAGCGCTGCCGCCGAAAGATCGAGCAGCCACGACGATATCACACTGCCCCGCCGCCACACCTCGGCGACATCGGTGAGGTTGATGTCGAAACGCTCGGCCGCGGGGAGTCTGTCCGACGACCGGCTCTTGAGTATGTCGAAGCCCTCGGCATAAGCCTGCATCAGCCCATATTCGATGCCGTTGTGGACCATCTTCACAAAATGTCCCGAACCCGCGGCGCCGACATGGATATAACCCTTTTCGGCGCGCGGATCCTGCGCTTCCCTGCGGTCGGGGGTGCGGGGGATCGTGCCGAGCCCCGGCGCGAGCGCGTCGAAGATCGGATCGAGATGATCGACCGCCGATTTGTCGCCGCCGATCATCATGCAATAGCCTCGCTCGAGCCCCCACACGCCGCCGGACACGCCGACGTCGAGATAGCGGACACCTTTTTCCGCAAACGCCTCGGCGCGGCGCGCGTCGTCCTTGTAACGGCTGTTGCCGCCATCGATGACGATATCGCCCTCCTGCACGATATCGGCCAGCGCCGCGATCATGTCCTCGGTCGGTTGCCCCGCGGGCAGCATCACCCAGAAGGTCGCGGGCTTGTCGAGCTTCGCGCGCATGTCGGCCAGTCCGGTCGCACCGATCGCGCCTTCGCGGACAAGGTCGTCGATGGCCTGCGAAGTCCGGTTATAGACGACCGCGTCATGCCCGTGCCGAATAAGCCGCCGCGCTATATTGCTTCCCATGCGGCCAAGGCCGATGATGCCGATCTTCATGTGCTTCTCCGGTTCGAAACGAGCTATGCCCTGCTGCCTCGCTCGGTTCATGGTTGCTCGGGTGGGGGAGCTTCGCCGTTACAGATGATCTCGTCCGCCACTTGCATATCGGGCCGCCGGGATTTGCAAATCGGAAAATCCCGGTCCTTCCATGCCGGCCGCCTCAAATCTTGACCCGGAAGCCCGGGCCGTGCGGCGCTATGGCGCGACGGGCCCGGTTGGATCGAGCGATGCAAATGCCTCCAGGATATGGCGGCGCCTCGTTTCATCGGGGGCGACTTCGGACATGGCGAAGAGGCTTGCCCTCGCTCCCGCGACATCGCCGAACGCGAGTTGCAGACGGGCAAGTCCGTGCCAGGCATCGACCGCCCCCGGCGCAACGCGGGTAATCCGCCGATAGACGGCGAGGGCGCGCTGCAGGTCGCTTCCATTTTCCGCCCGAACAGCCTGGTTGTTCAACAGCCGCGCCAGCGCGTCGCGATTGCTCAACCTGGGGATGCCGGGCGCGGCGGCACCGCCTGCCTTCCCAAGGCAAGCCTCGCGGATCGCCGCGATTTGCGCCTCCGGCACCCTGTCGCCGCCGGCGAAAGGATCGATCACCACCGGATTCTTCTCGCCCACCTCGACGAGCACATGCCCCGGCAGATCGAGGATATAGGCGCTCCATCCCGCCCGGCGGGCCATCGCGACATAGAGGATCGCAAGCGCGATCGGCAGACCGCGGCGGCGTTCGAGCACCCGGATGAAATCGGCATTGACCGGTGCATCATAAGCCCCGGCGTCGCCGGCAAATCCGAATTCGCCGTGCAGCACCCGCGACAGTATCGCAGCGCGCTCGCCCGAAAGAAGCGCGCTGCGCCCGGCCCGGCACAGCCGGTCCTCGATCGCTTCGAGCATCGCGAGATAAGGGGCCATATCCGCGCTCGCGTGATCAAGGTGGCTGAGCGCGAGCGCCCCGAGATCGAGCAGAATATCCTCGTCCTCGATCAGGCCGATGGCGGTGATGTCCATGATCCCTCTTCCTTCCCGATGAGGCCGAGCTTGGAAACCAGCGTCGGCCAGCTCATGCGAATATCCTCGCGATAGGCTTCGTCGCGGCCCGTCTGCTGCAGCCGTGGATCGGCAAGCCATGCGGCCTGCTGCGGGCTGAGCAGCTCGCCGAGCGAATCCTTGTAAGGCACTGCCAGGTTGATCCGCGTGCGCTGGGCCGCCGTCAGCGGCAGATAGCGGGCGGCATGCTTGCGCAGATAGAATTGCGGCTCGCGATCGACCTCGAAGCCATCCCCGGCAATCGGGCTGAACCCTTCCACGCGGGCATAGGCGTCGAGATCGGGCAGCGTCGCCTGGCGCGGATCGAAATGGACCCGAACCGCCTCCTCGCCATCGACCCAGCCGGCATCGGTCGTGATGACCGCGGGGTGCTGCGCGAGGCTCGTTTCCCCCGACCAGAAGCAGGGCGTCGTGTAGGTCGCGCATTTGCCGAGACCATGTTCGACCAGCAGATCGCGCCCCAGCAAGCGGGCATAGCCCGGCACATCCTCGCCGAGCAGTTCGAGTATCGCCGTGATCCTCTCGTGCACGCCCGGTGCGTCATGGCGGTCGGCCAGCCTCGGCAGGAGCTCGGCGCCATCGGGTCCGAGAAACCGTACCACGGGGTTGTTCCATGACGGCTCGCCGTAGCGGCGCAGGAGCTCCGCGTCCGCGCCGGGGTGATTGTTGAAGATCGCCACCGGTACAAAGCGATCGGCGATCAGCTCCACCATCAGCGGATGCGCCAGGACATCCTGCCCGAAGCGCACGCAGCTCGAGCAGCCGGGAACTTCCTGGAACAACAGCAAGACGGGTTTGCCGAGCTCGGCCGCAAGCGCCAGACCGCGATCATGGTCGCGCAGCCACGCGACATCGCCGAGCTCGGCGTGCTCGCGCACGCTAATCGGATTTTGTTGCATGCCGATAATTTAGTAAGGTTCGTTTGTAATACAATAACAGGCGCCGCGACCTTGGCTTCTCGGTCGGCATGCAGCCCCTATTCACGCGGGTATCGCCCGTATTTCGCTCGATCAACGCGCCCCGGTGAGCCGGCCGGCGAGCGATGGGCCGGCCTGGCCGGCTACAATGGTGATGGCATCGAATCTGCGTGTTGACGCGTTCATGGCCTTGATCTCTCTTCGCGCGGGTGGATGCCGACGGCGCGGTGTCCGCGCTTCCGTGTCGCGCCGGGGAGCCCCGCCCATGTGTCGCTCGGCACCGCGGCTTTCGGGGTTACGGGCGCGGGTTGCCGGCGCGCCTCGCCGGGTGAGGATATCGCGCGAAACGATTGTCACCAACAGGACCCCGTTTGCGAGTTATCAGAAAAATGCAGGGAGGAAACTCTATGTCGACCGCGAACAGCAGGATGGTGGGCTGCGCCGCATGCGGAGCAACGAACCGTGTGCCGGCGGGCAAGACCGCGGCCGAGGGAAAATGCGGGCGGTGCGGTTTGGCATTGTCCGGGCAAGAACCGGCAGTCCTTACACCGCGAAATTTCGCGGCACTCGCCGAGCGATCGGACATTCCGCTGCTGGTCGATTTCTGGGCGCCGTGGTGCGGGCCCTGCCGGCAAATGGCGCCGGCGTTTTCCGCCGCTGCCGCTCCACTCGGGCCCATCCTGCGATTGGCCAAGCTCAACACCGAAGACGAGCCCGGCCTCGCGCAGCGATATGCTATCCAATCGATTCCGACGCTGATGATCCTCCACAAGGGACGGGAAATAGCGCGGCAGTCCGGCGCGATGCCGACGACGGCGATCGTCGCCTGGGCCCAAAAGGCGCTTTCTCACCGAGGCGTGACCAGCCTTTAAGGTCATTCGCCGCGGGCTTGGCTATCCATTCTGGTCGAGCCGGCGTTTGATCTCGGCCCGCAGCGCCGGAAGCAGTTCCGCCTCGAACCATGGATTGCGCCTCTGCCAGCCCGCGCTTCGCCACGACGGGTGCGGCGTGGGAAAGACGGCAGGTGCGAAGCGCTCGAATCCGCGCACGCGTTCAACGAGCGTTTTGCCGGCATCCCTGGGAAGATAGGCCTGCTGTGCGTAGGAACCGACCAGCAGCGTGAGGCGGTCGGCGGGAAGCCTGTCCAGAATGCGGCGATGCCAGCGCGGCGCGCATTCGGGGCGGGGAGGGGCGTCGCCGCCTGCCGCCTTGCCCGGATAGCAAAAGCCCATCGGCACCAGCGCCACCTTGGCCGGATCATAAAATGCCTCGGGGGCAAGCCCGGTCCATTCGCGCAATCGATCGCCGCTGTCGTCGGCCCACGGGATACCGCTGGCATGCACCTTGGTGCCCGGCGCCTGCCCGATGATGAGAATGCGCGATGTCCCGCTGAACTGGGTGACCGGGCGAGGTCCGAGCGGCAGATAGGGCGCACAAAAGCTGCAAGCCGAGATTTCGTCCCGCAAGAGAGCATCATCCCGCTCCATCCGCCCGAACGCTCAAACCCGCTCGAGCAGGGCGACCGTCCCTTGACCGCCATCGGCACAGACGCTGATGAGCGCGCGCGATCCGATGGGATATGACCAGAGTTCCTTCACCGCCTGGCTCAGGTCGCGTGCGCCGGTCGCGCCGAACGGGTGCCCGAGCGCGACCGACCCGCCGTTGGGATTGACCCGGTCCCAGGGGAAGAGGCCGAAGTCGGTGTCGAGCCCGGTCTTGGCCCGAATCCATGCCTTGTCCTCGATCGCCGCGACATTCGCCAGCACCTGGGCGGCGAAGGCTTCATGAAGCTCCCATAGAGCGATGTCGTCGTATCGCAGGCCGTGGCGCGCGAGCAGGCGCGGGATCGCATAGGAGGGCGCCATCAACAGTCCCTCGATATGATGATCGACCGCCGCAATTTCGTAATCGACCAGGCGCAAATAGGGCGTGCTGGCGGGAAGCCGGGCAAGGCCGGCCTCGTTCGCAATCCAGCAGCCGGCCGCACCATCGGTAATGGGAGAGGAATTGCCCGCCGTCAGCGTGCCCTGTCCACTCGTCTTGTCGAACGCGGGCTTCAACGCTGCAAGCTTCCCGGCCGACGTATCGGCACGCGGGTTGGCGTCGCGCTCGAGTTCGGGCAGCTTGACGACAAGGTCGTCGAAGAAGCCGCCGGCCCATCCGGCGACGGCGCGCTGATGGCTCTTGAGCGCCCAGCTGTCCTGGGCCTCGCGGCTGATGTGCCACGCCTTGGCCGTTTCCTCCATATGATCGCCCATCGTGCGCCCGGTAATCCGGTTGGCCCATCCCTTGAGGGGCAGCACATAATCCTGAAGTTCGAGAGCGTTCAGCGCCGCCACGGCGGCACCCGGATCGCGCGCGAACAGGTCCGTAAGGCGCTTCGACGCGTCGGAGGTCAGCGCGATCGGCGGGCGGCTCATCACCTCGGCGCCGCCTACCATGGCGAGGTCGATGGTTTGGCCGATCATGCCGGCGGCGGCGAATGCAGCCGTCATGCTGGTGGAACAGGCGAGCACCACCGAGAAGGCAGGGACGTTCGGATTAAGCCCGGCATCAAGCCACATTTCGCGCGCGATATTGCTCCAGCCGATGTTCGGTATCACGCTGCCCCAAACGACAAGATCGGGTTCAGCCCGATCAGCCATGGCCCGCGCGACGGGAACCGAGAGGCTGATCGCGTCATAGTTGGCGAGCGCGCCGCCGCCGCGGCCGAAGGGCGTGCGGAGCCCGGCCGCGACGAAAACGGGTTGCGAAAAACGGTGCATGGCGGTTCTCATTCTGGCGGGGACATAAACATAGCCGGCTGTCGCCGCTCTGTCTCCTTCCAGACACGCTCATGCACGGTTTCGGTTACACCTGCCGCCGACCAGCGATGCCGCGACCATTCTCGGGGTGTAGGTCGTTCCTCGTTCTGCGATGTCGGTCAGCCTTCTCAGAAAAAGCTTCGGAAAGCCATTTCCATGCCGAGCAATAGGAGAAAGATGAGAAAGACACGGCGGAACAGAGGGGGGCTGATGCGCGTGCGAATGAACTGTCCGACCGCCATGCCGAGTAAGGCGGGCGCGATGGCAACGGTTGAGACGAATAGATTTCCGAGCGGAACGGCGCCGTGCCACGACAGTCCGATTGCCAGCGCGACGGTTGAGACCGTGAACGACAGACCCAAGGCCTGCACGAGATCGTCGCGATCAAGTTCAAGTGATTGGATATAGGGAACCGCCGGAATTACGAAAACGCCGGTTGCCCCGGTGAGAAGGCCAGTCGCGAGGCCAATGATCGGCGAAAGCCACCGTTCGCGGTGAGCGGCGACATGGAAGGGCTTGGCGAGCAGCGTGTAGGCGGCATAGATTGAAAGCGCGAGGCCCAGGGCGGCCGTGGACATATGAGTGTCGCTGCCTGTCAGCAAAAACGAGCCCGCGATGGTCCCCAATAGGATCATCATCATCATCGGCCACAGACGCCGCGCGAGCGAGCCAAGCTGCGGACCGCTGGAGAGCTGCCAGGCATTGGTAACGAAGGATGGCACCAGCAGTATCGCAGCGGCGGTCAGCGGCGATAGAAGCGACCCCAATATAGCCATGGAAACTGTGGGCAGCCCCATTCCGGTCACGCCTTTTATGATCCCGGCGGCAAAAAAGGTCGCGATGATGGCTATGAGCAGCGGAGCAGGATAGTCGAACATGGCGCCGAGCTAGCGATTGCCGATCCGTTCACAATGCGGAAGGTCCGAGTGGTGACTTCGGCTGGAGCGAAGGCTCAATCCGCGCTACAGGATTTTCATGCGTTTCGACCTCACGGACCTTCGCCTGTTCATTTCCGTCGTCGATGCGGGCAGCATCACGCATGGCGCAGCCGAGGTCGGATTGTCGCTCCCGGCGGCAAGCGAGCGGCTGCGCGATATGGAGGCCACGGGCGAAGTCGCTTTGCTGAACCGTGGGCGACGCGGCGTCGTGCCGACCGAAGCAGGCGAAGCGCTCGCGCATCATGCCCGCGCAATCCTGCATCAGATGGCACGGATGCGCGGCGACATCGGGCAGTTCGCCAAGGGCCTTCGCGCATCGGTCCGCGTCTTCGCGAACACTGCCTCGATGAGCGAATTGCTACCCTCGAAATTAGCGCCTTGGATGGCGGAAAACCCGCAAGTTGATATCGACTTGAAAGAGCGGGAAAGCGCCGAGATCGTCAGGAGCGTCGCCGCGGGTTTCGCAGAGATCGGGGTTCTCTCGAGCGCGAATGATACGGGAGCTTTGCACCTCCGGCCCTTCGCCGTCGATCGTCTGGTCGTTGTGGCGTCGGGGGAGCATCCGGTGGCTGGCTGCCGACAGGTCAGTTTTGCTGAGCTGTTCGACTATCCGTTTGTCGGCCTGACCAGCGGACCATTGCAGGACCATATCGACGCACAGGCCTCTCGCATGGGGGCAAGGCCCAAGACCCGCATTCGCCTCCGCAACTTTGACGGAATCTGCCACATGGCCGGCGTCGGCGTGGGCATAGGAATCGTACCCGAGGCGGCTGCGATACGTTGCCGGCGAGCGGCCCGGATCAAGGTGACAAGACTGTCGGACCCGTGGGCGACACGATATTTGTCCTTATGTGTCCGCGATGATCGTGACCTTACCGCTCCCGCGCGCTCCTTGTTCGACCGCCTCTCGGCGCGGGAGGCCCGTTTGGACATAGAATCCTGAAAGCTGTCGTCCTGTACCCGGCAGGGCCTCCGGGCGCAGGCGAACCGTTGCGGTCTTGCCGCGGTCTGGGCTGGTATTGGCCGAGCGGTCCGTCAGCAAGGCGCCTGAAGTCCGCCGTTTCATATTGTCCGGCCCGGTGCTGAAGTCAGGCGCTTCGCTCCCAGCCGAAACTCAGAATCCCACGCCGAAGGGGATTCCGTGCTCGACGTCGGGCGCCGTGACGAAATAACGGCTCACGAGCGCGCGCCAAGCGGCGAAATCAAGGGAAGACCGGAATGTTTGGTGATCCTCGACGGTGCGCCATTCGACCATTAGCCAATACCGGCCGGGCATCTCGTGCGAGCGAAGCAACTCCATGCCACTGCAACCGCGCGCTCTGCGAAACAGCGGGGTAGCCTGCGCAGCCGCTGCTTCGAACGCCGCCGCGTCATCAGGGCTGATCTCGATACGGGCGATTTCGCGAACCAATTATTCCTCGTCGATGCGCGTGGTGACGCCGGTCGCGATGACCGTGCGGGTTGCGTCGATCGAGGCATAGGTCCAGAAGATGACCAGCGGCTCGGTGCCTTCGGCGTTAATAAAGCAGTGCGGCACCTCGGGCGGAATCCAGCTCGTTGTGCCCGGTGACACTACATAGTCTGTGCCCCCGATATGGGCCGTCCCGGCACCCGACATCACGACGACGCTTTCTTCGCAATTGTGGACGTGGAGCGGCACTGCGGCGCCCGGCGCGATACGGGTGATGCCGTTGAGCATCGATTTCGAGCCGCGCCCGGCGGTGACCAGCGGGGTGGTCACGATGCCATTGCCGCGATCCTTGACCGGCAGTCCTTCGGGGACGAGGATTTGCGGCGCGCTCATATGGCGTCCGCTACGCGGATGGTCTTCATGTTGGTGAACTCCTTCATTCCCGCCTCGCCGAGCTCGCGGCCGTAACCCGAGCGCTTGATCCCGCCGAACGGCACGCGCGGGTCGGAGGCGACCATCGCGTTGACGAACACCGCGCCGGCGTCGACCCGCCGCGCGAGCAATCTGCCGCGGTCGATGTCGGTGGTCCAGACCGAGGCACCGAGGCCGAAGCAGGTGCGGTTGGCGAGTGCGATCGCTTCGTCGGCATCATGTGCACGCACGATCGCGGCGGCGGGGCCGAAGGTTTCCTCGTCAAACGCCGCCATTCCGGGCGCGACATGGTCGAGCAACGTCGCGGGATAATAGAATCCTGGACCGCCGGGTATCGTCCCACCGGTGCGGAGCTGCGCGCCCGAAGCGATGCTGCGCTGGACCTGGGCGTCGATCGCGGCGCGCAGATTGCCGCGCGCGAGCGGCCCCAGGGTCGTCGCGGTATCGCGCGGATCGCCGAGCTTGAGCTCGGTGATGCCCTTAAGGAAGTGGTCGGCAAAGGCATCGGCGACGCTCGCTTCGACGATGAAGCGCTTGGCGTTGACGCAGCTCTGCCCGGCGTTGGTGAAGCGTGCGGTCACGGCGGTGCGCGCGGCGCGTTCGAGATCGGCGTCGGCCAGCACGACGAACGGGTCCGAACCGCCGAGTTCGAGCACTTGCTTCTTGAGCGCCGCGCCCGCCTGTCCGGCGACGATCGCGCCGACTTCGGTCGAGCCGGTGAGTGTGACGCCGGCGATGCGCGGGTCCGCGATGACTGCGGCGATATCGACGGGCTCGACGAACAGGTTCGCGAACAAGCCCTCAGGAAAACCTGCTTCGGCGACCAGGCGTTCGAGTGCGAGCGCCGATTGCGGAACATTCGCGGCGTGTTTGAGGATCGCGCCATTGCCCGCGGCGAGCGCGGGGGCGAGGAAGCGGACGACCTGCCACAGCGGATAATTCCACGGCATGATTGCAAGGATCACGCCGAGCGGCTCGAAGGCGAGCGTGGTGCCGGGCGCCGCGGCGACGGGCGCGTCGGCGAGCATCGCGGGAGCGCGTTCGGCATAGAAATCGCAGTTGAGTGCGCATTTCTCGACTTCCGCCGCTGCCTCGGCGATCGGCTTGCCCATTTCGCAGGTGATCAGCGCTGCGAGCCTGTCCTTTTCGGCGCGAAGCAAAGCGGCGAGGCGCGGGAGTATCGCTGCGCGCTCTTCGGCGGAGCGCCACCGCCATGCGTCCTGCGCGCGCGCCGCGCGTTCGAGCCGGGCATCGATTTCGGCGGGGGTATGGGCGTCGAAGCGCGCGAGCGTCTCGCCGGTCGCAGGGTCGATTGTCGCGATCATAGCGCCGCGATCACCGCTTCGGTGAAGCCGTGCGTGTCGAGCGGGCCGCCGACGTCGCGCGTTCGCGTCGCAGGATTTGCGAGCGCGATTTCAACCGCCGTCTCAATCCGCCGTGCGATATCGACAAGCGCCGCATCGCGGCGCTTCCGGCCGAGCCAGTCGAACAGCATCGCGGCCGACAGGATCAGCGAGGTCGGGTTGGCGATGCCCTGGCCCGCGATATCGGGTGCCGAACCATGCTGCGCCTGCGCGACGCAGATATCGTCGCTCGCGTTGATCGACCCGCCGAGGCCGAGGCTTCCGCTGAGTTCGGAGGCTTCGTCGGAGAGGATGTCGCCGAACATATTGGTGGTCACGATGACGTCGAAGCGGTCGGGACTGCGGATCAGCAGCGCCGCGGCGGCATCGACGATCACTTCGTCGAGTTCGACGCCGGGGAAGTCCGCCGCCACCGCGCGGACCTCGCGCAGGAACAGCCCGTCGGTCAGCTTGAGCACATTGGCTTTATGCACCGCGGTCACCTTGCGGCGGCGTTCGGCGGCAAGCTCGAACGCAGCGCGCGCGACGCGCCGGACTGCGGGCGCGGTGATCTTGCGGATCGCAAAGGCGCTGTCGGCGTCGGGCATGAATTCGCCCGGACCCATGTGCATCGACCGGTCGGCATAGAAGCCCTCGGTATTTTCGCGCACGATGACGAGATCCATGGGTTTGCGCAGGATCGAGAGGCCCTCGCGCGCGCGGCACGGGCGGACGTTGGCGAACAGGTTGAAATGGGTGCGCAGCTTCGCCGACGGATTGGGCTGCCCCGCGGGATAGTCGTAATGCGAGACCGGGCCGAGGATCACGCCATCGGCGCCGGGGATCGCGCCCAACACCGCGTCGGGAAGCGTGCTCCCCTGTGCAGCGAGGCTCGCGAGGCCGATGTCCATGGTTTCGAAGCGGATCGCGTCGCCGCCGGCGGCGCGGGCGATAGCGAGCGTGGCTTCGGTGATTTCGGGACCGATGCCGTCGCCGGGAAGTGTGAGAATATGTGTCATGGGCGCCTGTTGAACCATCCAGCCTGTCATGCCGCTGACACGCACCGGCTGTCGAGCAATAATTGCATTTTGCATTGACAAAAATCATATACCGATCCAGCGGAGTCTCATAAATCCACAAGGGTGCAGTCATGATTTTATCCGCAGCGGGGCGGCAACTTCGCATTATCGATCTTCCCGGGCGGCTCGGCGCGCGCCTCGCGACGATGCCGGTAATTCACCGGCTGGTTGCCGAAAATCTGCTGCGCGCGGGCGGGGACGATGGCACGGCGGCCTTCGCGGCGTGGATCGAGGAGGGGCGGAGCGACGTCGAGCTGCCTTTCCGTCCCGGCCGGATCATGATGCACGACACGACCTGCGTTCCCGCGCTCGTCGATCTCGCCGCGGCGCGCGACGTCCTGGCTGCAAAGGGCGGCGATCCCGCGCGAATCGATCCGGTCGTGCCGGTCGACGTCTCGACCGACCATTCGCTTGCGGTCGACCATTTCGCCGATCCCGACGCGGCGCGGCTCAACATGGCGCGCGAGCGCGAGCGCAACGCCGAAAGGCTGCGGTTGATGAAGTGGGCGAGCGGTGCCTTCGAAAAGCTGACCGTCCACCCGCCCGGCACCGGCATCATGCACACGCTGAACCTCGAGCGGCTTGCGAGCGTGGTGCGCGTCGAAGAGCGCGATGGCGAGGCGTGGGCGGCGCCCGATACGCTGATCGGCACCGACAGCCATACGCCGATGGTGAATGGCATCGGGGTGCTCGGCTGGGGCGTCGGCGGGCTGGAGGCCGAGGCGGCGATGCTCGGCCTGCCGGTGATATTGCGCGTGCCCGAAGTCGTCGGGGTACGGCTGGCCGGCGAGCTGCCGGCCGACGTGTTCGGTACCGACCTCGCGCTGCTCGTGACCCAAAGGCTGCGCGCGCATGGGGTCGCGGGGCGCTTCGTCGAATTTTTCGGTCCCGGCGTCGCGAGGCTGTCGGCCGACACGCGCGCGGCAGTCGCCAATATGGCGCCCGAATATGGCGCGACGACGGGCTTCTTTCCGGTCGATGCGCGGACGATCGCCTATCTTGGCGAGACCGGCCGCCCGGCGGGCATGCTGGCCTTGGTGGAGAGCTATTGCCGCCGCCAGGGCCTGTGGTTCGATCCGGCCGCCGCGCCCGAATATGCCGAGGTGGTGACGATCGACCTCGGCGATGTCGTACGCGGGGTAGCGGGACCGGCGCGGCCGCAGGATTTGCGCGACGCCGGCAAGGCCGTGGATTTCATCACCGCGGGGGTCGCGGCGGGCGGCGTTCCCGCGGGCGCGGTCGCGATCGCCGCGATCACGAGTTGCACCAATACGAGCGACCCGCGGATGCTCGTCGCCGCGGGTCTGCTCGCGCGCAACGCGGTCGCGGCGCGACTGACGATACCCGATTGGGTGAAGACCTCGCTCGCGCCGGGATCGCCCGCCGCCGAGGCGCTGCTGCGCCGGGCCGGGCTGATGGAGCCGCTGGAAGAGCTCGGCTTCGGCATCGTCGGCGTCGGATGCACGACCTGCATCGGCAATTCGGGGCCGCTCGTGCCGCGGATGTATGATGCGATCGCGGCCGGTGTCGTGCCGGTCGCGGTGCTTTCGGGCAATCGCAATTTTCCGGGGCGCGTGCATCCCGAGGTGCGCGAAAGCTTTCTCCTGTCGCCGCCGATGGTCGTCGCCTTCGCGCTCGCGGGTGATGCGGCGCGCGACATTTTGCGCGATCCGCTCGGCCGCGGCGGTGACGGCCGGCCGGTCACGCTCGATGACATCTGGCCCGATCCCGACGAGATCGACCGTGTGCTCGCCGACGCGCGGGCGCCGGACGACGTGCAGCGCCGCTATGACGCCGCCGAGGCGAACCCGGCGTGGGCGGCGCTCGGTGCGCCGGACAGCGCGCTCTTCCCATGGGATGCGGGCTCGACCTATCTGCGTCCGCCTCCCTTCGTTCGCGCCGACGCACGGCCTGCGCTGGACGGCGCCGTGGCGCGGCCGCTGCTGGTGCTCGGCGACGACATCACGACCGATCATATCTCGCCCGCGGGCGCGATCCCGGCGGGCACTCCGGCGGCGCGTTACCTGATCGAGCGCGGCGAAACGCCCGGCGACCTCAACGTCTTCGCGGCGCGCCGCGGCAATTGGGAGGCGATGGTTCGCGGGCTCTTCGCCAATCCCTCGATCGAAAACCTGCTGCGCGCGGAGATCGCGCCCGGAAAGACGGTCCATGCCCCGGGCGGGGAGGAGATGACGCTGTGGGACGCGGCGGAACGCTACGCCGCCGAGCGAATGCCGCTCGTGATCGTCGCGGGCGATCGCTATGGCACCGGGTCTTCGCGCGACTGGGCCGCCAAGGGGCCGCAGTTGCTTGGCGTGCGCGCGGTGATCGCATCGAGTTTCGAGCGCATTCACCGCAGCAACCTGATCAACATGGCCGTGCTTCCGCTGACCGTCGATCGCGACGACGCGCTGGCGCTCAGGAGCCTGTCGCCCGATGCGCTCATTCACTTTCCCGCCACGGTTCCGCTGGAACCGGGAACGGTGATCCGGATGCGCATCGAAGATCGCGGCGGCGCGCACGAATATGCCGCGCGGCTGGCGGCAGACACGCGGGCCGAGTGCGACATCCTGACGCGCGGCGGCATGCTGCCCGCGTTGTTGCAAAACCTGCTTGGCCAAGTTGTGGAGAAAGTCGCATGATGAAAATCGGTCTGGCGATCGCCGCCCTGCTGCTTGCCGGCCCCGCTTTGGCCCAACCGCCGGTCGAGGCCGAGATTTCGGAAAAGAGCGCGCGCGAGGATGTGTTTCCGCAGCCCGAGGTCGCCTTTCCCGGCGACGTCGTCGCTTATCCGCAGGTCGAGATATCGAATCTCGATGGCTTCCGCCCGATACGCATGGATATCTATGCTCCGCGGGACCGCAGCAATCCGCGCCCCGCGGTGCTCTGGATCCACGGCGGCGGATGGAGCCGCGGCGACGCGCGGACGTCGGGGGCATATGCGAACTGGCCTGCCGTGCTCGCCTCGCTTGCCGCGCGCGGTTTCGTCGTTGCATCGCTCGATTACCGGCTGAGCGGCGAGGCGCGCTTTCCGGCGCAAATCCAGGATGTGAAGGCAGCGATCCGCCATCTTCGGACGCAGGGCGGCGCGCTCGGGGTCGACACGTCGCGCGTCTATCTGTGGGGCGGTTCGGCGGGCGGCCATCTCGCCTCGCTCGCCGCGGTCACCTGCGGCGCCCGCGAATATGATCCGCAGCCCTCGACCGGCCGGCTTTCGCGGAGCCAGATCAACGCGCTGAAAGGCACGAAGGCGCCCGCCGTCGACGATTGCGTGCAGGGCGCGGCGCTCTGGTACGGCGTGTTCGACCTCGAACATGTGCCGAGCGTCAATGTCGCGGGACTGCTCGGCTGCGACCCCGCGCTTTGCCGGGATATCGCGCGCAACGCGAGCCCGCTTCACCGGATCGGAAAGAATGCGCCGCCGATGCTGCTCATCCACGGAACGAAGGACGAAACGGTCGATGTATCGCAGTCCGAAGCCATGGTGACGGCGCTGCGCAAAGTCGGCGCCAAGGCCGACCTGCTGCTCATCCCCGACGTCGATCACGGCTTGACGGGCGCGACGCCCGAAGCGACGCGCGAGGCCAATATGCTCGCGCTGCGGCGGACCTTCGCCTTTTTCGGGTCACTCGCCGCGCGGCGCTGAGAAGCTTTGCTCCATCCGCGCGAGCCGCATCAGCAGCAGCGCCGACAGCTTCGCCCGTTCGACGAGCGAGTCGACGATCAGGAATTCGCGGTCCGAATGGATCGCCCCGCCGCGCACGCCGAGCGTATCGACGACCGCGAGCCCGTGCGCGGCGAGGTTATTGCCGTCGCAGGCGCCGCCCGTCGCCCGCCAGGCGATGTCGAGGTCGAGCGCCGCCCCGCAGTCGCGGACGAGGTCGAACAGGCGCTGCTGGTGGGCGTCCATCGGCTTCGGCGGACGCTGGATGCCGCCGTGCAGCGCGATCGCGACATCGTGCCGCACCGCGATTTCATCGACCAGCCGGTTCAGCGTCTCGAGCAGCCACGGCTGATCGGCGGGATTCGCGAGCCGGACGTTGAAGCGCAGCACCGCGCGGTCGGGGACGATATTCTCCGGCCCGCCGCCATCGATGCGCGCCGGGTTCGCGGTAAGATCGGGGCGCGCGCCGGTCAGCCCGGCGATGCGGCCCGCGAGTTCGGCCGCTGCGACGATCGCGTTTCGGCCATCCTGCGGATTGCGCCCGGCGTGCGCGGCGCGCCCCGTGATCACCGCGGCGAAATTGGCGCAGCCCTTGCGTGCTCCCGCGAGCACGCCTTCGGGCGTCGCCGAGGGTTCGTAGGCGAGGCCGACGGTGCAGCGCCCCGCGACTTCGGCGAGCAGAGGTTCGGACCCGACCGAGGAAACCTCTTCGTCGGCGTTGACGATCACTTCGATGCCAAGCCGATCCGCGAGCGAGGTTTGCGACAGCGCCTCGATCGCGGTCAGCATCACGATGATGCCGCCTTTCATGTCGGCGACGCCGGGGCCGCGCACCGTGCGCTCGTCGATCCAGCCCGGGGTCTGAAACGGGTGATCGGCCGCGAACACCGTATCCATGTGACCCACCAGCAGCACGCGGTTGGCGGCCCCCGCCGCGTCGCGGCGGAAATGCAGGTTGCGGCCATGCTTCACCGGTTGAAGGTCGCCGCGCGCATCGGGGTAAGCGAAGGGAGCGGGATCGCGAAGTTCGACCGTCCCGCCAAGCCGGTCCATCTCGCCGCCGATCAGTTCTGCCATGTGGCCGAGGCCGGCGAGATTGAAGCTCCCCGAATTGACCGCTGACCATGCGAGCGTGCGGTCGAGGAGGGTTGGTCCCAGGGTGTCGATCCAGGCGAGGGCTTCGGCTTCGTCGCGGCTGATGTCGATGATCGTCATGACCTGTTTCTATGAGATCCCGCTTTCACCCCGCTGTCGCGACAGCAAGAGGACAGAATGGCGAAGCTAGATGAAGGGGAAGGGAGTGATGATGAGCAAAACTCTGGATCGCGCGGTGGGCGCCACCGCATTTGGCGCCGATGTGGCGGGCTATGCCGCGGGTCGGCTCGACTATCCGCACGAACTCTTCGCCATTCTCGCCGAACGCGGCGGGCTCGCGGCGGGCGCCGACGTGCTCGAAATCGGGCCGGGGACAGGGCAGGCGACACGCGAACTGCTCGACGCCGGCGCGGCGCGCGTCATCGCGGTTGAACCCGATTCCGACCTGTCGCGGCATCTTTGCGGATGGGGCGAGGCGCGTCTCGAGGTTGTAACCCTGCCCTTTGGTCCCGCCGTGCCGGGCGATGGGCGCTTCGACCTGATTGTCGCCGCAACCTCCTTTCACTGGCTCGAGGCGGAACCGGCGCTCGCCGACGTGCGGCGGTTGCTGAAACCCGGCGGCGTCTTCGCGATGTGGTGGAACGTCTTTCGCGAGCCGGGTGACGACCGGCTGTTCGACGCCTTGTTCGACGGGCTGGCGCGGCCGCCCTCGATGATGTCGGACCAGCATTATTCGCTCGATACCGCGGCACGGATGCGTGAGCTGGCGGCGGCGGGGCTGGCCGGGATCGAGCATGTCATGCTGGAGCGCAGCATCGCGGTGACGCCCGCGTCGCTCCGCGCGCTCTTCGCCACCTTCTCGGCGGTGCGGCAGTTGCCGCCGGCGGTGCGCGCAGCGCGGCTGGATGCAGTCGAAGAGCAGGCGCTGTACGAACGTGGTGAGCGGTTCGAGCGTGTTTTCCAGACGCCGTTGTACATTGCGCGCGCGCCTGGCTGAACCGCTCAGGAAACCGTTCGCAAAAACAGGTCGAGCGCGATGTTGCGGCCGCACAGCACGACCGCGACCTTGCGTCCCCGATAGCGTTCGGCCTGCTGGACGAGCCCCGCGAAGGCGACGCCTGCCGCGCCTTCGATCATCCAGCGTTCGGTTTCGGCGATGCGCTTCATCGCCGCAGCGATTTCACCTTCCTCGACCACGATCCGCGTGTCGATCGCCTTCTGGCACACCGGAAATGTGATCGATCCGGGCTCGATCGCGCCGAGCGTGCCGTCCGAAAGCGTCGGATACTCCTGTGTCGGGACGATCTCGCCTGCTTCCAATGCGCGCAGCATGCACAGCGACGCCTGGGGCCAGACGCCGACGACTTCGATACCGGGGCGCAGCGCGTGCAGCGCGGTCCCCGCGCCGCCCATCAATCCGCCGGCGCCGACCGCGATGAACACCGCATCGAGATCGGAATCCTGTTCGGCGATCTCGATGCCGATCGTGCCCTGGCCCGCCATCACGGCCGGATCGTTATAGGGGGAGATATAGGTGCGGCCTTGTTTCTCACCCGCGCGGCGCGCCGCGAGTTCGGCGTCACCCGCCGGTCCGTCGATCACCACCACCTCGGCGCCGAGCGCCTTGATGCCGTCGATTTTCATCTGCAGCGCGTCGTTCCCTACATAGACGGTGACCGGCGCCCCGGCGAGGGCGCCCGCGCGCGCGACCGCCATGCCATGATTGCCGGTCGAGGCGGTCAGAACGCCGCGGCGGCGCGCGTCGTCATCGAGGGTGCGGACCTTGTTCGTCGCGCCGCGGATCTTGAACGATCCCGTCGGTTGCAGGAAGTCGAGCTTGAGCGAGACGTCGCAACCGAGCAGCTTCGACAGCACCGGGCTCGGCGCCAGCGGCGTGACCGCAACCTGAGGCCGGATCGCGACATGCGCCTCGCGGATCTGGTCGAAAAAAGGGTCCATGCTGCGCTCCATCCTTCCATTGCGTGATGGTGCGGGCGTGCCCGTTTCCGTGCCACCGGACCATCCCTCCCGGGAGGGGTCAATTGGCGCGGCGGCTCTGCGCGAACAGCTCGGCAAGCGAACCGACGCGGAGCTTGCGGAAAATCTGCTTGCGATGATCCTTGACCGTGTGACGGCTGATCCGGAGCCGGAGCGCGATCGCTTCGCTCGAACAGCCTGCGATTATCAACTCATATACTTCGCATTCGCGCGCCGACAGGACCCCGGATACCGGGGCAGGGCGCGAAAAGCGGCCGTGCCGCTCGAAAGCAGCAGCCACCGGTCCCGACAATTCGCCCAGCGCCAGCAAGTCTTCGGACGACAAGCAGGCCCGGCCGCGCGCGCGATAGAAGCTGAGCTCGACGACGCCGCTCCATGCCGCGACATAGAGGCCGATCTCCTCGCACCGTTCGGGCCAGCCGAGGGTGCGGAATCCCATTTCCTCTTCGTCGGTCCACACCAGATAGGCATCGCTCCGGGTATCGCCGTCGAGCACGAAGTCGCTTGCGCGCACGGCGCCCAGCCGCGGGACGGGATGCACCATCGGGCTGATCCCGTGCGTGTGACGGGCATAGTTGGCGAGGCCTTCGCCAAACCCGGCGGGCGCGAAGCCGTCGAAGAGGATTTCCGCGCGCGCGTCTGCGCGGTGGAGGATGGCGGCGGCGAGATCGAAGCCGATGGCGCCGCGCAAGCCCTCGGCGGCCACGGCGACGAAGCCGTCTTCGCCAATGGCGCCGATCATTTCGGTCAGTGCGGATTGCATCGTCAAGGCCCATCCCCTCCGTCGGGGGATGGACTATCGCGCGAAAGCTGACACCAGCTTGTCGCATCACAGCAGGAAGGACGCCATGCGGATCGTCGAATTACCCGAAATACTGGACGCACTGGACGAGGAGACTGCGCTCGCCGCGGTCGAGGACGGATTTCGCCGCCTGCATCGCGGCCGGGTCCAACTCGCCGAGGTCGCCCATCTTAACTTTCCGGATCCACCCGGCGACTGCCATGTGAAGGGCGGATATATCGCCGGCGACGACATCTTCGTCTTCAAATTCGCGACGAGCTTTTATCGCAATCCCGAACTGGGCCTGTCATCGAGCAATGGCTGCATGATCGTCGTGAGCGCCAGGACCGGTGAGCCGCTGGCGATGCTCAAGGATCAAGGCGTCCTCACCGACACGCGCACGGCGATGGCGGGAGCGATCGCGGCACGCGCGATTAGCCGGACCGGGTCGAAGGTGCTGGGCATCGTCGGCACGGGAATCCAGGCGAAGATGCAGGGCGAAATGATCGCGCGGCGGCTCGGCTTCGAAACCGTCCTGATCCACGGTCGGAGCGCCGACAAGGCTGCGGTGCTGGCGGGCGAGCTGGGCGGCGAGGCGGTCGGCCTCGCCGACCTAAGCGCCCGCGCCGAGCTGATCGTCACGACGACGCCCTCGACCGTGCCCGTGCTGACCGCCGATCTGGTGCGGCCGGGAACGCGGATCGTCGCGGTCGGCGCCGATACGCCGGGCAAGCAGGAACTCGAAACCGCATTGACCGCCAAGGCGCGGCTGATCGTCGATTCTGCCGTGCAATGCGCGCACCATGGCGAAGCGGGCTGGCCGATCCGCGCCGGCTTGATCGCACCGGAGTCGCTCGTCGAACTCGGTGCGCTGCTCGAAAGCCCGGCCTCTTTCGCCGACGACGAAATCGTCGTCGCCGACCTGACGGGCGTCGCCGTTCAGGACATCGCGATCGCCAAGACGGTATGGGAAAGGCTGGCGCGCTGAAACGAAAAGCGCGGCCGATCCCGGGACTGGATCGACCGCCGCTTCGCCGCGTCCTTAGCCGCGCAGCGCCGCCGAGATCGCGACGAGACCTGCTTCCATTTCGGCGCGCGTCGGCCAGCCGTAGCCGAGGCGGAAATAGGTGTCGGGCAGGTCGAACCAATGCCCCGGCGCGACATAGGTGCCATGATCGTTAAGTAGTCGCTCGTAAAAGGCCGCGACGCCGCCCGCCGGTTCGCCGCGCATCCGCACGAAGCCGACGACGCCGCCCGACGGCTCGTTCCATTCGAGCATCTCCTCGCCCGCCATCCATTCGATCACCCGCGCGCGGCGCTGTCCCATCTCGGCAAGCGTCTCGGCGAGTATTTCGTCCTTGCGCGACAGCAATTGCTCGGCGATCCATTCGTCGACGACGCTGCCGCAGATCGCGATCTGCTCCTTCGCCGCCAGGAAGATTTCGTGCAGTTCCGGGTTCCGAACGATCAGCCAGCCCATGCGCGTCCCGGGGATGCCATAGGCTTTCGACAGCGAGGATACGCTGATGACATGGCTGCCGAGCGTCGCGGCAAGCGGGGTCAGCGGGCCGAAGCACAGCTCGCGATAGGTTTCGTCGACGACCAGATGGGCGCCGGCGTCGGCGGCGATCCCGGCGAGGCGGCGCAGTTCCGCCTCGTCGGACAATATGCCGCTCGGGTTATGCGGGTGCGTGATGCTGATGACCTTGGTCTTCGGCGTCACCGCGGCGGCGACCTGATCGACGTCGGTGCGAAAGCCGGTGTCGAAGGCGAGGTCGATATAGCTGATCTCGCAGCCGATCGCGCGGGGGGTTTCGAGATTGAGCCCGTAGTTCGGGCGCACGACGACGATGTGGTCGCCCGGGGAAAGCAGCGCCGTCGCGATGATGAACAGGGCCCCCGCCGCGCCGGTGGTCACGAGCACGTCGTCGGCGGTCAGGCCCGCGCCGTCGCGCGCGATCAATGCCCGCAGCGCCGTGCCGCCGCGATGTTCGGTGTAGAGCAGGGTCAGGTCGGGAATTGTCAGTCCAAGGTCGGACAGCTTGCGGTCCGAAATCGAACTCTCGGCCAGATTGTTGCGGATATTTCCGTATCCGAACTCTTCGGGGGATTCGACTTCGATCGGGAGTCTTGCGTAACGCATGGCAGCTTACCTCGATGGATATGGAAGTCTGCTCATCGGCAAAGCGGCTGTTTTCCGCCATCCCTCTATCGGGGGGGCGACCGTCTCCATTACCGGGCAATCCGATACCGGCATGCGCAGAAATTCTGAATGATTGAGCACCCATCATCTTCCTGCAGGAGGCCCATTCCCGTCCGGCGCCGCGCATTGGAAAATGCGGCTTTGCGCGAAGCACGTGTTCGATAGCGTATATGCGCCGATCGTCGCGAAGCCGATCGGCCATCAGCCGTCTCCAACGCCGGTGCCGCCGGGGGGCCGCCGTCTGGAACGACAAGAGCCAACTTCCAACCGGGTTTGGTTCGCCCTGTTTCCACCTTGTTCGACACCCACCCTTGCGCCGGAGATAATTGAACTGCTTCTTGCGCGGATATTCTGGTAATCTTTGCGCGAAGCCGGCTATTCGGCCTGGCATGACTTTTCGTTATGACGTCGCTTTATTGGCTGGAATTGCGAGAGACCGGGCGTTTCGATATCGTCACCAATGGTGGCGTCGCGATCGGGCGTCTCGGAGAGGTTTTTAGGATTATGCGAGAGAAGTTGGGCACACAGGTCGTGCATGCCATCGTCGAGCATATTCGTGAGCAGAGACTGCCCGCCGGCTACCATCTCGGAGCGCAGCAGCTTGCCGACATGCTCCGCGTTTCCCGCGCACCGGTGAGCGCGGCGCTGAAGGAACTCGGCGAGGTGGGCATCGTCTACAGCGAGCCGCACCGCGGCTATTTCGTCGCGAAGCCGATTGGCCATCTGCCGTCGTCGACGCCGGCGCCGCCGGCCGATGGAGAGAAGGAACGGCTCTATTTCCAGATCGCGGAAGACCGGCTGTCTGGCCGGTTGCCGGATCGGATCAGCGAAAATGAATTGATGCGCCGCTATGGCGTCAGCCGCAGCCGCTTGCAGCTTCTGCTCGGCCAGATCGCCGAGGAGGGGTGGGTTGAGCGCCTGCCCGGACACGGCTGGCTGTTCGGATCGACGCTGAATTCGGGCGAGGCCTATGCCCGGGCCTATCAATTCCGTGCGGTAATCGAATCGCAGGCGATTCTGCAGCCCGCGTTCAAAGTCGAGCCCGGTGCGCTGCGCGACGCGCGGGCCGAACAGCAGAACCTGCTCGACGGCGCCATGTTCACCTTGCCGCGAACGCGATTGTTCGAAATCAACGCCAACTTCCACGAAACGATCGTAGCCTGGTCCAACAATGCCTTTTTTCTCGACGCGCTGCGCCGGATCAACCGGCTGCGGCGGTTGATGGAGTATCGCGTCGGCGGCGGGCGCGGGCGGCTGAAGGAACAGTGCGAGGAGCATATCATGTTGCTCGATATGCTCGCGGCGGATCGCCGCGAAGACGCCGCCGATTTTCTGCGCAAGCATATCGACCGCGCGTGGCAGTCGAAGGACCGCGCGATGGAGGTCGCGCGCTAGATCCCAGGCACGCGCACCGCGACGCGATAGATGCCGGTATGTGCCGTCACGAACAGCGTGCGCCGGTCGGCGCCGCCGAACGCGAGATTGATCGGCTTTTCGGGGAAGGCGATCGTTGCAAGATGCCCGCCTGCGGGTGAGACGATCCAGATGCCTCCTGGGCCGGTGATGTAGATATTGCCGCGCACATCGACTTTCATCCCGTCAGAGACGCCGGTCTTCGGATCGCCCGCGAGCGCCAGGAAGCGGCGGCCGTTCGCGAGCGTGCCGTCGGGCAGGACATCGTAACGGTTGACGCTGTTGTCGACCCCCGAGTTGACATAGAGGATGCGTTCGTCGGGTGAAAAGGCGAGGCCGTTGACCGACGGCATATCCTCGACGACGCGGGTCAGCACGCCGTCGTTCCAGCGATAGACGGCGTTGATCGCTATCTCCTTGCGCGGGTCGTCCGCGCGTTCGCGGAGGCCGCCGAAGGTATCGGTGAAATAGATCGCGCCGTCGCGTTTGATGGCGATGTCGTTGGTGCCGTTGAAACGCTGTCCCCGATAGCGTTCGGCGATGATCGTGCGGCTGCCGTCCTTTTCGAGCCGGACGATCGAGCGACCGGCGAAGGAGCAGAAGACGAGGCGGCCCTGCCGGTCGAGCGCCATCCCGTCGGGACCGATCATGGCGAAGCGTTCGCGGCGTAGGTCGCCTTCGGGGAAGCCGTTGCTGTTCATCCCGCCCACGCGCCAGATGTCGGGGCCGTCGAAGGCGATATTGGCGCGATAGACGACCGGCTTTTGTCCGGGCACGAGCTTCCAGATCACATTGCCGGGGACGTCGCTGAACAACAGATAACCACCTGTTGCGACCCACACCGGTCCCTCGGTGAAGCCGAAGCCGTCAGCGAGTTTTTCGATCCGCGCGGCGGGGTCGATCAGTTCGCCCGCTTCCGGCCGATGCAGCTCGATCGCCGTGACGCGATCCGGGGTGGCCGCGACCAGGGCAAGCGCGAGCAGGGGAGCGGTGAGAATATGGTGACGGGCCATGCCCTCAGTAGCCCAGTGCCGCGCCGTCTTTGCGCATTTCGCTCGCTCCCCACCAGGTTCCGTGCGCGGGGTCGCGCATGATTGCCTGATAGCCGCCGAATTCGTCGGTGCCATAGTCCCAGCCTGGCGGGATGACCTTGAATCCGCGCGCGCGGAGCGCGGCCTTGACCGCATCCGAATAGCCGCTCTCGATCGCGACGGTGCCGAGGCCTTGCGATTTCTCGCCGGTGACCGTCGCGGTGCCGCCGTGATACCAGCGCGCGGCGTCGCCCGCCTCCTGGATGTTCATCCCGAAATCGATGATATTGACGAGCAACTGCACCTGGCCCTGCTGTCGGGGCTGTTGGGCAACATCGGTTTAAAGGCCGCCCTCTTCGCCCTTGAAACCTACGAGCAACTGCACCTGGCCCTGCGCCTGCATGTCGCCACCCATGACGCCGAACGACAGGAAGGGTTCGCCGTCCTTCATGACGAAGCCGGGGATCAGCGTGTGGAACGGCCGTTTGCCCGGCGCATAGGCGTTGGGCGATCGGGGATCGAGCGAGAAGAGGTTCGCGCGGTTGTGGAGCATGAAGCCGAGCCCGTCGGCGACGAGGCCCGATCCGAGGCCGCTGTAGTTGGACTGGATCAGCGACACCATCATCCCGTCCTTATCGGCGACGGTCAGATAGGTGGTGTCGCCGATGCGCAATTGCGGATCGCCGGGACCGAGCGCCGGATCGGGACGCTCGGGGTTCATCAGCTTGCGGCGCCGGGCGGCATAGGCTTCGGACAGCAGCGCCTCGGCCGGAATCCTGGCGAAGCGCGGGTCGCCATAGAATTTCGCCATATCCTCATAGGCAAGGCGCTTCGCCTCCAGCACAGTGGTCATTGCCTCGATGCTGCCCGCGCCCATTTTCGCAAGGTCATAGGGTTCGAGCAGGCGCAGCATCTGCAATACACCGAAGCCCTGGCTGTTGGGCGGGAGCTGGAACACGTCGTAGCCGTGATAGCGGACGCTTTGCGGCGTCACCCATTCGCCCTCGAAGCCCGCGAGATCGGAATAGGCGAGGCCCCCGCCGATGCGTTTGAAATAGGCGTCCATGACCTTCGCCATCGCGCCCTTGTAAAAAGCGTCGCGTCCGTCCGCGGCGAGTGCTTCATAGGTTGCGGCAAGATCGGGGTTGCGGAAGATTTCGCCTTCGGCGGGCGTGTGGCCGTCGATCAGGAAGGTCGCTCGCGCATTGTCGCGCTCTTCGATGATCGCGCCATAATCGTCGAACAGTCCGAAATTGCGTTTCCAGTTCTGCGCGATCATCTGGGCGACAGGCACGCCTTCGCGGCCATAGGTGATCGCGGGAGCGAGGACATTCTTCATGGGCAGTTTGCCGAAGCGGCCGTGGAGCGCGAACCAGCCGTCGACGGCACCCGGTACCGAGACCGAGAGCGAGCCATAGAGCGGGACGCGCGCGGGATAGGGTCTGCCCAGCTTGGCGGCGGCTGCTTTCGTCGCAGCGGTCATCTGGGCCAGGCTGCGGCCCTTCGGCGCGGTGCCCGAGGCATTATAGCCATAAAGTTTGCGGGTCTTCGGGTCCCAGACGATCGCGAACAGGTCGCCGCCGATACCGCACGAGATCGGCTCCATCACCCCGAGCGCCGCGTTGGCGGCGATCGCGGCGTCCATCGCGGTGCCGCCCTGCTTGAGAATATCGATCGCGATCTGCGTCGCGAGGGGATGCGCGGTCGCGGCCATGCCATGACGCGCGATGACGGGCGAGCGCGTCGCCCAGACGCGGCCCGAATAGCGGTCGCCGCGTCCGACCTCGCCGGGGCCCGCTTGCGCGCCGAGACCGAGCCGGATGCCCGGATCCTGTGCTGGTGCTGAAAATGAAGTGAGCGCCGCAGCCGCGGCGGCAAGTGCCAATATAGAACGCATGGGTCCCCCGTAACGGCTTCCGGCCGCATCCCGAAGGAGGCGGCCGGCACCGAATTCTTCAGAATTTGAAACGCACGCCGCTGGTAAAATAGCGGCCCATCACATCGTCGCCGTTGACCACTGGGGTGACCTGGCCCGGGCTGTCGTTCGCCATGATGCGCGGGTGGCGGTTGAACAGATTGCCGACGTTGACGAAGAAGCGCATCGAGCGCGGACCGGTGCCGATGTCGCGTCCGACGGTGAGGTCGGTGATCGTGTAGGTGCCAGGGTTGGGATCGACGAAGATCAGGTCCGGGTCGGCCGAGCGCTTCACACCGCTCTTGAACCGGTTGAGCAGGGTGACGTCGAAGCCCGCGGCCTTGACGCTGAGTTCGGTCGTGACGCGCCATTTCGAGAAATAGCCATCGCCCACGCCGGCATAATCGAGCGTGCGATCGGTCGGATAGTTGCGGCGTTCGAAGCTCGGCTGATAGGCAACGAAGACGCGCAGGCCAACCGCGCCATCCTCGCCGAAAGCCGGCACGGCGCTGCGATAGCTCATGTCGAGGTCGACGCCTTCGGTCTTTGCGAAGGCGCCGTTGGTCGGTCCGGTAAAGATCGACTGGAGCACGCCCGCGCCATTGCGCGTGATATTCTGGCAGAAGGGTGAGGCATTGGTGTTCGGCGGACAATCGCGCAGCTGGACCTCGACCGGGACGAGCCCGATGATGTTGTTGATACGGATGCGGTAATAGTCGACCGAGGCGCTGAAACCCGGGAAGAAAGCGGGTGTGAACACCGCGCCGAGCGTGAAGGTCCGCGCGACTTCGGGGATCAGGTTGCGATTGCCGCCCGCGATCTGCTGATAGGTCACCGCCGGACCATAGGGATCGACGGGCGAGCCGAGGTTGCGGATCGAATTGGGCTGGAAGAGCTCGTAAAGGGTGGGGGCGCGGATGTCGCGCGAGATCACGCCGCGGAAGCTGAGCCCGTCGATGGGAGCATAGGACAGGCCCGCCTTCCACGTCGTGACCCCGCCGCTGGTACGATAATGGGTGTAGCGCGCGCCGCCCGACAGGTCGAGCGAGCGGCCCAGCGGCGAGTCCTTGAGCAGCGGAACGACGAGTTCGCCGCCGATCTCATAGACTTCCTGCGACCCGCCGCCCGACGACACGATCACGCCGGTATAGGCGAGCGTCGAGCCGACCCAGCCGTTCGGGCGCAGCCCGATGAAATTGACCGGGTCGGTCGCCTCGCGCGAGCTCGTGAGTTCGAACTTCTGGTGGCGATATTCGCCGTTGATGTTGAACGAGACCGGCCCCGCCCAGAGGTCGAACAGATCGCCGCCGAAATTGGCGACGATGTTGTCGGTCCGGTTGGTCGCATACCAGGCGGTGTCTTCGTTGATATAGTCGATCGCCGCTTCCTGCTGCGCCTCGCCGCGGTGGTCGCCGAAGATGTTGAGCGGCACGCAGCCCGGATAGAGCGCTGCATTGGCGGTCAGCGCGACGCGGCAGACGATATTGCCGCTGACCGGATCGCGCACCGCGTCGATCGCGGCATAGAATTTGGGGTTGCTGCCGTTGTCGTGCTGAATCTGGTTCGTCTGGCCCTTGCCGTAAGTATAGGCGATATCCCAGTTGAAGCGGTCGGCGATCCTGCCTTCGAAGCCGACGGTGCCGATCAGGTTCTTCGTATTGATCTCGAAATCGGGGCGTCCGATGTAGAGGCCGCGCAGCGACAGTGTCAGCGCGTCGACATTGTTGGCGTTCATCAGGTCGCGCACCTCGTCCGACAGAAAGGCGTTGTCCGCGAAGATGACGGGCTTGCTGCTGCTGGTGTCGGCGCGGTTCGCGGTCGCCTGGCTGTGATGGCTGCCCAGCTTCGAATAGCTGATCTGCGCAAAGCCCGTGATGTTGTCGGTGAAATCATATTGGGCGCGGCCGAACAGCTGCCGTGTCTTCAGCGATGCGACGAGGCTGGTCGCGGGGTGATAGGTGCCGTCTCCGCCCGAGCTGAAATTGGCCGAATTGGTCGGCGCGCCCTTGTCGAACGGCCGCAGCGTGCCGTCGGCGTTGAACTGCATATTGGCGAGCGCGTCGGGAATGCCCGGATTGACCGTCGCCGTCCGGCGGATCAGGCTGGAAAATGACCGGTCGTTTTCGCGGCCGAAATCGAAACTCTTGTACGGCGTCGCGGCGCTGCCGTTGCCGGTGAGGAGCTGGTCGCGAAACCAGGGGCGTGCCTCCTTCGTCGCGACGCCGTCCTCGTTGCGATATTCGCCGCTGACGAGCAGGTGCCCGCGCCCGCCGGCGAAGGGCGTGCCCGCGGACAGGCTGATGCGCTGCGACGCGCCGTCGCCATATTGCGAGACGCCGGCCTGCGCGAGCCCCTTGATGCCGGTGAACTTGCGGTCGAGCACATAGTTGACCACGCCGGTCACGGCATCCGAGCCATAGACCGCTGACACACCGCCGGTGACGACGTCGACACGCTGCACAAGGGCCTGGGGCAGCGTGTCGACGTCTATATTGCCGTCGAAGTTGGTCGGCGGCACGCGGCGGCCGTCGAGCAGAATCAAGGTGCGCAGCGATCCGAAGTTGCGGAGGTTCAGGAAGCTGCCGATGTTGTTGACGCCGCCGCTGCCGAGACCGCCGTTCGACCCGGCCTGGGTCTGCGATCCCGCGAATTGCGGAAGCTTGATCAGTCCCTGCGTCACACTGGTGGGCGAACTGATGTCGAGCTGTTCGGCGGTGACGATCGTTGTCGGGGTCGGCGCGTCATAGCCATCGCGCGTGATGCGCGTCCCGGTGACGACAATGTCGCCTGCCGCCGGTGCTTCATCGGCTGCTTCCTGCTCGGCGGTCTCCTGCGCCTGGGCGGTGCTGGCGAAGGCGCAAAAAGTCAGGGCGGTCGTCGCCAATATGATCGACTTGATAGGACGCATTTCAATCCTCTCCTTGGGTAAAAGCTCCCGGTCTTCAGCGCCGGGTAGCGGGCTCGCAGCGGAAGCTTTCCGCCGAGTTCGGGTCGCCGCCCGCGTAGCGGGCGACCTTGGGATAGACGCAGATCGGGCGTTGGAACTGGACGGTGCCGGTCGCCCCGGTCCCACTCGAAAAATGAGTGCCGATCAGTGCTTCGGGCGCCGTGCCCCTTTCGACCCAGTCGTAGAGCGCGAGGCCCATGTCGTGGCGTGCATCCTCGACCGGCGGCGCCGAATCGCGCGTCGCGGTCGAGACGTGCGTCGCGCCGGGACCGCCCGCCGTGTGGCCCATGCCCGGGATCATGTAGAGCCGCGCGAAGCTCTGGGTGTCGGCGAGCCTCGCGGCTTCGTCCGCGCCTTGGCCGCGCGCGACGACGCTGTCATAATAGTTGATCGCCTCGACCGAAGAGCCGACGGGATCGTCCCAGCCCATGAACATGATGAGCTTGCCGCCGCGCGCGCGAAAGGCCGAAATATCGGGATCGGTCGCGTTGACCACCGGGGCGATCACGCGCTGGACGGTGTCGACATCCTTATCCCAGTCGAAATTCCACCAATTCCAGTTCGCGTCCTTGAACACCCAGTAACGGAAGAAGTCGGCGCGCTGCGGCTCGTCGGGCTTGTCGGGGTTCGCCCAGAAATCGGCCCAGCCGGGGTTCGCCTCGTCACCCCCCATGCCTTCGCTGCCCAGCGTCAGGCCGGGATAGAGCTGTTCGCCGGTGCGCGCATTGCGCGGGCCGCGATAGATGGCGCGCATCGTCGCGACCTGCTCGGCGGTCAGGCAATTGGCGGTCTCGGCGCCGGGGCAGGCGAGGGCGCCGACATCGAAGCCGCATTTCAGCGGTTCGGTTATCACGCCATCGATGACGCCGTCGTCGGCGTCGCACGCCGCGACCACGGCGCGGCGGATCATCGGCAGTTTGCGGTTGGGAACGATCTGCGTACTGTTGTCGCCGCGCCGGTGATTGCTCAGGAAATTCCACATGAACTGGAAGTTGAGCGCCGTGCGGTTGTTCCCCGGTGCGCCGGCGATGATGCCGTCGAAGTCCTCCGGATGGCGCTGGGCGAGCATCAACGCCTGATGCCCGCCGGTCGACGATCCGCTGAAATAGGACCAGCGCTGCGGTCGGCCGTAATAGGCCTTCACGACGCCCTTTGCTGCGACGACCGAGGCATGGGCGGCACGATTGCCCCAGTCGACGATGGCCACCGGATTGTCGATGCCGAAGGTCAGCGAGCTGCCGCTGTGCCCCGTATCGGTCGCGACGGCGACGTCGCCCCGCTGCACCCGGGCGACGAGTTGCGCCCAATAGAGGTTGGAGCCGTAGCCCCCGTTTCCGATCATGTGCAGCCGCTGCGACCAGGCGTCGGGTGCGGGGAGCCACACCTCGAAGCCGATCCGCGATCCCGCTTCGGGGCTCGCGATGCCCGCGACGCGGCAAAACGCGGGGACATTGTCGTGACTGTCACCCGGCCGCCCTCCTCGCGAGGGTTCGCTGAACGTGCCGGGCGCGACCGGCGAGGCGGAACGGATTTCAACATTCGGCAGATCGAGCGCGGTGAGTCCTTCGCAATCGGCCGCCTGCGCCGCGTGCGGCGCAAAGGCGCCGATTGCCGTCGCGATCATCGGTAAAACCCGGCTATTCAAATCCCTGAAACGGACCATCACGGCATCCTCCACATTTATCGACAGGCCCGGGTTGGGCGCGCGAAGCTTTCCCGGGCCTGTCGCGCAGCGACCGGAATTCGGGCCGCTACGCGTCCATTTTGGACGAATCACATTTTGTAAGTTCAAAATGCAATATACCAAAATCATATGCAAGAGGGCAGGTTTTTGAATTTTTATTGCTCAAAATGCGCGTCTCTTGGGGAGATTCCTCATGTCGTGGAAGGCGGAGTGGCTTCCGATATGAGTATGCAAAATGCAATAAGGCGGCCGAGTCGCTACTCACGATCGATCCATTTGGGCCGCGTTCGTCCTGTGACAGCGTGGTGACAGCCGGTGGCCGCACGATGTGATAAAGGCTCGGCAAATGGAGTGAGGGGATGAGAGATATGAATATGACGCGGCGGCGAGCCGGGCAGCTCGTAATGGGCGCGAGCGCGTTCGTGATGCTCGGCGGCTGCGCCCTACGACCCGGGCGCGTGTCGGCTGCGGTTCCGGGCGTCGGGCCGGTCCAGCCCGATTCCTATAAGGACGGCCTGCTGCGCAGCACGCCCGAAGCGCAGGGCGTCTCATCCGACGCGATCCTTGCTTTTCTCGCCGACGTCGAAAGCGCGGGACTCGAACTCCACTCCTTCATGCTGATGCGTAATCGCCACGTCGTGGCCGAAGGCTGGTGGTGGCCCTATTCGCCCGGCCGCATTCACATGACGCATTCGCTGACCAAGAGCGTGACCGCGGTCGCGGCGGGGCTCGCGATCGACGAGGGGCGCTTCGGCTTCGACGATAAGGTCGTGTCCTTCTTTCCCGAATATGTGCCGGCCGATGCGAGCGAGAATATGCGCGCGATGACCGTGCGCAACCTGCTGACGATGCAGTGCGGCCACGATGTCGAAACATCGGGTTCGGTATGGCGGCCGATCGACACGCCGTGGGCGGCCGAATTCTTCAAGATCCCCGTCGTCCATCAACCGGGCACGCATTTCCAGTATACCAGCGCGGCGAGTTTCATGCTCTCCGCGATCGTCAGTCGAACGACGGGCGAGTCGATGGCCGATTATCTGACGCCGCGCTTCTTCGAGCCGATGGGTATCGACCGCTGGCACTGGGACAGCAGCCCGGCCGGCGTCAGTCCCGGCGGCAACGGGCTGACGTGGAACACGGCGGCGTCGATCAAGCTCGGGGCGGTTCATGCGGACGGCGGGACATGGAACGGCCACCGCGTCCTTTCGGAAAAATGGGTGCGCGAGGCGACGACCGAGCAGACGCCGGGCGACGCCGACGGCGCCTATGGCTATCAATGGTGGATGGGGCCGGGGAAGGCCTATCTCGCGCTCGGGTTGTTCAGCCAGATGTCGATCGTCTTTCCCGAGCATAATGCCGTGCTCGCGCTCTTCTCGGCGATCAAGGGCAGCAAGAAGATCAAGCCCTATATCTGGAAACATTTCCCGGCGGCCTTCGTGGCCGATACCCTCCCCGCCGATCCCGGCGCGGTGGCGCTGCAGCGCAGGACCGCGGGCCTGCGCTTGCTACCGCCGCTGCATCCGGCAAGTCTTGCGGCGCCTGCGGGGATCAGCGGCAAGCGGCTGGCGGTCCAGACGAACGATCAGGGCGTCGAATGGCTGTCGTTCGATTTCGTTGGCGACCGCTGCACCTACCGGATGCGCGACGCGCATGGGGAGCATGAGATAACTGCGGGGTTCGGCGAATATCTGGAACAGGACACCAGCATGACGGGTAACCGACTGCACCATGAATATCGCCCGCCAAGCCAGCGCGTCGTCGCCGGCGCGCGCTGGACGTCGCCGCAGACGCTCGAAATGACCTGGCAATTCGTCGAAACCGCCTTTCGCGACACCCTCGTCTGCACGTTTGCGAGCGACGGGGTCACGGTCGATCGCAGCGTCAACCTGAATTCGGCCGAGGAGCGGCTGCCTACGCTCATGGCCCGGATCGACTGACGAACCGATGTGACGGTGCCGGACCTGACACTGGCACCCGATTTCCTTCCCCCCGGCGCCACAGGCGCCGGGGGTCTTTCGTTCCGTGCGATCATCCCATTGCAAATATTAGGAAAAGCGATGCGCTCCGGCGTGACAGCGGCATGACAGGCATCGCCTTTTAGCCATAGCGTGAACAGGGCGCGCCACCGAGCAGGCGCCTGTAACCGAGACGGGGATGATGCTGACACTCCTGGCATTTTTAATGGTCGCGACCTTCATGGCGCTGATCATGACGAAGCGGCTGTCGGCGCTGATCGCGCTGATCGTCGTGCCGACGATCTTCGCGCTGATCGCTGGTTTCAGCGCCGGGCTCGGCGACATGATGCTGGAGGGCGTGCGCGACCTCGCGCCGACCGGCGTGATGCTGCTCTTTGCAATCCTCTATTTCGGATTGATGATCGATGTCGGCCTGTTCGACCCGCTCGTCAAGACGATCGTCCGCATCGTCCATGGCGACCCGATGCGCATCTGCATCGGCACCGCGGTTATGACGCTGATCGTCGCCCTGGATGGCGACGGCACCACCACTTACATGATCACCGTCGCGGCACTGCTCCCGCTCTATCGCCACATGAAGATGGACGTGCGCATCATGGCGTGCCTCATCATGATGTCGGTCGCGGTGATGAATATCGTGCCGTGGGGCGGTCCGACGACGCGCGCGGCGCTCGCTCTGGGGGTCGATCCGCGCGAGCTGTTCGTATCGCTGATTCCCGCGATGATCATGACCGCGATCTGGGTCCTGTTCGTTGCGTGGATTTTCGGCCGCCGCGAACGCGCGCGGCTCGCGACGCTCCCCGCCGACGCGGTCGACGAGGATGCGACGGGCGACGAGGTGCTCCGCGAGCAGATGGTCGGCGACCATCGCCGCCCGGGACTCTTCTGGTTCAACCTCGCGCTGACGCTCGCGCTCCTCGGCTTGCTGATCGGCGGCTCGATTCCGCTCGTCATCCTGTTCATGGGCGCCTTCGCGATCGCCGCAGCGGTGAATTATCCCAATCTCCAGCAGCAGAAGGAGCGCATCGCGGCGCATGCGGGCAATGCGATGGCGACTGTCAGCCTGGTGTTCGCGGCAGGCATCTTCACCGGCATCCTGTCGGGGACAAAGATGGTCGACGCGATGGCGAGTTCGGTCATCGCGGTGATCCCCGATGCGCTCGGCCCTTATATGGCGCCGATCACCGCCCTGATCAGCATGCCATTCACAGTGCTGATCTCGAACGACGCCTTTTATTTCGGGATGCTGCCAATCCTCGCCGCGACCGGAGCCGAATATGGCGTGACGCCGATGGAGATGGCCCGCGCCTCGCTCGTCGGACAGCAGATTCACCTGCTCAGCCCGCTTGTCGCCTCGACCTATCTGCTTGTCGGCCTGTCGGGGATCGAGCTCGGCGACCACCAGAAGTTCATCTTTCGCTGGGCCGTCGGAGCATGTGCCGTCTTCATGGCGACCTGTCTCCTGCTCGGCATATTCCCCCTGCGCGCGGGATGAGGTGGCGGCCGCTATTTTCGGGGCGTGCCGATCGCGGCGTGCCACTGGCTCAGGATGCGGCGGCGTTTCATCTGGTCGAGGTTGGCGATCAGCGCCGGGCCGATGCGCAAGGCACGCGCCGCGCTTGCCGGGGCACGGGCGCCCGCTCGCGCGCGCACGTCGGCGCGCACCGGGGTCATGTAGCGATAAGCGAGCTGCGCTTGCCCGATGCGCGACAGCATGAAATCGAGGAAGAGCTTCGCGGCGTTCGGATGGCGCGCCTGTTCGGGGATGATCGCGATCCGCGACATGATCAGCGTATAGTCGCTGGGCATCACGACACCGATGTTCGCATCATGCGACTGGCGTTCGAGCGCATAGGATCCGATCATATTGTAGACGAAGGCGAGCCGTCCGTCGCCGAGCCGCGTCAGCATTTGCGAACTGGTCGGAAAGGCCGCGACCTTGACGTGCCCCAGCGCCGCCATCAGCGGCACCGTGTCGCGGCTGACCTGCAGATCCTGGCTCAGGAACAGATAGCCCGCGCTCGACCGGGTGGGATCATAAGTCGCGATGCGCCCACGATAGAAGCGCGCCTTGGCACGCAGCAGCCGGGTCAGGTCGGCGTGCGTGCGCGGCACGTCGGCGGCAGGCACCAGCTTGCGGTTATAGGCGAACACAACGGGCTCCGCCGTCGTTCCCCAGGCTTCATTCTTCCAGGCTGCCCATGGCGGCAAATTCGGCTTCTCGGGCGAAGCATAGGCCTGCGCATAGCCATCATTCACGAGCTTGGTCTGGAGGTCCATCGCCGCGCTCCACAAGAGGTCGGCGCCCGCCTGTTTCCTCCGCGCTTCGGCGATTACCCGGTTGTGCAGCGTCGTCGTCGACAATTCGCGATAATCGACGCGAACGAAGGGATAGCGCTTCTCGAATGCGGCAAGAAGTCCCGCCGCCTCGCGGCGGTCGGTGGTCGAATAGATGACCAATGTCCGTTCGGCCCGCGCAGCGTCCATGATCGCGCGATACGAGCGCGGATAACCCTTCGGAGGATTGCCGAGCGGGCTGGCCGCGGAGATGAGGAATGCCGGACCGGCAATCGCCAGCAGGACGGTTGCCACGAACTTCCTTCGTCCCGCAATATGCGTCACCTTATCTTCTCCCCAATTTTGCTTATGTTTATGGCCAAGGGAAACATGGTCAACCTGTCAACCGGCTGTCACGGATCGAAGCAATGGCCCGCATATTATTGATCGAAGACGACGCCGCGCTGTCGCGCGGGCTGGTCGCGGCGCTGACGGCGGAGGGCTATTCGGTCGATCCCGCCCCCGATGGTGCGTCGGCGCTGATGATGGCATCGGACGAACCCTATGCGATCATCACGCTCGATGTTGGGCTGCCCGACATGTCAGGCTTCGATGTGCTGAAGTCACTCCGTGCCAAGGGATGCCATGCCCCGGTGCTGATCCTGACAGCGCGCGACGAGATCGACGATCGGGTCAAAGGGCTCGACCTTGGTGCCGACGACTATCTCCTCAAACCCTTTGAACCTCGCGAACTGGCGGCGCGAATCCGCGCGCTCCTGCGGCGGCCGCAGGTCGACCCCGCGCCGGTGATCCGCGTCGGCAAGCTCGAATTCGACCGCTCGCACCATGTTGCGCGCATCGAGGGGCGCGACCTCGACCTCCGCCGCCGCGAATGGGTCGTGCTCGAACGCCTGCTCTCACGCGTCGGGCAAGTCGTATCTAAAGACCGGCTGGCGTCCGAAGTGTTCGGCTATGACGAACCCGTCGCGCCCAACGCGATCGAAGTCTATATCGCGCGGCTGCGCAAGAAGCTCGAACCCGATGGGCCGACGATCCGCACGCTGCGCGGTCTCGGCTACCTGATGGAAGACGAATAGCTTGCCCCGGCGGCGCGTCAGTTCGATCACACGCCGGATGATCCTGGGGATGGGTTTCCCTTTGGCCGCGCTCGCGCTGCTGCTCGGCGTCGGCGGCGCGGTGACGATCAACGAGGTCGTCGAGGGCGTGAACGACCGCCTGCTCGGCGCCTCCGCGCGCGCTATCGCCGAGACGCTCGCGCTCGAAAATGAGGAAGTGACGCTCGACCTGCCGGCATCGGCGCTCGGCATGCTGGAAAATGACGCGCGCGACAATGTCTACTACAGCGTGTGGGCGAATGGCGAGCTGCTGACCGGCTATCCCGATCTGCCGCGCGTCTCCGATCCACCCAACGACGACGGCGAGATGGTCTTCCAATATGCGGACTACCGCGACTATCGCATCCGCATCGCTGCGGTCGCGCGCAAGGTCCCGCGGATCGATCGGCCCGTCATCGTCGAGGTCGCCGAGACGCTCGAGGCGCGTCACGCGCTGCGCGACCGGATGCTTGTCGCGCTTGCTATCCTCGAACTGCTGCTGATCGCCGTGTCGCTTGGCCTGCTGCCGCTCGCGGTGCGCTGGGGACTTGCGCCGTTGAAGCGCGTGCTGAGTGCGATGGGGACCCGGCGCGAGGCCGATTTCACGCCGCTGCCCCTCGATTATGTGCCGGTCGAGCTGCGCGGGCTGGTCGATGCGTTCAACGGCTTGCTCGGCCGGCTCGACGCCGCGATGCAAGGCATCCGCCGCTTCACCGCCGATGCGTCGCACCAGATGCGTACGCCGCTGTCGATCCTGCGCGCGCATGTCGCGGCATTGCGCTCGGCCAAGCTGTCGGCGGGGACGGCGCAGCAGTCCCTTGACGACATCGAGGCGGCGACGGGGCGGCTTCAGCGTCTGCTCACCCAGCTTCTCGCGCTCGCGCGCGCCGACGGCGCGCGCGACGGCGGGCCCGACCTCCGCGCGCGCGTCGATCTTGTCGAAATCGCGCGCGCCGCCAGCGTCGAGCACGCGCGGTTGGCCGTGAAGACCGGCGTCGATCTCCATTTCGAGGCGACCGACCAGGCGGTCGCGGTTCTGTCCCAGCCCGACCTGGCCGGGGAACTGATCGGCAATCTGATCGACAATGCGATCCGGTATAACCGCGACCGGGGTACCGTGACCGTGACGGTGCGGGACGATGGCGCCGTGATCATCGAAGATGAAGGTCCCGGTATCCCGGCCGAGGCGCGTGCGACCGCGTTCGAGCGATTTGGTCGGTTGGCACCGGACCGCGAGCGCGAAGGCAGCGGGCTGGGACTCGCGATCGTCCATGCGCTCGCCGGGAGCTTGGGCGCAACGGTCGAACTCGCCGATCGCGGAGCCCTGCCGGGGCTCCGCGTCACCGTCGGTTTTCCGGTCCCATCGGCAGAAAAGCGCGGCTCCGACGCCATATTATAGCCTCGCCGCAACGTGACAGCGCTGTGACAGGAAGCCGGCATAGGCTCCGCTCATAAACATCGCCCATCAAGGGCGAGCGCGGGGCGCAGCCCGCATCTCAGTCTTGTTGGGCCTTCTGGGAGGGAGATTTTCGTGCGTCCATTTGGCGTCATTCGTAACGCGTTGTCGCACGCGGTGGTCGCTGCTTGTCTGGTGTTGCCCGGGTCGGCGCACGCGCAGGCCGACGCCGGCCGCGACCGCTTCCGCGAAACATACAAGGAGCTGATCGAGACCGACACCTCGCTCTCGAACGGCGACTGCACGCTCGCGGCGAGCCGGATGAAGGCGCGGCTCGTCGCTGCAGGCTACCCCGAAAACCAGTTTCGCGTCGTCGTGCCCGAGAAGTTTCCGAAGTTCGGCAACCTCGTCGGCGAAATCCCGGGCAGCGATCCAAAGGCTCCCGCCATCCTGCTCGTCGCGCATATCGATGTCGTGGAGGCGAAGCGCGAGGACTGGGAGCGCGACCCGTTCAAGCTGGTCGAGGAAGATGGCTATTTCTTCGCGCGCGGCGCGATCGACGACAAGGCGATGGCCGCGATCTTTGTCGACTCGCTGGTCCGCTATCGCGAGGAAAGCTTCAAACCGCGCCGCACGGTCAAGGTCGCGCTGACATGCGGCGAGGAAACCGACGCCACCTTCGACGGGGTCGAATATCTGCTCGCCACCGAGCCCGAGACGCTGAAGGCAGGTTTCGCGATCAACGAGGGCGGCAAGGGCTGGCTCGACGACAAGGGCGCGCCGCGCACTTTCGGCGTCCAGGCGGGCGAGAAAATCTACCAGGATTTTACCCTCGTCACGAGCGGGCCGGGCGGCCACAGCGCGCGTCCGCACGCCGACAATCCGATCACGCGCCTGTCCGAAGCGCTCGCGCGGACGGGCAATTATCATTTTCCCGCGATGCCGGGCGATGCGGTGCGCAATTTCTTCGCGCGCTCGGCGCCGCTCTATCCGGGCGCGACGGGCGATGCGATGCGTCTCGTCGGTTCGGGCGCGGACGATGCCGCGGCGCTCGACCTTTTGAGCAAGGCCGATCCGGTGTGGAACGCAATGATCCGCACGACCTGCACCAACACGCAGGTGACCGGCGGGCACGCGCCGAACGCGGTGCCGCAGCGCGCGCAGGCGACGATCAACTGCCGCATCCTGCCGGGTACGACGATCGACACGATCCACAAGGCGCTGGTGGAGGTCGTCGCCGATCCGCGGATCGAAGTCACGCTCGCCGACGAGCCCGGCCCGGTATCGGCCCCGCCGCCGCTGACCCCCGAAATCATGAAGCCCGTCGAAAAGCTCGTCGCCGAAATGTGGCCGGGGGTGCCGGTGATCCCGAACCTCAGCACCGGCGCGACCGATGGCCGCTTCCTGATGGCGGCGGGTATCCCGACCTACGGCATTTCCGCGATTTTTGTCGATCCGGACGGCAATGGTGTCCACGGGCTCAACGAACGCGTGCGCGTGAAGTCGCTCTATGACGCGCGCCAGTTCCTCCACAGCCTCGTCAAGACCTACGCGAGCGCTCGATGAAGGCATGGAAGCCCCGGTTGCTGAAGCTTCATCGCTGGGTCGGCCTCACCCTCGCACTGTTGCTGACAGTGCAGGGGCTCAGCGGCGCATCGTTGGTCTTTCGCGACGAAATCGAACGCCTTATCCATCCGGCGCTGGTCGTGGAACCGGTCGCCACGCGCGTGCCGGTACAGGCGCTCATGGATGCGGTCGAGGCGCGCCATGAGGGGGCGACGATCAGCCGCGCCGAATTTTCGGCGTGGGATGACGGCGCGGTGCTGTTCAAGCTGGTCGCGAAGGATGGCACGCGCTGGCTGACCGCGGTCGATCCCTATCGCGGCGCGATCGTGCGCGACGGGGCGCTCGCGTCGTGGCCGGGCGAATGGATTTTCCTCCTCCACGACAGCCTGCTCGCAGGCCCGGTCGG
The DNA here is from genome assembly GCF_900078365.1 of uncultured Sphingopyxis sp. Classification (NCBI taxonomy): domain Bacteria; kingdom Pseudomonadati; phylum Pseudomonadota; class Alphaproteobacteria; order Sphingomonadales; family Sphingopyxidaceae; genus Sphingopyxis; species uncultured Sphingopyxis sp. The sequence goes on from NZ_LT598653.1 coordinate 1,347,449, forward strand.
TGAGACCATCGTCGGTGTCGAAGGGCTGGGTCTGCTGTTCCTCGCACTCGTCGGCCCGATCGTCTGGTGGCCGGGACGCAAGCGATTGAAGCACGGATTCAAGGTCGTCACGGATCGAGGCGCCGACCTCAAATGGCGGACGCTGCACCGGGCGGGCGGGGCGATCGCGGCGGTGGTGCTCGTCATGTCGGCGACGACCGGCGTGCTGATGGTGTGGAAGCCCGGCTTTCGCAATGTGCTGCAGACCGTCACTCCGGTTACCGACAAGCCGGCGCCGAAAGTCGACGCACAGCCGGGCGCGGCGATGGTTCCGCTCGATCGCCTTGTTGCCAAGGCGCGTGCCGAATATGGCGCGACGGCGCTCCGTCAGATCCGCTTTTCGGATGAAGGCCGCGTTGCGGCGATCTTCCTCGAAAGCGACCTCACCGTCCGCGCCGAAGGCGCCAAGCAAATCTACTATAACCGCTACGACGGCAGCGATGTCGGCCACTATGTGTCGGGCGCGCTGCCCGTGGGGACCGAGATCGTCGACTGGCTGATCACGCTCCACACCGGGATGTTCGGCGGCACGGCGACGCGGCTGCTCGTGATGGCGGGCGGGTTGTCGCTCGCGGGCCTGTCGGCGAGCGGGCTGTGGCTCTGGTATTCGCGGACGTCGCGGGGGCGCAAGCGCCGCCCCGCGGCGCGGTCTGCGGCAGTGACGGAGGGCGCCTGATGCGCATCGTCCGCCCGATCGAAACGCGCGACCTTGCCGCGCTCGTCGACTTGGCCGAAAGTCTCGGGCCCGGGATGACGACGCTGCCGGCGGACCGCGCCACGCTCGCTGAAAAGGTCGAGCGGTCGGTCGCGAGCTTTGCCGGCAACATCGAGCGCGCCGACGCGCATTATATGCTGGTGCTCGAGGATGCCGAGGGCCGGTTGCTCGGCACCTCGGCGCTCTATCCGTCGGTTGGCGCGCCGTTTGGTTTCTTCTCTTACAAGCGCATCCGTCTCGTGCAGCGAAGCCAGGCGGTCGGCGCGAGTTGCGACGTCGAGATGCTGACGCTCGCCAACGACTATACCGGGACGACCGAGGTCGGGACGCTCGCGGTGCGGCCGAGCGAGAAGGGCAGCGGGGCAGGGAGGCTGCTCGCGCGGGCGCGCTACATGCTCGTCGCGTCGCGGCCCGACCTGTTCGCGCCGCTGCTGATGGCCGAGATGCGCGGCTGGCAGGATGCCGCCGGGCGCAACCCCTTCTGGGATGCGGTCGGCGCGCGCTTCTTCAACATGGATTTTGCGACTGCCGACCGGCTGAGCGCGGTGCGCGGCGCCGATTTCATCGCCGAACTGCTGCCCAAGCATCCGATCTATATCGACCTGCTCCCCGATGCCGCGCGCGCCGTTATCGGCCGTCCGCACGATGCCAGTGCGCCGGCGAGGGCGATGTTGATGCAGGAAGGTTTCCGCTACGAAGGCTATGTCGACGTGTTCGACGTCGGGCCGCAGGTGCATTGCGACCGCGACCAGATCGCGACGGTGCGGTTGTCGCGTTGCGGCCTGCCAGTGACGCTCTCGCCCAATTTTGCGCCCGGCGCGCGCGACTATCTGGTGTGCACCGGCGATCTGGACCGCTTCCGTGTTACGCTGGCGGCGGCCCGGCCCGCTCCGGGCGAGATCGCGCTAAGCGACGATGTCGTTCGGGCGCTTGGCGCCGATCGCGGCGAGCAACTCCGCTCGTCGCCGGTTCAATTGGACATCGGCGCATGATCGCGCGGCAATCAGCCTTGCGCTGCCGCTTCGGCGAGGATCCATTCGCGCAGCCGCGCGAAGAGCGGGCTGTTCAGGCGTTCGGCCGGATAGACGAGATAATAGGCCGCTTCGCCGACCACCGCCTGGTCGAACGGGCAGACAAGTGCGCCCGATTCGAGCTCGGGTTCGATCATGAAACTGGGGAGCAGGGCGACGCCTGCGCCCGCGACCGCGGCCTGCGCGAGCATCAGGAAATGTTCGAAAGTCGGCCCGGCGATCATGCCGTCGACCGGCACCCCCATATGGTGCAGCCACAGTCGCCACGCATCGCGGCGTTCGGCCTGAACGAGAAGCGGAAAATGGAGCAGATCGCGCGGCGTAGTGACCGGGTGTTCGTCGAGCAGGCGCGGTGCGATCACGGGGATGGCGCGCTCGCGAAACAGCAGGTCATGCTCGGCGCGAGGCCAGGTCGGCAGGCCATAATGGACCGCCGCGTCGAACCTTTCATCCTCGAAGTCGAACTCGTGGCTGCGCGCGGCGAACTCGATCACCAGCTCGGGCATGTCGCGGGTCAATTGCCCCAGTCTCGGCGCGAGCCAGCGCATGCCGAAGGTCGGCAGCGTCGCGATGCGCAGCGCGGTTTCGGCCGGTTCGGCGAGCGCTCGCGCAGTCGCGACGCGGATTGCCGCGAGCGCCGGGCCGATCGCATCGGCATAGGCGCGGCCATCCGCGCTGAGCTGGACCCGGCGACCGGCGCGGTCAAACAACGAGGTCTGGAGCCAGTCCTCGAGCGTCGCGACCTGCCGGCTCACCGCGCTTTGGGTCAGGCCGATTTCGGCGGCCGCCTTGGAGAAGCTGCCGTGGCGCGCGGCGGCCATGAAGCTGTGCAGGGCGGCCATTGGCGGCAGCAAGCGGCGGGCATGCTCGTTCATGAGCATGAGTCATACTTACATGCGGATTGTTCACAAGACAGGATTTTCCAATTGTGCGATTTGTGAGGGTTTTGGCGGGAACAATCAGGAAATTCTCCCGCTAGTCAGGGTCCAGGAAATTTTGGAGGGAAGTTATCATGATAAAAGTGCATAAAACACTGCTTTTTGCCGGCGCCGCACTCGGCGTGGCAATGGCGCCTTCGTTGGCTTTTTCGCAGGAAACGGAAGCCGCCACCGAAAGCGGCGGCCCGGTGCTCGACGAAATCGTCGTCACCGCCGACCGCACGGGTACCGAGCTGGTCCAGGTGGGCAGCTTTCGCGGTGCGAAACAGCTCGACACGCCGCTCACCATCGCGGTGATCCCGCGCGATGTGCTCGATACCCAGCAGGCAACCAGCCTGATCGACGCGCTGCGCAACACCGCTGGCGTGACGACGTCGCAGACCTCGCCGACGGTATATAATAATCTGGCGATCCGCGGTATCGACGTGGAAAATCGCGGCAACTATCGCCTGAACGGCACGCTGCCGATCATCAACCTGACCGACCTGCCGCTCGAGGACAAGGAGCGCATCGAGGCATTGAAAGGCGCATCGGCGCTCTATTACGGTTTCACGACGCCATCGGGCATCATCAACCTGACGATGAAACGGCCGACGCAGGATCCGTATCTGGCTGCCAAAATCTTTGGCAACAGCCACGGGCGTATTGGCGGGCACGTCGATTTTGGCGGGACCACCGGAATTCTCGGCTATCGCATCAACGCCGTTTATGACCGGCCGGATTCGGGCATCGACCATACCAGCGGCACGCGAACCGTGCTCGCCGGTGCCTTCGATATCAAGCCGACCGATACGCTCACCGTCCAGGTCGATGGCGAACATATCTTCAAGAAAGTGAACGAGCCCGGGATTTATCGTTTTAGAGAAACCCCCATCCTGACGGTCGACAATCCCGATACCGGGATCGCGCTTCCCGAGCTGATCGATCCCCACACGAACTTCGGCCCCGACTGGGCGGCCAACCGGACCGAGGCCACAAATTTGCTCGGCAAGGTGATCTGGAAATTCAGCCCATCCTGGGAATTTGTCGCGAGTGCCGGTCTGTCGCAGGTCCAGCGCGGGCGCCATTTCAACACGCTCGACCCGAACGATCCCAATACTGATCCGCTGAGGGGACCGGTGGGCGAATTTCCGGTCTCGATCAGCTATCAGCCGGTCGCGAAATTCAAGAACCAGAATTATCGCGCGGAAGTGGCGGGCGCCTTCGAAACCTTCGGCATCAAGCATGAGTTGCTGATCGGCGTGTCGCAGAATATCCGTGCCAACCGTTCGTCGGCAAGTACGGCCCAGACCTGCTTCTATAACAATGCGACCGGCGCCCTTCTCGGCGCGGGTTTCCCCTCGACGCCCGTGCCGGCCGGCGCGACGCGTTCGGCCTGCCTCCAGAGCATCACCGACCCGCACGATATCCCTCAGCTTGGCGAACCGCTTCCGGGGCTCAACAACCCGACGCAGATCACCGATACGGGGGCGTTCATCTTCGATCGCATGGAAATCGGCGAATGGTTGCAGCTCCTGGGCGGCGTCCGTATCTCCGATTACAAGGAAGAGCGTCTCGACACCGGCCTGAAGACCTTCTCGGCAAGCCCGACCTCGCTGTCCTTCGGCGCGGTGGTGAAGCCGATCTCGTCGGTCAGCATCTACGGCACCTATATCGAAGGCCTGGAATCGACCCCGGCGGCGCCGCTCACCACGGTCAACGCGGCCGAACAACTCCCGCCAAGCGCCTCGACGCAATATGAGGGCGGCATCAAGTGGGAGCCGAAGAGTGGTCTGTTGTTCCAGGCGGCCTATTTCGACATCAGTCGCGACTCGGCGGTCGTCAACGGCGCCAATCGGTGGGTCAAGGATGGGAAATCGTCCTACCGCGGGGTCGAACTCAGCTTCACCGGCAATGTCACACCCGACTGGTCGGTCTATGCGAGCGCGCTGTTCCTCGATGCGAAATACAAGTCGGGATCGCCGACGCTGCTCGTCGTCGATGATGCGGGCAATCCGGTCCTCGGCCCCGATGGAAGTCAGCGGATCAGCCCGAGCATCGTCGGCAACCGGGTCGAGAACGCTGCGAAACGGACCTTCTCGCTTGCGACCGAATATCGTTTCACCGATTGGCTGCCGGGCTTCAGTGTCAACGGTGCGGTTTACCACACCGGCAATCGCGCAATTAACCCCCTGAACCAGGCCTTTATCCCCGGCTACACGCTGTTCGACCTGGGGGCGGGTTACACGACCGATATCGCCGGCACGGAAACGACCTTCCGCATCAGCGCCGAAAATGTCGGCGGGAAGAAATATTGGGGATCGACCGGAGGCCTGCTCCTCTCGCAGGGTGTGCCCTCAACGGTCAAATTCTCGATCGAGACAAAGTTCTTCTGACCGTCTCTCCCCCTGCCGGGGCGGGCCTTCGCCCGCCCCGGACTTATTCCAATATGGAATGAAAATCGTCAAATAACTCCGATTATCTGCTGAATTTCTTCCTGTGGGAACGCGGTTTGGGAATTTACTGAGGGGCTCGCACAACTTTGGAGAACGCGATGACTACCCCGCTCATGAATGTTTACGCGCGCGCACCGCTGGCCTTCGTCAAGGGCGAGGGCGCCTGGCTTACCAGCCGCGAAGGCGGCGAGCCCTATCTCGACTGCGTCGCCGGGGTCGCGTCGAACGCGCTTGGCCATTGCCACCCTGCGCTCGTCGCGGCGCTGGTCGAACAGGGCCACTCGCTCTGGCATGTGTCGAACATGTTCGAGGTGCCTGGGCAGGATAGGCTGGCAGCGCGGCTGATCGAAGCGAGCTTTGCCGACACAGTTTTCTTCGCCAACACCGGGACCGAGGCGGTCGAGTGCGCGATCAAGGTCGCGCGCCGCTATCACGCCGCGCGCGGTGCGCCCGAGCGCCAAGCCATCATTGGCTTCCATGGCGCGTTCCACGGCCGGACTTATGCTGCGCTGAACGCGGCGGGCAACGCCGCGCATCTTGAGGGGTTCGGCGCGCCGATGTCGGGCTTCGTCCATCTGTCGGTCGACGACGAGGCTGCGCTTGCCGCCGCGATCGCCGATCCCGCGACCGCCGCGGTGTTAATCGAGCCGGTGCAGGGCGAGGGCGGCGCGCGCGCGATGACGCGCGCCTTTCTTGAGAGCCTGCGCACGGCCTGCACCGCCGCCGGCGTTCTGCTGATCTATGACGAGGTGCAGAGCGGTATGGGGCGCACCGGCCAGTTGTTCGCGCACCAATGGTTTCCGGGCACCGAGCCCGATATCATGGCGGTCGCCAAGGCGCTCGGGTCGGGGCTTCCTGTCGCCGCATGCCTTGCCACGACCGAGGCGGCGTCGGGGATGCAGCCAGGCGGACACGGTTCGACCTTTGGGGGGAATCCGCTCGCGATGGCGGTCGCGACCGCCGCGTTCGACGAAATCGCGAAGCCCGAAACCCTGGCGCATGCGCGCGCGCTGTCAAAGCGGCTGCGCGCCAGTCTCGGGACGCTGGCCGCGGGCTGGCCCGACGTCATCACCGACGTGCGCGGCAAAGGCCTGCTGATCGGACTGAGGCTTGCAGTGAACAACCGTGCCTTTATCGCGGCTGCGCGTACTCAGAGGCTGCTCGTCGCGGGCGGGGGCGACAATATCGTGCGGCTGCTGCCGCCGCTGACGATGAGTATCGCGGAAGCCGACGAAGTCGTCGCCCGCCTCGACGCAACCTGTGCGGTGATGACCGCGGCGGTTGCGGCATGAGCGCGGCTTTTATTTCCACGGACCCGGCAAATGGCGACACGGTGTGGGAAGGCGCCGCGGCGTCGGCTGATGATTGCGCGCGCGCTGTCGCCGCGGCGCGGGCGGCATTCCCGGCCTGGGCGGGGCAGGGGGCGGACGCGCGTATCGCGGTCCTGCAACGCTATGCCGCGGTGCTGGGCGAGCGGCAGGCGGCGTTCGCTGAAGCGATCGCGCGCGAGACGGGCAAGCCATTATGGGAAGCGCAAACCGAAATCGCATCGATGATCGGCAAGGTCGCGATCTCGGTGAAGGCGATGGCCGAGCGCAGCGGCACGAGCGAAGGCGAAACCGCCTTCGGACGCGCGCGGCTCAGCCATCGGCCGCACGGCGTGATGGCGGTGTTGGGGCCGTATAATTTCCCCGGCCACCTGCCGAACGGGCATATCGTGCCTGCGCTGCTCGCGGGCAACACGATCGTCTTCAAACCGTCCGAAGAGACGCCGCTTGTCGGGCAATTGCTTGTCGAGGCACTGCACGCCGCGGGAGTTCCTGACGATGTCGCGGTCCTCGTCCAGGGCGGACGCGACACTGGCGCGGCGCTGGTGGCAGAGGACATCGATGGGCTGCTCTTCACCGGCTCGGCTGGAGCGGGGGCGCATTTTCGGCGACTGTTCGCCGACCGGCCCGCGGTCATCCTCGCGCTCGAGCTTGGTGGCAACAATCCGCTGGTCGCATGGGATGGCGATGCCGACGCTGCTGCGTCGATTATCGTCGCTTCGGCGTTCATTACCACGGGTCAGCGGTGCTCGTGTGCGCGGCGGCTCATTGTACCTGGTGACGCCGCGGGCGATGCGATTGTCGACGCTGTTGCGGCGCTGACCGGCCGTCTCAGGATCGGGGCGTGGAACGAGGCGCCTGAACCCTTCATGGGACCCCTGATATCAGGGGTCGCCGCCGGGCGCGCGGTATCGCAGGTCGAAACCCTGGTTGGGCTGGGCGCGCGGGTCATCCGCGCATTCGAACCTGTGGTCGGGCGTTCGGCGGCGTTTGTCACCCCCGCGATCCTCGACGTGACCGGGCTGGAGGTTCCGGACGAGGAGATTTTCGCGCCGGTGCTGCAGGTCCGTCGTGTCCCCGATATCGACGCAGCACTCGTTGCTGCTAACGCAACGCGCTTTGGTTTGTCGGCCGCTCTTATCAGCAACGACGATGCGCTGTGGGCGCGCTTTCGCGTCGAAGCGCGTGCAGGGGTGGTTAACCGCAATCGCCCGACCACCGGCGCTTCGTCCGACATGCCGTTTGGGGGGATCGGCCACTCCGGCAACCATCGTCCGAGCGCTTATTATGCCGCGGACTATTGCGCTTGGCCGGTTGCAAGCCTCGAAGCGGACAATGTGGTGGATCAGCTTGCGAGCTTGAAAGGCGTCGCAAGCTAAATGCGCAATGCAGGTGCTCTTTTCGCGTGTGCGGTTCTGACGCCCGAGGCCACTTATGCGCAGACCGAATCAGCAAAGGACGATCCGGTAAAAGTCGTTGATTTCGGAGCATCCTATGTGACCGACGTGATCGGCAATCTGGATGGCGGCGAGAAGAAGGGGTTCGTCTGGCTCGGCCGTGCCGATGCCACGATATCGGTCGATGGATCGGCCTTCGGCTGGGACGGTGCCGAGATATTTGTCGATGTACTGGCTGTGCAGAGCGCTGATTTCTCGGGCGACTATGTCGGAGACGGGCAGACAGTCAGCAATGTCCAGGGCGATAGCGCGGTGCGTCCGATCGAAGCGTGGATCGCGGGCCCGATCAGCGATGATGTGTCGGTGAAGCTTGGCATGATCGACCTCAATTCGGAGTTTGACGTTCAATCAGTCGGCAAGCATTTCGTCGGGAGTTCCCACGGAATCGGTCCCGAATTCTCTCAGTCAGGCGCCAATGGCCCGTCCATATTTCCGGCCGGAGCGACTGCAATAATGCTTCGCTATGAAAGCGCGAGTTGGAGTGCGCGCCTGGGCTTGTTCGATGCGGTGGCAGGCAGCCGCAAGAATCCGCGCCAGGCTGCTTTCCGCTTCCCTGGAACAACCGGCGCACTGTTGGTGGGCGAGGTTGATCGGAAACTTGCACGCGGCGGCGAGGCGCAGATAGGTATATGGCGTTACACCCCACGCTTTGAGCGCATCGACACTACCCGCGGGGGGCGCGGCGTGAGCCAAGGCGCCTATGCGATGATCGAGACTCCGCTGGCGACACATCGTGACGCAAAGCTCGAGGGCTGGATGCGTATCGGAGTCGCGAGCAGCAGCGTGAACGAGATCGGGGCCTATGCGGGCGGGGGCCTGACCTATGGCGACGAGGCGCAGAGGGTTGGTATCGCAGTGGCGCACGCCAGGCGCGGCGATGCGGTGATGCGTGAAGCAGCCCGACACAACGCTCGGTCGAACCGCGCGGAGACTGCGATTGAGCTCACCTATGCGTACCGCGTAACGCCTTGGCTGACCATTCAGCCCGACCTGCAGTATGTAGTCAATCCCGGCTGGGAGCCGAGCCGATCCGATGCAACAGTCGCGGGCCTGCGTTTCAGCTTCGCCTGGCCTGCCGACTGAGCCATCGCGAAGCTCCATCGTGTGGGGCTAAGTGGGTTTCCCGGAACTAGGAGGGACCGGCCTGCCATTCAATCAGGTCGCCTCGGCTTCACATTCGAAGGCGACACGCATCCGAGATGTTGCGGAAATGACGCGCCGGCTGGGCCGGCGCGTCCGTTCGGGGTCAGCCGTTCAGCTTGTCCTTGACCGCTTTGGCCGCCGAGAAGCCGAGCTTCTTCGAAGCCGCGATCTGGATCGTCGCGCCGGTCGAAGGATTGCGGCCTTCGCGTGCGGCCGATTTCTTGACCTTGAACTTGCCGAAGCCGTTCACCGACACTTCTTCACCCTTGGCAGCGGCGTCCGCGATCGCGGCGAAGACGGCCTCGACGGTCTTCTTGCCGTCGGCCTTGCTCGTCCCGAGCGCGGCGGCGACGCTGTCGGACAATTCGGCGTGGTTCATTCTTTTTCTCCATCATGACCCGCCGGCCCCTCGCCGACGGCGGCGCGACGCTATAGGCGTGTGCGGTGCGGTTCGCCAATGCGATATTGCTGGGCAGGAGCACGGGAACCTTGTGCATTTTCCCTCGCTTTTGCCCGAAGCACGGGTATCGCGACGAAGGCCGACCGGTCGCGGCCCGCTCCGGTCGGCAACCCCTTCGGATCGCGGAGCCGGGCGTCTCGGTTCGGCTCCTGCTCTTGGCACCGGCCGCCACCCTCGTCATCGCCGCGTTGCCGAAGGTCGGGTTTCGCGCGCGCCGGCATGCTGGTGGGGCAGGCGAAGAAGCGCCCGCCCTTCGTCCACCCAACCGACGACGGGTTTCGGGGAACAGGAATCGTGGTTCCCAATGACCAGTCTTCAGGCAATTATTGTCGCACGGTGATGCAGGAGAAACGACGGCAATAGCTCTCGGTCTCAAACCTGCCAGTCCGAAATCGGCCGGAAGTGCTAGAGTTCTGCTTCCATCACTGCTTTGAATTCTGTCCGAATCGGTTGGTCGCTGCGACCCAGTGATCACCCATGAACTTTTTCGTGTCGTTCGAGCATCGCGACGAACTCGGCGATTTTGCGCGCTCTCGTCTCCCTCTTCTTCACGGCTCCTATGCGATAGAGGATCGCATACCGGTTCGAACCGGTCAGCGTTGCAAAGAAGGCTGCCGCCCCAGGGCTCTGATCCAATGCTGCCTGGAGGTCGGCGGGCACCTCGGCCTTACTTGCGGGTGCGTAGGCGGCTTCCCACCTGCCGTCTGCCTTGGCAGCCTCGATCTGTGCCAGCCCGCGCGCATGTATCCGTCCAGCCTCCAGAAGCTCGGTTGCGCGGGTGCGGTTTACCTGAGACCACTTGCTGCCCGCCTTGCGCGGCGTGAAGCGGACAAGCCAGTGTTTATCGTCGTACTTGTCGAGCCGCCCATCGATCCAGCCGTGGCAGAGCGCAGCGTCGATTGCCTCGCGCTTCGTCACGCTGGCGATGCCCGATCCCGCCTTGGCGAACTTGATCCAGAGCCCAGGAGAGTTTGCAGGCTGCGCCTCAAGCCAGCGCTCCAAGGCTGCCGCATCGGCAAAAGCAATGACCGGTAGGCCGCAGTGATCTTCGGCCATCGGACGCTCTCCCTTTGAAATTTGAACACGACGCTTTTCGAAATGCATAGTTCAATATGAGCGACAAATTTCTGGCATGTCCGGCTCTATCGAACATTTTTTCATTCGCAATAAGCCAGCGGCTGCTTTCGAAGAATCCCTCCCCATAGCAGGCCGGCCGCAATCGTTGAGAGTTTCGGACGCCGCCAGGCGTCGGAAAGTCTTCGATGCCCGAACCGCGGTGGTCATGGTGCGAGCTATGGGGAAAGCTGTTTTGCGCTGATGTTGGGATAGCCAGGCGCTGCCCAAAAGCAGACGTGCGCGATATCGGACCGTCTGGATATGGGTCGCAAAAGCGGACATGCAAAAGCAGACGGGCTGATTTTGGTGGTGTGATGTCTGCTTTTGGGCAGCGTCGGCTTGAGCGGGTCCGCTTCCAGGCGCGGGTGTGCGCTGGATCGTGTCGGTGCCAGGCCGTGCCGGGTCACGGCGCAGGTGCCCCGGATGAGACCGCAAGCTGGGGCGGCGCGCGGGGCTGGTAGCGGCGCTCGAAGACCTCGATGATGATCATGGTACCGCCGCAGCACGGGCAGGTTGGCCCGGGCCCTGCATCGACGACGGGCTCGTCGGTCGGCGGAGGTGCGACATCGAGCAGGCGGCGGGCGCGTTCGAGATGATCCTTGCGGTGTGCGCTGGCGAGAAGGCCATAGTGGCGGATGCGGTGGAACCCGCGCGGCAGGGCGTGGAGAAGAAAGCGGCGGATGAACTCGTCGGCGGCGAGGGTCATGACCTGCTGCCGTCCGGCGCCGGCCTTGCGGTAATCCTTGTAGCGGAAGGTGACGCCTTCCTCGTCGAACCGGAGGAGCCGACTGTTCGATATGGCGACCCGGTGGGTGTAGCGGGAGAGATAAGCGAGCACCGCCTCAGGGCCAGCGAACGGCGGCTTGGCGTAGACGACCCAGCGCTTCTTCCTGACGGGTGAGAGGTGCCGCAGGAACGCGCGCCGCTCGGCAAGCTGCGACATGGTGCCGAAGAAGGCGAGCTGCCCGCGGTCATGGAGGGCGCGCAGCCGGGTGAGGAAAAGCCGGCGGAAGAGCGCGCCGAGCACGCGAACCGGGAGCAGGAAGGCGGGGCGTGCCGATATCCAGCGCGTTCCATCGCGCGATAGGCCGCCGCCGGGTACGATCATGTGGATGTGGGGATGGTGGGTCAGCGCCGAGCCCCAGGTGTGGAGGACGGCGGTGATGCCGATCCGGGCGCCGAGGTGCTTCGGGTCGGCGGCGATGGTCAGCATCGTATCGGCGGCGGCCTTGAACAGCAGATCGTAGACCAGCGCCTTGTTGTGGAAGGCGATGGCGGCGACCTCGGCAGGCAGGGTGAACACGACATGGAAGTAACCGACCGGGAGCAGGTCGGCCTCGCGCGCTTCGAGCCAGCTGCGCGCGGCGGCGCCCTGGCACCTGGGGCAGTGCCGGTTGCGGCAGCTGTTATAGGCGATCCGCCAGTGCCCGCAGTCGGTACAGGCCTCGACATGACCACCGAGCGCGGCGGTGCGGCAATGCTCGATCGCCGACATGATCTTGAGCTGGTGCAGGCTGAGATGCCCGGCATGGGCGGCGCGGTAGGTTGGCCCGGCAGCGCGGAAGACGTCGGCGACCTCGAGTGAGGCGCGCATCGGCCTCAGCCGTCGGGCGCTTCCTCGCTGGGCGATGCGAGCGCGAGCCTGTCGAGCGGACTGACGATCGACCGCACCGTCTTGGTCGCCACCTGGGTGTAAAAGGCGGTGGTGCCCAGCTTGGCGTGACCGAGCAGCGCCTGGATGACGCGGATATCGACACCGTCCTCAAGCAGGTGGGTGGCGAAGCTGTGGCGCAGGGTATGCGGTCCGACGCGCTTGTCGATGTCCGCCGCCTCCGCGGCTTCGACGACGACGCGGTAGAGCTGCCGCGTGCTGATCGGCGCCGCGGCGCTCTGTCCGGGAAAGAGCCAGCCGTCGGGGACAAGGATGCCCTGTTGCCGCCCAGCGCGCCACCAGTCGCGCAGGAGCAGGAGCAGGCCTTCGGGAAGCATGGCGTTGCGGTAGCGCCCGCCTTTGCCGCGCTCGATCCGAAGCAGCATGCGCTTGCTGTCGATATCGCTGACCTTGAGCGCCGACACCTCGGCGACGCGTAGGCCCGCGCCATAGGCGACCGACAGCGCAGCCTGGTGCTTGAGGCTGCGGGTCGCATCGAGCAGGCGCTTTACCTCGGCCATCGTCAGCACGACCGGGATCTTGCGTACCTGCCTGGTGCGGACGAGCTTGCGCGCGAGGTCGGGGCGGTCGAGCGTGTGCGTGAAGAAGAACCTCAGCGCGCCGACGATGCTGTTCATGGTCGGCGCCGGGACGCCCGCCTGCTGCTGCTCGATCTGGAACCGCCGAATGTCCTCGGCGCCTGCGGTGTGCGGCGAGCGTCCGAGCCAGGTCGCGAACCGCCCCACATCGCGAAGATAATTACGCTGCGTCTCCTTCGAGAAGCGGCGCATGGTCATGTCGTCGATCAGGCGCTGGCGCAGCGGGCTGATCGGGCCAATCTGGATAAGCTCGTTCATCGTTCGACTCCTCAGGTGAAGGAGTCGAGAGGGTCCACCTGCGGCAGCCCACGTTCAATCAGGTGCGGCGCTCGCTCGGCCGCTTTACATCGAGGCTAGCACCAATCCGCGGAGCGGTTCGTGCATCGGCCAGGTCCAGCGGAATGCGGATCAAGTACGACAAGGCCAACAAAATGCTCCAGCGCCGTTTGAGGATGGCCGACGTTTGTCCGTCGCTGCATGGCGATCCGTGGCCAAATACGGCGAATACCCCTCTCAGAACGCATAATTCCTGCCTTGCCAGCCGATAGTCTGCGGTCACATGAAAGGGAGCTGTATGTTCAATCAATCGCGTCGCCAATTCGTCACCTCAACGGCCGCAGCAGGGATGTCGCTTTTGGCGAGGCCCGCACTTGCAGCAACGCAATCCGAGTGGCGGGATGCGACCGACCTGGCCGAGCGCATCGACAAGGGAGACCTGTCAGCAAAAGAGGCGGTCGAGCATGCGATCCGAATGGCAGAAGCGGCGCAGCCAAAGCTGAACTTTCTGACCGTCTCCGATTTTGAACGCGCGATGGACAAGGTTCGAATTGGGCGTCCTACAGGGCCGTTCGGAGGAGTTCCTTTCCTTGTCAAGGATCAGCTATCCTATATCGGCCTGCCGACACGGGCCGGTTCCCGCTCGCGTCAGGGCAGCCCGCCGCTTGCCCGGCAAAGCGTCTATACCGATGCCTTCGACCGCGCCGGTCTGGTCGTGCTCGGCAAGACCGCCATGCCTGAATTCGGTTTCTTGCCCACGACCGAACCTGTTGCATCGGGAGTCACGCGCAACCCTTGGGATACTGGGCGCTCAGCAGGTGGATCATCGGGCGGAGCGGCGGCGGCTGTAGCGGCCGGGATCGTGCCTGTTGCCCATGGCAGCGATGGCGGCGGGTCGCTTCGTATCCCCGGATCTTGCTGCGGGCTTTTCGCGCTCAAGCCGTCGCGGGGCCGAATGCTCGGAACGCGCAAAGACATCGACGCGACGAGTCTCAGCGCCGACCATGTCCTGACCCGCAGTGTCAGGGATTCCGCGGCGATGTTCGCGCTGACGGAAGACAGTGGCGAGGGCGCCCGTTTCGCGCCCGTCGGATTGATCAAGGAGCCTCTTGACCGCCGGTTGCGGATCGGTCTTGTCGTCAACACATTCGACGGGTCCGAGCCGGAGCGAGATGTTCGCAGGGCGGTGCTCGGCACCGCCAAGCTGCTGACGGATCTCGGGCACGAAGTTGTTCCGACGAAGTGGCCCATCGGCGAGAAATTCTTTCAGGATTTCCTGCTGTTCTGGTCGTCGGGCGCCGCTGCCGTTGCGGCACAGGCGAAAAAGACCCAGCCCGACCGGAAGCTCGAGGATCTCTTCGAACCATTTACCTTGGGCCTGGCGGAGCTGTTCGCAAATACGTCCGAGCAGAGCCTCGGTCAGGCAGTGACGGGGCTGAAGGAGGCCGCATCGGCATACGATCCCTGGTTTGCTTCGTCGAAGCTCGATGCCGTGCTGTCGCCGGTGGTTTTCACGCCGCCGCCACCGCTCGGCTATCTTTCGGGGAGCCAGCCGATGGACATCTTGATGGAGCGGTTGATCCGCTATGCCGGCTACACGCCGTATCACAATGTGGCGGGAGGCCCAGCGATGAGCGTTCCTCTCCACTGGACCCGCGAGGGCTTGCCGATCGGATCGCAGATATGTGCCCCGACCGGGCAGGAAGGTCTTTTGTTCGGGCTTGCACTACAGCTCGAGCAGGCGAGGCCTTGGGCGCAAAGGCACCCGGACCAGTGGTTCGCGTGACCCGCGCGTGCCGACATCTTTGTCAACTGCGACGGCAACCTCATGTCTCGGCGGGGTATCCGGCGGCATTTGCGCGCTTCGGATGGTGACGAAAATGCCGCGAATGAATCCTGGCGCTCGAGACAAGGCCATCGTGATGCCCAAGTGTCCGCGCGAAAGCCTCACCTATCTGAGGGTTGAAGGCCTCCATTGCCCCGCGCTTTTGGCACGCCTGCTCGCCATGCTAGCCCGGCACGCTCTACGTCCTGTCGACGTGCAACTGGACCGGGCTGGCAAGTGGCAGCAGATCGAGATTACCTTGGACGGGCTGCATTACGATCTGCCCCGCCAGCTTCTCGCTCGCGTCGAAGCGGTGAAGGAGGTTCGGGCGGTCGAATTGACCGATGTGGCAGGGCGACCGTTGATTCCAGCCGGCAAGTCCAGTGCGCCCAAGCGAGTTGCTGCGTCTGTTGTGCGCCCGCGCGATACCGTTCGTTCAGCGCCCAGCCGATCATGCCGGACAGCATAGGGCGTGGAAAAAAGCTGAGCGGGAAAACTGCGTAAAATGCTTTTTTGATGCCATTCTCCGGCGCCACTGAGGTCTAGTTCGCCGCACATCGCGTTTCCAACGTCTTACCGTAATGGAAACATGAAGGGGGATTGGAAATGACCGATACGACAAAACTCACCCGGCAGCTGTTGTGGGGCTGCGCAAGTGCCACGGCACTTGTCGCATCCTGGCCGGCGATGGCCCAAACGTCGAGCGATGGTACCAGGCCAGCTTCGGACGAAGAGATCGTGGTGACCGCGTCGTCGCGCGTCATCCGCGAAGGTTTCGATGCCCCGAACCCCACCACCGTCATCGACGATACGCTCATCAAGAACAACGCGGTGACCAGCGTCGGGCAACTCAGCAAATTGATGCCGACCCAGAGCGAGCTGAATAGCCCGACGGCTTTCACGCAGGGCTATTCCGGCGTTGCCGGCACGACATTCAACCTTCGCGGCCTCGGCAGCACCCGGACTCTCGTGCTGGTGGATGGGCGTCGCCACGTTCCGAGTTCGACGGGAACGGGGATGAATGTCGACGTCATCCCGAGTTCGCTGATCCAGCGTGTCGAAATCGTCTCGGGTGGCGCATCGGCAGACTGGGGTTCCGACGCCGTCGCCGGCGTCATCAACGTCGTGCTCAAGGATCGCCTCGACGGCTTCGAAGGCAATGTTCAGGCGGGCATCGCCGACGAGGGCGATCATGCCAATTATCTTGCCTCCCTTGCATGGGGAACCTCCTTTGCCGATGACCGCGCCCGCATCCTTGTGGGCGGCGAATGGTATCGCAACGAAGGGATTCTCCTGCAGGCGGACCGTGACTGGTCGGCGAAGCAATATGGCTTGATCAGGAACCCGGCCTATGCAGAGGGGAATGGTCAATATCAGTTCATTCTTGCGCCCGACTTCCAGTCGTCGAGCGCGACGCTGGGCGGCCTGATCCTGAGCGGGGTGGCGCGCGGCACCGACTTCGGCCCGGGAGGCGTTTCACGGCCTTTCGTACCCGGTCAGTATTTCAACCCTGCGTCCTTTGCAGTGTCTCCCACGGGCACGACGGTTGCCGGCCAGAGCATGTCCGGCGGTTCGGGTGTGTCGCCGGGCCTCTACGTCCCGATCGAACAGCCGGTCGAACGCTATGCGGGTTTCGGCCGTCTGTCATTCGATGTCTCGGATGCCGTTACGCTGTTCGCCGAGGGCTCCTATTCGAAGATCACCGGCCGTTCGCCGACGGCCTTTGCGCATGATGCCGGCATCATATTCGGTGCCCCGTTCACGATCTCGATCGACAATGCATACCTGCCGGACAATATCCGCGGCCTCATGGAAGGTGCCGGCGAAACCAGCTTCAAGATGGGCCGCTACAATACCGACTTCGGGTTCGTGCAGGGCAAGAGCGTGTTCGAGACCATTCGCGCGGTCGCTGGCGTGCGCGGCGATCTCGGCAAGTTCAAATGGCAGGCCTATTATCAATATGGTCAAAGCACCGAGGATGCGCTGGCAAAGGATACGATCTACACGGCGCGGCTCGCCAATGCCGTCGACTCGGTTCTCGTCGGAAATGTCGCGACTTGCCGCATCAACGCCGATGCGGTGGCGACGAATGACGACGCGGCATGCCGACCGCTCAACCTGTTCGGCGAAGGGGCGCCCGATCAGGCTGCGCTGGACTATATTCACGGTGATGCCACGCGGCGCACGCGTATCGAGGAGCATGTCGGCTCGCTCAACGTGACCGGTGATCCGTTCTCGACCTGGGCCGGACCGGTTTCGGTGGCTTTCGGCGCGGAATATCGCAGCGACAAGATCGCCCAGATTTCCGATCCTGTCTCGCAGGCCGGAGGATTCTTCCTCGGCCAGACCGCTTCGGCGCTCACCGGCAAGGTCAGCGTCACCGAACTCTATGGCCAGACGGTCGTGCCTCTCTTGTCGAACTCGCCGATTGCCCGGAATCTCGAATTGCTCGGTGCAATTCGTCACTCCTTTTATACGGCCGAGGGTCCTGTGACCTTTCCGGCCCCGGGTACCGCCAAGCGCGATTTCGATGCGACCACCTGGAAAATCGGGGTGACCTGGTCGGTCTTCGACGGGCTGCGTCTTCGCGGCGTGCGCTCGCGCGACATTCGAGCGCCCAACGTGAACGAACTGTTCACGGCAGGCAATCGCTCGACTGTGAGCGTTTTCACCAACGGAACGACGGTTCAGTTCCCGCGCTTTCGAGGCGGCAACATCAATCTGACGCCGGAAAAAGCCGATACCCTGATCCTGGGCGGCGTGATCGAGCCCGCCTTCATTCCCGGTTTCCAGCTGTCGGTGGACTGGTATGACATCAAGTTGAAGGGCGCGATCGCCGCCGCGGCCGGCACGCCGCAGCAACTGATCGATGCGTGCACCGACGGGAATCAGGAAATATGCGCGCTCTTCACTTTCGAGAATGGCGTGCCGGTCGAACTGCGCGGCACCAACGTCAACATCAACCAATTCCGGTCGACGGGCTGGGACATAGAAGCGCGGTACCGTTTCGCGGCGTTGGGAGGCGATGTGAGTCTCGGAATCGTGGCAACGCATCCAACCGAATTGTCGCAAACGACCACCATCGCCAAAATCGACCGCGTCGGCGAGAACGGCAATAACAACAGCTTTCGGCAGCCGAACTGGCAGTTTTCGACCCATGCCTCCTACTCGCGCGGGCCGTTCAACGCTTATCTTGGCGGGCGCTTCGTCAGCGCCGGCAAATATAATATCGACTATAATCAGGATGGCGCATTGAACCTCGCGAACAACAGGATTCCGGCCCGCTATTATCTGACGGCTTCCGCCAGCCTCGATATCCTGAACACCGGAAACCGGATGGTCCAGATCTACGGCGTCGTGAACAATCTTCTCGATACCGACCCTCCGGTCCATCCGCAGGACTTCCAGATTCCGATCCAGGGAAGCGGGCTTTATGATGTCATCGGCCGCGCCTATACGGTGGGGGTCCGCTTCAAATACTGAACTGGGAGGTGGGGCGGCGTTTGTCGCTCCACCAATATCGCCTCATCGTCTTTCCGGGAAACCTGTGTGATCCTTCGCTTGCCTTTTCTCGCTGCGGTATTTTTCGTGTGCCCGGTCGCGGCCCAGGGTGCCGAAACGCCGGTCCAGGCAAAGGTCGCCTCGATTTCGTCCCTGCCATCGGTCAGGCTGGTGCTCGATCATGTGAAGCGCCACGACGATCTCAGCCTGCGCGAGCAACGCGAGCTTGCCGAAATCCCGGCGCCGCCCTTCAAGGAACAAGCGCGCGCGCTCGCCTTTCAGTCGCGGCTGAAATCCTTGGGTCTGGACGCACGGGTCGACAGCGAAGGCAATGTGATCGCGCGCCGGGCAGGCCTCCGCTCCGGATCGGCGCCGACGCTCATATTGTCGGCGCATCTCGATACCGTGTTTCCCGAAGGAACCGACGTCAAGGTGAAGGAGCGCGATGGCCGCCTCCATGGTCCCGGTCTCGGCGATGATGCGCGGGGGCTTGCCGTCGTCATTGCCGTCGCGCGAGCGTTTCAGGAAAGCAAAATAGCTACCCTCGGCGACATTCTGTTCGTCGGGACTGTCGGTGAGGAAGGCGAAGGCGATCTCAGGGGCGTAAAGGCCATCGTACGCGATAATCCGGCCATCGACGGATTTATATCGATCGACGGGATCGACTTGTCGCGGATCGTTTCGCGGGGAACGGCCAGCCGGCGGTGGCGCATCGAATTTTCGGGCGAAGGCGGGCACAGTTTTCTCGACTTCGGCCGACCGAGCGCGGTGCATGCAATGGGCCGCGCTATCGCCGCCATCGGGGACATCGTACCGCCCACCGAGCCGCGCACGACCTTTACCGTCGGTGTTGCGAAGGGAGGCACTTCGGTCAACGCCATCGCGGGAAAGGCGACGATCGAAATCGATCTGCGATCGGACAGCGGTGAAAATCTGACTGCCTTGGAAGGCCAGGCGATGGCCGCGGTCGACGCTGGCGTTGCTGCGGAAAATCGGCGGTGGAACTCGAACAGGATTGCGGTGACGCGCACGCTGATCGGCGACCGGCCGGGGGGCGCCACACCGGACAATTCGAATATCGTGCAAGTCGCGCTTGCCGCTGCACGTATCGGCGGTGCCGTGCCGAAACTGGCCAACAGCAGCACCGACAGCAATGTTCCGATTGCCCACGGCATTCCCGCGATCACATTGCCCGGGGGCGGCGAGGGGGGCGATTTCCATTCGCTTGGCGAATGGTATCGTCCTGTCGATCCGTGGATCGGAGCTCAGCGTGCCGCGCTTACGGTGCTCGCGCTCGTGGGGGTCGACGGCGCCGGTGAGCCGCTGCTGCAAAAGCGCGCCGCTCCGGGCGAATAAGCGCCGGCCTATTTCTTTCCGGCATCGTCGAGGCCGAAGGCGCGGCGCAGAAACATCGTCTGCACCGCCGCCGCCGCATCCTGGTTTGCCTTTTTGCGGAACCCATGGCCTTCGTCCTTGGCGAGAAGATACCAGACTTCGCGCCCGGCGGCGCGAAGCTTGGCGACGACCTGCTCGGCCTCGGTGCGTGGGACACGCGGGTCGTTGGCGCCCTGGATCACGAGAAGCGGCTTGGTCATCCGCCCGGTCATGTTGAGGGGAGAGATGCGGTCGAAAAATGCCTGCATCTCCGGATCCCGTTCGTCGCCATATTCGGCCCGCCGCGAGTCGCGTCGATAGCCTTCGGTCGTCTTGAGGAAGGTGGACCAGTTGGAAATTCCCACCTCGTCGATCGCGCCGGCAAGACGGGCATCATAATAGGCAAGCGAGGCAAGGGTGACATAGCCACCATAGGAAGCGCCATAAATAACAACGCGCGAGGGGTCGAGATCGCTCTGCGCCGCGATCCAGTCGAGGAGGGCGCCGATGTCCTTGACCGCGTCTTCCCGCTTCAATCCGTTGTCGAGATTTGTGAAGCTGCGGCCATAGCCGGTCGATCCGCGGATATTGGGCGCCACGATCACGGCCCCGAGCTTGTCGACGAAATATGCGAAGGTGGCATCGAAGCTCGGACGCATCTGGGCTTCCGGCCCGCCATGCACGACGATCAGCACCGGGCGCTTGCCGGGCGGCGGCGATTTGGCGCGATAGACGATCGCCGGGATCGACCGTCCGTCGAATGAGGGGAAGCGGATGACGGAGGTCATCGGCAGCTGCCCCGATGCCAGGTCGCCCATCTCGCTGAAGGTCCAGCGTTCGAGCGATTTGCGCTTATGGTCCCACGTCCAGACGTCGGATTCGGCATCGCCGGCGGATACGGTCATGCCGATCCTCGTCCCGTCGGGAGAGAAGCGCAGTTTTCGCAGGACGACCTCGCCGAGGTCCGGCACCGGAAGCTTCTTGCCATTGACGAGGTCGATGAGAACCATGCGCGACCGTGCATCTTCATTGATGGAATAGGCCAGCAATCGACCGTTCGGCGAGACGTCGAACGCCGACACCTTGGTGAGGTCATAGCCCTCGACGTCCCAGGCGAGGTCCGCAGGCGAAAGCAGGGCGGATTTTCCGGTGCCGACATCGAAACGCACCAGCCGCGTATATTCGGCGTCCTGGTCCGAAAGCACGAGCACGCCTTCGCCGTCCGGGGTGAACCGCCCGCCGACATAGGAGATTTCCGTGTCCGAAGGATTGATCTGCCGGGTCTTGCCGCTGTCGAGGTCGAGGATATAGCGCTCCGAAGCGGTCGCTGAAATATAACGATGGAGAAGAATCTTCCGGCCATCGGGCGAGAAGTCGAGCGGAGCGATCACGCCCGGTCCTGTCGCTACGACGCGGCGCGTCGTGATGTCGCCGCCCTCCATGAGCAGGATGTCCCAGTCCGATCGTCCCGGTGTGGCGCGCGTCCACGCAATTCGCTTGCCGTCCCGCGAAAATGTGAAGGCGTCATTGCGGGTGCCCGGGTCGGTAATGAGCGTCCTGATTCCGGCGCTGTCGAAAAGATAACCCTGATATAGTTCGCGGCCACCGACGTCCTTCGCGAAGATGTAGCGGTCTCCCGCGGGAGCGGATGTCGCGTTGCGAACCGGCTCCTCGAAAAAGGTGATCTGTTCGCGGGCGGCGCCAGGCGCCGCGACGCGATGCAGTTGCGCCGTTTCGCCAAAGCGGGTGCGGATCAGAATGCCCCCGGCCTCGGTCCAGCCCTGGAACGTCGCCGAGCGCGTATTCTGATATGTTTGCAGGTCCGTCTCGATGCCCTCGGGGACGGCGGGGATTCCGTCATATACCAACGAGGCGGCATCGCCGCCCTGCGCGGAAATCGGCGCAGCAAAAATCAAGGCCAAGGCTGACGAGAGAAAAACGGACCGGATCATGAAGCCTCCAATATTGTAGATTGTAGGTGTCTCCGGTGATCCTAGGTCCGCGAAAAGCCCGATTTGCGCGAAGCGCGGCCACTTACCGCAGAATTTCGTCGGTGGTGGTACAGGATCGGCCTGATTCTGGAACGCAGGCGCGGCCTTCGCTGCGATGCAGTGCGCGATCCCGATTGTGCGCGGCGATTCTGCGTCATTGGGTTTCAATTTGCCCGAGGTGACCTGCACGGACCGCTATTTTGGGAGCATGACCTGCTATTCGCGCGATCTTCCGGACCGACCTGACCCGAGGCCTCTCGAAGCGGCCGAGACCGGACAGTTATTTGAACTGCTGGAAGCTCTCGATGCGCGGCTGCGCTGGCTCTCGAGCTGGACGATCCATCACGCGAATTTCCTTCGCGGGAATGACGACGGCATCAAGGTCGGCGGCCATCAGGCCTCGTGCGCGTCGATGTCGACGCTCATGGCGGTATTATATGCGTGCGCGCTGCGACCCGAAGACAAGGTGGCGGTGAAGCCGCACGCGGCGCCGTTGCTGCATGCGCTCCATTACCTGCTCGGTCAGCAAAGCCTCGATCAACTGAAACGCTTCCGGGATTTAGGCGGCGCGCAAAGCTATCCTTCGCGGACGAAGGACTGCATTCCGGTCGATTTTTCTACCGGCTCGGTCGGACTGGGCGTCGCGATTACCGCCTTTGCGAGCCTTGTTCAGGACTATCTGCTCGCGCACGGCCGTTTTGCGAACGGTTCGCCCGGCCGCATGATCGCTCTTATGGGTGACGCCGAACTCGACGAAGGCAATATCTACGAATGCCTGATCGAGGGTTACAAACATGAATTGCGGAACTGCTGGTGGATCGTCGACTATAACCGGCAGTCGCTCGATGCGACGACGGCAGATCGCATGTTCCGCCGCTTCGACGATATTTTTGAAACATGCGGCTGGCGGGTCATCACGCTCAAGCATGGCAAGCGCCAGCGCGAACTGTTTCAGCGGCCGGGTGGCGATGCTTTGGCCGACTGGATCGATCGCTGTCCCAACGCCGACTTCGCGGCCCTGACCTATCGCGGAGGGGCGGCGTGGCGCGAACGCCTGACCGCCGATCTTGGCGATAACCGGCTGGCTCTGGACCTTGTGCACAGCTTCGACGACGACGGCCTTGCTGCCGTGATGACCAATCTCGGCGGCCATTGCCCCGAAACCATCGCAGCCGCTTTCGCAGCCGCGGACGATGAACGGCCGACCCTGTTCATCGCCTATACGATCAAGGGGCATGGACTGCCCCTCGCCGGACACAAGGACAATCACGCCGGACTGATGACGCGCGCGCAGATCGATGCGCTGCGGCAGTCGATGCATATTGCAGAAGGGGAGGAGTGGGCTCCGTTTGCCGGACTTGGCGACAATGTCGCCGGCGCGCTCCGCGGCCTGCTCGAGCGTTCGGCGCTGGCCGTGCGGCGTGATCCGCCGCATTGCGAACCGGTCGTCGCTCCGACGCTTCGTGTCACACACGATACGCAGTCCACCCAGGTCGTGTTCGGCAAGCTGTTGAACGATCTCGCGCGATCGGGGCACCCGATTGCCGATCGGATCGTGACGACATCGCCCGACGTGACCGTCTCCACAAACCTGGGGCCGTGGGTGAACCAGCGGGGACTGTTCCGGCGCGAGGCGGCGAATGACGTCTTCCGGCTTCACCAGGTGCCGTCGCCGCAAAAATGGGGCGCGAATCCCGCCGGCCAGCATCTGGAACTCGGTATCGCCGAGAACAACCTTTTCCTCATGCTGACGGCTCTCGGACTATCGGCGCCGCTCTTCGGGGGACGGCTCATTCCTATCGGAACCGTCTATGACCCGTTTATCGCGCGGGGGCTCGATGCGCTCAACTACGGTTGCTATCAGGATGCGCGCTTCATTCTCGTGGCCACGCCGTCCGGCCTGACGCTCGGCCGCGAAGGCGGCGCCCACCAGTCGATCAATACGCCGCTGATCGCGATGGGACAGCCGGGACTGACCATGTTCGAGCCGGCCTTCGCCGACGAACTCGCCGCGATCTTTGAATGGAGCCTCAACCATGTGCAGGCGGACGAGGGCGGCTCGGTCTATCTGCGGCTGACCACGCGCTCGCTTCAGCAACCGCAACGGACAGACGAGAGCTGGCGAGAGGGAACGTTGGCCGGCGCATACTGGCTTCGGGCGCCCGGAGATGGCGCCGATGGCGCGATCGTCGCAATGGGGGCGATGTTGCCCGAAGCGATTGCGGCATGGTCGGAACTGGTCGATGACATTCCTGGCCTTGGACTTCTGGTCGCGACCTCGCCGCAACGCCTTCACCAAGGCTGGACATCTGCGCGCTCGGCGCGTTGGCGCGGCGCTGGTGCGGACGCCAGCCATATCGACCGTTTGCTCGCGCCGCTTTCCGATAGGGCATGTCTCGTGACCCTTTGTGATGGCGCGCCGGCCGCGTTGAGTTGGCTCGGCAGCGTGCGCGGCCATAGAGTCACCCCTCTCGGCGTCGAAAGCTTTGGCCAAACCGGCAGCCTGGAAGACCTCTATCGTATCCACGGGCTTGATCGCGATGCGATTTTCGATGGCTTTGCCGAACATTACATCCTCAAGGCTAATCGCGATGCAGGCTGAGCGGAGAGCGGGTCAGATCGCCCAATACCGCATCGAAGGCCCGCTCGATCCCGGACTTGTGCCCCGGCTTGTGGGGCTGTTCGCGCAGCGCGGCCTGGTGCCGCTGGCGATGGAAGCGCGACGGCGCGAGGCGGGTCTCGAAATGCGGCTTTGGCAGGACGGGATAGGTGCCGCGCAGGCGCTTCTGATCGAGCAAGCGGTCAGAGCGAATATCTTGGTGACGTCGGTCGAACTGACAATGGAGCGAGGGTGAAGATGCTATTCCGGGGATTATCATTTCTACTTCTTGGTGCGAGCCTGTCGGTCCAGAATGGTGAGGCCAAGACCGAACCCACGCAGCAACCGTTTCCGCCGGCGCGCGAGATAGCGCGCGATATTCCCTATCCGGGCCGGATCGAACTGAAGATCGATGCCCGAAATTTCGAGCAGCGCATAATTCAGGCTCGGCAAACCATAACGACGCACGGCGGCGAAACGATTACACTTCTGTATCCGATGTGGATGCCCGGCAATCATGCGCCGCGCGGGCCGCTCCAGAATCTGGCGGGACTGCGCGTGACGGGGGGCGGCAAGAATCTGGCCTGGCGGCGTGATCCGGTCGAGATGGCGGCCTTTCATATCGACGTGCCGTCGGGAGTGCAGAAGATCGTCCTGGAATATGCTTTGCTCGCGCCGCTGAATTCGAAGCAGGGTCGGATCATCTTCACCCGAGATTTCCTCAACCTTCCCTGGAACGGTCTCCTCTTTTATCCGGCCGGCTATTATGTGCGCCGTATCCCGGTCGACGCGAGCATCGATCTGCCCGAAGGCTGGTCCTGGTCGACGGCTCTCGCCGCGAAACCGGGGGCGGCGGCTATCGATTTCGCGCCGACCACCGTCGCCGACCTCGTCGATTCACCGCTCTATGCAAGCCGGCATCACCGGCGATATCAACTCGATGGAGGCAAGCAACCGGTCTTTCTCGATGTGTTCGGGGACAAGGCGGACGCGGTCAATGCGAGTGACCAGCAAATCGCGGTCCACAAGGAAATCATCCGGCAATGCGATCGTTTGTTCGGTACGCGGCCGTTCGACCGCTATGTTTTTCTCCTGTCGCTGAGCGACAAGATACCTGCCGGCGGAACCGAGCACGAGCAGTCGAGCGAAAACCGGTCGAGTTCCGGCTATTTCTCGCGCTGGGACGCGCTTCCCTGGACCCGCATGCTACTGCCGCATGAATATGTTCATGCCTGGAACGGAAAATTCCGGCGACCGGCACTCACCTTCACCGCGGACTTCAACACGCCGACCCGCAACGAATTGCTCTGGGTCTATGAGGGGCTTACGACTTACTATGCTTTGGTGGTGGCGACCCGAGCAGGTATGTTGTCCGAGGCTGACGCACATGATTTCCTGGCGCTGACGCAAGCCAGTTACGCGCAGTTGCCTGGCCGGAGCTGGCGATCGCTGGCTGATACGACGAACAGCGCCATCTTCTCGACGCAGCGTCCCCTGCCGTGGCCGGACTACCAGCGTTCCGTGCGCGACTATTATGATGAAGGGCTTCTTCTGTGGCTCGAGGCCGACCTGCTCATCCGCGAACAATCGCAAGGCAGGCGCTCGCTCGACGATTTCATGCGCGCCTTCTTCGCCGGCGAGGCGGGGCGGCGGACGACCAGCACGTTCACTTTCGACGATCTCGTCGCCGCGCTGCATGCAGTCTGGCCGTATGACTGGGAAAGCTGGCTTCGCCTTCGTCTCGATCGCACCGGAACGGATTTGCAGGGATCGCTCGATGGATCGGGTTATCGGACGGTGTTTCGCACGCGAGCCAATAAATTTCAGCAGTTGTCAGAGAGCGAGGCGAAGCAGTCCGACCACAGCTATTCGATCGGGATGGTGGTCGATCACTCGGGCATCGTCGGGACGGTGCGATGGAATGGCCCGGCGTTTCTCGGCGGTTTCAGTAGCGGCGCCGAAATTCTTGCAGTGGACGGTGAAACCTACAGCCCCGCGATTCTGGCCAAGGCGATCGAAGCGGCGGCCGCCCGTAAAGGCGAGATTACGCTCACAGTGCGCGATGACAATCGGGTTCGTGTGAAGAAAATACCCGTGTCCGACGGGGCGGATTATCCGGCGCTTGAGACGGTTCCGGGCTCGGTCGATCGCCTCGGCGCGATTTTCAAGCCGCTTTAGGGGTGATCGACATTCAGAGACGCGACCCGAAGATGCTTGATCTCCGAGCCTCTGAGCGCAGCGTGCCGATGGCCGATAAGCATTGGAGAGCTCGGAAACTCACCATCGGCAGGCGGTCAGAGCCGGTGCATCTCAGCGCTGGAGTGCCGCCTGTTCATCGGCCGGCGCGGTGGCGGTCGCGGTTGTAGGGCCGGCCTCGGTGCCGAAGACGAGAACCCGCGAATCCGGGCCAAGCCCGAGCCGTTCGGCCGCTTCCGACGAGTGACCGATCAGCGTATGAAGCCCGGTAAGACCGGCAACGCCGGACAGGCCGATATCATGGGATGTCAAGCCGAATTCGCCCATGAGGAGGCGTTGGCGGATGCGGATCGCCTCGTCGTCCCGCACGGTTATGAAGGCGTCGGCGCGGATCGAGAGGATCGGCCAGGCGGCAGGCGAGGCGTTCCCGACGGCGAGCATTTGCATGACCGTCGACACATCGCCTTTCAACTGCGCGGGGCGGCCTTCCTGGGCGCTGGCGAGAACGCAGGCCGCCGTTTCCGGTTCAACGACGACGAATTGAGGGCGGGCGGCTCCGAGCTTCTCGCTCAGTACTCCGATGACCCCCGCTGCAAGGCCGCCGACGCCCGCCTGGAGAAAAACATGCGTCGGAAAGCGGGCCGGTTCAAACTGGTCAAGCAGTTCGAGGGCCATGATGCCGTAGCCGTGCATCACGTGGTGAACGGTTCGGTCGCTGGCATCGTTCGTATCGGAGATCAGCAGCCAACCGTTTTTTTCCGCGGCGGCGGCGGCGATAACGACCGAATCGTCGTAATTTCCGGGTGATCGGATCACGGTGGCACCGAGCGCCTCGATCGCGGCGACCTTATAATCGAGGGCATGTTCCTGCATGAAAATGACCGCCTTGCAGCCGAGGCGCTGCGCCGCATAGGCCACCGAACGTCCGTGATTGCCCTCCGTGGCGGTGCAGAGCACGATATTCTGCTTGTCCGCCATGTCGCTGACCTTCAGCGTCGCTGCATAGGCGCCGCCGAGACTTTTGAAACTGTTCTGACCAAGCCGCTGCGACTCATCTTTCATCCACACCTTCGCCAAGCCGAGTTCGCTCGCCATTCCCGGCAAATCGCGCAGCGGCGTGGGGGCATATCGCGGCCATCGCCCGACCTCGGCAAGCGCGTCGCGCGCATCTTCGAGACTGGTCACTGCCCGTTCGGCATCCGAATATGGGGCGCGCGATGCCAGTTCATTGATGTGGATTTGCATGCGGTTCGTCCCCTTTGCTGCAACAGCTCTGTCGGAACAAAATAGCGACAGCGGTGCGCGATATGCGGCGCCATCGCTTGACTCGACGCGAAGTTGCGGCAATTTTTATTGAAATGGTGCATCAAAACGGCGCGAGGAAACATGAGCGAACTCGAACTCGACAAGCTGGATCGTCAGATCCTGAACGCGCTTCAGGAAAATAATCTGACGTCCGCGGACCGCCTCTCCGAAACCATTGGCCTCTCGGCCTCGGCGATCCAGCGCCGCGCCAAGCGGCTGCGCAAGGAAAAGATAATCCTGCAGGATATCTCGGTGGTGGACCCGAAGCGCGTCGGGCAGATGGCGACCTTCATCGTCGAGGCCAGCCTGGAACGGGAGAATGCCCAGGTGGTCAGCAACTTCAAGCGTCGCATGATGGCCGCGCCCGAGGTCCAGCAATGCTATTATGTGACGGGCGACAGCGATTTCATCCTCATCGTCACGGCGCGCGACATCGAGGAATATGAAGAGGTCGTGCAGCGCCTGATGTTCCAGGACGGCGCAGTCCGCAAATTCCGGACTTCGGTCGTACTCAGCCGCGTCAAGACCGGCCTGGCGGTGGCGATCGACGAGGGCGACTAGGGTGGGGCGAGACCCTCACGCGACGGCGGCGCGGCGCTGCCGGAGCTTGAGGGCGAGCCGCACGACATAAATGGCGATGACGCCCAGAACGACCGCTTTGGTGACCGGGTTCACCCAATGCTCTACTTCAGCATATTGGTCCTTGAGGACGTAGCCGGCGATAATCAGGATCGTGTTCCACATCGCCGACCCCACTATCGTCAGAATGAGAAAGCGGCCAAGCGCCATCGGTGCGAGACCGGCCGGCACCGAAATCAGGGTTCGCACCGCCGGGACAAGGCGCCCGAAGAGGACAGCGATCCAGCCAAAGCGGTCGAACAGTCGCTTGGCGCGACGGAATTCGCCAAGGCTGAGCGTGAGCCAAAGGCCCGCGACCTTGATGAGCCAGATCGTCCGCCGCCGTCCGAAGGCCCGGCCGAGATAATACCAGGGAAGGGCTCCTGCCACGCTGCCTGCGGTCGACGCCAACAAAACGAGCGCCGGGTCCATCTCTCCGCGCGCGCAGGCAAAACCCGCGAGCGGAACGATCAGTTCGGAAGGGATCGGCGGAAAGATATTCTCGAGCAACATCAAGAGAAACAAGCCAAAGTAGCCATAATCGCGGATAACGTCCAAGAGCCAGTCGAACATCATGATCCTCAAGCAGAAACAAGGCCGTCGCGGCTTGTCGCGGGGCGCGGAAGCGGCCATTTTCGCTGTCCGCGCAAGGGCTGCCGCGCAAATGGGGCAGAGGCCGCGCTGGAATTCGGCGGGTTGTCGGCAAAAAGCGCCTGAAAACGGCGTGACCCTGATCTAGCCCTATGACGGGAGGCTCCTGAAGTGGTTGTATTTGCTTTTTTCGCTGTTGCATCGGCGTGCCCGCGGACCGGCCGGTCGATTGACCGAGCAGGAGGGCGGCGATGACAAAATATGATTGGCAGTTTAGCGTGGAATCCTGGCCGTTCCGCACGCCCTACCGGTTTGCGGGACATGTTTGGACCAGTCTCGATCTGTTCGTTGCGCGCGTGAACGACGGCACGCACGAAGGAATTGGCGAGGGGGCGGGCGTCTATTATCACGACGAACCCGTCGCCGACATGCCCGCCCGTGCCGAGCTGTTGCGCGATCGGCTCGAAAACGGCCTGACGCGCGACGAATTGCAGCAATGCCTCCCCGCCTCGGGTGTGCGCAACGCGATCGATTGCGCATTGTGGGATCTGGAATCGAAGCGCTCGGGCGTCGCGGCGTGGCGATCCGCTGGATTATCGAGCCTTCGCCCGCTGACATGTGTTCAGACGCTCTCGATCGCCGATCCCGACGATATGGCCGCAGCGGCGCTCGCGGTGCCGTCGGCGCGGGCGCTCAAGCTGAAGCTGGCGGGCGACGGCCTGGACGGCGCGCGCGTGCGCGCCGTTCGATCAGTGCGCCCCGCGGCGTGGATCGGCGTCGATGCCAATCAGAGCCTGACGCTGCGGACGCTCGAAGAGCTCTTCCCCGCACTTGGCGAGGCAAAGGTCGATCTGCTCGAGCAGCCTCTGGCGGTCGGGCAGGACGCCGGTCTTGAAGGGCGGGATTGGCCTATCCCGCTCGCGGCCGACGAGAGCGTTCAGACGGCAACCGATATCGCGGCACTTGCCGGCCGTTATCAGGTCATCAACATCAAGCTCGACAAGGCGGGCGGCCTGACCGAAGCGTTGCGAATGGCCGATGAGGCGCGCCGCCTGGGAATGAAGATCATGGTCGGCAACATGCTTGGCACATCGCGTGCGATGGCACCCGGCATGATCGTCGGTCAACATTGCGACGTTGTCGATCTCGATGGCCCGCTGCTTATTGGCAGGGATATTGCGGGCGGGTTGGATTATTCGGGGGGAATGGTGCGAGCTGGCGCATGCCGATGGGGTCAGGCGTGAGCGCTTCGACGCCCGCGATTGCGGCACCGGCCGCGGACGGCCGGCCGCTTTTCGGCCATCCGCGCGGCCTATCCGTCCTGGTGGCGACGGAGGTCTGGGAGCAATTTTCCTATTACGGCATGCGGGCGCTCTTGATCTATTACATGATCAGCACGCTCGGCTTCTCCCAGCCGTCGGCATCGATGATATACGCGACCTACGTCGCGGCCGCCTATTTCACGCCGATCATCGGCGGCGTGCTGGCCGATCGATGGCTCGGGCGTCGCCGCGCCGTCGCTCTGGGATCGCTGACCATGGCGGTCGGCCACCTCATTCTCGCATGGGAGCCCGCCTTCTTCGTCGCGCTCGCGCTCATCGCTGTGGGCAATGGTCTCTATGTCCCGAGCATCGCCAGCCAGATCGGCGGGCTCTACAGGTCGGGAGACCCTCGACAGAAAAGCGCCTTCAGCATCTATTATATGGGCGGAAACGTCGGTGGCTTTCTGGCGCCTTTGGCGTGTGGCTATCTCGGCGAAACCTACGGTTGGCACTGGGGATTCGGGCTGGCGGGGATCGGCATGCTTGTCGGCCTGGCAATATATTTGGCGGGCGAGAAAAGCCTGCCGGAAAGTACAGGTGATGCGCCGGTGGATACGCCCGAGGCCCGAGAGGGGCAGGGGACGATGCCCTTGCTCCTTGCCGTGCTGGCGGTCGTGATCCTCTTTCGCGGCGCTTATGAGCAACTCGGGAATAGCGTTGCGCTTTGGATCGAAGCCGCCGACCGGGATATCGGACAGCTCGTCATTCCCATGACCTGGTTCCAGTCGCTGAACGGCCTGCTGGTCGTTCTCCTCACGCCGCTGTTGCTGGCATGGTGGAACCGGCGCTCGGCGGTCGTCTCTTCGGGGCGCCGCATGGCGGCGGGGGCAGGGCTGGTAGCTTTGGCCTATGTGCTCGCAGCGGCGATATCCTTTGCAGCCGAGGCCAATCAATCGGCCGTCGCCTGGCCGTGGATCGTCCTTTTCTTTTTCCTGATCACCGCCGGAGAGCTCCATATCCTTCCGGTCGGGCTCGGACTTTTCGGCCGCCTGGCGCCCCGTCGCATCGCGGCGTCGGTGATGGCGATCTGGTTCGCCGCGATCAGCGCCGGCAGCTTTTTATCGGGCATCATCGGCGCGTTCTGGTCGAGTCTTTCGCCGGACCATTTCTTTATGCTCGTCGCGTCGGTTTCGGGCGCTGCCGCCCTGCTGTGCTTGGCCCTGTCGGGATGGATCGCGCGCGTGGAAGAGAAACGGGGGAGCTGACATGCCGCAACTTTTGAGGATTCTCTTCCTGCTTTTGATCGCCGGGCTTCCAGCCACCGCGTCCGCGCGCGTACCGGAGCCGCTGGACGCGGTCATCGACCGCGCGGCGACGAGCTTCGGGGTTCCGGGAGCCGTCATAGTCGTCGTCGAGGGCGATCATATCGTTTATGAACGGGCGGTGGGTGTAGTGCGCCTGGGCGAGCCCGACGCGGTTTCGATGCACACGCGCTTTGCGATCGGCTCGATCACCAAATCCTTTGCGGCCGCCGCGATCGCGCAGCTGGTCGATGAAAAGCGGCTCTCGTGGGACGACAAGGCGAT
This sequence comes from uncultured Sphingopyxis sp., assembly GCF_900078365.1. Classification (NCBI taxonomy): domain Bacteria; kingdom Pseudomonadati; phylum Pseudomonadota; class Alphaproteobacteria; order Sphingomonadales; family Sphingopyxidaceae; genus Sphingopyxis; species uncultured Sphingopyxis sp. The sequence goes on from NZ_LT598653.1 coordinate 1,379,485, forward strand.
CGAGTATCTGCCCGAGCTTCACATGAATGACGACTATGTCACGCGCGAACTCACGATCCGCGACATGTTGTCCCATCGCAGCGGCCTCGCGTCGGGCGCGGGCGATCTGCTGTCATGGCCGCAGACCAATATTCCGATGAACGATAAATTGGCCGCGCTTCGCTACCTTCCGCTGACACGGGGATTTCGGGCGCGCTATGGGTACAGCAACCTGCTTTACGGCGCTGTCGGAGAGATTATCGCGCGGCGCAGCGGCATGCCCTGGTCCGACTATGTGCGCACGCGCTTTCTCGCGCCCCTCGGCATGCGTGATGCGCTCGGACGCAGCAGCACCGCCTGGCCGCATGCCCGGATCACCGAGGAGATGCGGGGGACCGGACCCGTCGTTCCGCTTCCGCGCAGCTACAGGCTCGATGGCGACGGTGCCGCCGGTGCGCTCTATGCCAGCGGTGCCGACATGGCCCGGTGGATGTCGGTTCAACTCGCGGACGGACGGCTTCCCAATGGCGAACAGCTCTTCAGCGCAGATGCGGCGCGGGAAATGCACGCGCTGCAGACGCCGCTGCGTATCCGACCGAGCGAGGGCGAGTTCCGTGCGGCCGATCCGCATTTCAGCGGCTACGGCCTCGGCTGGTTTGTGCGCGACTATCATGGCACCAAGCTCTTGTATCACGGGGGCGGAACTCTTGGCGCCGTCGCGCTCCTCACCCTCGTCCCGCAAAAGAACATCGGTTTCATCATCCTGACGAATTCGGAAGAGTCGGGGTTTCTGCGGGCGGCCGAATTGCTCCTCCTCGATCATTATCTCGACCGGACGTCGCCCGACTGGGTCGGACTGCAGCAGAGGGAGGATGCGGGCATGTGGCATGACGCCCTTGCCGAAATGAAACAGGCCCAGGCGCGATTGCCGCGGGGCGGGCCCAGCTTGCCGCTATCAGCCTATATCGGACGGTATCGCGACAAGGCCTTCGGCATCGTCGAGGTCAGCGGCGACGATCGCGAACTGCGGATCCGGTTCGACCGGTCGCCTTTTTTGTCGGGCCGCCTCGAACATGCCGGGGGCGATATTTTCCGTACCCGCTTCACCGAGCCGGGCATGGAGGATGCCTATCTGACCTTCCGGATCGCGGGGCGCAAGGTTGCGGGTGCCAGCGCGGCGCCGGTATCGCCGGCCGCCGATTTCAGCTTCGACTTCAAACATCTCGATCTGACCCGGGAGTAATCATATGCGCTTGTCTCTCCTCGCGACGTTGCTTCTCGTGCCTTGCATTTCGGTCGCGGCGCGCGAGGCCGCCACCGCACCGGTCCGGCAGGAAGGCGAACTGACCTTCGACGGGATTCCGACCACCGAGCCGTTGGCGGGGGAAGCCGAGATTCATCGCTTCGACGCGATGCGTACGGCCTTTTTTCAGGGCTGGCTCGCCGATGGCTCGATGCTGATCCAGACGCGTTTCGGTCGCGTCGACCAGATCCATCAGGTTGCAGCGCCGGGCATGGCGCGGACCCAGCTCACTTTTGCAGCGGAGCCGGTGGGAAGCGCGCTGCCCCGACCCGGCACCGAAAGCTTTCTGTTCGTGCGCGACAGGGGCGGGGACGAATCATACCAAGGCTATCTCGGACGCGGCGACGCCGACGCTGTCCAGGTCAGCGAGCCCGGCACGCGAAACGAGCATTTCGTCTTCTCGCCTGACGGGCGCTGGCTGGCATGGTCGCGCCTTACGCCGGGTAAGGCCAATGCGCATATCATGTTGATGGACGCCGACGCTGTCGCGTCGCGCCATGTCATCTACGACGGCACGGGCACGGTGGCACCTATCGATGTCAGTAAGGACGGCCGTACGATATTGATCGAACAGCGCGAATCGATTGCGCGCAACCAATATCTTATTCTCGATAGTCGGTCGGGCCGCGCTGTCCGTATCCTGCCCGAACTTGCCGATGCCGCCTTTCGCAACGGCCGGTTTCTCGGCGACGGATCGCGGATCGCGCTTACGCTCGTCGGAAAGAAGGGAATTCGCTCGCTGGCGATTTTCGACGTCGCCACCGGCAAATACGCCTATCCCTTTGGCGAGGGAGACTGGGATGTCGAGCTTTTCGACGTCGCGCCGGACGAGAACCGCATCGCGCTTTCCATGAATATCGACGGTTTTTCGCGGGTCGCGATCCTGGACCTCGAACGCCCCGAAGCACCCCGCCCAATTCCGGTTCCCGACGGCATGGTGTTCAAATTGTCCTTCACCGACGACGGATCGCGGCTCGGCATCGGCCTGTCCACCGCCACCGGCGGCGACGTGTGGAGCTGGGACGCGAAGCGCGGCCTCGTGCGGTGGACCCGGTCCGAACTCGGCGGTCTTGCGGAGGATGACTTCGCAGTCCCCGAGTTGATCCGGTTTTCAACATTCGACGAGCGGATGATTCCGGCGCTGGTGTACCGACCGAAAGGTCGAAGGGTCGCCCGCCGACCGGTGATCATTTCGATTCACGGCGGGCCGGAAGCGCAGGAGCGCAGCTGGTTCAACGCGCAATATCAGCTGTGGACCCGCTTGCTGGGCGCGGTTGTCGTCGCGCCGAACGTTCGCGGCTCCACAGGCTATGGGCGCGATTATCTCGCCCTCGACGACGGTCTGAAGCGTCTCGATGCGGTAAAGGATATCGGCGCACTTCTCGACTGGATCGATCGCCAGCCCGATCTCGATCCCGCACGCGTCGTCGTTTACGGCGAATCCTATGGCGGCTTCATGTCGCTGGCATCGCTAGCGCATTATTCCGATCGCCTTGCCGGTGCGATCGATGTCGTCGGCATCTCGAACTTCGTGACCTTCCTGGAAAACACGGAAGGCTACCGGCGCGACAGGCGGCGCGCGGAATATGGCGACGAGCGCGATCCCGAAATTCGTGGCTTCTTCGACCGGATCAGCCCGATTCATCACGCCGACAGGATGCGCAAACCGCTGCTCGTGGTTGCGGGCGCCAACGATATTCGGGTGCCGGTCAGCGAATCGCGGGCGATCGTCGACAAGGTGAGAGCGGGAGGAGGAGAGGCCTGGCTCCTTGTCGCAGGCGACGAGGGGCATGGTTTCCAGAAGCGCGACAACCAGGCGGGGCAGGCACGCGTGCAGCTCCAGTTTCTGTCGCGACTTTTCGGCGAAACGCCGACCGCGGGAGTCGCGGAATGACCATCGCGCGCCGCCTCGCTATCGCCACTCTCTCGGCCTTCGCGTTGACAGGGGCGGGCGGCGAACCGGGCTTGATCCGGGAATATAATGTATCGGTGCCGATGCGTGACGGAACCCTGTTGTCGGCGAATGTCGTTCGTCCCAACACGGCGGACCGCGTGCCGGTCGTTCTGATACGCACACCTTATGGTCGAAACACCGAGCGCTATGCCGCGATGGGCAAATGGTGGGCCGAACGGGGCTATGCCTTCGTCGTTCAGGATGTTCGCGGTCGCGGCGATTCGGACGGGAACTTCCAGCCCTTCGTTCACGAGGCCGATGACGGTTTCGATACCCAGAGCTGGGCCGGGGGCCGACCCTGGTCGACGGGCAAGGTCGGCACGGCGGGCGGCTCCTATCTGGGATGGACACAGCTCTATCCGGCGTCGCTGAACAATCCGCATCTGGCGGCCATGATCCCCGCCGTGACGGCACCTGACCCGCATCGCAATTTTCCGCTGCAATTCGGCGTCCCGATGGTCGCGGCGGCGCATTGGGCGGCGCTGGTCGATGGTCGCCAGCGGCAGACCTTCGAAAATGTCGATCTTGCGGCCGCCTATCATCACCTGCCGCTTGCCGATTTTGATCGCGCCATCGGGCGAAACCTTCCGCTGTGGCGCGAATGGCTGGAACACCCGTCCTACGACGGTTACTGGCGTGCCCGCGGATATCAGTCGGCGCTGCTGAATGCGCGGGCGCCCGCAATGCACGTCAGCGGCTGGTACGACGACGTGCTGGTCGGGACACTGGAGAATTTTACCGCTCTTTCCCGCCGGAATTCATCCTTCGGTTTTCAGAAGCTGGTGATCGGCCCCTGGGGGCACAAGGTCAACGCCGGGCGCAAGCTGGGCGAAATCGATTTTGGGCCGGACGCGGTGATCGATTATGAAAATTTGCAGAAGCGATGGTTCGACCGGTGGCTGAAGGGGATCGACAACGGTATCGAGCGCGAGCCGCCGGTCCGGCTGTTCGTAATGGGTTCCAACGTCTGGCGTGACGAGTGGGAATGGCCGATCGCGCGGACGGTCTACACGAAATATTTTCTGCGCAGCGGTGGCAGGGCAAATGGCAGCGCCGGCGACGGCCTTCTCAGTCTCAAACCGCCGGCAGGCGATCCGCCCGATCGCTTCCGATACGATCCGGCGAATCCCGTTCCGCTGATCACCGCGCCCGATGCGACGCAGGTCGGCGGACCCGACGATTATGCGGAGGTTCAGAAGCGCGGCGATCTGCTGGTTTATACGACCCCGGTGCTGACCGCACCCGTCGAGGTCTGCGGGCCCGTCAAGGTCCGCCTGTTCGCCTCGACCAGTGCCCGCGACACGGATTGGACCGCGCAGCTTCAGCTCGTTCGAACCGACGGTTATGTGCAGCGCCTGAACGACGGCATCGTCCGGGCGCGATATCATCACTCGCTCGAACGGCCCGAGTTCGTGAAGCCCGGGGCAGTCGTGCCTTATGACATCGACCTCTGGGCAACCTGCATTGCCGTGAAGCGGGGCGAGAGGTTACGGGTCCAGATCGCGTCGAGCGCCTATCCGAAATTCGACCGCAATCTGAACACGGGAGGGGCAATCGCCCGCGAGGCGCGCGGCATCGTCGCGGATCAAACCGTTTTCCACGATGCGCGGCGTGCCTCCTATATTCTCCTCCCGATCGTTCCAGCACGGGCAGCGCGGTGACGGAGAACTCGCCCTCCGGACGCTGGACGGTACATGCTTTGTGGATGACGGGCGTATTCACGTTCGCGGGCTTCATTTCCTACATGGACCGCCTGATCCTCGGCAGTCTGATCGACCCGATCAAACATGACCTGGCCTTGTCGGATTCGCAGTTGGCTCTGCTTCAGGGTGCCGCCTTCGCTCTCGTTTATATCGTTGCCGGTTTGCTCTTTGGTCGTATCGCCGATCGCCTCCGCCGCCGCATCCCGTTGCTTGTCGCCGGGTCGCTAATCTGGTGCCTCGGTACCGTCGGTTGCGGCCTGGCGGGGAATTTCAACGAGATGTTCGCAGCCCGGATGGTGGTTGGCGTCGGCGAGGCGACCCTCGCGCCCGCCGCCGTGTCGCTGCTGGCCGCGTCGGTGCCGCCACAGCGCCTCGCGACCGCTATCGGTGCCTTCGTCATGGGAACGATCGTCGGCGGTCCCGGCGCGGTGGCGATCAGCGGCGCGCTTCTGGCGATCTTTGAAGGACACGCGGCCGGCCTGCCCTTCGTGCCTTGGCGTATGGTGTTGCTCGCTTGCGGCGGCTTTGGCCTGATCCTTCCCTTCCTGTTTCTCACCTTGCGCGAGCCCCTGCGGGAAGAGACGGAAGTGGGCGTGCCTCTATCACAGGTGCTGGCGACCTTTCGCCGGCATATCGGCGTCGTTCTCCCCATCTATCTCGGTCTCGCCTTGCTTTCGATCGGCGACTTCGGCTTGTTGACCTGGTCGCCGAGCCTGCTCACCCGCAACTTCAGGTTCGAGGCCGCCGATATCGCGCTCATCTTCGGTCTCGGCGTCACGCTCGCCGGGGTCATCGGGTCGCTCGGCGGCGGGCTGTTCCTCGACTGGCTCGGCCTGAAGAACGGTATGCGGCGCCATATCGCGATCATCGCGATCCTGGCAGGCCTTGCCGCTGTCGCTGCGGCCGCCATGGCCACGCCTTCGCAACTGCTGGTCGTCGCCGGTATTCTTGGCTGGACGATGGCGTCGGCCGTCGCCGCCATCGGTGGAATTGCCGTCCTGCAACGGGTGCTGCCGGCGGATTGCCGCGGCACGGCCATGTCGTTGGTGTCGTTTTTCGCGATCCTCATCGGCCTCGGCCTCGGGCCAACGCTCATCGCGGAGGTCACCGAAACGATTTTTGCGGATTCCTCGGCCGTCGGCTGGTCGATCGCAATCGTGACCGTTCCGGCTGCGCTCGTCGGGGCGATCCTGTTCCTGGTGTCGAGGTCCCAAATGCCCGAGGAGAGAGAACCCTGATGATGTCTTCGCAGGAACTGCTTCAGTCCGCCCTCGTGTGGGACAATCATGCCTGTCCGCCGCTACGCCCGAACGATGTCGAGTTCCTGCCGGCGCTCGACCGCTACCGCGCCGTCGGGGTCGACGTGGTGAGTCTCAATGTGGGGTTCGGAGAGCAGGGGATTGAAGATCATATACGGATGCTGGGGATGTTGCGCGGCTGGATCGCGGCGCATCCGTCGCGATACCGGCTGGTCGGATCGGTGCGCGATATCCGGGAGGCGCAGGCGGCTGGTCAACTCGCGATCTACTTCGATGTCGAAGGCATGCGCGCGCTCGGCGGGCAGGTCGATCTCGTCCGGCTTTATTATGATCTTGGCGTCCGCTGGATGCTGATCGCTTATAATCATCGCAACGAAGCGGGGAGCGGATGTCAGGATGACGCCGACGAGGGGCTGACCGATTTCGGGCGCCGGGCAATCGATGAGATGAACAGGGTGGGCATGCTGCCCTGTTGTTCGCACACCGGCTATCGGACCGCTGCCGAGGTGATCGACTATTCGCCCGAACCGGTCATCTTCTCCCATTCCAACGCGCGCGCGCTTTGGGATCACCCGCGCAATATTCCCGACGATCTCATGCGGCGCTGCGCCGACAAGGGCGGCGTCATCGGCATCAACGGGGTCGGGCTTTTCCTTGGCACCGACCGGGAAACCGCGCCCCTGATCGCGCGCCATATCGACCATGCCATCGCGGTGGCGGGCGAGGACCATGTCGCACTCGGAATCGACTATGTCTTCGATCTCAGTGAACTCGACGACTATGTTGCCGAGATGGCCGGAACTTTTCCGGCGAGCTATGGATATTCGGCCGGCATGCGCCTGACGGCCCCCGAGGAACTGCCGCTCGTCGTCGATAGCCTCGTCGCGCTGGGACACCCCGCGCGCCGTATCGAGAAGATACTCGGAGGCAATCTCCTGAAACTGGCAAGCGATCGCTGGACGTGAGGACGTCACAACAGGGCGCGGATGCGATCGTGATCGGCGCCGGAATCGTGGGGACCGCGATCGCGCTTGCGCTCGCGCGGACCGGCATGCAGGTCTTGCTTGTGGATCGCGGCCCTCCCGGCCTGGCTTGCTCGCGCGGCAATGCCGGTATCATCGCCACCTCCGAAATCGAGCCGCTCGTCAGCTTCCGCACGATGCTGCGCGTTCCCGCGCTTCTGCTCGATCCACTGGGACCGCTCCGCATTTCGCCACGTGCTTTGCCGCGGCTTCTGCCATGGTTCGGGCGGGCGGCGCTCTCTGCAAGGCGTGCGCGCCGTGAAAGCGCAACAATGGTTCTTGCGGCACTGTGCGAACAATCGCTCGACGCGCATATGCGCCTGCTGCCCGAAGCAGCGCACCACGGACTGATCCGCCGTTCCGGGATGATCGACGCGATCAGAGATGAAAAGGGGCGTTCATTGCTGCGCGCGCGCAAGATATCGTGCGAGCAGTATGGAATCGCGGTTGAAACGCTGGATTCCTCGGAACTTTGCGATCTGGAGCCCGCGTTGAAAGCCGGCCTTGCTGGTGGCCTTTTTCACCCCGGGGTTGCCCATGTTTCCGATCCGCTGGACATTGTCGTCGCCTATGCCAATGCATTCGGCAAATATGGTGGCACGTTCCGGCAAGCCCGTGTGGACGGCCTCGATGTGACCGATAGCGGCGTTCGGGTCCTGATCGATGGTACCGAAATCGAGACGCGGCATGTCGTGGTCGCGGCGGGAACCGGCTCACCGTCGCTGCTGCGTCCGTTCGCGAAAGCGATCCCGCTCGCTGCGGAGCGCGGCTATCATATGCAGCTTACCGAAAAGGGTCCTGCGCTGGGGCGGCCGGTCATGTTCATGAGCGACAGTTTCGTCGCCACCCCGCTTGCGCATGGCGTTCGCCTCGCGGGCACGGCCGAATTCGCGGCCGAGAATGACGAGCCCGATTGGCGCCGGGCAGATAAGCTGCTCCAAGGTGCGAAAGCCTATCTGCCCGATCTCGAGCCGGCCGGCGCCACCCGCTGGATGGGATCGCGTTCGACGTTTCCGGATTCGCTTCCCGCGATCGGCGCGATCGCAGGCACGTCCATCCACTATGCGTTCGGTCATCAGCATCTCGGGCTGACCTTGTCCGCCATTACGGCGGAGATGATTGCGAACATGATATGCAAGCGGCAAGCCTCGGCTATGCTCCCGCATCTCTCGCTCGATCGCTTCGCGCGAATTCGGCGGTGATCGTCGGCCGGGCGCGCAAATCATGCGCCACCATGCGCGCTTCCTCCTGAATCCGGTCGCGGTCACGGCTAATGTGCCCATAGTCGTTCCCCAACGGAAAGCGAGCCAGCTTGAAAATGACGAGCATATTGCACTGGGCCACATGGATCGCTGCAGGCGCGGCGGTGGCTTGCGGGTTTCCGGCGCGTGGAGCCGAACTCGCGGTCGAGCAGGCGATCGGTTCCGTCAGTCTCGATGGACCGCGCGCCCGCGGGGTGAAGCCTTCGCCCGACGGCGAGCTTGTCGCCTATCTCAAGGCAGACCCCGCCCACGAGGGTGTAAGCGATTTATGGGTCGCTGAGGCTCGCGGCGGAAAACCCTTTCTCCTCGTCGCGGGCCAAAGTCTCGAACGATCGGAGCGTTCCTTGTCCGGAGACGCGTTCGAGCGCCGCGAACGCATGCGGATCACGACGACCGGCGTGACGGAATATATGTGGGATGACGACAGCCGGCGGCTCTTGATACCGTCGGGCGAGGACATCTGGATCGTCGATGTCGCTACCCGCAAGCTTGCGCGCGTGCCGGACAATGGCGGTGATCATGTCGACGTCCGCTTCTCTCCGGGCGGAACCCGGCTGTCCTTTGTTCGTGGACGCAATCTCTATGTGACCGATATCGGGTCTTCGGCGACGCGGCCGTTGACCACCGATGGCGGCGGGGCCGTCTCCTGGGGCCTCGCCGAATTTGTCGCGCAGGAAGAAATGCGGCGTTCCTCGGGATATTGGTGGTCGCCCGATGACCGTTATATCGCAGCACAGCGCGTCGATGAAAGCGGCGTCGATCTCGTTCCGCGAATCGTGACGGGCGCCGCGGGAAGCGCGGTCGTCGAGCAACGCTATCCCCGCGCCGGCCGCCCGAACGCGTCGGTCCGGCTTGCGATCATCGATGTAGCGAGCGCGAAGCCGGTCGAGGCGAACATCGATATCGGGACCGATTATTATTTGGCCCGCGTCGACTGGGCGCGCGATGGCAAGACCCTGTTCGTCCAGCGACAGTCGCGCGACCAGCGACGTCTCGAATTATTTGCAGTGAATCCGGCATCGGGCGCCGCACGTCTGTTGCTGGCCGAAAAATCCGACCATTGGATCGAATTGTCGGATGATTTCAGGCCGCTGGCCTCCGGCGGGTTTCTCTGGACCCTCGAGCGTGACGGGAACCGGCATATCTATCGTTTCGGTGCGGACGGGAAGGAACTTGCCCAGGTGACGTCGGGCGATTGGCCGGTATCGGCGATCGAGGGGGTCGACGAGGCGAAGCAGATCGTCTTCTTCTCGGCCTCGCGCGAAACGCCGATCGAGCGGCAGCTCTATTCGGTTTCTTACACCAGGCCGGCGGAGCCCAAGCGGCTGACCAAAGGGCCCGGGTGGTGGCGGTTCACCTTCGCGAGAGCGCCGCAGACCTTTGTGGGAACCTATTCGGATCCCCGAACCCCGCCGCGCACCGGACTCTATTCGACAAGCGGCAGATTGCTGCGCTGGATCGAACCGAACACGCTTGATGAAACCCATCCCTATTGGCCTTTCGTCGCCGGCCTGCCGAAGCCCATCTACGGGACGTTGCAGGCGGCCGACGGTCAGACACTCTATTACTCACTCCAGATGCCGACGGCATTCGATCCCGCGCGGCGCTATCCGGCGATTATATCGACCTACGGCGGTCCCATGGTCCAGACTGTCCGCCGGCAGTGGGGAGACGTCACCGATCGGCTGCTTCTCGATCGGGGCTACATTCTCTTCCGGCTCGACAATCGAGGTTCGAGCAATCGGTCGGTCGCCTTCAAGACGGCCATCGCGGGGAAGCTCGGCATCGAGGAAACGCGGGATCAACTGGCCGGCGCCGCCTTCCTTGCCACCATGCCCAACGTTGATCCTTCGCGGATCGGCGTGATGGGCTGGAGTTTCGGCGGCTTCATGACTCTGATGCTCATGACCGAGCCTGGCCATCCCTTCGCCGCGGGCGCTGCCGGCGCATCGCCGAGCGACTGGCGGCTTTACGACACGCACTATACCGAACGGTTTCTGGGCACGCCGATGGAGCATCCCGAAGCCTATGACGCGGTGGACATCGTAAAGCGGATCGGTGGCTTGAAGGGCCGGCTGCTGCTCATCCAGGGCATGGCCGACGACAATGTCGTGTTCGACAACGCCATTCGGGTGTCCGCTGCGCTGCAAAAGCAGGGGACGGTATTCGATCAGCTTTATTATCCCGGCGGCGCCCATCTGCTTCGCGGCGCGGCGCAGCGGCATCTGTGGCGCAGCTATCTCGATTTCTTCGATCGCACGCTGAAGGACGCGAAATGAGCACTCCCATCGAAGCCGCTCGCGCCGCATTCGAGGCGATGGGGATCGATTTGCCGCCGTCAAAGGGGGGCTTTGAGGCGCGCAGCCCGATCGACGGAAGCGCGCTCCATCGTTTCGAGCAGACCTCAACCCGAGATATCGAGACGATCGTCCGGTTGGCAACGGCGGCGCATAGGGAATGGCGGTGCGCGCCGGCTCCCGTTCGCGGAGAACTGGTCCGCCGCTTCGGCCTCATGCTGCGCGAGCATAAAGAAGCTCTCGGTCGCCTTGTTTCGATCGAAACCGGAAAGATTCTGTCTGAAGGGCTGGGCGAGGTTCAGGAAATGATCGACATGGCCGATTTCGCCGTCGGCCAGTCGCGCCAGCTTCACGGGCTGACCATAGCATCCGAGCGCCCGGGCCACAGCATGCGCGAAACCTGGCAGCCTCTTGGAACGGTCCTGATCATCTCGGCATTCAATTTTCCGGTCGCGGTCTGGGCCTGGAACGCCTGTCTCGCGATCGTCTGCGGCAATTCCATAATCTGGAAACCGTCCGAGAAGGCCATGATGTCCGCCTTCGCCGTCCAGTCCCTGATGGAACGCGCGATAGGCGAGTTCGAAGCCGCACCCAAGGGCCTCGCAGCTCTTGTGAATGGCGATGCTCCGATCGGTGCGCGCCTTGTCGACGATCCCCGGATCGCGCTCGTGTCCGCGACGGGATCGAGCGAAATGGGGCGTAAGGTCGGTGCTGCCGTGTCGGCGCGGTTCGGACGCTCGCTGCTCGAACTCGGCGGGAATAATGCGGCGATCGTAGCGCCCAGTGCCGATTTGGATTTGGCCGTTCGGGCCATTCTGTTCGCCGCCGTGGGCACCGCCGGCCAGCGATGCACGACCCTCCGACGCCTGATCGTTCACGAGTCGATATACGACGAGGTGATCGGGCGGCTCGTTGACCTCTATGCACGTCTGCCCATCGGTAATCCGCTCGAACCGTCGACGCTCGTCGGTCCGTTGGTCGATCGAGATGCCTATGAGCGAATGCGAGCCGCTCTCACCGATGTGGCGGCCGCCCGCGGCCACATCCATGGCGGTGAACGAATTCATCTTGGGCATGAGGCGGCCTTCTACGTCCGTCCGGCTCTGGTCGAGATGCCTGCCGCGAGCGGACCCATGACCAGGGAAACGTTCGCACCCATTCTCTATGCCGTTCGTTACTCCGAACTTTCCGAGGCGATCGCCATTCAGAATGATTCCGCACATGGGCTGTCGTCGTCGATCTTTTCGACCGACGTTCGCGACGCGGAATATTTTCTGAGCGCCATCGGATCGGACTGCGGGATCGCCAATGTCAATATCGGTACGTCCGGGGCGGAGATCGGTGGCGCCTTCGGGGGCGAGAAGGCCACCGGAGGCGGTCGCGAGTCAGGATCGGACGCCTGGCGCGGATATATGCGCCGGCAGACGGCGACCATAAATTATTCTCACGCGCTCCCTCTGGCGCAAGGCGTGACCTTCGATTTGTGATCCGCGCGGCAGACATCGTTATCGTCGGCGGCGGCGTGATGGGATGTTCGCTCGCCTGGCATCTGGCCATCCAGTCGCGAGGCTCGGCATCCATTATCATTGTCGAGCGGGATTCGAGCTATCGCTTTGCCTCATCTGCGCTATCCTTGAGTTCGATCCGGCAACAATTCACGACCCCGGTGAACATCGAAATGTCCCGCTACACGCTGGAAATATTGCGTGATCCGTCGCCGCTCATGATCGAAGGTCAAGCGCCCGATTTCCAGTTCGTCGAACGCGGTTATCTCTTTCTCGGGCGCGGCGATGAAAAGGCCGGAATCGAGCATGCATATCAGGTGCAACGCGGTTGCGGCTTCGACCCCGAACTCACTAAGGGGCCGGCGTTGGCGGGGCGCTATCCATGGCTTCACACCGAGGACCTTGCAATCGCATCGCATGGCCGCGAAGGCGAGGGGTGGTTCGATGGCTATAGCCTGCTGCGCAGCCTTCGCGCTGCAGCGCGCGGCAAGGGAGCCGAGCTGGTTGACGACAATGTCGTTGCTCTACGGCGGGACGGAGCGAACTGGTCCGTCGAGCTCGGGAAAGGCGGCGCCATCGCCTGTTCGCATGTCGTCAACGCAGCGGGGCCGTGGGCGGCGGAAATTGCGGATATGGCCGGCTGCATCTTGCCCGTGCGCGGCCAGAAGCGTTCGGTGTTCGTCGTCGATGCGCCCGATGCCGATTCCGACTGGCCACTGGTCATCGACCCCGAGGGCTTCTATTTCCGCCCCGAAGGTCGAACCTTTCTGATCGGTGCGCCGGCGCCGGCAGACTTTTGTTCGGCCGACGATTTCGAACCCGATTATCCAGTCTTCGACGAGTGGCTGTGGCCCCGGTTGGCGGCGAGAGCGCCCGCGTTCGAGCGGTTGAAATTGCTCGGCGCCTGGGCCGGCCACTATGAGATGAACATCTTCGACAGCAACGCCGTGGTGGGCCCGTCCGGTGTCCAGAATTTTTGGCTGATCAATGGGTTCAGCGGTCACGGGCTGCAGCACGCATTGGCGGCGGGGCGCGGCCTTGCGGAGTTGATGATCGATGGCCAATATCGATCGATCGACCTGTATCCCCTCAGTCTCGACCGTCTTCAGCAAATCTTCGCTTCGCCCGAGGCCCATATCATTTAGGTGCTTCTATGTGGATCGATGCCGCCGCGGTACGGGAATTGCTGGACATGGCCGCGCTGATTGATGTGCTGGCGACCGCAGATCGGTCCCGATTCGCGGCTCCTGACCGTTTGCACTATGAAGTTGCGCACGGTGATCTCCTCGCCATGCCGGCGGCTTCTCCTTCGTTTCTGGGAATGAAGATCGTCACGGTCTTTCCCGGAAATTCCGGAACTGCGATTCCGACTGTCCAAGCCGCCTATCAGCTATTTTCCGCGCAAACCGGCGAGTTGCTGGCGACGATCGACGGGACTGAGCTCACGCTGTGGCGAACCGCCGCCGTCGCAGCTGTCGCGGCCTTGCATCTCTATCGAGGGACCCCGGAACATATTCTCATTGTCGGCACCGGCGCGCTTTCGCCCTATCTCGTTTCGGCCTTCGCCGCGAGTTACCCCCGAAGTGAGATAGCGATCTGGGGCCGACGACCGGGAGCCGGCGAACTCGTCGCGCGGGCATCGCCGCGAGGCGTTGCGGCGCTGCCCGATCTCGAGGCCGCTGTCCGGCGAGCGGATATCATATGCTGCGCGACGTCGAGCACCGCACCATTGGTGCTGGGATCATGGCTGAAGAAGGATGCCCATCTCGGGCTGATCGGCGGCTATACACCGCAGATGCGCGAGACCGACAGCCTGGCTTTCCGTGATGCCTTGGTTGTCGTCGACACTTCCGCCGCGGTGACCAGCGCCGGTGAACTGCTGGCCGCGATCCGCGATGGATATCTGCGTGAGGACGAACCGATCACGCTGAAGTCGCTTTTGTCGATGGAGGTTGGTCTTCGCGCCAATGCACCTCGCACTCTATTCAAATCGGTGGGCAGCGCGGAGAACGACCTGATCACCGCGGAATATCTTTGGCGCTGCCTTCCGCCATATCGAAACTAGGGCGGCATCCCGCCGCTCAGGCTCGTGCCGAGATCGGGCACGGCGGCTGTTCCAGGAATATCGCGAAGCGCCGACATGATCGCACCAGCACCCGCTTCGAACAGAATATGAGGGATCAAGCCATAGCGAAAGCCCGCACGGCCGAGATGGGTGGTCCCTTCACCGAGGCCGCGTCTCGGATCGGGCAAATGGACGACCAACGGGCGAAGGGGCGACAGGGCGGCGCTCACTGCGGCGAGGTCCTGCTCGGTCCGGATCGATTGGACGAAGAGAAGATCGGCGCCCGCCTCGGCATAGCGACATGCGCGGTCGATCGCTGCATTCAGGCCAAGCGACGGCAGGGCGTCGGTTCGGGCGCTGATCTGAAAATCGGTTGACACACGAGCGTCGAGGGCCGCCTTGATGCGATTTTCCATGTCTTCCGGAGGAGCGACGGGTCGCTCCAGAAGCTGTGCCCGCGGCTTGATCGCAAGTTGATCCTCGATTTGGATGATATCGGCACCGGCGCGTTCCAGCATGCGCGTTGCGCGTGCCAGATTGTGCGTGCCGCCGAATCCCGTGTCGGCGTCGACGATCAGCGAACATGCAGTCCGCTCCTTGATCCTGCACGTCGCATCGACCAACTCGGTCAGTGTCAGCAGGCCGATATCCGTACGGCCGAGAAGCGTCGCGTGAAGCGCAGCGCCGGACAGGAAGAGCGTATGCAGTCCGGCACTGACCGCGAGTTGAGCCGACAAGGCGTCGTGAACGCCTGGAACGAGCGTCATGCCGTACGGTGAATGGGTCATCGAACTACCTCCTCCGTCGGAAATAGCTCGAATGAGGCATTTATCCGGGCGTTGTCTGGCTCGGACCTGCAGTATTCGAGCACGAGGTCCATATTTACGCGGCGTTGCCGCCCATCATCGACGCTAAGCCCCATCGACTTTCCGGGTCGCGTGGAAAGTCGCTGCCGGTCGAACGCTAGGCCTATTCCGAAGGAAGTCGAGACATATGATTAGGCTCTCGTCGGTCGCCTGCAATTATAAATGTCTGCTCATTGCAATCGGAAGCCTGTGACCCCACTTCTATAATATCGCCCGCTTCCACCGCGTGCTGGCGACTGAGAGACCATTGCGCTCCCGCTGAAGGAGCAAAATCATGGACCTCAACCAACTTCTCCACCACCATCAGATGGCCTTGATGGCCGTGAGCCAGGCGCGACGCGATGGGCAGGCGATGCCAAACTTTGACCTGCCGCGCTATTATGCCAAACGGATCAACGAATATCGCGAGCTACGCGGCTTGAGCGGCGACGCCGAGGCTATCGCCGATCTCGCCGTATCACCTGCCGGTGCTGTTGAAGCGTCGGACGATCTGGTCGGTGATGTACTGATCGCCGAATTGCTCATGGCGAAGGCCTTCGAAAAGGCGACGCACGAACATCTCACCGCCGGAAGCGATGGAGTTGACGATCCGGTCGTCGATATTCGCGCCACCCTTCTGGCCGTCGGGCGCGACTTTTATCGCTCGCTGGGCGTGGAGGACGGCCCTCTCGCCGCCGCGATCGATGAAGCTGCGTCACGCTCGGCGTGGGAAGGCGAGGGCGGAGGCCTGCGTCCACCGGGCGACGAGGAGGATGGCATCATCCGGACCTATGTCGAACAATTCGCGGTGGGCGACTATCGCTATTCGAACCTTGCCGATGCCAAAGCCGCCGCTCGGCGGCAGCGGGACGCGGCGAGCGACGGGCGCGGAGCGACGCCTGCATGAAACGGCTGATTGCCTTCGATCTTGATGGAACGCTTGCCGAAAGCAAGCAGCCGATGGAACCCGCGATGGGTGAGGCGCTTGCCGATCTCCTCGGCGTGGCAGATGTCGCGGTGATATCCGGTGGCGACTGGCCGCAGTTCGAAAAACAGGTGGCGACGCGCCTTCCAGAGCGCGCGGACCTTGCCCGGCTCTGGCTCATGCCGACAACCGGCACCAAGCTCTATACGTTCGGCTCGGGCGCGTGGCAGGCGCGCTATGCCGAAATCTTTGCCGATGCGGAGAAGCGACGCATATTCGAAGCCTTCGATGCGGCGCTGCTGGCGACCGGGTTCGTTCCCGAAACGGTCTGGGGCGAACGGATCGAGGATCGCGGAAGTCAGATCACCTTTTCGGCCTTGGGTCAGGAAGCGCCGATCGATGCCAAGGAAAAATGGGATCCCGACTTCGCCAAACGCAAGGTGATTCAGGCCGAGCTTCGCCAACGTCTGCCCGGTCTGTCGATCAACATGGGCGGGGCGACGTCGATCGACATCACGCGTGAGGGCGTCGACAAGGCCTATGGCCTGACGAAGCTAAGCGGCGCCAGCGGTGTCGAACTGGGTGCGATGCTCTTTATAGGCGATGCGATCTTTCCGGGCGGCAATGATTATCCGGCGAAGGCGCTGGGCCTCAATACAATCTCCGTACACAATCCCGAAGAAACGCTTGGAATCATCGGAATCATTGTCGCCTGCCTGAAATGAGAGCGGAGCGTTGCCGCCTGGCGAGCATGACCGGAATTGGCCTGCGAAGCTTCTCGCGAGGCGTCGGTCAATTGGAACAAATGCGCCGCTGAGCTGTTCTGTTTTCTGATGCTCCGAGGCCGACTGCGCGCTTCGAAACAAACGACAAAATACTGGGTGAGGCCTTCTGTCGCATCATTTTTGGAAGGTATGCCTGTGTACGAAACGCTTGATCGTAGATCGTTCGATGAAGGTTTGGAGGCGGGCCAAACGCTTCGGCCAAAAACTTCGGATACTGCCCGGGTCGCGCTAGTCGGCGGCTTTCTTCCGCGACGCTGCGGCATCGCGACCTTCACCACCGACATCCATTCATCGCTTGCCGAGGCTGCTCCCGACCTTATGGTCGACGTCTATGCGATGGCGCCGGCCGCCGTTCCCACGATATTCGACCCCGTTGTTCGCGGCGTCATAACCGAGGGTGACGCCGGTAGCTTTATCGAGGCGGCCCGGCAAATCGAGGCGAGCTGTGCCAAGATTGTGTGGCTGCAGCACGAGTTCGGCCTCTTCGGCGGCTTGGCGGGCGATATGATCCTGGAACTGGTGGATCGTGTTTCCGCACCGCTGATCGTCACGCTTCACACGGTGCTCGCCGAACCTGACGCCGATCAGCGCCGCGTGATGGAGCGGTTGATCGCGCGCGCGACCAAGCTGATCGTCATGTCCGAGCGCTCGCACGATCTGCTGCGAAGCGTCTATCATGCCGACGACGACCAGATCGCCATGATCGCACATGGCGTCCCCGACCGCCCGTTCGGCCGCGCGTCGCAGTTCAAGCCGCAGTTCGGCTTTGCGGGCAAACAGGTCGCGCTGACCTTCGGTCTTTTGTCGCCGGGCAAGGGGATCGAGGCGGTCATCGAGGCATTGCCCGCGATCATCGAGGATCATCCCGACTTCCTTTACTGCATTGCTGGCGCGACGCATCCCAATCTGCTGGCGCTTGAAGGCGAGGCCTATCGCGACCGGCTCCAGGCGCTTGCTGTCTCGCTCGGGGTCGATGCGCATGTCCGCTGGATCAACGCGTTCATGGACACCGACGATCTGCTCGATCTTATCGAGGCGGCGGACATCTATGTGACGCCTTATACGGGTGCGCAGCAATCGACGTCGGGTACGCTCGCCTATGCGATGGCGCTGGGCAAGGCCGTGATCTCCACGCCTTACGTGCATGCGGTCGAGCTCCTCGCCGACGATCATGGCGTGCTCGTTCCCTTCAACGACAGCGAAGCGATCGCGAACGAAATCCGCTATCTGCTCGGCGATGCCGACCGGCTGCTCACGCTGCAGCGTCGCGCCTATGGCCGCAGTCGCGACATGATCTGGCCGGTGTTCGCGGAGCGGACCTGTTCGCTGATCGCGGAAAGCCGCGTCGTGCCGAAAGCTGCGCCTATTCCCGAGCATATCGGTATCGATGGGTTCCTGCGCATTTGCGACGACACCGGCATCCTCCAGCACAGCGTTCATATGGTCCCCGATCGCGCGCACGGCTATTGCGTCGATGACAATGCGCGCGCGCTGATGCTGATGCATCGGCTCGACGACGATGCGCTCGGCAAGTGCGGACAACTGACCCCGGTCTTTGCGGCGTTCGTACAGCATGCCTGGAACCCCGACCGCGGCGAGTTTCGCAACTTCATGGGATTCGCACGCAACTGGCTCGAGGATGTGGGGTCCGAAGACAGCTGCGGCCGAACCCTCTGGGCGCTCGGTGCGACGGCGCAGGGCGCGCGCGACCCCGGTCTGCGGCAATGGGCGCATGAATTGTTCGAGCGTACCGCGGCGTCCGCGCTGGATTTCGAGTCACCGCGCGCGATTGCTTTCGCGATGCTCGGCGCCGACTTCGTGCTCGCGGCGCATCCCGAGCATGATCTGGCGGACCGGATATTGCGCAGCGGCGCTGACCGGCTGATCGCGCTCTATCAGGCCGCGGCGCGACCGGACTGGCGATGGTTCGAGCCGGTACTCGCCTATGACAATTGCCGCCTGCCCGAAGCGATGCTGCGCGCGGGCGTACGACTTGGGCGCGGGGATGTTACCGCGTGCGGAGTCGAGACGTTGCGGTGGATCAACGATGCGCAGATTTCGCCTCATGGTCATTATCGCCCCGTCGGGTCCGACAGCTTCGGCCATGCCCATGCGCTGCCGCGGCCATTCGATCAGCAGCCGCTCGAGATTTGGGCCGCGATCGATGCCGCTTCGGCCGCCTATGATGTGACCGGCGACGATATCTGGCTGGCGCACGCGCGGCGCGCTTACGACTGGTTCTCCCGGCGTAACGACCGCGGCGTGATCGTTGGCGATCCGCTGACCGGGAGCAGCAAGGATGGCATTAACCCGCGCGGCCTGAACCTCAACGAAGGGGCGGAGTCGGTTCTTGCCTACCAGCACGCGACTTACGCGATCCGGGATTTTATCCGCAAAACCGGCTGAGGGGAATATGGTGCATCTGGTACAGGATGAATTGCGGCTCCATGCCGACCCGACGCGCGTCGTCGTGCGGCCCTTTCACCTCGCATGGCAAGCATCGGGTCCCGATCTCGAGCGCGTACAGCGGTTGGCTCGCGAAATCGTGACGCTCGACACGCGCACCGTGCGCGCCGAGCTCAGTGTGGTGCTGCGCGATTTCGCCGACCGGCACTGGCAGATCGAGAAGGTGTTCGAGGATCGCTTCGAGCAGATCGAACCCAAACTTGGTCTCGAAGGCCTCACATTGAAGCGCGAGATGCGCCTCTTGATCGGCGCCTATTTCTGTCACGAATATAGCTATGCCGCGGCGGCGCTGATGAACCCCAGCGTCGTTCGTCATCCCGACCAGACCGGGCTGGAGGAAGGCTGCATCCGCATCCTCCTGTCGCTGCGCGCTGTCGGCGAGGGTCATATTTCGACGATCGCCTTTCGCGAGGGAATCATTACCTGCGACCGCGAACTGACGCTGCTGC
Source organism: uncultured Sphingopyxis sp. (assembly GCF_900078365.1). Classification (NCBI taxonomy): domain Bacteria; kingdom Pseudomonadati; phylum Pseudomonadota; class Alphaproteobacteria; order Sphingomonadales; family Sphingopyxidaceae; genus Sphingopyxis; species uncultured Sphingopyxis sp. The sequence goes on from NZ_LT598653.1 coordinate 1,399,304, forward strand.
CGCAGCCCGCCTTCGCTACGGCGGCGATGCTTGGTCCGCACCGCGATGACAAGCCCGACGATGTTGTCTCGCTCTATCGGCAGAAGGACAGCACCCTTTCGGGCACGGTGATCTTCCCGATCACCGAGGCGCAGCGCAACGGGCTCGAGGATCTGCGGCTGCTCGAGTTCGAGCGCGATAGCGGCAAAAGCGAATGGATCGGGACCTACACCGCCTATAGCGGGCGAGACATCCAGTCCGAGCTGCTACGGACGCGCGATTTCAGGGATTTCACGCTGAGCCCGATCAAGGGAAAGGCGGGACGCAACAAGGGCATGGCGTTGTTCCCGCGTAAGATCGACGGGCAATTCTGCATGATCGGTCGGCAGGATGGCAAGAATCTCTATCTGTTGCGCTCGGACACGGTCGATCAGTGGGAGGACGGCGAATTATTGCTGGAGCCGCGCTTTCCATGGGAACTCATCCAGATCGGCAATTGCGGCGCGCCGATCGAACTCGACGAGGGCTGGCTGGTGTTGACCCATGGGGTCGGCGCGATGCGCAAATATGCGATCGGTGCTGTACTGCTCGACAAGGACGATCCCTCGAAGGTGATCGGCCGGACGCCCAATCCGATCCTGTCCGCCGCCGACGAGGACCGCGAAGGCTATGTCCCCAATGTCGTCTACACCTGTGGAGCGATCCGCGTCGGCGACGATATTTTCCTGCCCTACGGGGTAGCCGACAGTTCGGTCTGCTTTGCGTTCGTCGCGATCAAGGAGATTCTGGCCGCCATGGCCTAGCGACACGCAACATAAAGCGAAGCGGCGGATTGTAGGAGTGTCGCCTTCCGCGGCAGAAGGAATGACCGATGCCGAAATCTCCGCCGCCGTCGCCCGCGAATGACCATGTGTTTCGTGAACACCAGCCAGGCGACGGCCAGCCGAAGATCGAGGAGAGCCGCGGCAACGGTGACGAGCTGCACCAGAATCTGGCATCGGGCGACAAATCAGCCGATGCGGCGTTCCTGACCGACAATTTCGGTCACCGGATTTCGGACAACCAGAATTCGCTGCGCACCGGCGAACGCGGGCCGACGCTGCTCGAGGACTTCGTCCTGCGCGAGAAAATCTTCCATTTCGACCATGAGCGTATTCCGGAGCGCATCGTGCACGCCCGCGGGTCGGGCGCGCACGGCGTGTTCGAATGCACCAAGGCGATCCCCGGGCTGACCAAGGCGTCGATTTTCCAGAAGGAAGGCGCGACCTGTCCGGTCTTCGTCCGCTTCTCGACCGTCGCGGGCGGCGCGGGCTCGGTCGATACGCCGCGCGACGTGCGCGGCTTCGCGGTCAAGCTCTATACCGACAGCGGCAACTGGGATCTCGTCGGCAACAATATCCCGGTCTTCTTCATCCAGGACGCGATGAAATTCCCCGACCTCGTCCACAGCGTGAAGATGGAGGCCGATCGCGGATATCCGCAGGCGGCGAGTGCGCACGATACCTTCTGGGATTTCATCGGGCTGATGCCCGAGGCGATGCACATGATCATGTGGGCGATGTCCGACCGCACGATCCCGCGCAGCCTGCGCATGATCGAGGGTTTCGGCGTCCACACCTTCCGCTTCGTCAATGAAAAGGGCGAAGGCAAATTCGTCAAATTCCACTGGAAGCCGGTGCTCGGCGTCCAGTCGACGACATGGGACGAGGCGGTCAAGATCGCCGGCGCCGATCCCGATTTCCATCGCCGCGACCTTTTCGAGGCGATCGATGCGGGCGATTTCCCGGCGTGGGACCTCGGCGTGCAGGTGTTCGACGAAGCCTTCGCCGAGAAGCAGCCTTATGACGTGCTCGACGCGACCAAGCTGATCCCCGAGGAGGATATCCCCGTCGAGATCGTCGGCCGCATGACGCTCAACCGCAATGTCGACAATTTCTTCGCCGAGACCGAACAGGTCGCCTTTCTGCCGTCGAACATCATTCCGGGCATCGATTTCAGCAACGACCCACTCCTTCAGGGCCGGCTCTTTTCCTATCTCGACACGCAGAAGTCGCGGCTGGGCACGACCAATTTCCACCAGATCCCGATCAATGCGCCGAAATGCCCGTTCCACAATTTCCAGCGCGACGGGATGATGCAGACGCTCGTGCCAACGGGGCGCGCGAATTACGAGCCGAACAGCCTGGCCGAGGCGGGCGAGAATGGCGGTCCGCGCGCAAGCGCCGAATCGGGCTTCAGAACGTTCACGGCTAATGACGAGCGGAACGACCCTGCGCAAAAGCTGCGCATCCGCGCCGAGCTTTTCGCCGATCATTTCAGCCAGGCGCGACTGTTCTATTTGTCGCAGACCGAGAATGAGCAGGCGCATATCGCCTCGGCGCTGGTGTTCGAACTGTCGAAGGTCACGCTCGATCATGTCCGCGCCCGCGTCGTCGGCCAGCTTCGCAACATCGATGAGGCTCTTGCGACGCGTGTCGCCATGGGACTCGCCATCGATCTGCCGGCGAAGGAAAAGGCCGCGCGCGCGCCGGTCGATCTCAAGACCTCCGACGCGCTGTCGATCCAGAAGAATGCCGACGATACGATGGAGGGCCGCAAGGTCGCGATCCTGTTTGCCGAAGGATCGGACAAGGCGGCGATCGACAAGCTGAAGGGCGACATCGAAAGCGCCGGCGGCACCCCGTTCCTGGTCGCGCCCAAGGTCGGCGGGATCAAGGTCAAGGGCGGCACGCTCAAGGCCGACGGCCAGCTCGCGGGCTCGCCCTCGGTGCTGTTCGACGCCGTGGCTTCGATCCTGACCGAAGAACAGGCCAAGGCGCTGTCGGGGCAGGGCGCGGCGGTCCAGTGGTTCATGGACGCCTATGGCCATTGCAAGACGATCGCGCATGACGAGGCGACGCAATTGCTGCTCGACAAGGCAGGGGTCGAAAAGGACGGCGGGGTCGTTGCGATCGACGAGTTCGAAAGCGTCGGCACTCGGCGCCATTGGGCCCGCGAAGCCAGGGTGCGCGATCTTGCCTGATCGCCCGTCATGGTGAGCCGCGCATCGGCGACCCATCATCGCGATCTCCGGACCGGCCAGTCGATCTGGTCGGCACGGCGTCGTCCCGCGATCGCTGCGCGGCCGCTGACAAGGGATATCGCGTGCGACGTGGTCGTCGTCGGGGCTGGCGTGTCGGGCGCGCTGATCGCCGAGGCCTTGTCGGAAGCGGGGCTCAACATCGTGATCGTCGATCGCCGGGGTCCCGCCGAAGGATCGACCGCCGCGTCGACCGCCATGCTGCAATATGAGCTCGATACCCCGCTGACCTTGATGGCCGAGCGGATCGGGCGCGAAAAGGCCGAACGCATCTGGCGGCGATCGCGCCAGTCGGTCGATGCACTACGCGAACGGACCGAGCGGCTGGGCCTCGCCGTCGATGGGGCGACGCGCGCCTCGATCTATCTCGACGGCAACGTCCTCGACGCCGAAGGTCTTGCGCGTGAAGCCGACGCCCGGCGGCGCGCGGGGTTCGAGGTCGAGCTGCTCAAACCCGCCGCAGTGCTGGATCGCTACGGGATCAAGGGACGCCACGCGCTGCTAGGCTTCGGCAATTATTCCGCCGATCCGCGCCGCCTTACCGCAGGCTTTCTGAACGTTGCGCTGGCGCGGGGCGCGCGGCTCTATTCGCCCGTCGATATCTGCGACATCGCGCCGACGGGCGAGGGGGTCACCTTGGTCTCGGCGCGCGGACCGAGCATTCGCGCGCGCCATGTCGTCATGGCAACGGGTTATGAGATGATGAAGGGGATTCCTCGCAAGGGGAACAAGATCATCTCGAGCTGGTCGATCGCGACGCGCCCGCAGCCCCGGGCCATCTGGCCGACCGCCGCGATGATCTGGGAAGCCGCCGATCCCTACCTCTACATCCGGACGACCCCACGCGGAGAAATCATCTGCGGCGGCGAGGATGAGGAAATCGGTAACGCGGCTCTCCGCGATGCGAAGCTCCCCGACAAGGCAGCGACGCTATCGCGAAAGCTTGCTGCCCTGTTACCGGGAGTGGATGCGGAACCGGCTTATAGCTGGGCCGGCAGTTTCGGCGACAGCCCGGTCGGTACGCCGACTATCGGTCGCATTCCCGGTATGCCGAACTGCTATGCCGCGATGGGCTATGGCGGAAATGGAATCACCTTCTCGATGATGGCGGCCCAGATGCTGCGCAGCCTTATCTGTGGCTACGGCGATCCCGACGCCGATCTGGTCAGCTTCCATCGCAGTTTTTGACGGCGCGTCAGCGATTGCCCTTCGGCTTGGCGGTCATCTGCACCGCGGAGGCCTCTTGGGCTGCGAGCGCGGTCGGCGGCTTCGCCTTGGCGGCCTTGGGTTTGCGAATCTCGCGATTGCTGCGTTTTTGCGATTTGGCCATGTCAGATATCTTTCTTCGGTTTCAGGATGCGCGTGTTCACGAACGTGCTAGCGAGCCGTTTGCGTCCGCAATCTGTTGAGCGGAAAATAGGGGCGATGCTGGTAGGGAAAGGCCGTCAGACGCCGACCGATCCCTTCGATCATGCGCCCATAACGGTCGATCGCCGAGGGATTTGTTGCGGCGGCGTATCGCGCGAGCGCGATCTGCTCGTCTTCGAGCAATTGAATAAGGCACATGGTGTGTGCTCCTGCATCAAGCGAGAGCACGGATCGTCCCTCTGTCACATGGAGCTTGTTCGATTTCAGGTGATGGGAGGCCTATAGCACATCCCGATAAATGTGCGGCACGAATACCGACATTATTCGGGTTCGGGAGAGACGTTCGCTCACCACGAAATCGCGCGCCGGCCTTATGGGCGCTCATGCGTGGCCGGCGGGCGATAGAAGCGGTGACGGAGAACATGGCCGTCGATCAGGTGACCGCGGAGCCGGAGGCGCATTTCCTCGGCGCCGGAGCCGGATGTGCAGACAAGGCGGGTACCGCCCGACTGAAGCGGCTCGATCGCACTGATGCTGACACCTTGCAGAAGGCACAGGCGCTTGACCTCGTCTTCCGGCAGCGAAATGTTCATCGCGCGGCTCATTTGAATCCTGGGCCGCTCGGCCAGCGGCGGATCGCTGCCGCAACCCGTTCATATCCCTCGGGGCTCGCGGTCGCGACTGTAAGCGGGCGGCCGCCGAGCGCGGCGTTGTCGGTGTTCAGGAAGGCTATCGCCGGATCCCGTCCGCCCATCGTCAAGAAGGCGAGCTGACTGATGTCCCCTTGGCGCCGTGCGTCATCCAAGGCGAATGGTCTACGGCTCTTGCGGAAAAATCGTCTCGATTGCGCGTTGGCTGGGGCAGGCGTGTCCGGGGCCGGCGACTGGGGCTGATCGGAATCGGGCGGCATGGGGCGGCTCCTGCATGTAAGCGGGAGCGCCAGGTCTCTCAGCCGCGGCCGCCTACGATGAACGTGTGCCGCGATGATCCGTATATGGGAGCTCCAGCCAGGATTATAAGGTGTCGCGCCGATCATCTGACGGGTTTCGGGAATCTGAGCCCGTCAGTGTCTATTCGGTTCCTGCGAAACGTGGTTGCGCCTCGATTGCACCAGCACGCAGATCGAGCTTTCAAGCGAACGCCGGGAATAGTTGGAGCGTCCGCCAGTTTCATTCGACCGCCAAAAGCCGCCGTTCCGCAAACGGCCAGGTCTGGCGGTAATGAGCCGTAATCCGTCTCAGGCGAGGGGGGGGACAGGAAGCGGAAAACAGGACTGCCTCTACCCGGCTTGTGCGGCCGGATCACTCACTGGCTCGTCAGCATCCATCGGCTCGTAGCTTTCGAGCGTAAAGCCCTGCGACGTGTTGCCGCGCCCGTGACGATCAGCGCCTGCGGCAGCCGCGCATTGTCATAGCTGAGGCCATTCTCGAACCATGTCCATTCGGGACCTTCCCATGCGCTCAGCAGTTTTTCGAGGCGGTCGGCGAGTTCGGCCCGCAGGTGCGCGGCGGCATAATCTTCCGCGTAAACCGCGCAATAGGGCGCGAGGCCGAGCAAGGTGAACGCCCAGGCCCGCGGCGAAGTAAACGCTACCACCCCGTCCAGCGCCTCGCTGAACAGCTCTCTTGCCCAGCGCGCGTGTCCGGGGGAGCCGGCGCGTGCGCTATAGGTGCCCAGCGCCCAGAGCGTCCGCCCATGACTGTCTTCCGAGCCCGCATCTTCCAGCCATCGCCGGTCGAAGCTCATGAAATTGCGAAAGCGCCGATTGTCCGGATTCCAGCCATGCTGGATGAAGGCCGCGAAGGTGGACGACAGGCGGCGCACCAGCGGCGCGTCGGGACCGTCGGCGAGACCGCAGCACAGCAGCAGCGCCCGCGCATTGTCGTCGATGCAATAGCCATGGCGGCGGTCGGCGATCGCATGAACCGCATGCTGGGCCATGCCCGTATCGTCGCTCATCGCGGCGAGATGATCGAGCGACATGGGCGGGAGGTTCGGTCGGGCTTTCGTCTGTGCGATCGTCGGGATGGGTTTTGGCATGTCCATCCGGTCGCCGGTCGCAACCCTGCCTTTGCGGGAAGCCGCGCGAAAGCTCGCGGCATAGCGGCGCGCCGTATTCGCCCAGGTCATCGGACGGCTGGCGGCATAGGCCTTGCGGCCCATCGCCAGACGTCCGGTTTCGTCGCCCAGCAGATTGGCAATTGCAGGACCGAAGCCAGCCGGATTGTCGAACGGGATCAGCACGCCCGACCCATCGATCAGCAGCTCGGCGGCGTGCCAATATGGCGTCGAACCTTCAGCGCGTGCCTGGAATTCCGGCCAGTTCGGCGGGCGTGACGACGGGCTCTTTCCGGTCCTTGCGTTCCGAATAGCGGTCAACGAGCTGGGCGGCATGCCCGCGTGTGAGGATGGTGAAGCGGACAAGCTCCTCAGCAACGTCGACGATCCGGTCATAATAGCTCGACGGCAGCATACGGCCCGTTTCGTCGAACTCCTGCCAAGCCTTCGCAACACTCGACTGGTTGGGGATCGTGATCATCCGCATCCAGCGGCCGAGGATGCGCAGCGTATTGACGCTGTTGAACGACTGCGACCCCGCCGACACCTGCATCACCGCGAGCGTGCGGCCTTGCGTCGGGCGGAGGCCCTTATAGGCGAGCGGAAGATGGTCGACCTGCGCCTTCATGATACCTGTAATCTGGCCATGTCGCTCGGGGCTGCACCAGACCTGGCCCTCGGACCAGATGGAATGCTGTCTGAGTTCCTCGACCGCCGGATGATCGTCGTCGGCGATCTGGTCGGGCAAGGGGAGGTCGGAGGGATCGAAGATGCGCGTCTCGCAGCCGAAGAGCTGGAGCAGGCGCGCCGTCTCCTCGACGACGAGCCGCGAATAGGAGCGTTCGCGCAAGGATCCGTAGAGTAGCAGGATGCGCGGCGCGGGATCGAGCGGTCCGAGGCCGAGCGCCGGCTGCGCGTGAAGATATTCGGCGCTGAGCGCCGGGAGGTGGTGCGGGTCGGTGAGCGTGCGAAGGCGCGTATAGGTCAATTCTGTCATAATACTCAGGCTTGTGCAGGCGTGGTTGCCGGGAACCAGCGGCGGCCGAGGCGGAAGGCGACGCCGACGAGCAGGATGAGGACGGGCACTTCGACGAGCGGTCCGATGACGGCCGCAAAGGCCACCGGCGAGGCGAGCCCGAAGGCGGCGATCGCGACCGCAATTGCCAGTTCGAAGTTATTACCCGCGGCGGTGAAGGCGACCGCGGTTGTGCGCGGATAGTCGGCTTCGATGAGTTTTCCCATCCAGAAGCTGATGAGGAACTGGACGACGAAATAAATCGTGAGCGGGATCGCGATACGGACGACGTCGCCAGGGATGGTGACGATCTCGCCGCCCTTGAGGCTGAACATCGCGACGATCGTGAACAGCAGCGCGACGAGCGTGACCGGCCCGATTTTGGGCAGGAAGCGCGTCTCGTACCACTCGTCTCCTTTTGCGCGGGCGAGGAAGCGGCGCGTGAGATATGCTGCGAGGAAGGGGATGCCGAGATAGATGAGAACCGCCTCGGCGATGGTCCAGAAGCTCACGTCGATGACGCTACCTTCGAGTCCGAAAAGCGGCGGCAGGACGGTGAGGAAGAACCAGGCGTAGACGCTGAAGAAGAGAATCTGGAAGATCGAGTTGAAGGCGACGAGCGCCGCGACATATTGATTGTCGCCCTTGGCGAGCTGGTTCCACACGATTACCATCGCGATGCAGCGGGCGAGACCGATCAGGATCAGGCCGGTCATATATTCGGGCCTGTCCGAAAGGAAGAGGACCGCGAGCGCGAACATCAGCACCGGCCCGATGATCCAGTTCTGAACGAGCGAGATCGCGAGCACGCGCTTGTCCTCGAACACGCGCGGCAGTTCGTCGTAGCGGACGCGGGCGAGCGGCGGATACATCATCAGGATGAGGCCGATCGCAATCGGGATGTTCGTCGTGCCGATCGACATGGCGTCGATCGCGTCGGGTAAGCCCTTGAATGCCGACCCCAAGAGGACGCCGAGCGCCATCGCGAGGAATATCCAGAGCGTCAGGTAGCGATCGAGGAAGGACAGGCGTTCGCGCTTTGCCGCAGTCATGATGCTGTCCTCAGGCCTGAACGCGATTGCCGCCGGCGTCGACGACCTGTTCGCCATCTTCCTTGGTGAAGGCGCCAAGCTGCCGTGCGGGCAGGATGTCGAGCACGGCTTCGGAGGGACGGCAGAGCTTGACTCCGAGCGGCGAGACGACGAGCGGTCGATTGATGAGGATAGGATGCTCCATCATCGCATCGAGCAGGGTGCCATTGCTCAGGCTTTCGTCGCGGAGACCGAGCTCCGCATAGGGCGTGCCTTTCTCGCGGAGCAGTTCGCGCGGTGTGATCCCGGCGCGCTCGATCAATTGCTCGAGCAAGGCACGCGAAGGCGGCGTCTTCAGATATTCGACAACGTGCGGCTCGATCCCGGCATTGCGGATCAGCGCGAGCGTGTTGCGCGAGGTGCCGCACTCGGGATTGTGGTAGATGACGATGTCGGTCACTGCGCCGGTTCCTTCAGCAGCAGGTGAGTTCGGCGAGCAGCGGTTCGCAGAGCTCGGGGCGGCCTTGGCAACAGTCCTTCGCAAGGAAGAGCATCAGATCCCGAAGCGTGTCGATATCGGCTCGCTGGATCTGCTGTCGCCCTTGTTTTTCGGATTTGACGAGGCCTGCCTTGGCCAGCACCGCGAGATGTGTGGAAAACGTGCTTTGCGTCAGCCCCGAGGCATCGACGAGCTGCCCGGTCGATAGCCCGGCGGGCTCATGCTGGACCAACAAGCGAAAGGCTTCGAGACGGGTGGGGTGTGACAGCGCAGCGAGTGCGGCAAGGGCGGTGTCGGTGTTCATGTATCGGAATTATCCGATGCATTAGCGTCTGTCAATTCATATCGGAAATATCCGATAGGCCGGGCGGGCTGGCTGATAACCCGGCTCGGGCAATATAGGAGAGTTCGCCCGGCCGCCGGCGATATGGAACAGCTATTGAAGGGTGGGCTTCGGTGTGGTGCCATTTTTCTGCCCGATGGGGTCCGGAAGACGCCGTGTTGGATCGGGATGGGGTGGTACTTCGGTCGCAGGCTGGGCCGGCCCCCGCTTGGTAGGACCCTTTTTGCCACCGGAAGCCATTGCTGCGCACATTAAGATCTCCCGGCTGAATATTCGGAAAATGCCGCCCGAAGCGTTAGGATGGCGTTGCCGAACCATTGCTCATGCGAGGCATTGCTTGCGCACCTCATTCGCGAGATGGTCTCTTTCGGCTCGCGCCTTTTCGGACTTCAGCTGGCGAACCGCCATGGCATGCCAGGCAGCGGCCGAGCGCAGGTTGCGATCACGCACCTGCGTCAGCTCGGCCGCAGCGGCTTCGGCCTCGCACCGTTCTGCCTGCTCGCGATAATGAACGCTTGTTGCTGTAGCGGCCACGGTGAGGTCCTTTCGATCAGTCGATCATGTCGGCGATGAGACGGCGGAGTTCGCGGCGCGATAACGTCGGCGAGCGCCGAGCCTGCGGGCGGAGGCGTATCGGCCTCCCTGCCTGTGAAAGGCCTGTAAGGCCGGGGTAGATATTATTCTGAAACATGTTGGTCTTCTTGAATATTAGTGTCAGCGCCGCTTGCTTGCGGCGCCCGGATTGCCGGGGCCGCGATCGCGATAGACGATGCGGCCCTTGGTCAGATCATAGGGCGTCATTTCGACGCGCACGGCATCGCCCACCACCGAGCGGATGCGGAAACGCCGCATTCGTCCGGCGGTGTAGGCGATCAGCCGGTGGCCATTTTCGAGTTCGACGCGAAAGCGCCCGTCGGGCAGAATCTCGTCGATCATCCCGTCGAAGGTGAGGAGCTCTTCCTTGGCCACCCGGCGCGTCAGGCCGTTTCGAGATTCACGGCCGAAACCTTGCCGTCACGGCCGGTCTCAAGGTCGTAGCTGAGGCGCTGGTCCTTGTTCAGCGTCGCCATCCCGGCGCGCTCGACGGCGGTGATGTGGACGAAGCTGTCGCCCGAACCATCCGCGGCTGCGATGAAGCCATAGCCCTTGTCGCTGTTGAAGAATTTGACGTTGCCGATCGGCATGGATGTTTCCTTTCACGAAAACAGGGTATCCGCCGGCAAAAGCACCGGCAGAGCTGGAAGCGTGAGAAGGGAAGAAGCGACCCCCTGCGGGGGCATCAAATTTCCGTCGCAGGCGACGTTAGCGATCTGCATATAAGTCACCAATCTAAAAAAATCAAGGAATTCCTTGGCTTTCAGTTACGTCGACAAATAGTCGGCCGGGAGCAGGAGGTCGATGCTCGCCCGGGGCGCCTGAAGTTCGATCAGGACCTTTCGACATGCAGATGGCTTGTAATGCAGCATCGGGACGCCCACATGAGGCTATCGCCAGCTTGGCATTGCATGCCGGTGACTGAGAGACAATCGCGCTCCCGCAAAAGGGAGCAGACATGGATCTCAACCAACTTCTCTATCATCACCAGATGGCGCTCATGGCGGTGAGCCAGGCCCGGCGCGACGGTCACTTGCTTCCGAACTTCGATCTGCCCCGCTATTATGCGAAGCGGATCAATGAGTATCGCGAGCGCCGTGGGCTGGCCGACGGCTTTGCAGCGGTTATCACGCCGGAACATGTTGGTCCGAAGGCTGACCCACCTGTTTCCGATCCGGCAACCGACTATCCGGTTTTTGTTGGCGACACGCTGATTGCAGAGTTGCTCATCACCGAGGCGCTGGCGATGACCGAGGAGGAAAGGGCGGCCTTCGGCTTGGAGGATGTCGTCGGCCGGCTTGCCTCGGTCCAGGAGGATAACCGATAGGGGAAAAGTTGGTTTCGCGTTTCTTCTATTCCTCGCGACAATGCCTCACCGGCTATGGTCATAACAGGCGAAGGGCCCTCGAAAATGCTCTTGTGAGTCTTTGCGAAACAGTTTGAGCCAGCCGTCAGCGGTCGCTTATCTGCCAAAGCGAATCTAAACGGTGGTTCTATTAATCGACCCAACGCTTCAATAATGTGGGGGTAAATGTGGGGGTAGTATTTTTCAGGCATCCTTTAAGTTATGATAATTATTAGATAATATATTTGGTTCGATACAAGCCCTGCACCATCTCCAAGACAGCATGATCGACGCTGCGGGCCTTCGCTGACCGGGGTCGGCGAGCCGGGCTCCGCTTCATAAGATCAGGGTTCGAGCACGCCCAGCAGCGCTACAAGCGCGAGGATGCCGGCGGCCGCGCCTGCTTCGAGCGCAAGGCTATGCCGGATCGCGCGCTCCGGCATCTCGCCGCCCGTCGCGGCAAGCGCCGGGGCCAGCCGCCAGCGATTCAGGGCCGCGAGCGCGAGCATCGCGCCGAAAAGCGAGAGCTTGGCGATGAGCAGATAGCCATAGGAAGAGTGCAGCATCCGTCCGGCCTGCGCGATGCCGACGATCATCTGAAAATTGATCAATCCCGTCGCCGCGATGATGATGACGCAGCCCGTGCCCACGCATGCGAACCGGTCGAGACCGTGGGCGGCGAGCGCGAGCCTTTCCGGTCGTGCGGCATCCCGGGCCGGGCGCAACAGGATCAGGAAGGCGGCGATGGCGCCGATCCAGAGTCCCGCGGCGATCATATGGAGCGCGTCGGCGACGCGATGGATCGCTCCGGCCCAGCCCTCGCCGGCCGCGGCATGGCCCGACCAAGCGAGGCTGGCGAGCGCGACCGTGCCAGCGGCGGAGAGGAGAGCGAAGGCGGCGGCCGGCGGACGGCGATCGAGTCGCAGGGCGGCGGCGAGAGCGATGGCGAGCGCGGCCATCCGCACGAGCCATGCCTTGCCAACATCGGTTTCGGTCGCGATCTCGAACAGCATCGCCGGATCGACTTCGCTGAGCGATATCCCCATCATGCTCGCGGTCAGTGCGGGCATGCCCGCGAGCGACGCGAGGAAGCCCGCGCCGCAAAGCCATGGCTGCGGGGTTATCAGTCCGCCGACGATGCGCGCATCTTCGCGCGCGGGGCGACGGAGCGCATAAAGCGGGAAAGCCGCCAGCCCCATGACCAGCATCAGATCGGCGAATAGCAGGAACCTGATCCCGGTCATGAGGGGATCGGGCATGGGTTATTTGACCGTGAAGCTGAATTCGCTGCCCATGCGGTGCGTGTCGGCGCCCGCCGCCGACCATTTGACCTTGTAGGTTCCGGGAACGAGCGCACGCTTCGGGGTGAGCGTCATCGACTTGCCGTCCTTGCCCATCGCGGAGCCGATCGCGATCTTCATCGGCGGATGGTCGGTCATCCCGGGCATCGCGGTCATCACCAGTTCGGCGCGCACCGTCGGGGCGATCAGCTTCTCGCTGAATTTGAGTTGCACCGACGTCACTTTCGCCACCTTGGCGTTGGCGGCGGGGGTCGATGCGACCAGCTTGGCATGGGCAAGCGCGGCGGTCGGCGAAAGCGTGAGCATGGCGGCGGCGAGCGCGGCGAAAGGGGAGAGGGCAGGCTTGATCATAAAATACTCCAACGGGATGTTCCTGCTGCTATTACGCAGGGCATGGCGACACCCCTTGCGCAAACGGGCGCGCCGCGTCGCTGGAGGATGAGGGGTAGCGCAACGGCGCGCGTATAATTTCCTGAAAGGACCGATGAGAAGGTGATGGAGGCAGAGTTTCGGAAACTGAACATGGCGGTTTTGCCGCCGGCGCTCGAAACGCTCGACGACCATGTCCTCGCCGCGCTTGCCGTCCGGAAGGCCGAAGCGGCGGCGACGCGCCGGTTGATGGCGGTCGCGGCGCTGTTTTCGCTCGGCGGCGGGGTCGTGGCGGGCAGCGCTTTCGTGCCGAGTGCGGTCGCCGCAAGTCCGCTGACCCCCCTGATACCGGCAAGTCCGCTGGCGCCTTCGACGATATTGGACGCCCGCTGATGACGACGGCGCGCCGGATGGCGATCATCGGCTTCATCGCGTTCGTGGCCGCGCTCGCGGGCGTGTTCGTCGGCCGCCTGCTGGTCGATGCCCCGCGGCAGAGCGAGACCGAGTTGCACGCGCTGCTGCACCGGGAACTGACGCTGTCCGACGCACAGGAAGCGCGGCTGCGGACGATCGAGGCGCGATTTGCGGGCCGGCGCGAGGCGCTCGAGGTCGAGATGCGGGCGTCCAACATCCGGCTGGCGCGGGCGATCGAGGCCGAGCATGGCTATGGCCCGCGCGTGACCGAGGCCATCGACGAGACGCACGAAGTGATGGGCGAATTGCAGAAGGAAACGCTGCGCCATCTTTTCGCGATGCGCAGCGTCCTCGACGCCCGACAGGCCGCGATGTTCGACAAGGTTGTGGTCAAGGCGCTGACCGCCGATGCGAGGTGACGCGCGACCTGTCGCACTATAGCGACCGCGCTCTCGCGGCGCTTGCCCTGTCGGGTCGGCAGGACGCGTATCGTGAGTTTCTGGCGCGGTACAAGGCTCCCGTTTTTCGCCTGATCCGCAGCAATGTGGGCGACGAGGGCGAGGCGATGGATCTGACACAGGAAAGCTTCGTTGCCGGATTCGCGGCGTTGGGGCGTTATGACGGCGAGCGGCCGTTTCGCGTCTGGATCTCGCGCATCGCGCTCAACAAATGTCGCGACTGGGCCCGCCGCCGGGCGGTGCGTTCTTTTTTTACGCGCGCGCTCCCGCTCGAAAATGCTCATGACGTTGCCGGCGACAGCCCCGCGACCGATGTCGAAGCGGCCGACCGCGCCGAACTGGCGCGGGTTCGGGATGCCATCGTCGAGCTGCCGGGCAATCTTCGCGAAATCATCGTCTTGCGCGGGATCGAGGAACTCAGCCAGGCAGAAACGGCAGAGATGCTGGGCGTGAGCGAGAAGACCGTCGAAACGCGCCTCTATCGCGCGCGCGCCAAGCTGCGCGCGATGCTGGGCGAGTGAGGGGCGCGCCGGGTGCGCGCGTATAGTTTGCAGTTTATAAGAGGAAGAAACAGGATTTATGCAGGTAGATCGGCGGCATTTCATCGGCGCGGCGGCGGGAGGCGGGGCCGCGGCGGCGCTTTCGGCATGGTTTCCGGCCTGGGCCCAGCCGGTATCGGCCGGGCTGAAGGCGCAGTTGCCGACCGTGTCGGGCAACGACGTCACGCTGCGCATCGCGCGCCAGACGATGCGCATCGACGGCAAGCTCAGCCGGGCGATCGGGATCAACGGCACGATCCCCGGACCGCTGATCCGCCTGAAAGAGGGGCAGCAGGCGCGGTTGCGGGTCGTCAACGAACTCGACGAGGATAGCTCGATCCACTGGCACGGGCTGATCCTGCCCTTTCACATGGACGGCGTTCCCGGCGTCAGCTTTCCGGGGATCAAGCCGCGTTCGACCTTTGTCTATGAGTTTCCGGTCGTGCAGTCGGGGACCTATTGGTATCACAGCCATTCGGGGCTGCAGGAACAGCTCGGCCATTATGGTCCGATCGTGATCGATCCGAAGGATGCCGATCCGGTCGCCTATGACCGCGAACATGTGATCGTGCTGTCCGACCACAGCCAGCTCGCGCCCGAAGAAATCTTTCGCAAGATGAAGGTCAATCCGGGGCATTTCAACATGCAGCGCCAGGCGCTGTCGGGGCTGCTCGCCGGCAAGGACCAGAAGCTCAAGGACCGGGTCGAATGGGGCCGGATGCGGATGGACCCCACCGACATCGCCGACGTCAACGGTTCGACATACACCTTCCTCGTCAACGGCCATGGACCGCGCGACAACTGGACCGCGTTGTTCGCGCCCGGCGAGCGCGTGCGGCTGCGCATCATCAATGCGTCGGCGATGTCGATCTTCAACGTCCGCATTCCGGGGCTCCGGATGACGGTCGTGCAGGCCGACGGGCTCAACGTCCGGCCGGTCGCGATCGACGAATTCCAGATCGGCGTGGCCGAAACCTATGACGTCGTCGTCACCCCGGCCGAGGACCGCGCCTATACATTCGTCGCCGAAGCGAACGACCGGTCGGGCATGGCGCGCGCGACGCTGGCGCCGCGTGCGGGCATGGTCGCGCCGGTTCCGGCGCTGCGCCCGCGCCCGCTCGCGACGATGAAGGACATGGGCATGGGGGGGATGGGGGGCATGCCGGGCGGCGGCGACGCGGCGTGCGCGCCCGAACATGCCGCGATGGGGCACTGCACCCCCGCCGGCGCCGCGCCCGCCACCGATCATGCCGCAATGGGGCATGGCGCGGGCGGCATGGAGCACAGCATGCGCGATTTCAGCGTCGCGCCGCAGGTCAAGCGCGACCCCAGCGTCCAGTCGATTTCGCCGATGCCGGTCGACCGGATGGCCGAACCGGGGCAGGGGCTGGAAGATGTGGGGCACGAGGTGCTGACCTATCATCACCTCGTCGCGCTCGACCGCAATCCCGACGTGCGCGCGCCCGGACGCGCGCTCGACATCCACCTGACCGGCAATATGGAACGCTTCATGTGGTCGTTCGACGGCGTGAAGATGTCCGACCATCACGAACCCATTCCCTTTATCGAGGGCGAGCGGGTGCGCGTGAACCTGATCAACGATTCGATGATGAGCCACCCCATTCACCTGCACGGCCATTTCTTTGAACTGGTGACGGGCAAGGGCGATCACGCGCCGCGCAAGCATACGGTGATCGTCCAGCCGGGCGGGATCGCGACGTTCGACTTTACCGCCGACGCGCTCGGCGACTGGGCGTTCCACTGCCATCTTCTCTATCACATGCACGCCGGCATGATGCGCGTCGTCAGCGTCCGCCCGAAGGGAGAGGCGGCATGAGGCGCGCGTCGATGCTGCTCGCCGGCCTGTCGGCCCTCGCGCTCGCCGGTCCCGCCGTCGCGCAGTCCGACCCCCATGCGGGGCATGGTGCGGCGCAACCGTCCGTGCAGGAAGCCCCCGCACCCGAGGTGAAGGAGCAGGGCATGAACGGCGGCTGCACCGCCGAACATGCGGCGATGGGTCATTGCACCATGGCCGGCGGCGACCCCGATCATGGCGCGCATGGCGATCATGCCGAGCCAGCCGGGCCTGCCCCGGCCGAACCCGACCCCCATGCCGGCCATGCGATGGCGCCCGCTGCGCAAGCCGCGCCGGGCGATCCCGCCTGTCCGCCCGAACATGCCGCCATGGGGCATTGCACGCCCCACGTCGCACCGCCGCCGCAGTCCCCCGGCGGTGCGACGGGCACCGACCTGCCGCCGGGCGACGCTCCCGCGCCGCCGCCGCCGGACGACTGGTATGCCGACCGCGTCTTTTCCAAGGCCGCGATGGACCATTCGCGGCACGAGATGATGAAGGAGAACGGCGGCCAGACCTTCGGCTTCGTCAGTGCCGACCTCGAATATCAGGCGCGCAAGGGCCGTGACGGCTTCAGTTGGGAGGGAGAGGCCTGGTACGGCGGCGACATCGACCGGCTGACGATCAAGAGCGAAGGCGAAAGCGCGATCGGCGAAGGGCTGGAAGAGGGCGAGGCGCAATTGCTCTACAGCCGCGCCATCGGCCCCTATTTCAATGCGCAGGCCGGTGTTCGCCAGGATCTCGGCCCCGGTCCCGACCGGAGCTATGCCACCGTCGCGATCGAAGGGCTTGCCCCCTATTGGTTCGAGGTGGGCGGCGCGCTTTTCCTGTCGGACAAGGGCGACCTTCTTGCCCGGATCGAGGGCGAATATGACCAGCGCATCACGCAGCGGCTGGTGCTCCAGCCCGCCGTCGAAGCGAATTTCGCGCTGCAGGACGTGCCGGCGAACGGCATCGGATCGGGCCTGTCGGACGTCGAGCTGGGCCTCCGCCTGCGCTATGAGATCGTCCGCGAATTCGCGCCCTATATCGGCGTCGAATGGACGCGCCGGTTCGGCGACACCGCCCGCTTCGCGCGCGCGGCGGGCGAGGATTCCAGCAGTGTAGCGCTTGTCATGGGGGTGCGCGCCTGGTTCTAGGGTTCTGACCCTGGGCGCCTCCCCGGGGCACGCTCCGGACAAGCCAATCGACAAGCCGCTCGCCGCCGCGACTCGGGGGGGCGCCCGCGGTCGCCCCGGCGTTTGCGCGCCGCATCGCTCCCTCCCCGACAAGCGCGCGTAATTTAATTACGCCGATTTTGCGGTGCGAGCAAAAAATCATGCGACTTTGAGGGGTGGGGCTTTCGCCTGCGTATATCGACTGGCAATGCGTCCTACGGAAGCGTATGTAAGATATTGAAATAAAAACGAAATTTCCGTTGACCTGTATATACAATTGATGTTTTCTGCCGCCATGCACGAAACCAGATGGGGGTTTGCCATGACGATCAGGACAATTTTGCTCGCCAGCGCCGCGCTCGCCGCCGGCCTTTCCACGCCCGCCTTCGCACAGGTCGAAGCGCCGGCCGGCGGCGCCGAAAGCGCCGCGAGCCCCGACGACATCGTCGTCACCGGGTCGCGCATCCGGCGGCAGGACCTTGCGGGCGTCGGGCCGGCGACCGTCGTCTCGGCCGAGCAGATCGAGAATACCGGCCTCGTGAATATCGAAACCGTGCTGCAACGCCTGCCCGCCAACGCGGGCTTCGCGGGCAATCAGACTTCGGCCTATTGGGCGAACAACGGTTATGGCACGGCGCAGGTCAACCTTCGCGGCCTCGGTATCAAACGCACGCTGGTGCTGCTGAACGGCCGCCGCCTCGTCGCGGGCGGCACCGGGGCGAACTCCTCGCCCGACCTCAACATGATCCCGGTCGCGGCGCTCGCGCGCACCGATGTGCTCAAGGACGGCGCGTCGGCGATCTACGGCGCCGACGCGATGGCGGGCGTGGTCAACCTCGTGACCCGCACCGATTATGAAGGCTTGGGCCTCAGCGTGCGCCAGGGCATCACCGAAAGGGGCGACGGGTCCGACTTTACCGCCGACCTCCTGTGGGGCGTCCGGGGCGATCGCGGCGGCTTCATGGCCGCGGTCACCTACCAAAAGACGCGGGCGGTCAACATGGCGACGCGCGCGCCCTGTTCGCTCGCCGAAACGACCCCGGGCGCGCTGAGCTGCGTCAACAGCGCCTCGACGATCGGCGGGCGCGCGGTGCTCCCGAACGGGCAGCAGATCAATTTCAACCAGCAGCTCGGCGGCGACGGCGACTTCTTCGAGCCCTACAGCGCCGCCAAGCATAATTTCAATTCGAACCCGTTCCTCAACGCGGTGAGCCCCGTCGAGCGCGTCAGCACGGCCTTCTTCGCCGACTATGACCTCAGCGACAATATCGAGGCGTTCGGCGAGTTCCTTTATACCTTCCGCAAGTCGAACCAGATCGCGACCCCGGGGACGCTGCGCAACCTGTCGATCGCCGCGAGCAACCCGACCAACCCGACGGGGCAGGACATCGTGCTCATCCAGCGGCGCCTCGCCGAACCGGGGCCGCGCCAGTTTTTTCAGGAAACCGACACCTGGCAGGGCACGTTCGGGCTGCGCGGCAAGCTGTCCAACGACTGGGCGTGGGAAGTCGCGGGCGCATTCGGGCGCAACACGGCGGTCGACGGCTCGACCAATATCGCCAATCTCGAGCGCGTCGCCAGCACGCTCGATACGAGCAAATGCAGCCTGGCGGCGGGCGCCTCGATCCCGTGCGCCGATTATCTGGGCTTCGGCGATCTGACGCCCGAGGTTCTCGACTATATCCTCTTCACCTCGCGCGATCGCGGCGGCAACGAGCTGGCGACGGTCACCGCCGACCTGAACGGCAACCTCTTCAACTTGCCCGCCGGTCCGGTGTCGTTTGCGACCGGGCTTGTCTATCGCAAGGAAAAGGGCTGGCGCGATCCCGATCCGCTGACCGTGCTCGGAATCGCCAACACCAACCAGCAGGATCCGATCTCGGGTTCGACCACGGCGAAGGAAGCCTATTTCGAGCTGTCGGTGCCGATCCTCGCCGACACGCCCTTCTTCGAGGCGCTGACCGCGGGCGGTGCGGTGCGCTTCTCCGATTATGACCTGTTCGGCAGCGACTGGAACTACAAGGCGAGCCTCGACTGGATGATCAGCGACAGCTTCCGCCTGCGCGGCACCTATGGCACGGGCTTCCGCATCCCGAACGTGCCCGAACTTTATGGCGGCGTATCCGAAGGCAATCTGACGACGACCGATCCCTGCTCGCGCTATTCGACCAGCGGCGATGCGACGCTGATTGCCAATTGCCAGGCCTCGGGCGTGCCCGCCAATTATGTTCAGCTTGGCACGACGATCCTGACGACGGTCGGCGGCAACGAGAATCTGAAGCCCGAAAGCTCGACGACCTGGACCGTCGGGACGGTGATCTCGCCCAAGGGGCTGATCCCCGGCCTGTCGCTGACCGCCGACTGGTTCGACATCACGATCAAGGATGCGATCCGCGCGATCCCCGGCTCGACCAAATTGTCGATCTGTTACGCGAGCCAGAATCTGTCGCATCCCTTCTGCGACGATTTCACGCGCAGCACGCTGACCGGCGAAGTGACCTTCCTCTCCGCGCAGCCGATAAACACCGGCCGCGAGGAAATGAACGGGCTCGATCTGGGGCTCGTCTATGCCGGCGGAATCGGCAGCGTGAACCTCTCGCTCGACGTCAACCTGACCTACCTCAACAAATATGTCGTGCTGCCATTCCCCGGCGGCGCTCCGATCGATTTCGACGGCTTCATCGGCGGCGGCAACGGCGGCTATGCGAAGTGGCGCGGTTATGGCGTGTTGACGGCCGAGAAGGACGGAATCAGCGCGACCTGGTCGACGCAGTGGATCGGCAAGGCGACCGATTTCAACGCCGCGCCCGGCGAGATCGGCTATCGCACCCCGAATGTCTTCTACCACAATCTCCAGCTCGCCTACGAGATCGACGAGAAGACACGTTTCCAGCTCGGCGTCGACAATCTCTTCGACCGCAAGGCGCCCTATATCCAGAGCTTCACCGATGCGAACACCGACACGATGACCTATGACCTGCTCGGCCGGCGCTTCTATGCCGGCTTCCGTACCGCCTTTTAAAGGGGCAGGGGAGCATGGCAATTCGTTGGCCGCTGGTCGTTCGCCGGACGCATAAATGGCTGGCCCTCGTGGTCGGCGTCCAGGCTTTGCTCTGGACGCTGACCGGCTTTTACATGGTGGCGGTGCATATCGACATCATCCACGGTGACGATCTGGTGCGCGCGCCGGTTGCCCAGCCCTTCGACCTCGACGAGCTTGCCGCGCCGTCAAAGATCGTCGCGGCGGCACCGGGTGTCTCGGAAATCCGGCTTCAGCGCTTCCTCGACCGCCCGGTCTGGCGCGCCGAGACGCCCGCAGGCGCGCGCCTGTTCGATGCGCGCACCGGAGCGCCGCTGCCCGCGCTGACCGAGCCCCAGGTGCGCGAACAGGCGCGGCGCATCTATACGGGTGACGGCAAAATCGTCGCGGTTCGGCTTCTGACCAAGGCGCCGCAGGAAATGCAGGCGCGCAAGCCGCCCTATTGGCAGATCGAATTCGAAGGCTGGAACCGGCCGACGCTCTATCTGTCGCCGCAGACCGGCGAACTGATCTCGCGCCGCCACGCATTATGGCGCGTCTTCGACTTCGCCTGGATGCTCCACATCATGGATTATGACGAGCGGACCGACGTCAACAATCCGCTGCTTCGCGTCGCGACCTGGAGCGCCTTTGCCATGGCGGCGACCGGCGCCTGGCTGCTGATCTGGTCCTTCCCGCGCCGCAAGAGGAAAAAGGCATGAAAAAGCTTCGCCTGTCGCCGCTGCTGTTCCGGCGCATCCACAAATGGGTCGGGCTGATCCTCGGCCTCCAGTTCCTCCTCTGGGCATTGAGCGGTTCGATGATGGCGCTGCTCGACAAGGACAAGGTCGGCGGCCACGGCGGCGGCATGTCGCATTCGCACCCCTTGCCGCCGGGCGAATATTATGATGTCGCCGCCTTGCCCGATGGCGAGCCGGTGACGGGGGTGGTGCTGCGCGATCTCGGCGCGCGGCCGGTCTATGAGATCGAGAGCGCAAAGGGCACCCGTCTTGTCGATGCGACGACGGGTGAGAATATCCGCGTCGATCAGGACATGGCGCGCGAAGTTGCGATGATGATGAACGAGGCGCCGGTCCGCAAGGTGAGCGCGATCGCCAAGCCCAACCTCGAATCGCGCGACCATGAAGGCGCGATGTGGCGCGTCGATTTCGCCGATGCCGAAAACAGCAGTGCCTATGTCACGCTCGATACCGCGCGCTTCCTCGTGATGCGCGGCGACACCTGGCGCACCTGGGATTTCTTCTGGATGCTCCACAATATGGACTATCTGAACCGCAAGAGCTTCAACCACCCGCTGATCATCTTTGTCGGCTTCGGCGCGCTCTGGCTGTCGGGGACGGGCTTCTACCTGCTGTTCAAAAGCTTCAGCCGCGCCGATTTTCGCTGGCTTCGCCGCCGCCGCAAGCCCGTGGCGACGCGCAGGGGCGGCTGAACCTCAATCGTCGATCGAGAAGGCGGCCGACAGTTCGAACCGCGAGCCGGGGTGCGTCAGCCAGGCGTGCGATGCCAGCCGCGAACGGCTCCACGTCCGCCGCGTCATCCGCAGCACCGGTTCGCCGGGATCGAGGCCGAGCATCGCGCGCGTGCGCTCGTCGGGCATCATCGCGCAGACGCGGTGCTCGACGCGTTCGAGCGGGGCGATCCGGGTCAGATATTCGTTCGGGGTCGTCACGGTGAAGTCCATGTCGCCATAACGGGGCGCGATCGACGCGAGGACGAAGCGTTCCTCGAGCTGGATGGGGAACTCCGCCTCGTGGTGGACGATGATCGAGTGGAAGAGCTTCGTTCCTATTGGCACTTCGAGCAGAGGCGCCGTTTCGGCACTCGACCGTTCGGCGACATTCTGAATTACGCGAGCGCGATATATATGTCCGCGCGCGCGGATTTCTTCCGCGATATTGCGGATTTCGATCATCTGTCCGATCGGCCTTTGTTCGGCGATGAAGGACCCGATCCCCGCCTTCCGGATGATTACGCCCGCGGCCTGCAGTTCGCGCAGCGCCCGGTTCGCCGTCATGCGCGATACATCGAATTGATCGACGAGTTCGGCCTCCGACGGCACGCGATCGCCTGGCTTCAATCGACCGTCGCGCACGGCGTCGGAAATCGATTGTTTGATCGCAGCATAGCGAGGCGAAGGCTGACCGGCCTCGCGAAGGTTCGCCTCCATGGCGCCGGAGCTTCGTGGGCGCGTCGATTTGACGGCGCCGCGCGATGTGAGGGAAGGCGAATCCATCGATCGTATATACAAGTCGCCGGCGGCGAATTCCAACCCGCATCAAAGGCTTCGTGGCGTCCATCCCTCGGTTGGCGCTACAGGCTTTATGAAGACGCGCGGACCGAGCTTGCATCCGTGACATCTTCCGATCGTTCCACTATAGGGGCGTCATGCGCCGGCTAACGCGCCTCCTGCTCGGCCTGATGGTCACACTCTCCCTTGGGCTGGGCGCGATTGCCCATGCCGGAGAGGCGGTTGTCGACAGCGCGTCGTCCGCGTGCGTGGAAATCGCGACGCACGAGAGGGATGGCGCGCCTGGCGATGGCGATGCCGAAAAATGGGGTCTGCACGCCCATGGCGGATGCCACGGCCATCATCAGGTGGATGCGATCGGCAAGGGCGGAGTAGCGGGCCTGCCGCCCGCGCGCGCGCTGAGCTTCGCTGCCGGAAAGGATTTCCTGCCCCAACTGGTGCCCGACGCCAATCTGCGCCCGCCCATCGCCTGAACCATCCGCGCCGTCGTCCGCTTGAGGACGCCGGTTCTCTTCGGATTGTTCGGGATATTTCCATATGAAGCGATTGATCGCGGCCGTCGTTGCCGCACCGTTCTGCGTCCTTGCGGCGCAGGCGCAGACCTCGCCGCCCCCTGCGGACGGCGATATGCTGACCCTTGGGGAGGCGTTGACCGAGGCGGGCAGAATTTCGCCAGCGCCCGTTGCCGCCCAGGCCGGGGTGAGCGCCGCAGAAGCGGCGCGTGCCGTTGCCGGGCTTCGCCCCAATCCGTCGATCAGCATCGAAACCGAAAACCTGCTCGGAACCGGGCCGTATCGCGGGTTCGACGAAAGCGATACGACCGTCGCCTTTGCCCTGCCGGTCGAATTGGGCGGCAAGCGTTCGGCGCGTGTCGCGGTCGCCGACGCCGGGATCAGGCAGGCGGAGGTCGATCTCGCGATCACCCGCGCCGATCTGCGGCTGGATGTGACGCAGGCTTATATCGGCGCGATCGCCGCCGATCGCCGCGCCGCGATTGCAGAGGCGCAGCTTGCCGTCACGACTGAAAATCTGCGCATTGCCCGGGACCGGGTGATGGTCGGCGCCAATTCTCCCATCGACGAGCAGAGAGCGTTGCTCGAAGCGGTGAGGTCGCGTGCCGAGGCCGGCTCTGCACGGCGCGCGGCGATGGCCGCCCGATCCTTGTTGCGGCCATATGTGGGAGACCGGGCGCTCGGTGCGCTCGATGTCGGCTGGTTCGATCGGCCGGTGCTCGCTTCCTACGGGCCGGACATGCCGGGCAGAGCAGAGGATATGTTGGCGCTTGCCGCCGCAGCGGTGGACACCGAGGCGGCCGAAGCCGGCGTCCGTCTCGCCCGCAGCCAGCGCGCGCCGGATGTCTCGTTAATGGCGGGAACACGGTGGCTTGCGGGATCGAACGATCAGGCGATGGTCTTCGGCGTAACGATACCGCTTCCCGTCCTGAACGGCGGCAAGGCAGCTGTTACGCAGGCAGCGCGTGAACGCGATCGGGCCCAGGCCCGGCAGCGCGTCGCACTGTTCGAAGCCGAGCAGGCCATCGCGGCGGCCATGGCCGATCGCGATCGCGCGGCGACTGCGGTCGAAGCCTCCGGGCCCGCGCTCGTCGCGTCCGGCGAAGCCGCCCGCATCGCGCGGATCGGATATGCCGAGGGCAAGTTCGACCAGATGGTGCTGCTCGATGCTGAGCGCACGCTTTTCGACACGCAGCGCGCGGCCATCGATGCCCGCGCCGCCTATCACAACGCCGTCGCGCGCCTGGAGCGCCTGACAACGCGCTTTCGGGGCGCAGGGGAAATAGAATGACATCCAAAATCCTTATCCGGGCGGTCCTGCCGCTCGCATTGACGCTCGTCATGGCCGGCTGTGACCAGCAGCGGCCGGAGAAGGCCGCGGAAAGCCATGAGGAGGAAGAGGGCAATGTCGGTCTGACTGCGAAGCAGATCGCCGCGGGGGGGATCGAGATCGTGCGCCCGGTCGCCGGCGGTTCGGACACCCTGACGCTTCCCGCGACCATCGAAAGCGATCCACAGGCGACGCAGGTGGTGTCGGCAGCGATCGGCGGCCGGATCGTCGCTCTCAATCGCAACCTGGGGCAGACGGTCGGTCGCGGCGAAACTCTCGCCGTCATCGAAAGCCGCGATGCTGCGAGCCTCCGCGCCGAAATCGAGGCGGCGCGGGCGCGCGCCGCCCTGGCGCGGTCGACCCTTGTCCGCGAAGAGCGGTTGTTCGAGCTCAAGGTATCGCCCGAACGCGACGTGATCGCGGCGCGCACGGCGATGACCGAAGCGAATATCGCCTTGCGTCTCGCGCGGCAGCAACTCGCCGCGGCGGGCGTCGCGGATGGTTCGCTCAACCGGATCGGGGTGGTCGCGCCGATTGGCGGGCAGGTGATCGCGCGCAACGTCGTCCTGGGGCAGACGGTCGCGCCCGACGCCGAACTCTTCCGCGTCGCCAATCTCGAACAACTCGCGATCAAGCTGATGCTCTCGCCCGCCGACGCCGGGAAAATCAGTGTGGGCATGCCGGTGGAGGTGCGATCGGGCAACCGCGGCACGCAGGCGCGTATCGCGTTCGTGTCGCCCGTTCTCGACGAGGCGACGCGGCTGGTGCCGGCCGTCGCGATGCTCGCCAACGACGGCGCCGTGTGGCGGCCGGGAGAGCCCGTATCGGTCGCGATCCGGATCGGCTCGGCGACACATGCGATCACGGTTCCCGAAAGCGCGCTCCAGACCGTCGGGGGCGAGACCGTTGTTTTCGTCCGCACTACCAAGGGCTTTCGGGCGGTTCCGGTCGCTGTCGCAACGCGCGGCGGAGGGCGGGCGACGGTCACCGGCTTGTCGGGCCGCGAGTCGATCGCTGCGGAGGGCAGTTTCACGCTGAAGGCGGAGCTCGGCAAGGGCGAAGCCGAACATGGAGGGCATTGAACATGATCGCCCATATCGTCGATTTCGCCGTCGCGCGGCGCTGGTTCGTGTTGCTCGTCACCGCCATCGCCGCCGTCATCGGGGCTTGGGCGCTGGCCCGGCTGCCGATCGACGCGGTTCCCGATATCACCAATAATCAGGTCCAGATCAACGCGCGCGCGCCTTCGCTGTCGCCGGAACAGGTCGAGAGGCAGGTCGCCTTCCCGATCGAAACGGCGCTGGCCGGCATTCCGGGCCTCGAGAATACGCGCTCGCTCAGCCGCAACGGTTTCGCCCAGGTAACCGCGGTCTTCACCGACGCGACCGACATCTATTTCGCGCGCCAGCAGGTCGCGGAACGGCTGCGCGAAGCCGAAGAGCGGCTTCCCGAAGGGGTCGGTCCCGAAATGGGGCCGATCGCGACGGGGCTGGGTGAAGTCTATATGTGGACCGTCCACCTCGCGCATCGGCGAGAGGACCAGCACAAGCCGGGCGAACCGGGTTTGCAGCCCGACGGCAGCTATATCACGCCCGAAGGCGAGCGGCTGGTCAGCGAGGCCGACAAGGCAACCTATTTGCGCACGGCGCAGGACTGGATCGTCACCCCGCTGCTCAAGACCGTCCCGGGTCTTGCCGGCATCGACACGATCGGTGGTTATGTGAAGCAATATCAGGTCGTGCCCGATATGCAGCGGCTCGCCGCCTTGGGACTCGGCCTTGGCGATCTGGCGGCCGCATTGGAGGCGAACAACCGCGCGATCGGCGCGGGCGTGATCGACCGCAATGGCGAGGGCCTGTCGGTGCGATCCGATGCGCGCATCGGCGGCGCCGACGAACTGGCCGCAACGGTGATCGCGACCCGCGGCGGCGTGCCGATCGCGCTTGGTCAGGTCGCGGCCGTAAAAACGGGGCAGGCGATCCGCATGGGGTCGGCTTCGGAAAACGGCAGGGAAGTCGTCGTCGGGACCGCCATCATGCGTATCGGCGAAAACAGCCGCAATGTCGCGAGCGGCGTCGCCGGCCGGCTGGAGGAGATCAATGCCTCGCTGCCGACCGACGTCGTGATCCGGCCGGTGCTCGACCGCACCGCGCTGGTCGAAGCGACGGTGAATACGGTGGCGAAGAATCTGACCGAAGGCGCGCTGCTCGTCATCGCGATCCTGTTCCTGTTGCTCGGCAATTTCCGCGCGGCGCTGATCGCGGCGCTGGTTATCCCGATCACGATGCTGCTGACGAGCGTTGGCATGTTGCAGGGCGGCGTTTCGGCGAACCTGATGAGCCTCGGCGCGCTCGATTTCGGCCTCATCGTCGATGGCGCGGTCATCATCGTCGAAAATGCGCTCCGGCGGATCGGCGAACAGCAGCATTCCATCGGACGGACACTGACGCGCGACGAACGCCTGTCGGCCGTCGCGGCGGCCGCGCGCGAGATGATCCGCCCATCGGTCTATGGACAGGCGATCATCATCCTCGTCTATGTTCCGCTGCTGACGCTGACGGGAGTGGAAGGCAAAAGCTTTACGCCAATGGCGCTCACCGTCATTCTCGCGCTCGTCGGCGCATTCATCCTCTCGCTGACCTTCGTACCCGCCATGCTGGCGATCTGGCTGTCGAAGCCGGTCGAGGAGAAGGAGGGGGCGATCATGGCATGGCTTGGCAGGCATTATGTCCCGCGCCTCGACCGTGCCATGGCGCGGCCGCGGAACACCATGCTCGCAGCGGGCGGCGCGTTGCTCGTCGCCGTCGGAGCCTATGTCTCGCTGGGGCAGGAATTCTTGCCCCAACTCGACGAGGGCGACCTGACGGCGCAGTTGCTTCGCGTGCCGGGAACCTCGGTCGATCAGAGCCAGGCGATGCAGCTTCGCGTCGAGCGGGCGCTGTCGGCCGTCCCCGAGGTCAGGTTCGTTTTCTCAAAGACGGGCACCGCCGAACTCGCATCGGACCCGATGCCGCCGAACATCTCCGATACGTTCATCATCATGAAGGATCGCAAGCAATGGCCGGACCCGCGGCTGAGCAAAGCGGAATTGACGGCAAAGATCGAAAAATTGCTCGCGGACGTGCCGGGTAGCGCGTTCGAGATCAGCCAGCCGATCCAGATGCGGTTCAACGAACTGATCGCGGGGGTGCGCGGCGACGTCGCGGTGAAGATATTCGGCGACGACAATGATGTGATGGCGGCGACGGCGAACCGGGTCGCGGCCATCCTTCGGCAAATCGAGGGCGCCACCGACGTTCGCGTCGAGCAGACCGAGGGCCTGCCGATGCTCGACATCCGGCCCAATCGGGACGCGATGGCACGGCTCGGGATCACCGCGGCATCGTTGCAGGAAACCATCGCAGCGGCCATCGGCGGCCGCGACGCGGGCATCATCTTCGAGGGCGATCGGCGTTTTGCCGTGACCATCCGCCTTTCCGATGCCGCGCGCGCCGACTTTGCGATGCTGGGCCAGGTGCCGGTGCCGGCGCCGGGCGGACAGTTTGTTCCGCTGGAAAGCGTGGCCGATCTTGTGGTGACCGAAGGTCCCAACCAGATCAGCCGCGAGAATGGCAAGAGGCGGATCGTCGTGCAGGCCAATGTGCGCGGCCGCGACGTAGCGGGCGTCGTCGGCGATGCCCAACGCGTGATCCGGGAGAAGGTCCGGCTGCCCGCCGGGCAATATCTGGAATGGGGCGGGCAGTTCGAGAATCTCGCCTCGGCGCGAAACAGGCTGGCGCTTGTCGTGCCGGCCTGTTTCGCGTTGATCCTGCTGCTGCTCTATGGCGCGTTGGGCAGCATACGCGACGCCGCGATCGTCTTCACCGGCATACCGCTTGCGCTCGTCGGGGGGATGCTTGCGCTGCTGCTGCGCGGGATGCCCTTCTCGATCTCCGCCGCGGTGGGCTTCATCGCGCTCTCGGGGATTGCCGTCCTTAACGGGCTCGTCATGGTCACCTCGATCCAGGGGTTGATCGCCGATGGCATGGCGCGTGCCGAGGCGGCCCGGACCGGGGCGCTGGCGCGCCTGCGGCCGGTCGTGATGACCGCGCTGGTGGCATCGCTCGGCTTCGTTCCGATGGCGCTCGCCAGCGGGGCGGGAGCCGAGGTCCAAAAGCCCCTTGCGACCGTCGTCATCGGCGGGCTGGTCTCGGCGACCTTGCTCACCCTGTTCGTGCTGCCGACGCTCTACGCCCGTTATGGGCGCCCAAGCGTTCCCGGGGCGGACCCGGCAGCCGCGTCATCCGCGGGGCCGGGTCAGGCTTTGCGGGCATGATAGGGGCGGGAGGCCGACTTTCCCATGGCGCTATTGATGATCGGGCGCGCGTCGCGCATTCTCGGCGGCATGAACAGGAAGCCCAGCCAGAGCCTCAAGGGGCTGCGTCAATTTCTGGATCCCGGCCAGCAGGAGCTGTGGTTGGAGGGCAGGGCGGAATTGCCCGACGCCGGGGAGCGGCAGGATTCGATCGAGCAGCGGATAAGATATGCGCCGCGCTTCCAGAAGCTGCTTCGCCGGCTGCAGGCGCCCGATCTCTTCGGGATTCTGGAGCTATACGGCCGGACCTGCCTTCCGATACCGCGCGCGACCGAGCGATATTATTGGTCGGTTTCCTGCCTGCCATCGACCTCGGACAAGCCATTGGTCCGCATCAACGCGAGCTGGATGGAGCTGTTCACCCTTTACGCCGACGGCGACGATCTTCGCGCCCGGTTTATCGTCCATCTTTCGGATTTCACGACCGACGGGTCGCTCGCGCCGGAGAGGGTCGATCGCGCCTTTCTCGAGCGGAGCGTGCGAGCGCCCGAGGATTTGGGCTATTCCTTTCCGCGGGGTTCGGACATCTTCATCGTCAAGATACGCGGTTCCGCCTCCATCCGCGACTTCCTCGCGGTCCCGCGCGCGCTGCGCGCCGTCCGGCGATTCAACCTCACCCATATGAACCGTGGCCGGAATGCCTATCAGGCCAGCCATTCCTATAGCGTGGCCGATTATATGCTGGGGGAGGGTGCTCCCTGATAAGCGATGATCATTCTTTGACTGAATAGGCCGTGTGCTCCCGCCTTCGCGGGAGCACACGGACTTCTCCAATGCTTCGGCCAAAGCCGATCAGGCATCAGTGACGTCCGAGTTCGTCGCGGCCGACGACCATATAATGCACCTCGTCGGGGCCGTCGGCGAAGCGCAGGTGGCGGACGTCGGCGTAAAGGTCGGCGAGCGGGGTCCAGTGCGAGATGCCCGTCGCGCCGTGGATCTGGATCGCCTGGTCGATGATCTGGCAGACGCGTTCGGGGACCATCGCCTTCGCCATGCTGACCCAAACGCGCGCCTCGCGGTTGCCGAGCAGGTCCATCGCCTTTGCCGCCTTGAGCACGATCAGGCGCATCGCCTCGATCTCGACGCGGGCGCGGGCGATCACCTCCAGATTCTTGCCGAGCTGCGACAGCGGGCGGCCGAAGGCGGAACGCGAATTGCCGCGCTTGACCATCAGGTCGAGCGCGACTTCGGCCTTGCCGATCGTGCGCATGCAATGATGGATGCGGCCCGGGCCGAGGCGCATCTGCGAAATCTCGAACCCGCGGCCCTCGCCGAGCAGGATATTCTCGCGCGGCACGCGGACATTGTCGAAGCGCATGTGCATATGCCCCTGCGGCGCGTGGTCGGCGCCGAAGACGCGCATCGGGCCGAGCACCTGCACGCCCGGCGTGTCCATCGGCACGAGAATCTGCGAATGCTGCGCCTTGCGCGCGGCTTCGGGATTGGTCTTGACCATGCAGATCAATATCTTGCAGCGCGGGTCGCCGGCGCCGCTGATGAAATACTTCTCGCCGTTGATGACCCATTCATCGCCTTCGAGGCGTGCGCTCGTTTCGAGGTTGCTCGCGTCGGACGAGGCGACGCCGGGTTCGGTCATCACATAGGCCGAGCGGATTTCGCCGTTCAAAAGGGGTTTGAGCCAGCGGTCCTTCTGCTTGGGGGTGCCGACCATTTCGAGCACTTCCATGTTGCCCGTATCGGGCGCCGAGCAGTTCAGCGATTCGGATGCGAGCGGCGACTTGCCGAGTTCGGCGGCGATATAGGCATAGTCGAGGTTGCTGAGCGGGGTGCCGGTGTCGCCGTGCGGCAGGAAGAAATTCCACAGGCCCGATGCCTTGGCCTTCGCTTTCGCGCCTTCGAGCAACTCGAGTTGTCCCGGCGCCCAGCTCCAGCGGTCGGTGCGGCCCTCACCAAGACGGAAAAACTCCTCGGTGATCGGGTCGACATTGTCGGCGATGTGACGCTTCACCGCGTCGAAGAGCGGCTGCGCTTCCTTCGACATGCGCAGGTCGTTGAGTTCGGCCTGAAGTTCGATTTCGGTCATTTTGGTCTCCGGTTGATTTTATCGGAGCAGGTTAGTGTCGTTCCGCTATCAATGAAAATGATAGGATGTAATAGTCTATATTCGTAGAATGAATATCTTTCGTCATCCGGCGAAGGCCGGGATCTCGACCTTGAGTCTTGACGCACCGGCGAGATCCCGGCCTTCGCCGGGATGACGATACAGGGAGCTTATGCCGGCTTGCCTAACTCCTCGACAATGATGCCGCGCAGCCAGCCGAGCCCGGGGTCGGCCTCCGCCGCCTGGTGCCAGTAGAGATAGCTGCCACCGGGCTCGACCGGCAGCGGCAGGTCGAGAAGCTGCATCGGCCACATCGCGTCGAGCACGGCGGCGTGCGATTTCGGGAGCGCGAAGAGCATGTCGGACGCGGCGACGATCTGCCAGGCGGTGATCGCATGCTGGCAGCGCACCGCGACGCGGCGCGCGAGGCCCATGCGGTCGAGCGCCATATCCTCGATCCCCGGACCATAGGGCCGCGCCGTCGCGATGATATGGTCGAGCGCCAGATAGGTGTCGAGGTCGATCGCCCCCTCGACGCGCGGATGCCCCTTGCGCGCGACGACGACGATCGGCTCGGCGCCGAGATAGTGGCGGCGCATCCGGTCATCGGCGGGCAGCGCGACATCGAGCGCGAGGTCGAGATCGCCGTTCGCGAGCATCGTCACCAGATCGCGGCGGCGGAAGGTGACGCTGGCGAGCGCGGCATGCGGCGCCGCGGCGCGCACGCGCGCGACCAGCGAGGAAAAGCGCGGCATTTCGCCCGACAGCCGCACCCCGATACGGAACTCGCGCGTCGTCTGCGCGGGGTCGAAGGCGGTCGCGGCATCGAGCGCGGCGTCGAGCCCGCGCAGCGCCTCGCGCACCGGCCCCGCGATGGCGCGCGCGGCCGAGGTGGGGACGAGGCGATTGCCCTGCCGCACGAAGAGCGGATCGTCGAACTGCGCGCGCAGCCGCGCGAGCGCGTGGCTGATCGCGGGTTGCGACAGGTTGAGGTGGCGCGCCGCCGCCGATACGCCGCCCTTGGCGAAGATCGCGTCGAAAATGCGCAGCAGGTTGAGATCGAACCGGGCGAGATGCCGCAAGGCCGGCTCCTAGACGAAGCCGGTGCGGCGGCCGGTTCGATCGCGCCGGTCAGTCAATCGTGCTCGCCAGTTCGCGGTTGAGCCACAGCGCGACGAGCGTACCGAGCGCGCCCGACAGCAGATAGGCGCCCGCCGCGATCAGCCCGAATTGGCTCGACAGCCACAGCGCGACCATCGGCGCGAAACCGGCGCCGAACAGCCAGGCGAGGTCGGAGGTGAAGGCCGAGCCGGTGTAGCGGTGGCGCGGATGGAAGTTCGAGGACAGCGCCCCCGACGACTGACCGAACGACAGGCCGAGCAGCGCGAAGCCGAGGATCATGAACGCGGCCTCGCCAAACTCGCCCGCGTCGAGCAATTGCGGCGCGAAGCCGCTGAACGCCGCGATGGCGGCGGCGGTGACCGCGAGAAGCGTGCGGCGGCCGACACGGTCGGCGAGGATGCCCGACACGACGATCGCGGCGACGCCGACGACCGCGGCGATCGCCTCGATCACCAGGAAGCGCACCGGGCTTTCGTCGGTGAACAGGAACACCCACGACAGCGGATAGACGGTGACCATGTGGAACATCGCGAAGCTGGCGAGCGGCGCGAAGGTGCCGATGACGATCGTCTTCCATTCGGAGCGCAGCGTTTCGAGCAGGGGCGCGGGCTCGAGCGCGCGATTCTCGAACAGCTCGGCATATTCGGGGGTCACGACGATGCGCAGCCGCGCGAACAGCGCGACGACGTTGATCGCGAAGGCGACGAAGAAGGGGTAGCGCCAGCCCCAGGCGAGGAAGTCCTCGGCCGGGAGGGCGGAGATCAGGAACATGAAGAGCAGGCTGGCGACGATGAGGCCGAGCGGTGCGCCGAGCTGCGGGATCATCGCATACCAGCCGCGGCGGTTTTCGGGCGCGTTGATCGCGAGGAGTGAGGCGAGGCCGTCCCACGAACCGCCGAGCGCCACGCCCTGGCCCATGCGGAACAGCGCGAGGAGCAGCGCGGCGCCGATGCCGACCGAATGATAGCCCGGCAGGAAGGCGATTGCCGCCGTCGACCCGCCGAGCAGGAAAAGCGCGATGGTGAGCTTCGCGCCGCGGCCATAGGCGCGGTCGATCGCGGTGAAGATGATCGTGCCGACGGGGCGCGAAACGAAGGCGAGGGCGAAGATCGCGAACGACCAGAGCGTGCCCGTCAGCGGGTCGAGATGCGGAAAGACGAGTTTCGGAAAGACGAGCACCGACGCGATGGCATAGACGAAGAAGTCGAAGAATTCCGACGTCCGCCCGATGATCACCCCGATCGCGATCTCGGCCGGATCGATGCGGTGGCCCCCGGTCTCGTCGGCGCCGTGGAGGGCGCGGGCGTCGCGTTCGGCCTCGGTCGTGGGGACGGTGTCGGCAGCCATGGTAACAATCCTTGAGCTGGAGCCTCCGCTTGCGCAAGATGCGGCGGCACGAGTCGGTCATAGGGCAAAAGCGCCCGGAATGAAAATGCCCCTGCGCGATGATGGACGGTCGCGGGATTGGACAAAATGTCCTATGTGCAGTGCAACAAAGGAGGCTTAGGCGCGCGTCATGCCCACTGAACTTCCCCGTTCTTTCGCCCGATTGCGGCTTGTGCCGCTGCTCGCCGCGCTGCCTCTCCTGTCGGGCTGCGGGCTGATCGTGCTCGATCCCGCCGGCGACGTCGCGCGCCAGCAGGGCGACCTGATCATCCTGTCGACGGTGTTGATGCTGCTGATCATCGTGCCGGTGATGGCGCTGACGATCTTCTTCGCGTGGCGCTATCGCGCGTCGAACAAGGAGGCGACCTACAAGCCCGACTGGGACCATTCGACGCAGCTCGAATTGGTCATCTGGTCGGCGCCGCTCTTGATCATCATCTGCCTCGGCGCGGTGACGTGGGTCGCGACGCATCTGCTCGATCCCTATCGCCCGCTCGCACGCACTGCCCCGGGCCAACCGGTGGCGGCCGAGGTCCAGCCGCTCGACGTGCAGGTCGTCGCGCTCGACTGGAAATGGCTGTTCATCTATCCCGAACAGGGCGTGGCGACGGTGAACGAGCTGGCGCTGCCGGTGAACCGGCCGGTGCGCTTCCGCATCTCCTCTTCCTCGGTGATGAACAGCTTTTATGTGCCGGCGCTCGCGGGGCAGATTTATGCGATGCCGGGCATGGAGACCAAGCTGCACGGCGTCTTCGACAAGACCGGCGAGTTTGAGGGCTTTTCGGCCAATTATTCGGGCTGGGGCTTTTCGAACATGCGCTTCGCGGTGAAGAGCCTGCCCGCGGGCGAGTTCGACAAATGGGTCGCGGCGACGAAAGCCTC
Source organism: uncultured Sphingopyxis sp. (assembly GCF_900078365.1). NCBI lineage: Bacteria > Pseudomonadati > Pseudomonadota > Alphaproteobacteria > Sphingomonadales > Sphingopyxidaceae > Sphingopyxis > uncultured Sphingopyxis sp. Next base: position 1,433,647 of record NZ_LT598653.1, read on the forward strand.
GGCCGAAGGCGACCTCAGCCGCAACGCCTATCTCGAGCTCGAGAAGCCGACCCACAAGGAACCCGTCCGCCATTTCGCCGCGAGCGATCCGCAGCTGTTCGACGCGGTCGTCAACATGTGCGTCGAGCCCGGCAAGATGTGCATGCACGACATGATGTCGGTCGATGCCGCGGGCGGCGCGGGGATCGCGGGGATCGGCAATGTCCGCCAGGTGACTTACGACAAGTTCGCCGCGCGCGGCACCGTCGAGGCCGCACGCTGGAGCATGCGCTATGTCGCCGCCTATTGCAGCGCGCCGGTGATGTCGAACGACCGTCCCGACGCGAAGCCGGTGGCGCCCGAAAAGCTGAAGGGCGAAGGGCTTCCGGTTCCGGCGAAGCCCGAACGCACCGCGCTGAACGCGCCCGCCGTCCGCCCGATGTCCTGAACCGAAGTCCGAGATCCCCATGACTGTCCCGCATCCCGCACCCGAAACCGGTCCGATCCTCGGCAAGCTGTCGATGGAGGCGCTGCCGCTGCACGAGCCGATCCTTGTCGTCACCTTCATCGGCGTTGTCATCGGCGGCATCGCGGTGCTCGGCCTGATCACCAAATATCGCCTCTGGGGCTATTTGTGGAAGGAGTGGTTCACCACCGTCGACCACAAGCGCATCGGGATCATGTACATGATCCTGGGGCTCATCATGTTCCTGCGCGGCTTCGCCGACGCGATCATGATGCGGCTGCAGCAGGCGATGGCGTTCGGCGGGTCCGAAGGTTATCTGACCCCGCACCATTATGACCAGGTGTTCACCGCGCACGGCGTGATCATGATCTTCTTCGTCGCGATGCCGTTCATCACCGGGATCATGAACTATATCGTCCCGCTCCAGATCGGTGCGCGCGACGTCAGCTTTCCCTTCCTCAACAATTTCAGCTTCTGGATGACGACGTCGGGCGCGGTGCTGACGATGATCTCGCTGTTCGTCGGCGAATATGCCCAGACCGGCTGGCTGGCCTATCCGCCGCTATCGGGAATCGCTTACAGCCCCAATGTCGGCGTCGACTATTATATATGGGGCCTCCAGATAGCCGGCGTCGGCACCACCTTGTCGGGCATCAACCTGATCGTCACGATCCTGAAGCTGCGCGCGCCGGGCATGGGGCTGATGAAGATGCCCGTCTTCACCTGGACCTCGCTCTGCTCGAACATCCTGATCGTCGCGAGCTTCCCGATCCTGACCGCGACGCTCGTGCTTTTGAGCCTCGACCGCTATGTCGGGACCAATTTCTTCACCAACGATCTCGGCGGATCGCCGATGATGTATGTGAACCTGATCTGGATCTGGGGCCACCCCGAGGTGTACATCCTGATCCTGCCCTGCTTCGGCGCGTTCTCGGAAATCGTGGCCACCTACTCCAAGAAACCGCTGTTCGGCTATACCTCGATGGTCTATGCGACGGTGTGCATCACCATATTGTCGTACATCGTGTGGCTGCACCACTTCTTCACCATGGGGTCGGGGGCGAGCGTCAACAGCTTCTTCGGCATCACGACGATGGTGATCTCGATCCCGACCGGGGCCAAGCTCTTCAACTGGCTCTTCACCATGTATCGGGGCCGCATCCGCTTCGAACTGCCGATGATGTGGACGGTCGCCTTCATGCTGACCTTCGTCATCGGCGGCATGACCGGCGTGCTGCTCGCGGTGCCGCCCGCCGACTTCGTGCTCCACAATTCGCTGTTCCTGATCGCGCATTTCCATAATGTGATCATCGGCGGCGTCCTGTTCGGGCTGTTCGCGGCGATCAACTATTGGTGGCCCAAGGCCTTCGGCTTCAAGCTCGACGTTTTCTGGGGCAAGATCAGCTTCTGGTGCTGGGTCGTCGGCTTCTGGGTCGCTTTCACGCCGCTCTATATCCTCGGCCTGATGGGCGTGACGCGGCGGATGCGCGTGTTCGACGACCCGAGCCTGCAGATATGGTTCGTGATCGCCGGCATCGGCGCGGCGATCATCGCGGCGGGCATCGGCGCGATGCTGGTCCAGTTCGCGGTGAGCATTTGGCGCCGCAAGGAGCTGCGCGACGAAAGCGGCGATCCGTGGGACGGCCGCACGCTCGAATGGGCGACCAGCTCGCCGCCGCCCGACTATAATTTCGCCTTCACGCCGGTGATCCACGACCTCGACGCCTGGTACGACATGAAGAAGCGCGGACATCAGCGGCCGGTGAACGGCTATCGCGACATTCACATGCCGAGCAACACCGGCGCGGGGATGATCCTGTCGGGTATCTGCCTTGTCATGGGCTTCGCGCTCGTCTGGCACATCTGGTGGCTCGTCGCGGCGAGCTTCGTCGCGGTGATCGCCGCCGCGATCATCCACACCTTCAACTACAAGCGCGATTTCGACATTCCGGCGGCGACGGTCACCGCGGTCGAGGAAGCGCGCACCCGCCAGCTGGCGGCCGGAGCCTGATCCGATGAGTGCCAAGACCATGACCGCCGACGAGCCCGTCGCCTTCTACGACCTCGACGAGCATGCGCATCCCGAGGGGCACAGCACGATGCTGGGCTTCTGGATCTATCTGATGAGCGACTGCCTCATCTTCGCGATCCTTTTCGCCTGCTACGCCGTGCTCGGCGGCAGCTATGCCGCGGGTCCTGCGCCGAAGGACCTGTTCGACCTGAAACTCATCGCGCTCAACACCGCGATGCTGCTCTTTTCGTCGATCACCTATGGCTTCGCGGTGCTCCAGATGCAGCAGGGCAGAGTGCGGGGCGTCCAGCTCTGGCTCGCGGTCACCGGTCTGTTCGGGCTCGCCTTCCTCGGGATCGAGCTTTACGAATTCCACCATCTGATCGAGATCGGCGCGGGCCCGCAGCGCAGCGCCTTTCTGTCGAGCTTCTTCACGCTCGTCGGCACGCACGGGCTGCACGTCACCTTCGGCATCGTCTGGCTGGTCACTTTGATGTTTCAGCTGTCGAAGCACGGACTGATTGCCGCGAACAAGCGCCGCGTGATGTGCCTTTCGATGTTCTGGCACTTCCTCGACGTCGTGTGGATCGGCGTCTTTACCTTTGTCTATCTGATGGGAGTGCTGCGGTGAGCCACGATACGCACGCGCACGACGCGCACCACGAGATCGAGATGCCGCACGCGTCGATGCGCGACTATGTCATCGGCTTCCTGCTGTCGGTGATCCTGACCGCCATTCCTTTCTGGCTGGTGATGACGATGCCGCTGAGCGCGGCCGCGACGGGCGCGATCATCATGGGTTTCGCGGTGGTGCAGATCGTCGTCCACATGATCTTCTTCCTCCACATGACGCCGAAGGCCGAGGGCGGCTGGTCGCTGACCTCGCTCGTCTTCACGATCATCGTCGTGGGGATCATGCTCGCGGGCTCGCTGTGGGTGATGCACCATCTCAACACCAACATGATGCCGATGCCGCACGAGCCGACCAGTCAGGTTACGGGCCAGGTGCTTTGAGACCGACCCGCCGCGCGGTTTTTGCCGCGGCGGCGCTGATCGCGGCGCTCGGCCTCGCGGCGCTCGGCGTCTGGCAGGTCGAGCGGCGCGCCTGGAAGCATGAGCTGATCGCCGCGGTCGATGCACGCATCCATGCACCGCCCATCGCGGCGCCGGGGCCGGATCGGTGGGATGCGGTCAATGCGAAGGACGATGCCTATCGGCGCGTCACCGCGTCGGGAAGGTTCCGGCACGACCGCGAGACGCTGGTGCAGGCGGTGACCGGGCGCGGCGCGGGCTATTGGGTGGTGACGCCGCTCGAAACCCCCGGCTTCACCCTGCTCGTCAATCGCGGCTTCGTGCCCAATGAGCGGCGCGAGGCGAAGACGCGCGCGGCGGGCAATGCCGCGGGGCCGGCGACGGTGACCGGCCTCTTGCGCGTGACCGAGCCCGGCGGGGCGTTCCTGCGCTCGAACGATCCGGCGGCGGACCGCTGGTTCTCGCGCGACGTCGCGGCTATCGCGAAGGCGCGGGGGCTCGGCCGGACCGCGCCCTATTTCGTCGATGCCGACGCGACGCCCAACCCCGGCGGCTATCCGGTCGGCGGACTCACGGTGGTGCGTTTTCGCGACCATCATCTGGTCTATGCGTTGACCTGGTTCGCGCTCGCTGCGCTCAGCCTCTTTTTTGCGTGGCGGCTCTGGCGTATCCGGGATCGATGACCGACCCGGCGATCCTGCCCGCCGCACCCGCGAGAGCCCCCGCGGGCCGCCGCAACATGACGCTGCTGATCCAGCTGCGCTGGCTCGCGGTCGGCGGACAGCTCGCGACGATCGGGATCGTCAGCGGGCCGATGGGGATTTCGCTGCCGCGCGCGCCCTTGCTCGCGGCGATCCTCGTGCTGATCGCGATCAATTTCGCGAGCGCCGCGCTGCTCCGCCGCGGCCGCGGGGTGACCAACGCCGAACTCACCGCGGCGTTGCTGTTCGACGTCGCGGCGCTCGGCTGGCAGCTGCATCATAGCGGCGGGCTTGCCAATCCCTTCGCCTCGCTCTTCCTGCTCCAGGTCGTGATCGGTGCGATCCTGCTCACGCCGCGCTCGTCATGGGCGATCGTCGCGGCCGCGCTCGCCGCGCTCGCGGCGCTGCGCGTCGATCCGACGCCGCTCCTGCTGCCGCCCCCCTACGCCGCCGACCCGATGAAGCTCTATCTGCAGGGCAGCTTCGTCTGCTTCCTGCTGATCGCGGTGCTGCTGGTCGCCTTCGTCACGCGGATCAGCCGCAATCTGCGCGACAGCGACGCGGCGCTCGCCGCCAGTCGTCAGCGCGCCGCCGAGGAGGATCATATCGTGCGCATGGGGCTGCTCGCGTCGGGCGCGGCGCACGAACTCGGCACGCCGCTGTCGACCTTGTCGGTGCTGATCGGCGACTGGCAGGCGGCGCCGCGGCTGAAGGACGACCGCGAATTGCAGGAAGACCTCGCCGACATGGATGCGGCGGTGCAACGCTGCAAGGCGATCGTCAGCGGCATTTTGATGTCGGCGGGCGAGGCGCGCGGCGAAGCACCGCGGCTCACCACGATCCGTGCGGCGTTCAACGAGATCGTCGCACATACGCGTGCGGTGCGCCGCCCGGGCACGATCGAATTCAACGACCGTTTCGGCGCCGACGTCGCGATCGTGTCGGACCCGGCGCTGCGGCAGGTGATCGGCAACGTCCTCGACAATGCGGCCGAGGTGTCTCCCGACTGGACCAGCTTCACCACCTCACGCGACGGCGACATGCTGGTGATCGAGATCGCCGACCGCGGGCCGGGCTTCAGCCCTGAGATGCTCGAGAATTTCGGCCAGCCCTATCGCTCGACCAAGGGACGGCCCGGTGGCGGGCTCGGGCTGTTCCTGCTCGTCAATGTGCTGCGCAAGCTGGGCGGTGGCGCCAGCGTCGCCAATCGCGATGCGGGCGGCGCGCTGGTCAGGATATTCCTGCCGATTTCGGCGCTCGCTCCGCCGAGTGGAGAAAAGGCATGATCGAGACGCGCCATTTGCTGATCGTCGAGGACGACGAGGCCTTTGCCCGCACGCTGAAACGCTCGTTCGAGCGGCGCGGCTATGCCGTCGAGGTTGCGCACAGCCCCGAGGCGATGGACGAAATTTTGCGGACATTCCGGCCGGGCTATGCGGTCGTCGACCTCAAGCTTGGCGGCGCATCGGGGCTCGCGTGCGTCCAGACGCTGCGCGCGCTCGATCCGGCGATGAAGATCGTCGTGCTCACCGGCTTTGCGAGCATCGCGACCGCGGTCGAAGCGATCAAGCTCGGCGCCTCCTATTATCTCGCCAAGCCGTCGAACACCGACGATATAGAGGCCGCGTTCGAGCGGTCGGAAGGCAATGCCGAAACCCCGCTCGATGCGCGCCCTTCGTCGATCAAGACGGTCGAGTGGGAGCATATCCACCAGACGCTGGTCGAGACCGACTTCAACATATCGGAAACCGCGCGCCGGCTGGGAATGCACCGGCGGACGCTGGCGCGGAAGCTGGAGAAAAGGCAGATTCGCTAGGCCAGGGCAATGTCAGCCTTATCGTCATCCCGGCGAAGGCCGGGATCTCACCGTCTCGTCCTTACGCACCGGCGAGATCCCGGCCTTCGCCGGGATGACGGGGGGGACACCCATCTCGGGATGACCCGGCGCTACTTCTTCTCCACCAGCTCGCGCTGCAGGAAGCCGTGGAGCATCGCGGCGCGCACCGCGTCCTCGGCATGGTCGGCGCCGACCGAATGGCCGCCTTCGATATATTCGTGATAATAGACGCGGTTGCCGTTCTCCATCAGCCGCGCGGCGAATTTGCGCGCATGGCCGGGGTGGACGCGGTCGTCCTTGGTCGACAGGTAGAGGAAGATCGGCGGATAGGTCACGCCCTTGCGGATGTTGTGATAGGGCGAATATTTCGACAGGAAGGCCCAATCCCCGGGCACGTCGGGGTCGCCATATTCGGCGACCCATGAGGCGCCCGCGAGCATCTTGTCATACCGCCACATATCCTTGATCGGCGAGCCCGAGATCACCGCGCCGTAAAGGTCGGGGCGCTGCGTCATCGCCGCGCCGACGAGCACGCCGCCGTTCGAGCGGCCCGAGATCGCGATCCTGCCCTTCGCGCTGACCCCGGCCTTGACCAGATCCTCGGCAACCGCGTGCAGGTCGTCGAAGCTGTTCTGGCGTTTTTCGCGCAGCGCCGCCTGATGCCAGGCGGGGCCATATTCGCCGCCGCCGCGGATATTGGCGAGGACATAGGCATTGCCGTCTTCGACCCAGAACAGCCCGAGCGGTCCGGCGCGATAGGGCTGGCCGGTCAGATAGCCCGGCGTCTGCGCGGCGCGGAAGCCGCCATAGGCGTGGATCAGCGCGGGGACCGGCCCCGTCGCGCCCTTCTTGCGAACGAGGAAATAGGGGATTTTGGTGCCGTCCTTCGACGTCGCGAACCGCTTTTCGACGGTCATGTCCTTCGCGTCGAAGGTCGCGGGAAGGCTCTGCACCGCTTTCGGCGCGCCGTCTTCGGCCACGGCATAGAGCGTCGGCGGCGTCAGCATCGTCTCGGCGGTCGCGAGCACGATGTCGCGCTTGCCGATCGTGCCGGCGATCGTCACCGTCGCCTTCTCGGCGAGCGGAACCGCCTTCTGGTTCCATTTGCCGGTCGTGGAATCGCGGCGCAGCGCAAAGAGCTTGCCCTCGACATCGTCGAGCGCCTTGACCCACAGGATATTGTCGGTTGCCGAAACATTCTCGATCGCCTGCGCCTTCGTCGGCGTCATCGCGGTGACGATCGGCACCTTGCGATCGGCCGACATATCCTCGAGCGACAGCGAGACGAGCGAGCCGGCGGGAATGTTCGCCCAGTCCTGATTGAGGAAGATGATCAGCTGTCCGTCGACGACGTCGCGGATGCTCGCGGTGTCGGGGATGATCGTCGAAATATAGCGCGAGGCGTCGATGTTCGGCAGTTTGATGTCGGCGGTGTAGAAGGTCTTGCCGCGGCTGATCATCGGCCAGCGTTTGTCGCCGTCGACGAGCGCGAAGACGTTCATCCCGACATCCTCATGCTCGCCCTCGGCCAGCGTTTCGGCGGCCGACAGCGGCGTGCCGCGTTTCCACCGCTTGACGATGCGCGGATAGCCCGACGCGGTCATGCTGCCTTCGCCATAGTCGGTCGCGACGAGCAATGTGTCGGCGCCCTCCCACGTCACGCTGCTCTTCGCCTGCGGCAGGGCGAAGCCGCCGTCGACGAAGCTTTTGGTCGTCCGGTCCCATTCGCGGACGATGTCGGCATCGGTGCCGCCGGGGCTCAGCGAGACGAGGCAGCGTTTGTAATCGGGCGCGAGGCAGTCGGCGCCGTGCCAGACCCAGCTTTGCTTCTCGGCCTTGCCGAGCGCATCGACGTCGATCAGCGTCGTCCATTCGGGCTTGCCCGCAAGATAGGCGTCGAGCGGGCTTTGCCGCCACAGCCCGCGCGGATTGGCCGCGTCGCGCCAGAAATTGGTGATCGTATCGCCCATCACCTCGCCGGGCATCGCGATCTGCCGGTCGTCGTCGAGGATGGCGCGCGCGCGCTTGCGATCGGCCTCGAAGCCCGGGCGGGTGGTGATCAGCCTGTCGGTCGCCGCATTTTCCTTTTTGACCCAGTCGAGCGCCTTCGCGCCTTCGATGTCCTCGAGCCAGAGATAAGGGTCGTCGTCCTGCGGCGCGGCGGCGGCCACGGCGGCGAAGGAACAGCTGAGGGCAAGCGCGACGAAGCTGGCGCGGATCATTCGGAAATCTCCCCTGGGGTGTGGTGGCGCTGTGCTAGCAGCATTACACACCGGAGGGGAAGGGCGGTTGCCAATGCAACCATCGTCATTGCGAGCGTAGCGAAGCAATCCAGGGCGGCCTCGCGCGACTCTGGATTGCCGCGTCGCTTCGCTCCTCGCAATGACGGGAAATCACTGGTCGATGATGATCGTGCCCGGATGATGCTTGTCGAGATGCTTCTTGATGATCTTGAGGTTCCGCGTGTTCGAGCGGAAGAAGAAGTCGAAGGCATCGCCGACGAGCGGGACCGCGCCGAGCGCGGTATCGACGCCGAGATTGCCGATCATGCGCCAGATCTTCCATTTCGGCATGCCGAGGTTGCGCGCTTCCCAGATGAGATAGGCGCCCATCGTCGCGGCGATCACGTCGCCGACGACGGGGACCAGCCCGACGATCGCGTCGAGGCCGACAGGGCGGTTGATGCCGGGAATGACGAAGCTGCGTTCGAGCAGGATTTCGAGCGTCTCGACGCGCTTGCGCAGCGCGGCGGGGTCGGTCCGGTTTTGAATGAGCGCATCGAAGATTGCGTCGGGATTTGGGCTCGAAGGGGCCATCGGGGTCCTTTCAAAAGCGCCCGGACTTGCGGCGCCACTGTATTAGTTGGGTATGGCGATCAGATGATTCAATGGGTGCTGCGCGCGGCCGTTGGCGCGCAGGCCCGTCAGACGCTGCGAGGCGACCGACCAGCGCAGCGGCGTCGCGATCGGGATGAAGGGGGCGTAGCGCACCAGCACCGCCTCGGCCTCGCCGATCTGCTGGCGGCGCTGGCCGGTGTCGATATTGGCGGTCGCCAGCGCGATCAGATCCTGCGCTTCGCGGTTGCACAGCGTATCGCGCCGGCACGACAGGCGGCGGAGCGCCCATATCGGATCGTCGTTCGGCGCGACCTCGTCGATCAGGCGCAGGTCGGCGGTCGACGCCATGGCGACGCGGCGGCTCGGCACGCCGATCGCTTTGAAGTCGGCCGCGACATAAGCGAACAGGATGCGCCCGCCCGGGGTGTCCGGAACCGCGATGCGCAGCGGCTCGATCTCGCGCCCCGCGGCGCGCCACGCATCGACGACGCGTTTCGCCTGGGCGAGCCGCGAGGCTTCGTCGAACTCGGCCCAGGCGGGAACCAGCGGCACGGGGCCGCCGTCGCGCGCGTAGAGCGCGGGGCGCAGCGTGACCTGCGATTGCCATTCGGTCAGACCAAAGGCCTCGATCAGCCGCTCGCGCCGGACCGCGCGGACGAGCGCGCCGCGATTGACGTCGGTCGCGAGGAACCCCTCCGCACGCACGAAGGACAAGCCGAACAGACCGGGCACCGGATCGACGACGAGGCGGGAGCGGCCGATGTTCGACGCGACGAAATAGGGCAGGGTCGAAAAGCGGCCCCCGATCACCCCGTCGGCATAGCCGTTCTTGAACCGCGCGAGCGCGCCCTCGGGTGAGGTGCCGACGAGTTCGATCGAGGCGGCGGGGTCGTTGGCGGCCGCCTCGGCGGCTTCGGAATCCTCGGCGAGCGGGTCCGGGACGGGCGAGAGCAACACCGCGCGGCCGATCTTGCGCGCGCGCATCGGGCCCCAGCTCATGCCCCTGTTGACGATCGCCATCGACGGCTGGGCGAGCAACTCGAGGATCGCGGGCTGCGGCACCGAGAGGCGGATTTCGATGACGGCGTCGGTCATCGCCTTGATCGTCTCGATCTCCGGAAAATCATCTTTCAGGACGTGGCGGCTGGCGGGCGCGAGATAATCGCGCAGAATCTTGGCGACATTCTCGGCCGTCACCTTGCGGCCATTGGTCCATTTGGCTTCGCGAAGGCGGAAGATATAGCTGCGCCCGTCGGCGGTGACGGTCCAGCGGTCGGCGAGACCCGTGTCGATCTGACCCTCGCCGTCATAGCTGACGAGCCCCTGCGAGGTCGCATCGAGCAGCGCGGCATTGGCGCTCGACAGCTCGCCGGAAAGCGGGGTGGCGGTGGTGTTGAGCGTGCCGATGGCGGCGATCTTCACGGGACCGCGCTCGCCGAACAGACCGCAACCGGCGAGAGTCAGGGCGATCAGAGCGGCGACGCCGATATGGCCGCGGCGCAGTCTTGTCTTTTTGCTGGCCCGGTGATTGTCCTGATGTTGCGGCATGGAAGGCATCATAGGGATAAGCGGCGAAACCGGAAGGGGCGATCCGGACCGCTCACTCACGAAAGGAGCCGGCGCCGATTAAGGGAAAAGCTCGAACGCCGGGCGTCACTTCTTCGTTGCCGGGCGGGTTATTTCGGCGTCGCCATAGGCGGGAGCGAGGGGCGCACCCTTGGCATAGTCGATCAGCAACCGGAAATAGCCGGGGGTGAAGCGGGTCGACACGCGCGATCCGTCGGGCGCGGTCTCGAATTCGGTCATGCCATGTTCGGCCTTGGGAAAGACGGCGAGGGTGATCGGCCGGCCTGCGGCGATCAGGCCCTTGATCCGCCGCGCGGTCTCGCCGGCCGGCGCATCGATATCCTGCCCGCCGAGCGCCCAGAGCTGCGGCACGCCCACCGCGCGGAGCGTCGGCATCGGGTCGTAGTGGACGGGAGTGCCGAACCGATAGACCTGCCCCTTGGTCCGGATCTCTTCGGCGGTCATGCCGAGGATAAGGTGGGTGTAATTGCCGTAGACATCCTTGTACCACGGCTCGTCGCGATAGCGTGCGCGTACCGCATCGAGTTCCTCGATCCCGTCGGTCATCCCGCTTGCGAAGATGCGGGTCGTCGCGGCGCCGATTTCCTGCGCCTTGGCGATCACGTCGGGGCCATAGCCCTTGAGCCCCATCTGAAAGGCGATGGCTTCGCGATCCTCGTCGGCGACCGACACCGCGAGGCCGAAGCTGACGATCAGGAAGTCGACCTGCGTCCGCGTCGCCGCGAGCGGCGCGATCCAGCCGCCCTGGCTCGGCCCCTGAAAGCCGAAGCGCGCGCCGCGCGCGCCAGCCATCCGCCGCGTCTCGGCGAGCGCGGCGACGGCGTCGTCGGCGAGCAGAGAAAAAACCTGTGTATATTTGTCGCCCGACGCGCCGGTGCCGCGCTTGTCATAGACGAAGGCGCCGATGCCCGCGGCGGGAAGCATGCGCTGCAGCGCATTGGTATCGCGCGCCGAGGTGAACTCCGCGCCGTGAAGCAGCACGACGATCGGGACGGGGCCGTCGCCGGGCGGCATCACCAGCCGGCCGGCGAGGCGGGTGCCGTGGCTGGTGAAGCTGGTCTCGCGCGTTTCGAGCGGGATTTGACGCCCGACGCGCTCGCCGAACTGCATCGTCTTTGCGGCGCAGTCGAACCGGACCGTCAGCCCGTCGGGGCGCCCCGTCCAGCCGGCGGTGCCGGCCCAGTGATCGCCATCGCGTTTCAACTCGCCGCTCGCCCCGTCGAAGCCGCGCCAGCGCAGCGCGCCTTCGCTGGCCGCGGCGACATCGATGACGCTGCCGTCGGACAGACGATAGGCACCTTGGGCGCAGTCGGTTTCGGCCGCGGCGGCCGGGGCTGCGACGAGCAAGGCGGCGATCAGGGCGGCCAGATGCCGGGGAATGGGGTTGCCGCGAAGCATGGATTGGACTGCCAGCATGAGGTCTCTCACCCGAAAGATGCGAAAGATAGGCAAGGATGCGCTTCCCGTTGGGTTCATCATGGTGCGGACGGCGGGACTTGAACCCGCATGACACTAGGCCGGCAGATTTTAAGTCTGCTGCGTCTACCGATTTCGCCACGTCCGCGCGGGGTTTGGTCAAGCCGATGGGCCGGTGGAGGTCAAGCGATGTTTGGCGCTTCACGCGATGCGGCGGCTCGGCTAAACGCATGGCATGACAGTGGTTCTCCAGATTTCCGGCCTCGGAAAAACCTATAAGAGCGGTCACAAAGCACTGAGCGACGTCGACCTATCGATCAACAAGGGCGAGATTTTCGCGCTGCTCGGGCCGAACGGCGCGGGCAAGACCACCACCATTCTGATGTTGCTGGTCTTGCCCGCGCCGTTGATGATCAGCATCGTCTGCGGCATCGTCACGCCGAGCGCGGGAACGGTGACCGTCGGCGGACATGATCATGCCCGCGATTACCGCGCGGCGCGCTCGCTGATCGGGCTGGTGCCGCAGGAACTGCACACCGATGCGTTCGAAACGGTGCTGGCGACGGTGAGTTTTTCGCGCGGCCTGTTCGGCAAGCCCAAGGACCCGGCGTTCATCGAACAATTGCTCAAGGACCTGTCGCTGTGGGACAAGCGCGCGTCGAAGATCATGGAATTGTCGGGCGGCATGAAGCGCCGCGTGATGATCGCGAAGGCGCTCTCCCACGAACCCGAAATCCTGTTTCTCGACGAACCGACCGCGGGCGTCGACGTCGAACTGCGCCGCGACATGTGGAACATGGTGCGGTCCTTGCGCGAACGCGGGGTCACGATCATCCTCACCACCCATTATATCGAGGAGGCCGAGGAAATGGCCGACCGCGTCGGGGTGATCACCGGCGGGCGGCTGATTCTGGTCGAGCAGAAGGATGAACTGATCAAGAAACTCGGGCGCAAGACGCTGACGCTCAATCTCGTCGATCCGTTGACGGCGATCCCCGATGAACTGGCGCAGTGGAAGCTCGAACTGGCGGGCGAGGGCAATGAGCTGGTCTATGAATTCGACAGCCGCGCCGAAGCGACCGGCGTGCCCTCGCTGCTGCGGCGGATGACCGACATCGGGGTGCAGTTCAAGGATCTGCACACAAGGCAAAGCTCGCTCGAGGATATTTTCGTGGGGCTGGTGCATGAATCGAACGGTGCGAAAGGAGAAGCCGCATGACCGCGAACTGGCGCGGCGTGCGCGCGATCTACGCTTTCGAAATGGCGCGCTTCGGGCGCACCTTCTGGACCAGCCTGATGCTGCCGGTGATCACCACCGCGCTCTATTTCGTCGTCTTCGGATCGGCGATCGGCAGCCGGATGGCCGAGGTCAGCGACGTCCCCTATGGCGCCTTCATTGTCCCCGGGCTGATGATGCTGACGATGTTCACCGAAAGCATCAGCAACGCGTCGTTCGGCATCTATATGCCCAAATGGACGGGGACGATCTACGAAATGCTGTCGGCGCCGCTGTCGCCGCTGGAGACCGTGATCGCTTATGTCGGCGCGGCGGCGACAAAGTCGGTGGTCATCGGTTCGATCATCTTTGCGACCGCGCACCTGTTCGTCGATGTGCAGGTCGCGCACCCGCTGCTGATGGCCGCCTTCATGGTCCTGATGGCGGTGACCTTTTGCCTGTTCGGCTTCATCATCGGCATCTGGGCGCAAAGCTTCGAGCAGCTTCAGGTCATCCCGATGCTCGTCATCTATCCGCTGACCTTTTTAGGCGGCGCCTTCTACTCGCTCGACATGCTGCCCGCCGCGTGGCGGACGGTGACGCTGTTCAATCCCGTCGTCTATCTGATCAGCGGCTTCCGCTGGACCTTCTTCGGCAAGGGCGACGTCGGGATCGAGGTCAGCATGGGCGCGGTCACGCTCTTCCTGGCGCTATGCCTCGGCGTGATCTTCTGGGTGTTCCGGACGGGGTATCGGCTGAAGAATTGAGCGCCGAGCAAAGAAATAACGTCATTGCGAGCGTAGCGAAGCAATCCAGGGCGGTTTACGCACCTCTGGATTGCCGCGTCGCCTTCGGCTCCTCGCAATGACGAGATCGGTGCAAGTGATTGAAGCTCAGCTGTTCAGCCGCTCGCGCATTTCCTTGCCCGGTTTGAAATAGGGCACGTTTTTCGCCTTCACGTCGACGGCCGCCCCGGTGCGGGGGTTGCGGCCGGTGCGCGATTCGCGCGCGCGGGTCGAGAAGGCGCCGAAGCCGCGCAGTTCGACGCGGCCGCCCGCCGCGAGCTGATCGACGATGGAATCGAAGAAGGTGTCGACGATGCGCTCGACTTCCTCGAGCCGCAAATCGCTGTTTTCGCTCGCGATCTTTTGAACCAGTTCTGACCGGATCATGTGCTTCCCCTAATATACAGTCACGCATTCCCCGCCGAAGCGAGGTTCCGGTCGTTGCCGGCCCATGGTGCGTGAGACCCCTCCCAACGCGTCCGCTAAGGTATCACGAATCGCGGTCCGGTCAAAAATATATCACGACAAGAAAAAGGCCCGCAGAGGGACACTCTGCGGGCCTTTTCTGTTGCCTGACGGCGAGAAGGAGGATCAGTCCTTCTTGCCGGCCTTCAGCGCTTCGCCGAGGATGTCGCCAAGCGACGCACCCGAGTCCGACGAGCCGTACTGCGCGACGGCTTCCTTCTCTTCGGCGATCTGCATCGCCTTGACCGAGAAGTTCGGCTTTTTCGAACGGTCGAAACCGATGACCATCGCGTCGAACTTCTGGCCGACCTGATAGCGTTCGGCGCGCTGTTCGTCGCGGTCGCGGCCAAGGTCGGCGCGCTTGATGAAGCCGGTGGCGCCATCTTCGCCGGCCTGCACTTCGAGGCCATTGTCGCGGACTTCGAGGACCGTGACGGTGACGATGTCGTTTTTCTTCACCGAACCCGCGGCGCTGACGCCGCCGCCGACGGCCGGAGCGCCCTTTTCAAGCTGCTTGATGCCGAGGCTGATGCGTTCCTTTTCGACATCGACGTCGAGGACGACAACCTGCACGCTCTCGCCCTTGCGGTGGAGGTGCAGCGCTTCTTCGCCCGAGATGCCCCACGCGATGTCCGACATGTGGACCATGCCGTCAACGTCGCCCGGCAGGCCGACGAACAGACCGAATTCGGTCGCGTTCTTGACTTCGCCTTCGACGACCGAGCCGACCGGGTGGGCTTCCGCAAAGGCGCCCCAGGGGTTCGACTGGGCCTGCTTGAGACCGAGCGAAATGCGGCGCTTGTCGCTGTCGACTTCGAGGACGATGACGTCGACTTCCTGGCTCGTCGAAACGATCTTGCCGGGGTGGACGTTCTTCTTGACCCACGACATTTCGCTGACGTGGACCAGGCCTTCGATGCCGGCTTCGAGTTCGACGAACGCGCCGTAATCGGTGATGTTCGTGACCGTGCCGGTGAGCTTCGCGCCGACCGGATATTTGGCGGCGACGCCTTCCCACGGATCGCTTTCGAGCTGCTTCATGCCGAGGCTGATGCGCTGCGTGTCGCGGTTGATGCGGATGATCTGGACGCGGACTGTGTCACCGATGTTGATGACTTCGCTCGGGTGGTTGACGCGCTTGTAGCTCATGTCGGTGACATGGAGCAGGCCGTCGATGCCGCCGAGGTCGACGAACGCACCATAATCGGTGATGTTCTTGACCGCGCCTTCGATGATCTGGCCTTCTTCGAGGTTCTGGATCAGGCCCGAACGCTGTTCGGCGCGCGTTTCCTCGAGGATGGCGCGGCGCGACACGACGATGTTGCCGCGGCGGCGATCCATCTTGAGGATCTGGAACGGCTGCGGCAGGTCCATGAGCGGGCCGACGTCGCGCACGGGGCGGATGTCGACCTGGCTGCCCGGAAGGAAGGCCACGGCGCCGCCGAGGTCGACGGTGAAGCCGCCCTTGACGCGGCCGAAGATGACGCCTTCGACGCGGGCTTCCTTGTTGAATTCTTCTTCGAGGCGGTCCCAGGCGGCTTCGCGGCGCGCACGGTCGCGCGAGAGCATGGTTTCGCCATTGGCGTTTTCGACGCGGTCGACATAGACTTCGACTTCGTCGCCGACGTTGAGGTCGGCCTTCTGGCCCGGCATCGCGAATTCGCGAAGCGGCACGCGGCCTTCGCTCTTCAGGCCGATGTCGATCACTGCCAGGTCGTTTTCGATCGCGGTCACGGTGCCCTTGACGACGCGGCCTTCAAAGCCGCCATCAGCACCACCCAGCGATTCGTCGAGCATCGCGGCGAAATCGTCGCGCGACGGAAAAGCCGTAGAGGCCATAGAGTGTCTTCCTTACTTCATTTGTTCCGGCCAAGCGGTTGGTTCCGCTGGTCTTGTGGCCGATCCGTCCCGTCCGCCGGATGCGAGGCGGGACATCGTCGGGGCGCTCGAAAGGCGAGACACGGGCAAAGCAAAAAGGGCGCGACGAGTGCGTCCCGTCACGCCCGGCGCTCGACATGCAAGCGACGGCTCATCCGTGCCTCGACCGGCAAAGCGCCCGTCGGACGGCGCGCATATAGGCGCGCGGGGGCGGCTCGGCAAGGGAAAAGGCCGTTCCGCGTGAACCATTCTCTTCTCTGCGGCCTCCGCGCTTCTGCGCGAATATTCCGTCAGTCGCGCCCCTCGACTTTGCCTTCGACGAAGGCGATCGCCGCCGCGATCGCCGCGTCGCGGTCGAGCGTGGTGTTGTCGAGCAGCAGCGCATCCGCGGCGCGGAGCAGCGGTGCGTCGGCGCGGCCGGTGTCGCGGGCGTCGCGGGCGTGGATGTCGGCGAGGACGGCTTCATAGCCGACCTCCACGCCGCGCCCCAGCATCTCGGCATGGCGGCGGCGGGCGCGTTCCTCGGGGGTGGCGGTCACGAACAGCTTGGCGTCGGCGTGCGGCGCGATCACCGTGCCGATGTCGCGCCCGTCGAGCACCGCGCCGCCGGGCTGGTTCGCGAAATCGACCTGCCGCTGGAACAGGGCGCGGCGCACGGCGGGATGCACCGACACGCGGCTCGCGAGCCCGCCGGTGGTTTCATAGCGCAGCGCCGGATCATCGAGCAGGCTGTCGGGAAAGTCGCACGCGGCGAGCGCATCGTCGGCATCGTCGGCATCGCCGTGGTTGAGCTGCGTCTGATAACCGACCGCGCGATAGAGTAGCCCGGTGTCGAGCACGGGCAGGCCGAAATGTGTCGCGAGCGCGCGGGCGATCGTGCCCTTGCCCGACGCGGTGGGGCCATCGACCGCGATGATCATTGCTGCAGGCTCGCGAGCAAGGCTTCGAAATTGGGGAAACTCGTCGCGACCGGCGCCATGTCGTCGATCGTCACCGGCGCCTTGCTGACGAGCCCCGCGACCGCGAAGCTCATGCAGATGCGGTGGTCGAGGTGGCCGGCGATGGTTGCGCCGCCCGTCAGCGGATCGCCGCCGGTGCCGTCGATGACGAGGCCGTCCTCGCTCTCCTCGACGCGCGCGCCGATCGCTTGCAAGCCGGTCGCCATGACGGCCAGGCGGTCGCTTTCCTTGACGCGCAATTCGTCGAGCCCGGTCGTCACCGTGCGCCCCTCGGCGAGCGCGGCGGCGATGAACAGGATCGGAAATTCGTCGATCATGCTCGGCGCTACGGCGGGATCGACGTCGATGCCCTTGAGGTTGCTGTGGCGGACGCGCAGGTCGGCGACGGGCTCGCCTCCGACTTCGCGCGCATCGAGAAGGAGGATGTCGCCGCCCATCTGCTGGAGCACCTCGACAAGCCCCGCGCGGGTAGGGTTGAGGCCGACATTGGCGATGGTGACGTCCGATCCGGGGACGAGCAGCGCCGCGACCATGAAGAAGGCGGCCGACGAGGGATCGCCCGGGACGATAATCGTCTGCGGCTTCAATTCGGCCTCGCCGCGGATGCGGATATGGCGCGTGCCTTCGCCGTCGGTCTCGACCGTCAACTCGGCGCCGAAGCCCCGGAGCATCCGCTCGCTGTGGTCGCGGGTCGGTACGGGCTCGATCACCTCGGTGATGCCGGGCGTGTTGAGCCCCGCGAGCAGCACGGCGCTCTTCACCTGCGCCGACGCCATCGGCAGGCGGTAGGAAAGAGGGACGGCGGGGGCGAGGCCGCGGATCATCAGGGGAAGGCGGCCGCCGGGCGAAGCCGAGATGTCGGCGCCCATCTGCGACAGCGGGTCGATGACGCGGCCCATCGGGCGGCCCGACAGGCTGGCGTCGCCGGTGAAGGTGGCGGTGATCGGATGGCTCGCGACCAGCCCCATCAAGAGGCGCGTCGAGGTGCCGCTGTTCCCCATGTCGAGGGCCTCGCGCGGTTGGAGCAAGCCGCCGACGCCGACGCCGTGGATGCGCCATTCGCCGTCGTCCCGGCGCTCGATGCTTGCGCCCATCGCGCGCATCGCAGCGGCGGTCGCGAGCACGTCATGCCCTTCGAGCAGCCCGGTGACGCGGCTTTCCCCGACGGCGAGCGCCGACAGCATCAGTGCGCGGTGCGAGATGCTCTTGTCCCCCGGGATCGCGATCCTGCCTTTGAGCGGAGCGGAAGCAGAAAAGGCGCGCGGGCTGGCGGTTCGATCGGTCATGGCGTGCGGCTTTTGACAGCGGCCTTGCAATCTGGCAAGGCGCACGCCGATTTGGCGGATAGCTATTCAGGCGCCGCCGCTTTTCCAATATTTCTATCCTGTTTTCAAAATATTATGAGGCGTTTATGATCAAGGCTGAATGGGGCACGAAGCGCAGCTGCCCGAAATGCGCCACCCGATTCTATGATTTGACCAAGGACGATCCGATCAGCTGTATCAATTGCGGCTATAGCTGGATCCCGGAATCGGTGCTGAAATCGAAGCAGCCGATGCCGTTCGAAGAGGCCGAGAAGCCCGGCAAGGCCACGAAGGAAGAGGCCGCGGCGGACGAGGATCTGGATCTGGACGTCGATGTCGACGAGGACAGCGATTCGCCCGACAATGATGTCGATCTGGGCGGCGACGACGATCTGGGCGTCGCGACGGGCGACGACGAGGACGACGAAAGCTGATAATAACCGGGTTTTGATTTCGGGGGGCCAAAAAAGCATCGAAAGATGATTTGGCCCCTTGCATCACGCGGCGGCGCTGCTAAAGGCGGCGTCCCGGTCGCAGCAGCCAGATATTGGCGAGGGCGGCACGCGAAATGGCACGGGGCCTTAGCTCAGCTGGGAGAGCGCCTGCATGGCATGCAGGAGGTCAGCGGTTCGATCCCGCTAGGCTCCACCATTTACCAAAAAGGCCCGCGAAAGCGGGCCTTTTTTGTTGTGCTGGGGCGACGGCAGCGGCTATTCGGCCGCCTCTTCCTTGTCGAACAAGGGTTCCATCTTGATCGGGTCGGCGAGGGTGATGCGGTCGAGGATCGACGCGGTATCGTCGCGGACGCGGAGCATCAGGCTGCGCAGGCGGCATTCCGACTCGGGCAGGCAATTCTTGCAATGTTCGTGCGCGTTGCGCGCCGCGCAGGGGACGAGCGCGAGTGAGCCGCGCGTCAGGCGGACGAGGTCGCCATAGCTGATGTCGATCGGCGGCAGCGCAAGCTGATAGCCGCCGTCGCGCCCGCGCTGCGAGATGAGCAGGCCCTCGCGCGCCATTTCGGACAGGATCACGGTCAGGAATTTGGGCGGAATATTCTGCGCATCCGCAATGTCCGCGAGCTGCACCTGCCCCTTGCCCCAATGGTCGGCAAGGTGCTGGAACGCGCGGATCGTATAGCGGGTCTTCTGCGAGAGCATGGCGGCGTTACTGTGACATATTCGACCTTAATTCAACCTGTCTGGATGACAAATGTTGCACGGTTGATGAAAATCACAGCGGGTGGCATGAACCGTCCTTATAAAAGGTCGCATGGTGGCCCGGAACCGGGCGCGACAAGGGTGGACAGGATGATGCGGAAATTATTGGCGACTCCCGCCGTGCTGGCGGCGTGCCTGCTTGCGGTGGCGCCCGCGCAGGCGCAGTTCGGCAGCCTGCTTCGCAAGGTGACGACCCCGGCGCCCAAGCCGAGCGAGGACGACAATGGCGGCTGTCCCAAGGGCAAGAAGGGCAGCGGCATCGGCCGCAACATATTGGGCAATGTCATCAACGACGCGGTCGGCGACGTGGCGAGCAAGGCCGGCGTTTATTCCTATGTGCCGATTGCCGAGGTGAGCGGGACGCTGACCGACGCGATCGCCTGCCGCCTCGACCCCGCCGAGCAGGTGCAGGCGGCGGCTGCGACCGAGGAGGCAACGCGCGGTGAAGAGGTCGGCGCGACCGCGAACTGGACGAGCGAGACGCGCGCGAACGTCAGCGGGTCGTCGACCGTCGCGGCGAAGAACGAACTCGCCGACGGCACCCAGTGCATGAACGTCACCGACATCATCATCGTCGAGGGCGAGGAAACGCGCGTGTCGAAGCGGATGTGCAAGGGGCCGGGACAGGCGCGCTATGTCCTTGCCGCGTAAATTCGTTCGTATCGCGGCCGCCGCCGGGCTGATTGCGTGTCTGACCGGTGCTGCCAAGCCTGCGCTCGATCCCGCGAACCCGACCTGTCCGCTGAACCCCGACTGGTCGGCTCATCCCGCGATGAAGCTGACCCCGGTCGTCAAGAAGGGCGGCAAGGTGTTGCTCGCCGAAGGGCGGATCGACGCGGGCTTGCCCGAGCGGCTGAAGGCCGTGCTTGCCGCCAATCCCGACATCGGCGAAGTCTGGCTGCGCTCGCCCGGGGGCGATGCGCGCGCGGGCAATGCGGCGGGACGGATCATCCGGTCGAACTTCGGCCTGACGACGCGCATTCCGGCGGGCTGGGCCTGTTTCAGCGCGTGCAATTTCGTCTTCATGGGCGGCCAGCCGCGCGTGATCGACCCCGGCGGCCTGTTCATCGTCCATATGTTCACGCGCACCGGCGACCGCAGCACGATCGACATGAGCGTCGCGATGGGCACCGACGCGACCAAGGAACTGATCGGCGACATTGAACAGGACGCCGCGCTGCTCGCCAGCGAAGACAATGATTTCCTGATCCGCATGGGGGTGTCGCGCAAACTGCTGACCGAAGTGATGTATCAGCAAAAGGCGCTCGCCAATGCCGACGACAAGTCGACGCGCCGCTGCCTGACGCAGGCCGAGGTCAAGACCTATAACGTTGCAAATAACAACGAATAGGATAGGCTCTCCTCAAAATAGGAGAGGCTGCCATGAACGAGATGACGCACGATCACGCCAAATTCCGCTCGATGATCGACGGGACGCAGGAGGATTGGGACATCATCGCGCGCGAACAGAAGGAGTTCGCGCCGAACAACGGCAAGCGCATCCTCGAGCATCTGAAGCTGCTCGGCGGCGATTATGGCGGCTTTCCGGTCGACCGGCTCGAACATTGCCTGCAGACCGCGACGCGCGCGCATCGAGACGGGCGCGACGAGGAATATGTCGTGATGGCGCTGCTTCACGACATCGGCGACACGCTCGGCGCGTTCAATCATCCCGACGTCGCCGCAGCGATCCTCAAACCCTTCCTGTCAGAAGAGAATCTCTGGATCGTCCAGCATCACGGCATCTTCCAAGGCCATTATTTCTTCCATTATCTCGGGCTCGACCGCGACATGCGCGACCAGTTCCGCGATCATCCTTATTATGCGGCGTGCGCCGAATTCTGCGAAAAATATGACGCGCCGGCGTTCGACCCCGACTATGACAGCGAACCGCTGGAATTCTTCGAGCCGATGGTGATGCGCCTCTGCTCCTATCCGCGCACGAGCATCTACAAGAAGGCGATGGTCGAGGAAGCGGCGGAATAGGGCGGACCAACCCAATTTTCTTGTCATCCCGGCGAAGGCCGGGATCTCGACCAAGGCTCTTGACGCAAGGGTGAGACCCCGGCCTTCGCCGGGGTGACGCCCTTTTACGGTCCGCCTACTTCCCCTTGAATTCGGTCTTGCGCTTCTGCTGGAACGCCATGATGCCTTCCATCGCGTCGGCGGTGCCGCCGGCGACGAACTGGCCCTTGGCCTCGGCGTCGAGCGTGGCCGAATAATCCTGCGACAGCCCCTCGCGCAGTATCTTGCGCATCGTGCCGAGTGCCACCGTCGGCCCGTTCGCGAGCCGCGCCGCGAGCGCCTTCGCTTCGGCCATCAGGTCGGCATCGTCGACGCATTTATAGATCATGCCCCAGTCGGCGGCCTGCTCGCCCGAAATCTTCTCGCCCAGCATCATCATCTGCAGCGCGCGCGGCACGCCGACCAGGCGCGGCAGCAGCCACGACGAGCCGCCGTCGGGGACGAGGCCGATGTTGACGAAGGCCTGGAGGAAATAGGCGCTCTTGCCCGCGATGGTGAAATCGCCCGACAAGGCAAAGCTGCACCCGACGCCCGCCGCGGGGCCGTTGACCGCGACGACGACGGGAATGTCGAGGTTCGCAAGCGCGAGCAGCATCGGATTGTAATGGCCGCGCAGCGCGCTGCGGCTGCGCGCTCCGCCGCCGACCGCGCCGCCCGACCGGTCGCCCGCAAGGTCGGCGCCCGAGCAGAAGCCGCGCCCTTCGCCCGTGATCAGCAGCGCGCGCGCCCCGAGCCCCGGCAGATGGTCGAGCGCCGCGCGAATATCATCGGCCATCGCGGGGGGCATCGAATTGAGCCGGTCGGGGCGGTTCAGCGTGATCGTCGCGACATTGTCGGCGAGTTCGAGCCTGATCGTGTCGAAGGTCGGAAGGGTCATGGGGAAATATCCTCTCGCGGGTGCTTTACCTTTACGTTCACGTAAAGTTGTGGCGCATTTGCGGGGGGAGCGCAAGGGGGAAGGGGGCAGGGGAAAGACTGATTTCGACCGAAACTAGCCGTCGCCCCCGCGAAGGCGGGGGCCGCCAGCGGCCTTGATCAGCGGTGTTGCGTAAACCGACAGCGGCCCCCGCCTTCGCGGGGGCGACGGTTATAGGCAACGTCCGCTCCCCACCCCAATGCCGCCATCTATTCCCCGCCCAGCCTTACGAAGCGCATGGCGCCCTCGGCGCGATACAGGGTCAGCCCGCGCGCGGTCTTTTCCGCGCAGGCGCCGTTGAAATCGACGACGCCGATGTCGTTGGGCTCGATGATCACGTGCAGCTTGCCGCCGTCGGCCTCGGCCAGTTCGAAGCGCGGGGCGGAGATGCCGTAGATCGGCTCACGAACATCGACCCAGCGCGGGATGCGATTATCGTCCTCGGGCATCGTCCAGCCGTCATATTGGGTATAGCCGTCGATGGGCGTACTGCTGTCAAAGCCGATGGTGAAATCGACGCCGGCGATGGTCCGGCCGTTCGGCCAGGTGACGACGATGGTGGGCACCGCGCCGTCGATCTCGCCGAGAGTGCCTTTCGACATCGCCGGCGGCACCGGTTTCGGCTCGGTCGTCAGGCAGACGCGCTCGCCGCGCATCTCCCAGCGCCCCTCGGCGCGTTCGTCGAGCGCGCCCGCGGCGAGCATATATTGAAAGCGCCCGTCGCTGCGGATCAGCAGCCAGCCGCCGACATCCGGCCCCTCGGAAAGAGCATATTCGCCGACGAAGGGTGAATCCTGCGCGACGGCAGGGGTAGCGGTCAGGGCGGCGGCGAGGAGCAGGGTTCGCATGGGGCGATCATGCGTTCGCCGCGGCGCGGGCGCCAGCCCCTTTCCACTTGCCCCGCCACCTGCTAGGCGCCCGCGCCATGTCCCAGAAGCACCCCGAACGCCGCACCTTCGCCATCATCTCGCACCCCGACGCGGGCAAGACGACGCTGACCGAGAAATTGCTCGTCGCGGGCGGCGCGATCCATATCGCGGGCGAGGTGAAGGCGCGCGGCGCGGCGCGGCGCGCGCGCTCCGACTGGATGAAGATCGAACAGCAGCGCGGCATTTCGGTGACCTCGTCGGTGATGACCTTCGAGCATCGCGGGCTGATCTTCAACCTGCTCGACACGCCGGGACACGAGGATTTCAGCGAGGATACCTATCGCACTCTCACCGCCGTCGACAGCGCGGTGATGGTGATCGACGCCGCGAAGGGTATCGAACCGCAGACGCTGAAGCTGTTCGAGGTGTGCCGCCTGCGCTCGGTCCCGATCATCACCTTCATCAACAAGGTCGATCGCGAGGGACAGACGCCGTTCGAGCTGCTCGACGAGGTCGCCGACCGGCTCGCGCTCGACGTCTGCCCGATGAACTGGCCCGCGGGGATGGGCGGGCAGTTCGAGGGCATCTACGACCTCGTCGACCCCGCGCTTATGGTGCCCGGCGGCGATGCGTCGCGCATGTATGAGGGCGAACGGATCGCGGTCGAGGGGCTCGACGACCCGCGCCTCGCGGCGAAGCTCAGCGCCCCGGCGCTCGCGCTGCTCAAGGAAGAGACCGAGCTGGCGTCGGCCTGCTATGCGCCCTTCGACGGTGCGGCCTACCGGAATGGCGACCTGACGCCGGTCTTCTTCGGCTCGGCGCTCAAGGAATTCGGCGTCGTCGACCTGCTCGCGGGGCTGGCCGACCATGCGCCGGGGCCGCAGCCGCAGCCCGCCGAGCCCGCGCCGGTGCAGCCGGGCGACGACGCCGTCACCGGCTTCGTGTTCAAGGTGCAGGCGAACATGAACCCCGCGCACCGCGACCGCATCGCCTTCATGCGCCTCTGTTCGGGCAAGTTCGAGCGCGGCATGCGGCTGATGCAGGGCGGCACGGGCAAGGCGATCGCGATCAGCCGCCCGATGCTCTTCCTCGCGCAGGACCGCGAGATGGCCGAGGAAGCGTTTCCGGGCGACATCATTGGCATTCCGAACCATGGCACGCTGCGCGTCGGCGATACGCTGTCCGAACGCAGCGACATCATGATCACCGGCTTGCCCAATTTCGCCCCCGAAATATTGCGCCGCGTCGCGCTCGTCGATCCGACCAAGACGAAACAGCTCAGGAAGGCGCTCGACGACATGGCCGAGGAGGGGATCATCCAGGTCTTCTACCCCGAGATCGGCGCGAACATGATCGTCGGCGTCGTCGGCCAGCTGCAACTCGACGTGCTGATCAGCCGATTGGAGGCCGAGTATAAGGTCGAGGCGAAGCTCGAACAGTCGCCGTGGGACACCGCGCGCTGGATCGCGAGCGACGATGCCGCGGCGCTCAAGGCGTTCCAGGCCGACAACCGCGGCGCCGCGGCGACCGACCGTGACGGCGCGCCGGTGTTCATGGCGAAGGATGCGTGGGAAGTCGGCTATGTGACCCAGCGCAACCCGTCGATTCGCTTCACCGCGACGAAGGAGCGGGTGTTCGCCGACGCGGGTTGATCGAACCCGCTAACTCCGCCACCATGACGTCATTGTCGGCCGAGGTGGGGGGTATCGATGCGCGGATGGATTTTGGCGATCGCGGCGATCGCGGGGAGCGTGCCGGGCGTAGCGGCGGCAGAGGCGATCGAGTTGCCGATCGTCCCGGGCTTCTGGACCAACGACACCGAAAAATGTGCGAGCGTCCATCACGGCTATGTGTTCGACGGAACACGCTGGGGGGCGCTCTATTATTATGGACCCGGCGGCACCATGGGCCCCGCCGCCGAACTCCAGCCGATCACCCAGACGCGCACCGTCGAGGACGGTTTCACCCAGATGCAGTTCGGCGGCTATGACGGCGCGGGCTATTTCCGCGTGAAGCCGCTGGGAACCGACCGCGCGCTCTATCGTGTCGGGGCGCCGTTTCGCGAGCAGATACAGGTGATGGACGAGCCATTGATCCGCTGCGATTTCAAGGCGCTGTCGCCTAAAATGCAAGCGGCGCTGCGGCGCCACGCGCCCAATCTGGCGGTCAGATAAGGCTTAGCAAATCGGCGGGCGTCGCGGGCGCTTCCTCGCCATCCTCCTCCCCCTCGAACTTGCTCAGCGTCACGCCGAGCAGGCGGATACCCTGTTCGGTAGGGAGCAGCGGGCCGAGAATTGCTTCGCCCGCCGCGAGCAGCGAATTGCCGTCGAGGATGGGTGAGGGGACCGATTTCGCGCGCGTGATCGTGCGGAAATCGGCGTAGCGCAGCTTCAGCGTCACCGTGCGCCCGCGCGCGTGCCTTTTCGCCGCGCGGTCCCACACCACGGTGCAGACATGCGCGAGCGCCTCGCGGATTTCGGTGTCGGTGATCAGGTCGTTGAAGAAGGTCCGCTCGCCGCCGAGCGATTTCAGCGGCCGGTTCGACCTGACGCGGCGGTGGTCGATCCCGCGCGCGAGGTTATGGAGCCATTCGGCGCTGTTGCCGAAATGCGCCGCGAGCCATGCCATGTCCTTCGCGGCGAGATCGGCGCCCGAAAAGATGCCGAGCCCCTCCATCTTCGCCGCGGTCACCGGGCCGATGCCGTGGAAGCGACGGATCGACAGCGTCTGGACGAAGGCGGCGCCGCGCCCCGGCGGGATGACGGTGAGGCCATCGGGCTTGTTCTGGTCCGACGCGAGCTTGGCGATGAACTTGTTGTAGGAGACGCCGGCCGAGGCGGTGAGGCCGGTTTCTTCGCGGATGCGCTGGCGGATCAGCTTCGCCGCCGCGGTCGCGCTTCCCAGCCGCGCCTTGTCGGCGCTCACGTCGAGATAGGCCTCGTCGAGCGACAGCGGCTCGACCTCGTCGGCATAGTCGCGGAAGATCGCGCGGATCTGGTGCGAGATGTCGCGATAGACGTCGAAGCGCGGCGGCACGAAGACGAGGCCCGGGCACTGGCGCTTGGCGGTGACGCTCGGCATCGCCGACCGCACCCCGAACTTACGCGCCTCATAAGAGGCCGCGGCAACGACGCCGCGCCGCGACGATCCGCCGACCGCGACCGGCTTTCCGCGGAGCGCCGGGTCGTCGCGCTGCTCGACCGAGGCGTAAAAGGCATCCATGTCGACATGGATGATCTTGCGGACCGGCGGAGGGTCCGCGCCATCGCCCCGACCATGATCGTCACCGTCCTGCACGGCGCATCCCTACCATGTTGCCACGATGTTCTCAACGCCGCGCTTGACGGGGGCGGATCAAACTGGCAATCGCCCTCGGCCTTGGCGATGCGGGTATAGCATAGTGGTAATGCTCTAGCCTTCCAAGCTAGCTAGAGGGGTTCGATTCCCCTTACCCGCTCCAAACATCCTGCCGCCTTTCGTCGCATTTTTCTGGACAAGCCACGGTTTTCCTTCACATTTCGCATGTGATTGGCCGAACCCACTCGCCGCGATCCGCTGAAAATCATCGGATGTCGGGGGGCGTTATGTGGGAGGCATTTCTCTTTCGGCCAATTGGAATGCCCCCACCCGTGGGGGCATTTTGACCGGAGATGGAGTGCCGTGCCGCTGGCCGACCGGGCCATAAGAAAGGCAAAACAGGCCCCAAGCCCTTTAAACTGTCCGATGGCGGCGGGCTTCGCGCAAACTCCGGCTACCCGGAAGCGCAAGAACAGCGCGCGGCGCTTTTCTGCACCGGCAGCAAGGCGGGCAGCCTGTATGACGACAAGGCCTTCGGCACGCCGAACGGGCTTGCGCTGGCCTATGTCGCCGGCCTCACCCCGACCCTGCGCGCCGACGGAAAGCTGGAGGTGAAGGGATGCAAAGCCGCGATCTTCTGCCCGACCAAGGTCTGGGCCCGCGCTCGCCGAGTATCACGGCGCAGCGCGTCGTATTGCTGTATCTCGCGGCCGAAGACTATGCGCTGTTCGAGCAGATTGCCTCTGAAATACGGAGCGAGCAGAGAAGGCCGCGGCCTCGCTGGCAAAGAGCAGGCGGTCGTTGCCATGATGGCGGCGCTTTGCCAGAGCGCGTCGCGCTCTGTATCAAAGCGTGGAACGCGTATCGCGCTGATCGGCCAATACATCTGGACCAGCGACTATAGCTGGGTCACGCGGGTTCATGGTTTCCGGCCGGATGAACAGGGCAAGCAACGCGCCGAGGAGGCAAATCGCGAACTCGTGGAAAAAGCCGCAGCTCGTGCCCATGAATTTGAGCGGAAGATTGGCGTGGCAAGCCAGGATGGAGACCACGAAGATAGGGACTACAGAGTGTCGAACAGCAATCCATCAATTCGGGTGCGGTCAATCAAACAGTCTTCCCTCCGTGGCCTGCTGAGGTCGCTGTTCGGCGAATAAACCCCGCCGCACCCGACGCGATTCGCCGGTCAGCTTGCGGCCAAAAAATGCGATGGAAAATGCAGTCCCTACCGATCAGCATCCCACTGCATCGCGGATCCGCAATTTCTTGAGTTTCAGAGACATAATCGCGAGGTTCATCTCCGAAAGAGGCCTGTCCGAAATCAGCCAAATTGCACCGTTCGAGCTGTGACTGGTCGCGCGTTGCCTTCTCCAGACAAGCCTTTCAGTTTTTGTCCTGCAAATTAGGAAATCATATATTCGCAGGATAAATCGAGAATTTTTTGACATGGTCTGAGCTCAGAAAATTGAATAAATTCAATTATCCTGCATTTGACAAAAATCAAAATTTGCAGGATAAATTGCCGATGGCGGTAAAGGTTTTTTCTGATGAGCAGGCGCGGGCGCTTATCAACTTGCGTCAGCGCTATGAAGTGTGGATCGAGGCCGAGCGTGGCCTTGCCAAGCTTCCCTATGGCCTCGCTCGGAAGGAAGTCGGAGGGCGGGCCTATCTCTATGAAATCCGCGACCGCAAGGGCAATGGGAAAAGCCTCGGCCCATGGTCGGAGGCTTTCGCCGCGAAACTCGATGCCTACCGGCGCGAGAAGGAGACGCTGAAGGCCCGTATTTCCGCAAGCAAATCCGCACTCGACGAAAGCGCTTCGATCGCACGTGCCCTGCGCGTGCCGATGATCGCTAATGAGGTCGGACCCATTTTGCGCGAGGCCGATCGGCGGGAGCTTCTCGACGGTGCGTTGCTTGTTGTCGGGACCAATGCCGTCGTCGCATACGCGCTCGAAGCTGGCGGTTTCATTCGCGATCTTCCTGACGAGACCGCCGATTTCGACCTGGCGTGGACCGAGACTGATCCGCAGCAGGACGCGCAGATCGTCTGGGACCTTTTGAAAGCCGTCGACGCGACCTTCACGGTCAATACCGAGCGCAGCTTTCAGGCACGCAATGCCAAAGCCTATGAGGTCGAAATTCTTGCGGCACCGTCGCGAGCGGCAAATATGGCGCGCACCGACAGACCACGGCCGATTCCGCTTCCCGAACAGGAATGGTTGCTTGAAGGAAGGGCGGTCGACCAAGTGGTCATCTGCCGCGACGGCAGTCCCGCGCGCATCGTCGCGCCCGATCCGCGCTGGTTTGCGCTCCAGAAGCTGTGGATGTCCGAGCAATCAAAGCGTCACCCGCTCAAACGCGGCAAGGATATGAAACAGGCCTTGCTTCTCCTCGACGCCGTCGCCGAAGCCATGCCGCACTATCCTCTCGACGAAGCATTTGAAGCGATGCTGCCCGGAGAACTCGCACCCTATTATTTGCGCTGGACCGAACAGCGCCCTGATCCTCGTTCGCCGCGTTGGTAGATCACACCGGCACTTCTCGGGAAGCCCCGCGCTCGCGAGCCTGTGACGGCAAATTTTAGGTACTCACGCGTGACGGTGCGCTACCTTCCAAACGGCATTCGCCCCCATTCGTCTACATCTGGAGCTTTATACGGCTGCAAGTGGGGGCATCTATTTTAGATTCCCGCTACCTCCAGGCACTCCCTGATATTCAGCCCGCGGGCTCGATGCCGAGCAGTTCGACCGTGAACAGCAGGGTCGCGCCGCCCGGGATCGGGCCCTTGCCGACGGGGCCATAGGCGAGCTGCCAGGGAATCGCGAACTCGACCTTGTCGCCGACGCCCATCAGCTGGACGCCTTCCTGCCAGCCGTCGATCACGCGATTGAGGGGAAAGGTGGCGGGCTCGCCGCGCGCGACCGAACTGTCGAACTCGCGGCCGTCGGCGAAGGTGCCGACATAATGGACGGTGACCCGGTCGGCCGGGCCGGGGTGGGCGCCGCTGCCGTCGCCCGCGACGCGGCGCCAGCGCAGCCCGCTCGGCGTCACGCGCCAGCCGTCGGCGCCGTGGCGCTCGGCGAGCGCCGTCATCTGCCTGTTGAGGTAGGCCGTGCCTTGTGTTGGCGCTGCCTCGTCCGGCTGAGCGTGCGCTGCGGCGGAAAGGCACAGGGCGGCGGATGCGGCTGCAAGCAGCCGGTGGGGCGATGGCATGGACATGAGACTCCCTCGAACGATGCCGAGCATAAGCGCATCGCGGACCGGATAGGCAAGGGGCTATCTGCCCGGCGGCAGGAACTTTCGCGCGCCGCCGTCGTTCTGCCTTCGTATCGATAATCAAGGATTTGAGGCGCGGCTACCGGCCGTTTTCCCGTCGAAAGCCGTGTGCTTTCGAAGC
The DNA here is from genome assembly GCF_900078365.1 of uncultured Sphingopyxis sp. Taxonomy (NCBI): domain Bacteria; kingdom Pseudomonadati; phylum Pseudomonadota; class Alphaproteobacteria; order Sphingomonadales; family Sphingopyxidaceae; genus Sphingopyxis; species uncultured Sphingopyxis sp. Next base: position 1,463,843 of record NZ_LT598653.1, read on the forward strand.
CGGCGGCGCGCGCAAGAGCAAGGAGACGTCAGATGTTCAAATGGGCTTTGATCTTCGCCGTGATCGCGCTGCTCGCCGCGGTGCTCGGCTTCGGCGGCGTCGCGGGTGCCGCCGCGGGCATCGCCAAGATCCTGTTCTTCGTCGGTCTGGCGCTTGTCGTGCTGTTCCTGATCCTCGGCTCGGCCGCCGCGCGCAAGATCAGCTGAAAAATTCGGCGCGGCGGGAACCATCCCCGTCGTGCCGCGTTTCCTCAGTCTACTGGATCGAAAGAAAAGGTAGAATCTGGTTCCTGTCTTCGGACGGAACCTAGGGAGCCCCGCCGTAGAAATACGACGGGGCTTACCTGTTTTTAGGCCGGAAACGCCGCGAGGACGCGGCGCTCGAGCACCGCGAGCGGAATACGCCCGGCGCCCAGCACCACATCGTGGAAGCGTTTGATGTCATAGCCCGGGCGCTTCGACACCGCGTCGCGCGCGCGGCTGATCGCGATCTGACCGACCTTGTACGAACAGGCCTGCCCCGGATAGACGATATAGCGGTCGATCTCGGTGCGCGACGCGCTCGGCGAATTGGACGAATTTTCGACCATATAGTCGATCGCCTGCTCGCGGCTCCATCCCATCGAATGAAGGCCGGTATCGACGACGAGACGCGACGCGCGAAAGGCATAGGAAGCGAGATAGCCGATCTTGCCGAGCGGATCGCCGTCATACATGCCGAGCTCGTCGGCGACCTGTTCGGCATAGAGGCCCCAGCCTTCGCCATAGGCGGTGACCGAGGCGGCCCGGCGATAGAGCGGCAGCTCGCTGTCCTCGAACTTCAGGGCCCCTTCGAACAAATGCCCCGGCGCGCCTTCGTGATAGGCGAGCGTGGGGAGGGTGTAGCGCGGCCATTCGGCGGTATCGCGCAGATTGATGAAGAAGATGCCGGGGCGCGAACCGTCGGGGGTTCCCGCCTGCGCCGACCCGCCGGGCGCGCCGATCTCGATCTCGGGCGGGACGCGGCGGATTTCATAGGGCGCCTTGGGCAGGTGGCTGAACACTTGCGGCAGGCGGTCGCGGACCTTGACGAGCAGGCCGTTCAAATAGGCGAGCATTTCGGCGCGGCCGGCGTCGTCGTTGGCGAACAGCTGCCCCTCGGCCTTGCCGAGCGCGTTCAGCCGGTCGCGGATGCTGCCCTTCGTATAGCCTTGCGCTTTCAGCAGTTCGTCCATCCGCGCGGTCAGATCGGCGACCTGTTCGCGGCCGATACGGTGGATTTCGGCGGCGCCGAGGCTGGTCGTCGTATGCTGCGCGAGCGTCGCGGCATAATAGGCCTCGCCATCGGGCAGGCGCGCGACCCCGGCGTCGGTGCCGGCGCGGGGCAATAATTCGGTCAGCGTGTCGATCTGGCGCGTCAGCGCGGCGCGGATCGGCCCTTCGAACACCGCCGCCGCGCGCTCGCCATAGCCCGAAAGGCCGATCGCGGCGCTGCGCTTGGCGATCGAGGCGACGAGCGTCTTGCCCGCGACGTCGCCATCGCGCAGGCGTCCGAGCTGTTGCAGCGCCTGGTCGAGGATGAAGCGCGGCGCGACGACGCCCATCGCGGCGTTGGCTTTCACGATTTCGGTATCGGCGTCGAACAGCGCCGGGATCGCCTGGAGCCGCAGCATATAGGCGTCGGCGTCGGCCTTCGTCGCGACCGGGTGCTGGCTGTCGAGAAAGGTGCTGACGCCGGTATAGAAGCCGCCGAGCTGGGTGACGCCATAGGGGCCGGGGCGATGGCCGAAGCCGCCGGTGTGATAGGTGAAGCGCGCGAGCCGCTGACGCGCGACGAGGTCGAATTCGGCGCTGTCGTGCGCGACCCGCGCCGCGTCGCCGAGCGTATCGGGGTCGATCGCGCGGACCGCGGCGAGGTCGCGGTCGATCTGCTTCGCGCGCGCTTCACGGGCGGCGGCCGACCAGTCGGGGAATTGGGCGCGGAGCGCGGCGCGGGCGCCGGTGTCGATGCCGAGCGAGGTGGCGCGCGTCGGCTCGTCGCGCAGCCCCTGTTCGAACTGCGCAGAGAGCAGCGCGTCGAGGCGCGCGTCGCCGCTTTCTTCCGCGGCTGCGGGGCCGGCGATGGCGGCGACGGCAAAGCCGCCCATCGCGGCAAGGATAGTGCGTCGATCGGGCGCGGTGTCGGTCATGCGAGTCTCCCTCCTGTCTGTGCGAGGCGAGGGTAGGGCGCGCGCGCCGTCGCCGCAACATGCTGACGCGGTTGTGAAACTTTCGGCCACCGCGCTCCGCGGCGGTCGGCTGACCCGTCCGGCTTCCGCGACGAACGGCCCGCGGGCGCGGATCGATCGGACGCGCCCGCTCGTTGACCCGGCGGTAGGGACATGTCCAGCCACGGAGAATGAAATGAATCTATGGAAGAAAACGGCAATATCTTTTGCGGCTCTGTCGGTCGTGGCCGCCCCGGTTGCGGCGTCGGCTGCGTCGAGTGCTCCCCGCGCGGCATCCGTCGCCGCGGGCGCAAATGAGCTCGAAGGCAATTCGAGCTGGATCATCGGGCTGGTCGGCTTGCTGGTCGGCGTCGGCGCGATCATCCTCGTCGCCGACAATGACGAGGATTCGCCCGTTAGCCCCTGACGCGCCGATCGAGGGGGCGGCCGCGTTTTGCCGCGCGCCGCCCCAGCCGCTTGCGCCATCATGAACGGCACGCCTTTTCTGCGACATTTTGCGACATTTTTTTGATCATCCGGCAATCGGCTGGGACAAATCGCGCCTAGAACGCCTTCATCGGGACCGGTTCTCCCCCCTTTAAGGTCCCTCGAAGGAGTTCGTTCGTGAACAAGAAAATCTCTCTTTTGACCTTGGGCGCGGCCCTGATCGCCGTGCCCGTCCTTGCAGCTCCTGGCGGCGGCGACCGCAACGCGACGCAGACCCGCGCCGAGGCGCAGACCAAGGCCGCGGAAATGTTCGCCAAGCTCGACGCCAACAAGGACGGCAAGCTCGACGCCGCCGATCGCGTCGCCAAGCGCGCCGAGCGGCAGGCAAAGATGTTCGCCAAGCTCGATGCCGACGGCAACGGCAGCATCAGCAAGGCCGAATGGGACCAGCATGGCGCCGACCGTGCGGCCAAGCGCGGTGAAAAACGTGCCGCGGCCGATGAGGCTCGCCAGGGCAAGCGTCACGGCATGCGCGGCCACCACGGCAAACGCGGCGGCCGTCACGGCATGATGATGATGGGCAAGGCCGATACCGATGGCGACAAGGCGATCAGCCAGGCCGAATTCCAGACCGCGGCGCTCGCCCGCTTCGATGCGGCCGATGCGAACAAGGACGGTCAGGTGACGCCCGAGGAACGCAAGGCGCAGCGCGAGGCGTGGAAAGCCAAGGCGGGCGAATGGCGCGCCAAGCGCGGCGCGGCCCCTTCGGCTCCGGCGAGCGAATAAGCGATTTGGCAGGGGCCTTTTTCCGGTAACGACAGGCCATCCCCCTCCCGGCATTGCCTTTGCCGCCGGTCCCTGCCAGCTATCGCCCACCGGTCCTCGCGGATCGGTGGGCGAACTAGCATGTGATGAATGAGCCGGCACCTTTATCAGTCATCCCGGCGAAGGCTGGGATCTCATCGGCGCATCCTTCCGCCAGGGCGAGATCCCGGCCTTCGCCGGGATGACGAAGAAGAGATGAGGCTCCAATTCAGGATGACCATGCTCCAGCATCAAGTGAGAGCCGCATGACCGACAGTGATACGCCGCGCATCCTGCTGATCGACGACGAACCGTCGATCCGCGAACCGCTTGCCGAATATCTGAGCGCGCAGGGCTTCACGGTCGTCGATGCCGCGAGCGCCGCCGAGGCGCGCTCGGTGCTGCGCGCGCAGACGGTCGATCTGGTCGTCAGCGACATCATGATGCCCGGCGAGGACGGCTTGTCGCTGACCCGCCATCTGCGCGAGACGAGCGGCGTTCCCGTCATCCTGCTCACCGCGCGCGCCGAGGATACCGAACGCATCATCGGGCTCGAGATCGGCGCCGACGATTATGTCGCCAAGCCCTTCAACCCGCGCGAACTGGTCGCGCGCATCCGCACCGTGCTGCGCCGCACGCAGGCGGGCGGGCGGGCGCTCGACGGCGGCGGCACCAGCTATGCCTTCGGGCCCTGGGTGCTGCGCGAGGTCGAGCGCGTGCTCGTCAATGAGGCGGGGGAGGAAGTCGCGCTGTCGTCGGGCGAATATCATCTGCTCCATGCGCTGGTACGGCATCCGCGGCAGGTGATGAGCCGCGACCGGCTGCTCGATCTCGTCCGCGGGCGCGAAGCCGATATTTTCGATCGCGCGATCGACAATCTGGTCAGCCGGCTGCGCAAGAAGATCGAGGTCGATGCCGCGCATCCGCAGATCGTCAAGACCGTGTGGGGCGGCGGCTATACGCTCGCCTGCGAAGTCAAGCGCATGGGGCCCGCCGCATGAAATTTCGCCTGTGGCCGCGCAGCCTTGTCGGCCAGCTCGTCTTCGCCGTCGCGGTGATGTTGTTCGTCGCGCAGGCGATCAATTTCGCGCTGCTCGTGCGCGGACAGAAACAGCAGTTTCTCGCGCATGGCGGCGGAATGGCCGTCGCGCGGATCATCGATGCCGTCGAGCGCGACCGGCGCGGCGATTTCCGTGGACGCCGCGATCCGCGCGGTCATGAGCGTGCGAAGCAGGTGATTTCCGACACCCCGATCCCGGTGCCCGCCGGCGCGAAGCCAATGCCCGACCTTGCCGGCTATGTCTCGAACCTGTTGCACGAGGCCGATGTCCGGGTCGAGGCGGTCGACGCCTGGGCCTTGCCTGCCCGTCCGCGCGCGCGGCGCGTCAACTTGCCCGGGCGATCCGGTTTTCCGGGCAGGATCGTCGTCGTCTCGGCAAAGATCGAGGGCCGCTATGTCGCCGTGCGCAGCCGGATTCAGGTCGGCGGCGACCGGTTGCAGGGCTTTCTGCTGTGGCAGACGCTCTCGCTCTATCTCCTCCTTCTCGTTCCGATCCTGCTGATCGCGTGGCGCGTCGCGCGGCCCTTGCGCGACCTGACGCGCGCGGCGCGCGTCAACCCGGCATTGCGCGACGCCACGCCGCTCGAAGAGGAAGGGCCGTCGGACATGCGCGACCTGATCGCCGCCTTCAACGCCTATCGCGCGCGGATCGCGACGATGCTGTCCGACAAGGACCGGATGCTCGGCGCGGTCGGGCACGACCTGCGCACCCCGCTCGCCAGCCTGCGCGTGCGCGTCGAGCAGGTCGAGGACGACGCGCTGCGCGACAAGATGATCGCGAGCATCGAGGAAATGACCGCGATGCTGAGTGACATATTGGCGCTGGCGCGTTCGGGATCGGGCAACGAGGCGCAGGAGCGCATTCCGCTTCGCGAGCTGATCGGCGAACTGGCGGCGGATTACCAAGAGCGCGGGCAGGAGGTCGCGGTCGCCGATGTCGCCGATGTCGCCGTGCTGGCGCGGCCGATGCTGCTCAAGCGCGCGCTGCGCAATCTGGCCGACAATGCCGTCGCTTATGGCGTGCGGGCGCGTTTGTCGGTGCGCGTCGAGGAGGGGACGGCACGGATCGCGATATCCGATGACGGCCCCGGCCTGACCGACGAGCAGATCCGCACGCTGATCGAGCCCTTTGCGCGCGGCGAACAATCGCGCAACCGCGCCACCGGCGGCGCCGGGCTGGGCCTGTCGATCGCACGCGACATCGCGGAGGGCGAGGGCGGGGCGCTAACCCTGTCCAATCGCCCCGGCGGCGGGCTCGATGCGGTGATCGTGCTGCCGCTGGCTTGATCGTCGCCCCGCGAAGGCTGGGGCCGCTATCAATGCTGCACCCAGGCTGCCAGCGGCCCCCGCCTTCGCGGGGGCGACGGAGTGGTTTCAGGCGTAGATCGCGATCCCTTGGCTGCCGCTCATCACCGGCTCGCCGGCGCGGTTCCAGATCATCATGTCCTGCACCGAAAAGCCGCCGCGCGCATAGCCGGTCTTCGCCGACAGCAGCCACCAGCCGTCATCGGTCTCGGGCGTCCCGGTCAGCATGTTGACCGTCCAGTTCATCGAACTGATCGGCCCGAATTCGGTGAACAGCGCCATCGCCGCGGGGGGAAGTGCGTCGCCCATCGCGAGCAGCGCGACCGCTGGGTGGCAGGCGGGTTCCTCGACGAAGCGCACCCAGGTCAGATATTCGCCGACCTCGCTCTTCCAGTCGAAACGCGGGCCGGTGGTCGGGCGCATGTCGAAATGGCGCGTAAAGGCGGGGCGCACTTTGTGATCGGGGACGGGCGCTAGCGTCTCGGGGTCGGGCACATCGGGCATCGTCAGGCGATCATGATCGAGGTGGCTCACCCGGTCGCCGGAAAAGGCAAAGACGGCAGCGGTGCCGAAGCCCTGATCGCTCGACACGCCGGCGTCGATGAACAGCGAGGATTTCGACTGACGCAGCACCCGCGTTTCGACGGTGCAGTCGCCGCCGACGGGGCCGACGAAGCTGATCTGCGCATAGCGCAGCGGCGTTTCGGCCGGATGCAGCGCCATCGCGCCCGCGAGCGCGACCGCCGAACTGATCCCGCCATAGGCGGTGCGCCCCTGCATCCATCCTTCGTCGATATGCGCCTTTGCCACACCGTCTTCGGTGCGCAGGGTGGAAAGGAGAGTGTCGAGGGCGCTGATTGTGGCTGTCTCGGTCATTTCATTCGGTTCTTCTCGATAATCTATCAATTGGATTGGCCCCTGAAGCAAAGGTCCAGATATAGCGTCCCCGCGAAGGCGGCTACCCATCGCCCGCCGGCTCGACATGGCACCGGTCGGTGATGGGCCCCCGCCTTCGCGGGGGAACACGTCGGTTCTAATCCTCGATCCGGAAAGTCAGGCCCGCATTGGCGGTCAACCGTTCGATCAGCGCATCGCCCAGCAGCGCGCCCGGCGTCCACACCCCGCCCGCGCCTTCGTTGCCGAGCAGCGCCATCCCCGTTTCGGCGAGCATCTTCGATGTCGAGCCATAGCCCGGATCGCGGTCGCCCTGAACGCTTGCGCGCATCGTCCGTCCGTCGGGATATTCGCCGATGAAGAGGATGTCGTAGAAGCCGTTCTCGCGCTCCTCCTTGCTCGGGCCTTCGCCGGGCTTGAGCTGCGCGTCGCCGAAGGGGTTCGCCTTCGCCATCGCTTCGGCCATCGCCTTTCCGGCGTCGCCGATCGTCGTCATCACCATCTCGTCATAGACGAGGTCCTCGCCCCATGTGTGGCCGAGCAGGAAATTGGTGCGGTGGACATTCTTGGTGTTGATCGGCGCCATCACGAAGGGCGCGGTCCAGGTGCCGGTCGCACCGTCATATTCGGGGATCAGCCCGGTGGGCTGCGCAGGCCCCTCGAAGCCCGGGGTCAGCGCGAAGCTCGACTTGAGCAGCAGCGCGAGCGACGGATTCTTCGCAATGGCTTTCAGCGTTTCGGTGAGGCTTGCGATCGTGCCACCCGACGCGCCGCCCGCCATCTTGCGCACGCGGCCCTTGACGCGCGGCGCGGGCGCACCGTGGCGTTTCATCGCCTCGGCTTGCAGGAACAGGACGCCAAGGTCGAAGGGGATCGAGTCGAAGCCGCAGGAAAAGGTGATGCGCGCGCCCGACGCCTTGGCGGCGGCCTCATGCGCGTCGATCATTTCGCGCATCCAGCCGGGTTCGCCGCAAAGATCGGCATAGGCGGTGCCCGCGCGGACGCAGGCGGCGACGAGGGTGCTGCCATAGAGCTGATAGGGGCCGACCGTGGTGAGCACGACCCGCGTGCTTTCGGCCATCCGGTCGAGGCTCGCGGGATCGCTCGCGTCGGCGACGATCAGCGGGGTTTCTTCGCTGGCGCCGATCAGGTCGCGGACTTCGGCGAGCTTGTCGAGGCTGCGCCCCGCCATCGCCCATTTGGGCGCATCCTTGCGGCCCTTGTACTGGTGCGCGAGATATTCGGCGACGAGACGGCCGGTGAAGCCGGTCGCGCCGTAGACGATGATGTCGAGATCGCGGGATGCCATGGCAAACCCTCCCTTTACGTAAACGTTAAGTGAAGGCTAGCGCAGACCGACCGCGATGCCAAGCGCGAAGCATCACCGGCGCCAGAAGGGGCGCTTCTCGACCACCACCGGCGCGCCCACGGCTTCGGCGCGGCCTTCGGCGCGCGCAGCGCGCAACTCGGCCTCGGTCGCGTGCGCCTCGGCCCGATGCGCGGCGAGTTCCTCGCGGCGGCGCGCGCGCAGCGCGTCATAGCTCCAGCGCGTATGGCCGTAGCCGAAAAGGCAGAGCAGGCCGCCCGCGATCGCCAGATTCTTCATCGCCGCCATTGCCTGCACCGGGTCGGTGAATTCGCGGTGGAAGAAGAGGATGGTGAGGAGCACGAAGGCGGCGAGCAGGATCGACCAGAGCCGCGTCGCGAAGCCGAAAGCAATCGAAAAGCCCGCGATCAGCTCGAACAGGCCGGTCGGGATGGCGAGCCAGCCGGGGAGGTTCGCCGTCGCGATCATCGCGGTCGTATCGTTCACATGGATGATCTTGTTGATCCCCGACACGATGAAGATCACGGCGATGAACAGGCGGCCGATGAAGACGGCGATCATGGACATGGGCATAACTCCACTCAGCGCCCCGTCCGCTCGTGCAGACAGGACGCGCGGGGGAGGCGAAGGGTTCCGGTCAGCGCGGCGTGAAGACCAGTTCGGCGACCTCGCAGTCGCTGCAATCGAGCGCGCGCAGCGTAACGGCCCCGGGGCCGGCGGGCAGGTCGAGCTCGCCGAGCCCGACGATCTGCCAGCCGGTGCCCGCCGGAACGGCGACGCCGCGTTCGTCGATGCCGATCCGCCCGCCCCTGGCCGAGCGGACGCGCGAGCTGACGGTCCAGCGGCCCGCCTTCGCGACGTCGGCGCCGTAGCGCATCCATTCGCCTGAGACGAAGTCGCCGACATAGGGCGCGCCATCCGCGCCGCGCGCGATGTCGACGCCGTCGTTGCGGTAAGTGGTGCCATTGTTCCACGGCGTCCGCTCGCCGCCGGTCGCGACATGATAATTGGCGTCGACCATATCGTGATAGGCGACGCCCGGGGGACCAAGGTCATAATCGACGGCGGCAATGGTCAGCGGTTCCGCGCCGAGCGTGCGCGCCCGGAAGGGGCGCGGGCTCGCATCGTGCGGCTGGCGGAACATCGCGTCGATGACGTCGGGCTTGGGGATGTTCCGGTCGAAGCGGCTGCTGCGCGCAAGCGCCATCATCGCGGCGAAGGCTTCGTCGGCCGCGGGCTTCGGACCCTTGCCGGTCATCCACGCGACTATTTTTGCCCAGCCGGGACCGGGATCGATCTCGAGCGGCTGGTTGAAGCCAATTTTCTTGAGCGGCCAGAAATTCCAGCCGATGCCGGCGCCCTCGACGAGTGCGATCGCGCCCTGATACCAGCCATTGCTGTTTTCGCCCGACTCGCCGAGCCAGATCGGGCGGTTGGCGCGGGTGCGCAGCGCCTCGATCTCCGCGATGCTCGCTTCGTCGTTGCGATTCCAATATTTGTGGAAGCTGAATACCAGATTGGCGTCCCACGCGGGCGGCAGGCCCTTGTAATTATTGCCCCAGCAATTGCCCTCGACGATCACGATATGCCGCTTGTCGACGGCGCGGATCGCCTTGGTGATGCGCTGCTGGAGCTCCCACACCGCCTTGTTTTCGGTCTCGTCGCAGCCATTGCCCTTGCCGGGGGTCGCGAAGCTCCAATTGGGTTCGTTGATCAGGTCATAGGCGCCGATCCACGGCTCGTCCTTGTAGCGTGCCGCGAGCTTGCTCCAAAGCGCGACGGTCTTGCGCTGGTTCTCCGCGCTTTGCCAGAGTGACGGTTTGGCGGGATCGCGGTCGGAGATGGCGAGGTCGTTGCCTTGCCCGCCGGGCGCGGCGTGCAGGTCGAGGATCAGGTAGAGGCGGTGTGCCTTGCTCCATGCGAGCAGGCGGTCGATGCGCTGAAAGCCTTCCTCGTGCCACGTGTCCTCGCCCGGCTTTGGTTCCTTGTCAGCGGGCAGGGTGAGCTGGTCGAAATGGATCGGCAGGCGCACCGAGTTGAAGCCCCATTGGGCCATCGCCGCGATGTCGGCCTCGGTCGTGTGATTGTCGAGCCACGCGCGGTAGAATTGCGCTGTGCGTGCTTCGCCGACCAACTCGACGAGTTTCGCGCGGATCTTGTGCTGCTGTCCGATCTCGCCGAGCTTCAGCATATAGCCTTCCTGCAGCATCCAGCCGCCAAGCCCCATGCCGCGCAGGATGACGGGCTGGCCGGACTCATCGACGATCTCGGTCCCGTCGACCTTGAGAAAGCCTTCGGCGTGCGCGGCCGTGGACGAAAGCAGCGCGGCAAGCGCCAGCGCGACGGTGCGGAAGTTCATGACCTCATCCCCATTTTCGATCTATGGGAACGTTATCAAGCTCTGCAGCAAGAGCAAGGTCGAGATTTTGTCTCTATTCCCCGTCATCCCGGCGAAGGCCGGGATCTCGCCGGTGCGTGGTGAGGAGAGGTCGAGATCCTGGCCTTCGCCAGGATGACGAGAATGAGGCGCGGCGGAACGCGCGAAGAGCGCCGCTAAAGCTTCGGCAGCGTGACGCCCTTCTGCCCCATATATTTGCCCGCGCGGTCGGCGTAGCTCGTCTCGCACGGTTCGTTGCCTTGCAGGAACAGGAACTGGCAGGCGCCTTCATTGGCGTAAATCTTGGCGGGCAGGGGAGTGGTGTTCGAAAATTCGAGCGTCACATGGCCTTCCCAGCCGGGCTCGAGCGGGGTGACGTTGACGATGATGCCGCAGCGCGCATAGGTCGATTTGCCGAGGCAGATGACGAGCACGTCGCGCGGGATACGGAAATATTCGACGGTGCGGGCGAGCGCGAAGCTGTTCGGCGGGATGATGCAGACGTCGGTCTTGCGATCGACGAAGCTGTTCGACGCAAAATCCTTGGGATCGACGACCGCGCTGTCGACATTGGTGAAGATCTTGAACTCGTCGGCGACGCGCGCGTCATAGCCGTATGAGGAGAGGCCGTAGCTGATGCAGCCGTCGCGGCGCTGCGCCTCCACGAACGGCTCGATCATGCCCTGCGTCCGGGCGGCTTCGCGAATCCATTTGTCGGAAAGTATGCTCATTGCGCTGTCTTGTCGGGGAGCCGCGCTTCGCGCAAGCGGTCAGTAGCCCCGTGCCCCTGCGAAGGCAGGGACCCATCACCAAAGCTCAGCCTCCGCGTGATTGCGCGACGGCCGGAGATGGGCCCCTGCCTTCGCAGGGGCACGGTGACCTAATCGATCAGCCCCAAATCCTTCGGCCCGAAGGCCGCCGGCAGCAACTCACTGAGCTTGTAGGTCTTCACCGCGCTGCCGTCGCCCGACGCGCAATGGACGAGGATGTCGGTCTTCGACCGCTCGGCGGCTTCGTTCAATATCTGGCGGCAGCGCCCGCACGGGTTGACCGGCTCGCTGCCGAGCAAGGCGTCGCCGTCGGGACGGCCGCCGACGATCGCGACCTCGGCAAGCTCGCCGATCCAGCCTTCGTTGGCGATCTTCGCCACCGCCGCGGTTTCGGCGCAGAGGGTGAGGCCATAGCTCGCATTTTCGACATTGGCGCCGGTCACCACGTCGCCATTCTTCAGAAGCAGCGCGGCACCGACATGAAAGCCCGAATAGGGCGCATAGGCGCGGCTGGCCGCATCGCGCGCCGCGTCGATCAGCGCGTCGCGGTCGTTGGGGGCTTCGGTCATCGCATGTCTCCTTGCGGGCGCAGCACGTTCCAGCCGACGGTGCCCTTGGCGCCGGGCACGCGGACATAATCGTTCGCCTGCCACATCGCCCAGGGATGCGCGCCATAATCGGGCTCGAAGAAATCGCGGCGCAGCCAGGTCGTGCGCGCGATCCCGCGCGTCACTCTGTAGTCGCTCTCGAACGCCGGGCCGGGCGCGATCAGGCTTTGCTTGCCCATATGCGCTTCGATCTGCGCGAGAAAGGTGGCGAGTTCGGACAGGAGCAGCGCGCGCGTCGGCCGGTCGGGGCAGCGGTCGTCATAATCGAGCCAGACCACGGCGGGCAGCATGTCGGGGCGGCGCGGCACATGGCGGATGAAATTGGCGGCCTGGTCGGTCGCGAGCCGGCAGAGGCTGTAGCGGTGGATCGCGCCCGCCTGCACGCCAGCGTCGCGTGCGCCGGCCAGGTTGCGGGCGAATTTCGGGTCGATGCCGCTCGATCCGTCGGTCGCCATGATATAGGCGAATGCGGCGCCCGCGGCCTTGATCGATCCCCAATGGACGTCGCCATTGCCCGCGTCGATCGTCACCCCTTGCGTCGGATAGAGGGCGCGGTCGGGCGTCCAGCGCGCCGCCCACCACAGCGCGAGGCCCGTGGCGAGCAGCAGCAGCACGATCGCGGCGCCGATCCGCCGCAGCACGCGCCCGATTGCCGCGCGCCACGCGGCCGCGGCCCGCGCCGCCTTTCCGCCCCTGATCGCCCCCGCCCGCATTTTACCCCTTGATGTGCAGCACGCAGATCAGCGTGAACAACCGCCGCGCGGTGTCGAAATCGACCGCGATCTTGCCGTCGAGCCGGTCCATCAGCATCTCGGCCGCCTCGTTGTGCAGCGCACGGCGCGCCATGTCGACGGTCTCGATCTGCTGCGCGGTCGAGGTCTTGATCGCCTGATAATAGGAATCGCAGATCGCGAAATAGTCGCGGATCGGGCGGCGAAAGCGCCCGAGGCCGAGGATGATCGCCTCGAGCGGCGAACCATCTTCGCGCGCGATTTCAAAGATCAACCGGCCTTCCTCGACACGCAGCATCAAGCGATAGGGGCCGGCATAGCCGTCGGGGTGGCCGCGCTGCGGCACGAATTTATTGTCCTCGATCAGGTCGAAGATCGCGACGCGGCGCTCCTGCTCGATGTCGGGATTGCGCCAGACGATCGAGCCCTCGTCGAGTTCGACCGAAATGATCCGCTGTTTCGAAGGGTCTGCGTGGCTCATCCTGTCCGTGCTTCTACTTGGGCTGCGGCGAAGGGCAAGGGGGGCGACTTATTCACAGCAACCCACAGTTATGATAGCCTGTCCGGTATCGCCTGTTGCGCCGCCTCAAGCGGCATCGCATGAGGGTCGTCATGCCTGAGCTAGCCCTGATTCCGACCCCGGCCAACACCGGGGATGAGCGCCAATTACCCCGCAATATCGAGGCCGAGGCCGCGTTCCTCGGCGCGATCCTGATCGACAACCGAGTCGTCGAGGATTTGCCCGTCGCGCTCAGCCCCGACCATTTCTTCGAACCGCTGCATGGCCGCATCTTTCAGCAGACGATGGCGCTGATCGAGCGCAACAGCATCGCAACGCCGGTGACGCTCAAACCCTATTTCGAGGCCGACGAGGCGATGAAAGCGGTCGGCGGGGTCGGCTATCTCGCGCAGCTCACCGGCAGCGGCGCGGGGCTGATCGGCGCGCGCGATTTCGCGCGGCAGATTTTCGATCTCGCGCTGCTCCGCGAACTCGCGGGCGTGGGGCGCACGCTCGTCGACAATGCGCTCGACACCAGCGAGCGCGTCGATCCACAGGCGCAGATCGAGGAGGCCGAGACCGCGCTCTACCGCGTCGCGGGCGGCGAGGCGGAGATGGGCTCGGTCAAGAATTTCAGCCAGGCGAGCCTCACCGCGCTGCAGGCCGCCGAGCGCGCGCTCAATTCGGGCGGCCATCTGTCGGGGATCACCACCGGCATCGCGAGCATGAACGCCAAGATCGGCGGCATGCACAATTCGGACTTGATGATCCTCGCCGGACGTCCGGGCATGGGCAAGACCTCGTTCGCGACCAACATCGCCTATAACGCCGCCGAACGCTGGCGCCGCGACGAGGAGGACGGCATTCCGCCCGAGAAGAATATGGGCGCGAAGGTCGCCTTCTTCAGCCTCGAAATGTCCGCCGACCAGCTCGCGACGCGCGTGCTCGCCGAACAGTCGGGGGTATCGGGCGAGGCGCTGCGTATGGGCAAGATCAGCAAGGAACAGTTCCAGCAATTGAGCCGCGCGGCGCAGGCGCTGCAGACGCTGCCCTTGTTTATCGACGACACGCCCGGCCTGACGATCGCGGGCCTGCGCACCCGCGCGCGGCGGCTGCAGCGGCGCCACGGCATCGGCTTCATCGTCGTCGACTATCTCCAGCTGTTGCAAGGCTCGTCGAAGAGCGGCGACAATCGCGTGCAGGAGATTTCGGAAATCTCGCGTGGGCTCAAGACCTTGGCGAAGGAACTTAACGTACCCGTGATGGCGCTGTCGCAGCTCAGCCGTCAGGTCGAAAGCCGCGAGGACAAGCGGCCGCAGCTCTCCGACCTTCGCGAATCGGGCTCGATCGAACAGGACGCCGACATGGTGCTCTTCGTGTTCCGCGAGGATTATTATGTCGCCGCGCGCGAACCCAAGCGCCCGGTCGAGGGCGACGACGTCAAGATCCACGCCGCGCACGAGGAATGGGCGGCGGAGATGGAGCGCGTCTTCGGGCTCGCCGAAGTCATCGTCGCCAAATCGCGCCATGGCGCGACCGGCAAGGTTCGCCTGCACTTCGAGGCGAAGACGACCAAGTTCAGCGACCTCGCCGACGACAGCATGGCGTATGATGATTATGAGTGAGGTGACAGCCTAGCTCGTCATCCCAGCGAAAGCTGGGATCGCTGGCGGTATTTGGCAACGATGGCGGTCCCAGCTTTCGCTGGGACGACGGGTTTGGCTAGATCAAGGTAGCGGCCAGATCATCCCAATCTGGATTGCTTGCTTCGATCAGCTCGATTTTCCATTGCCGCTTCCAAGCTTTCATCGCTTTTTCTCGCGCGATTGCCTCCTCGATGGTTGGATATTCCTCGGCGAGGACGAGCATCGTTAGGCCGTATTTTCGGCAGAAGGCTGAGCCTTGCCCTGTTTTGTGCTGAAAAACGCGTGCCGCAATGTCCGCCGTGACTCCGATATAGAGCACGCCGCCACGTTTGTTGGTCATGATATAGACATATCCGCCCCGGCCCATACCGAGAGCGTAGCGTAAGATTGCCAGCGATCCCAGCTTTCGCTGGGATGACGTTGCTTATCAGAACGCCGGATCGTTCGCCGAATCGTCGTCCAGCGGCGTCACCGCTTCGTGGATACCGCATTCGGTCTTGTCCCAGCCGCGCCAGCGGCCCGAGCGCGGGTCTTCGCCCGGCTGGACCTTCGATGTGCAGGGCGAGCAGCCGATCGAGGGATAGCCCTCGGCCTCGAGCGGGTGGCGGGGCAGGTCGTGCGCGGCGAAATAGGCGTCGAGCATCTCGCGCGTCCAGTTGGCGAGCGGGTTGAACTTGAGCCGCCCCGTCGAACCGTCGAGCTCGAAGCGCGCGAGGCCCTGCCGCGTCGCCGACTGGAACCCCTTGCGCCCGGTGATCGACGTGTCGAAGTCGGCGAGCGCCTTTTCGAGCGGCTTGACCTTGCGGATTTCGCAGCAGCCGTCGGGATCATAGGACCAGCGCAGTTCGGTCGCGTCCTTTGCCGCCAGCTCCCCGGCGTCGGGGGTCAGGTTGATGATGTTGAGCTTCAGTTTCGCGGCGAGCTCGTCGCGATAGGCGAGCGTTTCGGGGAAATGCTTGCCCGTGTCGAGGAACAGCACCGGCATGTCGGGCGCGACCTGGGCGACGAGGTGCAGCAGCACCGCGCTTTCGGCGCCGAAGCTCGAGACGATCGCGGCCTCGCCGAGCAGCCCGGCGCCGACCACGCTCGCGACCACTTCCGCCGCATCCTGACCGCGGAAGAGGTTGTTGAGGCGGATGACATCGGCCTGCGTAAAGCGCGGCGCCACGTCGATCCGGTCGCGGGTGCGGTCTTCCGGCAAGGATTTGCTAGCCATGCCGCAGCTTCCAGATCGGCACCGCGCCGTCCGCGGCGTGCTGATAGACATTCGGGTAGCGGCTGAGCGTCGCATCGACGTCGGCGCGGTTGAGCCCCGCCTGCGGCGCGAAGCTGTCGAAGCCGCAGCGGCGCATGAAGGCGACGAGGTCGACGAGCACGTCGCCCTCGGCGCGCAGTTCGCCTTCATAGCCCGCCTCGCGCAGCACGCGCGCGGTCGAGAAGCCGCGCCCGTCGCGAAAGCGCGGGAAGGAGACTTCGACGAGCTTCACGCGCGCGAGATGCGGGATCAGGCGGCGCGGGTCGTCGCCCGCCTCGATCCGCACCGCGCTCGCGGCCGGCTGTTCGAGGAAGGCGTCGAGCGAAACCGCGGGCTCCTCGACCAAGTCGTCGTTCCGGAAACGCAGGGCGTCAGCCATAAATAGCCTCCTTGAAGGGGTCGAGACCGACACGGCGATAGGTGTCGAGGAAACGCTCGCCGGGTTCGCGCAGCTCGCGGTAGCGTTCGACCGCGCGCTCGACCGCATCGACGACGCCGTCTTCGTCGAAGCCGGGGCCGGTGATCTTCGCCTGCGTCGTGTCTTCCGCGCCCGATCCGCCGAGCAGCAACTGATAGTTTTCGGTGCCCTTGCGATCGACGCCGAGGATGCCGATGTGGCCGGCATGATGGTGGCCGCAGGCGTTGATGCAGCCCGAAATCTTGATCTTGAGTTCGCCGAGGTCGAGCTGGCGGTCCATGTCGGCGAAACGCTGCTGGATCTTCTGCGCGACCGGGATCGAGCGCGCATTGGCGAGGGTGCAATAGTCGAGACCGGGGCAGGCGATGACGTCGGTGACGAGATCGAGGTTCGCATCGGCGAGCCCGGCTTCGTGCAGCGCCTGCCACACCGCGTAGAGATCGGCCTTGCGGACGTGCGGCAGGACGAGATTCTGCGCGTGCGTCACGCGCACATCGTCGAAGCTGTAGCGTTCGGCGAGGTCGGCGACGACCTCCATCTGCTCGGCGGTGACGTCGCCGCCGATGCCCGCGATCGGTTTCAGGCTGATGTTGGCGATCGCATAGCCCGGCGCCTTGTGCTGGATGACCTGCTGGTCCACCCACAAAGCGAAATCGGGGTCCGTGCGGTCGATCTCTTCGGGCAGCCCCGTCTCGAACGGCGGCGGAGTGAAATAGGCCGCGATGCGGTCGTATTCGGCCTGCGGGAAGTCGGTGCCCAGCGTCAGGAAATGCTCGAACGCTTCCTCGACCTGGCGGCGGAATTCCTCTTCGCCCAGATCGTGGACGAGGATCTTCATCCGCTGCTTGTGGATATTGTCACGCCGCGCGTGCATGTTCCACACGCGCAGGATCGCCTGGATATAGGAGAATATCTGCGCCGCGGGGCAGAAGTCGCGGATCTTGTATGCGATGAAGGGCGTGCGCCCCATGCCGCCGCCGGCATAGACTTCGAAGCCTTCCTCGCCCGCTTCGTTGCGGACGATGCGCAGCGCGCAGTCGTGCCAGCGCAGCGCCGCGCGATCTTCCTTCGACGAAATGACCGCGATCTTGAACTTGCGCGGCAGATAGCTGAATTCGGGGTGAAAGGTCGTCGCCTGCCGCAAGAGTTCGGCCCACGGGCGCGGGTCGCAAATTTCGTCGGCGGCGGCGCCCGCATATTGGTCGGCCGAGATGTTGCGGATGCTCTCGCCGCTCGTCTGGATCGCGTGCATCTCGACCGTCGCCAGTTCGGCGAGGATGTCGGGCGCTTCTTCAAGCTTGATCCAGTGATACTGCAGATTCTGCCGCGTCGTGAAATGGCCGTAGCCGCGGTCATATTTGCGCGCGATCTCGGCCAGCTTGCGAAGCTGGCGCGAATTGAGCGTGCCATAGGGAATGGCGACGCGCAGCATATAGGCGTGAAGCTGGAGATAGAGGCCGTTCTTCAGCCGCAGCGGCTTGAACTGGTCGTCGTTCATCTCGCCCGCGATGCGGCGGCGCGTCTGGTCGCGGAATTCCTCGACGCGCGCGTCGACCATCGCCTGGTCGTACTGGTCATATTTATACATGTCAGATCACCCAATCGCCGGACGCGGGGTCGGCCGGTTTCAGTGTCAGGTCGGGGCGCACGGTCGGGCCCAATGCGCGGATGCGGTCCTTGATGTGCGCGGGGCGCGGCCCCTTGCCGGTTTCGATCGCGTCGATGATGTAGCCGCCGTTGACCCGGCGCGCGCCATCCTCGGCGGTCAGGATCGCCTCGCCCTGCTCGCCGACGTCGGCGGCGTCCTCGACATGGAGCGACCAGTCGCGCCCCGTCCACCAGATGACGGCGCCTGTTTTCAGGTCGTTGCCGGTTATGATTCGCATGAAATATCCTTCAGTGAGGCGGAAATTCCGGGGGCGCCGAGGCAGTCGAGCGCGTCGGCGCGCGCCGCGACCTTGCCGACGATGATCAGCGCCGGGCTTTGCACCTTCTCGCGCGCGACGAGGTCGCCGAGATCGGTGAGCAAAGTGCGGAGCACGCGCGCGTCGGCCGTCGTGCCGCGCTCGATGACCGCGACTGGAAGGCCCGGCGAGACGCCGTCGGCGATCAGCTTGTCGGCGATGGCGCTCGCGGTCGCGAGGCCCATGTAGATGACGAGCGTGCGGCCGTGGCCCGCGAGCCCCGACCAGTCCTGATCGGTCAGATCCTTGCACTGGCCCGCGACGAAGCTGACCGCGCTCGCATCGGCGCGGTGGGTGAGGGGGAGGCCCGCCTGCGCGGCGCAGCCCGCCGCGGCGGTGATGCCGGGGACGACCTCGACCGCAATACCCGCCCCGCGCGCGGCCTCGAGTTCCTCGCCGCCGCGCCCGAAGATGAAAGGATCGCCGCCCTTCAGCCGCACGACCTGTTTGCCGGCCTGCGCTTCGCGGACGATCAGTTCGTTGATCAGCTCCTGCTTCATCGTGTGGCGGCTGCGTTGCTTGGCGACGCTGATCCGTGTCACATGCGGCGGGATCAGCGCGAGAACGCCTTCGCCCACCAGCCCGTCATGGACGACCAGATCGGCGCTTTCGAGCAGCCGCGCGGCGCGCAGCGTGAGCAAGTCGGGGTCGCCGGGACCGGCGCCGACGAGCCACAGCTTGCCCGCGGGAGGGAGGGTCTTTGCCATGCAGCATAGATGATCGCGCAGGCCGCGATTGGCAAAACAGGCTTTATTGACGGTGGTGAAGGTAAAATTTCCTCACCGCGAGGTTTGAATTAGAGATATTTCTTCGTCACCAGCTGCGACCCCTCGGGGTCGCGCAATCCCACCCCGATCGCGGCGCGCAGCGCATCGCTTTCGGCACTCGCGACCGGATAGGCGCAATAATCGGCGGCGTAGAAGGCGCTCGGCCGGTGATTGCCCGACAGGCCGATGCCGCCGAAGGGCGCCGCCGAAGAGGCGCCGTTGGTCGGGCGGTTCCAATTGATCACCCCGGCGCGGGCGTTGGCCCAGAACTGGTCGTAAAGCTGCGGCGTGCCGCCGATCAGCGACGCCGACAGGCCGAAGGCGGTGTTGTTCGCTTCGGCGATCGCCGCCTCGAAACTTTCGACGCGGATGACCTGGAGCAGCGGGCCGAACAGCTCGATATCGGGGCGTTCGGGCATCGCCGTCACGTCGATGATCCCCGGCGTCAGGAAAGGGCGCCCGGCGATCGGCCGCGCCATATGGCGGATCACCTTGCCGCCGTTCGACATCAGCACGAGAAAGCTCTCGGTCAGCCCGTCGGCGGCCTCATTGTCGATCACCGGTCCCATATAGGGCGCCGGGTCGGCGTGCGGATGATCGACGATCAGCCGGTTCGCGAGGTTGCAAACCTCATCGATCAGCGCGTCGGCGAGGCCGTCCTTCACGATCAGCCGCCGCGCATTGCTGCACCGCTGTCCGGCGCTGAGGAAGGCCGACTGGACGACGAGGATCGCCGCGGTGCGGATGTCGGCGGTGTCCCACACGACGATCGGATTGTTGCCGCCCATTTCGAGCGCGAGCATCTTGCCCGGCTGACCTGCGAACTGGCGGTTGAGCGCCAGCCCGGTGCGCGCCGAGCCAGTGAAGAGCAGCCCGTCGATCCCGCCGTGCCCCGCGAGCGCCTTGCCCGTATCGGGCCCGCCGACAACGAGGCGCAGCACTTCCTGCGGCACGCCCGCGCTGTGAAACAGCTCGACGAGCTTCGCGCCGGTCGCGGGGGTCTTTTCGGAGGGTTTGAAGACGACCGAATTGCCCGCGATCAGCGCCGGGACGATATGGCCGTTGGGCAGATGCGCCGGGAAATTATAGGGGCCGAGCACGGCGAGCGCGCCGTGCGGCTTGTGGCGCACCGCGTTGCGCAGCCCCATCGCGCCCTCGATGCGGCGGTTGGGGGTGCGTTCGGCATAGGCTTTGACCGAAATATCGACCTTGTTCGCGACCGATTCGACCTCGGTGCGGGCTTCCCACAGCGGTTTTCCGGTCTCGCGCGCGATCAGGTCGGCGAGCGCCTCGCCCTCGGCCTTCACCCGGTCGGCGAAGCGGCGCAGCGTTTCGGTACGGAAGGTGACGGGTTTCGCCGCCCATTCGGGCCAGGCGCGGCGGGCGATCTCGACCTCGTCATCGACGTCGCTGACCGGCCCGCGCCAGAGCTCTTCGCCGGTTGCGGGTTCGAAGGAAATCAAGGGCTCGCTCATGGTCGGCTCGGGTCTTATCGGCGAAAGCGGGCAGGAGCAACCGGCGCGGCGACGGATCGCTTGCGCCGCGCGGCGCGGTTGGCGATAGACGCAGATGAGTCCCGCGCGTCGGGGCGGGCGAAACGCGAAACGCAAGGGGACGTGCCATATTAGCCCAGCAGGACAGCCGCAGCGACTGGTCGGACCAATATTGGTGGTCGCACGACGGCGTCCGGCTCCACGCGCGCATCTATGCCGGACCCGAAGGCAGCGACAGCCTGCCGCCGATCCTGTGCATGCCCGGCCTGGCGCGCAATGCTCGCGATTTTGAGGATCTGGCGCCGCATGTGGCGCGATATCGCAAGGTGATCGTCATCGAATTCCGCGGGCGCGGCGAGAGCGCCTATGCCAAGGATCCGATGACCTATGTCCCGCTGACCTATGTGCAAGATGTCGTCGCGCTGCTCGACGAGTTGGAAATCGAGCGGTTCGCGGCGATCGGCACCTCGCTCGGCGGGCTCGTCGCGATGCTGATGGCAGCGACGCTGCCGGGCCGGCTCGCCGGCGCGGTGCTCAACGACGTCGGGCCCGAACTCGAGACTGCGGGGCTCGAGCGCATCCGCGACTATATCGGCGCGGGCGGCAGCCAGCCGACGTGGATTCACGCGGCGCGCGCCTTTGCCGAACTCAACGGCGCGGTCTATCCGGGCTATGATATCCGCGACTGGCTGCGGCTGACCAAGCGCACGCACAAGCTGACCCCCGAGGGGCGCATCGTCACCGATTACGACAAACAGATCGCTGCGCCGCTGCGCGTTCCGAACGGCGGCGAGGCGGGTGTCGACCTGTGGCCTGCCTATCGTGCGCTCGCCGGCATTCCGCTCCTGATCCTGCGCGGCGAGCTGTCGGATATATTGTCCCGGTCCGCGAGCGCGAAGATGGCGGCCGAGCTGCCGGGTTCGCGGCTGGTCGAGGTGCCCGGGGTCGGCCATGCGCCGACGATGGACGAGCCCGAAGCCCGCGCGGCGATCGACGCATGGGCCGCGGAGCTTCCGCAAGCGTGAGCGCCGCCGAGCCCGAGGCGCCCTGGCCGATCCGCATCCTGCACCTCCATTCGAGCTTTTCGCTCGGCGGCAAGGAAGCGCGCGCCGTCCGGCTGATGAACCTGATGGAGGACCGGGCGCATCATACGATCCTGTCGGCGATGCCCGAGGCGCTCGGCGCGCGCGAGGCGATCGATCCGGGGGTCACCGTCGATTTTCCGAAGGATGCGCCGCCGCTGCACGGCAAGCCGTCGCTCGCGCGCTACCGTGAACTCGCGGATTATATGACCCGGTTTGAATTGGTGCTGAGCTATAATTGGGGCGCGATGGATGGGGTGATGGCGCGCCGGGTCCATGTATCGCGCCTATGGCACAGCATGCCCGAACTGATCCATCACGAGGACGGGTTCAACGAGGACGAAAGCGTCCGGCGCAACTGGAAACGCAATCTGTTCCGCCGCGTGGCGCTGCGCACCGCACAGTCGGTCGTCGTCCCGTCGACTTTGCTTCAGCGGATCGCGACCGATGAGTGGAAGGCGGGCGGCCGCACCCATCTGATCCGCAACGGCATCGACGTCGCGGCCTACGCCAAGGGAGCATCTCTGCCAATCCCGGGCTTCGAGCGCCGCGACGGTGAGGTGGTGATAGGCACCGTCGCCGGGCTGCGCAAGGTCAAGGACCTGCCGCGCCTCGTGCGCGCCGTCGCCACGCTGCCCCCGAACGTCCGGCTGGTGATCGTCGGCGAGGGGCCCGAACGCACGGCGATCGCCGCCGAGGCGGCCGCACGCGGCATGGCGGACCGGCTCGTCATGCCGGGCTTCATGGCCGAGCCCGCGCGCTGGATCGGCCATTTCGACCTGCTTGCGCTGTCGTCGCTCAGCGAGCAGGCGCCGATCGCGGTGATCGAGGCGATGGCGGCGGGGCTGCCCGTCGTCAGTCCGGCGGTCGGCGATGTCGCGGCGATGGTCGCGGGCGCGAACTCTCCCTATGTGGCAGCGGACGAAGCCGCCTTCCGTGCGGCGCTGCTCCGGATGACCGAAGATGCGGCGCTGCGGGCCGAAGTCGGCGCGGCCAACCGGCGCGTGGCGGCGGAGCGGTTCGACGAATCAAGGATGGTCGGCGCTTATGAAAAGCTCTATGCTCGCGCGCTGGAAGGCTATGGGCCGTTCAGCGGTGGCTGGGTCGGCTTCGATTGACAACGGGGTCCAATTTCCGCTTACGCAAGCGGAAACGGGGGCCGGTTCGCAGGCGCGGATCGGCGGAGAGAGAGAAGGTTTAGAGTGTTCAAAGGTTTGAAGCCCATCCTTTATGGCGGGCGTGAAGTCTGGCCGCTGGTCGAAGGCGGCAAGGGCGTGTCGGCGACCAATCATATGTCGAGCGGCGCGTGGGCCGCGGCGGGGGGCATCGGTACCGTTTCGGCGGTCAATGCCGACAGCTATGACGCCGGCGGCAAGATCATCCCGCAAATCTACCGCGCGCTGACGCGACGCGAACGCCACGAGGAGCTGATCCGCTACGGCATCGAGGGCGCGGTCGCGCAGGTCGAGCGCGCGCACGACGTGTCGGGCGGCAAGGGCGCGATCAACATCAATGTGCTCTGGGAAATGGGCGGCGCGCAGCAGATACTCGAAGGCGTGCTCGAGAGGACCAAGGGGCTCGTCGCGGGGGTCACCTGCGGCGCGGGGATGCCCTATAAGTTGAGCGAGATCGCGCAGCGGCACAATGTGCTCTACCTGCCGATCATCAGCTCGGCGCGCGCCTTCCGCGCGCTATGGAAGCGCGCCTATCACAAGGTGTCGGACCTGCTCGGCGCCGTGGTCTATGAGGATCCGTGGCTCGCCGGCGGCCACAACGGCCTGTCGAACGCCGAAGACCCGCTGGTGCCGCAGGACCCCTATCCGCGTGTGAAAGCACTGCGCGACACGATGCGCGCCGAGGGGATTTCGGACGAAGTGCCGATCGTGATGGCGGGCGGCGTCTGGTATCTGCGCGACTGGGAAAACTGGATCGACAATCCCGAGCTCGGCCAGATCGCCTTCCAGTACGGCACGCGGCCGCTGCTGACCGAGGAAAGCCCGATCCCGCAGGCGTGGAAGGACCGTCTGCGCACGCTCGACGACGGCGACGTGCTGCTCCATCGCTTCTCGCCGACCGGCTTCTATTCGAGCGCGGTGCGCAACCCGTTCCTGCGCGACCTCGAAGCGCGCTCGGAGCGCCAGATTCCCTATTCGAAGCAGGAAGCGGGCGACCATATCGTCCAGCTCGACGTCGGGGTGAAGGGCAAGAATTTCTGGGTCACCCCGCACGACCGGGCGCGGGCGCGCGACTGGGTGGCGGAGGGCTATAGCGAGGCGCTGAAGACCCCCGATAATACGGTGGTCTTCGTGACCGAGGCCGACAAGGCGATGATCCGCAAGGACCAGGCCGACTGCATGGGCTGCCTGTCGCATTGCGGCTTTTCGTCGTGGAAGGACCATGACGATTATTCGACCGGCTACCTGGCCGACCCGCGCAGCTTCTGCATCCAGAAGACGCTGCAGGACATCGCGCACGGCGGCGACGTCGAGCAGAATCTGATGTTCGCGGGCCACGCCGCGTTCAACTTCAAGACCGATCCCTTTTATTCGAACAACTTCACCCCGACGGTGAAGCAGCTGGTGGACCGGATTTTGACGGGGGATTGAATTTACTCGTCATTGCGAGCGCAGCGAAGCAATCCAGAGTAGCATACATCGCCCTGGATTGCTTCGCTGCGCCCGCAATGACGAACATGTGTAGGGACGGCTGGCTGTGCGCGAACGTCTACCGGCGGTCTATATCATGGCGAACAAGCGCAACGGCACGCTCTATACGGGCATGACGTCGAACTTGGTGCAGCGCGTCTGGCAGCACCGGGAAGGGCTCGGCGGCTTTTCGCGGCGTTACGATTGCAAGATGCTCGTCTGGTTCGAGATACACGCGACGATGGAAACAGCCATCGCGAGGGAAAAGCAGATCAAGGCAGGAAGCAGGGCCAAGAAACTGATGCTCATCGAGGCCGACAATCCGTCGTGGCGGGATTTGTGGCTTCAGATCGTCGACGGCAGCGCATGACGCTCTGGATTGCTTCGCTACGCTCGCAATGACGAAGGGGTGTAAAGCCTCGTCATTGCGAGGAGCGCAGCGACGAAGCAATCCAGAGCAGTATAGCCGGAAATCTGGGGCTCAAACCCACCCCTCCAGCACCTGGTCGGGCGGGCGGTGCCCGTCGCACCAGGCGCGGATATTCGCGATCACCTTTTCGCCCGACGCCTCGCGCCCCTCGATCGTCGCCGAGCCGAGGTGCGGGAGCAGCACGACATTGTCGAGCGCGAGCAGCGCGGGGTCGACCGCGGGCTCGTGCGTATAGACGTCGAGCCCCGCGCCCGCGATGCGGCCCGTTTGCAGCGCCGCGATCAGCGCCTTTTCGTCGACGATCTCGCCGCGCGCGGTGTTGATGAGGTAGGCCGTGGGCTTCATCGCGCCGATGCGCGCCGCGCTCACCATCTCGTGCGTTTCGCTCGTGTGCGGGCAGTGGATGGTGACGACGTCGCTGATGCGGAGCAGCGTGTCGACGCTGGCATGATAGCTCGCGCCGAGTTCCTCCTCGATGGCTTCGGGCAGCCGCTTGCGGTTGTGATAATGGATCGACAGGCCGAAGGCGCGGGCGCGCCGTGCGACCGAGAGCCCGATGCGCCCCATGCCGATGATCCCGAGCAATTTGCCGCCGACACGGTGGCCGAGCATCGTGCTCGGCGCCCAGCCTTGCCATTTGCCCGACCGCATCAGCTTCTCGCCCTCGGCGAGGCGGCGCGGCACGCTGAGGATCAGCGCCATCGTCATGTCGGCGGTGTCTTCGGTGAAGACGCCGGGCGTGTTCGACACCATGATGCCCTTCGCGCGCGCGGCGGCGAGGTCGATATGATCGACCCCCGCGCCGAAATTGGCGATCAGCTTCAGCCGCTCGCCCGCCGCGGCGATCACCTCGGCGTCGATCTCGTCGGTCACCGTCGGCACGAACACGTCGCAATCGGCGACCGCGGCCTTCAATTCGTCGCGCGTAAAAGCGTGATCATGCGCCGACAGCCGGGCATCGAACAATTCGGCCATGCGCGCCTCGACATGCGGCATCAACTGGCGGGTGACGATGACGCGCGGGCGCTTGGGGCGGGTGGAATCGGGCATGGCCGCCGATAGAGCGCGGTGCGGCGCGGCGGTCAAGAGCCTGTCCTGAAGGGATCGAGAGCGGCGGAAATGAAAAGCCTGGGGATGAACGCAGCCTTTTGCGCGGTGAGCGGTTGAAATGCGGATATGAGTTTGACAAGGCAAAGCGATGACCAGCCGCCATATATTCGCCGCCGCCGTGCTGATGATGACCGTGGGACCGGCCTCCGCACAATCGCAACCCGACGTCGAAGTGCCCTATTGGGCGTCGATCAGCGTAGACAAGGCGCGGATGCGCAAGGGACCGTCGCCCCACGTCCCCGTGATGTGGGAATATCGTCGCAAGGATTTGCCGGTCAAGGTCGTCGCGCGCCATGAAAACTGGCGCAAGGTCGAGGATCCCGACGGGGCGCAAGGCTGGATGGCGGCGCGCCTCCTGAGCCGCACCCGCACCGCGATCGTCACCGGCGACATCCGCCCGATGCGCGAGGACGCGAGCATCGCGGCCCCGGTCGCCTATCGCGCCGAGCCCGGCGTCGTCGGCCGGATCAGCGATTGCAGGAACGGCTGGTGCCGGTTCGACGTCAAGGGCCGCAAGGGCTGGATTCAGACCGACCATATCTGGGGCGATTGACCGGCTGGGGACTAGCGACCGGGAGGCGGTCGGAAGCGGCCATTTCATTTCTCGTCACCCCGGACTTGATCCGGGGTCCATTCACGCAGCGTGGAAAGAATGGATCCCGGATCAAGTCCGGGATGACGAATGTCTGAGACTGGCCGAACCTAGCCGTCGCCCCCGCGAAGGCGGGGGCCGCTGTCGGTTTACGCAACACCGCTGATTAAGGCCGCTGGCGGCCCCCGCCTTCGCGGGGGCGACGGTTATAGGCAACGTCCGCTCTCCACCCCAAAACGGTCATCCAACGCCGCCCAAAAAAAGGGCCGGACGATCGCTCGCCCGGCCCTTTCTGTCTTTAGCGGTCAGCGCCACCGGAAATGGTTGCGATAGATCCGGATGACCTTGCCGCTGCGCATTTTGACGAGCAGCAGGTCGTTGTAATGGCGGACATAGGTCAGGTTGCGGCCCGCCCGCGGCACGCCCCAGCGGCTGTCCCACGCCGGGCGATAAGCCGGCGCATAATAGTTCGAACGAAGCGTCGAGCCGACGCGGAACTGCTGGTAGCGGAAGGGCGCGCGATAATTCTGGTAGCGCGTTTCGCGGCGCCAGTCGCGCTGGCTTTCGCGCAAATCCTGACGTGCATCGCGGACATCGCGGCGCGCCTCGCGAATATCGCCGCGGTCGCCGCGACGCTGGGCATTACGCAGGTCGCGCTGTTCTTCGCGCAGTTCCTGACGATCCTTGCGGATTTCGCGGGTTTGCGCCTGCGCTGCCGCCGGAACCATCATCGCGGCGATCAGGCCGGCGGTGAGAAATTTCATCTTCTTCATTGTGCCATTCCTTTTCCAATCGGTCAGGGGAGGGGAAATCTGCCCGATGACAGGAAAGGGATTAGGCGAGCCGGGTTGAACCGAAGCGGAATGCCGCGTTTATTTTCAGGTCATTAGTGTCGCAATTTGTCGTGAGGATCGCGACGAAACGACGCCGTCTTGGGGCGGCGTCCTGGAACCGGAAGCGTCGCCCCCGCGGAGGCGGGGGCCGCTGGCAGCCTTGCACTACGCCGATAGCGGCCCCGCCTCCGCGGGGGGCGACGCTTTTTCCTTAGACCAATTCGACCGCCACCGCGGTCGCTTCGCCGCCGCCGATGCACAGGCTGGCGATGCCGCGCGTCTTGCCGTGGCGCTGGAGCGCCGCGATCAGCGTCGTGATGATGCGCGTCCCGCTGGCGCCGATCGGATGGCCGAGCGCGGTCGCGCCGCCGTGGACGTTGATCTTGTCGTGCGGAATGCCAAGGTCGTGCATCGCGAACATCGCGACGCAGGCAAAGGCTTCGTTGACCTCGAACAGGTCGACGTCGTCGATCGACCAGCCGGTCTTCGCGAGCAGCTTGTTGATCGCGCCGACGGGGGCGACGGTGAAATCCTTGGGCTCCTGCGCGTGCGCGGCATGCGCGACGAGCTTCGCGACCGGCTTCGCGCCCTTCGCCTCGGCGACCGACTGGCGCGTCAGCACGACCGCGGCGGCGCCGTCCGAAATCGACGAGCTGGTCGCCGCGGTGATCGTGCCGTCCTTGGCGAAGGCGGGTTTCAGCGTCGGAATCTTGTCGGGCATCGCCTTGCCCGGCGCTTCGTCGGTGTCGACGACCACGTCGCCCTTGCGGCCCGAAATCGTCACCGGCGCGATTTCGGCGGCGAAGGCGCCGCCGGCGATCGCGCCCTTGGCGCGGCTCAGCGATTCGAGCGTATACTCGTCCTGCGCTTGACGGGAGAGCTGATAGGCGTCGGCGGTGTCCTGCGCGAACGTCCCCATCGCGCGGCCCGCGTCATAGGCGTCCTCCAGCCCGTCGAGGAACATATGATCATAGGCGGTGTCGTGGCCGATGCGGGCGCCGCCGCGGTGCTTCTTGAGCAGATAGGGCGCATTGGTCATCGATTCCATGCCGCCCGCGACGATCAGGTCGACGCTGCCGGCGGCGAGCGCCTCGGCGCCCATGATCACCGTCTGCATGCCCGAACCGCATACCTTGTTGACGGTCGTCGCCTGCACCGATTTGGGCAGGCCGGCCTTGATCGCGGCCTGCCGCGCCGGCGCCTGGCCGAGCCCGGCGGGGAGCACGCAGCCCATATAGATGCGCTCGACATCGTCGCCCGCAACTCCCGCACGCTCGACCGCCGCCTTCACCGCGGTCGCGCCGAGGTCGGTCGCGCTCGCGTCCGACAGGCTCCCCTGCATGCTGCCCATCGGGGTGCGCGCATAGGAGAGGAAGACGACGGGATCGGTGGCGGTCATGGCAAGAGACTCCGTAAGGGGAAGATGCGTCGGCGGGTCGCTTAGCCGAAATGCTGCACGTGCGAAAGAGGGCGGTGCATGGCTGGTTTCGACCGATGCGACCCTCTCCTGCATCGTCGTTCCCGCGAAAGCGGGGACCCAGAGCGTGCGTAAGCTGATTCCGCACTGGGTTCCCGCTTTCGCGGGAATGACGAATCTTCGGTGTGTCCGCTCTCCACCGCAAGGCCGACATGTCAGCCCCCGTCCGGCTGGCCGAAATCGCTGTCCTACAAAATCGCGCTGCGTTATCCTCCGTTGGATGTCGCGCCAAATCTCCAGGCCTTTTTCGCCCGCTCGGAACGGGATTTTCCCTCGACGGGTATCATTATACCGAAGGGGATCGACAAGTTTGACAACTTTCGCGGAGATTCCTTCAAGCGGGTTTCATCTTGCAACCTGCTGCGCGGCATGATCAAACAGCACCGCAATTCTTAGGGGGAGATGGGGCATGGCTACTGCGATCGCACAGGACATCGCCGGCGAAACGGCGCGGATGCACGATGTGCTCGCGGCGCAGAAGGCGAGCTTCACCGCCGCGATGCCCGAAAGCCTCGCGGTGCGCACCGACCGCATCGACCGCGCGATCGCGCTGCTCGTCGACCATGCCGAGGATTTCGCCAAGGCGGTGAGCGAGGATTTCGGGCATCGCAGCCGCGAACAGACGCTGATGACCGACATCATGCCCTCGGTCAGCGCATTGAAGCATGCGAAGAAACATATGGCGGCCTGGTCGCGGGGCGAGAAGCGCAAGCCCACCTTTCCGCTCGGGCTGCTCGGTGCGAAGGCCGAGGTCGTCTATCAGCCGAAGGGCGTCGTCGGCGTCGTCGCTCCGTGGAATTTCCCCGTCGGCATGGTCTTCGTGCCGATGGCGGGCATCCTCGCGGCGGGCAATCGCGCGATGATCAAGCCGAGCGAGTTCACCGAAAATGTGTCCGGCCTGATGGCGCGGCTCGTCCCCGACTATTTCGACGAGAGCGAAATGGCGGTGTTCACCGGCGACGCCGAGGTCGGCATCGCCTTCTCGAAACTCGCTTTCGACCATCTGATCTTCACCGGCGCGACCAGCGTCGGCCGGCATATCATGCGCGCCGCCGCCGACAATCTCGTTCCCGTGACGCTCGAACTCGGCGGCAAGTCGCCGACCTTCATCGGGCGCAGCGCCAACAAGGACCTCGTCGGCCAGCGCGTCGCGCTCGGCAAGATGATGAACGCGGGGCAGATCTGCCTCGCGCCCGATTACCTCCTCGTCGCCGAGGATCAGGAAGGCGCGGTGATCGACAGCGTGACGAAGGGCGCGGCGGCGCTCTATCCGACTTTGCTCGCGAACGACGATTATACGTCGGTCGTCAACGGCCGGAATTACGACCGGCTGCAATCTTACCTCGCCGACGCGCGCGAGAAGGGCGCCGAGGTGATCGAGGTCAATCCGGGGCAGGAGGATTTCGCGAGCGCCAACGGCCACAAGATGCCGCTCCATATCGTCCGCAATCCGACCGACGAGATGAAGGTGATGCAGGAGGAAATCTTCGGCCCGATTCTTCCCGTGAAGACCTACAAGACGATCGACGACGCGATCGACTATGTGAACGACCACGACCGCCCGCTCGGCCTCTATTATTTCGGGCAGGACAAGAGCGAGGAAGAGCGCGTGCTGACGCGGACGATCTCGGGCGGGGTCACGGTCAACGACGTGCTGTTCCACAATGCGATGGAGGATCTGCCCTTCGGCGGGGTGGGGCCGTCGGGCATGGGCAATTACCACGGCGTCGACGGCTTTCGCACCTTCAGCCACGCGCGCGCCGTCTATCGCCAGCCGAAGCTCGATGTCGCGGGGCTGGCGGGCTTCAAGCCGCCTTATGGCAAGGCGACCGCGAAGACGCTGGCGAAGGAATTGAAGAAATGAGATCTATTCCCGTTCGAGTCATTCCTTTCCCGCGATCCTGATCGGCTTGCCCAGCAGCGTCTTCACATAGATGCGCTGGACAAGGACATAGACCACGACGGTCAGCGGGGCGGCGAGCAGGACGCCGAGAAAGCCGAACAATATCCCCGCCGCGACAACCGCGAACAGCAGCACCGCCGGCGGCACGTCGACCGCCTGTTTCTGGATCATCGGCTGCAGGAAATTACCCTGCAACTGCTGGATCGCGAGGAACAGCAGGAGCGTCCACAGCGCCGTCATGGGCGAGACGGTGAAGGCGAGCAGCACCGCGGGGACGCCGGCGATGATCGGGCCGATCATCGGGATGACGTCGAGCAGGCCGGCGATCAGGCCGAGGCCCCCGGCAGCGGGGACGCCGAGCAGCGCGAGCCCCGCCGAGGTCAGCGCCGCGACGACGAGCGACGACACCGCCTGTCCGGCCATCCAGCCCTTCAGCCCGCGCGCGGCATCGTCCAGCGCCAGCGCCGCCGTTTCTTCGGCGCGGACCGGAAGCATGAGCAACAGCCCGCGCCGATAGGTCGCGGGATCGCTGGCGAGAAAGATCGCGGCGACGAGCACCAGCACGAAATCGGCGATCCCGCTGCCCGCCGCCAGCGCATAGCCGCCGGCTTGCGATGCAAGGCGCGAAATATCGTCGCTGCCGACCTCGGCCAGCTCGCGCACGCGCTGCCCCAGCCCATAGCGGTCGAGAAAGGCTTCGACCCCGCGCAGCGCCTGCGGAATCTGCTCGCGGATCGTGTCGATCTCGCGCGCCAGCTGCGAACCGAACAGCATGAAGACCCCCGCGAAGAGCGCGACGATCCCCGCGACCGACAGCGCCAATGCGATACCGCGACCGACCCCGGTCTTGCGGCAGAGCCAGCTCGCGATGGCGTCGAAGACCGCGCCGAGCACGATCGCGGCAAAGACGAGCATGAAGAAACGCGTCAGCTCGACCAGGAGCAGCGCGACGCCGACCAGCGCGAGGACGATCAGCGCTGCCGCCGCGATCCGGCCGGGTCCGAACGCGGGCGGCGGAGCGGCAGCGGGCTTCGTTTTGCTCTGCGATCGGGCGGGCGAGGCGGCGGGCGCCGGCGTCTTTTCGGTCATCGCGCCACCTTATCGGCGGTGATGTTTCGCGCAACCATATGCTTCGCCGTGATTCGCGCTGGACGCGGACCGTGCTTTTGTGGCAACGGCTCCGCGTCCACGGGCCCCTGTGGTGAAATTGGTAGACGCGCTCGACTCAAAATCGAGTTCCGCAAGGAGTGCTGGTTCGAGTCCGGCCAGGGGCACCATTCCCGCTTCGTTCGACGCCGGCGCCTATGGTCCGACGAAGGTCAGGGTCGAGATGTGATAGGTTTTCGCGACCTCCTTGCCGCCGAGCGTGCGGGCGCCCTCGACCTCGTGCGAGATCAATAGCAGGTAGCGGCCCGTGCCGTTCACCGGGACATCGACGCGGCCCTGGCCGTCGGCGGTGAAGCTCTTTTGCCAGCGGTCGGCGTTGATCACCGTCACCTTCGCGCCCGGCAGCGGTTTGCCGAGCCAGTGGACGGTGAAGCTGTCCGCGTTGGCGGCCGCCGGAACGATCTCGAGGTCGAGTGCCGAGCGGGTTTCGGTGCGGCCCGCGCGGGCGTAATAGATCACGCCTTCCCATTTGCCGCCCTCGGCCTCCCACGGTGCGAACACATTGTCGTCGGTCAGGCGGACGTCGCCGGCGCCGGTCACCGCCGCTTCGATATGGTTCGCGCGGCGGACCAGCGCCGCGGGTTTCGCTGCGTCGGCTCCGATCAGGCGCGGCGCCGTCAGCTTGGAAAATTCGGGATCGCCGGCTTCGGGAACCGGATCGGCGGGCTCGCCCAGATAGATGCGCGCGGCCCCCGTGGCGTCGCGCTCGACCCAGACCTCGTGGGCGGTTGCGGGGGACGCAAGGAAGCTGAAGGCCAGCAATGCGGCAAAAGTCTTTTTCATGGGGACCTCCCTGTTTCCGAATAGGCGGGGCGAACAATCCCGGGCGGGTTAGCCATGGGCGACCCCCGGTGATCGCTGTGTGGCCGCGGGCGCGTCCTATTGCAAACGATTATTACTAGCTTGCCATTGCGACCGGTTCGCTCTAGCTGCCGCCCTAATTGAGATTGAGTCGCAAAAAGGGAAAAGCCAATGACCGTCCGAATGATCGCGCTCTGTGGAGCCGCCACGCTGGCGTTTGCCGCCAATCCGGCCTTTGCGGGCGAGGGGGCGGAGGACACCGCGGGCGCCGCCGAGGACGCGATCGTCGTCACCGGCTATACCGGAACCAAGACCGAGACCGCGCTGACCGAATTGCCGCAGCCGGTGAAGGTCATCACCGCCGAACAATATGAAGCGCAGGGCGCGATCAGCATCAGCGACACGGTGAAATATGCCGCGGGCGTCCTCGCCAATCCCTATGGCCGCGACACCCGCGTCGACGGCTTCAACGTCCGCGGCCTCGACGCGCTGCAATTCCGCGACGGGATGCGCGACATTTTCAGCTATTACGCCAGCATCACGTCGGACCCCTACAACTTCTCCCGCGTGGAGATCGTGCGCGGCCCCGCGTCGGTGCTGTTCGGCCAGGGTTCGATCGGCGGTCTCGTCAACCTCGTCAGCAAGACGCCCGACTTCGACACGCGCGGCGAAATCAATCTCGTCTATGGCAGCTTTGACCGCAAGGAAGTGCTGGGCGACGTCAACCTCGCGCTCACCGACAATCTCGCCGTCCGCTTCGTCGGCCGCGCGCGCGACGCCGACACCTATGTCGACCATGTCGCCGACGACCGCGTGATGTTCGCGCCCTCGATCCGCTGGCAGCCGACGCCCGACACCGACGTCGTGCTCACCGGCCTCTATCAGGAGGACGATACCGGCTCGACCTCGCAATTCCTGCCGATCGTCGGCACCTTCAGGCCGAACACAGTCGCCGGTCAGCAACTCGATCGCTACACTTTCGTCGGCAAGGCCGGCTGGGACCGCTACGCCGGCCGCTCGCTGCAGGGCGGCGGGTCGATCACGCACCGCTTCTCGGACGCCGTCAAGCTCAGCCTGAAGGCGCGCTACATCGACAGCGACCTCGAATATAACACCCATTATGCCGACAGCTATACGAACCCGCAGGACCCCTTCTCGGTCTATGGGACTGACGGCCGCACGATCGCGCTGATCGCGGACGCCAGCGACGCGCGGATGAACGTCTTTTCGACCGACAATAATTTGCAGTTCAATTTCAACACCGGCGCCAATATCGAGCACAAGCTGCTGGTCGGCATCGACTATAGCTGGAACAAGGTCGCCAAGCGTTACGATGGCGGGTTCGAGCTCGTCGACCTCTACGACATCGATTATGATGCGCTCGCCACTTACGATCCCACCGGTCCCTTCATCAGCGAAAGCCAGAAGCAACTGGGCGTCTATGTTCAGGACCAGATCCGCTTCTTCGACCGCGTCTCGGTCGTGCTGGGCGCTCGCCGCGACCGCGTCACCGGTTCGTCGGGCCAGAAGGACAATGCGACGACTTTCCGCGCCGGTATCATCGGAGAGATCGGCGCGGGCTTCTCGCCCTTCTTCAGCTATACCGAAAGCTTCCTGCCGGTCGCAGGTTCGATTCAAGATATCAACGGCACTCCGATCTCGCCCTACCGGCCACAGACCGGCACCCAATATGAGGCGGGCGTGAAGTGGCAACCGACCCCGAACACGCTGGTCACGGCCACCGCTTTCAAGATCAAGGAGCGTAACCGCGTCCTGTACGGGGCCGGCAGCTCGACCAGCCAGTCGGGCGTCCTCAACACCAAAGGTTTCGAGATCGAGGCTAGCCACACGCTGCCCGGCAATTTCGAACTGCTCGCCAATTACGGCTATTCCAAGCTCAAGTCCGAAACCAACACCAGCCTCGACTATATGCCGCGCCACACCGCGTCGCTCTGGTCGACCAAGATCTTCGGCCTTCCGGGCGAAGCGCAGCTGCGCCTCGGCGGCGGCGTCGTCTACAGCGGCAAGAGCGTCTCGACGAGCGACATCTGGTCGATCGTCACCCCATCGCGCACGACGGTCGACGCGCTGGCCGAAATCAACTGGAACAACTGGCGCTTCGCGGTCAACGCGACGAACCTGCTCGACAACAAATATTATGCTTCCTGCCTCGCGCGCGGCGACTGCTTTGTCGGCGCCCCGCGCAATGTGATGGGAACGGTCGGCTATCGCTTCTGACGTCAATCCGGGCTATTGCGAGTCAGTCGCAATGTTGCGATAGGGGTGCGATGAGCAGGGCGGTCCAAAATCTGCGCGGTGCGCGGGCGCGCGAGATCGCGGCGCGTGCGCTGGCCGCGGTGCCGCTCAACTATGCCGTCACCAGCGCGCTGACCATGCTGATCGCGCGGCTGTTGCCGGGCGACCCGGCGCAGGCGTCGATCGGCGCGACGACGCTGTCCTTCGCGATCTTCGCGGGCCTTGCCATGACCGCCTTCGCGATCCGCTCGGTCGCGAAGCTGTGGATCGGGCTGGTCGCCGCCGGGCTGGTTGCCGGTGCTGCCGACTGGCTGCTGATCGCCATCGGAGGGCGGCTGTGAAGGGCGGCTTCCGGCAATCGATGGCGTGGCTGCACACCTGGACCGGGCTGCTGCTCGGCTGGTTGCTGTTCGCCATCTTCGTGACCGGAACCTCGGCCTATTTTCAGGAAGAGATCACGCGCTGGATGACGCCCGAGGTGCGGAGCGTTCCCGCCGACCCGGCGAGCGGCTTCGTCGCGGCGACCGAATGGCTGAAGCGCGAGGCTCCCGGCGGCAGCGAATGGTCGATCTATTCGACGGGCAAGCGCGCCGCCGGCCTGCAACTCTATTGGGCGAACGGCCCCGACGCGCCCGCCGACGCGCCGACCAGCGCGCGCCTCGTCGGCACGGGGACCAGGGTTTTCGCGCGCGAAACGCTGGGCGGCTGGTTCCTCTACCGCTTCCACTACGACCTTCATTACATCAACTGGTATTGGGCGCGCTGGCTGGTCGGCATCGCCGCGATGGCGATGCTCGTCGCGATCCTCAGCGGCATCGTCACGCACAAGAAGATCCTGACCGATTTCTTCCTGCTCCGGCTCGGCAAGGGCCAGCGGAGCTGGCTCGACGCGCATAATGCGTCGAGCGTGCTGTTCCTGCCTTTCATCCTGATGATCACCTATACCGGCCTCGTCAGCCTCGCGACGCATTATATGCCGTGGGGAATCGCCGCCAATTACGCCGATGAAGGCAGATTTTTCGAGGCGACCGCTCCCTGGCCCGTGCCCGGGGAAAAGACCGGGCCGGCGCCGCTCGCTCCGATCGGGCCGATGGTCGAGCAGGCCGAGCGCCGCTGGGGAACCGCGGTGGGCAGCGTGCGCATCCTCAACCCGGGCGACCGTTCGGCGCAGGTTATCGTGTCGAGCGCGCCCGATGCCGGCATGTCGATCGGCCTGCGCTCGCTGACCTTCGACGGGGCGACGGGCAGGCCGGTCGGCGCGCAGAATCCGTCGGGCGCCGCGACGGCGACCGAAGACACGATGATCGGCATCCACGCCGGGCGCTTCGCCTCGCCCTTGCTGCGAACGCTCTATTTCCTATCGGGGCTGGCGGGCTGCGTCATGGTCGCCTCGGGCCTGATCCTGTGGACGGTGAAGCGCCGCGCCAGGCTGCCCGACCCTGAGCGGCCGCATTTCGGTTTCCGGCTCGTCGAGAAGCTGAACATCGCGGCGATCGCCGGGCTGCCGTTCGGGATGGCCGTCTATTTCCTCGCCAATCGCTTGTTGCCGCTCGGCATCGCCGGCCGCAGCGACCAGGAGATCGACTCGATGTTCATCGCGTGGGGCGCGGTGGCGGTGTGGGCGCTGGCCCGGCCCGCGCGGCGCGCGTGGCTCGAAACCTTGGCGGCGACGGCGCTCGCTTTCGCGTCGGTTCCGCTCGTCAACGCCTTGACCACCGACCGGTCGCTCGTTGCCAGCCTCGCCGCCGGCGACACGGTCATTGCCGCGTTCGACGGGGCGATGCTCCTCATCGCCGCCGGCTTCGGCTGGGCGGCGTTGAAGGCCGCGCGGCGGGGCCGGGCACAGGACGGTAGGGCCGCGCCGCGCGGGTCATCGACGCGGGCGATACCGGGGGCGGGGACGGCATGATCCACCTTCTGCTTTTCCTGCTCGCCTTCGCGGGCTTTGCGATGCTCTGCGCCGCGCGCGACCGGCATCAGCGCGACCTTCTGGGCCGCAAGCTTCCCGCTGGAACCGCAGCGCGCCTGCGCCGGGGCGGCCTGTTCCTGCTGCTGCTCGCTTATCCGGTGGCCGGCCTCGCGCTCGGATGGGGCTATGGCGCCGTCGAGTGGCTCGGCCAGCTCAGCGGCGGCGCGCTGCTCACCGTCCTGTTTCTCAACCGCCTGTCGGCGCGCGGGGCCTCCGGCCGCTGACCTCGTCGCCCACGGCGTCGTCAGCCGAACTGGACGCATTTCCGTCAGCATCCTAATGGAGCCCGGTCCCATGCTGTTCGGGAGAGGCTGGCAGGTTCGATGACACACAAGCGCGCCATCATCATATCGGCGGAATTCGCGAGCTTCATCGGGCGCGGGGAGCTCGATCCGGCGTGGTTGCCGCCCGAGCCGATCGTTGTCGGCTTCGGCGACATGGGTGAGCCCGCGGTCAGCATATTGGCGGGTGAGGAAATCGGCGACGAGGCGAGCGGCCATATCCTGCTGTTCGCGATCAGCCGCACCGCGTGCCTACGCATGTTCGGCCTGCTGCCGAGCGTGAAGGGCAGCTGGTATCTCTCTGCCGACCTGCGCGAGCTCGGCCGCGCGCTCGTCGCGGTCGAGGGCGAAAGCGAAGTGGCGGGGATGCTTCGCGTCGCGCGCAGCCTCGAACTGCTCTGCCGGCTGTTCGGCGCGCTCGAAGAGCACCGAATGGTCGAATTCCATGGCAAGACGACGCTCAGCGAGATGGACGCCAAGCGCGTCGCCGCCGCGCACCAGCTGGTCAGTGAAGACTGGCGCGAGCCATTGACCGTGGCCGAGATCGCGCGGCGATCGGGGCTCGGCAAGGCCAAGCTGACGCAGGGCTTTCGCGAGATGTATAAATGCACCGTCGCCGAGGCGATGAGCGAGCGGCGGCTGTCGCATGCGCGGATGTTGCTGTCGCTGAGCGACCTGCCGATCTCGAGCGTCGGCTATCGCTGCGGCTATCAAAGCAACGCCAGCTTCACGCGCGCCTTCGTGCGCCGCTACGGCCTGACGCCGACCGAAATGCGGCGGCGCGAAAAAGCGCCCGGCGCATCGGCCGAAGACCGCGAAAATGCTCGACCTATCTTTGAAGGAAATGGTGGACGCACTAGGGCTCGAACCTAGGACCCGCTGATTAAGAGGCCGTTATTTTAGTGCAATAATTCAGGTACTTAGCTGCATTCGTGTGCCGTTTGGATGACAATGAGTAGCAACGATTAACATTAGGAGACAACTAACAACGACACAAATTCCCCTACAGTCCATCCCGGTTCCATTGGCGGCTTTGCGCCCTAAACGGACGCTTCGAACTCTTGACCGAATGTAACGGACATCATCTCTTGGAGCGAACACGTCTGTGTAACTCGATAGATGTCCGCTCTGGATGCTGCTCCGCGAATAGCTGACGATCCGGGCCCGGCCACAATCCAGGACGCGACCGCAGGTTCCAACACATTTAATCCGACAGCAGCGCCTTCAATGGCGTTTCGGTATCGGCGAGCTTTTCGGCGGTCACGCGGAGCCCCGCGGTCACGATCATCCGGCCCTGGACATAGTCCTTCGTCGCGTTGACGCAGTCGATCGCGATCACCCGCGCGTCCTTCAGATAGACGATCGAGAAGCTGCGGCTCGCGATGTCGCCGCGCACGACCGTCTGATCGTGCCCGGTCGAGAGGCCCGCGGTCTGGAGCTTCAGATCATACTGGTTCGACCAGAACCACGGGATCGCATGATAGGGCGCCTCGTCCCCGACAATGCCCTTGGCCACGGTATTCGCCTGGTCGTTGGCATTCTGCACCGATTCCAGTCGGATCACGATGCCGTCGGCGAAATGATTCTCGTGCGCCGCACAGTCGCCGATCGCATAGATGTCGGGCAGGCTCGTCTTGCAGAGCGCATCGACGAGTACGCCGTTCTCCCCCTCGGCCCCCGCGGCGATCAGTGGTTCGACCGCGGGAACAATACCGATTCCGACGATGACGAGATCGGCGGGAATCACTTCGCGGTCGGCGAGCCGGACGCCGGTGACATAGCTCTCCCCTTCGATCGCCTCGACCGACACCCCGAGCCGCAAGTCGACGCCATGCTCGCGATGCTCCCGTTCATAGAAGCGCGACAGTTCGGTGCCTGCAACGCGCGCGAGGACACGGTCGAGCGCTTCCAGGAGGACAACCTTCTTGCCCGCCTTGCGCAGCACCGCCGCGGCCTCGAGCCCGATATAGCCGCCGCCGATCACGACGATCTGATCCGCCGTTTCGGACGCCGCCTTCATCGCGTCGGCGTCGGCGCGGGTGCGCACACCCTGCACGCCGGGCAGGTCGCAGCCGGGGACCGGCAGCATGCGCGGAGCGCCGCCCGTCGCCCAGACGAGCTTGCCGTAACCGATCGTCTCGCCACCGTCGGTGGTCACGCTATGCGCCGCCGGATCGACCGCGACGACGCGCTTGCCGAGCAGCATGGTGACTTCACGCTCGTTCCAATATTTGGCGGGACGCAGCTGGATACGTTCGAATTCCTTCTCGCCCGCGAAATATTCCTTCGACAGCGGCGGGCGTTCATAGGGCAGTTCGGGCTCGTCGCCGATGATCGCGATGCTGCCTTCAAACTTCTGCGTCCGCAGCATGATCGCCACCTGCGCCCCGCCATGGCCAGCGCCCACAATCACCACGTCGAACTGCATCGCTTCCAACCTCTCGATTATATGTCCGCATACAGAATGCTGCTCGCTTCGGTCGCTCGCGCAAAACCTTGCTGCCCAATCATGCCCCGGTGAAGTTCGCGTTCCGTTTGGCGAGAAGCGCCGCCGCGCCCTCCCGGAAGTCGGCAGTCTGATGCGCGATGACCTGGGCATTCGCAGCGGCCTCCAGTGCTGCGGAATAGTCGCTGTCGCGTCCCTGCCGCAGGAGCGCCTTGGTGAGACGCAAGGCGTGCGGACCCTGTGCCGATATACGCATCGCGAGAGCTAGCGCCTTCTCCATCAGCTTTTCGGCGGGGGCAACCTCGCTCACCAACCCCCATTTTTCGGCGGTGGGTGCATCGATGACGTCGCCCGTGAAGAAGAGTTCGGCGGCACGGCTCATGCCGATCGCACGCGGCAGGACCCAGGCGCCGCCATCGCCAGGGACCAGACCGAGCTTCAGGAAGGTCACCCCGAATCTGGCGCTCGGAGAGGCCAGCCGAATGTCGGCGAGGCACGCCACATCGCAGCCGAGGCCGATGGCAGGCCCGTTGACCGCGGCGATCAACGGCACGTCAAGGCCGTACAGCGCCCGGAGCATGCGATGGATATTGTCGCGATACTGGCTGCGCGCGCCCATCACCGACCCATTATAGACCGCCTCGGGGTCGGCCATCGCCTTAACATTACCGCCAGCCGAAAAGGCCTTGCCGGCGCCGGTCAGGATCGCGCAGCGGATATCGGGATCGCCGTTGATCGCGGCGCAGGCCGCACTTACGGCGTCTCCGTCACCGGGCTCGCCCAGCGCATTCATCATCTCGGGGCGATCGAGGGTCAGGATCGCGACCGGCCCTTCCTTCCGCAGGCTTATGATGGTCATCGATACTTCTCCTCTTCTTCAGGCTGACGGGCCTTCCCGGCCTAGCGGAGCCCCAGGCCGCGGGCGATGATGCCGCGCAGTATCTCGCGGGTTCCGCCGCGCAGAGACCAGCTTGGCGCGTTCCACATCGTTCGCTGCAAGACGGCGGCGAAATCGCGTGTCGAACTGGCATCGGGAACCGCATCGACCAGCGTCCGGGCGATTTCGGGGATGGACTGTTCGAACAAGGCGCCCAGATCCTTGACGATGGCGGCCTGCAGGCCCGGGTTTTCGCCGGCCTCGAGCAAGGCGGCGACCCCGCGTGAAAGACGCCGGAGGACGATGAGATGCGACGTGAGCCGGCCGACGGCAAGCAGGCTCGCGTCATCGTCGGCATGTTGCAGCGCGCCGATGAGCTCGATCAACAGCTGCATCGACGAGAGGAAACGTTCAGGTCCCGAGCGTTCGAAGGCGAGTTCGCTCATCACCTGGCTCCAGCCCTGGCCCTCGGTTCCGATCAATGCGTTGGCGGGGATGGCGACATCCTCGAAATGGACCTCGTTGAAATGATGCTTGCCGTCGAGATCGATAATGGGTCGAATGGTGATACCGTGGGTCTTCCCGAGATCGACCAGCAGCTGGCTCATGCCTGCCTGTCGATCCGCCGGCGTTCCGCTCGTGCGGCAGAACAGGACCATATAGTCGGCGCGATGTGCGTTGGTCGTCCACAATTTCGTGCCGGTGACGCGCCACATGTCGCCATCGCGCACGGCGCGGGTGCGGGCAGCCGCAAGGTCGGAGCCCGATCCAGGCTCGCTCATGCCGATGCAGACCACGGCTTCGCCGCGCGCGATTCGTGGCAAGACCTCGCACTTTTGGGCTTCGGTGCCATATTTGAGCAGCATCGGCCCGCTCTGCCGGTCGGCAAACCAATGCGCCGCGACCGGAGCGCCCGCGGCGAGGGTTTCCTCGACCACGACATAGCGTTCGAACGCGCTGCGTTCGTGGCCGCCATAGCGTTTGGGCCAGGTCATGCCGAGCCAGCCGCGCTGACCCATGGCCCGGGTGAAGTCGCGGTCGAACCCGTTCCAGCTTTCGGCGCGCTGGAGCGGCGAGCGATCGGCAAGCTGGTCTGCAAGAAAGTTTCGGACTTCGGCGCGGAGTGATCTGGTGGCGTCGGTCTCGACCGGCGCGGGGAAGTCGAGAAGGCTCATGCTGCCGTCACCATCGGCCAAAAAGCGCCTGGTCCGGCCGCGATCGCCGCGGCGCCCACCTTGCGTGCCCAATAGGGGTGCCCGCCATATTCGTCGCGCCATCGCCACAGCGCGGTGGAGTAGCGATGCAGGGCATGTTCTTGAGTGAAGCCGATGGCGCCGTGCATTTGATGTGCGAGGCTTGCGGCGATGCCGACCGCTTCGCCGATCCGCACGCGCGCGGCACCGACCGCGACTTCTGCTTCCTCGGGAGCGCGCGTGAAGGCGGCGGCGGCATGGTCGGCGGCCGCGCCTGCGGCCGCGACTTCGCTGGCGAGCTGCGCGAGGCCATGCTGCACGGCCTGGAACCGCGCTAAGGGTCGGCCGAACTGCTCGCGCGTGTTGACATGGTCGATCGTCATATCGAGCACGCGCGCCAGCGCGCCGGCGCATTGCAGCGATCGCACGATAGCTCCGCCGAGCAGAGGCACATCACTCGCATTCGCGGGACCGTCTAGCAACGCGTCGCCCGCCGCCGCCCGCGCCGCATTGGCCACCATCGTTTCCCCTATCGGGAGGGGCACCAAAGCCTCGCCTGCCAACCGAACGATGGCCAACGCATCGACAGGATCGATACCGAATCCGCCACGGTCCTCACTGACGAGCGCCAGCGGCAAGCCCATGGCTTCGACTGCTGGCCAGTCGCAGTTCGCAGCAAAAAGCCGCATCGCGGCGTCGCGGAGCATTGTGGCTTCGTCCATCTCTCTCTCCTGCCGTTCTGGTCCCGGCGCGTGCCGGCTTTTTCGCCTGAAGCCCATTCTATACATTGTATACACGTGTCAAGTTAGCTACCGAGAAATTTCATGATGCAATGGGAATCGGGTAATGACGATCAGTCATATCAACTTTACACGAGTATATATTTCTGGGGCCTCCAGCTGGGAATCCCTTGCATGACGATCGGGATTCTTGCCTGTGGCGCCTATATTCCCCGCCGCCGTCTCCAGCGCGCGGCGATCCATGCCGCGAACGGCTGGTTTGCGGGCGGGCTCAAGGGGCTGGCCCGCGGCGAGCGCGCGATCGCGGGCTGGGACGAGGACAGCATCACGATGGCGGTCGAGGCCGCGCGGGCGTCGCTGCGCGATTTCGACCGCGCCGCGATCGGTTCGGTCGCGCTGGCATCGACGACTTTGCCTTTCGCGGATCGCAGCAATGCAGGTGTCGTGAAGGAGGCCTTGAACCTGGCCGATGCGACCGGCGCCTTCGATCTCGCGGGCAGCCGGCGCACGGCGACGACTGGTTTGAACCAGGCGTTGGCGGCCGCCGCCGGCGGCGCGAGCGCGCAACTGCTTGTTGCCGCCGACATGCGCAAGTCGCGTCCCGGTTCGGAAGCGGAAATGACCTCCGGCGATGCCGCTGCCGCACTCATCGTGGGCGACGGCGAAGCGATCGCGACGCTGGTCGGCGCGCATAGCGTGACCATCGATTTTGTCGATCATGTGCGCGAGAGCGGCGCCGATTTCGATTATGGCTGGGAGGGGCGCTGGATCCGTGACGAGGGCTATGGCGCCATGGTCGCTACGGCTCTCGCGGACGGGTTGGCGAAGATCGGCGTCGACGCCGCGGCGATTGATCGCTTCATCGTGCCGATTACGGCGAAGGGTGTTGCGGAAGGGCTCGCCCGGCGGCTGGGCATTTCCGCCGAAGCGGTCGCCGACCGGCTTGCGGATAGCGTCGGCGATAGCGGCGCTGCGCACCCCATCCTGCTGCTGGCGTCCGCACTCGAGGCGGCCGGGCCGGGCGAGCGCATCCTGCTCGTCGGTTTCGGCCAAGGCGTCGATATCCTGATTTTCGAAACCACCGATGCGATTGCCGATGGCCAGCGTCGCCGCAGCGTCGCCGCGACGCTGGCCGACCGGGTCGAGGATATGAATTATCTGCGCTGGCTCTTTCATCGCGGCCTGTACGACCTTGAGCGCGGGATGCGCGCCGAGCTCGACCAGAAGCAGCCCGGTACGACCCTGTGGCGCAATCGGAAGGCCGTGCTTGGGCTCGTTGGCGGGCGCTGCACGCAGACCGGTACGGTCCAGTTCCCCAAGAGCGAGATCTCGGTCAATCCCAATAATCCTGCGGCACACACGCAGGAGGATTATCCGCTGGCCGACCGGCGCGCGCGCGTGGTCACCTATACGGCCGACGCCCTCGCTTATTCGCCCGATCCGCCCGGCTATTACGGCGTGATCGACTTTGACGGCGGAGGACGGATGACCGTCGAGTTCGCCGACGTGGTCGCCGACGATGTCGAAGTCGGGCGCGAAATGCGGATGGTGTTCCGTATCAAGGCGTTCGACGCGCAGCGTGGGTTCGTCAAATATTTCTGGAAAGCGGTCCCCGTGCGGACCGGGGAGGCGGGCTGATGGCGCGTGGTATCAAGGATAAGGTCGCCATATTGGGCATGGGATGCGCACGCTTTGGCGAACGCTGGGCCGACGATGCCGAGACGCTGATGGTCGAGGCTTATGAAGAGGCGATCGCCGATGCGGGAATCGAGACGAGCGAGATCGACGCGGCGTGGCTGTCGGTCGCGTTCGACGCGATCAATATCGGGCCGTCGGGAATTCCGCTGGCGACCGCGTTGCGGCTACGCAACATCGGAGTGACGAAGGTTGAAAACTATTGCGCGAGCGGAACCGAGGCCTTTCGCGGCGCAGTCTACGCCGTCGCGTCGGGCGCCGCCGATATCGCGCTGGCCCTCGGCGTCGAGAAGCTGAAAGACACAGGCTATGGCGGCTTGCCGGTACGCTCGCGCGGCACGACGTTCGACATGGTCGGCGTGACCGGTTCGGCACCGGGCAATTTTGCCCAGCTCGCCAGCGCCTATCGCGCGGCGCACGGGGTCGGGAAGGCCGATCTCAAGCGCGCCATGGCGCATGTGTCGGTCAAGAGCCACGCCAATGGCGCGAAGAACCCCAAGGCGCATCTGCGCAAGCC
This sequence comes from uncultured Sphingopyxis sp., assembly GCF_900078365.1. Classification (NCBI taxonomy): domain Bacteria; kingdom Pseudomonadati; phylum Pseudomonadota; class Alphaproteobacteria; order Sphingomonadales; family Sphingopyxidaceae; genus Sphingopyxis; species uncultured Sphingopyxis sp. Next base: position 1,508,407 of record NZ_LT598653.1, read on the forward strand.
CATCGATATGGATACGGTGCTGAACGCGCCGATGATCGCCGAACCCTTGGGCCTGTACGACTGCTGCGGCGTGTCCGACGGGGCCGCCTGCGCGATTGTCACGACCCCGGAGATCGCGCGGGCTTTCGGGAAGCGCGATCCGGTGACCGTCAAGGCGCTGCAGATCTCGGCCTCGAACGGATGGGAGGCCCAGCAAGGCGGTGGCTGGAACGGGAGCTATTTCCATACGACCCGAATTGCCGCCGCGAAGGCCTATGAAGAAGCCGGGATCACGCGGCCGCGCGAGCAGATCAGCCTGATGGAAGTGCACGACTGCTTTTCGGTGACCGAACTGGTTACGATGGAAGATCTTCATATCTCGAGGGAAGGGCAAGGGTGGAAGGACGTGCTTGACGGCCTCTTCGACGCCGATGGGGCGATACCGTGCCAGATCGATGGCGGGCTTAAATGCTTCGGTCATCCCATCGGCGCGTCAGGCCTGCGCATGATCTACGAAAATTACCTGCAGCTGCTCGGGAGAGCGGGGCCTCGCCAGCGGACATCGCTGCCGAGCCTCGCGCTGAGTCATAATCTGGGAGGCATGCCGAGCCAGAATGTTTCGGCGGTTGCGATCATCGGGACGCACGATGCCTGAGGCGCCGCACGGAGCTGGCGACGGCGTGGACGCCAGCGCCCATCGTGCGACGCTGGCGACGCTACGCGAATTCGCAGGCCAGGCGCGGGCCGCGGCGCGGGCGCGTCTCGACGCTGGCGGTCATGACGACGAGCAGCGCATGCTGCACGGACTTGCCTGGATCGAAACGACCATCCAGGCGCTCGCGGCGCTGCTCGACTGGGCCGATCGACTCGAAAATCCGGGTGAGCCCGAACGCCTTCTCCTCGATATCGCCTTTGGCGAATATGCCGCCCAGATTGCGGGCGGCTTGCCGATGAGCGGAAACGAGTTTGTGCGGCCGAGCGATTTCGGTCTCCTTCCCGGGGTGGTGTTTCGCCGGCCGGAGATCGCCAGTGCCATGGCCGCCAACAGCGCCGCGGCGCGCCGCGATCTCGCGCTTCATATCGCATCGGGCGGTCAGATCGAGGAAAGTCTGGGCGATGCCGAGCTTGACGCGATCCGCCGCGAGTTTCGCCGCTTCACCGCAGAACGCGTAACCCCTCATGCCCATCGCTGGCATCTCGACAACGCGCTGGTCCCCGATGGCCTGATCGCCGAACTCGGGGCGATGGGCGCCTTCGGCATTTGTGTCGCGCCCGAATATGGCGGTATCGGCCTCGGCAAGCTGGCGATGTGCGTGGTGACCGAAGAGCTGTCGCGCGGATGGATCGGCATCGGCTCGCTCGGCACGCGCAGCGAAATCGCGGGCGAACTGATCGGGTTGGCCGGTACACCCGAGCAGCGGGCACGCTGGCTGCCCGCGATCGCCGATGGATCGGTGCTGCCGACTGCGGTGTTTACCGAGCCCGGCGCCGGCTCGGATCTCGCCGGACTCGCCACCCAGGCGAAGCAAAAGGGCCGGCATTGGTCGATTTCCGGCGCGAAAACCTGGATCACGCACGCGTCACGCAGCGACCTGATGACCTTGCTTGCGCGCACCGGTGGTCCCGGCAACGCGGGCCTCAGCATGTTCCTTGCCGAGAAGCCGCGCGGGACCGATGCGGAGCCGTTTCCCGCTGACGGCATGTCGGGCAGCGAGATTGCGGTCCTCGGCTATCGGGGGATGCGCGAGTATGAACTGGCATTCGACGATTTTTCCGTTTCATCCGACGCGTTGCTCGGCGACGTGGAAGGGCAGGGTTTTCGCCAGCTGATGAAAACTTTCGAGGGCGCGCGCATTCAGACCGCGGCGCGCGCTATCGGTGTCGCCTGGCGCGCGTATGAGCTCGGACTTGGATATGCGCTCGAACGACGCCAGTTCGGCAAGCGGCTTATCGACTTCGCCCGCATTTCCGACAAGCTGGTGATGATGCTGGTCGAGATCGTGGCGGCGCGTGAGCTCGCGCACCATGCCGCGCGCGAGAAGGACAAGGGGCTGCGCTGCGATGTCGAGGCCGGAATGGCCAAGCTGCTCGCCGCGCGTGTCGCGTGGACCGCAGCCGACAATTCGCTGCAGATCCATGGTGGCAACGGTTATGCGATCGAGAGCGAAATCAGCCGGATCCTGTGCGACGCCCGTATCCTGAATATCTTCGAAGGCGCTGCGGAAATACAGGCGATGATCATCGCCCGTCACCTTGTCGCCGCATAAGACTGACGCCTAGCGGCCCGTCTTGTCCGAGCCCGCCGCATCGTCCTTCGGCAATGTGTTCGGGCTGGTGAGCGCCGCCACCGCAACGGCACTCAATGTCTCGATATAATGATCGGTCGACCAGCCGCCGACCTGGGTCAGATCGTCCCAATTGCGTAGCGCGAACAGCGTGACGAGGAAGGTCGCCGCATCGCGCATGATCCAGCTCGGATGTAACAGGCCTTCGGTATGCAGCTGCCTGACGATCACCCGTTCGACCCAGGCGATATTCCACCAATGGCGGCGGAACCAAGCAGAACTTGCGGCCTGATTACGGAACCGGTCGCTTTCGACGGAACGCACCAGGGTCACGAGACCGACGCTGCGCTGGCAGCGAGTTACCGCGAGCATCCGGAGCATCGCAATGCCGCTGTCGAGCGCCTCGATCTGCTCCATCCAGTCGCCGATGCCGAGTTTCTCGTCGATATAATCCGACAGCGCAGACAGCAGTTGCGACCGGTCGGAGAAATGGAGATAGACGGCCTGCCGCGAAACGCCGGCGCCCTTGGCGACAGCTTTCATCGTCGCCGCTGCTTCGCCTTTCTCATCGACGATACTCCGTGCGACCGCCAGAATGCGATCGCGCGTGTTCAACTGAGCCAGATCCTCTGATTTTGCCGCTTCGGTCTTTCGCCCCGTCATGTATCCCAAACCTCTATCCTGCAGGACGCTCCTAACAGGCGGGCGGTCAGCCGCCAAGCGCGGAGAGCGAGGATCCCGCCCGCTCACCGGCCGGCGCACGGTACACCGGCGGCGGGCAGAGGTGTTTTGCCCGCATAGGCGGGCTCGAGGCTCAGCTCGAACGCCGATGCCATGTGGCTGACGCAGACATAGAAGGATATGGTGAGGGCAAGGTGGATCATCTGTGCCGGCGCGAAATGCGCCGACAACGCCGCATAAATATCGGGCGGCACCTCGCCGCCTTCGATGAGCGCATCGGCGAAGGCGAGGGCATGCCGTTCGGTTTCGTCGAAGAGATGGGATCCGCGCCACGCTGCCAGGGCATGAAGCTTTTGCTCGTCGACGCCGGCAGCGACGGCGAGCCCCCAATGATGCGCCCATTCATATTCGGCGCGCGTCAATATGGCGACGCGCATGATCAGCAGTTCGCGGAGCCCTCGTTCGGTGTGCTCTGCGCTCCGAAGCGGCCAAGCGAGGCGGGTCCAGGCCTCGAACAAGTCGGGTGCGTGGGCGAGCAGGCGGTACAGGTCCGGAATCTTGGCGCCGCGGCCTGTCATCTCATCGAAAATCGCGCGCGCGGCCGGTGCCGCCTCCTCGTCAGTCAGCAGGGCAATGCGGGTCATGGGCGGGTTTCCCTTCGTTCGGACTGGTGCAAGATCCAGGCCTCGAACTTGGCTGCAAAACCGGCGAGCACCTGGTCCGTGCCGGGCGATTCCAGCGCGGCGAGATTGTCGGGCGTGTAGTGGATATAAAGTTCGGGCTGGCCAAGGAGCCGGCATTCCAGCGAAACCAACATGCTGCGCAAATGCGCCTGCGCGATGGCGGCGCCGCGCAGACCGATCGAACCGCCGACGATCGCAGCGGGTTTTCCGGCCCAGCAGCTTTGCCCGCGTGGCCGCGATCCCCAGTCGATCGTGTTTTTGAGTGCCGCGGGGATCGAACGATTATGTTCGGGGGTCACGAACAGGATGGCGTCGGCGGCGCTGACGCACGCCTTCATCGCCGCGACGCTCTCTGGCGGGGCGTCGCGGAATTCGTCGTCGTCGTAGAGCGGCAACCGCAGGTCGGGCATGCGAAAGGTAAGCCGCGGGCCCGAAACCCGGGCGATCGCATCGGCAAGCCGCCGGCTGAACGAGTTTTGGCGCAGGCTGCCGATCAGGACGGCGACATCAGGCAACCGGTGCGCCTTCTTTCGCGGTGCGGCGGAGCGCCGCGACTTCCGGCCGGTTCGCAAAATCGGCGTACCAGTCGAGGACGCCGGGATCGGCCATCGCGTCGCGGCTCGCCACTTTGCTTGCGGGTTGGCCCATCAGCAGCTTGCGCACCGGAACCTCCATCTTCTTGCCGGTGAGGGTGAAGGGGATCGACGGCGCGGCGACGATTTCGTCGGGGACGTGCCGCGGGCTCGCCTGTTCGCGCAACTGGCGGTTGATCCGCTTGACCAGGTCGGCGTCGAGGCTGTGCCCAGGCGCGAGCTTGACGAACAGCGGCATGTAAAAGCCGCCGTCCGGCATTTCGCAACATACGATCAGGCTGTCGGAAACTTCCGCCACGCCTTCGAGCACGCGATAGATTTCGGCGGTGCCGATGCGGACGCCGAAGCGGTTGAGCGTCGAATCCGAGCGGCCATAGATATAGCAGCCGCCGTCGTCGGTGAATTTGATCAGGTCGCCGTGACGCCACACATCGGGGAAGGTCTCGAAATAGCTTGCGTGGTAGCGTTTCTGCCCTTCGTCGCCCCAGAAATAGATGGGCTGCGAGGGGAAGGGGCTGGTGACGACGAGTTCGCCGATCTCGCCGGTCAGCTCGTCGCCGTCGTCGCTCCAGCTATGGACGTCCATCCCCAGTTGCCGCCCCTGGATTTCGCCCGCGCGCACTGGCTTGCCCGGCACACCGCCGACCAGCGCGCTGCACAATTCGGTGCCGCCGGACGATGAGACGACCCACGCATCGTCGCGGACATTCTCGTAGAACCAGGCGAAGATATCGGGCGTTGCGGGCGCGCCGCCGACGAAGATCGTGTCAATCGACGACACGTCGAACCGCTCGGAGGGCTTGACCCCGGCGGCGCGCATGCTTTGCACCAGCGTCGGGCTGGCGCCGAAAACCGTCGCGCGCGCGTCGCACGCGATACGCCACAGAGCGTCGATCCCGCCGAACACCGGGCTGCCGTCGTAAAGAACAGCCGAACTGCCTGCGAGCATCGACGAGAGGACCGAATTCCACATCATCCAGCCGGTCGTCGTGTAGAAGAAATTCCGCTTGGCGGGGCTGAGGTTCATGTGAAGATTCTTGACCTTCAGATGCTCGGCGACGATCCCGACGTGGCTATGCGTGATCGCCTTGGGAAGGCCGGTGGTTCCCGACGAGAAAAGGATCCACAGGGGGTGATCATGCGGGACGCGTTCGTAGCGAAAATCTTCGCGCGGAATCGGCGGCCCCGCCAGCAGGTCGGCAAAGCTGTGCGACGCGATAGGGGAGGGCGGCGCCGCGTCGAAGCCTGCATAATCGAGCCAGACGATCGTCTCGAGGCTGGGCAGGGCGTCGGTAATCGCCGCGATTTCGCTGCGCCGGTCGAACGCCTTACCGCCAAAGCTGTAGCCATCGGCAAAGAAGGCCAGTTTGGGCTCGATCTGGCCGAAGCGTTCGATGACGGTAGGCGCGCCGAATTCGGGCGCCGCCGCCGACCAGACAGCGCCGATCGCGGTCGTCGCCAGCATCGCGATCGCGGTTTCGGGGATATTGGGCATGTAGCTGACGATGCGGTCGCCCGGGGCGATGCCCATGGCGCGCAGGCGCGTCGCCATGCGCCGCACCGCACCGCCGAGTTCGCCCCAGCTCATCTGCGCAAGCGGACGGATCTCGCTTGAATGGCAAAAGACGACGCTGTCGGGGTCGACGCTTTCGTGCCGCAGCGCATGTTCGGCAAAATTGACGCGGGATCCGACGAACCATTGGGTGTCGAGCATTCCGGTGCCGGTGCGAACCCGGTCGTAGGGTGTGTCCGAAAGAATGTCGAAATAGCGCCAGATGCCACCCCAGAACGTGTCGGGATGGGCCGTCGACCAGCGCCACAATTCCTCATAATCGCCGAACAACAGGCCCTGCTCGGCATGCAGCCACATGCGGTAGCGCTCGAGATTGGACTGGGCAAAGCGCTCGGGCGGTGGTGTCCAGAGCAAAGTCCCTTCCTTCATGGCTGTCTCCCAATTTCGCCGCCGGCCGCGCCGCCGTACGATCTTTACATGTGTAAAGTCTGGCTAGCGAATGCTGGCCACCCCTGTCAAGCGCGCGGCGCGAACACGGTGCCGTTCCATATCCGATCGCCGAAGGACGGCCCGGCTCCGCAACGCCTCCGCGGCATGCAATTGACACGTGACAAGTGTCGCTATAGATTGACCGGCAAAATTGGACAGGAGAGATGTTTATGCCCCGGCCGGCCCGCTTCGCCCATGTGGTGCTCCAGACCTTTGACCTGAAGCGTCTCGTCGACTGGTACACCTATGTCTTCGATCTCGAGGTCTATGCCGAGAGCCCGCGCGCGGTGATCGGTTCGTACGATGAGGAACACCACCGCTTCGCCTTCACCCAGTTTCCGGGCGAGAAGGTCGAATCCTTTTTCAACCCGCTCAAACATGTCGCCTATGCCTATGACACGCTCGGCGACCTGATGGCACAGTACAAGCATATGAAGGCACGCGGGTATCACCCCGTCGAAAGTGTCAACCACGGCCCGACGCTGTCGCTCTATTATGCCGATCCCGACGGCAATGGGGTCGAATTTTTCGTCGACCGCTTCGCGACGATGGAGGAATCGAAAGCCTTCATGGCGTCGCCGGCGTTCCAGAAGAACCTCTTCGGCTATTATTTCGATCCCGAAAAAGCGCTAGCGGATTTCGAGCAGGGCGTGCCCGCAGAAAAAGTGTGGGAATATGATCAGGAGGCGGCTGACCGGCATCTCGAAGCGCAAAAGGCCAAGGCGGCCGCTGCCGCACCCACTTCTTGACGGCCCTCGACATGGACATGATCCAGCCTGAAGCGCCGCCGGACGGCGCTGCGCCCTCGCATGCGTCTCGCCGCCGGCTCGGGGCGACCGACGTGCAGACCATACCGTTCGTGCTCGGCGGCAATGTGTTCGGATGGACCGCAGACAGGTCGGCGAGCTTTGCGATTTTGGACGCCTTTGCAGCCAATGGCGGTACCCTCATCGATACTGCTGATTCCTATTCGCGCTGGGCGCCGGGTCATCACGGAGGCGAGTCTGAAGAGATGCTCGGCGCATGGCTCGCCGCATCGGGCGCGCGCGCGAAGATTCAGATCGCAACCAAGGTCGGGGCGATGCCGGGTGAAGGAGGAAAGGGTCTTGCGCCATCGCGGATCGCCGCGGGATGCGACGCGTCGTTGCGCCGCTTGGGCATCGATTGCATTGACCTTTATTACGCGCATTGCGACGATCTCGACACACCGCAGGAAGCCGTACTTGAAGCTTTTGGAAAGCTCATCGACGCAGGCAAGGTCCGCGCGATTGGTGCGTCGAACTTTTCGGTAGCACGCCTGGAGTCAGCTCGCGCGCTGGCAGCGGACGGAGCGGGCCCGCGGTTCGATGTCGTGCAGCCTGGCTATAATCTGATCCGTCGTGACGAATATGAAGGCGCTCTCCAGGATTTCTGTGTCGCCAACCATATCGGCGTCGTTCCGCATTCGGGGCTCGCGTCGGGATTCCTGACCGGCAAATATCAGTCGCTGGCCGATACCGAAGCCCGGGCGCGGGGCGCCCGGCTGGGGTCGCTCTTCGACGCACGCGGGTTGGCTGTCCTCGCCGCGCTGAAGCGCATATCGAACGAGACGGGCGCTTCGCCCGCGCAGATTTCGCTTGCCTGGCTCACCGCGAAGCCGGCCGTCGTGGGCCCGATCGCCAGCGCGACAAGTGTTGCGCAGCTCGAGGAGCTCATGCAGTCGGTCGAGCTTGTGCTCGACGGCGAGCATATCGCGCTGCTCGACGCGGCGGGCCGCGATCCCGCCTGACGGTCAACGCGCCGGCGCGGCTGCGTCGACCAGCGGCGACGTGCCCGCCGGGTCGCTGTCCAATATCGCCTCGTCGGCCTGCGATGCGCCGAAGAGCGACTCGTTGGTGGCGACGAACGGCGCGAAGGCGCGCCACGAGCAGAAAAGAAAGAGCAGCCCCGACGGCATCGAAACGCAGAGAATAGCATAACGCAAAGCCGCATCGTCCCGAAAGACATAGTCGGTGATGAACGCCGTCGCGCTGGGCCCGAGCGTCCAGCCGATCAAGCCGCTGGCGAGCAGCGACAGGGTGACCACCCGGCCGCGCATGCGGTTCGGCGTCACCGCCTGGTACATTGAAGGCGTTGCAGCAAGCGTGACGCTGGTGCCGAGGAACAGCAGGCCGATCGCGGCGTAGCTTAGCGTGAGGCTAGGGATGAGCGGGAAGACGATCAGCGCCGGAATCTGGATTGCCGCAGCGACGAACATCGGCCGCAGTCGCGCGCCTTTGGCGCCCGTGTTTGCCCAATGGTCGCTGAGCCAGCCGCCGATGAGCAGCCCCACCGTGCCAGCGCCGATCATCAACGATCCGAGGACCAGCCCCGCACTATGCGGCTCGACGCCATGCGAACGTTCGAAAAAGCTCGGCATCCATGGGAAGATCGAATTGTTGATGAGGCCGAGCGCAACCTGGCCGGCGATAAGGAAGCCGAAGGTCGCGCGATTGGCAGAGAGGTAGCGGCGGAATTCCTCCGGGTCCGCAACCGCGGCTGAATGCCCCTGTTCCTGACGCGGTACCTCGCGGACGAAGAGGAGGAGCAGGGCGGCGATCGGACCGGGAAGCGCGACGGTGAGAAAAACGATGCGCCAAGGCTCCATCCCGCCGAACAGCGCCGACGCGCCGCTCAGCGCTTCGATCAGCGCCCCGCCCAGGATCAGCGATGCGCCGCCGCCGGCCATGATCGCGATGACATAGATGGCGAGAGCGCGGCCGCGCCTTCTGGGTTCGACATAGTCGGCGATCAGCGAATAGCAGGCAGGGGCAAGCACCGCCTCGCCGATGCCGACCCCGGCGCGGCAAATCAGGATCTGCCAATAGCTGGTGGTGAAGGCGGTCAGGCCGGTCATCAGCGACCAGCCGAGCACCCCGCCGATCAGGAGCATCGGCCGGTGCTTGCGGTCGACAAGCCCGCCGAACACCGGTCCGAGAAGGGCATAGAAGAGCGAAAAAGACGCGCCGCCGAACAGGCTGAACTGCGTGTCGGTGATATCGAACGCCTCGCGCATCGGCGCCACGAGCAGCGAGGGCAGGTTGCGGTCGAGCTGCCCGAGCATCGTGACCACCATCAGGATTGCGATGACCAGGACGGCGTAACGAAACGGCGGATAGGGCGACGCTATCGGCTGGAGGCTATCTTGCGCATCCTGCATGTCCAATCTCCCGGAATATCGCTGCGGTCCTATTGAACCTTGGTCGTCACGCTAGTTGGATATTGACATGTGTCAAGCGCGAGGGCAGGCCGCTTGATAATGAGAGGGAGAGGCTGATGACGCTGTTGGATATCGATCCCAGCACCACCGCACTGGTTGTTGTCGATCTGCAAAACGGCATCGTAGCGATGGACACGAAGCCGCATCCGTCGGGTGCGATCGTCGACAACAGCGTCCGGATCGCGCGAGCGCTGCGGCGGGCGGGCGGCACCGTGATCCTTGTCCGTGCGACGATCAGCGCCGACGGCGGCGATATGCTCGCGCCGCCGTGCGATCAACCTAGGCCGCCGATGCCGGCTTCGATCCCCGCGGACTATTTCGATCTTGTCCCGGCCCTGGCGCCGGAGGCCGGCGACCTTGTCGTCACAAAACGTCAATGGGGTGCCTTCTACGGCACCGATCTCGAACTGCAACTGCGCCGCCGCGGTCTCAAGACGCTGATCCTGACCGGCATCGCGACCAACTTCGGTGTGGAATCGACCGCGCGCTTCGCTTTCGAACTGGGGTTCGAGCAGATTTTTGTCAGCGACGCGATATCGGCCGCGAGCGAGGCGGCGCATGATGCCTCGCTGGCGGTCTTTGCGCGGATGGGCCACGTCCGGCCGGCCGATGTGGTCGTCCAATCGATCGAGACCGCACGCACATAGGTCTATCGCGGCCGGCGTTGCTATTGTTCCCACTTCCGCGCGATCGCTTCCGCACCCCATTGCTGCAGCACGGGATCCTCGGCCGCCTGTTCGGGGGTGATGGCGCCTGAATTGAGCGCCGCCATCAGTTTCGCAAGTGCGATCGTCGTCGGATTCTCGTCGCTGTTTTCCGGCGTCATCGCCGACTGCTTCGAGAAAATCTCGATCGAGAAGGACCCGCCCTTGCCGATGAGGAACGGACCATATTCCTCGCCGGGGAGCGAGGTGGAGACATCGCCTGGGCCGAGAATGGTGCCATCTTCGCGGATATGCGTTCCCTCAAGCACCATTTCCAGGCGATGGCAGGGATGGCTGTGGCGCGGTGCGACGAAGCCTTCCGGCATGCGCAGGACGAGCGCCAGCGGCGCGTCGAGATTGTCTTCCTCGCCGAGGACGAACAGCGCCGCCCGATGGTGCTGGGCTTTGGCGAGCGTCGTTGCGTAGCGCAACCGGCGTGGGGCTATGGCCCAGAAATCGGCGTCGTCCTGGAAATGATATGGCATGTCTATGTCCTCGATCTCGATCTCGATCGCATCATTCGGCGGGCAGCACGGCGCCGATGCGTTCGAGCTCGCCCTTCCAGTCGCGCGCCAGCTCTTCCTTCCCCCAGCGCGCGAGCTCAGGGCTGCTACGAAATTCGTCGGCGGTCATCGTGCCATCGTTGACCGCTTCGACCAGCTTGGCGACGGCCGCGGCGGCCTCGCTTTTTTCCGCATTGGTATGGACCATTGCGGCGCCGCGCGAAAACAGCTCGAGCGAATAGGAACCGCCTTTGCCGACAACGAACGGTCCATATTCCTCGCCGGGCTTGTTGGTCGAAATGTCCCCGGGCTTGAGCACCGTCCCATCGGCGCGCGTGTGCGTGCCCTCGATCATCAACTCCATGCGGTAACAGTCGTGGCTATGGCGCTGCGATACATAACCCTCGGGCATGCGCACGAAGAGCGCGAGCGGGGCGTCCAGATCGTCGGGCTCGCCGAGCACGAACATCGCCGCCTTCATGTCGCGGATCTCGGCCAGTCCGCGGGCGTGCTTCAGGCTGGGCGGCGCGACATGCCAGAACTCGGGATCGTCGTGAAAGAAATAAGGCATCGCTCTACTCCTCGTTGTTCGACGCGGGACGCCGGTCGACCCGCGGCCCGAACCGGTTTATCTTAACATATGACAAGCTCATAATTTGAAGTCGAGGGACACGCCGAAGGTGACCGGCCGCGCGTAGGATCCGTTGATTCCGCTCGCGCTCGGCGACGCGTGCATCAGATAGACCTCGTTGAGCAGATTTTCGCCCCACAGCGAGATGCTGTAGCGATCGTCGTCGGGGCGCCAGGTGATGCGGCCGTTGACGAGCGTATGCGCCGGCTGCCGGATCCGTTCGCCCGGGTCCCAGTAAAAGCCACCATTGTGCGAGACGAGCGGCGAAATCTCGATCGCGCCCCCTCCGACCGGGATCGTCAGTGTGCCGCCAAGGTTGAAGGTAAAGTCGGGCGACCGGATCAGATGGTTGCCGCTGGCGTCCTCGGCGACCTGCACATTGCCGCGCGGCTCGCCGTTGATGATGATGGGATTGAACACCGATGCGTCGGTGAAATCGACATAACGGGCGTGGTTGTAGGCGAGGCCGCCGAACAGCGTCAGATTGTCGTTGACCTGATATGACGTATCGAAGTCGAAGCCGTAGATTTCGGCCGATGCGGCGTTCTGCAGCACGGTGACGGCGACATTGCCGACCTGGTTCGCAATCTGCACCTGGATGTTTTTATAGTCGTAATAATAGGCGCCGATGTTGAAGGTGAAGCCGCCGCCGCTCCGCTTGAGGCCGACTTCATAGGCGGTCACTTCTTCGGGATCGACGGGGACCGGGGTCAGCGACGGCAGGTTGAAGTTGCCGGTCTTGAACCCGCGGCTGAACGACGCATAGATGTTGGTGCTATTCGACAGATCGTAGCGAAGCGAAACGCGCGGCGTGAACGCATCCCATTTTTCGGTCGTGTCGACCAGCGGCGGCCCGCCGGTTCCCCCCACTGCATGCTTGCGTTCGTCGCTGTAGCGCAGCCCGGCGATCAGATGGACGCGATCGGTGAAGTCGACATTGGCTTCGCCATAAACCGCGACCGCGCGCGTCTTGACATAACCCGAGACGACGACCGGGCCGCTCTTGAGGAACAGCTCCGATTTATCGTCATAGAAGAAAGCCCCCATCGTCCAGTTGAACGGGCCGTCGAGATCGCTCGTGTAGTTCAGATCCTCGGCAAAGGTCTTGTTGTTGATGTTGTAATCGCGTCCAGGCGGACCCGCGGGCGAGCCATCGGTGTCCGAATAGACGCTCGGCTGGGCCTTTTGGATGCTGGTGATCGAGCTGATCGTGCCGCCGCCCACATCCCAGCTGATGCGCAGATTGGCGTCTTTGACGGTGGCGCCCGACACAGGATCATCGTTGAGAACGACCTCATAGCGGCTGGCCGGCACCACGAAGTTCGGACCGATGAAGGCGTTGTTGCCGCCAAGCGGACGATAGCTGTAACCGGTGTTGTCGCGGGTGTAGGCATAGTTGGCGCCGAGCACGATCTCGAGATTGTCGGTCGGCTGCCATAGGATTTTCCCCCGGACAGCGCGGGTACTCACCGTGCTCAGCTTATGCCCGTTGAACAGGTTGGTCACGAAGCCGTCGTCGTGGCGATAGAGTCCCGAGACATTCACCGCGAGCGTGTCCGACAGCGGTAGGCTGGCATAGACGGTCGCCTTGACCGCGTTGAACCGGCCATAGCTCAGCCCGCCCTTCAGGCTGGCATCGACCAGATCGGGATCGGACGTGATGATACGGATCGCGCCGCCGGTCGAATTGCGGCCGAACAACGTGCCCTGCGGACCCTTAAGTACCTCGATGCGCTCGACATTGTTGAATTCGAGCGCGTTGCCCACCTGGTTGGGCTGGTAGACGCCGTCGATGTAAAGCGAGACGTTGGCGTCGGCGCCCGGCGTGGTCACCAGGGTGCCGATACCGCGGATCGTCGGCTGCGCGTAGATGCCCTGGACCGAATAGTTGAGGCCGGGCGTGACCAGCGACAGGTCGCGCGCCGAATCGATATTATTGGTTTCGAGCGCTTCGCTGGACAGGGCCGTGATCGAAATCGGAACGTCGCGCAGGCGTTCCTCGCGGCGCTGTGCCGTAACTACGATATCACCGCTATCGCTGGCCGTCTGCGGCGCGGGTGACGGCCTTCCCGGCGTTTCCTGCGCCGACGCCGATACGGGTGCCAGGGCGATGACCGCCGCACCCAATAATAGATAAGACTTGCCCATGTTTTTCCTCCCACCTGGTCAATCTAAGTCGACTTTGGATGGGAGCTTATATTGAAGTTGACACCTGTCAAGTTTTTGTTGGAGATCTGGCCTTTCCTATCCGGCTGCGTCGGGGTGGTCCGCACCGCTGACGGGTGTGCCGACATCGAACCGGTACGCTCGACGCCGCGCTTGAAGCATGTCGGCGCCCGCCCCGCCCCAGCGCCACCCGGCTATCGCGTCGAGTCTTTGGGAGCCGATTGCAGAAGGCCGATCCACTCGTCCGCCGCCCAGGCCCGCAGGTCGACGATGGTAATGCCCAGCTCGCCGATCATATCCGAAAATGCCTTCTGGCGTGGACTTTTCCCATTTGCTAGAAATGCTTCGGGCGTATCCCAACGTTCGGTCAGATGAAGACGATGCGGGTCGGTGCAATCGACCGCTATGCTGCAATGCGCGCAACCGGGCTGTGCGGCGACGCTCGCCATATGCTCTGCGGCGACGGCCCCGGCGGCGTCGAGGTTGCAGTGACGAAGGTCGAGGATGCCGATGACAATGATCATGGGATTTTCAGATTGTCTGGAAGTTGACATATGTCAATGAAAACTCCAATATTTTGGCGTTGGAATAGGGAAAGGCGGAACGACAAGTGACGGAACTTTGGTTGATAACCGGCGTCAGCTCGGGCCTTGGCCGATCGATGGCGATCGCGGCGCTGGAAGCGGGATTTGCCGTCGTGGGAACCGTGCGCAACGAGGTGGACGCTCGGTCGTTCGAGAATCTGCCGGGGTGCGCGCACGCGCGCATATTGGATGTCGGCGATCATGGCGCGATCCCGGATGCGATCGAGGAAATCGAGCGCACACTTGGGCCGGTTTCGGTCCTCGTCAACAATGCCGGCTATGGGCGGGAAGGGCCGCTCGAGGCGATCGCCGTTTCCGATTTGCAGCGCCTGTACGACGTCAACCTGTTTGGCGCCTTGAGGCTGTGCCAGGCGGTCATCCCGTCGATGCGGGCGCGCGGAGCCGGCCGGATCATCAATATTTCGTCGGCCACCACCCTCGGCGCGGCACCCGCCATCGGCGCCTATTCGAGCAGCAAGGCGGCGCTCAACTGTCTCTCGGAAGTTCTCGCAAAAGAAGTGGGCGCGTTCGGCATCAAGGTGACCGCGGTGCTACCGGCATCGTTCCGGACCGATTGGGCAGGCCGCTCGCTGACCCGGACCGAGGAGGGCGACAGCCATTACGGCCATCTTGCGGAAACCCGCGCTGCGCGTGCGGCGCGGGACGGACGGCAGGCAGGGGATCCTGCCCGGTTCGCAGCCGCCATCCTGGCCCTTGCCGCCGATGAAAACCCGCCGCTCAACCTGCTCCTTGGCGCGAGTGCGCTACGCGGAGCGCGGGCCCGGATCGCGCAAATGGAAGCCGAGGTCATCACCAGTGAACCCGCCGCGCTCGCCACCGACTTCGATTCTCCGGTCGACTTGTCCGCCGCCTGAGCCGGCGCGCGGCGTCCTTCAGATCCGCCGCGGCGAGAGGTCCTCATCGGGCGGTAGCAACGCGCCGTCGTCCGCGGGCAGCGGTGCGCCGCGTTCAGCCAGGATTCTGAGATTATTCTCGTGCCGCTCACGTGTGATCGGGAAGAAGGAGACCACGACGATCGATCCGCCGATAAAGAGGGTGATCGAACCCATCCACATCAGAACGAGATGATTGAGGACGTCACCGTCGACTTGGCCAGGATGGGCGCGGACCGGAAAGGCGACGAAGGTCAGAATTAGCCCGGCGATGAAGACGCCGAAGCTTGAAACGAACTTGCGCGCCATATTGTCGGCGGAAAAGACAAGCCCTTCAGACCGGCGGCCGGTCCTCACCTCGCTCTCCTCGACGACATCGGCCACCATCGAGGGCACCGTCGCGACACCGATCACGAACATCACCTGCGAGATGACAGCTTCGGTCGCAAGATAGGCGAAGAGCGCTGATCCCTCTGGAAGCAGGCCTAGGAGTTGCAGCGTTGGTGAGGCCAGCGTCGTGGTCAGGGCGAGCGCGGGAAATAATATCGCGGTGAATTTCTTGCCGTAGCGGCGAACGAGCACAGGGGCGAGCGCGACGCCAAGCAGGCTGGCGGGTATCTGGATCGTGGCCAGGAGTGCAACCTGGCCTTGGCTGAGCCCCCAGAAATAGAGGTTGAGATATACTTGCAGCGACTGGGTGACCCCGACTCCGGTCGCATAGATCGCTCCCGCAGCCGCGATGATGATGAACGCCTTGTTGTCGAGCGTCTGCTTCATTTCGCGGAGGAAGTCCCGGAAAGCCAGTTTGCGCTGCGGCGGGCTGCTCAGAAACGGGATGAAGCGATGGGTCGAATAGGTCGATACAAGAATCGTGGAGAAGATCATCAGCCCGCCGACGAGCCCCAGCATATGGTAGCCCTCTGGGCTCGAAACGCCGCCGCCGCCGTTCGCGGTCTCGCGCATGAACCATTCATAGCCGGCGAGCACCATCAGATAGCCACCCCCCATTTCGAAGGCGCGGCGAACCGCGATGAGACCCGTACGGCCGGCATAATCCGACGTCAGCTCCGGGGCGAGCGAAACGGCGGGGAGCTCGAACAGCGTATCGCAGAATCTTAGGACGAGCAGGCAGCCGAGCAGATAGAGCGGCAGTGCGGACGGTGACAGGAAATCCGGCGGCGACCAGATCAGGAAATAGGCGAGCGCGGTCGGCAGCGCCGCGGCATACATCAGCGGATGGCGACGGCCCCAACGCGTTCGCAAATTGTCTGATACTTGTCCGACGAACGGATCGACGAGCGCATCGAAGATTGCAGCGATCATCATCACAGTGGCGACTGCGGCAGCGGGGACTCCTATGGCCTGGCTATAGAAGATCATCAGAAAAGCGTTCGATGTCCGCAAATTGATGCCGGTTCCCGTCGAGCCCAGCCCATAGAGAATCTTCGTTTTGGCCGTAAGCGCCGGCCTTGGCTTGTCATCCACCATCAGGTGAGGCCGTTCGCAAGCCGTACTGGCGCGGGAAGGCTTTTTTTCGTTCCCGCGCATTCCTTCGGTGATTCTAGTGATTGTCGCTCTCCCTTTTCGCCACACAGTTTGCAGCTGCGTACTCATTGAAAATTCATTGACACATGTAAATTTAGAAAGACATATCGACTGGAGCATTTGCATGCAACAGCAGAAACACAGCGAAAATTATGTTCCGAGCATCCATAAAAATAAGCAGACAGATGTAAATTTCTGGATCGCGGAGCGAGAGGGGCGATGTGAACGAAAGCCAAAGTCACCGCACGTGGGCACCGCTACGCTTCGGCAGTTTCCGAGCCATCTGGCTCGCGAGCCTTGTTTCCAACTTCGGGTCGGTCATCCAGACCGTTGGCGCGTCATGGTTGATGACAACCCTCGATCCGAGGGCCACCATGGTCGCGCTCGTCCTGTCAGCGACAACGCTGCCGATCCTCATGCTCGCCGTTATGGCCGGCGCGATCGCCGACATCGGCGACCGGCGCATTATCATGCTGACGGCGCAATATGCCATGCTAGGGGCCGCGATTGCCTTGGCGACACTGACTCTGCTCGGCTTTATCACACCATGGTCGTTGCTGGTGCTGACCTTCGTCATCGGCTGCGGCACGGCAATATATGCTCCCTCTTGGCAGGCCTCCGTCGGCGACCATGTTCCCAGACCTTACATCGCCGGGGCGGTCGCGCTCAACAGCATGAATACGAACCTCGCGCGGACAGCCGCGCCAGCTATTGGTGGTATGATCGTTGCTCTGGTCGGCTCTCAAGGCGCGTTTGTTCTCAACGCATTCACCTATGTCGGTCTGATTATCGTGTTGACCCGATGGCGTTCTCCTCCCCGCGAAGCGCAATTCCCCCCCGAACCTCTCGGAACCGCGGTCGCTGCGGGGCTGCGCTATGTTCGCGAAACGCCTTCGCTGATGGCAGCGATGCTCCGCGGCCTCCTGCTCGGCGCCGGAGGCAGCGCGATCTGGGGTTTGATGCCCCTCATCGCGCGCGATTTGATCGGAGGTGATGCCACCGTCTACGGTTTCGTTCTGGGCGCCTTCGGTTCCGGCGCGGTCGTTGGAGCGTTGGCCGGCACGCGCATCCGCCGATCGCTGTCGCACGAGCATACAGTCGGCAGTGCGATGATGGTTTATGCTTTGGCATCGGCGATGATCGCATTTGGCTGGCCGTTGCTTCCGTCGCTGACGATACTGGCGTTCGCCGGTTTCGGCTGGGTGGTCGCGGTGTCGACGATGATGATAGGCGTGCAAATGGCATCCCCTCGCTGGGTCGTAGGCCGGACGATGTCGCTTTTTCAGATGGCATTGTTGGGCGGCGTGGCTGCGGGCGCGTGGGGATGGGGGCAGGTGGCACAAGCGATCGACTTGCAATCGGCTTTTCTCGCTTCCGCCGCAGTGATGATTCTCGCTGCATTCACGGGCTTCATACTGCCGCTGCCTCAGCCGCTGATGCCCGAACTCTCGCCGCTGCGTATATTCGATCTCGCATCGGAAGCAGGGGCGCCGCTGCCATTTCGCGGACCCGTGATCATCAGCGTCTCCTACCGGATCCCGTCTACAAGCGCGCACGCCTTTGCGGCTGCGATGGCCGAGCGCGGACGCATAAGGCGCCGCGATGGGGCTCAGCGATGGGCGTTGTTTCGCGATCCCGCCGATCCCGAATCCTGGGTTGAGCGGTTCGAATTTCGTACCTGGGGCGACTACATGCGGCAACGCCATCGATTGACCGTCGCCGATCGTGAAACGCTGGAGGCTGTACGCGGTTTTCACGATTTCGGGCAGGGCGATCCCCTTGTCCGACGTCTTGTGGCGTGGACTGCCGTGTCAGACAGCAAAGCGGAAGCGGTCGCCCCGACCGACCCCTATCTCGACGATGGCAATATAGTTTCTGATGGTCTGGATGGGCGATAAACCATCCGGTCATCCGTCCGCGGGCGCCGAGAGGAGGATGCGCATGCCGTCTGGGTCGGTGCAATAGACATATACCATGCCGTTGGCGGCAACTCGCGCCTCGTCCCGCACCTCGCCACCGCAGGCCTGAATCAGCGCTTCGACCCGGGGAAGCGAGTCCACACATAATCGGATGTGCGTGAGGCCCAGTTGAGCTGCGAAGCTTCCGCTGGGCGGGGCAGGCGAGGCCGACCCGGTTTCGACCAATTCGAGCGCGACGCCGTCGCGCTTTACATAGACCGCGCGTGCCATGCTGCCGTCGTGCATTCCCAATATCGGCCGATAGGCGGGCAAAATATCGAACGGCGTTCCGACCGCAAAACCGAGCGCGCGATAGAAGCCGATCGACCGGTCGAGGTCGGATACCGAGGTCGACAGGCCGCCAACGACGATGCCGTCGACGGCAAGTTCGCGGTTCGGGCCGATCCGGACCGGGGCAGGCTCGCTCATGCCGAGGTCGCGATCGCTGCGCGCTTGCGGGCCCGGCCGACGACGTGCCGCGCGCGCGCGATCGCCATGTTGAAGCGGGTGGCTTGCCGCGCTGCGGGGTCGCCTTCGCTCGCGGCCGGCGCGTGTCGCAGCAAATGCATGGATGCGTCGACGTAGATCGCGTCCCACACCGGAAAGCTGCGATCGAGAATATCGTGATCGCTGGATTCCAGGATCAGGTTGCCCTCGCCGACGGCCAGCAGGCCGACTGCGATCAGCGCGCAGCGATCATCCGGTGAGGGCATGACACCCTGCATGACATAGGCGACGCCGGCGGCGACGATCTTCTCCATCTCACGCAGCGCGGGGTCTGAAACCCCATATTTGCGCAGCAGCTTGCTGAATGTCGTTCCGTCGGCATCATGGCGTCCGATATCGCCGCCCGCGAGGCTGAAGGTGGTCGCCCCTTCCGGAAATTTGTCGGCTGGATCGATGAATTCGAAGCGGGCTTCGGGATCGATAAAGCGGCTGATCAGCCAGGCCGACGCGACACGATCGAAGTGAACCAACCGGCTCGTCACCCAGAACATATGCCTAATCTCCCGAATTCGCGGCCATCGGCTCGGCCGTTTTGGTCGCCGCGCGCGAGCCGCTCAATATTTGCTCGAAAGCATTGCGCAATGTGCCGGCGGGATCGTCGACGCGGCCCAGCGCGCGAAAGGCGACATGCGCATCGGGTCGCACCAGGATCGCGCCATCGTCCCCGATTTCACGCTCGGAGAGCCACTGACCTGACGGATCGGCGACATCTCCGCCCGGTCCAACGCTCCACGCATGAATCGTGATGCCCGATTCCGCCGCAATCTGGGCCGCGGCGTCGTGCCAGCGGCCTCCATTCGCGCCGCTGATCAGCGCAAAGCCACCCATGGGTATAAGGTCGTGCGTGGATAGCCGCCGGTCGCCCTGCGTGAGCCATGCGTGTGGCAATCGCGAACCGGGCCTCGTAGTGGGATAATAGATGTGGCCCATCGGATCGCGTTTGGCCGGCGGCGAGCCATCGTCGACCACCGCGCCGTCTGGGTACACGAAACCGAGTTCGCGGTCGTGCGCGGCATATTCGACGCGCTGGATATTGAGAATCTCGTTGAGCTGGGCGCGCCGTGTTTCGCCCTCGAAACTGTCCTCGACAAGCACCTTGAAGCGCTCGCAGGTTTTCTCCGGACTTTCGCCGGGAACAACGCCGATGCCCGACATGATGAGATAGGCGTTGGTCGACGCGTTGATCGACCAGCGCACATTGCTCGCGGTAACCGGGCGGCGCTCGAGCTCATAGGCGTCGATCAGGCTCGCGGGGGCTAGTCCCTTGGTCACGAGCGCCAGTTTCCACGCAATATTGTGCGCATCCTGAAACCCGGAATTGAGGCCGAGACCGGCGGCGGGCGGATGCTTGTGCGCCGCATCGCCGATGATCACGATCCGGCCGACCTGCATCTTGTCGGCGATCACCGTTTCTAGCGACCAGCGGCTCACTCGCCGTACCGTGAGGGGAACGTCGACTTTCAGAAAGCCGCGAACATCTTCGATCAGTTCTTCGTCGGTTACGGTCTCGCGTTCACCCGGTACGCTCGCAAAGCGTGGCCCGCGCGTGAAGTTCGAAGCCCATTCCTCGCTCCGCCCGTCCCAATGATCGGGACCAAAAGTCAGCAGCGAATTGACGCGATAGGGCTTTTCGGGGTGGAAGATGCGGCGCATGACCGCGTCGTCATCCTTGATATAGCCGCTGAGATCGGCGGCGAACCAGACAGTATAAAAGTCACCCAAATCCTTGTCGCCTATCATTTCGATCCCGAGTGCCGGATTGATCGTCTTGCCGCCGTCGGCTGCGATCATATAGGCGCAGCGGACCGTCATCCGTTCGCCCGACTGGCGATCGAGAACGATCGCGGTGACGCCATTCGCATCCTGCGCAAAGCTCTCGAGTTCGTGATTGAAGAGAATGCGTCCTGGATACCGCGCTTCGCATTGCTCGAGCAGGATTGGCTCGAGCCGAATCTGCGGAATATTGGTCGGATGCGTCGTGCCCTTCTGGTCGTACATTGCCGCATGGTCGCCGCCGCCGAGAATCGAAGGCGCGGCGAATTGCAATCCATCGAGCGGGCCGTCGCCGCCGAGCGATGTCATCCACCGGATGCGGCCGAGGTTTTCGCGTGGAGCCGAGCGTGCATAGATCGCGTCGGCGACACCGTGCTGGCGAAATATCTCCATCGACCTTTGGTTGATATAATGAGCCTTGGGCAGGTGAGATGTCCCCGGGTGACGCTCGATCGTCAGCGCATCGACGCCGAGATCACCGAGGAAGATCGATAGCGCGAGACCGGCTCCGCCGGCACCCACGACCAGAACCTGAGTGTTGAGCTCACGCATTTGCGGTCACCACGCGCGACGCGCCGCGCACCGTGTTGCGCAGCAATCCGATCCGCTCGATCTCACACTCGACGACATCGCCGTCGACCAGGAATCGCCCGTCTTCGAGCGCCACACCGGCGGGCGTCCCGGTGAAGACAAGGTCACCCGGTTCGAGCCGGGTACGCGCATTGATATAAGTCAGCACTTCGTCGACATTCCATTCCATCGTATTGGTGCGGTCGTGCTGGCGCACCTCGCCATTGACGCGCAATTCCATGAGCAGGTCGGGCTCCTTTCCGATCTCGTCGATCGTAACGACCCAAGGCCCGATACCGGTGCAGTCGTCCTGCGATTTCGCCGAATAGAGATCGGCGCCGCGGGGGCCCTTGGCCAGGTCGCGCGCCGATGCGTCGTTGCCGATCGTATAGCCGATGGCGGCATCCATCGGGCGCATGCCCTCGGTCAGCGGCCGGCCGATCATGATCACCAACTCGATTTCATAATCGAGCTTCTGTGTGAGCGGCGGGTAGCGCATCGGATCATCATGTCCGATGATCGCCGTGGGCGCCTTGATGAAGGCCACCGGAACGTCGGGCATCGGATTGCCAAAGGCTTCGACATGCTTCCGGTAGTTGAGGCCCATGCAGATCGTTTTCGAGCAACGATCGACAGGAGCGAGAAGCCGTGTCGATGAAAGGGGCTGTGCAGCCGCAGGATCGGTCAGCGAATTCAGATCGATACCGTCGAACCAGGCAGCCGTCCATTCGGCGAGAGAAATAGTAAAGGGCCGGATAGCGTCGTGCTCGACATCGACGATCCCCCAACAACTATCTTCTCCCATCTCAAAGCGCGCTAGTTTCACTTTTCCCTCTCCATGCCTGCGAATTATGTCAGGACTTGTCACGTGTCAATCAAACTTCTGTCCGCTGGCTATCCCTCGGCGCGTCCCAGAATGGCGCGGGCGGCCTGATAGGCTTCGCCCTTGGGGGCGACGGGCAAGCCGAGCTGCCGAGCCAGCATCCTTGCGCTGGGGCTCTCGGTCATCTGTTGGCTCGGCGTCCGGCCCATCCCTCCGGCGCGGCGGTCGCCCGCGCGGACGCTGACGACCATCATCCGGAATGCGGACAGGATCGAATAATAATCCATATCGACGGTTTTGCGGCCGCTGGCGGCCTCGTAGACCGCGATCGTTTCATCGCGATCGGGCAGGCCGGGCAGGCGATCGACCTCGATGGCCTCCGACATGAGCTCGTCGAAGAAGAGCCACCAGGCGAGATCGGCTTCGCCGGGACCAAGGCGAGCGGTCTCCCAGTCGAGCAGCGCGCTCACGGTCAGATCGTCGTTGAACAACAGGTTGTGCGGTGCTGCATCCCCCCACAAGACATCGATGCGCGGCGACTGCGGCCGGTTCGCCTTGAGATAGTCGAGGGCCGCATTGCCGAGCGGCAACGAACGTCCGGCCAGCGCCCAGTCGTACCAGCGCTCGAGCCAGTCGAGATATTGGCCGAGACCTGTCTCGCCCCGCGCCGGATCGTCGAGAAATTCGAAACCTTCGGACCAAGGCAGCCTGTGGACCTCGGCAATCGCCGCAATTCCGTTGCGCCATAATTTGCCCCGCTCGGCAGGCGCCAGCGCGTGGATCCAGCCGCCGAGATTATAATTGGGAACCTGAGGGGCAATTCGGCCGGCGCACCGTTTCATGACCAGGAACGGCGTGGTCAGCACCGAACGGTCCATCTCGAGACCGATGCATTCGGGAACCGGGATGTTAGAGCGTTCGCCGATCGCAACCATCATGCGGTAGGGCAGGGTGATGTCGGCATCGAGAAAAATATCGTCATCGAACGCGCGCCGGATAACCAACTGCTCCGAACAGCGCCGCCCGCCCTGGTCATAGCTGATGTCGATGAACGAGCTTTCGGCCGAGCGGCCGCCCGCGGTTGGAAAATGAACCGGCGCGACGATCAGATTCGCTGCCTGGGGCATCTGCCGGGAAAGCCACGAAGCGATCCCTTGCCTGATTGTTTCTGGGTCTAGCCGTTGCACTTTTTTTCCTCTCCGCCGCCTCCCCTAAGCGAAGTACTTGTCATGTGTAAAGTGAAACGTTAGGCAGGGGTATAGCAATAAAGGAGAGGAACGCGATGAACCCCAATATCCTGAGTGCCTATGCGCTTCCGGGCCGCGATGCCGATTCGCGGCAGGCGATCCGGCACGCCATCGAGGCGGAGCGCATCGGGCTGGGATCGATCTGGGCGTCGGAGCGCTGGGAAGGCAAGGAAACGGGCGCAATCTGCGGCGCCATATCCTATGCCACAGAACGCGTCGGGATCGTCGCGGGGTTGACTCATTTCACCGGGCGGCACCCGATGGTCACAGCCGGTTTGGGCGCTACGATACAGCGATTGAGCGGGAATCGCTTTACCATGGGAGTAGGTACCTCGTCGCCCGAACGCTTGGCGCGCCAGGGATTTCCTGTGTTCAAAATGGCGCACATGCGTGATTACGCGGACCTGCTGCGCCGACTATGGCGCGGCGAGAAAGTCTCCTACGACGGCATTCTCGGCCGCTTCGACGAGATGGAGTTGCTACAACCGCCCGAGGTGGCGCCGCCAGTCATTCTCGGCGCCACCGGGCCGAAGGCGCTGGCACTCGGCGGCGAAGCCTTCGACGGGGTCGTCCTTCATCCTTTCCTGACCGTCGAGGGCGCGCGGCGCTCGATTGCTATCGTCCGCGGCGCTGCCGAGAAAGCGGGGCGCGATCCCGCCTCGGTAAAGATCACCGCCTGCGTCGTAACCGCACCCGACACGATATCGGATGCCGAAAAGCGCCGCATCGTCGATGCACGCGCGATGACCTATTTTCGGGGACCTCGGCTGGCAACGGCGCTGGTCAATGCCAATGGCTGGGATCCTGCGCCGCTCGAAGCGCTATTGGGTGCGGGCTTGCACGGATCCGAACCGACGGGTGTCGATGCCGAAGCGGTCAAGCGTTTTGCCGAGGCCGCACAAATGATCCCGGCTGAATGGCTGACCGAAGGCGCCGCAGTCGGCAGTGCCGAATATATCGCCGAGCGCTATGCCGCCTACCTTGGGGCGGGCGCAGACGAACTCCTCATTCACGGCAGCACCCCTGACGGCCTCGAAGCCGTCGTCAAGGCCTATGCAGCGCATGGCTAAGCATTTAATCCAAAGGAGAATTCCATGACGGAAGCGGTGGCCGCCGAAAAGATCGATGCATCGACGCTCGATCAATCGAAAATCGTCGATATCGATCTCGGAAGCCCCGAGACGAAGAAAAAAATGCGCGAATTGTCAGCTGCATGGGCGACGGGCGACCCCTTTTATGTTCTGCGGGACGGCTTCGTCTTCGTGCTCTGCTGCCGCCATCGCGATGCGCTCGAAGTCTATCAGGATCCCGAGCGCTTCTCGACCGCGGTACCGCGGCGTCCTGGTTTTGAAATGTTCGACAAGTTCATGGGCGTCCGGGTGCTTACCCAGATGGAGGGCGAGGCGCACGCCCGCGTTCGCCGGTTGATGAACAATGCTCTGGCACCGCGCTCGGTCGCACGCATTGAGCAGGCGATGATCGCGCGGTTCGATGCCTTGATCGACCGCATCGAGGAGCGCGGGCCCGGTGGGCGCTTCGACGCCATGGGCGACTATGGCGAACATCTGGTCAGCGAGGCGTTGCTCACCGTCATGCTGCGCCTGTCGCCGACGCAGAAAGAGATATTCCTCGACATGCACCGCGTGATCCCGCTCATCACCTATACTGGTTCGGGGCATAGCTATCCACAGCAATGTATCGATGCTTTCGCGGCCGCGCGCGTCGCCATCAATGAACTGATCGAGGAACGGCGCGCCAATCCGGGCGACGATTTGATCAGCGACCTTATCGCGGCGCGCGACAACGACGACCGGCTCAATGACGAGGAATTGTTCGACCAGATTTTCACGCTTACCGCTGGAGCCTTGTCGGGCACGACGTTGGGTGCCGGCAATGTCATGTATGCACTTTACAGGCATCAAGATGCGATCGCGGAAATACAAGCGCAACCGGAGCTGTTGCCTGCGGCGATTTCGGAATGTCAGCGCTGGCACAGCGGCGGCTATATGACCTTTCCGCGCTTCGCGACGCGCGACACAGAAGTGGGCGGAACGAAGATTCTGAAAGGCATGGTCGTTCGCGTCTCGCCGCAGGCGGCGCATTATGACCCGGTCGCTTTCCCCGATCCGCTGCGCTTCGACATCCACCGTCGGCCGCGCGATATCGCCTTTGGTTACGGGCCGCACGCCTGTCTCGGGCATTTCCTGGCCAAGTCGATATTGCGCAACGCGGTGTCGCGCCTGTTGACCCGCTTGCCCGGCGCCCGGCTCGAAAATCCGGATATCGCGCTCGATTATGGCGGGTCGGTCGGCGAACTCAAGATCAAGTCGCTGCCTATGCTTGCGAGTTGACTCGTCGCCGGTCGTGGCTTACGTGACTTTACACATGTAAAGACGAATATGGGAGAAGACAGAGTGGTACTCACGAGCGAAGCGCCGCCGATTGACGTCGACGCGCTGGATCAATCGAAAGTCGTGCGCATCGATTTGGGCAGCCAGGAAACGAAACAGCGCATGCGTGAATTGTCGGCGGACTGGGCGAAGCGCGAGCCGATCTACATCCCGCGCGATGGTTTCGTATTCGTTCTGTGTACGCGCCAGGCAGATGCGCTTGAAGTCTATAAAGATGTCGAGCGATTCCCGACTGCGGTACCCAAGAAGCCTGGTTACGAGATGTTCGACAAGTTCATGGGCATCAAGATTCTGGCGCAGATGGACGGTGAGCCGCACAGCCGTGTTCGTCGGCTGATGAACAATGCGCTCGCGCCCAAGGCGGTCACACGGTTGGAAGACCGCATGCGGGCGGCCATCGACCGATTGCTCGACCGGATCGAGGAAAAGGGCGGAAAGTTCGACGCGATGGCCGATTATGGCAACCATCTGATCGTCGAAGGGCTGCTGACGGTGATGTTGAAGCTCAACCCCGAACAAAAGAAGATCTTTACCGAAATGCACCGGGTGATCCCGCTGGTGACCTATACCGAGGCGGGTCACAATTATCCCGACGAATGCGTCAAGGCGTTCGCCGACGCGCGCGAGGCGATCCAGAAACTGATCGACGAACGCCGGGCAGATCCCGGCGACGATCTGATCAGCGACCTGATCGCGGCGCGCGACAATGACGACAAGCTGTCGGACGAGGAGATGTTCGACCAGATTTTCACGCTGACCGCGGGCGCGCTTGGCGGAACCACCAATGCCATCGGCGGAGTCTTCTATTCGCTCTATCAGCATCCCGACGCCATCCGCGTGCTGCAGAAGGAGCCCGAGCTGATTACCGGCGCGGTCGCCGAAGCGCAGCGCTGGCATTCGGGCAGCTACATGACCTTTCCCCGGTTCGCGCAGCGCGACACTGAAGTCGGCGGCACCAAGATCCTGAAGGGCATGGTCGTGCGCATTTCGTCGCAAGCGGCGCACTATGACCCGACGGTCTATGACAATCCGCTGGAATTCGACGTGCGGCGCAACCCGCGCATCGTCGCTTTCGGATCGGGGCCACATGCCTGTCTCGGTTTCTTTCTCGCCCGCTCGCTGATGCGAATTGCGGTCGAGCAGCTGATCACCCGCTTTCCCGACGCGCGGCTCGAAAACCCCGACATGCCGGTGACCTACAGCGGATCGGTCGGCGAGCTCCGGGTCAAATCGCTGCCCATGCTGACGCAATAAAGCGCAGCCCAAGCGACCAACTTCAAGAGAAAGGTACCGGAGATCGTGGCTACCGAACAAGCGCCGACACTCGACGCCGATGTCATCATTTTAGGCGGCGGTCCCGTCGGCCTCGCCGTCGCCGTCGACCTCGCCTGGCGTGGACAGCGCCCGATATTGATCGAGCGGGGGGATGGCGAAGTCGTTCATCCGCGCGCCGGGGGCTTCACCGCGCGCACCATGGAACATTTGCGCCGCTGGGGCATCGCCGACGAGGTGCGCAAATATTTCAACCCTGACTTCCCGCTCAACCAGCGCTTTTGTCTCAGCGTGTCGGGGCATGAGCTGGCGACGGCCCGGCTTGGGACGCTGCGCGAGACTCCGACGCCGCCCGAAACGCCGGAGAAGCACCAGCGGTGCCGGCAGATGTATTATGACCCGATCATCCGCAAGCGCGCGATCGAGCTGGGCGCAGACCTTCGCATGCGGCATTCGGTCGAAGCGTTCGCCGACAAGGGTGATCACGTCGAATTGCAGGTGCGCAACCTTGAAACCGACGAGGTTCTGACCTTGCGCACGGCGTGGCTGGTCGCCTGCGACGGCGGTCGTAGCTGGGTGCGCGACGAACTCGGCATCGGCGTGCAGGGCAATCGCCTGAACCATTCGCTCAGCGTCCTGCTCGAAGGAGACATCGTCGGTCACGGCGGCGAAGAGGCGGCCGAGCGCTATATCATTCTCGGACCCAAGGGACCGTGGGCCAACATCACGACCATGGAGGGCGAAAACCGCCAGTGGCGCATGAACTTGCGGTTCGACGAAGAGCCCGATCTGGCGACTTTCGATCCGCAGGAGGCTATTCGCCGCGCGGTATCGCCCGATGCCGATCTGAAAGTGCTTTCGATCCTTCCCTGGCGCAGGTCGAATATCATCGCCGACCATTTTCAGTCTGGGCGGATCCTGCTTGCGGGCGACGCCGTCCATGTGATGACACCGACTGGCGGCTTCGGGGCCAACACCGGTATCGGCGATGCCGTCGATCTTGGGTGGAAGCTGCAGGCGGTTATCGAGGGCTGGGGCGGCGACGCGCTGATCGACAGCTATGAGGTCGAGCGGCGGCCGATCGCCTTTCGCAACGTCTTCGAAGCCGAGCGCAACCACAAGGCGTGGAGTCCCGCCGAGGATATCTCGCGCATCGCCGAGGAGTCGCCGGAGGGCGAACGCATCCGGCGGCGCATCGGCGAGGGACTGGTCGAGGCTAGCTATCCCGAGTGGAATTCGATCGGGGTGGCGCTCGGCTATGCCTATCTGAACTCGCCCTTGTGCGTTCCTGACGGAACACCGCCGCCTGCCGACGAGCCGTCGGTCTATCGACCGACCGCGCGTCCGGGACACCGCGCGCCGCACGCATGGCTGTCCGATGGCCGTTCGATGCTTGATCTGTTCGGCAACGGCTTTGTGCTTCTGAGCTTTGCGGACAAGGAAGCGGAGGGTGTCGATGCGCTTCTCGCCGCGGCAGCGGAGCGAAAGGTTCCAATCCGCGTCGAGTGCATCGCGGACGGCAATATTGCGGCGCTGTACGAACAACCGCTCGTGCTCGTCCGTCCCGACGGTCACGTCGCCTGGCGCGGTTCGCAGCTGCCCGATGCCGGCGGTCTCATCGACATCGTTCGGGGTAAGACCGTCACACCGCAAGTGCGGACGCAGGTCGAACGGCAGACCTATTATGCCCAGGCGCGCCGCGAACCTGCCAGCGAACTTGCTGCCTAAAGATATCGGATCGCGGCGCTCCGCGGCGCTCCGCGGCGTGCGCGCGATGCGCCGACTGGCGCCGTAGCGGTGCCTGGCTCGTTCCCTGGGGTGGCGATGCCTGCAAATGCGTCGCCCCCGGGGGCGTTTCCCCAACGGGTTGCGCCGCCAGGACCGGGACATGCAAGCGGCGGTAAAAAGCCGTACTTTTGGGATGAGGAGCCGACAGGATGAAATGGGCACGATTTCAGCATAATGGCCAGCCAACCTATGGGCTCGTCGAAGGCGACGCGGTAAAGATCGTCAGCGGCGATCCGTTCGGCGGCTATGCACTGAGCGGCGAAGAGTTGCGCTGGGACGATCTGGAATTGCTGGTTCCGGTCGTTCCGGGCACCTTCTATGCCGCCGGGGCGAATTACACCGATCATATCGTCGGCATGCGAAAGCAGACCGGCGCCGATCCAACGCCGCCCTCGCGGGCGCATATCGGCTATCGCGCGAACAGCGCGCTCATCCCGCACGGCGCCGCCATCGTCAAACCCGCCGACGCCGGCGAGCAGTTCCAGTATGAAGGCGAACTGGTCGCGGTGATCGGCAAGCGTGCGCGCCATGTCTCGAAGGCGGATGCGCTGGGCCATGTGCTCGGCTGGACGATCGGCAACGACATCAGCGAGCGGACATGGCAGCGTGCCGACAGCACATTGTGGCGCGCCAAGAACAGCGATACCTTCAAGCCCATGGGTCCCTATATCGACACCGATCCGGACTTTACCGACATGCAGACGATCGTCCGGATCGATGGGCAGGAGGTCGATCGCTTCGCGACGCTCAACATGCTCTTCGACGCCGCGACCTTCATTTCCGACATGTCGCAATATATCACGCTGCATCCCGGCGACGTCATCTGGCTCGGAACCGACGGCGTGCCGAGCAACATGCGTCCGGGCAATCGGGTCGAGGTCGAAATCACGGGACTGGGCGTGCTGAGCAATCCGGTTGTCGCCGAGGATCGCGCTTCGTCATGAAGCTCGTCCGCTATGGGGCCAAGGGCAAGGAGCGTCCCGGCGCACTGGATGCCGACGGGACCATACGCGATCTGAGCGGCATGATCGACGACATCGGTCCTGCAGCTCTGTCGCCCGAATCGCTTGCACGGCTGCGCGAAACCGATCTTCAGTCGCTGCCATCCGTGGCGCCCCAGCGGCTCGGCACACCGGTGGCGCGTTCGCGTAAGTTTCTTGCGATCGGGACGAACTACCGACGTCACGCCGACGAGGCCGGGATGCCGCATCCCGCCGAGCCCATCCTGTTCACCAAGGCGATTTCCTGCCTCTCGGGCCCCGATGACGATATCTTGCTCCCCCCGGGCGCAACCCAACTCGACTGGGAGGTGGAACTTGGCGTGATTATCGGATCGGTGGCGCGGCACGTCGCTCGGGCCGATGCGCTCGCCCATGTTGCTGGCTATTGCGTCGTGAACGACGTATCCGAACGCGCGTATCAGCTGGCGCGCGGCGGCAGCTGGGACAAGGGGAAGGGGTATGACAGCTTCGGCCCCGTCGGGCCGTGGCTCGTTACCGCCGACGAAATTCCCGATCCGCAGGCGCTGGAACTGTTCCTCGAAGTCAACGGAACGATGATGCAAGGCGGCAGCACGGCCGATATGATCTTCGGTGTCGCGGACATCATCTCCTATGTGAGCGGTTTCATCACATTGGAGCCAGGCGATATTATTGCGACCGGGACGCCCCATGGCGTCGGCATGGGCATGACACCGCCCCGCTTCCTCGCGGCAGGCGACAAGCTGCGGCTCGGGATCGGTGGACTTGGCGAACAAAATCAGACCGTCGTTCCCGACGCGCGATAATTGGACAGGAAATGATGGACATCGGCACGGCTAAAATCGCTATTCTCGGGGGCACCGGCAAGGAAGGCGGCGGCCTCGCGCTGCGCTGGGCCAGCAAGGGACATCGCGTCATCATTGGCAGCCGCTCGATCGAACGCGCCCAAGCGGCGGCAGCGGCGATCAATGAAAGGCTCGGCGTTTCGCTGGCGACCGGAAACGGTCTCGCCGCCGCCACTGCGGAAGCCGAGATCGTCACGCTCGCGGTTCCCTATGCCGCGCAGCAGGAAACGGCGAAGGAGGTCGCATCGGTCCTTGCCGGCAAGATATTGATCGATGTGACCGTTCCGCTTGTGCCGCCGCAGGTCAGCCGTGTCCAGCTTCCCGCGGGCCGCTCTGCCGTCGAAGCGCTGCAGGAACGACTCGGTCCTGAGGTCAGGGTGGTGTCGGCCTTCCAGAATATCTCGGCGCATCATCTCGATGATCTCGACGCGGAAGTCGAATGCGACGTACTGGTGTGCGCCGACGACAATTCTGCGGCAGAGGCCGTGATTGCGCTTTCGACGCAAATCGGGTTGCGCGCCTGGTATGCGGGGCCACTATGCAATTCCGTCGTCAGCGAAGGGTTGACGTCGGTTCTCATCGCCCTCAACCGGCGGTACAAGGTACCGGGCTCGGGGATTCGGATTACCGGGATCGACGGTTTGGAGATTGCGTGACACCTATTGCCCCTCGACTGTCGATCATGGCTCTGCCGGGACTGCCCTCTATTGCAAGCGGCGATAATTTGGCGATCCTGATCGCGGCGGCCTGCGAACGGGCGGCATTGCCTCTCGCCGACGGCGATATCGTCGTCGTCGCGCAGAAAATCGTCTCCAAAGCCGAAGGCCGCGCGATACCCCTCGGCGAGGTGACGCCGTCGCAGGCGGCGCAGGACCTCGCGATCCGCGTCGAAAAGGACCCGCGTCTCGTCGAGCTCATTCTCTCGGAATCGACAGCGGTGATCCGCGCCGTTCCCGGGGTTCTCATCGTCGAGCACCGGCTGGGCTTCATCCTTGCCAACGCCGGAATCGACGCTTCCAATATCGACCATGGAAAGGATGAAATGGCGCTTCTCCTTCCCGTCGATCCCGATGCATCGGCGCGGCTGCTGCGCGCCGATCTGTCAGCGCAAGTCGGGGCGGCCGTCGCCGTGCTGATCATCGACAGTATCGGCCGCGCATGGCGTCTGGGGACGGTGGGAACCGCAATCGGCGCGAGCGGGCTGCCCACGCTGCTCGATCTGCGCGGCAAGCCCGACATGTTCGGTCGCCCGCTCCAGACATCCGAGCTCGGTTTTGCGGATGAAATTGCCGCTGCCGCTTCGCTGGCGATGGGGCAGGCCGACGAGGCAACGCCCGTGACCATCGTTCGCGGCCTGGCCTATGGCGGTGACGATCCAGCCGCGGCGCTGCTACGCGACCGCGACCGGGATTTGTTTCGGTGATCGTCGCATTGGCCGGCGGCGTCGGCGGCGCGAAACTGGCGGCGGGCCTGGCTGCCATCCTGCCTCCCGGCAATCTTACTGTTGTCGTCAACACAGGCGACGACTTTGTCCATCTGGGTCTGGCGATCTCGCCCGATATCGACACGGTCACCTATACGCTCGCAGGCCTCAACGATCGCACCCAAGGCTGGGGCTTGGCCGACGAAAGCTGGCATTTCATGAGCGCGCTCGAGCGGCTCGGCGGTGCGCAATGGTTCAGGCTGGGCGACAATGATCTCGCGACGCATGTCGAGCGCACCCGCCGCCTGCGGCGCGAAACCCTCTCTGCGATCACTGCCGATTTTGCGAAGCGGCTGGGCATCCGCCAGCATATCATCCCGATGTCCGACGACCGCGTCAGCACGATGGTCGACACCGATGAGGGCGAGCTTGCCTTTCAGGATTATTTCGTCCGCCGTCGCTGCGAACCGCGCTTTCGCGGGATTCGATTCGACGGGTTGGGAGACGCGCTTCCATCGACGGGCCTGATTGCCGCGCTGGAAGATCCGGCGCTGGAGGCAATCGTCATTTGCCCGTCGAATCCGCTCCTCAGTATTGAACCGATCCTGGCGCTCGCCGGGGTCGACAAGGCGCTGCGCCATCGTTCGGTACCCCTCATCGCCGTTTCGCCTTTCATCGGCGGTGAAGCGGTGAAGGGGCCGGCAGCAAAGATCATGCGCGAACTGGGTCTGGTTCCTACACCGGCGGCCGTCGCGGCACGCTATGACGGGTTGCTCGATGGTTTGGTCATCGACCATGCCGATGCCGCTGCATCGGCACCCGAAGGCCTCCGGCTGCTGGTCACCGACAGCCTGATGCGCGACGCGCCGGATCAGGCACGCCTGGCGCAAGAGGTGATCCAGTTCGCGCGCCGTTGCGGTTGAGCGATGGCGGCCGAGACGACCATCATTCTGCCCGTGCGGGGATTTGAGAGTGGCAAGAGCCGGCTTGCCAAGATCCTGTCGGTGCAGGAGCGAACGGCGCTCAATGCGCGAATGTTTGCGCATGTGTTCGCGGTGGCGCGCGAGGTGGTCGGCAGCGACGCCTGCCTGATTGTCAGTCCCTCGCAAGAAATATGCGATCTCGCGGAGAGCGTGGGCGCGCAAGGTCTGATCGAAGGGGGATATGGCTTGAACGCAGCGCTCGAAGAGGCGCGCCGCGCCGTAAGG
Source organism: uncultured Sphingopyxis sp. (assembly GCF_900078365.1). Lineage (NCBI taxonomy): Bacteria > Pseudomonadati > Pseudomonadota > Alphaproteobacteria > Sphingomonadales > Sphingopyxidaceae > Sphingopyxis > uncultured Sphingopyxis sp. Next base: position 1,541,699 of record NZ_LT598653.1, read on the forward strand.
GCGCGTGGAAGCGATGGAATTCTTGCGCTCAGCTGCGATCTCCCGCTGCTCGTTCCTGCCGATATCGAGGCGCTGCTTGGAGCGGCGCACGACGTCGTCCTTGCGCCCGATGTCGAAGGGGGTGGCACCAACGCTTTGCTGGCGCGCGGCTCGGCGCAAATTGCCTATCGGTTCGGACCCGGCAGCTACAGGGCCCATGTGCACGAAGCCGAATCGCTCGGAGCAGGGGTGGCTGTCGTGAACCGTCCGGGACTGGCAAATGATCTCGACCTGCCCGGGCAACTATCGCTACTCAACAACCTTGGGGGCGGCTGGCAGCCCGCGGCTTAGCTGGGATTTCATGACATTACATGTGTCAAGGCAAGGTGTAATTCTCACCGAAAAATCGTGTGAAAAGTCTACTTTACACTAGTCAAGTTATACCTTAGCTTCCTCTCCATCGCGGCACCCAGCGATACGCCGAGCCATCAGCAAAAAGCTGCGCGGCGGGAGGAGAGGGAGAAAATCATGACCAGATTACGTCGCCGCATGGCGCCCGTTTTTATAGCAGGCACGGCCATGGGGTTGGTGGCGGGAACCCCCGCATGGGCACAGACGCCGCCCGCGGCCGAGCCCGTTGCCGTTGATCCTGCGGCGCCCGCATCGGCTGCCGCCCCGACCGATGCGATCGATCCGAACGCCATTGTCGTGACCGCACGCCGCCGCGCCGAAAACCTGCTTTCGGTGCCGGTCGCGATCTCCGCGGTCAACGCCGATGGTCTGGAGCGTGCGAACATCCTGACGCCGCAGGATCTTGCGCGCGTCGTGCCAGGGCTCACCACCGGCTCGGGAAGTACGCGCGGTTTCAGCCAACTGATCTTTACCATCCGCGGTCAGCGGAACGGCGAACCGGCGATCGCCGCCGATCAGTCGATCGGCGTCTATTTTGCCGAAGTGCCGCAGAACGCGTCGCAGGGCCTCAATTCGGGCTTCTTCGATATCGAATCGGTGCAGGTGCTCAAGGGGCCGCAGGGAACGCTTTTCGGCCGCAACGCGACAGGCGGCGCGGTTCTGATCCAGCCGAACATGCCCACCGCCGACTTTGGTGGCTATGTGAAGGGCACCGCCGGAAGTTATGAGCTTCGCGACATCGAAGGCGCGATCAACCTGCCGATCACCGACACGCTGGGCCTGCGCGTAGCCGGCAAATACACGCATCGCGACGGGTATCTGACGAACATTCTGAACGGGCGAAAGTTCAACAATATCGAACGCGGCGGTGCCCGTGCCATCCTGCAATGGGAACCGAGCGACGGGTTCAGAACGACGACGATCGGCACCTATAGTCGCGGCCGGTCGCGCGGCGAGGGCTGGAAACTCAACAAGCTTGGGCCCCCCGCGGGCCAGGCCATTATCGATGCCTTCGAGGAAATTCAGTCGCTCGGCAAATATGAGATCATCAACAACGCGGAGACGCCTGGTTTTCCCGTTCAGGATCACAATGGCCTGACCCGGACCTGGAGTATCCAGAACACGACCGAGATCGGGCTTGGCGGGGATATGACGCTCAAGAACATTATCGGGTATCGCGGCGTTTTCGATCGGGCGATCTCGCTCGCCAGCGGCAGCCGGATTCCGCTCCAGGATTCGATCATCGAGGATGATCTCAACGAGTTCAGCGAAGAGCTGCAGATTCTCGGGGAGACTGGTCCGCTCAAATATGTCGCCGGCCTCTATTATTTCCAGACGCGCGGCTCGGAAGCGATCGGCGCCTACAACAACGGTCTCAACCGGCTTCGTCAAAGCGATTATGATGCGCGCAACACGAGCTATTCGGCCTTTGCGCATATCGACTATGAGCTGAATGGCATTGTCGAGGGACTCTCGCTGTCCCTCGGAGGTCGCATCACGCACGACAAGCGGATTCTGATCCGCCGTGGACGCGACCAGATCGCGGTGGGCAGCCCGACCTTTGTGTGCCAGTTGGAGCCGACCGTCACCGGGCCCAACGATCGCGACATGTGCAACCTGCGCTTCGATGTCAGCTTCACCCGGCCGACCTGGGAATCGAGCCTTAATTGGCAGATCGATGCTGATAATCTGATCTATGCCTCCTATCGCCGAGGCTATCGTACCGGCGGCTTCTCGTCGTCCGCTACCAACCTGACGATTGCATCCAGCCCCTATGGTCCGGAGTCGGTCGACGCGTTCGAGCTGGGTTCGAAACACGGGTTCCATAGCGACAATGTCGATGCGTCCCTGACACTTGCGGGCTTCATCAACAAATACCGCGATATCCAGCGCCGGACGAACGTTCTTTCGGGGAGCAACCAGACCTTCAACTACACCACCAACGCCGCTTCGGCGCAGATCTATGGTGGAGAGGCCGAATTGCATATTGGCCTGTTCGATGCCTTCTATATCGACGCATCCTACGCCTATCTGAAACCGAAATATGATCGCTGGATCGACCCCGTGAATGTCGGGGGCATCATCTATAATAATGACATTTCGGGCAGCCGATTCAACGACGTGTCGCGGCACCAGATCACGCTTGCCGCGCGCTACGAAGTACCGGTCGGCGAGAATTTGGGCAAGGTGGCGATCGGCGCCAACTATTCCTATCGGTCATCCTTCACCACCCAAAATGAAATCAACACCCCGAAATGTACGGTCGACGGGGCTCCGGCCAACGTCATCTATACGAACTGCTACAACGCGGCGGGGGTCGTCCCGGGATATGGCATCGTGAATGCGCGGGTCAGCTGGGAAAATGTCGCAAACCAGGGTTTCGATCTCTCGCTGTTCGTCAACAATGTCACCGACAAATATTATTCGCGCGCAGCGATTACCGCCCTGTCGACCCTGGGCATCTTCGCGACCGCCATCGGTGAGCCCCGGATGTGGGGGGTGGAACTGCGCGTACCGTTCGGCGGCGAACGTTGACAGCGTTCTCGCACCAATAACTCAAACGGGAAAGGGCATGAACACCGCAAGGCGCTCATGCCCTTTGCTATTCGGTCGAGAGTCGCTTGCCGTTCGCGGGGCACGCGGGCTGCTCTTCAGGAAATGGTAGGCGCGCGGCTTAACCGGTGGGATCGATTGCCCGAACATAGGAGTCGTGGTCGCCGATGCCCTTCGCAGGACCGGAACCTGGCCTGTCCGATGGTACGGGGAATTTCAGGGCCAGCACGACGGCACCGTCGCCGCCGGCGGTGATCGTCGCCTTGTCATCGCCTTCGTCGGGCAGGAGCACCGACAGTTCAGGCAGATGCGCTCCGTCATGCTGGAGACTGCCGCTACAGATCATCAAATGGAGGTCTCCTGCCGCCCCGACCGGAATGGCGGCAGTTGCATCGGGGGGCAATCGGAACAGCTCGATCGCGAGACCATCCGCCGCTGGACCCCAGAGATGTTCCTTGCAGATGCCGCCCTCTTGGGGAGGCGTCTGCCAGTCATTGACATTGACGAAAAACCGGCGCCCCATGGGCCTGGGGATCAGGCGTGCATTCCCGGGCATCTTCCAGCCGCCTGTGGCGGCCCGGCGGCGAAAGACGAAAAAGCCAAGCCCGTCTTGTGCGGCAACGATCGGTCCATATGGCGCAAAAGCGTCGGCATATTGGATCGTGATCGGCTGGACCGGCACGCGCCCGAAACGGCCGCTGCCGAGAACGATAACCTGAAACTGGTCGACGTCATGGAAATGGGCGTAGATCGTCGACCCTTCGTCGAGTTGCTGGCCAAGATAGACTTGCGGCCCCGCGTCGAGCTGGTGCCCGCGGCCGAAGAAGTCGTGCACGAGAGCGCGGCCGATGGCATCGCCATTGTCGCGCTCGACTGTCGGCGCCGCCTGAAGCGTGTTTGCGCGCATCATCCTCTCCTATGAACTTTACTCATGTAAAGCAAGATCCGCGTTCGGGTCGGGAGCAGCGGTCCGCAGCTTTCGTGGCGGAGTCTGGATGGGAGCGGTCAGCGGAATAGCAGTGCGTCCGCGAGCCTGTACATCGGATGCGACATCTCCATAGGTCGTCGATCGCTGGCGTGGAATGCGCCCGATATCGTGGATCAGCCTATCCATCGCCGCCGGCGACATCTCCTGGCCGTGCTGCGTTCCCGCAGCGCGCGAGATGCTCTCGTTCATCAGCGTGCCCCCCAGATCATTGACCCCCGCAGCGAGGCATGCGGCGACGCCGCCCGATCCCAGCTTGACCCAGCTCGCCTGGATCGAGGTCAGGTGGGGGTGAAGGGCGAGGCGGGCGATCGCATGCATCAGCAGAACCTCGCGAAACGTCGGCCCCAGCCGCGCGCGGCCGCGCATCGCGATCGGCGCCTCCATATGGACGAAGGGCAGAGGGACAAATTCGGTGAAGCCGCCCGAACGTTGCTGCTGGTCGCGAATGCGGAGCAGGTGACGGGCCCAGTGCCGCGGGTTGTCGACATGGCCGAACATGATCGTTGCGGTGCTTTGGAGGCCGATGCGGTGCGCTGCCGCCATCACCTCAAGCCATTGCGCGCTGTCGAGCTTGTCCGGACAGATGATCCGGCGCACCTCATCGTCGAGGATTTCGGCCGCAGTGCCGGGAAGCGTGTTCAGGCCCGCGTCGCGCAGCCGCGCAAGATAGTCGTCCAGCGATAGCCCGAGCGTATTCGCGCCGTGCATGATTTCGAGTGGCGAGAAAGCGTGGATGTGAATGTCCGGTACGGCTTCGCGCACGGTGTGAAGCAGCGCCAGGTAAGTCTCGCCGGTGTAGGAGGGATGGATTCCGCCCTGGAGACAAACCTCGGTCGCGCCGCGCTCCCACGCCTCGCGCGCGCGCCGCGCGACTTCGGACAGATCGAGATCATAGGGTCGATCGTTGGCGGCCGCTCGCGCCCCTTTGGAAAAGGCGCAGAAGCCGCATTTGTAAGTACAGATATTGGTATAGTTGATATTGCGGTTGACCACATAGGTCACCGTTTCGCCCTGGATCCGCGTCCGCAGCGCATCGGCTGCGGCGCAGACCCGGTCGATCTCGGCGCCGCGGGCGGCGAAGAGCCGGACGATCTCTTCTTCGTCGGGCGACGTACCGGCCAGCGCGCGCTCGACGATCATCGCTATGTCGTGCGAAATCGGCGCCCCCTGGGTGCGGATGGCGGGCGGTGCGATCATTGTCCCCGGTGCCCAGCGATCGTCGCGTGCATAGCCTTCGCCGTCCATCGCGCGAAGCGTCGCGGATATCATCGCCGGATCGAGCCAACGATCCATATTCTGAGCGAACGCGGGATAGATGGGCAGTCGGCGTACGAGTGTCAGGCCCGCGGCTTCGGTCGCGCGCGTCAGAACGGGCAGCTCCGGCCATGCACGTTCGGGATTGACGTGGTCGGGCGTTACCGGCGAAATTCCACCCCAATCATTGATCCCGGCATCGAGCAGCCGGCCGAAATCGTCCGACGAAAGATTCGGCGGTGCCTGGATATTCGCTTTCGGACCCAAAATCCGCCGGGCGGTCGCGATGGTCCACAGCAGATCGTCGAGATCGGGTTCGGGCGCTCCGGCCATCGGCGTGCGCGGTTTGGCGCGGAAGTTCTGGACGATGACTTCCTGGATGTGCCCATAGCGCGTGTGCAATTCGTTGATCGCGTCGAGCGTATCGATGCGTTCCTGCCGCGTCTCGCCGATGCCGATCAATATTCCCGTCGTGAACGGGATCGACAGTTCGCCCGCCCAGCGCAGCGTCTCGAGTCGCCGGGCTGGAAGCTTGTCGGGCGAGCGATAGTGCGGACCGCCCTTCGCGCACAGGCGCTCAGACACCGACTCCAGCATCAGCCCCATCGATGCGGCGACGGGGCGCAGCGTGGCGAGTTCATCGCTCGACATGACCCCGGCGTTGATGTGCGGCAGCAATCCCGTCTCGTCGCGCACCGCCGCGCACATGTCGCGGAGATAGGACAGGGTCGATGGATGTCCGAGCGCCTCGAGTTCGGCGCGCGCCGATGGAAAGCGATCCTCGGGCCTGTCGCCCAGCGTAAAGAGGGCTTCGGTGCAGCCCGCGTCGCGTCCGGCGATGGCGATGGCGATGACCTCGGCCCGGGTCAGATAGGCGGCCTGCCCTTTGCGCGGATGCTGGGCAAAAGTGCAATAATGGCAGCGATCGCGGCAAAGCTGCGTGAGCGGAATGAAGACCTTCGGCGACCAGGTCTGGATCGATCCGTGACCGCTGGTGCGGAGCTGCCTGGCATGCTGCAGCAGAGTTTCAACTGAATTCGTCATCATTCCCTATCCGTTTGGGTGCCGCAGACTATCACCGATTTGTTTACATGCGTAAAGTCATGATGCTGCACGGGTCGTCCATTATCGCAGATGGATCTATTTTTCAGCCAAAATCCATACCTTCAAGGAAGCGCGAGTCGGTATGTGATGTCAAAGCCACTCGCGATTGTGGCGGCCTTTTGCTTGACACATGACAATTGAATGGTCACATCGGCAAGCGGGACGAAACGGCATCTGGGAGAAGTTGTCAAAATGGGTGCCAGGGCAAAAGTTGCGATATTGGGTTCGGGCAATATCGGTACCGACCTGATGGTCAAGATCATGCGCTTGTCCGAGCGTCTGGAGATGGCCGCCATGGTCGGCGTCGATCCGGCTTCCGAGGGGCTGGCGCGCGCCGAACGGCTGGGGATTTTTACCACATCGAAGGGCCTGGACGGGCTTTTGGCGTCCGACCTGTTTTCAGCGATCGATATCGTGTTCGACGCGACGACCGCGTCGGCGCACGCGGCCCACGACCGCGTTTTGCAACAGCATGGGAAGCGGGTCATCGATCTGACGCCCGCCGCGCTTGGCCCCTTCAACGTCCCGTCGGTGAATGGCGCGGCCAGTCTCGATCGGCCCAACGTCAACATGGTCACATGCGGTGGGCAGGCGACCATTCCGATCGTGGTGGCCGTAAACCGCATATCTCCGGTTCTATATGGCGAAATCGTTGCGTCGATCGCGTCCCGATCGGCCGGCCCCGGAACACGTGCGAACATCGACGAGTTCACCGAAACGACTGCGCGTGGGATAATCGAAATCGGCGGAGCGAAGCACGCGAAGGCGATCATCATCCTGAATCCCGCCGAACCGCCGCTTGTCATGCGGGATACGGTCTATTGTCTTTGCGCAGAGGCCGACGAGCGGGCCATTGAAGCGTCGGTCCATGCAATGGTCGATGAGGTGCAGAGCTTCGTGCCAGGATACAGGCTCAAACAGGCGGTGCAGTTCGAGCGGATCGGGCACAACAGCCCGATCAGGATACCGGATCTGGACGCCGAGTTTTCCGGGCTGAAGGTTACCGTGTTCCTCGAGGTCGAGGGCGCGGCTCATTACCTTCCGGCCTATGCGGGCAATCTCGACATCATGACGTCGGCGGCATTGAGGACGGCGGAGCTGATCGCCAACCGGATGAAGGAAGCCGCGTCATGAATGCCGTAACCTCCAAGCTCTATATTCAGGACGTCACCCTCCGCGATGGCATGCACGCCATTCGGCACCGTTACAGCCTCGATCAAGTCCAGGCGATTGCGAAAGCGCTGGACACGGCGAAGGTCGACGCGATCGAGATTGCACATGGCGATGGGCTTGGAGGATCGTCGCTGAATTACGGCTTCGGTGCTCACACGGACTGGGACTGGATCGCGGCGGTCGCCGATGTCCTCGACCATAGTATTTTGACGACATTGCTCCTCCCGGGCATTGGTACGGTCGAGGACCTCAAACACGCCTTCGACCTTGGCGTAGGTTCGGTTCGCGTCGCCACGCATTGCACCGAAGCCGATGTCTCCAAACAGCATATCGAGGCTGCGCGCAAACTCGGGATGGATGTGTCGGGCTTTTTGATGATGAGCCACATGTCGCCGCCGGACAAGCTGGCCGAGCAAGCCAAGCTAATGGAAGCCTATGGTGCGCACTGCGTCTATGTGACCGACAGCGGTGGTGCGCTGACCACTGACATGGTGGCCGAACGCTTCGCCGCGTACGACCGGGCGCTGAAACCGGAAACCCAGCGCGGCATCCACGCCCATCACAACCTCAGCCTGGGCGTCGCCAATTCGGTGGTCGCGGTGCAGAATGGTGCGATCCGTGTGGATGCATCGCTTGCCGGCATGGGGGCGGGAGCGGGCAATGCGCCGCTCGAAGTCTTCATAGCCGTCGCAGACATATATGGATGGTCGCATGGCACCGATCTTTTTACATTGATGGATGCCGCCGACGAATTGGTCCGGCCGCTTCAGGATCGACCCGTACGCGTCGATCGCGAAACCTTGAGTCTCGGCTATGCGGGGGTTTATTCGAGCTTCCTGCGCCACGCCGAGACGGCTGCCGTGGCCCATGACCTCGACGTCAGGGAAATTCTGATTGAACTGGGACGCCGGCGCATGGTCGGCGGCCAGGAGGATATGATATTCGACGTGGCGCTCGACCTGGTCCAGCAACGCGAGCGATCGGCCTGACGAGTTCTTGGGGCTAGGGGACTGTAACCGAACCAACAAATCCGTTCGCATCAAGCGAAGTCGAGATGCCCATCGTCAGCGCGCGCCTTCGGAATGTCTCGGCTTCGCTCGACACGAACGGGTTGGATTGATCAATCCGCGAACAGCAAAACCGGCGTTTCGATCAGCTTCTTGAGCGCCTGCACATAGCTCGCCGCGTCCCAGCCATCGACCACACGGTGGTCGCAGCTGATCGACAGGTTCATGAACTTCGCGCGGCGGATCTCGTCGCCCCCCTGAGGATTTTTGGCGAAGACGGGGCGCTCGACGATCTTGTTCGGGCCGATGATCGCCACTTCGGGCCGGTTGATCACCGGGGTGGTCGCGATCCCGCCGAGTGGGCCGAGCGAGGTGATGGTCAGCGTACCGCCGGTCAGCTCCTCGACCTTCGCCTTGCCGGTGCGCGCGGCTTCGGCAAGGCGCGTGATCTCGCTCGCGAGCTGCCACACATTCTTGTCCTGCGCGTCGCGGATGACCGGAACCATCAGGCCCGCGTCGGTCTGCGTCGCCATGCCCAGATGCACCGCACCGTACCGCGTCACGACGCCACCTTCGTCGTCGTAACGCGCGTTGATCATCGGAAACTGCGGAATGGTACGGCAGATCGCGACGATCAGGAAGGGCAGCATCGTCAGCTTCGGCCGCCCGCCGCGGTTGGCGTTGAGGTCGGCGCGCATCTCTTCGAGCGCGGTGACGTCCATTTCCTCGACATAGGTGAAGTGCGGGATCGCACGCTTCGACGCCGCCATATTCTCGGCGATCTTGCGGCGCATGCCGATGACCTTGACCGGTTCGTCGGCGCGCGCGCGGCTGGCGCCGGGCGCATGATAGCCCTGCCCACCGCCGTAGCGCAGGAAGGCATCGAGATCGGCGTGGCGGATGCGGTCGCCTTCGGCCTGAACCTGCGAAAGGTCGACACCGAGGTCCTTGGCGCGGGCGCGGACGGCCGGCGATGCGAGCACGGCGCGGCTGTGCTCGGCGGCGGCGGGCACCGGGGCCGGTGCCGGAGCGGGCGCCGGCGCCGGCGCCGGCGCGGGAGCGGCCACCGTGGCAGCGACCTCGGCCACCGAAATCTCCTCAGCACCCGGCGTTTCCGCAACGACCTCCTGTTCCGCCCGCGTATCAGCCGGCGGCGCTTCGGCATCGCCGTCGGTCTCGATCACGGCGAGCGTCGAACCAATCGGGATCAGGTCGCCGACCTCGCCCGCCAGTTCGACGACGATCCCCGAAACCGGCGATTCCATTTCGACGGTCGCCTTGTCGGTCATCATGTCGGCAAGCTGCGCATCTTCCTCGACGCGCTCGCCTACACGCACGTGCCAGGCGACGATCTCGGCTTCGGCAATGCCTTCGCCGATATCGGGCAGACGGAATGAATAACGGGCCATTTCAGTCATTCCTCATGACGCGGCGAAGGGCTTTGATGAGCCGGTCAGGACCCGGAAAATAATCCCATTCGAATGCATGGGGGTAAGGTGTGTCCCATCCGCAGACGCGCTCGATCGGGGCTTCGAGATGATAAAAGCAGCGTTCCTGGACGAGCGCCGACAACTCACCGCCGAAACCGCCGAAACGCGATGCCTCGTGCAGGATGACGCAGCGTCCGGTCTTCTTCACCGATGCGACGATCGTATCGATATCGAGCGGGACGATCGAGCGCAGGTCGATGAGTTCGGCATCGATGCCGCTTTCCTCAATAGCCGCGCGTGCGACATGCACCATCGTGCCATAGGCGAGGACGGTTGCGGCCTCGCCTTCGCGAACGCGCGCCGCCGTGCCTAGCGGGATTCGATACAATCCTTCCGGGACCTCGGCCGCCGGGTTGCCCTGCCAGGTCGGAACGGGACGGTCGTGGCGCCCGTCGAAGGGACCATTGTAGAGCCGCTTGGGCTCCAGGAAGATCACGGGATCGTCGTCCTCGATCGCCGAAATCAGCAGCCCCTTCGCATCAAAGGGCGTCGAGGGGATCACCGTCTTTAGGCCGGTAATATGGGCGAAGATCGCTTCGGGTGACTGGCTGTGCGTCTGCCCCCCAAATATGCCGCCGCCGTAGGGAGACCGTACCGTGAGCGGCGCCCAGAACTCTCCAGCCGAGCGGTAGCGCAGGCGAGCCGCCTCGGAAACGAGCTGGTCGAAGGCGGGAAGTATGTAATCGGCAAACTGAATTTCGGGAACGGGTCGCAATCCATATGCGGCCATTCCGATCGCCGCGGCGACAATGCCGCCTTCCGAAATGGGAGCGTCGAAGCAGCGTTCGAGACCGAAGCGCGACTGGAGTCCGTCGGTTACCCGAAACACGCCGCCGAAATAGCCGACATCCTGGCCGAAAATGAGGACATCGGGATCGTTGGCGAGCTTCTCGGCGAGCGCGCTGTTCAGCGCCTGTAACATTGTCATCGTCGGCATGGTTAGATCCCAAGCTCGCGCCGCTGTTCGATCACACGCCAGTCGGGCTCCTTGAAAACGCCCTCGAACATCTCCGAAACGGGGGGCTTCGATACGCCGAGCGTCCCGACCGCTTCGCCTGTCTTGATTGCGGCGCGCACCTCGACCTCGATCGCATCGGACAGTGCGTCGTGTTTTTCGGCATCCCAGGCGCCCGTGGCATAGAGATGCTGCGTCAATCGATCCACCGGGTCGCCGAGTGGCCAGAGGGAAGCTTCCTCGACGGGCCGGTAGCGTGTCGGATCGTCGCTCGTCGAATGCCCGTCGGCCCGATAGGTGAAAAGCTCGATCAGCGTCGGCCCGCAATTGTGGCGCGCGCGTTCGGCGGCCCACGCCGTCGCCGCCCAGACGGCGAGAAAGTCATTGCCATCGACCCGCAGTCCCGGAATGCCGTAGGCCAGTGCCTTGGCGGCGAAGGTCGTCGTTTCAGCGCCCGCTATCCCCGAAAAGCTGGAAATCGCCCACTGATTGTTGGTGACGCAAAGGATGACAGGGGCGCGATAGACCGCCGCAAAGGTCAACGCTTCATGGAAGTCGCCCTCGGCGGTCGTTCCTTCGCCGATCATCCCGAGCGCGATCGCTTTTCCGCGGCGATAGGCCGAGGCCATGGCCCAGCCAACGGCATGGCCGAAGCGGCTTCCGACATTCCCTGACAGCGAGTAGAATCCATAGTCGCGCGCCGAATAAAGGATCGGCAGCTGACGGCCCCGCAACGGATCGGCCGCATTCGAGAATATCTGGTTGATCAGCTTATCCAATGGATAGCCTCGCGCCATCAGCCAGCCGAGCATGCGATAGGTGGGAAAGCACATGTCGTCGGCGCCGAGCACCATGCTTTGGGCGACGGCGATGGCCTCCTCGCCGGTGCATTTCATATAGAAGCTCGTCTTGCCTTGGCGGTGCGCACGAAACAGGCGATCGTCGAAGGCGCGCGTCCGCATCATTGCCGTCAGTCCGGCGATGAGCGCTTCGCTGTCCAGATACGGATTCCACGGCCCCACGGCCGCATTCTGGTCGTCCAGGATGCGAATAAGGCCATAGGGGAGGTGGCGAAGGCCGGACTCGTCGGCGTCGATGGACGGCTTCGCAATCTCACCCGCATCGCTGAACCGCAAGTGCGAAAAGCTGGGAATCTCGCCAGGGCGCGCAACAGGGTTCGGGATGTGGAGGCGCAGGGCCTCGCTGTTTGATAAGATCGACACGCGATGTGATATATATTGCGCAGAGTGCAATCGCTTTGCAAGATTGCCTCGATATGGGCGAAGTATTAAAATTTCATCCTAATAATTATTCCATTTCGAGTTTATAGTTCCAACAGATGCAAGGGGCGGCGATGACGGCAAAAATTGACGCGTTCGATCGAAAGATCCTGAAGTGCCTGCAGACCGAACCCCAACTGTCGATGGTCGACCTCGCCGAACGGGTCGGCCTTTCGCACACTCCTTGCTGGCGGCGATTGCGGCGTATGGAGAATGCCGGCCTGATCATGGGGCGGCCGGTAATCCTTAATCCCGTCGCGCTCGGTTATCCGGTCAATGTTTTTGCGAACATCAAGATACGCAATCATGATGAGGCGATCCTCGAACAGTTCGAGGATGTGGTCCGTGGCCACGCCGAAATCGTTGAATGTTTCTCGATGAGCGGCGACAGCGACTATGTTCTCCGCATCGTCGCGCGAAGCATTGAAGATTACGAGCGCTTCCTGAAAAAGGTCCTTCTGCACCTCCCCGGCGTGGGCTCGATCAACTCGAGCTTTTCGCTGAAGCAGGTGAAGATGACGACGGCGATCCCGATCTGATTCCCGCAGGGTCAAGCTCGGGGTGGAGCAGGGGCGATCGGATTGCCTGCCGGCTGCGCGTGCAGGCGTTGCTGTGCAGCGATATAGGAATCGCGCCCCCACCAGGCAACGGCAATCGCCAGCAGCGCGACCGGCACCGTCGTGCAGATGATCGAATATGGCAGCGCGTTGTCGTCGTGGAACACATAATCGGTAAACAGCGCGACCGCCGTGGGCCCGACCGCCCAGCCGAGAAGGGTGGTGACGAGCAGGATCATCGTCACCGCTTGCCCGCGCATGCGGTTGGGAACGACGTCCTGCGTCACCAGCGGCAGCGTGCCGATCGCGGTGACATGGGCGATCATCTGCAGGCCGAGGAAGAAGAACGCCAAGTAGACGTTCGTCATCAGCGGCCAAAGAATGACGCAGGGGATGAATAGCGCCTCGCCAACGAATAGTGGCGCGAGCCGCGCGTCAGGGCGTCCTTGCTTGTGCCAGCGGTCCCCCAGATAACCGCACAGGAGAAAGCCGATCGTCGATGCAACAATCAATTGTATTCCGACGATCAGCCCGATGGTCTCCATCGGCAAGCCGTGCATGCGCTGGAACACCGAGGGAATCCAGGGAACGAGAGCATTGCCAACAAAGGCGATCGCGACTTGAGAGATCAGCACGCAGGTGAAGGCGCGTCGTTCCGATAGGATATGCTTCCAGAAGTCGGCGGACGTGCGCTTGGAATCAACGGCAGCGGAAACGTCGGGCTGGTCGTCGCGGCGGACCGGTTCACTCACGCCGAACATCAAAAGCGCGGTGATCAATCCCGGCGCACCGACGAATATAAATGCCGCCTGCCACGGAACGAAACTGCCCAGTAAGGGTAGGACGACGCTGGATTGCCCGCTCATCGATCCGACGACCGCTCCGCCGATCATCAGCGACAGGCCTGTTCCAAGCGCATGCGACGTCATGTAAATGGCGATCGCCCGGCCGCGGATTGCGGGTTCGACATAATCGGCAATCATCGAATAGGCAGCTGGCGCGAGGATGGCTTCGCCGACTCCGACGCCCATCCGCGCGATCACCAACTGGGCATAGGTGGTCGTATAGCCCGACCAGATCGTCATGACCGACCAGAAGAGGATCCCGACGATGATCAGATTTCGGCGATTGCTGCGGTCCACCAGCCGCCCGAACAGCGGGCCGGCAATCGCATAGATCACGGCAAAAGCAGCCCCTTGAAACAGGCTGACCTGAGTATCGCTGATCTGGAACGCGTCGCGGATCGGCTTGACCAGCAGGGCAGGGAACTGCTGGTCGAGGCGCGAATGGAGCGTCACGATCATCAGGATGGCGATGACCACCATCGCGTGCGACCGTCGGGGATAGGATTGCTCGGAAAGCGTCTCGGTCGTCATTCAGGGCTGCTCCCACTCATTGCTGACGACCCGGTTCGCGCTATCACGCTGCGGCCTCTTTCTCGGTGCCATCGACGTTGCATTGCGAGTTCAACTTGACATATGTCAAGTGAATAGCGGCGATGGTTGGGCCTGCGCGCGAGATTGCGGCTCGTGACGAGATTTCAAAAGTTGCGGCAAGGCATAGTTGCACCTTCGCCGAATTCCTGCGGTCGCTCGACGAGGCAAGCCGGTCCCGGCCGCCCAAGGGGCCGGCCGATATAGAGCAGACATACCGGGTTGCCGCCAAGCGTCTCCGGAACGCCGGAGCCAACATAACCGTTCGCGAAATGCGGCGGCTGGTTCAGCATCTTCGGGACTTTATGTCCGAGGAGCTTCCGGATCTCCTCAAGGCGGAAGGTGCGGCTCCTCCGGACTGACCCGACATCCACTGGCGCTGATGGTCGGAACCGCGTATCGCCGAGGGATGGGACGATTTGCGGGCCGGTCGGCGGAAAAGAGGTTCAGCACGCTCTGTTCGGATCAGGGGGTTACCTGCAACGAACCGGGCGAAGACGATCATGGGTGGGACCATATCGTCGAATTCCCCCCACCGGCCGGTCGCGGGCATCTCGGCGGACATGCAGCGGCCGCTCCCGGCGATCTTCGTACAGACCAAGAGTCACAAGGTGGAGGGGCTGCGCGTCACCATGAAATTGAGCAATGCGCTCAAGCTCGCGCGCTCGCCTTCGCCTTGCTTCGCATTGCTCCTGACGAAAGGGAGCGATGGCTGCGACGCCTGGTACGGGGTCCATTTCTGGGATGAGCTCATGGCGCGCGTGCTCAAGCGTGCTCGCGAGGCAACGCGCAACGGGACGCCCGAGGGGCGTTTCAACAAGCTCAGCTTCAGCTTCACGATGTCCGAAGCGGACCGTCATGACGCGGATGGATTGCTGGACTGGATGGCGGACCAGGTCAGGTCGGCCGGCCCCCACTATGCGACCGCGAAACAGGAGCTGCACGGTGGCCCGGATATCGTCGGAACCCTGAGCATCGGCCCCTCGGTGTCGATCGAGCAATTGATCGACCACCAGCTCGGATTGACCCCCTCGATACCGCTCGCCTCGATCAGGCTCAGCTTGCGTCGTTTCGGTATCGATCTCCCGTTCCCGTTTCCTGTCCCTGAAGGTCCCGCGAATTTCGCCAGCATGCAGGCCCTGCCTTCGGCGGTGTGCGACATCAGGTTGCGCGGTCCCGATGGCATCTGGATCGACCTGGCTGGCGAGGTCATCGCCCCGGGCCTTCCGAATATTCCCGAGGACAAGCAGAAGATCCGCATTCGCGCACCCTTCTTCGACATCATCTGGCCGCTGAGCGGCGAGCCGCAGTTCAAGGCGCATTTCGATACTGCGGCGCGCCATTCGCCGATCGACCTCGAGAGGATGCTGCGCTTCCTGAGCTGGACCGGGCAGGGCGAGATCGATCTCAGGGTTTCGATCGGCGATCGGCCGATCCTCGGCGCGATTTCCCATCTCGATGCGCTTGAAGGCCAGCCAATGTATGCCGCACTAGCGGAACATGCGACGGCACTCGCGACCTTGTCGGCGCATCACAAGACCAATGTGCCCCGGATATCCATGGAAGATGTGATGGACAGCGAGGAGGCCGACCAGCTCCTGGCGTTTCTGTCCATGTCCGACCTCGGGATGAAGGTCGAGCCCGCCGGCGATGGGCAATGGCACGATATCGATCATGCCATTGCCTCGGGAGCGGGCCTCTACGGCGAATGGACATTCGCGGCGATCCAGCGCCTTCCCGTGACCAGCCAGAAGCGCGAGGGAGCGGAAGTCCACATCCGATTCGGAAAACCGGTCCTCCTGGAGCGTTACGCCTTCCCCCAGGACGACGAGGCTGCGCTCGAACGTTTGCAGGCGGATTTTCGCCGTCACATAGCGAAGCGCGGGATTTTGGGTCTGGAGTATCTTAGCTCTCAGCTCGTTATGCCCTGAGCGAGATTCTCCTAGATTTATCGGCGGTCACGTGCGCTTTCGGCTCGATGCCCGCCAAGCATCGCCGGGCCGAATCGAAAGACAAGAGTCCGATCTCAAGATAGCCTGATTTTGGGATATATCTTCTGAATTCCAGGGCCTTTCCCTGGGGCTCCCGCGCGGTGCTGCGGCCGGACCATCTTGCAATGGTGCTGGATATGTCCCATATAATGCCCCTGAATTGGACGGAGAATGGGACATGGTCGCACAGGCAATCGGAGGTGGGAAAGCAGCCGCGGCACCGGCGCGGCGCGCGGGGGTGCGTCGTTCGGCCAAGTCGGGCGCCTTTCAGACGACCGGCTTCATGACCCATTTCATCGATCCCAAGGGCAATGTCGACTTCGATCAGGTCGTGGACGCCTATCGGCTGACCAAGGGTCAGCTTGCCGACACCGTCGGGCTCGCCGCTGCGACGATCAGCAAGGCCGGGCGCCGCGACGGGCCGCGCGCGCAGACGCGGGTGCGTGAGATGCTCGAGATCCTCGAGCGCGTCCGCGAATGGGCCGGGAGTGATACGCAGGCGCTGGCCTGGTATCGCGCTGAGCCGATCCCGGCGCTCGACGGCCGTACCGCCGAGGCGCTTGTGAAATCGGGGGAGGCGGGCGCCGTGCGCGACTATCTCGATCATCTGGCGCTCGGCGGCTTTGCTTGAGATTTACCGGCCGCTGCTTTCGCGGGCATGACCCGCGCTGGTCCTTCTCGCCCTTGTCGGGCGAGGGGGCGGCGAAAACCGGCGGGCGCTTCAACCGCAAGGGGGAAGCCGCGCTCTATATGTCGCTCGACGTGATGACCGCGATCGGAGAATGCACGCAGGGGTTTGCCAATCGGCTGAGCCCGCTCACCATGGTCGAATATGATGTCGACTGCGAGCCGGTGGCGGATTTGCGGACCGAGGAGGCGCGGGCGGTGCTCGGCGTCTCGCTCGACGAGATGGCGTGCGGCTGGCTGGTCTACCTGCGGGCGGGGACCGAGGCGCCTTCCTGGCTGCTTGCTGATCGGCTGCGCGGCGAGGGTTTTGTCGGAATGCTCGCGCCGAGCTTCGCTCATAGTGCGGGCGCAGGGAACGATAATCTCATCCTGTGGCAGTGGGGAGCCCGCTTGCCGGCGCGAGTGGCGGTCCATGATCCTGAGGGACGGTTGCCGAAAAATCAGCGTAGTTGGGAATAGCGAAGAGTGGGCTTGCGGTCATCCAGTCCTCGGTGTGCCAGGTGCGCACGACCTGTCCGCCCTCGAACTCGTGGATATCGACCGCCTGGATACGCATCGTACGTCCGGTTGCTGGCGGGCCGAGCCAGGCGGCCTTTTGCGTGCCGGTGATCGTCGAGCGGACGACAACCTTGTTGCTGTCGCGGATCACATCCTCGACCCGGATGTCGAAGTCGGGAAAGGCCGTACGCAGTTTGACGAGCGTCTGCTTCGCCGCCTCGGGTCCCGGCGGAGCCGTGGGCGGCGAGGGGATATCGACCCAAGTCGGCGCAAGCAGCCGGTCGAGCAGCTCGGGGTGGCCCTGCGCGAACGCATCTACCAGAGCAGCACGGCGCGTGCCGGGGCGGCGGGCACCGCCGGGGGCGTTTCGACCTGCGCGTGCGCGGGGAGAGGAGCAGCCGTCAGCAGCGCCGCGGCGATCAGGAGGGGCAGGGTTTTCATGACCATACCCCCTCAGCTCTGCGGCAGCGCGCGATGACGCCGATCTGCTGCAGGACCGAATAGAGGTTGGCGACGCCCTAATGCTCGCGGATCGTCCCATCGACGACACGCATTGCGTCGACCGTCTCGAAGCTCACCTTGGTGCCGGTCCCGGCGATGCCGAGGAAGTCGCCCTGGTGCGTGCCGCAATAAGTCTTGTACGTCGTCACGACGTCACCATCGACGCGCTGCCAGTGGATATCGGGGGTGAAATCGTCAATAGCTTTCTCGGCCGTGAGTGGACGCTTGACGCTATTCGCGAGCAACTGATGCAGGATTGAAGCCTGCAGCTCAACGGAAATCGGCGGAGATGGCAGGAAAGGTTTCACTTTTCTTCCTTCCGTCTGCGAAAGCTACCTGTCCGCTAACGGGCCCGCCCGGCGGAGCAAGGCCGTTGTTTTTTGCAGCTTGCGCAGCTTGTGCTAGGCTTCGTCAAACATAATCGGAGTCGCAAGGATGGGAGCAAAGGCCGACCACGATCTTTTGGGTCAGGCGATGGCAGCGGAACGTCAATATGGTGATCGCGCGCCCGAGTTCATTACGAAGAAGGCGCAGGCGCTTCGCAAAGACGGCGAATATTCCGAGGCCGACTTCTGGACGCAAGTCGCTGGCTGTTTGACGGACTTGCACGCGATCAAATTCGCGGGCGGAGGCAAGGCGGCCGCTGAGGCAGCAGAACATCGCGACCTGCAAAACCGCCGGCCGGTGCTCCGGACGACCAACAGCCCGGCGTCAAACCCGGACCGCTGACAGCAGGGATCGGTTGATCACGCGGCGACGATATCATGATCTTCAATGCCAATGGCGCGCGGGAAGTCAGGCCCGATCCGATCGCTGCGCGGCTCGATTTCGTCAACGTCTCGCGGCGGAACGGCCCGCCGCGGCGCGTCAGTCGCGAGCATTGAAGAGGGGCATTCGATCCTGACGGCTGCCGGACAAGATGCGCACTGCGTCGCAGCCAGGATCCGCCGGGTGCGGGCCGGGACGTCGACTGCTCACGTTAGGCGGCGGCGCGCTTGCGCGATGCGAAAGCGGCGATGAGCAAGCGCACCCAGCGCCGCCGGTCGCCGGGCCGGCTGTAGACCACCGTATCGATCACCGGTGCCTCGCCCATCAGCGGATAGACGTCTTCGTCGTCGGCGTTGTGGCCCGGTCTTTCCTGCGTCTCCCATATGAGGTGCGGCAGCCCGCGCGAGTGAGCGAAGCGCGCGATGGCGCGGCGATCGGCTTCGGGCGCCAGAACCAGCTGGACGCCGTGCGCGCGCAGACCGGCATAGACCTGCGACACCACCGGCGAATCCTGGTTGCCGGGCGAGATGGCAAGGCTCTCGCCGGCGAGATCGTCGATCGAAAGGCGCTCGCGCCCGGCAAGGCGATGCCCCGCCGGAACCGCGACATGGCAGTAACGGCGAACGACATGCGTCATGTCGAGATCGGCTTCGACGACGCCCGGCGCCGACAGCGAGAAGAAGACGTCGAGCTCGCCCTCCCTGAGCTTGGCCATCAGCTCGGTCCGCGTGCCGTAGACGATTTCGAGCTGCGGCTCGGGATAGCGCTTCTGGAAGGCGTCGATCGCGTCCATCCGCTGCTCGGCAGCGAAGCTGTAGGCACCGATCCGGACCACGGCTTCGGACTTGGCCTGGATGGCGCGCGCCGCCGCCATCATCGCCTTCTCGCTTGCGAGCAGCGCGTGGGCATGGGGCAACATGGCTTCCCCGGCGGGAGAAAGGGCAACCGAGCGCGAATTGCGGTCGAGCAGGGTCAGCCCGAGCTGGTCCTCGAGCCGCTTCAGATGCTGCGAGACCGCCGACTGGGCCATGCCCAACGCCTCGGCGGTGCGCGTGAACGACCGCTTGTCGGCGATCGTCATGAAAATGAGCATCTGTCGCAAATCGAGCATGGCGAAGATCACCTATCACGTTTTGTGATAGATAGCTCCCGATATCGCAGATGATCAATCCCTCATCGGCTGGCAGTTTGACGCTCGATGTCCGTCACCAAGAACGGACGCCATGAGGGAGAGGTCCGTGAAGATTTCGAATATTTCCGTGCATGCATTTGTCTGGGCTGCCGCGTTCGGCACCACCGCCGCGCACGCGCAGAGCGCGCCGGCCGCGGAAGTGCCTCCGGCGGAGGCTGTTCAGGATGCCGGCGATGGGGACATCATCGTCAGCGCGCAGCGCCGCGAGGAACGGTTGCAGGATGTCCCTATCGCTATCTCGGCTTTTTCGGGCGACGCGCTGCAAAGCGCAGGGATCAGCTCGACCAACGATCTGACGCAGATCACGCCGAGCCTCAACTTCACCCAATCTTCCTTCTCGCCGCAGCCGACGATCCGCGGACTGGGAACGCGCGGCGTCTCGGCGGGCGATGAGTCGCTGGTTCCGGTCTATATCGACGGCGTCTATCAGCCCTTTCTCGGCAGCGTCGCCACCGAGCTCAACAATATCGCGCGCGTTGAGGTGCTCAAGGGCCCCCAGAGCGCGCTGTTCGGGCTCGACTATGACAGTCTCAAGGCGTTCAATCCGGGGATCATCGTCGTCGACAGTTCGGCGTTCGGCCCGACCGGGCCGTGGAGCCGGCGCATGGGATATGGGCCGCTCGTCCGGGCCTCGTCGGGGCTCACCATGCAATGGCGTTATCCCGGCGAGGCCGACAGCTTCTCCGATGCGATCACCGTCTATCCCGATCATGTCGCGGCCCGCATCGGGGCGATCGCCACGCTCGCGCTGCTCGTGCGGCGGCTGCGCACAGGCATCGGCGGGTCGATCGCGATAAGCCAGTCGGAAGTCATGCTCAGCCATATGGCGGCGAAGATCGCGCGCCGCGTGCTCGAACGGGCAGGCGTCGCGGTGACGGGCGAGGAAGCCGAAGGGGCGTCCGCTCTCTATCGCTGCGCGGGCGACGATGAATGGTGCGTCGTTTCGCTGCGCGGCGAGGCCGACCGGCAGGCGATGCTGTCGGTGACCGGCGGCGAGGAAATCGGGGCGTGGCTCGCGGAACAGGACCCGCGCGCGGCAATGGAAGCGCTCCAGGCGGCGGGGGTCCCGGCGGGCGCGATGCTGCGCGTGTCCGAGCTTCCCGAATTCGATTATTATGTCGAACGCGGTTCCTTCCGCAGCGTGACCCATCCGCATCGCGGCGAGCCGCATTTCGCGGAGACGGCGCCGGTGCGGTCGCTGCGCATGCCCGCGCCGCCCGAGGTTCCGGCGCCCTTGCCCGGCGAGCATACGGCGGAAATCGTTCGCGACATTCTCGGGCTCGACGATGCACGCATCGACCAGCTGATCGCACAGGGCGCGCTCGAACAGTTCATCATGCCGGAGGATGCCGCGTGACGGTGCGCCCGGATGCCGGCCTCGCTGGCAAGCCCGCAAAATTCCCGAAAGGTTAAGCACATGATCGATCCCGAACGCATCCCCGTCATTGTCGGCGTCGGCCAGATCAACGACCGGCCGGCCGACCCCGGGGAAGGCCTCGACCCCCTCGGACTGATGGCTGCAGCGCTTCGTCTGGCCGATGCCGATGCCGGCGGGGGATGGCTTGCCGACCTCGATTCGCTTGCGATCGTCGACCAGATTTCGTTCCGGGAACTCGGCGATCTGTCCGCGCCTCTCGCCGACAGTCTCGGGGCGCGTCCGCGGATTTGCGAAAAGACCCGGATCGCCAGCGGCGACAGTCCGATCCTGCTTCTGAACGAAGCGGCCAATCGCATCGGTGCCGGGGAGATCAGGATCGCGGCGATCGCGGGCGGCGAAGCCCTGCGCACCGCCGCGCAGCGCGCCGCAGCCGCGCGCGGGACCGACGTCTCGGCGCAGAATGCCTCGCGCGCCGCCTCGACGCGTCGGACACCGAGCTATCGGCAGCGATACGGGCTCACCGCGCCGGTCGATGTCTACCCGCTTTACGAAAATGCCGGGCGTGCGGCTTATGGACAATCGCTGGACGAAGCGCAGGCCGAAAGCGCGGAGATCTGGTCGCGCTTTTCCGAAGTCGCCGCCGCCAACCCGGGCGCATGGCTTCGCAAGCCGGTCTCGCCCGAAACGGTGCGGACGCCGACCGCCGAAAATCGTCCGATCGCGCACCCCTATACCAAGCTGATGGTTGCCAACTCGTCGGTCAACCAGGGGGCGGGATTCCTGGTAACCAGTCTCGGCGAAGCCCGGCGGCGCGGCGTTGCCGAGGAGAAACTCGTCTATGTGGGGCAGGGCGCCGCGGCCCACGAAGCCGACGATCCGCTGGGCCGCGATCGCTATGACCGCAGTCCCGGCATGATCGTATCGCTTCGGCGCGCACTGGCGGTCAACCGGCTGACGAGCGCAGATCTCGATTTCGTCGAACTCTACAGCTGCTTTCCCTGCGTGCCGAAGATGGCGCGCCGCGTCATCGACTGGCCTGTCGACAGGCCGGCAACGGTTTTCGGCGGCCTTACTTTCGGGGGCGGGCCGATCGGCAATTATATGAGCCACGCGGTTGTCGGCATGGTCGAAGCGCTCCGCGCCGAAGGACGCTTCGGCCTGCTCTTCGCGAACGGTGGCTTTGCGACGCACAACCACAGCATCATCCTCGGTCGCGAACCGGTCCCTGGCGCTGCCCATCCCGGCGAATTTGACTTCCAGGACGAGGCGGACGCCCTGCGGGGAGCCGTGCCCCGGACCGTCGAGGACTATGAAGGGCCGGCCACGATTGAAACCTATTCCGTGCTCTACGAGCGTGACGGTGCGCCGAAGCAGGGTGTGATCGTCGCGCGCACGCCCAATGGCGATCGCACGCTGGCGATGATATCGGGGAAGGATGCTGCGGCGATGGCATTTCTGACCGACGGTATTGCCGAGCCGGTCGGCAGTGCGGGCGATATCACGATCGATAGCGATGGGTGGCAGGTCTGGCAGACAAGTCCTGCCTGATATGCTTGTAGTGCCGCCGGGGCGTCGCTGTGAGCGATTGGCTGTCCAAAGCGGACAAGGGCGGGCTTGAGGTCGACGTGCCGCCACCGGTCAACGGCATTTAGCAGGACATCAGCCATGTATGTAATAGTCACGGGCAGCGCCGGAAAACTCGGACGGGCTGCCGTTGCCGCCTTGCGCAAGGCAGGGCACCGTGTCGTGGGTCTCGATGTCCAGGGACCGGTCGCTGCCGCGCAGTCGCTTCGCGCCGACTGTACCGACTTCGGTCAGGTGATGGGCGCGTTCTCCGGGATCGACATCACGGGCGGAGTTCCCGACGCCGTCGTGCATCTCGCCGGCATACCGATGCCGGGGCTCGCAACCGACCAGCGAAGCTTCGAGGTCAATACGATCTCCACCTACAATGTTTTTTCCGCCTGTGCCCGGCTTGGGATTTCGCGGATCGTGTGGGCATCGAGCGAAACCATCTTCGGACTGCCGTTCGACGAACCTCCGGCGTCGGTCCCGCTCGACGAAAGCCATCCCGACCGCCCCAACTGGTCCTATGCCTTGTCGAAGCAACTTGGCGAAACGATGGCCGGGAATTTCTGCCGTTGGGCGCCGGGGCTTTCGATAGCGTCGCTCCGTTTCTCGAACGTCTATTCCCTCGAGGATTATGAACAGCTTCCTGCCATTCAGGCGAAACCCGCCTGGCGAAAGATGAACCTCTGGGCCTATGTGGATGCCGAAGACGCAGGCGAGGCCTGCCGTCTTGCGGTCGAGGCGGCTTTCGAAGGGCATCAGCGTCTGGTGATCGCTGCCGACGACAGCCTGATGGCGGTCGAAACGTCTCGTCTTCTCGACGATCATTTTCCCGGCATCGAGGCGACCCGCGCGATCGAGGGTCATGCCTCGCTCCTTTCGTCGGACCGGGCTAAAGCGGTTCTCGGGTATCGGCCGCGCTTCAGCTGGCGCGATCGGGTTTCGGCGAAAGCGTAAAGCCGCTGGCGCGCTGTGCCGCCGACGTCGGCGATACCTGGCCATGGGCGAGCGGCGAGCCGGCACGGCAGAGTCCGGGCACATTCAAAGCCCCCTGATCACGTCGCCGGACAGCACCGTGATGACCCAAGCCGCGACCGGACGTCGGGCGCGTTGACGAGCAGGCCTTCCAGCCGCCTTAGTCGAACCATGGTCCCGCGAGCGGTTCCGCCAGATATCGCTGTGCGGTCTTGACGAGCCGCTGAACCCGCAGGCGGTAGGACGCGCTTGCCACGCGCCAGCGCGATGGCGCGATCGCGTCGCCCCAGAGCTGGCGCGCGATGGCCTGCTGGTTTGCGCCCGCCAGCAAGGCGTCGCCAACGCGTAGCTCCATGATCCACTGCGCCGCCCTGCGTTCCTTGGGCATCATCGACCCGGGAAGATGGCCTTTCTCGGCAAGAACGACGAATTGCTTCAGGGATTCTAGCTTCGGCCTGGCTGACTGCAGACCCGTTATGCGGTGCTCGACAAGAACCGGGCCGCCGAGGAGCGTGCCGTCGTGCAAGTCGAGGCGGACGGCCCAATGGCCGTCGCTGAGCAACCAGTGCTCGTTGCCGGACGCGTCTATTTCGACCGACACGAAGGCAGCGACTTCGCGCACATCGAACAGGTCATCGGCGGGGCTGTCATTCGCGGCCGGCCTCCCGCGCAGCACGCGCGGGTCCCGTTCGATGCTCCAGATTGGCCGCGCGGCAGGCGTCGCAAGGGCTGGATCGATCCAGCCCAGCAGCCCGATATCGGCCAGGAAGCCGCTCGGAGCGAAGGCGCGGGCCTCCCATTGCCTTCGATAGCGGCTGTTGCGGCGAAGCCATTCCCACGCAAAGGCCCGCCGATCCGAAATCAGTAACTCGGCATAGGACTGGGGCGAGCGCCAGTCGGCCGCTGGCCCGCGTATCATCGCATATACCCGGAATATTTTCGCAATATTTTCATGCGGCGGCAAGGCGACGACAAAGAGCCGACGTCAGCGGCTGCCGGGGAGCGGAGTTGATCGGGGCGTCAAGGGGGGCGGCGCGGGAAGGGAAGCCGGGCGATACCCACGGGCGCGGATGCCCGTATCGGGCAAGGACCGCACGATGCGCGCGTTATTCGGCTCCTTCGGCAAAATAGGCGCGCAGGCGATGGGCGATGGTTGGTGTGAGGTTCACGAGGCTGCGCCGGCCGTCATGGGCGTCCAGCGACCGCTCGAGGATGCCGGCGTCGCACAGACGCTGGATGAGCTTCATCGCGCTGCTCGTCGGGATCGCCGCGGTGATGCAGAGCGCGGACATGGACAGCGGCTGCCCTCGCGACTGATGGATGAACAGGTCGACGAGCATGTCCCAGGCCGGTTCGCCGAACAGCTCGGGGTTCCCGAGGAGCTGCCTGCGCAATATTCTCCGCCGCATGGCGGTTTCGGCGTTTCGCTGCGCGAGCGCATCCGTCTCGTCGGCGGGATCCGGATGGCTCCGCAGGAAGAAGGGCAGGAATTTTCCGCGCGGTCGCACCTGGGCCGACCCCTCGATCAGATTATAGGTTCGCGTTCCCGTCACGATGATGTGTTCTAGAATTTCGACGTCGAGCGCTCGGCCGACCTCTTCCAGACGCCGTGTCGCGCTCAGGTCTTCCGCGCTCGGTGCCGGGTCGCCGCTCGGGTGGTTGTGGACGAGAATGATCGACGCGGCGTTGTGTTCGAGCGCGCGCCTGAAGATGGTCCGCGGATAGATCGCCAGTTGCGCGAGCGAACCGCGCTGAACTTCCTCGTCGGCGATCAGGCTGCGCGCTGGATCGAGAAAAAGGACGCGCAGCCGTTCCTCGGGCAGGCTGCCCATCGACGCGATGAGATACCGGCAGAGGTGCGGGTTGCGCGGATCAATCCGGACCGTTCTGAGATCGGAGCGCATTCCTTCGAGCATCGCGTCGCGAACATTGGTGAGGAACGAGGCCAAGCCTGGATAGCCCGCTAGAAAGTGGGTCAGCCTTTCGGGAGATTGCGACCAGATCCGGCCCAGGCTTGTGAACTCTTCGAGAAGTCTGTTCGCTATCGTGTCGCAGTCGTCGGGCGCGATCGCCGCGACCAGCCTCGCCAGGATCGATCGTTCCCGTTCGCGCGCAGCCGCCTGAGATGCCGCCAGGTTGCGAGGGCGAGAAGGGGAGGCAGAAGCCAGGATGCAGCGACCTGCATCGTCTGGTACGCCACCGGGTGAACCGAAATCTCCATCGCCTTGCCGACATGGGCCATGAGAGGAAAGATCTGAAGAACGGCCGCCGGCATCGGCCAGAAGCGATGGGCCGTCAGTGCCAGCACCAGCGTCGCGATTGCCGCAGCGATATCGATTGCCAGATGGCCCGCGTCGATCGAGGAGAAGCGCGGCGGGACAAACAGATGCAGGATCTGGTCTGCGAGCGCCATTGCAATCAATATCAACGCCATGGCCCGCTCGGGACCGCCGCCTCTCCTGAGGGCATAGACGAGGACCACCAGCAAGATCGTTACGAAGATTGCGATCCGAACCATCGCGATCAGAAACCATGCGAGCGGTCCCCGGTCAATGTTCAGGACGTGGCCGCAACGGCATGCCGTCCGGCAGCGGCAAGCGACGGACATTCGTGAAGGTCGAGGCCAGCGCTCTCGCGTGCGATGCCGACGAGGTCGCCGTGAACGCGCAAGACGTCCCCGCTCGCGCCGACAAGTGCGGTCTGGACCTTTGCCAGGCGCTGGATCGTCGCATGCCCCTGGACGGCGTCGACGCCGGGTGTGTCCCGGCGCGCGGCGACGACGCTCGTCATCAGGGACGCGACGGCAATCAGCGCATCGTCGATACGTGTTTCCGCGGCAGGGACTTGCTGCTGAAGCCTCGCAACGGTGAAATCGATATTCTCGGACATGACGTCTCCTCTGCCGGAAGCGCATGCTCCGGCTGTTACTCGGCAGGATTGAGAAGGCTCAGCCGGAGATGAGGCGCGACAGCGACTCTGCGATGCCCAGGCTGCCGAGGAGGAAGACGATCAGGGCGACGAGTAATGTCGCGATGATCGTCAGCCTTGTGCCCGGCAGGTGGTCATGCCTCCAGATCTTCCCGGACGGCGGGTGCGTTCCCGAAAGGCGATCCCGGAGCGAACTGCTGTCATCGAGCCCGTCGAAGCCGGAATAGCCACCGTCTGGAAAGTCGGATGCAACGAGGGTCGGCCGATCGACAACCTCTACCGGATCGTATGCGATCCGATGGTATATCTTTCGCAGCCGCGCGTAGCGCAGCGCCACCTCGTCCCGATCGGCCGCGCCGAGCGCGGCCCGGGCATTTGTGATCCGCTGATCGACCGTATATTTCGAAATGCCGAGCTCGCGTGCAATTTGCTTCGACGTCTTGCGTTCCAGCACCAGGTCGAGACAAGCCCGCTGCTTGTCGGTCAATCGGTTCCAACGCAGTCGATCGTCATTGGGGGAAGGTTGCGACCCGTCCATCGTAGAAGCTTTGTCACGTCCCTTTCAGCGAGGCTGTTTCCTGGTCCAGAGCAGTTTGACATTGAAGTCCTTGTTAAATCAACTTTCCTTCGGTCCAGCCGGCGAGGCTCTTCCGGACTTCCATCGCGCGGACATCGGGCCGCGCTCTTCGCGCCGGGCAATTGCGCCATCGCCACGCAGGGTAGCGTTTCCGGCAAAGGCCGGTTCCGGATGCGCTTCGGTCGGCAACAACAACTCTCAAATTGAGACTAACTACCGAATAAGTTTGAAATATTTCTGTCACATTATAGCTTGTATCTGCTCCGCATCGTTTTCGACCAGCATCGATGCGCCACCGCGGTGACCCTGCCGTTTGAGAAGGCGAGGGGATCGGCACCGGACAGGGAGCAATGCCGGAGAGGCTGGTTCGAGAACGCCGCCGGCATTGCCAAGGGTCGAAATGCCTACGCTCGATGCCGCGCAGCGACTCGCGGCCGAAGTCTTGAAGGTCGCGAGCGAAGACGCATTGATCGATATTCTCGACGAGGCCTGCTCGCGGCTCGGATGCTCGTGGTTCGCGCTCAGCCATCACGTCGACTTCCTGGCCGCCCCCGATAAGGGGCTGCGCATCCACAATTATCCGCAGGATTGGGCG
Organism: uncultured Sphingopyxis sp.; assembly: GCF_900078365.1. Classification (NCBI taxonomy): domain Bacteria; kingdom Pseudomonadati; phylum Pseudomonadota; class Alphaproteobacteria; order Sphingomonadales; family Sphingopyxidaceae; genus Sphingopyxis; species uncultured Sphingopyxis sp. The sequence continues at coordinate 1,569,542 of NZ_LT598653.1, forward strand.
CGCTGGTTCGACGAACAGCGCCTTGGCATCCGTGATCCCGTCCATCGCGCAAGTCGTCGCCGCGCCGCGGGGTTCCTCTGGCACGACATGCAGACCTTCTCGCGGCCGCGGCGCGGCGACGAAGCGATATTGGCGCGGGCGCGTCGGCACGACATCCACGATGGTCTCACCATCCCCACGCATGTCCCGGGCGACGCGCACGGATCGGTATCCTTCGCCTGGCAAAAGGGCACATATGCCACGCCGGAGGCGTTGATGTTCGCGCAGACGATCGGCGCTTTTGTCTTCGAGGCGGCGCGTCAGCTCTCGGGCCTCGTCCCGGCCAATGATCAGCCGCGCCTCACGGACCGACAGATCGAATGCCTCCTCTGGGTGGCGCGCGGCAAGTCCGATTCCGTGATCGCGCAGATCATGGACCTGCGCACTGATACGGTGAGCGAGCATCTGCGCAATGCGCGGGCGCGATATTCGGCCCGGAGCCGCGTCAGCCTTGCAATCCGGGCATTGTTCGACGGGACGATCTGCTTCAGCGACGTCGCCGGCGGCTGAAACACCCCCCTTTCTTGGTATGGCGGAATCGATTTTTCCGGTTCAATTGGTCTGTCTCTTTTCATCAGGGAGACACGCCGATGTTCCTCACGATCAACCAGGACAACCGGGCGCGCGAACATGTCGCGCTCCGTTCGATGTTCGAAGCGCGCAAGCGCGTTTTTGTCGATTTGCTCAAATGGGATCTGCCGGTGCTGGCGGACCGGTTCGAAGTCGACCATTTCGACGATCCTTTTGCGACCTATCTTATCGTCAGCGATGCACGGGGCGAACATCTCGCCTCGGCGCGCCTCCTGCCCACAACGAGACCGGCCCTTCTCGACGGCCTCTTTCCGCATCTCGTCTCCGGCCCGGTTCCGAACGGCGCGGCGATATTCGAGATCACGCGCTTCTGCCTTTCGCCGGGCGTGGGCGCGCGGCAACGCCGCGTTGCGCGCGATACGCTGCTCGTGGGACTCGTCGACCACGCGCTGGCCCATGGCATCACGACCTACACGGGCGTCGCCGAGCTTTCCTGGTTCCGGCAGGTTCAGGACTTCGGATGGCGATGCCGCTTGCTCGGCGAAAGGGCTATCCATGATGGCCGCGCGCTGGTCGCGCTGGCGATCTCGATCGAGGCGGACACGCTCGCCAGGCTTGCCGAGGCGGGCATCGGGGCGCCCGGCACCGGCGTGCCCGCCAAAGCCGCATGAGGAGGGCGAGATGTCGATTCATCCCTTCCCGAACTGCGGCCATGCTGCCGCGGCCGCGCAGCAGCTGGCATCCGAAGGCTATGTCCGGCTTCACGGTGCCGTCCCGGCTTCCCGGATCGCGGCGATCGCGGCGGATCTCGCGCTCCGCTTCGACGCGACGCCCTTTTGCTCGGGCGGATTCTATGGCGAACGGACCAAGCGGTTCGGGCGTCTCCTGATCCGCTCGCCGCATATCGCGGACCTCGTGCTGCATCCCGGCATATTGGCGCTTGCCGAATCCGCGCTCGGTTCGTGGTGCGACCGCATCCAGCTCAACCTCACGCAGGCCATCGAGCTCCATCCCGGCGCCCTCGCGCAATTTCCGCATCGCGATCAGGATATGTGGCAGGGTTCGCTTGGTGAGGTCGAATATCTGCTCAACGTCATGTGGCCCCTTACCCCGTTTACCGAGGAGAATGGCGCAACGCTCATCTGGCCCGCGAGCCACGGCGTGGAAGCGCTTGTCGAGGTGCCACGCGAGCAGCCCATCGTGGCCGCCGCCGAGCCGGGCGACGCGATCGTCTTCCTCGGTTCGACGCTGCACGGCGCAGGCGCCAATCGAAGCGCCGGGCTGCGCCGCGGCATCATCGTCAGCTACTGTCTCGGCTGGCTCAAGCCCTACGAGAATCAGTGGCTCGCCTATCCGCCCGACGTGGCGCGGCATTTCCCGCCCGAGTTGGCGGCACTGGCCGGTTATGCGCAGCACCGGCCCAATCTCGGCAATTTCGAAGGACAATGTCCCTCGGTGCTATTCGGTGGATATCCCGACGAGCCGCTTGCCGCGACCGATGCGCTGCGGCCCGATCAAGACGTCTTGCTCGGTGAGTTTGTCTCCGGCCAGCGCGCGGCGGGAGACGGAGCAACCCGATCATGAACGCCGGATCTACAATGGAGCGCGTCTATCTCGACCTCAAGATGCGCGTACTCGATGGGCGCTATCCGCCGGGCACGCGCCTCGATCCGGTCAACCTCGCAAAGACGCTCCGCGCGAGTGCGACGCCGGTCCGCGAGGCGCTGCATCGTCTTGCTGGCGAGCGAATCATCGACAGCTGGCACCAGGAAGGCTTTCGTCCTCCCATCCTCGCGGAGGCCGATCTCCATGACCTTTACAGCTGGGCATCCTGGCTGCTCGGCCTTGCGCTTCAGGGCAACGTGCCGGATCCCGACCATCCGGCGGGCCTGGTCGGGCTCGAGCTGCGCAAGGACTATGCCGAAGCGCTCGACTCGCTTTTCCGGGCGATTGCGATGTGGAGCGCCAATCGCGAAATTCGCTTCGCGATTCTCAACCTGATCGAGCGATGTCACGTCTTTCGGAAGGCGGAGGCCAGCGTCGATACCGCGGCTCGCGACATGCTGGCGGCGATGGAAGATGATTACCGCTTTGGTCGCTGGAGTGCGCTTCGCGCCAAAATCACGCGGTTTCACCGGCGCCGCATGGCGTTCGCGGGCCGCGTCGTCGCCGAGATCAGACCCCGCGACGAACCGCTCCGATGATATTCGAAAGATATTCAAACTATAAAAATTCTATTCTCTCCGACCGGCGTAGCTTTCTGGATGCCGCAATCCCGCGGCTAACCAGAGGAGGTTCTCATGAACCAGTATGACATCGTCGAGGACGGCATCGAAGAACTCGGCGTCGCCAGCGTCGAAACGCTCGGCCAGATTCCGAACCGGCCGGAACCCGATGGCGTCCAGCCCTTCCTGGGCGGCGGCATTTCCGCCGAGTGACGGATCGGGGGGCGCGACGCGCAAGCGCCGCGCCCTCAATCGGCCATGGCCTATCATCTTCCGCCGCATGTGAGTTTCGGGTTTCTGGGCGATCGCGCTGTCGCGCTCGATCTCAGCGCCGATCGCTATTTCCTGATAGCGCCGCGCGAGGCCGCAGCGCTCGCGGCCGCCGGCACAGCGGCGGGCGAGACAGCGCCTTGCGCAGCGCTCGACGCGCTCGTCCGGCGGCGCTTGCTCGCGCCGGGAGCGGGGTCGCCGATCGCACCGATCGCCGCCGTCGACCTTCGCCTCTCCGCAGTCGAGGCGCCACCCGCCGACGGCCATATCACCTTCCTGGAAGTCGGCCTCCTGCGCGCGAGCGCCGGCCTCCATCTCCGTCTGCTGGGGTTGAACGGGACGCTCGTCCGTTGGCGTGCTCTTGCCCGCCGGTACGAGGCGCGTCCGCGGCTGACAGCCGCAGATGCGGACGCAATCCGCGTTGCGCAAGGCTTCGCCGACGCGCGCGTCCTCTTGCCCGCAAGACAGCTTTGTGTTCCCGACAGCCTGGCGCTGGCCCGTGTCCTTTGGCGCCGCGGGATCGATGCGGACGTGTACTTCGGTGCCCGGCTGGCGCCCTTCATGGCGCATGCCTGGGTCCAGCGTGGCGACATTTTGCTCTCGGATACGCTGAATACCGTGGGCGAATATACGCCGGTCTTTCGGCTGTGACGATCTGCATCGCTCTTATTCAGGCCGAAGGCCCCGTACCCGCGTTGCCCGGCGGCTATTCGGAACTTGGGACTATCGGAACAGCGCGGCTCGTCGGCAAGCCCGGCACGATCGTCGCCGTGTCGGGTGAGGCGGCGCTCGTCGGCTACGCCTTTCATCGCGACAGCTTCGCCTCTTGTCCGGCGCTAGATCCCGGCGCGGTCGAGCACATCGTGCGGACCGAAGGCGCGTGGGCGATCAGGAAGCTCTGGGGGACTTTCATCCTGATATGGGCCGACGCGAGCGGGCAGGTCTTTGTCCTTCGTTCACCGTTGACCGGGCCGGCGCTGTTCCAGACCCGCCGCCAGGACGACGGCGGCGCGGCGGCGAACGCATGCTGCGCCTTCACCGACCTCGGCCTCGCGCGCGCGCTGGGGTTTCGGCTCGATCGGCCCGATCCCGGCGCGATCGACGCCTATCTTCGCTATCCCCTGTTGCGAACGCCGCGCAGCACTATAACCGGGGCGACCGAGGTCCTGCCCGGCGAGGTAACGCGCTTGGGGCACCGCGAGCGAAGACCGGCAAGCTGGCTTCCGTGGGATTATGCGTCGTCGCCGCCGATACGCGCCGAGGCGAACGATCTTGGCTCGCTCGTGCGCGCGACCGTCGGCGCATGGAGCGGGCGCTTCGCCCGCGTCCAGCTCGAGCTTTCGGGCGGGATTGACAGCAGCATCGTCGCCGCTTGCCTGTCTGTCCGTTCCGACCCGTGGCGCGCGATCACGATGGTCACGCCGGAGCCCGACGGCGACGAGCGTCTCTATGCGCGTGCGATGGCCGAGCGCGCGAACGCCCCGCTCGCCGAACTCATGCTGCCCGCCGAACCCGCGGACCCGATCTCAACGCCGACGATGTTGCGTGTCCGTCCCGGTGGCTTCGGGCTGATCGGTCCGACCGACGCGGCCTTCCTCGCATCGGCGCGGGCCTATGGTGCCGACGCAATTTTCTCGGGGACCGCCGGCGATGGAGCGTTCGGTTATCAAACGTCGATCGCCCCGGCGCTCGATGCCTTGCGATATCGGGGTATGCGCGCCGCGCTCAGCGCGGCGCGCGACCAGGCCCGCATCACCGACGACAATATCTGGAGCGCGCTGCGTCACGGCGTGCGCGGCTATTTTCGGGGGATCAGACTCTGGCCGGTCGACGATCTATTGCTGTCGGTGCGCCATGCATCGCCAAGGCCCGAGCACCCTTGGATGACCGACGCGGGGCGCATCCCGCCCGGCCAGCGGCGCTACGGTCTCGGCCTGCTGTCGATCCAGCCCTTCCTCGACGGCTATGACCGGTCGCTCGCGCTGCCGAAGATCGCGCCTTTGCTGTCGCAACCGCTGATCGAATATGGTCTCGGCGTGCCGAGCTGGCAGTGGGGCGAGGGCGGGGTCAATCGCGCTCTCGCCCGCGAAGCCTTTCGCGGCGACCTGCCTGACGTCATCCTCGCGCGCCGCAGCAAGGGACGTATCCTGTCGATGTTCCTGCCGGCGTTCGAACGCAATCGGGAGCGGCTTGCCGCCTATCTCCTCGATGGCTGGCTCGCGGGCGCCGGCCTGCTCGATCTCGATACGATCGCCGACATGCTGACGGGGCGAAAGGAGGCCGATACGCTCGCCACGCTCCGTATCCTCCAGTTCGCGGATATCGAAGCCTGGGCGCGCTCGGTGGTAGGGTCCGAGGCGCCATCGCGATGAAGGGGTTGGCAGCCATCCGGGCGCGATGGCCGCAGTGGGCAAAGGCCTTGCCGGGCGCGCCGGGGAGCGGCGCCCGGCACGCACCTAGGGCGCGGTGGCTTGGAAGGACTCCTGCGGAGCCCCCGCGCGGAGCGCGCGCCAACGGACGTACTGGCCAGATTTCGCGGGGGCCGGATCTTCCTCGCCCTTGAGCCAGAAGCGATACCAGTCGAGATTGCGCTCGTAGACCGCACGCTTGTGCACCGGCTGATATTTGATGTGGATTTCGTCCGCGAAGGCGAACAGTTCGGCAGGCTTCCCGGCCAGCTTCAGTTTTGTGTGAAACTCGACGAGGTTGCGCACTTCGGACTCGGGCAACTGCATCAACAGAGGCGTATCGATCGCTACGACATCCGATGCGGGCGAGATTGTCCGCCAGCGTTCGGGGTCGCTGTCGGGATCGCCCGCCTGCCAAAATTCGCGAAATGTCCTGGCGAAGCCGCGATCGGGAAGCGCATTCGACCAGTAATAGTGCGGCGTCGCCTGTCCCGACGAGATGGTGGCGGCCGCAAAGCGCTTCGACTTGCGGATGGCCCAGACGGCAACGGTCGAGCCAAAGCTAAGCCCGCCGATGCCGACGCTTCGGGGATCGATACGTTTTCGTGCGGCCAGGTCGTCGATTGCGTCGCCGATCGCAGCGAGCGCGGTCTCATAGCTTCGCTCCATCGGCTGGCCGGGTGGTGGCGACTGGCCGTTGATGCAGAGCACTGCGATGCCATGTTCGACAAGTGGGAGCATCGGAATCTCGTCGCCGACGCCGCCCTTGAGAAACCCTGCGCAGCGATAATATTGAACGACCAATGGGAGTGGACCAGCGCTACTCGACGGGGTGAGCAGAATACCGTCATGGCCATTTTCCCAACGCAGCGGCGTGGCAACGGCGCCGATCCGGCGGCGCAGGTCCGCATTGGGGTCGGCGATGACCGAGCGGGCTCCATCCACATAGGCGATGCGGACAAGGCGTGGCGGCTCGGTCGCGCTGCTCTCGGCGCAGATGAGCGCCTTCGGCGCGGCGCCGCAGCGCGGTTGCCAGATCGGTGTCCGCTCGGCGCCATCGGTCGCAGTGAGATAGCGCGCCTTGCGGTCCCCGATACGCCAGAGCCAGATATTCTCGCGCGCGCCGGCATCGCGCTCGAACAGGATCAACATGCCGCTGCCGGGCCGCTCGGTAATTGCGGCGAGCTTTCCCGACCGGCAGGGCGCGGCGCTGCAAGGGATGCGCTCACCGTTGGCGCGGACGACCGTCAGTCGGACTTCGCCCGCCGAGCCCTCTATCTCCGCAACGCCGCCTGTCTTCAGGACAATCCGGCGATCCTGCTGGGACCGCGTAGCGGGCAGGGAAGGCGCGATATTCTCGCTGCCGAGCTCAACCGCCGTCTCCTTTTTCGGCGCGTCCCACAACAGGCCCGCGCGATCGAACCAGTTGCGGTTCCACCTTTGCACGACGCGGTGACCGCCCTCGATCTTGCCGCCGGCGATGGCCTGCCCGAGGTCGACACTGTCGTCGACCAGTACGCCTTCGTCATAGGCCCGTTGTTCCGCCGCGGCGACTTCGGCGCGGGTCGCCCCGGTCGTGTAGCGCAGCGATCGACCATCGGCGGAGACATCGAAATCGAGAATGTCTGCAGCATCGACGATCTCGCGCCGCTGGCCTTGGTGCTCGCGCCAGTGCCAGATCGCGGAGACGCCATCGACGAGCGCGAGGGAACGAAAGCCTTTCGAGTCCGCATCCCACACTGCCTTTTGTTCGGCGACCGAACCCGCGCCATCGTGGCGTACCGTCCCCGCGCTTCCCGCATGCACCGGGGGGGCGCCGTCGATATCGGCGACATACCAATCGAGCTTGGTGTCGTTGGCGCTCACCGATGGACGCGACACGCGGAAGAGAATCTTCTCGCCGTCAGGAGAGAGCGTCGGCCCCATGATGTCAGCGACCTCGACGAGGTCGCGCGTCGTCAAGGGAGCGCCGCCGTCGTTTGGCGCTACCGGGACTTGTACGACCGACGCAAGCAAGGCTGCCGCAATCACCATCCGACGATAGCCTGCAGCGCGAAGGTTCGGCCGATCGCGCTCGCCTGTTCGGGATCGTAGCCGATGTTGACGCCGGTCGAGCGGAACAGCGCATAGGGCGGATCCTTGTCGAACAGATTGTTGACGCTGAACGCGAGCCGGAGCTTGCGCTTGTCCGGATCGCCGATCCGCATGCCAAGCTGGAGGTCGACCGTCGTCCAGCTCTTCACGCGTTCGGCCGGCGTCACCGTGAGGTTGCGATAGCTTGCGACATGATTGACCCCGATCCCGCCATCGAAGGCGCCGGCCTCGAAGCCGGCGCGGCCGCGCAGCCGGAGCTTGACCGGCGCACCGAGCGTGCCGACGACATTGTTGGGCGGCGCCGTGTTGGTTATCCGGTGGTCGATCGTGAACAGCCGCGATCCGCCCAGCGACAGGTTGACGCTGCCGTCGGCGAGCGGCCTGCTGTATCCCAGGTCGAAATCGAGGCCGCGCACCGTCGAGCGCGACAGGTTGCGCGTCCGCGCATCGACGATCGCCATCACCTCATCCTGACCGATCCCGATCGCATTCGAGAAGCTCGGGTCGGCGAAATAGGCCGCGACCTCAGCCGGATCGGGCGTATCGTCGATCAAAGCGCCATAGACATCGCGCCGCGTGAAGAACTGCTGGAGAAAGCTGTTCGCCGACGCGATGCGATCCCTGTAGCTGATATCGAACCAGGTGAGGCTGAGCTTCGCGCCGGGAAGGAAGCGTGGCTCGAAATCGACCCCTGCGGTCCAGCTCGTCGCCTTTTCGGGGCCGAGGTCGGGCCGATAGCCGAGCAGGAGCAGCACCGCGGTCTGGCCGGTTTGTGAGGCCGGATCGGTGATCCGGAACGTCTGGTAGAGCGCGTTAGCCGTTCCGACGAGTTCGTCGAAGAAGGGCGCGCGGAACGACCGACCGTAGGAGGCGCGGAGCGCCAGGCCGGGCAGGGGCTCCCAGCGCGCGCCAAACTTCGGATTGGCCGTATCGCCGACGTCCGAATAATCTTCATAGCGTCCCGCCGCCGAAACATTGAGCGTTCCGGGAAAATTCTCCCCTGCGTCGAAGACGGGGATTGCGAGCTCGGCATAAAGGGCTTTGACGATACGTTTGTCGGGCAAGCCGGCGAGACCGCTCGTCTGCGGGGCGTCGGCGACGATGTCGAAGACCTGCGTGAAGTCGAGATTGTCGCGCCGGTATTCGGCGCCGAGGGCGAGCTTTGCGTCGCCGGCAGGAAGCGCCAGCATCGTCCCGTCGGCGCGCAGCGCAGCGGTCCAGCTCTTGTAACGCGAGCGCTGCGAAAATCCGCCGCGCAAGCTGTCGATCAGCGCCGGGTCGTTGACCGCCCCGTCACCGAACAGGTTGATCGCCCGCGCTGGATCGGTCGCCGCGACGGCGCGGGCGAGTCTGACGAGGTGGACGATATTGACCCCGTCATAGCCATCGCGCTGCATCCCGTAGCCGCCCGACAGCTCGATATTCCAGCTGTCGATATCGGCACGCGCTCCGAATGCGGTGTTGAGCGCCGTGACCGTGCCGCGCACTCCTTCGGGCCCGAAGTCGGCGATCGGGTCGTAGTAGACGGTGATTTTCTGGCCGGTGCCGATGGGATCGACATAATAGGGATTGGCGGGGGTCACGACCTGCTGCGAGACGCCTATAATCCGGCGCCGGGCCTCGAAGTCGCGTTCCGCATAAAGCCCTCGCGCGAAGAGGCTGAGATGATCGCCGATCTGCTGTTCTCCCGCCGCGTAGACGGTGAAGCTCTTCTGGCGCGGGAGGATATCGACCTTCCGGCGGGCGTCGCCGCGGGCGAAGCCGGCACTCGGGATGAGTTCAGCGGCTGTCAGCGCGGTCCCGTCCTGCCCGCGCGGGATGAGGAAACGCTGGCCGCCTGCGGCGACGATTGTTCCCGGGTTGGCGAAGTTCGACCGCAGGTCGGGACCGCCGAAGCGCCGAAGGTCTTCGGACGCGGAGGCGCGCTCTTCCGAGCCGAGGCTGCCGCGCCGGTAATATTCGCCGGCAACAACGAGATGGCCCGTTGCCCAGCCGGTGCCGACGATGTGCCCGACCTGGACTTCGCCATAGTCGCCATCGGCGGTTCCGGCGCGCAGCCGCGTCTCGGCCCCGTCGAAGCGACCGCGGAAGCGCAGATTCACCACCCCCGCGACCGCATCGGACCCATAGATCGCCGAAGCGCCATCGGTGAGGATTTCAAGGCGCTCGACCGCGATCGACGGTATCATTGAAATATCGGCGAAGGCGCCCGAGCTGCCGCCGAGCGCGGGGCGCGTCCCGTCGAGGAGGGTGAGCGTCGAGCCTGGCCCGAGGCCGCGGAGGTTGATGCCCGTGCCATAACCGATATTGCTCGCCGCATTGCCGCGCGCCGAGGTGCCGACATTGGCCTCGGCGGGTCCGCCCGAGAAGTTCTGCGGGATCGTCTGGATAAAGTCGGCGAGCGTCGCGCGTCCGCTGCGGTCGAGCGTGTCGCGGTCGATCGTGGCGACGGGCGAGCCGACCGGGCCGGCGCCGCGGATGCGCGATCCGGTCACTATAATGTCCTCGGGCACGGGGACGTCAGTCGAAGCGTCGCCAGCCGCATCGCCGTTTCCCGCGCGGATCACGAAGGCACCCTCGACGACCTCGGCGACGAGACCGGTGCCCGCGAGCAGCCGGGCCAGCGCGACATCGGGCGCGAGGCGGCCCCGCACGCGGCCGCTACGCTTGTCGTCGAGCAGCGCCGAGGAGGCGACCACTTCGCGGCCCGAAACCTGCGAATAGAGACGCAGCGCTTCGCCGAGGCGCCGCGGCGCGATGTCGTAATCCGTTTTCGCCGGCTGGGTCTGGGCGTGCGCCTGCGGTGCCTGAATCGCCATTGCGGCCGTACCCGCTAGCAGCGCCGCCAAAATTCTTATCGTCATTGTTGCCTCCCAAGCGGCCGCTCATGGCCGTCTGGGGGTGCAAAACCCCGAGGTTGGAGAAACTCCCCCCTCGGACCCGATTATTTTTTTCGCAGGATTATTTCTCCGACGCGCTCGTCGATTCCAAGGTCGAGCGCCGCGGCGAGCTTGCGCGCGAGCGCTGGTCCCGCCGACACATCGAAACTACCGGTCACCGGAAGCGATGCGAGCGCCGGGTCGGCGAGGCGGATCGGTTTGCTATCGCTCTGGTTGGCGCGATCGAGCACCGCACCGAGCGGAAGATTGTCGGCGGCGAGCAGGATGGTGGGAGCGGCGGATGGGACCGGGCTCGCCATGGCAGGAAGCCGGTACGGGCCTGTCTCGGGCACCTCGGCACTTTCGCCGGGTGCGAGCCGCAGCGCGCCGCCGCCCGCGCTCGAGCGGATTTCGATCGATCCCCTGATCAGCGTCACGCGCGGGGTGGCTTTGCGGGCATCGACCTCGAAGATCGTGCCGAGCGCGGTCGTCTCCGACCGGCCCGCGACGACGGTGAAGGGACGTGCGGCGTCATGCGCGACGTCGAAGCGCGCGCGCCCGCCGACAAGGATCACGCGGCGCCCACCGGTACTGAATTGCGTCTCGATGCGGGCGCCGTCCATCAAGGTAACGCGGGTGCCGTCGCCAAGTGTCTGCTCGCCGGGGGCGGTCTCGCTCTGCGCGAGCTGCGTTTCGCCGCTTCCGCGCTGGATATACCAGGCTCCGCCGAGCGCCAGCACGATGGCGGCGGCGGTCGCGACGGCCCAGCGGAAGCCGCCGGGTGCATCGGCTTCGCTGCGGAAATGGCGTGCGTCGGCCTTGATGCGGACCGGCGACATGTCCTCGGCAAAGACCCAGTCATTCTCGGCTTTCGCATAGGCCTCGGCGTTGCCCGGCTTCGCGTGCCAGGCCTCGAACGCTTTCTTTTCGGAATCGGTCGGGTTGCCGGACATCGTCGTGGCCCAATCGATCGCCTCGCGTTCCCGCCGCGTCACGCGTCCGTATCTCGCGCTTTGCGGATGGCGACGCGCGCCTTGCTGATATGCTTTTCCACGCGCTTGATGCTCATGCCCTTGATTCGTGCGATCTCTTCATAACTGAGGTTCTCGAACCTGTGCATCAGGAATACATCCTGTGTGGTTGTACCGAGGCGGGCGATCGCCTGCTCGGCGCGGCGGATCATGTCGCGCGCCTCCAGCGCGACATGGGGATCAGGGCCGGCGATCTCTTGCTCCTCGAAGCTGTGATGGGCGGAAATCCGGCTGCGCACCCCTGAGCGCGCGCGGTTCCTGAGGACCGACCGCGCCGCGGCGGCGAGATAGGCGGCGGGGGCGTCGAGCAGGCCCGCGCGATGGCCCTTCGCCGAGAAGACGCGGCGAAAGGTCTCCTGGACCAGGTCGCCTACTTCTTGCGGCGGCACGCTGCGGCGGAAGATTCCGGCAACGAGCGGGCGCTGCGCCGCGTAGAGCGCCTCGGCGCGCGCGCTGCTGCCGAAACCGGCCCAGTCGTCGGGCGGCAGCGGATCGGCGGCATCGAGGCCGCGCCGTCCGTCCTTCTCGCTGTCGTCATAGTCCATCGCGTCCGCCTTCGAGAAGGCAGCGACCGCGCCGACGAGCCGGGCGTTGAGAACAGGTACGAGAAACCCGCGCCGCCGCCTTTGGCCCGAGGGCTTGGACATGCGCAGACGGCCACCCGGCGGGATGGCATTCAGGGACATTGACTCTCGAACGGAGTTCTCACGCTCCGGCATCCGGCGCTTCGCTGCCCGATGCCGGACCAGCATAACCGGCTGTGCCGTAAGGGCAAGAGTCTGCCGGGAGACCGCTCGACTACGGACCGGATTCGAAGGGGTACGGGAGACGAGTCTGGTTTCGGCCGTGCTCGACGAGACCGGTCGGAGGCCGGGATCCACAAAGTCTCGGTTGATGCGCGCGGCCCGAAAGGAGCGCGCACTGGCGGCGGCGGGCGCCGCCAGAGGTCGCGCGTCGCACGGTTGGCCGCGCTGCGCGCTTGGGCTCGCTGGTCTTGGCGCGGCGGCGGCTAAGCACAGCTGCGCACGCACGCCGCCGCGCCTGCGGCTCGCCAAGGGCGCGAGTTTTCAGGCCCTTCGGGCCGCGGTCGAGGCCGATCGCATCGACATTGTTGGGCGGTGCCGTTCGGGGCGCCGGGGCGATGCGGTGAATATGTCGACGAAGCCGGGCTGAGGACGCCGCGCGGAGCGCGGCGGCGCTTTGGTGGGCCGGCACCTCGGACATCGGCGCGGGCGGCGCACGGCCTGTGGGACCGCCCGGCGCCCGCGCAAGCCCGCCTCCGGCGGGCTCCTCCGCTTCGCTGCGGCCCTGCGGGTGCGCGGCCGCCTCGCTGGGCGGTCCCTTGCCCCGTGCGTTCGCCGCCCGCCCCGCTGTCCGGGGCCGGCCGCGGCGGATTTTGGTCCGGAGGAGAGGCACCGTGAACGCATTCCCGCAAGCCTTGGGCAAGGCCGCACCCTCGCGAAGCTCCGCGCGACGGGGCGACAGAGGCGCTGACAGCGCGGGCGGCGCCGCGACGCGCGGCCGAACGCGCGACAAGGGCCGCACCGGCGACGGGGTGCGCGGCGGCGCGCCGGGCGTGTCGCTCTATGACGAGGTGACCGCGCGGATCGTGGGCGAACTCGAGGAAGGGCGTATTCCGTGGGTGCGGCCTTGGGACGCCGCCGCCTTCGCGCCGGGCCTGCCGCGCAACGCCGAAACGCGGCGCAGCTATTCGGGCATCAATATCCTCATCCTCTGGAGCGAGGCGGTGCAGCGCGGTTTCGCCGCGCAAGGCTGGCTGACCTTCAACCAAGCGCGGCAGGCGGGCGGACAGGTCCGCAAGGGCGAAAAGGGCACGACCATCTTCTACGCCGCGCGCTTCACGCCCCAAGAAAAGGGCGGGCGCGGCGCGGGCGGCGCAGCGGTGGCGCCCGCTTCCGTCCCCGACGGGCGCAGCGGCGCGGGAGGGGCGAGCGGAGAGGGGGGCGACCGCTCGATTCCGTTCCTCAAGCGCTTCACCGTGTTCAACGTCGCGCAGGTCGAGGGCCTCCCCGAGCGGTGCACCGCGCCCGACCCCTTGCGCCTGCCGCGCGAGACAATCCCGGTCGCCGAGGCGCTGCTCGCGGCGAGCGGCGCCGATATCCGCATCGGCGGCAACGAGGCCTATTATTCGCCATCGGGCGATTTCGTCGCGCTGCCGCACCAGCAGGCGTTCCGCGCGCAGATCGACTTTTACCGCACCGCGCTGCACGAACTCGGCCACTGGACCGGTCATAGGTCGCGGCTCGATCGCGACCAGACGGGCGGCTTCGGCAGCGCCGCCTATGGCCGCGAGGAGCTTTGCGCCGAACTCGCGAGCGCCTTCCTCTGTGCGTCGCTCGGCATCGCGCCGACCGTTCGCCACGCCGACTATATCGGCGCGTGGCTCGCGATCATGCGCGCCGATACGCGCGCAATCTTCAAGGCGGCGAGCCTCGCGTCGAAAGCGGCGGACTATCTGCTCGCCTTCGCTCCCGCGCCAGCGGGCGGCGACATCGAAGGCGCTCCCGCCGCCGCGCGCGGCATGGGCGCGGCGCGCCACGAAGCGACAGGCGGAGAGGCGGGGCAATGATCCTGCTTCCCGCGCATCTGCGCTTCGCGCTCAACGCCAATGGCCTGACGGGCCGCATCCACGCCGCGCGCGACGAGCGGTTCGACCCGCGCCCGGTCGTCAAATTTTTCAATCCGGTCGGCGCGGCGACGTGGCTTGCGACCGAAATCGACGAAGATGGCGACACGCTGTTCGGGCTGGCCGACCTTGGTTTCGGCTGCCCCGAACTCGGCTGCTTCTCGCTCCGCGAAATCGAGGACGTGCGCTTGCCCTTCGGCCTCGCCATCGAGCGCGACGAGCATTTCTCGGGGCTGGCGCCGCTGTCGGTCTGGGCCGACATGGCGCGGCGCTTGGGGACGATCATTCAGGCCGAGGCCGCGCTCCGCCGCAAGGCGCGCGATGCACGCACCCACCATCCATCGGCGTCGCCGCGCCCCGACAAAGGCGACCTCCAGCCGACCGAAGACGGGGGGCAGCGCGAGCGTCCGGCGCCGCCGTCGGCGGCGAACGACGAGCTTCCGCCACGCTAGGCGGCAAGGCGAGGCGGCGCGCCTTCGCCGTCAGGCCGGTTTCCGGGGGCAAACCCCGCCCACGGAAGTCCCGGGCGCGGAGACCGGAAACCGGCCACCCCAAGATATGGAGTGACGACATGAAACTCGATTTTATCCCGCTCGACAAGCTCTCGGTCGATCCGGCCAATATGCGCGCCAAGGGGCGCGACCCCGACGTCAGCGACATATTGCCGAGCGTCCGCAAGCGCGGCGTTCTCGTTTCGCTGCTGGTTCGCCCCGCCGCCGAGGACGGTCATTTCCGGATTTCGGCGGGGCGGCGGCGCTTCACCGCCGCCAATATCGTCGTGCGCGAGGGCGGACCCGCGCGCCCCTTGCCGTGCGGCATCTTGGACGAGGACGACGACGCCGACGCCATCGAGGCGTCGATGCTCGAAAATCTCGCGCGCGTCGCGCCCGACGAGGTCAGCCAGTGGGAGGCGTTCGTCAAGCTGGTCAAGGCGGGTCGCAAGGTCGAGGAGATCGCCGCCGACTTCGCGTTCGAGGTGCCGACGGTGAAGCGCATCCTCGCGCTCGGCAATCTCCTGCCGCGCATCCGCACCCTCTATCGGGGCGGCGAGATCGACCAGACGACGGTCAAACAGCTGACGCTCGCGAGCAAGAGCCAGCAGACGGCCTGGCTGGCCTTGTTCGACGACAAGGACGCCTATTGCCCGACCGGCTTCCGCCTCAAGGACTGGCTGTTCGGCGGCAATACGATCAAGGCCGACCATGCCCTGTTCGACGTCGAGGAGGCGAAGCTTGCGGTCATCGCCGACCTGTTCGGCGACGAAAGGCTGGTCACCGATACCGACGCTTTCTGGACCCGCCAGATGGCCGAGGTCGAGGCCCGCCGCGCCGGCTATATCGAAGACGGCTGGAGCGACGTCGTCGTCCTCGACTGCGGCCAGCGTTTCGACCGCTACGACCATCGCCACACGTCGAAACGGCAGGGCGGGCGCGTCTATGTCGAGGTCCGCAAGTCGGGCGAAGTGACCTTCCACGAAGGCTTTCTGACCGAGAAGGAAGCCGCGAAGCGCGCCCGAAATGAGGGATTGGGCAGCGACGGCGGCGCGGCGCCCGACAAGGTTCAGCGGCCCGAGGTCACCTCTGCAATGGGCACCTATATCGACCTCCACCGCCATGCGGTGGTGCGCGCCGAGCTCGCGAAGCATGGCGGGGTCGCGCTCCGCGCGATGGCGGCGCATGTCATCGCGAACGCCGACCATTATCGCGTCGAAACCCAGTCCTATGTCTGCGCAAAGGACGAGGTGCAGGAGAGCGTCGAGACGTGCGGCGCCGAAGTGATGTTCGACGAGCGCCGCCGCGCGGTGCTCGGCGTTCTCGGCTTCGACGGCGAGGATCTCACCGTCACCGCGCGCCGTGCCGGTCACCGCCAGTTCGCGCCGATCTTCGCGCGGCTGCTCGAACTGCCCGATCCGGTCGTCCTCGAAATCCTCGCCATCGTCATGGGCGAAACGCTCGCGGCGGGCAGCGAGGCGGTCGAGATGATCGGCCAGTATCTGGACGTCGATATGGCGAAAGTCTGGACCCCCGATGCCGCCTTCTGGAACCAGATTCGCGACAAGGAGGTGCTCGGCAGGATCGTCGCCGAGGTCGCGGGCGATGACGTCGCCGCCGCTAATGCGGGCCAGCAGGCGAAGGTCCTCAAGACCATCGTGACCGATCATCTGGACGGCGCCAACGGCCGTCCGAAGGTCGAGGGATGGGTGCCGCGCTGGATGCGTTTCGCGCCGAGCGCCTATACTTCGCGCGGCGGGGTCGGGAGCGTCGCGGCGCACGACCGGTTGCTCCACATCATCGCGCGCGCCGCCGAGGCCGACGCCGCGCGCGAAGCCGAAGCGGCGGCCGTGGGCGAGGGCGAGACGGATGCGGATGCCGGGAGCCGCACCGCGACCGAGGACGATACTGGGAAAGATTCCGATGCCGATACCGGAGATGCCGGTGACGGTGCGGCGGCGGACGGCGACACCGCGCTCGCGGCCTGACTTGAGGGGAAGGGCGGCGGCGCGCCGCCCTTCCTCTCGCTTGGTCATGTTGCTGCCCCGAAGGCCCGGCGCGCCGCCCCTGACGGGGCGGCGCGGGGAGGGTGGAAAAGTCACGCGCCGGGGCGCGCCGCGAACGATCGCAGCGCGCCCCGGCGCGTGTCTTTGCGTTGGTTTTGCTGCTGCCGCGCGGCAGGCCTGCGGCGCCGCGCGATGTCTTTTGTCAGGATTGGGGCACCCTCGCGGCCCGGTCAGGCGAGCAGGCGGCGGAGGAAATAGACGCGGAAAAGATCGAGCAGCGCCTCGGCGGCTTCATTGTCGTTCGCGTGCGCGACCACCTGCAATCCGCCGTCGGGTCCCGGTTCATATTCGAACGGGTGGAGCCCCGTCAGGCGCAGCGCGGCGGGATCGAGGCCATCGCGGCGGAGGCTCGCGAGCGCCTCGTCGTCGAGTGACAGCCCGATCCAGATGCCCGCGCTACGCGCGGCAATCATGCCCGGATCGCGGCCTTCGGCTGCGATACTGAGGCTTGCCCGTCCGTCCATTTCGGTCCCCTGTGCGGCCATCGCCGGCCCCTGTCGATCGTCTGAAAAGCGGTCAGCCGTCCCCCACGAATCCGGCGCCCGAAGCCGAAGTCCTTGCATCGAAATCCCCGTCTTGGCCATCGGGATTCGTCCGTTGTCGTCACCGTTCGCCGCATCGCAGCCTTGGCGCTCCTGTCTCTTCCGGCACCCGTCCGGGGCTCGGGAAGGCGGTCTGGTACGGGGCGGCGGCGGCGCAACGGGCGCGTTCGCGCTATTTTCCCCGCCGGCTGCGCCGGCTCCTCGCGGCGGTGCCCAAGGGCACCCAAAATCGCGCGCGCGCCCGTCCTCCGCTGCGCTTCGGCCCTCCGGGTGCGCCGCCGCCTGATGCCCCGTCCTCGTCGTCCGCCACGCCCCGGGATGGTCCCGGCGGTGCATTTGAAGGAGACGAACCATGGCAGCAATCGGCTTTGTGAGCGGCAACATGTCCGACGGATATCGCGGCCAGCTCAAGACGCTTTCGATCCGCGCCGAGATCGAAATCCGGGTCAACCGGACCAAGAATGGCGACGCCCAGCCCGACTTCCGGGTCTTCTCGGACAATGTCGAGATCGGCGCCGCGTGGGTCCGCACCGGGCAGGTGTCGGGCGAACCCTATGTCTCGCTCAGCCTCGCCGCGCCCGAATTCGGGCCGCGCCGGCTCTATGCGAACCTCGGGCGCGCCGCCGGGCAGGACGACGAGGACACCTACGCCCTGATCTGGAACCCCGCCGACTGAGCGCTCCCACCCTCGCCCCCGCGCCGTTTCCGGCGCGGGGGCTCGTTTTTTGCCGGGTCATTCTTCGAGCCTCTCCGCCCGGCGCACCGAGATGCATCTCCGGCGCACCACGCGGCACCGAACGGCACCGCGCACCACATGGCCGGAGACCGGGAAAGATGAGCGAACAGGATGACGAGATTATCAGGGCGCGGACGGCCAAACATGGCAGTCCGTTCCTGAACACCGAGCAGGCGGCGGCCTATCTCGGCCTTTGTCCGCGCAAACTTCAATATATGCGCAGCCGCTGCGTCGGACCCCGATACCGGCTCCACAGCCGCTTCATTCGCTATCATATCGACGATCTGATCATCTGGTCGCGCTCGACGGCGCCCGCCGACGATGCGCCGAAGCCGCGCGGAAACCGGAAGGGGAAAGGCGATGCGTGAGCGCCCCGACCTCCCGCTGATCGCATGGGGCGAAGCGCTCCGAGCTACGCGTCTCGCGCGCCAGCGGCGCCAGCTTCGCTTCGCCTTCGCGGCGTTCGGCATCGGCGCGCTTGGCCTTACCATCGCCGTGCCGCCGACTCCGCGTCTCGTCTGGAATGTGAGCGCCAGCGCGCCGCGCGGCCTCTATGTCGTGAGCCCCGGCGTCCCCGTCACAGCTGGCGACATGGTGGTTGCGCGGACCCCGGACCCGTGGCGGATGCTCGCCGCAAGGCGCCGTTATCTGCCCGCCAATGTGCCGCTGGTGAAACGCGTCGTCGCAGCGCGCCGCGAGATCGTCTGCGCGCGCGGTCCCGACATTTCGATCAACGGCGTCCCCGCCGTGACCCGCCGCGCGCGCGACGCCAAGGGACGCATCCTGCCATGGTGGGAGGGCTGCGTCCGGCTCGGCGGCGGCGATGCTTTCCTGCTCATGGCGAACGAGGACGCATCGTTCGACGGGCGCTATTTCGGGGTCACGCGCGCGCGCGACATCCTTGGGCGGGCGCATCTTTTATGGGCGCGCTGAAACACCGCGCGGCGCTGCTCACCGCCCTCCTGACGCTTGCCGCCGGACCCTGCTTTGCGCGCGAAGCGGCGCCCTGGCGTGTCCATGTCAGCGACGCGGCGGCGCGCTTCGGGCTTCCCGAAGAGTGGGTGCTCCGCGTCATCGCCGCCGAGAGCGGCGGGCGGACCGAGCTCGGGGGCAAGCCGATCACCAGCCATGCGGGGGCGATGGGATTGATGCAGGTGATGCCCGCGACCTGGGCGAGTCTGCGCGCGCGCTACCGCCTCGGGCCCGACCCGTACGACCCGCGCGACAATATCGTCGCGGGCACCGCCTATCTGCGCGATATGTACGACCGCTTCGGTTATCCGGGATTGTTCGCGGCCTATAATGCGGGGCCCGGACGCTACGGCGAGCATCTCGCGCGCGGCCGTCCGCTGCCGCGCGAGACGCGCGACTATGTCGCGAAAATCACCGGGCAGGCGGCATTGCCGACCGCGACGGCATTGCCTTCGCGCGGCGATGAAGCGGAGGTGCCGCAGGCCGATGTCGACCCGATCTTCTTCGCGCGAAGCGAACGTGCAGGCCCCGCAGTGCTCGTGACAACGCCGCAGGCGGAGGCACGGTCAGCCATCAATCATGTGGTGCCCGAACAGGGTGCGCGGCGCCCGGACCCGCTCTTCCTGCTGCGCGGCGGCGGCGATGACAGGCGCTAGGACATCGGCCGAGCGCCGGGGCGAGAGGGTAGGGCTCGTCTCGGCAAGGCCGAGTTTGACGGGCGGCGGCGCGGCTGTGCAAGGCCGGCGGGTGCCCCCCAATTTGCTGTGCAAATCGGTTCCCCCCACCGCCGCTTCGCGGCGCCTGCGCTGCGCTCCGGCGGCCCTGACAGCCGCGCCGTCGCCCGTCCCTGAAACATCGTTCCCGACTTGGGGAACGGTCGATTTCAGGAGGATATCATGGTCGATGTTGCAATCTCCGGTGCCGCGGATCGCGTGTTCGAACGGCTGGTTTCGGGGCTCGAAACCGAGTTCGGGAGCGCCGCGGCTGAAGGGCTGGCGCGGGTCTTTGTCGAAGCCGAAGGCGGCGATTTCTACTGGGAGGCGCGCGAGAAAATGCGCTGGCTCGGGCTCTGGGAAGGTCTCGACGAGGAGCAGGCGGAGGCCCTCGACCGGGTGGCGGTTGCAGGCGTTTTCGACGGGCGCTGCTATGTCGCGGTGCTGCTCGTGGACGGCTGGGACGCGGTGCAGGCTTTGCTCGGGGTGCGGCATTTCGAGGAGCGGGCGGCGGCGGACGACGCCTTTGCCAAAGCGCATTGATCGCTATCGGCGGTCGGACGGGAGCGGCGCCGGTGCGGCGCTGCTCCCTTGTTTTTTCCTCGTCGCGGGGTGGGGTCGCGGATGGAGCGGCGGAGCGGTTTCGAGGAGGAAGCGGAGATTGCCGCCGTATTTGGCGAGGACTTGGCGTTGCTTCCGACCAGCGCGGATGCTGCACCCGATGAGAAATCTTGCGCTGCGGACGTCAGCGGCGCGACCCTCGCTCCGGTCAAACGGAAGCGAAGGAGTCGTGTGATGGAATACTTTACCGGCCTCGATGTCTCGGTCGACGAAACCGCGATCTGTGTCGTTGGCGATGACGGCAAAGTGGCGTTCGAAACCGCCGTCGAAACCGATCCGGCTGCAATCGCGGAAGCGCTGCGGCCGTACGCGGATCGCATGCGCCGCGTCGGCCACGAGGCCGGATCGCTGTCGCCGTGGCTGCACACCGAGCTGCTGGCCGAAGGTGTTCCAGCGGTCTGCCTCGAAACCCGTCATGTGCGCGCGGCCCTGTCGGCGCAGCGCAACAAGACGGACGCCAATGATGCACTCGGCATCGCACATATCATGCGCACCGGCTGGTTCCGCCAGGCGCACATCAAGACGGATGGCTGCTATCGGAT
Source organism: uncultured Sphingopyxis sp. (assembly GCF_900078365.1). Classification (NCBI taxonomy): domain Bacteria; kingdom Pseudomonadati; phylum Pseudomonadota; class Alphaproteobacteria; order Sphingomonadales; family Sphingopyxidaceae; genus Sphingopyxis; species uncultured Sphingopyxis sp. The sequence goes on from NZ_LT598653.1 coordinate 1,590,349, forward strand.
CAGGCTGCTGCTCGTTCAGCGCCGCAATCTGAAGCGCAAGTTCCTCGACCTTGAAAATGCGATCCGCCACTCGCTGAAGGTGTTCGGGATCCGGCTTGGCAAGGTCGGCCGCGGCGCCATGGAGAAGTCCGTGCGCGAGGCCGTCGCGGGCGCTGGTCTGATGGACTGCATGCTTCGCGCACGCGCCGCGCTGTGGGCTGAGTATCTGACGCTGCACAAGCTCGTCGTGCAGCTCGCCATGCGCGACGAACTCTGCCGGCGCTTCATGGCGATCCCGGGCGTCGGTCCGGTGACGGCGCTGAGCTTCAGCAGTGCGATCGACGACCCGCAGCGCTTCCGTCGATCGCGCAACGTGGCGGCCTACTTCGGGTTGACGGCGAAGCGGTGGCAGTCGGGCACGTCGATCGATGTGCAGGGACGGATCAGCAAGGCTGGCGATCCCGATGTGCGTCGCGCGCTCTACGAGGCGGCGTCGGCGATGCTCAAGAGCCCACGTCGAATAGTGCCCGATTACTTGCTATGAAGGAGAGATGGAGATGGCGAAATCTTGCAGAAAACGGGAGCCAAATAGGACTGCCGCCGTATTTGGCGAGGACTTGGCGTTGCTTCCGACCAGCACGGCAGCTGCGCCCGATGAGAAACCTTGCGCTGCGGACGCCAGCGGCGCGACCCTCGCTCCGGTCAAACGGAAGCGAAGGAGTCGTGTGATGGAATACTTTACCGGCCTTGATGTCTCGGTCGACGAAACCGCAATCTGCGTCGTTGGCGACGACGGGAAAGTCGCGTTCGAAACCGCTGTGGAAACCGATCCGGCTGCGATCGCCGAGGCACTGCGACCGTATGCGGATCGCATGCGCCGCGTCGGCCACGAGGCCGGGTCGCTGTCGCCGTGGCTGCACACCGAGCTGCTGGCGGAAGGCGTTCCAGCGGTCTGCCTTGAAACGCGTCATGTGCGCGCGGCGCTGTCGGCGCAGCGCAACAAGACCGACGCGAATGATGCACTCGGCATCGCGCATATCATGCGGACCGGCTGGTTCCGCCAGGCGCACGTCAAGACGGATGCCTGCTATCGGATCAGGCTGCTGCTCGTTCAGCGCCGCAATCTCAAACGCAAGTTCCTCGACCTCGAAAATGCCATCCGTCACTCGCTGAAAGTGTTCGGAATCCGGCTCGGCAAAGTCGGCCGCGGCGCCATGGAAAAGGCCGTTCGAGAGTCTGTCGCCGGCGATGCGATGACCGCTGGACTCATGGACTGCATGCTTCGGGCGCGCGCGGCGCTGTGGGCTGAGTATCTGACGCTGCACAAGCTGGTCGTGCAGATCGCCATGCGCGACGAGCTATGTCGGCGATTCATGGCAATCCCCGGTGTTGGTCCCGTCACCGCGCTCAGCTTCAGCAGCGCGATCGACGATCCGCAGCGGTTCCGTCGTTCGCGCAATGTCGCGGCCTACTTCGGGCTGACGTCGAAGCGATGGCAGTCGGGCACCTCGATCGATGTCCACGGTCGCATCAGCAAGGCGGGCGATCCCGACGTGCGCCGCGCGCTATACGAGGCTGCGTCGGCGATGCTCACCCGGTTCAAGGGCCGCGACCTGATCAAGACATGGGGGCTGAAGCTCACGAAGACCAAGTGCCACGCGAAAGCCCGCGTCGCCGTCGCACGCAAACTTGCCATCGTGATGCACGCAATGTGGCGCGACGGTACCTTTTACGTCGGCGATCCAGACGCGTCTGCGCAGGACATCGACGCATCGAACGCAGCGAAACTGCAACGGCTCAGCCTCGCGAACTCATGAACAACCACCGCCCCATCGACTGCCGGTTGACGGCGCAACGAGCTTAGGAGGTCCGCGCAAGCGGCAGAGGAATGATACAGACCTGGAAAACGGGAAGCACGATATCTTGCCTGTGGCCGCCCCGCGCGGACCACGCCGGAGTGCCTGTGATGCTGCCCCGTAAATCCGATAGCGACATGTGCCGCGACGGCGCCAACACCGCGAACGTGCGGTTCCAACATCCCGTCGATGAGCCCGGAAGAGTGCACGGCGTATCAGACCCTCGTCACATCGCAGATCTTGCAAGCCTGTCGTCGAATAGGGGCCAATTACTTGCTATGAAGGAGAGATGGAGATGGCGAAAACTTCGAAAATCAGGGAGCCAAATAAGAGGGCAAGATAAAAGGAGAGTCTCGCAAGGCGAGCCATCTTCCTGTCTGCACATCCCTTTTTACGAGACGCGGCATGCTGCCGCGAGACTCATGCGCCGAGATCGGCGGGTTTCCGCCACCGGGCGCGAGATTCCGGCGGGCGCGGCGAGATGAGCGGCGGCGAGGAGGATTTCGAGCCGAAGCTCGGCAAGATGCGGAGCGTGCGCGGCAAGAAGGCGCGCAAATATCTCGGCCGCCTGCTCGCTGCGGGCATCGCTGCGGCGGGCGGGGCACGAGCGGGGCGCAAAGGCTTCGACGGCAGCCGGATCGGGCGCGGCAGCGCGGCGGGGCGGCTCCTCGCGTCGCGCGGGGCAACCGACCGGTTCACGTCGCGGCGCGTGATCGTGAAGACGCGGCTGGTGCGGCTCGGCGGCAAGGGGCTCGACGCGGCGCGCGCGCATCTCAAATATATCCAGCGCGACGGCGTCACCCGCGAGGGCGCGCCCGGGCAATTATATGGGCCGCAGGGCGATGTCGCCGACGGCAGGGACTTCCTCGATCGCGCGACCGGCGATCGCCACCAGTTCCGCTTCATCGTGTCGGCCGAGGAGGGCGATCTCTACGCCGATCTCAAGCCCTTCGTGCGGCGGCTGATGGCGCAGATGGAGGAGGATCTCGGAACGCGTCTCGATTGGGTCGCGGTCGACCATTTCAATACCGGCCACCCGCACAGCCATATCATGCTCCGCGGACGCGACGAGCGCGGCAAGGATCTGATCATCGCCCGCGACTATATCGCGCACGGGCTGCGGACGCGCGCCAGCGAGATCGCCACGCTCGATCTCGGCCCGAAGACGCAGCTCGAAGTCGAGACACGGATGCGGCGCGACGTCGACGCCGAACGGCTCACCGACATCGATCGCGACCTGCTGCGCGAAGCCGGGCGCCATCCGCTCGTCATGGCGAAGGACCGCGACCCGGTCATCCAGTCGCTCCGTGCCGGTCGGCTGCAGAAGCTCGGCGCGATGGGGCTCGCCGACGAGATTGCGCCGGGGCAGTGGCGGCTCGCGGGCGCGATGCGCGAGACGCTCACCGGGCTCGGCGAGCGCGGCGATATCATTCGCACGATGCAGCGCGAGCTGACCGCGCGGTCGCGCGCGGCGGCGCCGGCGGATCGCGTCATCCACGACCGTCATGCGCCGCTTGTCGAAGCGCTCGTCGGGCGCGTCGTCGCGCGCGGCCTCGACGACGAACTCGCCGACCGCCATTATCTGATCGTCGATGGTATCGACGGGGCCAGCCACTATGTCGCGATCGGCAAGGGCGACGCTGTCGAGACGTTGCCCGAGGGTGCGATCGTCCGGATCGTGCCGACGGCAAGTGCGATGAGCGAGGCCGACCGTACGATCGTCGCGGTCGCCGCGGCAAATGAGGGACGGTACGACGCCACGGCGCACCGGCGGTTCGACAGCCATGCGAGCCCGGCGTTTATCGAGGCGCATATCCGCCGCCTCGAAGCCATGCGGCGCCAGGGTCTGACAGAACGCGCGGCCGACGGCAGCTGGACGATCGCGGCCGACCATACCGAGCGCGCCCGCGCCTATGCTACAGCCTCGGCGCGCGAGCGCCCGGTGACCGTCGAGCTCTTGTCGCCGGTGCCTGTCGAGCGGCTCGCGCGCGCCGAAGCCCGGACCTGGCTCGACCGCGAGGCAGCGAGCGGCGGCACCTTGCCGGCGCGCGACAAGGGGTTCGGGCGCGAGGTGCGGACCGCGATGGCGCTGCGCCAGCAATGGCTGATCGACGAAGAGCTCGCCGATGCCGCGGGCGAGGGAATAGCCTATCGCCGCGGCGCATTGGCGGCGCTGCAGCGGCGCGAATTGTTACGACTGGCGCGGAGCCTCTCGGCCGAACTCGGCAAGGACTTCGTCGAGGCCCACGAAGGCGAGCGGGTCGATGGCCGGCTCGCGAAACGGATCGATGCCGCCGGCGGGCGCTACGCGCTCGTCGAGAAGGCCAAGCAATTTTCGCTGGTTCCGTGGAAGCCGGTGCTCGACCGTCATGTCGGCAAGGAGGTCGGCGGCATGGTCCGCGAAAGCGGGATCAGCTGGACGATCGGACGCGACCGTGGCGGGCCCACGATTAGCTGATCGCGAGCGTCCACAATCCGTTGCGGAACGCCACGAAAGTTGAGCTTGGCGGCAGCGTCAAATCTCTTGGTTCCGTGACCGAAGTGTCATGCCTATCGGCTGCGCGTCGACTGCGCTCATCCGTCGACAAGGAGGGGGCTCCTCTTCGTTGAAATGAGCCGGCTGAACATGCGACCCGTTCGGCCGTCACTCGGCGGCACCGTGCTCGGCTTTTCCCGGGACGTTCGCGCGGTGCCGCCGCTTTTCTCGATGGCGCCCGTGCGGGTCACCTGTTGCCGTGTACTCGCCTATGTCGCGCCCTGAGCGGGCAGATGCCGCCGGACGACATCGAGCGCGGACTCAAGCGCTTCGGAGCGGTAGCCGCCCCCGTCGGCTTGGCGATCGAAAATCCCGTCGGCATCGTCAATCTGGACGAGCACCTCGAGCGCTGCCTGTAATTCTTCGTCCATCAATTATCTCCAGCGCGTTCCATCAGCGCGTCAGTGCGACCGACACGGGGCAGTGGTCGGAGTAATGCTTCTCATTCGGCGCGTAGCGCGTTTCCGCGAAATCCTTCAGGTCGCCGCCCGCGCGCTTGTCGAGGACGATATGGTCGATGAAACTGTCGTAGCGCGGATCGCAGCGCGGCGGCGTTCCTTCGTCGGCGAGGCGAAGGTCGGCATTCGCCGGCTCGCCATCGTCGATCTCCTTCCAGACCGCATCGCCCGGCAGCGCGAGACGGCGGTTCCAGTCGCCGAGCACGGCAAAACGATCGGGTCCGTTCGCGGCCGCGTCGATCCAGCTTTCGAGTGCCGGGATTTGCTGCAGCAGCACCGGGCAGGCCTTCGCCTCGGCGCCCGAAAAGCATCCCGATTTCAGATGGACCGACAGGAGCCGTATCGGCGCTCGCCCGCCTGGCCGCAGCGTGATGTCGACGCCCGACCGGAGCTGCGGATTGCCGAGCATCAGCGAGGTCACGTCGGCGTGGTGGTCGAACGCGATGTCCTTGCGGATTGCAAAGCCCACCGCCTGCCGGATGACCTGCTGCTCGGGATGGTCGCCGCCGCAGGTTCCGCTTGGGCTCCCGGGCCGCGCTTCCATGACGATTGTGAAGCGCGCGGGATCGAAGATGCGCGCCGCGGCCTTGGCATTCTCGGCCTCCTGGAATGCGATGACGTCGGCGTCGAGTCCGTCGACGATCCGGCGCATCGCGGCATAATCTTCGGGCGCCCGCGGCGCGCAGCCGACGCCATCCTTCTCGGCCAGAAATTCGAGGTTCCAGCTCGCGAGCTTGAGCGGCGCCGCGTGCACCATCCCGATTGCGGCGGGCGGAGCCGGTTGCGGTGCGCATGCGGCAAGCGCGAGGAGGACAGCGAGCGGAGCGGTGAAGCGATGCGACATGCGCGGCTTGTGCCGTCGTTGTGCGCCGACATCAATCGCGGCGGACGCAGCTTGTCGCATTATCGGAGACTTCGGAAGGTGACCGACCAGCGCGGCGCGTCCATCGCGGCGATGCTATGCTCCCAATCGTCGCGAACCTCGCCTTGCATATGGTAGATCGAGCGCGGCGCGAGATCGGCGGTCGCACGGTCGAACCCGGCTTCGCGGCGCCGCCGGAAGCGCATCGTCGCCGGTGCGCCCAGCGAAACGCCGATCACATGTTCGAAGACCGGGCGGTCCTTGTGCCAGCCGATGCCGGCGCCGGCCCCATATTCGATGACGAGGGCCTGTTCGAGGGCTTCGGCTTCGATGCCGGCGAAAGCGGCGGCGCGGTCGCGAAGCGGGTCGAGCCAGCCCGGTATCGGCTCGCCCGGTGCGAAGCGCCCGGTCTGGAAATCATAGGTCCAGCCGAACGAACGCGTCAGCCTTTTGCCTTCCCATTGCTGGAACTGGAACGGGGTGAGGCCCGCGGTCTCGATCTGCGCGATCAGCGCATGCTCTTCGCGGGCGTCGATCAGCGCGTCGCGATAAGCGAGGCCGGGCAGGAGCGGGGCGCCGAACAGATCGGCCTGGCGCGCGCACGCCGCTGCGCGAGCGGTCACAGCGGCAGCGCGGCCTGCGCGCGAAGCGGCTCGACGAACAGGCTGTGTTTCGGGGGCGGCGCGAACAATGTCTCATTCGGGAGCGTCCCATCGAGCCAGTGCATGACATCGCGTCGCTCGACGATGACCCCGTGGCGCGACTGATACGGGCTGACGTCGGGACCCGCGTCGATCGTGAGAATACGGTAGGAGAGCGGCCAGTCGGCGAGCGGCGGATCCCAGATCGCCGCGAGATAGAAGAAGTTGCCGCTGTCGAGCGTCACCCGGTATCTTTTGTCGTCGGTGCCCATGCGGAATTCCGATGCGGGGATCAGGCAGCGGCGATTGGGGAAGGCGCGGCCTTCGGACCGGACGAAGCGATAGTTGATCCCGTCGCTGAAACGCGGGTCGGAACCCCAGACGGCGTTGACCATTTCGATCTCGGTCATATCGTCGGGATTGCGCCGGACGAGCGCGCGCGCCGCGTCGCTCGCGGCGTCGGGATCGAAAGGGGTTGGCGCCGTACCCATGGATAGAACATAATGGGAACGAAGATGAGTCGCAAGAGCCAGGAGAGTGCGGCCGATGTGCAATGATTACCGGCTCGAGGTCGATATCGCGTCGATCGCCGAGGACTTCGACGATCTCCAGATCAAGATCGACATGCCCGAGGGCGCACCGAACGTTGCGGCGCGCGAGGACATCAAGATCACCGACATGGCGCCGATCGTGCGGAGTAGCGAGGGCGCCGCGCTCGGCGAGCTGGTCAACCGGCGCTGGAGTTGGCCGGGGCCGACCGGCAAACCCGTCTATAATTTCCGCTCCGAGGGGCGCGATTTCTCGTCGCATCGCTGCCTGATACTATGCGACGGCTTCTATGAGTTCACCGATCCGGCGGACAAGGCGCAGAAACGCCTCGATAAATGGCTCTTCACGATGAAGGATCATCGCTGGTTCTGCATGGCGGGCATCTGGCGCGAATATGACGGCGGTGAGGCGTTCACGCTGCTGACGATGGACGCCGGACCCGATATCGCGCCCTATCATCACCGGCAGATCATCCCGCTTGCGCGCGACCGCTGGGCCGACTGGCTCGATCCGCGCGTCCCGGCGGCTGAGGTGCTCGGTTGGTTGCCAGAGGGCAGCCTCGAGGTCACGCAGGTTTTCGGTCAGCCGCCGGCGCAAGGTGCGCTGGCGCTATGAGCAGTGGGCCGGAGCTCGAACGCTTCGTCGCGGCGCAGGATCGGGTCTATTCGCGCGCGCTCGATGAAATACGACGCGGGGCCAAGCGGTCGCACTGGATGTGGTTCATCTTCCCGCAGCTCGCGGGCCTCGGTCGAAGCGCGATGGCGCAGCATTACGCGATCGCCGATCTAGGCGAGGCGCAGGCCTATCTCGCGCATCCATTGCTCGGAGCGCGTTATCTCGAATGTGTTGAAGCCCTGCAGGACCTCGAACGGAGCGATCCGGTCGCGGTGTTTGGTGCGGTTGACGCGGTGAAGCTTCGCTCTTCGCTGACTTTGTTCGAGTTGGCTGGCGGTTCGCCGTTGTTCGGAGCGGCTCTTGCGCGCTGGTTTGACGGAGAGCGCGACGAGCAGACGCTCGAGCTATCGAGTTGTAGGGGCAGGGAAGACGTACTGGACGAAGGGCCGTTCTTTCACGGCACAATCGCGGAGTTGCGCGTGGGCGATTTCCTGAGCGCGGGATATCGGTCGAACTATCGCCCCGAAGTGGTGATGAACCACATCTACTTCACTGCTCTCGTTGACGGTGCGGGTCTCGCTGCTGAAATTGCGGCGGAACTCGCCAAAAGCAGCGCAGTCCCGCGTGTTTATTCGGTAGAACCGACCGGGCCGTTCGAGAACGATCCAAACGTGACCGACAAGAAATTTCCCGGCAATCCCACCCGGTCGTATCGCAGCAGCGCACCGCTCAAAGTTACTGGCGAAATCACGGATTGGGCCAGGTTGACGCCCGAAGCGCTACAGATGTGGAGAGAGAGACTGACCGTGCTGCGGTCAGATAAAGGTGGCGAAATTATCAATTGATGCGCGGCGACACCCATGTTGTGTTCAAGGCACACCCGGGTCGCTTGAAAGGGACAGACAGCCCGGCAGACCCGCCAAGTCGGCGGGCGTGACAACCGGCTCGTTCCGATCCTTGCGTTCCGAATAGCGGTCGACGAGCTGGCCGGCATGACCGCGCGTAAGGACAGTGAAGCGCACCAGTTCTTCGGCGACATCGACGATCCGGTCATAGTAGCTCGATGGCAGCATGCGGCCGGCCTCATCGAACTCCGCATAAGCCTTGGCGACGCTTGATTGGTTGGGGATGGTGATCATTCGCATCCAGCGGCCGAGAATACGCAGCGTGTTGACGCTGTTGAACGACTGCGATCCCGCCGAGACTTGCATGACCGCGAGCGTGCGGCCTTGGGTCGGACGGAGTCCCTTATAGGCGAGCGGCAGATGATCGACCTGCGCCTTCATGATGCCTGTGATCTGTCCATGCCGCTCGGGGCTGCACCAGACCTGGCCTTCGGACCAGATGGAATGCTGTCTCAGTTCCTCGACCGCCGGATGATCATCGTCGGCGATCTGGTCGGGAAGGGGAAGGTCGGATGGATCGAAGATCCGCGTCTCGCAGCCGAAGAGCTGGAGCAAGCGCGCCGTCTCCTCGACGACGAGCCGCGAATAGGAGCGTTCGCGCAAGCTGCCGTAGAGCAAGAGTATGCGCGGCGCCGGATCGAGCGGACCGAGGCCCAGCGCCGGCTGCGATCGGATATATTCGGGGCTCAGCGCCGGAAGGTGCTCGGGATCGGCCAGCGTGCGCAAACGGGAAAAGATCGGAGTGGTCATCAAAATCAGTCTTTCGCGGGCGTGGACGCCGGAAACCAGCGGCGTCCGAACCAGAAGGCAACGCTCACCAACAGGATGAGCACGGGGACTTCGACGAGCGGGCCGATGACCGCTGCGAACGCGACCGGCGAGGCGAGCCCGAAGGCAGCGATGGCGACCGCGATCGCGAGTTCGAAATTATTGCCCGCCGCGGTGAAAGCGACTGCTGTTGTGCGAGGATAGTCGGCTTCGATCAGTTTACCCATCCAGAAGCTGATGATGAACTGGACGATGAAATAGATGGTGAGCGGGATCGCGATCAGGATGACGTCGCCGGGAATGCTGACGATCTCGCCGCCCTTGAGGCTGAACATCGCAACGATCGTGAAGAGCAATGCGATGAGCGTGATCGGCGCGATCTTCGGCAGGAAGCGTGTCTCGTACCAGTCGTTGCCCTTGGCGCTGGCGAGCCATTTGCGGGTGAGATATCCGGCTACGAACGGTATTCCGAGATAGATGAGCACCGCCTCGGCAACGGTCCAGAAGCTCACGTCGATGATGCTGCCTTCGAGCCCGAAGAGCGGCGGGAGCACAGTCAGGAAGAACCAAGCATAGACGCTGAAGAACAGGATCTGGAAGATCGAGTTGAAGGCAACGAGCGCGGCGACATATTGATTGTCGCCCTTTGCGAGCTGGTTCCAGACGATCACCATCGCGATGCAGCGCGCGAGGCCGATCAGGATCAGGCCCGTCATATATTCGGGCCGGTCCGACAGGAAGGTCACCGCGAGCGCGAACATCAGCACCGGACCGATGATCCAGTTCTGGATCAGCGAGATGGCGAGAACCCTTTTGTCCTCGAACACCCGCGGCAATTCCTCGTAGCGAACACGCGCGAGCGGCGGATACATCATCAGGATGAGGCCGATCGCGATCGGGATGTTGGTCGATCCCCAGGAGAGGCGGTCGATCGCGTCCGGCAGGCCCGTGAACACCGAGCCCAGCAGGACGCCGAGCGCCATCGCGAGAAAGATCCACAGGGTGAGATAGCGATCGAGGAACGACAGGCGTTCGCGCTTTGGGTGCGTCATCGACTATCTCGTCAGGCGCCGACGCGGTTGCCGGCGTCGTCGACGACCTCTTCGCCGTCCTCTTTCGCGAAAGCGCCGCGCTGGCGCGCCGGGATCAGGTCGAGCACGACTTCGGACGGGCGACAGAGCTTCACACCCAGCGGCGACACGACCAGCGGGCGGTTTATGAGGATCGGATGCGCCATCATCGCGTCGATCAGTTGATCGTCGGTGAGCTCCGGGCGCTCCAGTCCGAGTTTGGCATATGGCGTGCCCTTTTCGCGCAGCAGATCGCGCGGCGTGATTCCGGCTCGCTCGATCAGCTGCACGAGCAATCCCCGCGTCGGCGGGGTCTTCAGATACTCGACGATATGGGGTTCAACTCCCGCATTGCGGATCATCGCGAGCGCATTGCGCGACGTCCCGCATTCGGGATTGTGATAGATGATGATGTCGGTCATTCGTTGATTTCCGTCAGCAGCAGGCAAGTTCTGCGAGCAGCGGCTCGCACAGCTCGGCGCGGCCCTGGCAGCAGTCCTTCGCGAGAAAGAGCATCAGACCCTTCAACGCGTCGATCTCCGCGCGTTGAATGAACTGCCGCCCGCGCTTCTCCGATTTGACCAACCCCGCCTTTGCCAAGACCGCGAGATGTGTGGAAAACGTGCTTTGCGTCAGTCCCGAAGCATCGACGAGCTGCCCGGTCGATAGCCCTTCGGGCTCGTGCTGGACCAGCAAGCGGAAAGCTTCGAGCCGGGTCGGGTGTGCCAGTGCGGCGAGCGCTGTAAGGGCGGTGTCGGTATTCATGCATCGGAATTATCCGATGGGTGTGCGTGCGTCAAGACCTATCGGAAAAATACGATGCATTTAGTCGGCTGTATGTTCTTGTCGCGCATCGTACGCGTCAGTGGACCTACGCTCTTGATCGCACGGACGCGTCGGGCCAATTTGACGAAATTCTGCTTCTGAGGTGGTGCAACATGCATGTCCGTCAAATAACCATGGGGGACGCACAAGCGGTTCAGGCCATTTACGCACACTATGTAACGTCGACCACGATCTCCTTCGAGGACGTGCCGCCAGACGTCATGGAAATCGAAAGGCGGATTGCGGCTATTCTGCCCCGCTATCCTTATCTGGTGGCCGAAGAGGATGGACGCATCGTTGGCTATGCATATGCCTCTGAGCATAGGACTCGTGTGGCTTATCGGACGTCGGTCGATGTAACCGTTTATGTGGCGCCGGGCGCACAACGGAGTGGCGTCGCGCGTTGTTTATACTCCCGTCTGCTGCCTGCCGCAGCGAGCCTGGGCTATCATGCTGCGTTTGCCGGTATCGCGCTGCCAAACGACGCCAGCGTCGGGCTGCACGAAGTCATGGGGTTCGAGTTGGTGGGCGTCTATCGCGAGGTCGGACGAAAATTTGATGCTTGGCACGATGTCGGTTGGTGGCAACGGCTGTTGTGAGCGATGCGAAGGGGCCGGAGTAGCTGAGAAGCGCCCCTTACTCGGTTAGTCCGTACCTATCGAAAGTCGCGCGGCTTGATCTTGATGCCCTCGGTCGGCTGGCCGGGGATGATTCCCGAGCCGAGCCGGAGATCGGGAATATAGATGTCGCGCGGATTGCGGCCGAGAGGTTGAGTCGTGGGGTCGCGCGGGTCGCGGCCGACCGGGCTTTTGACGACATCGGCGCGGCTCACGCGATAGACATCGGCGACGTCGGCGCGGTTGCCTACGCTCGCGAGGAGCGGCGACAGATCGTCGAGGCGCTGCGCGATGACATGGATGACCTCGCCCTCGCGCTGGACCTGACCGCGCACTCCCATCATCGATGCGCCGAGCACCGTGCGGCGATTGGCCTCGAAGACCTTGGTCCAGACGACGAGATTGGCGACATTGGTCTCGTCCTCGAGCGTGATGAACATGACGCCTTTCGCCGATCCCGGCTTCTGGCGGACGAGCACGACCCCGGCGAGTTCGATCCAGCGCCCGTCCTTGACGCCTTGCAGCTCTTGGCAGCTGATCATCTTGCGCGCACGTAGCTCATCGCGGAGGAAGGCGAGCGGATGTGCACGGAGCGACAGGCCCGAGGCGCGGTAATCTTCGACCACTTCGGCGCCTTCACCCATCGGCGCGAGCGGGACGGCGGGCTCGACCGCTTCGCGCTGCAGCATGCCGGCGCGCTCGTCGGCCGCCGCGAAGAGCGGGAGGGCGGCGTGGCCGAGGCCTTTCACTTCCCACAGGCCTTCGCGGCGCGAAGAGCCCAATGAGGCGAAGCCGTCGGCGTCGCCGATGCGGTCGAGCGCACCGCGACCGACGCCAGCGCGGCGCTGGATTTCTTCGGCGCTCGTGAACGCCGTGTCGGCACGCGCAGTGACGATCGCCGCGCCGTCCTCGTTGGCGAGCCCTCGCACCATGCGCAGGCCGAGGCGCACCGCGAGATATTTGCCCGCACCGCCGCCGGGATCGCTCGCTTCGAGCGTGCAGTCCCAGCGGCTGTGGTTGACGTCGACGGGACGCACCTCGACGCCGTGCTGGCGCGCATCGCGTACGATCTGTGCCGGCGCGTAGAAGCCCATCGGCTGCGCGTTGAGCAGCGCGGCGCAGAAAACATCGGGATGATGGCATTTCATCCACGACGAGGCATAGGCGATCAGCGCGAAGCTCGCGGCATGGCTTTCGGGAAAGCCGTAGGAGCCGAAGCCCTCGATCTGCTTGAAGGTCCTTTCGGCGAAGTCCTGGTCGTAACCGCGCGAGACCATGCCGTTGATGAGCTTGTCGCGAAAATGCGAGACGCCGCCGGTCAGCTTGAAGGTCGCCATCGCGCGGCGGAGGAGATCGGCCTCGCTCGGCGTGAACCCCGCGCATTCGATCGCGACACGCATCGCCTGTTCCTGGAAGAGCGGGACGCCCAATGTCTTTTCGAGCACGCGGCGCAGCTCGGAGGTGGGGTAGGTGACCTCTTCCTGCCCGTTGCGGCGGCGGCGATAGGGATGGACCATGTCGCCTTGGATCGGGCCAGGACGGACGATCGCGACCTGGATCACGAGATCGTAGAAGGTGCGCGGCGCCATCAGCGGGATCGAAGCCATCTGTGCACGGCTTTCGATCTGGAAGACGCCGAGGGTGTCGGCCTTGCGGATCATCGCGTAGGTCGCAGGGTCTTCCGCAGGGATCGTCGAAAGATCGTGATGGATGTCTTTGGCTTCGCGCAGGAATTCGAAAGCGCGGCGCATGCAGGAGAGCATACCGAGCGCGAGGATATCGACCTTCATGAAGCCAAGCGCGTCGATATCGTCCTTGTCCCATTCGATGACCTGGCGGTCGTCCATCGCCGCGGGTTCGATCGGCACGAGCTCGTCGAGCCGGTCGCGCGTCAGCACGAACCCGCCCGGATGCTGCGAGAGGTGGCGCGGGGTATTGATCAGCGTGCGCGCGAGCTCGAGCGTCAGCATCAGCCGCTTGTCGGCCATGTCGAGATTCAGCGCCGCGGCATGGCTTTCGTCGACGCCTTCGCGGCTATAACCCCAGACCGCACCTGCGAGCCCCGCGGTCATGTCTTCGCTGAGGCCGAGCGCCTTGCCGACCTCGCGCACTGCGCCGCGCGAGCGGTAGCGGGTGACCACTGCGGTGAGCGCGCTTCGCGTGCGGCCATAGGTTTCGTAGATCCACTGGATGATTTCCTCGCGCCGCTCATGCTCGAAATCGACGTCGATATCGGGGGGCTCGCGCCGTTCGGCCGAGATGAAGCGTTCGAAGAGCAATTCGGAGCGCACCGGGTCGATCGAGGTGATGCCGAGCACGTAGCAGACCGCACTGTTCGCCGCCGAACCGCGGCCCTGGCAGAGGATTTCGCGGCGGCGCGCTTCGGCGACGATCGAGTGGACCGTCAGAAAATAGGGCGCGTAATCGAGTTCTCCGATCAATCGCAGCTCATGCTCGAGCTGCGTCCGGACCTTGCCGTCGAGGCCTTCGGGATAGCGCGCGGGGGCTTTCTCCCAAGTCAGAAGCTCGAGCTCCTGTTGCGGCGTGCGCCCGGGGACGCGGATTTCCTCGGGATATTGGTAGCGCAGCTCCTCGAGGCTGAAGGTGCAGCGCTCCGCAAATTCGACCGTCCGCGCGACGGGTGAGGCGTCCTTGAGGTAACGGCGGAACAAGCGCTCCATCTCGGCGGCGGATTTCAAATGCCGGTCGGCGAAGCGCTCGCGGCGATCGCCGAGATCGTCGATCGTGCATTTCTCGCGGATGCAGGTGACGACGTCCTGCAGCAGGCGGCGTTCGGGAATGTGATAAAGCACGTCGCCGGTCGCCACGGTCGGCACCCGCGCGGCGGCGGCTTGCGCCGCGAGGTCGCGCAGCCGGATCGCATCGCGCGGGCGGCGGCGGATCGTCAGCGCCATATAGGCGCGGTCGCCGAAGATCCGTTTCGTTCGTTCGAGCGCGCCTTCGGTTGCCGCGTCGGCGCGGTCGGGAACGAGGCAGGCGATCAGCCCTTCGTTCCATTCCTCGACATCGGGCCAGTCGAGATGACACGCGCCTTTGCCGGCGCGGCCCTTGCCGACGCTGAGCAGCCGGCACATGCGGCCGTAAGCCGCCTTGTCGGTCGGATAGACGAGAAGCGCGGTGCCGTCGGTGAGGTCGAGCCGCGAACCGACGATCGCGCGCACGCCGGTTGCCTTCTCGGCATCCCAGGCGCGGACGATCCCCGCGACCGAATGGCGGTCGACGATACCGAGCGCGGGCAGGCCGAGCAGCGCCGCGGCGGCGAACAGCTCATCGGGCGACGAGGCGCCGCGCAGGAAGCTGAAATGCGTGGTGACCTGCAGTTCGACATAAGCGGGCGTGTCGCCGCTCAAGCGAAGGCGCTCCGGTTCGGCCGCCTTCTCAAGCGAATGCCGGTTGCTATCGGTCGCCTTCTCAAGCGAAGGCTCCGTGGATAAACCAGCGCATCGATCCGGTCGCGGCGTGGACGCCATCGCCGAGGCGGAACAGCCAGTAACGGCCGCCCGCTTCGGTCTCGACCTGGTAATAGTCGCGCACGCTCAGCGGCGTCTCGCCTTCGATCCCGCCATCGCGCCACCATTCGCCCTGCAGTCGCTCGGGCCCGTCGCCCTGCGTCACGCGGTAGCGCTTGCCGCGCCAGACGAAGAGGCGCGGCGCGTCGTCGGGGAGCAGGGCGATGACATCGACCGGCTCGGGCCGTGCGAGCATCCGTGACGGGCGCGGGAGCTCGTCGGACCATGCCGCGCCATCGGCTTGGCGGAGCGCCGGCGTGATTGCGACCGATCGCTCGGGCATCGCGCCGGGGCGGGGTACTGTCCGGTGCAGGCTGCGCTGGCCGAAACGGTTGGCGAGGGTGTCGACGAGCGCGGGCAGGTCGGGCCCGCGCCGTGTCAGGCTTTCGAGGCTCTCGCCCTGCCGCAGCGCCTGCACCTCGATAAGCGGCGCGACGAGCGTCATCGCCTCGATCCCGAGCCCGGGGTCGATGGTCTCGATCTTCGCGGTGAGGAGTTTCGCGAGATGCTTTGGATCGCGCGATGGCGCCGCGGTGCCGACGCGGATCGCCTGCACCTGCCCGTCGACGCGGTGGAAATAGCAGTCGAGCCGGCGCGCGCCCTTGCCGAGGCGGCCCAGCTGGCCCGCGATATCGTGCGCAAGGTCGCCGATGACCTGCGCAAAGGCCTCGGCGGTCGCGATCGGCTCCATGAAACCGCGCCGCGCGCGCGGGAGCTGCTCGGGGAAGATCGGCTCGATCGGCTCGGGCAATGTGCCGAGCGCCTGGTCGAGGCGGCGGTGCAGCTCGCGCCCGAACCTCTTGGCGAGTGGGCCGCGCGGGGCGCCGGTTAACTGCTCGACCCGCTCGAAGCCGAGCTTGCGTAGCGCCTCGACGTCGGCGGGCGGCAGGCGGAGCGCCCGGATCGGCAGCAGCGCAATGGCCTTGCGGTGCGCGCCGGGTTCGATCGTCACCGGCCGACCGGCGGGGACATAGCGCGCGACCGCGTGCGCGCAGCCCGCGGTGTCGGCGACCGCGATCTGCAGCGAAAGGCCGAAAGCGCCGGTGCGGCGGTGCAGATCCTTGAGCAGAGCGCGCTCGCTCGAGAAGAGCGCGGCGCAGCCGGTCACGTCGAGCCAGAGTCCGTCGGGCGGGTCGGGCGCGACCACCGGCGAATAGCGCGCACCCACCCAGAGCGCGAGGCGGCGCAGCCCCTCGAAATCGACTTCGGGCTCGGCGTCGACGACATCGAGTTCGGGCGCGAAGGCGCGCGCCTTGGTGATCGTCATGCCGGGGCGGATGCCGAGCGCGCGGGCGTCCGCGTCGACCGCGGCGACGATCCGCCGGCCATGGTCGGGGATCGCGGTCACGAGCGGTGGGGCAGGGACGCCGCCGTCAGGCCGCGGCTTGCCGGTCTTCCTGCGCAGCCGGTCGGTCGACCAGTGCGGCAGGAAGAGCGATACGACCCGTCGCATCGCAGCCCTCCAATATCCAGAAATGCGGATTGCCGCCGCGCACCCGCTCGAGCGCGACGCGCCAGCGCGGGCGGCCGAGGCTCGGAATGCCGAGGTCCTCGCTCGGGCTTGCGGTGATCCGCCAGCGCGTCACCGCGGCGGTGCCTTCGGCCGCCTGATCGGCTTTGCTGGTGCGGCGGAACACGAAGGCCGGCACGCCCGAGGTTTCGGCGGCGAGCTGGAGGCGCTTCGACGCAACGCAAGAATATTTGCTCACCTCGCCGACGACGCCCGCGAGGCCGGGGTGCCGCAGGCATTCCTCCATCGCGAGCAGGACATTGGTGTCGCTGCCCGCCTCGACATGGATCACGCGGTCGGGGTGCAATCCCGCGAGGTGAAGGGCAGGGGCGAACAGGTCGTGCCAGCGCAGGCACCAGAATACGGGGCCCTCGGTCCGCGCGAGGATGCCGGCGAGGAAGATCGTCGCGCTCGCATCGTCGGCGAGCTCGGGGCTTCCGGCTATCTCGTGGAGCGCGCCGGTCGCGATTCCGCCGCCCGGGAGCCGCGAATCGACCGCGTCGACTCCGAAGGGAAGCACCTCGTGCCGCGCGCACACGCCATCGATCCGCGCAATTTTGGCGCGAAGATCGGCGAGGACGGCAGGGTGGCGCATGATGTCATAGGACTCGGCAGATAGTGGATTCGTTCCCTCTTTGTTCCTTCTCGACTTGCCGAGTCAAGCGCGACGCCGCAAAGGGCAGGCCGATCATGGTGCGATCAGGTCCGGAATGAATCGAGTTTGGCTTGCCAGAGTCTTGATTGTCGGCCAGATTCAGGGGCTGACATGAAAATGGACATCGATCATCTTCCCGCGCGGCAGCAGGGCGAACTCCAGCGCATCAAGGATGTGCTGATGGAGGAATTCGCGCGTTCGATCGAGCGCGCGACCAAGGCCGAGAAGCGTAACGGCAAGATTCTGAAGATCATCCTGTTCGGCAGCTACGCGCGGGAGGATTGGGTCGACGAGCCCGAGAACGGCTATCAGTCGGATTTCGACCTGCTCGTCATCGTCAGCCACGAGGACCTGACCGATATCTCGGATCACTGGTATATCGCAGAGGACAAGATTCTTCGCGATCCTGAGGTCGGCCGGACGCTCAACATCATCGTCCACACGCTGTCCGACGTGAACAAGGCGCTGACCCGCGGCGAATATTTCTGGGTCGACATCCTGCGCGACGGAATTCTGCTCTACGATTTGCCGAACCACGCTCTTGCTCAACCGAAACCCCTTACGCCGGCCGACGCCTACGAGATGGCGGCGGAATATTTTGATGAGGGTTCCTCTGAGGCGGGACGCCGATTAGAGGCCTTCGCGTTTGAATTCGACAAAGCGAGCCAGGACAAAGGGTGGCTTAAAGGAGCTGCATTCGCCCTGCATCAGGCGGTTGAACGCCTCTACGGATGCTATCTGCTAACGAACACCTTCTACTTTCCGCGCTCGCACAACATCAAATTCCTCCGCTCGCTCGCCGAGGACCGCGAACCACAGCTCATCGAAGCCTGGCCGCGCGACAGCAAATTGGATCGGCGCCGCTTCGAGCTGTTGAAGCGGGCGTATGTCGAGGCGCGATATTCGCCGAGCTACGCGATCACCGCCGAGGATCTACAAGCACTTGCCGCCGCGGCCCGCAACCTGCGCGAGATTGTCGAGAGGCTTTGCCGGGAACAGTTGGAACAGCTCCGGGTAGCCGCCGGGCTTTAATGCCCGGCACGGAGATCAACGGGGTGTGTAAGCCTTCCCGTCACCGATAAACCGCTTGCTCCGCGCTTTCGCATCGGCGCGCTTCACAGCCATCTCGGCATTGTCGCATTCACCGCCGCGGACCGAGCCATCCTGGCATCCCGCATATACCTCGCGCGCCTCGTCAACATGCGCCTCGAAATACTGCCGGCTGCGCGGTTCCTCCTTCCCGCAGCCCGTAAGCGCGGTTCCGAGAAGAACAATTCCAATAACTTGCGTCTTCATCAGGCTCTCCTTTGCGAGCCGGCAAATTATCGCGGTGCGTCACGACCGAGCAACAAAAGACCGCAGAAACTCTCAAATCGAGAGCGATTGTTTGCGCACACCGTCGCCAGCCCGCCGGGCATTTGTTACAGACAGGCCGCCGGGCGGCCGCCGCATATGTGCAAGCCTCGGCTAAAAGCGGCGGCGCAAGTTCTCGAACTTGTTCTCAACGTAAGCGTGTCCTGAAGGCCGCCTTGCAGGAAGCTGCTGCGCGGTGCTGATAGCCGCTCTTTGCGAGGAGCGGTGATGAACGAGGATATCGCGGCGACGGGAGCGAGTGCTCTTACGACCGGTCATATGAGTGATCATATGAGCAGTCGGATCGCGGTCGTGGGCGGGCGTCGTCGCTGGTCGGTGGATCAGAAGCTGTCGATCCTGCGCGAGGCGTTCGGCCCTGACGGCTCGGTCTCGGCGACGTGCCAGCGACACGCGGTCGGCAGCGGGATGCTCTATACGTGGCGCCGGCAAGCACTGGCGGGTGATTTGACGGGAGCGAAGCGCACGCCGGTGCCATCGTTCGCCGAGGTCGAGGTGTCGGTGCCGGCCACCGCGACGGCAGGCAGCGGCCAGATCGGGATCGAGCTGCCGTCAGGCGTGCGGCTCACCGTCGACGCGGCGGTTGATGCCGATGCGCTGGCACGGGTGTTGTCCGTCCTTGCCCGATGATCCCGTTACCACCGACAACGCGCATTTATCTGGCCTGCGGCGCCACCGACATGCGCAAGGGGTTCGATGGTCTCGCGGTGCTGGTGCAGCAGGTGCTGGAGAAGAGTCCGCACTCGGGCGCGCTGTTCGCGTTCCGCGGCAAGCGCGGCGATCTGGTCAAGCTGCTCTGGTATGACGGCCAGGGCCTGTGCCTGTTCTCGAAGCGCATGGACCGGGGCCGGTTCATCTGGCCGATCACCAAGGCGGGCAAAGTCAGCCTCACCGCGGCGCAGCTTTCGATGCTGCTTGAGGGCATCGACTGGCGGCGTCCCGAACGCACCGCGGCGCCCCTGCTTGCAGGGTAAAAAGTGGCGGATTAGTGAGGGTTCTACTGGCATCGCGGCGCCGCTTTTGCTAGGCGTCCGGGGTGTCGGAACCAGCCTCTTCCAGCATCGACAAGGACGCCCGGATCGCCGAGCTCGAAGCCGCTCTCGCGGCCCGCGATACGCTGATCGATACCCTGCGGCACCAGCTTGCCCAGCTCCGACGCATGACCTTCGGCCAGTCGTCGGAGAAGCTCGCGCTGCAGATCGAACAGCTCGAGCTCGCTCTCGAAGAACTCGAAGGCGAAGCCGAGGTCGCGGATAGCCGAACGACCGACAGGGTGCCCGCCGAGCGGGTATCGCCGGTGCGCGCCTTGCCCGATCATCTGCTGCGCGCTGAACGGCGGATCGAGCCCGAGGCCGGCAGTTGCACCTGTCCCGATTGCGGCGGCGCGCTGCGTCCGTTGGGCGATGACCGCGACGAGCAACTCGACGTCGCCCCGATCCAGTGGCGCGTCATCCGCACCGTGCGGCCCAAGTATAGCTGCCGCGCCTGCGACAGGATTGTCCAGGCACCGGCGCCGGTGAAGGCCATAGCACGCGGCAAGGCGCGCTTCGCGACGCTCGCCCATGTCGTCGTGAACAAGTTCGATCACCATCTGCCCCTCTATCGCCAGGCAGAGATGATGGCGGCGCAGGGCATCGACATCGACCGCTCGACCCTCGCCGGCTGGGCGGGCCAGGCCGCGCATCTGCTCGACCCCATCGTGAGCCGCATCCGCGAGGAAGGACTGAAGGCCGCCAAGCTCCACACCGACGACACGCCGGTGCCGATGCTCGTGCCCGGCAAGGGCCGCACCGCGCAGGCGCGGCTCTGGGCCTATGTCGTCGATGACCGCGCATCGGGCGCCGCCACCCCGGCGCTCGCCTGGTATCGGTTCACCCCCGATCGCAGCGGCATCCATCCGCAGAGCGAGCTCAGATCGTTCACCGGCCTTCTCCAGGCCGACGGCTATGCCGGATATGAGAAGCTCTATGAAGGCAACCGCATCCGCGAGGTCGCCTGCTGGGCACACTTTCGCCGCAAGATCTTCGAGTGCCACCAGACGAGCCCGACGCCGCTTACCACCGACCTGCTGACACGTATCGCCGGGCTCTACCGGATCGAAGAGGATGTGCGCGGCCAGCCGCCCGATATCCGGCGCCGACAACGACAGGAGCAAGCCAGGCCGCAGATCGATGCGCTTCGCGGCGCGATCGACGACGCCCTGCGTCGTCTGTCGCCCAAGTCGGCGATGGCGAAGGCGCTTGCCTATGGCCGCAAGCGTTGGGATGCGCTCACCCGCTACATCGATGACGGCATCGCGGAGATCGACAACAATATCGCCGAGCGCGCGATCCGCGCCATCGCGATCGGCCGCAAGAACTGGCTGTTCGCCGGATCGAAGGCTGGCGGCGAACGCGCCGCTGCCACCTACTCGGTCATCGAGACAGCCAAGCTCAACGGCGTCGAGCCGCAGGCCTATATCGCCGATGTCATCGAGAAGATCGCATCGGGCTGGCCCGCCTCCCGCTGGGACGAGCTCATGCCGTGGAACTGGACAGCGCAAAGCGCACCCGTCAGCATGGCGGCATGACCGACCAGATCGCACGGATTCGCATCACGCTCGAAGACATGAAGCCCGCCATCTGGCGCCGTGTCGAACTTCCCGTCACCAACAGCCTCAAGACCCTGCACCTCGCGATCCAGGCCTGCATGCTCTTCGAGAACTACCATCTGTTCCGTTTCGACGTCGGCGATGCCGCCTATGGCATCCGCTTCGATGATGATGACGCTTTCATGGTCCGCACCCGCGATGCCGCCAATATGCGCATCGGCAAGCTCGTCGAGCGCGGCATCACCAGCTTCACCTACACCTATGATTTCGGGGACAACTGGCGACATCGTATCGAGATCGAAGAGATCACACCCGCCATCCCCGGCATCGATTACCCGCGCTTCGTCGATGGCGAACGACGAGCCCCGCCCGAAGATGTCGGTGGCACACCAGGGTTCGAAGAGTTCCTTGAGGCCATGTCCAAGCCGCGTCATCCCGAACGCAAATCCATGATCGAATGGTATGGCCGACCCTTCGACCCCGCCGATATCAGCCCCGACGAGATCAGCGCACGCATGGCAAAGCTCGCCAAGCGAAGGGCGCAGGGAAAAGCCGCCTACGCCGACGCTAAATCCCGCGACAGCTAATCGATGGCGGCTTCCTGACCACGCTTACTTCTCAACGCCCGGCCTCATTGAAGAGCGGCGGCTTTGTGCCTGATGCCGGCCGTTTAGGTGGGGCGAAATGAAGCCTTGAAGCGGAGATACGACTGCCCGAAGACGACAGAACTAGTTATCGCGAAGATCGGACAGCGAGTAGCGCGCGCGGGGTCCTCCGACAGACGCCACTAGCGATAAGGCTCTTCCTTCAGAGATTTTCTCTTTCGGCGGTTTTGCGGGCGGGGCTGCAAGCGCACGCGCCTCGGCGATCGATTGCTCCATATTGCGCCGCCCAGCCTTGCGTCCGAGCGCTCGCAGTTTTGGGGCAAGACCAGCGAGCGTCATCGCGGCGCGCTCATCCTCCAGATTCTGAACACCCCGCGCCATGCGTACCAGAATCTCCTCATCGGGTGGCGGCGCGCTAACCGCATTATCGACGATTTGGAAAAACTGCGTCTTGATCGCGGCGACCACGCTTTCATGATCAAGGCCGGCTTGATCGACCGCGGGTTCATTGAGCTTGCAGACGCGCATGAGTTCGACCCCCTTGTCGGTGTCCGAACTATATATCTGGTAGTTCACATGGCTGAGATGATCCGACCAGGCATCGAAGCGCGGGTGAGGAATCGAATAGCATTCAGGCTGCTGCGGGACCTCTTCGATACGGGGGTCGGGGCGGGGCTGGGGGCGCAGAACATCTTCATGTTTCTTCGCGTTGTTACAACGCTTGCACGCTACCGCTAGATTGTCATCGGATGCGAAAAATTGCGGATAGTAGAGCTCGCAGAGAACATGCTCGAGATCCCATATCAGGTTGTTCGTCGTGTTGTCGAACTTACGGCAATAGCAGCAGCGCAGGCCCTGCTCGTCCATGCAGACCTTCTTGAGACGCCCCTTGATCTCCGACTTATCGAACCAGCGGTTGAAGACCTCCTCGCCAACGTCCGCGCGCACGCCGGCCATCTCGGCGATCTCGCAGTCGAGAAACCGGCTCATGATGGCTGCAGGATGGTCTGGACGACGCCGGCGACGAGATCGCGGATCGGATCGTCCTCTGGTATCTTGTCGTAGATGCTCGCAAGCGCCAGTGCGAGTTCGCGGGCGCGCGCACTTCGATGCTTGCCCGTATCGATCAGCGTGATCGTCTCGAGCACGATTTGCTTGAGGAAATTGTTGCCGGAGGTGACGACTGTGAATGCGCTCAGCAACGTGGCGTCGGGCGATGCATTGGCGACCGCCCGGCTCGGCAGTTCGATCGGTTCCTGATCGAGCCGCAGAATCTTCGCGTGTGGGCCGGCGACGCCACTGACGACCAGCGGCGAGTGTGTTGCAATGATATAGTGGCAGCCGCGATGCCGGCTGAATACCGCTTCGAGCATCTCGGTGTATCGCATTTGCCAGTCCGGATGGAGACTGTTCTCGGGTTCGTCGATCAGCACGAGGCACCCGTCTTCCAGAAAAGCGGCGAGGCCGAGAAAACCCGAGAAGAGATTGAGCTCACCCGATGACAGTTCGAGTAGTTCGACCTCCTTGTCGTCGGCCGTACGGAGCTTGACCGAACCGAGGCGTAGAACCCTGGCATCCGTGAGGCGGCGGATTTCTTCGAAGTCGATCGGGATCGAGGCGTCGCGGCGCCCGAAACGGAAGTCGATGTAATAGGTCATTCGGCGCCGTCGCTTGCCATCCGAGCGGACATGACCCTCGAGCATGCTCTCCAGTTCCTTGAGCCTCTGCTCGTCGAAATCTGACTGGTATCTGCCGCTGCGCCATCCCGGCGTGAATTCATACTCGAGCTCTATGACCGGGCTATAGCCGATAGCGTCGAAAGCATCGACGACCCGCTCGTCGGATTGCACGGTCGACTCCGCGAAGGCGAGTTGGTCGATTGTGCGGAGCAGTCGGGCGCGAGGCGAGCTCCTGAAATCGTTCTTGAAGCCGAGATAGACATAGAACGGGTCGACTATTGTGCGCGCCGTCTCAGGGCGGGATCCGGGCCTGGGCAGCGTGTCGTCGATCGGCGGAAACTTGTCGAACGGTGTGAAGGACAGTGCAATGACCTTGCTTGGCGCCCAGCCTTCTCCGCGCAGCGAATCCCGTTCATCTTTGAATTGCTTCACATCGGCGCCGAAATTCAATTCGACATGTCGCCCCTCGCTGTCGATCTCGATGCTGGAAATCCGTCCGAGGCCCTGGCGGCTTTGCAGCGCATTGGTCGCGAAATAGGCGCGTAGCGCCATGACAAGATCGCGCAGGATCGTTGATTTTCCTGTACCGTTCCGGCCGACGAGAATCGTCGAATGCGAAGCAAGTTCGGTCGGATTGGAGAATGATAATCTCTGTGTGCCCAACATCGGCAAGTCGACGTTGACCGCTCTGATCGCAAATTGCGTCGTCATCATAATATCCGAAAGTTGCCCTAGCGGCCTTGGTGAAGGCACATCGTCTCGCTTGTCAATCGCAAGAAACATCCAATCGTTACGCGTAACGACACTGTACTCGCCAATATTGTAAGTGATCCTCTTTCCTTAATCGCACGGGACAACATAGGATTTTGCATTCGCTTCTTGTCATCGTCAGATGGCTGCAGATTCTACCGAGAAGGCGGGGCAGTGAAGCTGCGCTGCTGAGTAGAACTCGAAGTAGAGGATCAGGAGAAAAGCGAGGACGGTCACAAGGCCGCGCGAAGGTGGAGCCGCCGCTCCACAGGAAGAAAGCAGCCCTGCGATAACAAGCGCTACCAGCGTAAGGAAACATCTTGAGTCATATGACCTTTGTCCGCTCCGTTGCGGTCAATGCCAATCGACTCGTCGGTGCGCGAGAGGAGCAAAGGAGCGGTGAGCGCGAAACTATTCTGATACGAAATCACCGGAAACCGGCTGGTTCCTACTATTTGTTCGTGATATGTTTCAATACTGGTGCATCTTTGTCGAAGGATGGCAACCATTTTGGTGTCGATTGGGCGGTTGGCAGTGGCGAGCGCGACTCCTATGGTCGGGCAAGGCGAATGGGGGCGATGTGATTCAGGATGGGATTGGCAAGAATTTGCCGGCTTTTTACGACAGCGATTTGTCCATCAACCTCGATGCGGCGGCGAACACACCCGCGACACCCGATGTTATCGCCGCCATCGTCGCGGCGCTCGAGGGCGGCGCGGGCAATGCTGCGAGCGCCCATGAATTCGGCGCCCGCTCGCGAAAGATCCTCGCCGCCGCGCGAGACAGCGTGCTGCGGCTCGTCGACGGCGCATTCGAGGAAGGGGTCGTTTTCACCTCGGGCTGCACCGAAGCCAATAATATGGTCCTGCGCAGCGGGTTTGCGGGCACGCTCGTCACGACGAGCGTCGAACATCCCTCGATATTGCGCGCCGCGGCGCAGGCCCCGTCTCCCGAGCGGGTGCATGTCCTCGGCGTCGATGCCGAGGGCATCGTCGATCTCGCCACGCTCACGGCGCTCGCCGCGTCTATTCAGGGACCGCTGCTGGTCTCGATTCAGGCTGCCAACAGCGAGACGGGAATCCTGCAACCCATCGACAAGATCGCCGCGATCCTTGCGGGCCGATCGCAAACGCTCTTCCATTCCGATGCGGCACAGGCGTTCGGCAAGGTGCCGATCGATCTTGCGGAAGGCCGCGGTCCCGACGTCATTACCGTGTCCGCGCACAAGCTGCACGGGCCGATGGGGGTGGGGGCGGTCGTGGCCGGCACCCGCGACGTCCCGCTCGCGCCGCTCCTGTTCGGCGGCGATCAGGAACATGGGCTGCGCGCGGGCACCGAAGCGGTGCCGCTGATCGCGGGATTTGGTGTGGCTTGCGACGAGCGCGCGAGCACGTTGGCGGGCAGCGTTGCGCATATGGCCGCGCTGCGTGAACGGTTCGAGGGGCGGCTCCGGACCGCCGTGCCCGATGCCATCCTCCTCGGCGCTTCAGCGCCGCGGCTACCCAACATCATGAGCATCAGGTTTCCCGGCATCGACGCGATGGCGCTCGCGGGCCAGCTCGATGTGCGCGGCGTCGCCGCCTCGCAGGGCTCGGCTTGTTCGAGCCAGCGACCCGAGCCTTCGCATGTGCTGACCGCGCTCGGGCTGACCGAGGCCGAAGCCTTTGAGACGCTGCGCTTTTCCGTGTCCGCGCTCAACAGCGCGGCCGAGATCGATATCGCAGCGGACGTCGTTGCGGCCAGCGTGAGCCTTTTGAGGAACCGGTCATGGCAACTGGCATGACCCGTTATTCCTACGGCGGGCACGCAACCTTCCCGGTGCGCTACGGCTGGCTGCCGAAGGGCCTCCTCCAGATGCAGCGCGAGGGCGCCTTTCATCCGACGACCGAGGTCGCCGACGAGCTTGGCCTTGGGTCCAAGATGGTCGAATCCTTGGGTTTCTGGCTCCGTGCCACGGGGCTCGCGGACGACAGCGCTGACGCGCGCAGTGGGCGCGTCCCGTCGCAAGCTGCTAAGCTCGTCCTGCGCTATGATCCCTATTGCGAACTGCCCGGCACCTGGTGGTTTCTTCACCTATTTCTTACCTCGCGCGAGGGCAGCGTCTGGCACTGGTTCTTCAACGATTTTGCCGAGCGGCATTTCGACCGCGCAATGTGCACCGACGCCTTCCTTGATCATGTCCGCGCCAAGGCGGTCCGTCCCGCAAGTCCGGCGGTCGCGCAAAAGGATGTCGCCTGTATTCTCAGCGCCTATGCCGCCCGGCCCGGCGTCGACTTCGTCGATCCCGATGATGTCGGAGCCTGCCCGCTGCGCGAGCTTGGGCTGATCCTCCGCCAAGATGTGGTGCGCCGCTTCGAGCGGGCGCGTTCTCCGGTCGGTTTGCCGCCAGAGGCCTTTCTTGCCTCGGTCTCGCTCTTATCCGAGGCGACAGGAAAGGACGCGCTGTCGTTGCGCGAGCTGGCGACGCTTCCTGGCGGTCCCGGCCGGATATTCTGCTCCTCGTTCGAAACGATCGACGATATCGCGTCGCGCGCTGCCGATGCGCTCTGGATGAAGGGGGTGAGCATCGAATCGCTGGCGGGGGAACGGCACGTCCTAGCGGGACATCGCAAGGTCGAGAGCTGGATGCAGGATTATTACGAGCGCATCGAGGCGGACGTATGATAGAGGCCAGCTTCTTCCGCTCGCTCAGTCTCGTCGAGGATCTCGCGCATCCGCCGCGTTTCGCGCATTACAGGCCGACCCGGCGCGCGCTGCCGATCATCACGGCGATAACCCGGCCTGGCGCCGTCACGATGGTCATTGCACCATATGGCAGTGGAAAGAGCCTCGCGGCAGGGGTTGGCGCGCTCCTGGTTCGCGGCGAGCCCGGCGATTGCGAGGCGCTCGCACCCGTTCTGGACCGCCTCGCGCATGTCGATCCGGCGGCTAGCGCCGACTATCTCGCCTATTGTGGGCGGAACGGCCGGGGCAATCTCGTCATTCTGACCGGCCTCGTCGACGATCCGTTGGCCGCGATTGCCGCATCGCTCGGCATGGCGAACCCGCCCAAGACTGTCGAGGGCTTCGGGAAGGCGATGCGCGATGGCGGCTGGGATCATGTCGCCATCATCTGGGACGAGTTCGGGCGCCATTTAGAAGGGCTTGTCGCCGACGGTCGTGCGAGCGAGCTCGACGTCGTCCAGCGTCTGGCGGAGCGCGTCGCGCGCGCGTCGGACCCCTCGATGAGCCTCACGCTCCTCCTCCACCAGAATCTCCTGGCCTATGCGACGCGGCTCAACGAGACGTCGCGCAGCGAATGGCGCAAGATCGAAGGCCGTTTCGATGCCTTGCGCATGGTCGAGGACAGCCAGGAATTCTACCGCCTCGTCGCCGATGTGGTACGCGACATGCGCCCCGCCGCGGTCGATGCCGCCTTCGCCGTCGCCGATGACGAGACGATCGATGCCGCGCTGCGCTGGAAATGGCTCGACGGCATCGAAACCCGCGAGCGAATGCGCGCCATCCTCGACGATGCGCGTCCGCTTTCGCCAGGCGCGCTCCAAATCCTCCCGACGCTCGTCGCGCGGGTCGGCCAGAATGAGCGAAGCCTTTTCTCCTTCCTGCGCGAGGCCGATCTTGCGCGTCCGGTCGATATCGAGGCGATCTACTCAGCGTTTTCGGACGCGATGCGCACCGATGTCGGGATCGGCGGCACCTACCGCCGCTGGATCGAGACCGAAAGCGCCCGGTCGCGCGCCGATGACGATCTGCAGCGCGCCATCCTTGCGGGCGCCTGCCTTCTCCAGCTGGGCACGAGCGGCGAGCGCCGCCGGCTGCCGCGGGACCTGCTCGAACTCGCGCTGGCCGGCTCGGCGCCGCGCGCCGACATATCCGAGGCCATCGATGCGCTGCTGGCAGCCAATCTGTTGCTCTGGCGGCGACACACCGACGATGTGGCGGTCTGGCACGGCGCCGATATCGATGTCGCGATCCGTGTTCGCGAAGAGCGCGAGCGGCGTGGCGCGGCCTTCGCGCTGCGTCCCTTCCTCGAAGAGCGCTTTCCCGCGCCCCATCTTCGCGCGACGCGGCACAATGCCGAATTCGGCGTTAACCGGTTCCTCGGGGGGCGCTATGTATCGCTAGACGAACTTACGGCGCTCGTCGAGGATCCCGCGGCTATCGAAGGCCAGCTCCTCTACGTTCTCGCCGATGACAAGGCGGCGATCAAACTGGCGCGCAAGGCTGCGCTCAAGACGCGCGCCCGCGCGGTCATCGTCGTTCCCGACCGCCCTCTGGCGGCCGAGAGCGCCGCTCTCGAACTGACCTCGATCGAAGCCTTGCGGGCCGACAAGGAATTTCTCGAATCCGACCCGATGGTCGTCACCGAGATTGACGAGCTTCAGTCGGTCGCCTTCGAGGAACTCGCGTCACAACTGCGAACCCTTCTCGATCCGCGCGGCGGATCGGCGAGCTGGTATGCCGAAGGCGAGCAGCTCGGGGTCAGCGCCGAGCGCCCCGCCTCGATGGCAGCGTCGCGGCTTCTGGGGCGCTGGTTCCATCAGACCCCGAGGATCGCGAACGAGCAGTTGATGCGCGACGCGGCGTCGCGGACGATGCAGACCGCCCGCGTGCGGATCGTCGGCGCGATCCTCGAACGTGGCGATCGGCCGCGGCTCGGCTATGAGGAAGGCGATCGCAGCGCGGAGGGGTCGATCTACCGCACGGTCTTCGAACATAGCGGACTGCGTCCCGCGGGCGCGACACGCTTTGCCGATCCCGACGAACTGGCCGATCCGGGGCTTCGCGAGGTCTGGACGAGGATCGCGGAATTTTTCCGGCAACCGAGTGGGATGCACGGCTATAAGGATCTCGGCGCCTTCGTCGCCGGGCTGACCGCAGTGCCGATCGGGGCGCCCCGGGCGGTCATCCCTTTGCTTGTCGCTGCGGGCTTCAAACATTTCGCTCGTGCCGTCGCACTCTACAAGGATGGCATCTATGTCGCCGATACGCTCGGCTTCCAGTTCGACGGCATGGTCGCCAATCCCGAGGGCTTTACCGTCCAGGTTCTCGACGTAACGCCCGAAAGGAAGGAATATCTGTCGGAGATCGCTTATGTCTTCGCGCATGAGCATCCCTCGTCCGCCGATGAGCTGGTGCGCTTTGCATATGACGCGATCCTGCGCTGGCTTCTCACGGTTCCCGACGGGTCGCGGCGGTCCCAGAAGCTGAGCGCGAGGGGCAAGAGCCTACTTCGTGCACTCGGCGCGATGGGCGATCCGGTCGACCTTCTGTTTCGCGCGCTTCCCGAGGCGATGGGCGGAAAGAAAGCCCTGCTGGAGAATATCGCGGCGCTCGAAGGGGCGCGCAACGATGTCGATCATATGCGCGACCAATTTGCGGCCGAGGCCGTCGATGTCATCCGGGAGAGCTTTCGCTCGAACATTCCCGTGCCAGACCCGCTGGCCGCGGTCACCGCCTGGGCGAATTGCTTCGACATGTCCGCGATCGAGCGGCGCGGCGACCTGCGCATCATCGACAAGGCGGTGCTTCGGAAATCGGTCGAAGCCATCAACGGCCGCTTCTCGCCCAAGTCTTTGGCCAATAATTTGAGTTCGATCCTGCTCCAGCGCAGTCTCGACAAGTGGGACGACCGCACCGCGGCCGAGTTCCGTTTTGCGCTGCGCGACGCGCGCGACCGGATCGAATCGGCCGCGCTCGATACAGATCGTCCAGACGAGGCGCTGCGGCCGATCATCGAGGCGCGCCTCGCGGGGCTCGCCGCGATGTTGCAAAGGCTGGACGAGGAGGATGACGAGGCCGACCGCGAAGCGGGCCTCAGGGTCGCGGGGGGGAATATATGACGAGCGGTGCGGTTCATGTCGACGAAGCGGTCCGCGACGCGGAGGCGCGGCATATCGTGCCGGTGTCGGGCGGCAAGGACAGTTCGGCGCTCGCCGTCTATCTGAAGCAGCGCAATCCCGACGTCCGGTTCGAATATGTCTTCTCCGACACGGGCGTCGAGCTTCCCGAGACGATCGATTATCTCGACCGCCTCGAGAATGTTCTCGGCGAGACGATTCACCGGGTGTCGGCCATGGAAATGTTCGACGTGGCGGAAAAGCCGGGCCGTACGCCGTTCGACATCGCGCTGTACGAGCATTTTGCCGGTTTCCTGCCGAGCCCGCGGGCACGCTGGTGTACGCGGATCATGAAGATCGCGCCGTTCGAGCGCTTCGTGGGCAGCGGCCGCGCCTATTCCTATATCGGGCTGCGCGCCGATGAAAACCGCGCGGGCTATCTCGGAACGGGGACTTCGGGGGCCAAGCCCGTGGTGATCTCCGAGCGTCCCAATATCACACCGGTCTATCCCTATCGCGACGATGCGATCGACATTGCGGAGGTCGGGCGCATCCTCGATAGCGCGGGCCTCGGCCTTCCCGACTATTATGAATGGCGCAGCCGCTCGGGCTGCTATTTCTGTTTCTACCAGCAGATCGGGGAATGGCAGGGGCTGAAGGAACGGCATCCGGCCCTCTACGAGCGGGCGAAGGATTATGAGCGGATGAAGGGGGGACGCAAATATACCTGGGTCGATGGCCGGTCGCTCGATGACGTCGAGCGCATGCCGCGGCGCCAGATCAAGGCAAAGGCGGACGACGGCTGCGCGGTCTGCCACCTGTGAGCGCCTGCCACTCCAATCCGCTGGTCTCCTTTCTGAAGACCTACGGTCCTTCGCCCGAAGCCGACATGCTGAGCGACGAGAATGTGCGCGATGCGCTCGACCGGTTCGACGTCGCGCCGCTCGAAATTCCCGCGCCGCGGCTGGACGAGATGGTCGAGGCGCTTTGCGGCGATACGCCGCGCAACGTCATTCTCACCGGGACGGCGGGGGATGGAAAAACTTATCATATCCGGCAATTTCTGCTCGGAAAGCTCGCGCTCCCCCCTGAGCAGTGGCCCGGCCGCGATCCGGTTCTCGAGGTCGAACTGCCCAATGGCGCGCAGCTCCGGGTGATCCGCGATCTCAGCGAGCTCGAAGAGGAGGAAAAGGACGCCGAGCTTGCCGGCCTTATCGCCTGCCTCAAGGGCGAGCGCAGCGATATCCGCTATCTGGTGGCGGCCAATGATGGCCAGCTACTGCGCTACTTCCGTTCGAGCGACCTCGCGGGCGCGCCCGAGATCCAGGCCGAACTGGCGCGAATGCTGCGCTTTGACCGCGTCGAGGGACCGCTCGATCTGGCGCTGCTCAACCTGAGCCGCACCTGGAGCCGCGACACGGTCGAACGGATTTTCGGGCAGATCCTCGATCATCCGCAATGGGACGAGGGCTGTGAGGGGTGCCCGGGCACTGGGACCGACAACCCGTGTCCGATACGGCTCAACCGCGCGCTGCTGCGCGGAGATCTTGGGGTGGGCTCGATTTTCCGCGATCGCATTGAGGATGTGCTGCGGCTCGGCGCGGCGAACGACAGTCATGTACCGATCCGCTTTCTGATCATGCTTGGGGTCAATATCCTTCTCGGGGACCGCACGACGCCCGACGATCCGATGCTCGACTGTGCGCGGGCGCGGGTCCGAGCCAGCCGCGGCCAATATGCGGTCTGCAACCCTTATGAAAATGCGCTCGGTCTCAATGTGCCTTCCGCGCGCCGATCGGGTTATGTCGTTTTCCATCAGATGGCCGCGCTTGGCCTTGGCGAGGAAACGAACAATCTCCTCGACGACGCCTTGACCCGCGGCGTTCCCGAAGAGGTCGCGCGGCATTTGTTCGAGGCAGATCTTCTCTACGGCGAACAGCTCTTTGAGCCCGCGCGCCGCGCCTATTATGTGACCGCCGATCGCGACAAGGCCGACGAATTCCGGCGCGCGATCGCAACCCAGCGCCGCCGCGCCTTCTTTCGTCTTCCCGATGCGGGGGACGGTCCGGCCTCGCCCTGGCGGCTGACCATGTTCCATCATGCCGGCCTTTATCTCAAGGTGATGGAGGGGCTCGAAGGCGATGGCGACAAGACGCTGCTCGACCAGGTGACGCGACGCCTCGTGAAAGGCTTGAACCGCGCCTATCTCGGGATGATGGCCGAGGAGAGCGACAAGCTCTGGCTCGCGGGGACGATTGGGCGGACCGACGATACGGTCGGCCGTATCGCCACCGTCGATGCGATTTCGCGCGCGGCGAAATTCGAGAATATTCGCCTCGAGATGGGGGAAGGGGCTGGCCGCCCACGCTTGCGCATCACAAGCAAGTCGGCAAGCGGCGAAATCGATCCGCTCGATCTCCGCCCGCTGTTGTTCGAATATCTTCTACGGGTGGAGGAGGGCAGTCTTCCCTCGAGTTTCTCGCGCCAGTGCCAGCAGGAAATCCGCCAGTTCGCCCTGATTGCGGCGGCAGCGTTCGGCGAGGGCGACCAGGACGAGGAACTGAACGCGGTTCATGTGCTCTCGCTCGGATCTTCGGGCCAGATCGACGCCAAGATGCTCGAGGTCTGACGATGTCCGATAGCAAAATGTCGCCGCTTGTCGTCAACCAGGCGCTGACCCCGCCCGCGCGGTTGCAGCTCAACCAGATCACCTTGTGGTGCGAATATCCGATCTGGGGCCTTCTCCTGTACGACGACCAGTCGCCCTGGCTCTCGATCCTCGAGACCATCCACATTTGCTTTGCGCGCGAGCGCGACGCGAAGACGATATTTCCCGGGCCCGAGAGTGACGGGGCGGGAAATCCCGTGCACGAGTGGCTTCAATATAATGTCCCGCTGTCCGAATCGCTGCGGCATCTGCTCTTTTCCGACCAGTATCTCGATGACATCGCCGCCTCCGGAAACGACAATGCAACGATGTGGGCGACATGGGAGCGCGAGGCGGCCGCGTCGAACCAGCTCGACATCGCCTATCTGCGCAAGGCATTTCCGCATTTTCAGGATCTGGCGAACGCGGTCGCCTTGCTGCGCAGCAGCCAGATCGACGGCAACAACAACCGCCGCCCGACCTCGCGGCACCTTCTCCCGCTCGGCGACAATATGATCTTCTCCGATGTGAGCGAGGTGAAGCTGCAGCCCGACCGGCGCTGGCTCCGCCGATCGGGCGAGATCATCTACCTGATGCTCAACCGTTCGCCCGACCGCGCGCGGATCGAGGCCATTCTGCGCGAACGGCTGCTCAAGGCGCGCAGCCCGTGGAATCGGCTCACGCGCAAACTTCAGGGGCGCGAGGCGGAGGAAAACACGACGCGCTCGCTGACCACCGGCTATCTTCCGCTCCTGACACACCGCGCCTATGACCGGATCGCCGCCGACTGGCTGGCAATCCTGTCCTTGCGGCGATTGCCGCTGGCGACCTCGCTCGCTTCGCTGGCCCGGCTCAGCGGATTCGACCTCATGATCTACGTCGTCGAGCGCGGCATCGAGACGTCCGAGAGCGACAGCGACCATGTTCCGCCTTTCGTCATGGACATGGTAGGAACGTCGAGCGCGACCGGCCTGCGCAAGCTTTCCGATTCCATGTATCGTCGTCATCGCCGCCTGCCGCAGGAAGCGATGCGCAGCTTCGTCGAAAACTACCGGGCCAGCTCCGAATGGCAGGCGATCGAGACCAGTCCGAACAACAGCCTCACCGCGCGAAACCATCTCGCGGGACGCTTCCTGTGGTCGCGCGACATCGGGACCGATCCGCACGCAATGCCCAGTGCGCGTGAACAGATGGAAGAACTTCTGAACGACGTCCAGCGTTCGCGAAGCCATTCGGTCGGCGCCATGTATGTCGCGACCGGGCGCCAGACTGGCGCGGTCACCGCCCGTGCCGGGGTCGGGACATGGTATGCGCCGAATGACGAACTCATTGAGGCGCTCGTGCTCGCCAACGTCGGCGGTCCGGTCGAGCTCGACGCCTTTCTGGCCCGGCTCTATCGGCGCTATCACATCGTCATCGGTGCGCAGGAGGCGATGCAGGCCTTCGGCGGCGAACTTCCCGAAACTGAGGCGAGCTTTCGCGAAAATGAGCGCAGCTTCGAGGAACGGCTACGCATGCTCGGCTACCTCGAACGCAAGTCCGACGATTGCGCTTTCGTGACCAATCCGTTTCACGCCGATGGTGCGGCGCTGGCCAGCGAGGTGCGCGATGCAGTCGCTTGACATCATCGGGCGCGTCGCCGCGCGGCGGATCGCCGATACGCTGCAAGCGCCCGGGACGCGCGCGCTTTTCGGAATCATGGGGCTGCGACCCGACATCACGAGCGCGATGGCGCGCCATATTGCGGCGATTTCTCATATCGGCCCGATCGAGGTGTTCGTCCACCCGCTGCTTCGCGCTGGCGATCTCGGTGCGGCGAGCGTGTCAAGCCGCACCGCCACCTGGCACCGCAACCACCCGACGCCCGGCGTGCGCGCCACGATTTTTTCGGTCCCAGCCGCGCACATCCGGTCGGTCGAGCAGAGCATCGGGCATGTCACCCGGATCGACGAAGCCTGGCTCGTCGAACGCCCTTATGACTGGAGCGAGATTGCCCTCGCGCACAGTCTCGAAGAAACCCGCGAAGGTTTCGGTCATGTGATCGCTGGCCTACTCGCCAGCGACCTGATGGTTACGCCCGCACTGCTCGCGGAATTCTGCGCGCGCGTCGCGCAAACGATGCTGGCGGGCGCGATGCTCGACAATGCTGTTCGCGATGCGCTTCCCGCGTTGCGTCTGCCGCGCAGCGCTGGCGATGCCAAGACGAAGATATCGGCCGACGCGCCTGCGGCGCGCCAGTTCTTCCAGCAACTACGCGCCGACGCGCAGCCCTTCCTTTTCCGCCGCAACAAGGAAGGCGAAACCCTCGCCGCAGGGGAGCTTCTGCGCAAGCTCGGCGAGCTGAAAGAAGCGGGAACGCTCGGCGAATTGCATGCCGACCGGATCGCGGCGCTCTGCGACGATCGCAACGTTCGCGATGGCCTGTGGAGCCAAGCCCAGGCGGCCGCCGCCGAAATACCCTGGGATGAAATGTCTGCGGTTTTCGCGCAGGCCCGCAAGACCGAAAAACCGACCTTCGGACAGGACACGCGGAGGCTTTTTGATCAGGAGTTCCGGGCGACGCTCACGGACGCCGAGAAGGAGTTTCTCGACGGTCTCAAGACCGACGTCGCAACGCCCGGGCCGAAGATCGACGATTTTTTCGAGAGCCATCGCGAGCGGCTGAAACGCAACCCCGCGCTGTACCGCCGCTGGGAAAAGCTGATTTTCAAGAAGGCGATTGAAGTCGGCGACCTCTACGAAGGCCTGCTGCGGTTGATCGACCGGGTTTCGGCGGAAAGCGACGGCGACGGCGACATGCGCGTCTATATCTGGCTTCGCGGGTCGGACCAGGCCAGCTTCTGGGCGAACGAGAAGCTTAAACGCCAACTTGTGTACCTGCGTGACCGCTATCGCGGTCTCGACCAGTTGTTGGCGCCCGAGATCATCCTCGACTTCGGCCTGTGCTGGGAACGCGATTGGGAGAAGGAAGCGGCCGACGGCCCGTCGGGCACCAACTCGATCGAATTCGAAGCCTTTCTGGTGCCTGCCAGCGAAGCGGGCTCGGCGCGCGGCGGGAAAGTCCGCGATCCGCTCGCCCGCGCGCATATGAACTGGCGGCCGATCGCCAATGCGATCGGCTATTCGCTGCCAACCGACCTGCGTTTCATCCTGGCCGACGGCGCCAGCGACGCCTTCCTCCTCACCGGATCGGTTACCGAGAACCGGCGCTCGCGGGGCGGCGCATCGGGCATCGATCTCGAAGATGCGGCGTCGATGATCGACACCTTCGGCATGACGCTCGGCGTGCTCGCGAACTCCGAACGGGAAAGCAATCTCGTCTGCAAGCGCTTCCTTGCCTCGCTCGCCGAGCTTGAGGCCGACGCGATCGTCACGCGAGACGGCGCCGTCGCCATTCGTGGGGCCTTTGCGGGTTTCCGAGCCCGCTATTCGGCCGCGATCGCGGCGATGATCGCGGGCGACGGTCTCGCATCGGCCGACCTCATCGGGCAGCTAGAGGCGTTCGGCGATGTGTTCGCCGCACTGCGGAGCCATGCCGCGACCGAGGCAGGCCTTCGCGAACTCTTCGCACCCTTGCTCGCGATCGGTTCGATCGAGGCCGACAGCCGCCGCCCTGGTGCGATCGTCACGGCCTGGAATCCGCTGCGTCTCGCCGAAATCGGAGCGAAGGCGCGGCAGTTCAGCGCCGCCAGCAAGGCGCTTACCAGCTCCACCGCCACCCAGCGAACGGGGGCGTCCGAATTTCTCGAGAGCCGGGTGCGCATTCTCGCAAACAGCTATTATGGCGATATTGGGCGAAGCGGAGGGCATCTCCTCGCCGAAACCCAGCGCGTTCTCGACTGCAGCCTGCTCGAGGAGGCGCAAGGCGAGGGCGTGCGCAACATCGGCGAGGAAGGCGCGAAAGAGGCGGTCGAGGCGCTGCGGCGCATCACCACGGAATATCTCGAGCTGCGGCCGCACGAGCGGACCAATTTCTCGATCGCGATGCTCGGTACCGAATCCGACGATATCCCGGTCCTGCTGGCCAATAATCTCGCGCGGTTCGTCGACGAAAACCCAGATGTCCGCTGCGATCTCGTCATCACCCATGACGACCAGGCGCGCCTTCGCGACCTTTACGAGAGCCAAAACCGGCGGATCGCCGCCGAGATCGCCGCGCCGGCATCGAGTGATTTCTCGCGTGGTTTCCTGTCGCGTCTCCGCATCAGTCTCGTCGGGCCGGACCGTCTGGTCGCACCCGACGGCGGGAAAGGCAGCGATCTCATTCTGCTTCAGGACGTGATCGCGCGATCCGCCCAGGTGCGCTGGAAAGAGGGAGAGCCCGTCGCCGATCCCATGGATATTGCAGCGCACATGCCGACCGACCGGTCGAAGCGGCTACCCTTCCAGAAGCGAAGCGTGGAATCCGGGCTGTTCCTGACCGCGCCCATCCAGCCCGCGCCCGTCGCGGCCTGGACGCATGCTCTTTATGATGTGCTCCACCGGCAGGTCACCGCTCCCGCGGGACCCTGGCTGCCCCTCCGATGGGTCGAGTTTGTCGACACCGAGGTCGCCGACGTCCTCGCGCGGGCGCACGGGCTCGCCAACTGGGTCGTGACCTTCGACCGCATTGCCGACAAACGGCTGATCGTGCAGGATGGCCGCCGGATCATCCGCTATTTTTCGACACCCAATTCGGCCCATAATGTCATCGTCTCCGCCGAGGTTTCGAGCAGCGATATCGGCGATCGGCTCGGGGGAGACCTCGCACAGCTGCTACCCGATATGTCCGCAGAAGACCGCGGGCGGCTGCTGACGCGCATTCATGCGTCGGCCGCCCGCCTGTCGGGCGCGGTCGTCATGCGCGCCGCGCAGTGGCGCAACTATGCGCAAGAAATGCTGGGCCTCGTTCTTACCGAACGCCGCCTTGAGGGGCTGTTCGCCGCGCATGGCGACCATGCCGCCGCCTGGTTCTTTCTCGACGACAATCGCCGCTGGCTCGATCTCAAGGGCGAGATGGCCGATATCATGGGCATATGCTTTTCGGCGGACGGCGAAGGGCCGCTCGTCCGCGTCGTGATCGCCGAGGCGAAATATTGCACGGCGTCGACCCTCGCGCAGCATCGGGTGAAGTCATTGCGCCAGCTCGAGGCCAGCTACACCGAAATGGACCGGCGACTTCTGCTTGCCGAAAGCAATCTCGATCCCGCGATCTGGCGCAACCGGATTGCTGATATGCTGCTCGAACATATGGACCCCTTCGATACGGTTGGGGGCCTGACTCAGGCGGCCTGGCTCGAGGCCCTCCGCCAGCAGACGGTGCGCGTCGAAGTCAGTGGCCATTCGATGCTGTTCAGTTTCGATCTCGAAGGTGCGGACGGCAACAAACCGATGCTGCCCGATGAGGATCTCCCGCCCGAAGAGCGTCGCCCGATCGCCCAATGGGTCCACGGTCGCGGCGACGTTGTCGCTCTTCTCCGTTCGCTCGGCGACGATCTGCCGCCGCCGCCGCTCCCTTTGCCGCCGGACTGGCCGCACGGCGGACCGCCGCCAGCGCCCGAGCGCGGTCCGCTCCCGTCTGGTGGTGGTGTTGCAGAACAAGGCGCGGATACGGAACCTCTCGCCAGCGCCTATCCGGACATGGAGAGCAACGCCGTGGCGGACATCGTTCCCGAGCCGGCAGAGAAACACGCGGCGGCCGATAGCGACGGAGAGGCTGCGCCAGCGTCCGCTACGGCCACGCCCTTTGCCGCGGGTGGTGAAGGCTGGGCGCCGCCGATCCGCGCCGCCCTCCTGAGTATGAGCCATGCCGAGGACCAGGCAATTGGCGAACTCTGGCTCCAGGAAAAAGTGCGCGACCTCCAGAATGCCCTGCAGGCGGAGGGAATGGATGCGCCCATCATCGAGAGCCGGCTGACGCCCAATAGTGCGCTTGTTTATGTGGGCGCGCGCACGCTGACCGTCGGCTGGCTCGAACGGCGCCAGACCGATCTGCTTACGAAGCATCGTATCGATATCGTGCGCATCAGCCCAATGCCCGGACATATAGCGGTCGCGATCCGTCGCCCCGAACGCGCCATCCTCCATCTCGCCGACGCCTGGCTTCGCCGCTCGCCGAGCCCCGGGGCGTCGCCCGCCGAAAGCTGCGCGCCGCTCGTCGGGGAAAAGGAAGATGACGGCGCGCTGCTCTACCTGCCTCTGGCAGGCGATTTCGGGGGGCAGGAGCGCGCTGCGCCGCATAGTCTGGTGTCGGGGAATACCGGTAGCGGCAAAGGGATTCTCGCGACCAATCTGATGCTCGATCTTTGTGCGCTCAATGCACCCGAGGATATCGAACTTCATCTGATCGACCCCAAACGTGGCGTCGATTATGCTTGGGCGCGACGTCTGCCGCATCTGCGCGGCGGGATCGTAGCGGATCAGGACGAGGCGGTGGCGCTGCTCGAGCGGCTCGTGAACCAGATGGAGGAGCGCTACGATCTTATTTCGGAGCGCGGTTACCGCAATATCGATCAATATAATCGACGCGTCGCGGCCGAGGAGAGGTTGCCCCGCGTGTTCATATTTTTCGACGAGGTGGCGAACTGGATGCAGGACGACGACTTCAAGAAAACGGTCGACAGCCTGCTCAATAAGATCGCGACCAAGGCGCGGGCCGCGGGATTGCATCTTTTCATGGTTTATCAGCGCGCCGACGTGCAGGTCATGACGATGCAATTGCGCACCAATCTTGGCAACCGGCTGATCCTGCGCCTGCCCGATGAAGGCAGCTCGAAGATCGCGCTCGGCGAAAAGGGCGCCGATCGCCTGCTCGGCAAGGGGCATCTCATCGCCAAGCTCGATAGCGACGAGAAAATTTACGCACAGGTCCCCTTCATCGGTGACGATGAGGTCGAGGATCTCGTCGATGCCATCGTTGCAGCTTGGCGCCAGCGCGGTGCACCGGCAAGCTGACCATGGGCGCGGGCGTCGGAAAACGGGTCCGCGGTGACCTCTATATCCATCGAAGCGCGCTGAAGGCTCTCGATCCTGGGCAGCGCAAGATCATCGAGGAGGCGGATGCACGCGCGGGGTGTCCCCCCTGGAACGTCGCGCGCCTTGGCAAGGAAGCGGTCGGCTTGCTCTACTATGCCGATTTCGAGCGCGATGCTTTTCCGAGGCTCGTCGCCGCGACACGCGTCGATCATGCGACATCCAAGATAGGGCGGATCGCTTATGAAGGTTCGCTCAACCCGTTCATCCTGCACCGCAAGGAGCTTCTGCTGCTGCGCGACGATCCCCGCCGGCCCGCCTGGACGGAACTGACGGAGAAGCTCGATCGGCTCGGCCTGTTCGAAGATCGCAACCGGATCGGCCGCTTGTCGGCATGGCGAGCGATTTTGGCTGCGGCAGGCCTCGACGGGCAGGGGCAGCCGCTATGACCGTCGCGGGTGCACCCGTCATGCGGCACCGCACGGCCATCGTTCGCCACAGCCTCTCGCAGCCGATGTCGCTGCTCGTTCAGCACGGGGTTCTCGCACCGGGCGTCGCGGTCTTCGATTACGGGTGCGGACAGGGCGATGATCTGCGGGCGCTCGCCGCTGCGGGTATCGAGGCGAGCGGTTGGGATCCGCATTTCGCCCCGGACATTGCCAGGCAGGAGGCTGATGTCGTCAACCTTGGGTTCGTGCTCAATGTCATCGAGGATGCCCGAGAACGCCGCGAGGCGCTTCGCGACGCCTGGCAGCTCGCGCGCGGCGTGCTCGCTGTCTCTACGATGATCGCGGGGCAGGTGTCGACCGAAGGCTTGCGGCCGTATCGCGACGGTTTTCTGACCAGCCGCGGCACGTTCCAGAAATATTTCGGACATGCCGAACTGGGCGAACTCGTCGCCGATGTCACGGGGACGCAGCCCGTGGCGGCCGCGCCCGGCATATTTTTCGCGTGCCGCCGCGCCGACGATCTCGAAGAATTTCTCCTCCGCCGCCGTATGGGGCGGCGATCGAGCACGGCGGCCTATCGCGCGCCGCGCGAACGGCGCGCGGCCTCGGCCCGACCGCTACTTGCCGACCGGATCGCGCCCGCGCTGAACGAACTCGCCGAACTTGCCCAGATGCGCGGACGAATGCCGGTGGCGGAGGAGGTTCCGCTGGCGGTGATGGCGCTTCTCTCGCAACATCATGTCGCACTCCCGCGGGCGCTCGATCTCATGGCGTCGCTCCACCTCGATCCTGCGACGATGGAGCAGGCCGCGACGGCCATGCGCGAGGATCTTCTCGTTCATTTCGCGCTGGCTCGGCTCAACCAGCGCCAGGGCGCGGACCGGCTCGGCGGTGCGATCGTGCGGGATATTCGCACACATTTCGGGAGTCAGAAGGAGCTGTTGGCCGAGTCCGGCGCCTATCTGATGGGTCTCGCCGACGTCGCCGCCGTCGATGCCGCAATCGCGCAGGCAGCGGCGGGGGGTATCGGTGCGCTCGACCCGCGTGGCCGCCTGTTTGTCGATGCGCGCCGGCGCGAGGATCTGCCCGGCGTTTTGCGTGTCTATCTCGGATGCGCGGCCTATCTGGCGGGCGAGCCGGGCGACAATTCGCTCGTACGCATCGACAGTCAGCGGAAAATCGTCGCTTACATTCCGCTCGACGATCCGAAGTCCGCCGCACCTTTTGCAACGTCGATTATCAAGATCGATCTCAAGCGGCAGGCTGCAGTGTCGCAGCCGACGAGGCGGCGGCTGATCGCTAAAAGCAGAATATCCGGTCGGGCGACACGCGGTCAGCTCCACGCCGAGGCCGCTTTGCGAAAAGAAATCGGCGTGGGAGGAGATGTACTGATCGTCCGGTTGTGAGGAGGATTG
Organism: uncultured Sphingopyxis sp.; assembly: GCF_900078365.1. Lineage (NCBI taxonomy): Bacteria > Pseudomonadati > Pseudomonadota > Alphaproteobacteria > Sphingomonadales > Sphingopyxidaceae > Sphingopyxis > uncultured Sphingopyxis sp. The sequence goes on from NZ_LT598653.1 coordinate 1,632,022, forward strand.
CCGATGATTTGAGCTCCGACAAAAGGCGCTCGCTCAGGGGCCGGCGAACAGGGGGAGGCGCCTTCGAATGCCGGCGTAGCAAGCCCGGCGCTTCTGGGCGCGAAGCGCGTCTATGATCGGCGGGTCAACGACATCTATATTGAGACGAAGATTACGATCAATTCGCTGGTGGCGCGCCATGCCGAGCTCGCCGCTTCGGGCGAGAAGCGCTATTTGCATTTCATTGTTCCCTCGGGCGGCGAGCACCGCGAAGCGCGCATTCTGCGAGATGCCCTGGGGATGGACGACATATTTTAGCGGATCATCGAACAGGACAAGCGGTCCGGGGAGGGGCTTTGGATGGATATTGTACCGGGCGTTGATTGTCACCACATCCAAATTCTGACGATTTGATATTACATCGAGGCGGTCCGCTGGCAAACTGGGTAGTTTACGCACAGGAATGATGGTGAAGGGGGAGCGAATGTCACAGGATCCGGGATCAGGGCGCGATGAGGCACTCGTCTATCAGCAGCGGTGCGAGGATTTCCGCTCGCTGAACGGCTTTCTATGGCAGTCGCCGCTGCTTATCATGACGTTGTCGGGCGGCTTGTGGTTCGCGGTCGCCAGCTTCGAACTCACCGATCAGGGGCGTTCCTATCTTCTCAACTTCGCAGGCCTCGCCAATCTGCTGATGATCGGCGCGCTCATACGGCTCCGCTGGGTGATGCAGCGTGTTCTTGGCGATATCCGCAAATATGATGGGAAAACCGTGACCGGAAGCAATTTCATCATAGTCGGTATTTTCTCGACACTGCTGCTGCTTGCCGCTGGGGGCTCCTTCATGGCCGCGAGAACTCCATCCGACTATTTCTGCAAAGTCCCTGAAGGAGCCGTGACGAAGACAGCGTGCCCGATATGACTGTCGCCGACGGCGTCTCCTATTATGACGACAAAGCTCGCGGACTGTCCAAGCACTACGATCGGGTCACATTCGAGGCGGTCCACCACCCCGTGGTCTCATTTCTGCCGAAAAAAGGTAGCGCGCTCGACGTGGGCGCTGGGAGCGGGCGGGACGCGCGTGCACTTGCAGACCGCGGCTTGGTCGTCACCGCAGCAGAGCCATCTTCATCCTTTAGAGCCCTTGCTGCCAACCGCGATCCGCGCATCCGCTGGGTCGACGATAGGCTGCCGCGCCTACCCCGGCTCGTCGATGAGGCGCTCCGCTACGATTTCATCCTTTGCTCTGGCGTACTCATGCTCGTCGAGCCGCGCGATATCCCGCAGAGTTTCGAGACAATGCGCGCGCTTCTCGCTGCGGCGGGATATTTGTGGGTGAATGTCCGCGCACCCGTTGAAGGCGAACCAACTGGGGTCTTTTATCCCCATAGCGATGCGAACCTGCTGGCCGCTGCTTCTGGTGCAGGTCTGGAATGCATTGAGCACGTCGAATCGCCCGACGCGCTAGGTCGTGATCAGCACCGGTGGAGAAGTTTCCTGTTCGTGCACCATGTGGACGGGCACGAGCGTTGAGTGCTTCCGCATCTTTCGGCGAGGGTCCGCCACCGCGAGTGATGCGGCCCGAAATAGACTATTTCGTTGTTATTCCCGAGGACGACCCTTGGAAAGCCAGTCCCTTCCAAGGCTTTTCCTTCGGGATCACCGAAGCGTGGAACCTCGTTCGTGCGGTTGCCTCGCTCCCGGCAGATGTGCTTGAGCCCGCGCTTCCGATTCAGGCCCAGGCCGGGCGAAGGACAAATGGCGTTGCCGCATGGCGATGGAATCCTGCCGCGGCCTATGCAATCGACGGCCTAGCGATATCAGCGTTCCGCCCCTTCTGGGTAATGATGACCTGCGATCGTTCGACCGCGCGAAAAGTCGATCGCTGGATCGCGTCGCAGGCTATTCCCCCGCTCCATATCAGCGAGATTGATGGTCGCGGACGGATCCGGCTTCGCGATATTGAAGCCCGGCACCTTCTCGACCATTTTCGGGAGACGTTCGAACTTGCCATGCAAGCCGACCCCACACTGGATTCGAGACTTGTTCGCGAAGGTCTAGAGAAATGGGCACCGCGCCCGACCTTTCCGTTCGGCCGTCCGGTGCCGGGGCATAATGTGGTCATTCCCAATCTTATGTCTCTGGAGGGAGTGGGCTACGCCTTCATCGAGTCTGAGAAGTTGTTGCAGGAGGATCCCGCCGATTATCGTCGCGAAATCGCGGAGCTCGCCGACTTTGTTCTGAACGCCAGGTCACTGACCTACTCTTCGCTTGCTTATCGGACAACGCCGCCTCAGCCGGACATCTATATCACTGCGCCGTCGCTCTACTCGCACATTTACAAGGAAGGCTTGGGAGTGCCGTCCGGCAAGCGCGGGCACGCCGCACGTGCACTGGTCCGGATGATGCAGCGCCAGACGGGCTATCGCCTACTGGGTCACGGGAAGGTGTGGCGGGATATTCTGGACGACGAAATCGCCATGGGGTTGCTGGATATTCGTCGACGCGAAGTGTCGTTCCAGACCGTCGCGGCGGGCCTCGCGGCCGCCGGGACCTTATCGGCAACCGTTCGCCTGCCATCGGCAGTCAACCGTGCCAACGGCTCGGTACGCCAGATGTCGAGCCATGCTCGTTCCGATCAGATGAGATCGCCCCGCAAACTCGCCAAGACTTTCGGAGAAGTCCAATTCCGGCTCGCCGAAGCGGTCGGACCTGAACTCCTCCGGGTAATTGCCAGCTCGCAGACGGGAGTGAAGCTGGTCGCCGATGCGCCACTTGAGTGGCTGCCCATAAACGGCCTTCCACTCGGCTTGTGCAAGACGGTCTCGCGTATAACGACGACGCCGGGCAACCTGCAGATCGGCCTTCTCGCCCGCACCGGTCTCATACACCTTTCGCCCGACGCATTCAGGAACATTTTGATCATCTCCGCCTTGGCCCCGGAGGATCCGATTTCCGCTATCCTGCTTGACATGATCGAGGAGTGGCAACCTATTTACGGCAACCAAGTCAGATTGCGGATCGTGAAGGTGGCGACGCGAGGCGAGTTCATCGCGGCTCTCAATGCCTTTCAGGGTGCGGTCATGATATTTGACGGGCACGGTGGCCACGATGGGGCAGACGGGGTGGCGACACTTCGCGTCGGTCGCGATGAAATTTCGATCTGGGATCTCAAAACGGAGATCAGAATCCCACCGATCGTCATCCTGAGCGCCTGCGACACTCAGGCTGCGGACCGGTCGCATGCAACGACGGCGAACGCCTTTCTGGCGGGCGGCGCCGTCACCGTGCTGGGAAGCTTGCTGCCAGTCGATGCTCGCGACGCCGCCATGCTTGTCGCGCGTTTGATATGGCGTCTGGCGGAATTCCTTCCCGCCGTTACAGGCAAGGACGGACGTGCCCATCTCTGGAGCGAGGTGGTGGCTGGGATGTTGAGATTGCACCTCATCCTCGATCTGATTAGCCCTCTTCTGAAAGCGGGCTCCATCACTTCGGCGAACTATCATGACATCAACGTCCGCGCGATCACTGCAACAACGAACCGTGAGGATAACTGGTGGGACGATGCACTGCATTCGGTCGCGGCAATACTTGGTTTGGAACCCGAAAGGGCGGCTGAAATGGGGCGCGAAGTCATTGCGGCGTCCGACGCCATTCGATACATCCAGCTGGGGAATCCCGAATTGATCGTCATCAAATCGAAAGCGCTGTTGAGGGACGAGGGGTACGATATTTGAGGCTCACGGTGCGCTCCGGCATCGCCGCTGCGTTCAGATCAGGCGCGCGCCTTCGTTGGGAAATCGACCGTCGGCCGAAATGCTACGCCGCCCCTACGTCGCTTCGATCACTTTCAAATGCGGTCGCTCGGTGAGTTTCAGGTCACTTTGCTGATATAGGCCTTTTCGGCATACGTGCCCACATTTCTCGGTCAATCGGTTGGGGATTTCGGGAACAACGACATTGCGCGCGCTACGTCAGCTTTGGTTATTTCTGAACCTGTAAGCCGTCAGTCAGCAATCGGCCATTGTGGTTCGAAATGCGTCGGAGACGTACCTCGGTGCGTCGGAGACGTACTGTAAGTTTGGCCGCCTAGCGCGGATTTTATGGGCTCGGGTCCGGACAAGGCTGTCCGGACGGGAGCCTCATCATGACCCCGACCAAATTACTCATCGGCCAGATCCTGATCGTCTTCGCGATCGTGATTCTCGGCGTCTGGGCCGCTACGCAATGGGCAGCCGCCATGCTCGGCTATCAGCCCGAGCTTGGCACGCCGTGGCTCCACCTCGGGGGAGTGCCGGTCTATCGGCCGTGGGACCTCTTTCCGTGGTGGTATCAGTATGAGGCCTATGCGCCGCACGTCTTCGACAAGGCGGGTTCGCTTGCGGCGGCGAGCGGTTTCATCGGTTGCGGCGCGGCGATCGGCGGCTCGCTCTGGCGCGCGCGCCAGAAAGGACAGGTCACCACCTATGGCTCGGCGCGCTGGGCGAAGGAGCGCGAGATCGATGCCGCCGGGCTGCGCGGCGATGCCGGTGTGTTTCTCGGGCGCCTGTCGGGCCGCTATCTGCGCCACGCCGGTCCCGAGCATGTCATGGCGTTCGCGCCGACGCGAAGCGGGAAGGGTGTCGGGCTCGTCGTTCCGACCTTGCTCAGCTGGACCGGCTCGGCCGTGGTCCACGACATCAAGGGCGAGAATTGGCAGCTGACCGCGGCGTGGCGTTCGCGTTTCTCGCATTGCCTCTACTTCGACCCAACCGACGTGCGCTCGGCACGCTACAATCCGCTGCTCGAGGTGCGCAAGGGCGCCTGCGAAGTCCGCGACGTCCAGAATATCGCCGATATTCTCGTCGACCCGGAAGGCGCGCTCGAGCGGCGAAATCACTGGGAAAAAACGTCGCATTCGCTGCTCGTCGGCGCGATCCTCCACATCCTTTACGCCGAGGAGGAAAAGACGCTCGCGCGCGTCGCGACCTTTCTCTCCGATCCTTCGCGCAGCTTCGCCGCGACGCTCGTCGCGATGATGCGCACCAACCATCTCGGGACGGCGGAGGAACCTCGGGTCCATCCGGTCGTCGCCTCGGCGGCGCGCGAACTCCTCAACAAGAGCGAGAATGAGCGCTCGGGCGTGCTTTCGACCGCCATGTCGTTCCTCGGGCTTTATCGCGATCCCACCGTCGCCGCGGTGACGTCGGGCTGCGACTGGCGGATCGCCGATCTCGTCGCCGCCGAGCGGCCGCTCTCGCTCTATCTCGTCATTCCGCCGTCGGATATTTCGCGGACCAAGCCGCTGGTCCGCCTGATCCTCAACCAGATCGGTCGCCGCCTCACCGAGAAGCTGGACGACCGGCGCTCGACCGCACGCCGCCACGACCTCCTGCTGATGCTCGACGAGTTTCCGGCGCTTGGGAGGCTCGACTTCTTCGAGACCGCGCTCGCGTTCATGGCCGGCTACGGCATCCGGGCTTTCCTGATCGCGCAGTCGCTCAACCAGATTTCCAAGGCCTATGGCGAGAACAACGCCATCCTCGACAATTGTCATGTCCGCGTCGCCTTCGCGACCAACGACGAGCGCACCGCGAAGCGCATCTCGGACGCGCTCGGCACCGCGACCGAACAGCGCGCGATGCGCAACTATGCCGGGCACCGCCTCGCGCCCTGGCTCGCCCACGTCATGGTCAGCCGGCAGGAAACCGCGCGCGCACTGCTCACGCCCGGCGAGGTCATGCAGCTGCCGGCGACCGACGAGCTGGTGCTCGTCGCCGGGCTGGCGCCGATCCGCGCGAAGAAGCTGCGCTATTTCGAGGACGCCAACTTCAAGGCGCGCCTCGGCGCCGCGCCCGAACTCGCCCATGGCGGCTATGCCGATCGACCGGCAACACGCGGCGACGATTGGAGCGGCTGCGTCGCAGAGCCGGTCGCTGCCGACATCGATGTGTATGGCGCCGACGACAAGCTGGTCGAGGACGGCGGCGCGCAGCAGGCGAAGGAGCCCGAACTCGCCGAACAGCCGGAGCAGCGCGTCGAGACCGCGCGCCCGACCAATCCGCTCGGCATCGACGACGACGCCGATCCCGCGATCGACAAGAAACTCATGGACCGGATCCGTCCGCTCGCGCCGGTGCTGATCGGTCATGCGATGGACGAGGCGGTGTCGCACGGCGGCGAGCAGCTGGGGCTCGGGCTGTGAGCGCGCGCGGCAGCCAGGTGCGGCACCAGCTCTTTCTCGAGCGCGGCCTCAGCGACCGCCTCGCGCTGCTCGCGCGAAAGCCCGGCGTGACCAAATCGACGATCCTCGCAGAGGCGCTCGAGACCTGGCTCACGCGTCAGGGCGTCAATGAACTGCAGCAACGCTTCGGTCCGCGCCTCGATGGGCTCGCTCGCGTGCTCGCGCGGATCGAGCGCAACAGCCAGATCGAGATCGAGATCCTCGCGCTTCTCGTGCGCTACCTGCTCGCGTCGGTGCCGCCCGTCGCCGAGGGCGACGACGTTGCGCGCGCGCAGGGCCGCGAGCGCTTCGAATGGTTCACGGCGAAGGTTGTCGAGGCCTTCCGCGAGGGCCGCGGCAGTTTCGGTTCGGGAACGGGCTCGTGAGCGCGCAGATCGCGGCCGAACGGCGTCGCACGATGCTGCGCAGCGCGATGGGCCCCGCGATCGAGGCGGCGCTGTCGAACGCGCATGTCGTCGAGGTGATGGTCAATCCCGACGGGGCGCTGCGCGTCGATGTCCTCGGGGAAGGCCGCGTCGATACCGGCGTGCGAATGGCGCCCGAGCAGGTTGAGCGGATCGTCCGGCTCGTCGCGAGCCATGCGCGGACCGAGGTGCATGCGGCGTCGCCGATCGTCAGCGCCGAGCTGCCGCCGCACGGCGAGGGGGCAGGGGAGCGTTTCGAAGGCTTGCTGCCGCCCGTCAGCCTCGCGCCCTGCTTCTCGATCCGCAAGCCTGCGGCGCGGGTTTACACGCTGATGGATTATGTCGGTGCCGGCATCGCGACACCCGAGGCGGCGCGCCTCCTGTCGCTGGCGGTGGTGGAGCGGCTCAATATCCTCGTCGCTGGCGGTACCAGCTCAGGCAAGACGACGCTCGCCAACGCGCTGCTCGCCGAAATGGCGAGCCTCGATGAGCGCGTGATCCTGATCGAGGACACGCGCGAACTCCAGTGCCCCGCGCCAGACCGTGTCGAACTGCGCACGCGCGCGGGGGCGGTGTCGATGGGCGATCTCGTCCGCTCGACGCTGCGGCTCCGCCCCGACCGCATCATCGTCGGCGAGGTGCGCGGCGCCGAGGCGCTCGACATGCTCAAGGCCTGGAACACCGGACATCCCGGCGGGATCGCGACGGTCCACGCCAATAGCGCGGCATCGGCGCTGACCCGGATCGAGCAGCTGGTCCAGGAAAGTGTCGTCACCGTACCGCGGCGCCTGATCGCCGAGGCGATCGATCTCATCGTCTTCATCGCCGGGCGCGGTGCCGCGCGCCGCATCTCGGGCGTAGCGCGCGTCGAGGGCGTCGGCCCGACCGGCGACTACGCGCTCACCGACCTTTCCATCGAGCCTGAAGGAGAAATGTCATGTCCCTGATTCCCCTTGCGATGTCGCGCGCTGCCATGGGCACGCACGCCGAGCGCCCGCTTCTTGCCGCCGGCCTGGCGCTCGGCCTTGCCGCAACGGCGCTCGCCGCGGGGTCGGGTATGCCGTGGGAAGAACCCCTCCAGCAGGTGTTGGAATCGGTGCAGGGGCCGGTCGCCAAGATCATCGCGGTGATCATCATCATCACCACCGGGCTGACGCTGGCATTCGGCGAGACCTCCGGCGGCTTCCGGCGGCTGATCCAGATCGTGTTCGGCCTTTCGATCGCCTTCGCGGCCTCGAGCTTTTTCCTCTCCTTCTTCAGCTTCGGCGGCGGGGCGCTCGTCGCATGAGCCACATTGCAGGCTATGAAGCGCCGATCCATCGGTCGCTCGCCGAGCCGATCCTGCTTGGCGGCGCACCGCGCGGGCTCGCGATCGTCAACGGCACCATCGCCGCGGCGATGGGGCTCGGGCTCCAGCAATGGGTCGCGGGCCTCATCCTCTGGGCGCTCGGACACACGCTGATGGTGTTCGCGGCGAAACGCGATCCCGAGTTCGCGCCGGTGCTCGCGCGGCATCTTCGACAGAAAGGCGAGCTTACATGCTGAATCTCGCCGAATATCGCCCGCGCGCCGACCGGCTCGCCGATCATCTGCCGTGGGCGGCGCTCGTCGCGCCGGGTGTCGTCCTCAACAAGGACGGCAGCTTCCAGCGCAGCATCGCCTTTCGCGGTCCCGACCTCGACAGCGCGACCGAGGCCGAGCTGGTCGCCGCCTGCGCCCGCGCGAACAATATGCTGCGGCGCTTCGGCTCGGGCTGGGCGCTCTTCTTCGAGGCCGAGCGCGTCGCCGTGGCGGGCTATCCCGAGAGCGACTTCCCCGACGCGGCCTCGTGGCTCGTCGATGCCGAACGGCGCGCCGCGTTCGACGACAAGGAGCGGCAGCATTTCGAGAGCCATTTCCATCTCACGCTCGTCTGGATGCCGCCCGCCGACCAGGCCGACAGCGCCGGGCGCGCACTCATCGAACGTCCGGGCGCCGCTACCGGCGCGCGCGACTGGTGCGAGGCGCTCGCGCGCTTCGAGGCCGAGAGCCTGCGCGCGATCGACCTGATGGCTTCTTTCATGCCCGAGGTCCGCGCGCTCGATGACAGCGAGACTCTGACCTATCTCCACCGCGCGATCTCGCCGCACCGCCATCGTATCCGCGTTCCCGCGACGCCGATGTATCTCGACGCACTGCTCGCCGACACGCCGCTGACGGGCGGGCTCGAGCCGATGCTCGGCGACGAGTATCTGCGGTCGCTGACGATCCTCGGCTTTCCCTCGATCAGCCGCCCCGGCATCTTCGACGCGCTCAACGGACAGGGTTTCGCGTACCGCTGGACGACGCGCTTCATCGCGCTCGACAAGCAGGAGGCGACCGCTGCGCTGACCAAGCTCCGGCGGCAATGGTTCAACAAGCGCAAGTCGCTCTCGGCGCTGCTGCGCGAGGTGATGTATAACCAGCCCGCGCAACTGCTCGACAGCGACGCCGACAACAAGGTCGTCGACGCCGATGCCGCGCTTCAGGCGCTCGGCGGCGATCATGTGTCGTTCGGCTATCTGACGACGACGATCACGGTATCGGATCGCAATCGCGCGCGCGCCGAAGAAAAATTGCGCGCCGCCGAGCGCATCGTCCATAGCTTGGGCTTCACCGCGATCCGCGAGAGCGTCAATGCGGTCGAGGCCTGGCTCTCGAGCCTGCCGGGGCAGACCTATGCCAATGTCCGCCAGCCGCTCGTCCACAGCCTCAATCTCGCGCACCTGATGCCGCTATCGTCGGTGTGGGCCGGGCCCGGCTGGAACACCCATCTCGGCGGCCCGCCGCTGCTTATGGCCGAGACCGGCGGATCGACGCCGTTCCGCCTCTCGACGCACATCGGCGACGTCGGCCATATGATGATCGCCGGGCCGACGGGGGCAGGGAAGTCGGTGCTGCTCGCGCTCATCGCATTGCAGTTCCGCCGTTACGCGGACGCGCAGCTCTACATTTTTGACAAGGGCAATTCGGCGCGCGCCGCGGTGCTGGCGATGGGCGGGCGGCACCATCCGCTCGGTGAGGGTGAGGATATGCTCGCTTTCCAGCCGCTGCGCGGGATCGACCGCGCGGAGGAGCGCAGCTGGGCCGCCGACTGGATCGCCTCGCTCGTCGCGCACGAGGGCGTCGCGGTGACCCCCGACACCAAGGACGCGATCTGGTCGGCGCTGACCAGCCTCGCGAGCGCCCCCGCCTCGGAACGCACGCTCACCGGTCTGTCGCTGCTCCTCCAGTCGAATGCGCTGAAAGCGGCGCTCCAGCCCTTCACGCTCGAAGGTCCGCACGGACGCCTGCTCGACGCCGCCGAGGAAGGGCTGGCGCTCGGATCAGTCGAATGTTTCGAGACCGAGGCGCTGATGGGGCAGGCGAGTGTGGTCGAGCCCGTCCTCTCCTATCTCTTCCACCGGCTCGACGCGCGCTTCGACGGACGGCCGACTTTGCTCATCCTCGACGAGGCCTGGATCTTTCTCGACAATCCGCTCTTCGCGGCGCGCATCCGCGAATGGCTGAAAGTGCTGCGCAAGAAGAATGTCGCGGTGATCTTCGCGACGCAGAGCCTCGCCGATATCTCGAACAACAGCATCGCGCCCGCGATCATCGAAAGCTGTCCGCAGCGCATCCTGCTGCCGAACGATCGCGCCATCGAGCCGCAGAGCCGCGCCGCCTACGCTGCCTTCGGGCTCAACGAAGCGCAGATCGAGCTGGTCGCGCACGCGACGCCGAAGCGTCAATATTATCTCCAGTCGGCACGCGGCAACCGCCTCTTCGAGCTTGGTCTCGGACCCGTCGCGCTGGCGCTCTGCGGCGCGTCCGATCCGGCGACGCAAGCGCGGATCGACGCCATCCTCGCCGAGCATGGCGAAGCCGATTTCGCGTCGCATTTTCTTCGCGATGCCGGCCTCGACTGGGCCGCCGACTTGCTCGCCGGCTTTCCCGGCCTCCCCACGACCGATCAACCTGCCCCCCAAGAAGGAGACATGCCATGAAGACGCTTGCCCATATGCTGCTTGCCGCTGCCGCCATTCCGGCGTTGCTGCTTGCCGTGCCACCCGCCGCTGCGATGCCGGTGTTCGATCAGGCCAATTACTCGCAGAACCTGCTCACCGCCGCGCGTACGCTCAAGCAGATCGACCAGCAAATCAGGCAGTTGCAAAACGAGGCGCAGATGCTCTCCAATATGGACAAGCATTTGAAGCGCGTCGATTTCCCCGAGCTAGCGAAGCTCAAGGACAATCTCGCGCGCGTCGAGGCGCTGATGGAGAAGGCCGAAGGCGTCGATTTCGGCGTCGACCAGCTCGACGCGCGCATGGCGGCGCTCTTCCCGAAGGACTTCTCCGGGCTGACCCGGTCGGCCAGCGTCGCGCAGGCGAAGGCGCGGCTCGAGGCTGCCATGGCGTCGTACCGCCGCACACTCGCCGTCCAGTCCAGGATCGCCGCCGACGTCAAGGAGGATGCCGCGGTGCTCGCCGAGGTCGCGGCGCGGAGTTCGAGTGCGGAGGGTAGCCTGCAGGCGCAACAGGCGACCAACCAGCTTCTCGCGCTCGCCGCCAAGCAGCAGATGCAGCTCCAGCAGATGATGGCGGCCGCCTATGAGGCCGACATGCTCGACCGCGCCCGCGCGGCGCAGAGCGCGGCCGAAGCGCGCGAGCGCATGCGCCGCTTCCTCGGGGACGGCAAGGCCTACACCCCGATCCGCTGACCAGCGACACGAACGGCGCGAGGCTGCCCCTCTCCTGGCCCGCCGTTCGCCGCGGGGTCTTGCATGCTCCCCTGCGAGGCCCCGCGGACCCTTCATCCCCTTCGAAAGCCCGCCCGATGGACGACCTCAATGTCATCGACCGCTTCATGGAAGCCTTTATCCGCTACATCGACAGCGGGTTCGGGCTGCTCGGCGGCGATGTCGCGTTCCTCACCAGCATATTGATCGGCATCGACATCACGCTCGCGGGGCTCTTCTGGGCGATGGGCGGCGAAAATGACGTCATCGCAAAGCTTCTGAAGAAAATCCTCTATGTCGGTGTTTTCGCTTTCATCATTGGTAACTTCGGGGCGCTTTCGGATATCATCTTCCGCTCCTTCGCCGGGCTCGGCATCACCGCCGGCGGCGGCACGATCTCGGCCGATGACCTTCTGAAGCCCGGACGGCTTGCCGGTGCGGGGTTCGAGGCGGCGCATCCGCTGATCGACCAGATCAAGGACCTGCTCGGGCCGATCGATTTCTTCACTAACTTCCTCGAGATCGTGGTGCTGTTAATTGCCTGGGTCCTGACGATCCTCGCCTTCTTCATCCTCGCGATCCAGCTCTTCATCACGCTGATCGAATTCAAGCTAACCAGCCTCGCGGGCTTCGCCCTGATGCCGTTCGCGCTCTGGAACCGGACGGCCTTCCTCGCCGAACGCGTCCTCGGCAGCATCATATCGTCGGGCGTCAAGGTGATGGTGCTCGGCGTGATCGTCGGCATCGGCTCGGGCTTCTTTCCCGATTTTCTGACGACGATGGCGGGCTCCGAGCCCGACGTCGAGGAAGCCATGTCGCTGGCACTCGGTGCGTTGGCTCTGCTCGGGCTCGGCATCTACGGCCCCGGCATTGCATCGGGTCTTGTAGCGGGCGCGCCGCAGCTTGGAGCAGGTGCCGCTGTCGGAACCGTCGCTGCTGCCGCGGGAACGATGATCGTTGCCGGCGGCGCCGGCATGGCGGCCGCGCGCGCCGGCGGCGGCGCCGCGCTCGGCGCCGTCCGCGCCGGGACGTCGATGGGGGCCGCGGCATCGACCTCCTACAGGCTCGGACAGGAAACATCGGGATCGCAGACGATCGGCGCCGGCCTCTCGGGCGTCGCGACCGCGACCAAAGGCGCGGCGGCCAACGCCGCGCGCCGCGCCGGTAGCTCGCTCGGGATCGGCGAAGCCGCGGCTGCCGGGCGCAACGCCGCCTGGAATGCCGGAAACCAGAGCAAGAGCCCGGCTTCGCCGCCGTCGAACGAACATGCCGCTCCGTCGGCCGCACCGCCCGCATGGGCGACCGACCTCAAGGCCGACCAGCGCCGCCGCTCGGCGCGGCAAACCGCCGCCCATGTGATTTCCGACGGGAGCCGCGGCGGCAGCGGCGCGAGCCCCGACATCGCCGAAAAGGAGGATTGATCCGATGAAGTTCAAACGACCCATTCAACGCTACGGGCTGACTCCCGAGCCTGTCACGCCCTATCAGCGCGCCAGCCAGGCGTGGGACGACCGGATCGGCGCCGCGCGCGTCCAGGCGCGAAACTGGCGGATCATGGCCTTCGGCGGCCTGCTGCTCTCGACCGGGCTCGCTACTGGGCTCGTCTGGCAGTCGGTGCAAAGCCGCGTTACGCCCTATGTGGTCGAGGTCGACCGTCTCGGCGAGGCGCGCAGCGTCGCGCCCGCGACCGCCGACTATAATCCTACCGACCCGCAGATCGCCTGGGCGCTCGGCCGTTTTATCGCGAACGTCCGCGGCATATCGCTCGACCCGGTGCTGATGCGCGAGAATTGGCTCGCCGCCTATGATTTCGCAGGCGAACGCGGCGCCCTGTTCCTCAACGAATTTGCCCGCAGCAGCGATCCCTTCGCGCAGGTCGGCACGCGCTCGGTCTCGGTCGAGATCACCAGCGTCGTGCGCGCCTCGCCGCGATCGTGGCAGGTGAAGTGGAAGGAGAGCGCCTATGAGCGCGGCAGCCTCGCCGCGACTTCGCGCTGGACCGCAATGCTGACCGTTGCCGTCAAACCGCCGCGTTCCGCCGATGTCCTCCGCAGGAACCCGCTCGGTCTCTACGTCGAGGCCATCGACTGGAGCCGCGAATATGAGCGCGAGGAGCGGGCGCCTGCGGCCAGGAGCGTTCCGCCGCCGGCGGACGAACTGCTCGTCGATATCCCTCCCGTTCCCGCAACCGCCGAAGGAGCCCTGCCATGATCTGCTTTCGCCCGATCCTTGCCGCCGCCGGTGCGGCAGTCCTGAGCTCATCCGCCAGCGCCGGACCCGGACCGGTCGAGCGTGTCCGTGCGGCGGCGGCCGCAGCAGTCAAGGAGCCGCGTACGCAGGACTACCGCGGCGCGATCCAGACCTATGCTTATGTCGAAGGCGGGGTCTACCGCCTCGTCACCGCGCCCGAGCATGTTACCGACATCGCGCTTCAGCCGGGCGAAGCGCTCGTCGCGGTCGCGGCGGGCGATACCGCGCGCTGGACGGTCGGCGATACGACGAGCGGGGCGGGGGATGAGCGCCGCGTCCATATTATGATCAAGCCCCTCGCGCCCGGCCTCGCCACCAATCTCATCATCACCACCGACCGGCGCGTCTATCATCTCGCGCTGGCGAGTACGGCGCGCACGGCGATGGCGGCGGTGTCCTGGACCTATCCGCACGACAGTCTTCTCGCGATCGAACGAGCCGCGATCGCGACGCGCGCGGCGGTCGAGGCGCGTACCACGATCGACCCGGTGCGTCTCGATTTCGGCTACGCGATCCGCGGCGACAAGCCTGCATGGCGACCGCTCCGCGCGTTCGATGACGGCCGTCAGACCTTCATCGAATTTCCGCCGAGCCTTGCGCAGGGCGAGGCGCCGCCGCTGTTCGTGAGCGGGGAGGGCGGTGAGCCCGAACTCGTCAATTACCGGGTCTCGGGCCGCTTCTACATCGTCGACCGCCTATTCGCCCGTGCCGAGCTGCGCCACGGGGCGAAGCGCCAGATGGTTGTCCGGATCGTCCGTACGGGAGATACAAGGTGAGCGCGCCGGAGAGCGTCGCGCCGCACGACGGCGGAGAGGCGGCAACCGGCGACCGTCCCATCGAGCGGCCAATCGCCAAGGTCGACCCGGAAACCCTGGTCTTGCGCGGCACGCCGCGCCGCGTCGCGCGCTTCCGCCGCGAAATCATCATCGGCGTCGCTGCTACCGGCGCACTGGCGATCGCCATCGTAACATGGGTCGCGCTGGAACCGGCGTCGTTCCGGCTTGCGGCAAATGGCGGAGAGATGTTCGAGAAAGGGCCGGGCAAGGCACCCGAAGCGCTCGCGGGAGCGCCGGGCCGCTACGACGAGATTCCGAAGCTCGGACCGCCGCTTCCCGGCGATCTCGGTAGACCCATCCTCGAACATCGGCGCAAGCTGGATGGCCAATATCCTTCCCCGGACGCGAAGGGCGATGCCGCCGCAGCTGCCGAGGCCGAACGCGAGCGACGCATTGCCGAAGTGGCAGCCGCTCGCCAGTCCGCCGTGATGATGTCGCTAGGATCGACGCGTCCGACGACGCCCGCCGCGGTCGAGGCTCGCGCCGTGGCGGCGGGTCCCGAGGAAGCTGCATCGGCGTTGCCGTCGCGAGCTTCCGGCACCGCGGGAAGCGCCAACGTCAGTCCCCATCGCATCGAAGCGGCGGCCTCTCCGTGGCTGGTCACCAGCGGCAGCGTCATCGCCGCCAGCCTTGTCACCGGCCTCAACAGCGAATTGCCGGGGATCGTGATCGCGCAGGTCAGCGAGAATGTCTTCGACAGCGTGACGGGGCGGACGCTGCTTATTCCGCAGGGCGCGCGTCTGATTGGCCGTTACGAGAGCAATACGAGCTACAGCCAACAGCGCGCGTTCGTCATCTGGCAACGCATCATTTGGCCGGACGGCTCATCGCTGACGCTTGAGGATGCGCCTGCGAGCGATCCTTCAGGCTATGCCGGCATTCGCGACCGCATCGATGCGCATGGCTGGCAGCTGATCAAGGGTGTCGCGCTTTCGACGCTTCTCGGCGTCGGGACCGAGCTTGGCACCGGCAATGGTGAAAGCGAGCTGGTTCGCGCCATGCGCGAAGCGGCGCAGCAGAGCGGCGCGAGAGCAGGCGATCGGCTCGTCGAGCGAGGTCTCGAAATCCGTCCGACCATGGTCGTTCGGCCAGGCTGGCCGGTGCGCGTTCTCGTCCATCGGGACCTCGTTCTCGCGCCGTGGAGGGGCTGACATGGCCGAAATCAAGCTCCGCAAGCTCCCCGAACGCACGCCGGTCAAGATGACCCTCCAGCTTCTGCCTGAGCTCGCCGAAGCGCTTCAGGAATATGCCGCGGCCTATGAGGCTAGCTATGGAAGGGCCGAGCCGGTGGCCGAGTTGATCCCCGCGATGCTGGCGTCATTCCTCGAAAGCGACCGCGAGTTTCAGAAAACCCGTCGGCCAAGATGACCGGGGCGGCGAAGGAGACGGGTGCAGCGCAGCTTGCGGGTGACGGCGGCGAAGAGCCGATCGTCCTCGATCTGCAGGCTGCGGCCGATCTCCTTCACGTCCATCCCAATACGCTTCGCTCCTACGCGGTCTCCGGGCTCGTCCCGGGCGCAAAGATTGGTCGGTTCTGGCGCTTTCTCGCGTGCGATCTTGTCGCTGCGCTGCGCAGCCGATATCCTGTGCGCGCACGAATGCAGCCAGGTGCCTCAACCAAGGAGGCTAGCTTATGGCACTCTGGAAACGTGCAAAAACATATCATGTCGACATCGCAAGCCCGGACGGAAGCCGAGTTAGACACACGACTGGGACGACCGACCGAGCGAAAGCGAAGGAATACCACGACAAGCTGAAGGCAGAGTTGTGGGACTTGAGCAGACTGAAGCAGAAGCCGAAGCGTTCTTGGGACGAAGCGGCGCTGCGGTGGCTGAAGGAGAAGGAGCACAAGAAATCCCTCAGGGACGATGTGCAACGGATCCGCTGGTTCACCGGTCATCTGCGGGGGAAGACCCTCGACCAGATCGACCGGAGTCTCGTCGACCGGCTTATCACGACGCATGTCCATGCGACGGATCGAACGAAGGATCTCTACGTGGCGCTCATTCGCGCCATTTTCCGGATGGCGATGCGCGAATGGGAATGGATCGATACGATGCCGGCGTTCAAGACCTACGAGAAGGGCAAGAAGGTTCGCGTTCGCTGGATCACCCACGAACAGGCCAAGGCGCTGCTGCTCGAACTGCCCGAACATCAGCGCGACGTGGTCGTGTTTGCCCTTGCCACTGGCCTGCGCCAGGGGAATGTTCTCGGCCTGACCTGGGACCGCGTCTTCATGGACCGGCGCCAGGCGACGATCGAGCATGGCGATACCAAGAACGAGGACGCCCTCGGCGTCGCGCTCAACGATATCGCGGTGGCCGTGCTCATGCGGCAGCGGGGCAAGCACAAGACGGCGGTGTTCACCTATCGGGGCGAAAGGCTCCGGTCGGCGAACACAAGGGCATGGCGAAAAGCGCTCGTGCGCGCGGGGATCACCAATTTCCGCTGGCACGATCTTCGCCACACCTGGGCAAGCTGGCTGAGGCAGGCGGGTGTCCCCACCTGGGTGCTTCAGGAACTCGGCGGCTGGAAATCGGAATCGATGGTGCGGCGTTATGCGCACATGTCGGTCGACCATTTGCAGCCTTACGCCGACCGGCTTGGTTTCGAGCCCGATCTGGAAACCGAACGGGTTCGAGGGTCCGAGGGAGCCTACGTCACAAAATCACCTACAAAACTCGCCGGAGGCGGGCTTCGTTTGGTGGCTTCGAACGGCGTAAGTGTTTGAATGATAAGAGAAAGAAATGGTGGACGCACTAGGGCTCGAACCTAGGACCCGCTGATTAAGAGTCAGCTGCTCTACCAACTGAGCTATGCGTCCACTGCCGGTTTCCGGCACTCACGAAGCCGGGAGAAAGTCCCCTGCGTCGTGAAGAGAGCGGCCCGCTATCATGGCGGTGAACCCTTGGCAATGGCCTTGCCGCATTTTTTTATCAATGAAAGCGGCGGCTGCCCGTTTTGCTGTCGTTTTCGATCGCCAGGACGATGCCGACGCAGGTCATGATCGTCAGCATCGACGAGCCGCCGTAGGAAAAGAGCGGCAGCGGAATACCGACGACGGGCGCGAGGCCCATCACCATCATCAGGTTGATCGCGATATAGAAGAAGATCGTCATCGTGAGGCCGGCGGCGGCGAGCTGGCCGAAGCGCGTTCGCGCGCCCAGCGCGACGCGCGTCGACCAGCGCAGCAGCAGGAAAAAGCCGAAGAGGAGGGCGAGCCCGCCGATCAGCCCCCATTCCTCCGCCATGGTGGCGAAGATGAAGTCGGTGTGCCCCTCGGGCAGATAGTCGAGGTGGCTTTGCGATCCGTTGAGGAAACCCTTGCCGCCGATGCCGCCCGACCCGATCGCGATCTTCGACTGGCTGATGTGATAGCCGGCGCCCAAGGGGTCGCTTTCGGGGTCGAGGAAGATCAGCACGCGTTTCTGCTGATAATCGTGCAGGAAGGAGAAGAGGATGGGCAGCGCGGCGATGCCGGCGGCCGCGGTACTGCCGAACCACCAGAAGGGGAGGCCGGCGACGAACATCACCACCACCCCGCCGATTGAGATGGCGAGCGCGGTGCCGAGGTCGGGTTGCAGCATCACGAGCGCGGCGGGCAGCCCTATCATCACCAGCGCGGGCCAGAGCGCGGTGAAGGTGCGCGTGTTTCCGGGCGGCAACTGGGCGTAGAAGCGGGCGAGGGCGATGACGATCGCGACCTTCATCAACTCGGACGGCTGGAGGTTGATGATGCCGAGATTCAGCCATCGCTGGCTGCCCCCGCCGACGAAGCCCAAGAGCTCGACCGCGATGAGCAGGATCAGCACGCCGATATAGGCGATATAGGCGAAATCCTCGAAGATGCGTAAGGGGAAACGCCCGATCACCAGCGCGGCGCCGAGGAAGACGAGGAAGCGCACGCCCTGTTGCCACGCCCAGGGCGACCAGTTGCCCCCCGCGGCCGAATAGAGCACGAGCAGACCGAAGCCGGTGATCCCGCCGAGGATGGCGATCAATTTCCACGGGATGCGCTGGATGGCGGGCGGAACCGGGATCATTGCGGCACCCCGGGATCGGGGTCGCTCGACGCGCCCGATTTCCATGCGGCATAGTCGCGGTCCATACGCGCCTTGATCGGGCCGCCCCAGCCGGCCTCGAGCGTCTCGAGCGCCTCCATCCCCTTTTCGCGGTCGAACAGATAGGTCATGAAATCGCGGGCGACGGGCGCCGCGGCGCGGCTGCCGCCCATGCCATGCTCGATGACGATGCCGGTGGCGTAGCGCGGGTTCACGACCGGCGCGAAGCCGACAAACAGCCCGTGATCGCGGAATTTCCAGGTGCCGCTTTTGCCATTGCCCGTGCCGAGCCCGCGGACCTGCGCCGTGCCCGTCTTGCCCGCCATGGTGATGCCGTCAAGCGGCAGGCGACTACGCACCGCGGTGCCCGCGCCATTGACGACGAGGTCCATGCCGTGCCGCGCTACCGCGAGTGCTTCGGGCGAGAAGGGCAGCGGTTCGTTCTTGAATTCGCGGTTGACGAGGCGTGGATAGAGGCTGCGCCCCGATGCGATCCGCGCCGCCATCACCGCGAGCTGGAGCGGATTAACGCTGACATAGCCCTGTCCGATGACCGCGTTGAGCGAATCCGACGCCGACCATTGCTGGTCGTATTTCCGCATCTTCCACGCGCTGTCGGGGATGGTGCCATAGCGTTGATTGCTCCCCGCCAGCCGGAATTCCTCGCCGAGCCCGAGCAGCCGGGCGGTGGGAGCCATCGCGTCATAGCCGAGCCGGTGCGCGAGCCAGTAGAAATAGCTGTTGCAGCTTTTCATGATCGCCGACGGCATGTCGAGGCTGCCATGGGTGCCAAGACAGCGGAAAAAGCGGGTGCCGAGGCGGTAGCCGCCGATGCAGGTGTGGCGTTCGCTCGGGTCGACGCCATGCTCGATCGCCGCGATCGCCGCCATCGGTTTCAGCGTCGATCCGGGCGGATAGAGGCCGCGCGTCGCCTTGTTGATCAGCGGCTGGTGATCGTCGGCGCGCAGCCAAGCATATTCGCTGGTGCTGATGCCGTCGGAAAAGCTGTTCGGGTCGAAGCTCGGCATCGAAACAAAGGCAAGGATGTCGCCATTATGACAGTCGATCACGACCGCCGCGCCCGATTCGCGTCCCATCCGCCGCGCGACATATTCCTGCAAGCCGGCGTCGATCGTCAGATGGACGGTTTTGCCCTGCACGTCGGGCTGGGTGGAAAGGTCGCGCACGACCTTGCCGCGCGCCGTTACCTCGACGCGCCGCGCGCCGGGTTTGCCCTTCAGCATCTCCTGGAAATATTTCTCCAGCCCGTCCTTGCCGATCTTGTAGCCGGGGGTGATGTAGAGCGGATCCTTCGCCTTTTCATATTCCTCGGCGTTCGGGGCGCCGACATAGCCGATCAGATGGCCGACCGCGGCGCCGGTGGGATAGTTGCGCGCGAAGCCACGCTGCGGCGCGATGCCGGGAAGCTCGGGCAGGCGGACGAGGATCGAGCTATATTCGGCCTCGGTCATATCCTCCTTGACCGCGACCGGCTGGAATCCCGATGCCGCCTTCAGGTCGCGGTTGATCCGCTCCATCGCGTCGCCGTCGAGCCGGAGCAGCGTCTGGAGCTGCCCGAGCACCATGTCCTTGTTGTGCAGGCGATCGGGAATGAGGTCGATACGAAGCGAAACGCGATTGTTGGCGAGCGCCTTGCCGTGGCGGTCGACGATCCAGCCGCGGCGCGGGGGCACGAGCGTCAGATTGACGCGGTTGCTTTCCGATTCGAGGACGTAGCGATCATTGTCGATGACCGAAATATAAGTCATGCGCGCCGCGAGCGCGACGCCGACCGCCGCCTGCGCCCCGCCGACGACGAGCGCGCGGCGGGTGAAGGTTATGCCCCTCCAGGCTTCGGTGATCGGCGGACTCTTCTTCTTCGGCATCGGCGGATTGGAACCAGTTTATCGGCGTTTCAGGCGGAAATTGTCAAACTTGCCGGTCAGGCGCATGAACAGCGGCACGAGCAGCGCCGAGACGATGATCTGCGGCAGGACGAGACCCAGCACCCGGCCGGGATCGGCGTGCGGGTGGGTGATCAGCGCCGCCAATGACTGGATGATCGCGACCAGCAGCGCCGCGATCGCCCAATCGTGGAAAAAGCCGCGCCAATAGATGCGCTGCGACGAATAAGCGATCGCGATGCTCGCGAGCGTCCACAGTCCGACCGCGGTGCCGATCGGCGCGCCGCTGAACAGATCGTCCCACAGGCCGAGCGGCAGGCCGATCCACACCGGCCACATTTCGGAGCGGAGCAATTGCCAGCACAGGAAAAACAGCAGCCCGAGTGGGGGCAGCACCGGTGAGTTGGCGATCAGCGGCAGCATCAGCGGCAGCGCCGAGGCGAACATCACGCTCGCGATCGGAACGATGCGCATCCGCCACAGCGATGCGGGTTCGCCGAGGCGCGGCCCCTTCTGGTTCATGGCGCGCCGGCGGGGGCGGGGAGGGGCGCGGGCGCCGGTCGGCCCTGGGCCTCGATATTGTCGGGGGTGTAGGGACGCAGCACCGCCACCGCATCGACCTTGCCCGGATCGGCGAGCGGGCGCGCAAGCGCGCCGTCGTGCTGGCGCCGGACGACGATCGCGACCGGGATGTTCGGCGGATAAAGTCCGCCGGTGCCCGATGTGACGAGGATATCGCCGGGCTTGAACGGATTGTTCGCGATGTTGAGCGTGCGCACGTCGAGGTCGCCGTTGCCGCGGCCGCTGGCGAGCGCGGGCAGGCCGTCGCGCGCGCGCCGGACGGGGACGATATTGTCAACGTCGGTGAGCAGCAGCACCTGCGACACCGACGGCCCGCTCGACAATATGCGGCCGATCAGCCCGTCGGCGCCGCGCACCGGCTGGCCCGCGGCGACGCCGAGATTGCGGCCGATGCTGAGCAGCGCGATGCGCTTGGCGCTCGTCGAGGTCGAGGTGAGCAGATAGCCGTTGGCGAGCGCGGCCTTGTCGGTTTCCTGCAATTTGAGCAGCGCCTTCAATTGGCGATTCTCTTCCTGCAGCGAACTGGTCGCGACAAGCTGGCGGCGCGTCTCGGCGAGTTCCTTGCGCAGCCGCCGGTTTTGCGTGCCCGCGCCGACATAGGCGCCGACACTGTCGTCGATGCCCGAGAGCGATCCGGTCACCGAGCGCGTCACGCGCGCGATCGGCGCGGTGATTTCCTGGCTCGCCACGCGCAGCTGGGCGAAGCCGACGGGGTCAACGACCGACAGGATCGCCAACAGCAGACCCGCCACCGCCCCCGTCACCGCAATGACATAGGCCGCGAACAGGCCGTATTGGGCCTTTCGGGATTGCCCCGGACGCCGATGTGCCGGGCGGACCATGGTAAAGCGCTACCGTCCGATCAGGCTTGCTGCAACACGCCGCGGAAGGCGGGGTCTTCCATCGCGCGGCCGGTGCCGATCGCGACGCAGGTCAGCGGATCCTCGGCGACGGTGACCGGCAGGCCGGTCGCGTCGCGGAGCAATTCGTCAAGCTCGGCGATCAGCGCGCCGCCGCCGGTCAGGACGATGCCCTGGTCGACGATGTCGGCGGCGAGTTCGGGAGCGGTGTTTTCGAGCGCGATGCGCACGCCTTCGACGATCGTGCCGATCGGTTCCGAGAGTGCTTCGGCGATCTGCGCCTGGTTGATCGAGATTTCCTTCGGCACGCCGTTGACGAGGTCGCGGCCCTTGATGTGGATCGTCAGGCCGGTGCCGTCGGCGGGAATGCGCGCGATGCCGAAATCCTTCTTGATCCGCTCGGCGGTCGATTCGCCGATCAGGAGGTTATGATGGCGGCGGACATAGGAGACGATCGCTTCGTCCATCTTGTCGCCGCCGGCGCGGACCGAGGTGGTGTAGGCGAGACCGCGGAGCGACAGCACTGCGACTTCGGTGGTGCCGCCGCCGATGTCGACGACCATCGACCCGATCGGTTCGGTGACGGGCATGTCGGCGCCGATCGCGGCGGCCATCGGTTCCTCGATCAGCCACACTTCGCTCGCGCCCGCGTTCGACGCGGCGTCGCGGATCGCACGGCGTTCGACGCTGGTCGAGCCCGAGGGGACGCAGATCACGATTTCGGGGCTGCGGAAGGCGTTGGGCTTGCCGCCATGCACCTTGGTGATGAAGTGCTTGATCATCTGTTCGGCGACGTCGATGTCGGCGATGACGCCGTCGCGCAGCGGACGGATCGCCTCGATGCTGTCGGGGGTCTTGCCCATCATCAGCTTGGCGTCGTCGCCGACCGCCTTCACCCGCTTGATCCCGTTCAGCGTCTCGACCGCGACGACCGAGGGTTCGTTCAGCACGATGCCCTTGCCGCGCACATAGACCACCGTGTTCGCGGTGCCGAGGTCGATTGCCATGTCTTGGGAGTTGAATTTAAGCCAGCGAGAAAAGAAGGACATCGATACTGCTTCCTGTCATCGAAGCCGCGCCCCTGACGGACACGCCCCTGTCGTGATTTCACCCGCGCGTCCGGCCGGCGACAGCTGCAATCAGGGGGAGATTCCGGCTCGTCCACGGGGGGTGGCTGGACAAAATGATCAGGGCTGTGCGGATGGGTCGCGATTTGCGTTCGACTGCGCTAGGACAGCGGCCATGTCAATACGTCGCCTGCCGGAAAAGCTCGTAAATCGGATCGCAGCGGGTGAAGTGGTTGAAAGACCCGCCGCGGCGCTCAAGGAGCTGGTTGAAAACGCCATCGACGCCGGTTCGACTCGCATCTCGGTGCGAATCGCCGAGGGCGGGATTTCGCGGCTCGAGGTCGAGGACGATGGCTGCGGAATGACCGCTGCCGACATGGCGCTCGCGCTCGAACGCCACGCGACGTCGAAGCTGCCGACCGATGCGATCGAAGATGTCGTAACGATGGGCTTTCGCGGCGAGGCGCTGCCCTCGATCGCGAGCGTCGCGCGGCTGACCCTCGAAAGCCGGACGCAGGGCGGCGACGGCTGGAAACGCATTGTCGACAATGGCGCGATGGTCGCCGAAGGACCCGCCGCGCTTGCCAAGGGCACGCGCGTGATGGTCGAGGACCTGTTCGCGCGCGTTCCGGCGCGGCGCAAGTTCCTGCGCACCGGGCGCAGCGAATATGCCGCCTGCCTCGACGCCGTGCGGCGGCTGGCGATGGCGCGCCCGGACATCGCTTTCGTGGTCGAGCATGACGGGCGCCGCGTGCTCGACGTGCAGGGAGGGCAGGACCGGCTGGCGCGCGTCGCGGCGCTGACCCAGCGCGAGCTCGCCGCGAACAGCATCGGGGTCGATCTCGACCGCGGCGACGTCCATCTCGGCGGCGTGATCAGCCTGCCGACCTACAATCGCGGCATCGCCGATCATCAATATCTGTTCGTCAACGGGCGGCCGGTGAAGGACCGGTTGCTCGTCGGCGCGCTGCGCGGCGCCTATGCCGACCTGCTTGCGCGCGACCGCCATCCGGTCGTCGCGCTGTTCCTCGACGTGCCGACGAGCGAGGTCGACGTGAACGTCCATCCCGCGAAGACCGAGGTGCGCTTCCGCGATCCGCAGCTGATCCGTGGGATGATCGTCGGGGGCCTCCGCCGCGCGCTCGACGAACATGGCTTTCGCAGCGTCCAGCGCCCCGCCGAGGCCGCGCTCGCCGCGTGGCAGCAGGAACCCGTCGCGCCGCAGCCGCTGACGCCGACCCTTTTTGCGCCGCACCCCGCGCACTCGCAAAGCCCGGCTACACCCATGTTCGGTGCGGCCGATGCCGGGACGACCGCGCTGCTGCACGACCGCATCGTCGATTTCGCGCCGCCGCGCGACGCGCTTCCGATGGGCCGTGCCGAACCCGCCACCGCGCCGGTGCCCGAAGCCGAAGCGCATCCGCTCGGCATCGCGCGCGGCCAGATCGCGAAAACCTATATCGTCGCCGAAGCCGAGGACGGCCTCGTCATCGTCGACCAGCACGCCGCGCACGAACGGCTCGTGCTCGAACAGCTCCGCCGCGGAATGAGCGGGCAGGCGGTGCCATCGCAGGGTCTGCTGCTGCCCGAAGTCGTCGAGCTCGACGAACCCGCCTGCGACCGGCTCGAAGCCGCCGCGCCGCAGCTCGCGGCGCTCGGCGTCGAACTCGAACGCTTCGGCCCCGCGGCGGTGATGGTGCGCGCGACCCCAGCGATGCTGGGGGCGATCGATTGCCGCAAGCTCGTCACCGACATCGCCGACGATCTGGCGGGCTACGACGCGGCGCTGGGCCTCAGCGAACGCCTCGAACTGGTCGCGGCGACGATGGCATGCCATGGATCGGTGCGTGCCGGGCGAACGCTGAACGTCGCCGAGATGAACGCGCTGCTCCGCACGATGGAGGTCACGCCGCACTCGGGCCAGTGCAACCACGGGCGCCCGACATGGGTGAAGCTCGCGATGGACGATGTCGAGAAATTGTTCGGGAGGAAATAGGATGGGGTTCCGGATCATCGCCATATCGCTCGCCGCGGCTTTGCCCGTGGCGGTCTATGCAGCGCCCGCCGCGCCCGCCTGCTCGGCCGCACCGGTTCTTCCGCCCGAACTCACCGGCTGGTCACGCGACGCGTCGAGCAAGACGATCTATGCCTATGGCGACGACCTCGGCGCCGACTGGTCGCCGCTCGGCGCGGCACGGACCGAGCTGCCGCTGCACAGGTTCGAAAGCCTGCGCTACGGCATCGCGCCCGAGCGCAAGCCCGACGTCCACAAGTTCGGCGGGATGATCCCGATCGAGGTGAAGAAGGCGGGGCGGCTGGTCGTCGCGCTCGACGCGGGGGCGTGGATCGACCTGGTGCAGGGCGGCGGCGTGGTGAAATCGGTCAAGCACGGGCATGGCCCCGCTTGCTCGGGCATCCGCAAGATGGTCGAATTCGACGTGACGCAGGGGCGCTATCAGCTTCAGATCGTCAACGCGCCCGCGGCGTCGATCCATGCGATGGCGGTGCTGCGCGACTGATCAGGGCAGCCGCTTGGCGAGTTCGCCCGTCGCGTCGCCCGGCAGCGGCGCGACACCGAGCAGCCGCATCAGCAGCGGATAGACCTCGATATTGTCGACGATGCCGACGTCGCCTTTCAGCCCCGTACCGCTGGCGACGAACAGCGCGAGCATTTCGGGGTCCTGATTGTCGTAGCCGTGCGCGCCGCCCCGGACCGGCCAGTTCGGCGTGCCGGCGATAATCGACCAGCCGGGCTCGGCGATGCAGATGATCGCGGCGACGCGCGGATTCCGGCCGTAATGCAGCCGCTCGGGCAGTTTTTCGCGGCGGTTGCATGTCATGTGGTCATGCGGTTTCAGCAGGGCATCGTACACGCGATCATCGGTCCCCGCCGCGGGCTCGATCGCGGCATAGGGTCCGGTTTCGACCGCGATGATGCTCGGCAGGTCGATCAGATCGGCGAGCTGGATCACGCGGCTCTCGTCGATCGCGCGCATCCCGTGGTCGGCGACGACCAGCAGGCGCGCAGGCTGGCCCATCGCGGCGAGGCCGGCGGTCAGCTCGCCGATGCGCCCGTCCACCTCGGCAATCGCGGCGTTCACTTCGGCGCTGTCGGGGCCGAAGCGGTGCCCGGCATCGTCGACCGCCTCGAAATAAAGAGTGACGAAGGCGGGGCGAATGGCGGCGGGGCGGCGCATCCAGTCGAGGATCGTGTTGACGCGCTGGGCATAGCCGACATGCCTGTCGTAGCGCAGCCAGTCGGGCGGGCGGCTGTCGTGGATCGCGACCTCGCTCCCCGGCCAGAACATCGTCGCGCTGCGCACGCCCGCCTTGCCGGCGGTGATCCATGCCGGTTCGGCCTCGTCCCACCAGAAAGGATCGAGCGATTGCTTCGGATCGCCGAGGCTGAAGCGCACGTCGGGGCGCCGCGGGTCGATCATATTGTTGCCGACGATGCCGTTGGTGTCGGGGCGCTTGCCGGTGACCATCGCATAATGATTGGGAAAGGTCTTGGTCGGGAATGAGGGGCGCAGCTTGCCATGCGCGCCCTCGGCCGCGAGCCGCGACAGGTTCGGCGTGATGCCCCGGTCCACATAATCGGCGCGAAAGCCGTCGATCGAAATCAGGATCGTGACGGGGTCGCGTTCGCTGCCTTCTTGCGCTTGCGCGGAGAGGGGAAGGAGCAGGGCGAATAGCAGCGGGAAAAGGCGGTTCATGCGCGCTCCGCTATGGCTTCTATGTGACCGCCCCACGACACATCAGGCCATCCTGATCCCGGCGACGTCGCGTTCGACGATGCCCGTCGCGCGCTTCGACAATGTGTTGGTCGGCGTCGTCACCTTGTCGACGACCATGAAATGCGTCTGCCACGCCTCGCGGTTCACGTCGCATACGACGTAGCCGCGCTGGTCGTTGGCGAATTTGAGCTCGGGATTCCGGCTCAGGAACATGTCGGTGCCGTTCCTCCTGTCGCTGCCGTCGCCGCCGCTCGAGATCGAGGTCGCGACGAATTCGGCGCCGACGACCTTGTTTTTCAGCACGAGATCGCCGCAGAAATTCTGGTGCTCGTCGCCGGTCAGCACGACGGCATTCTTGAGCCCCTCAAGCCGCGACAACATGCGTTCGCGCGGCGCTTCATAGCCTGCCCAGCTGTCGAGGTTCAGAATCTTCTCGGGTGCCTCGGGCCGCCGCCGCCGGTCGAGCGACATCATCGTCACCTGCTGCGCCAGCGCGTTCCATGTCGCGCCGCCTTCGCCCAGATTGCGGTTCAGCCAGGCTTCCTGCGCCTTGCCCAGCACCTGCGCATTTTTGTCATAAACGCCCGGACAGGCCGGCTTGAACCCGTCCTCGCACGGCTGGTCGTCGCGATATTGCCGCGTGTCGAGCAATTGCATCGCCATCAGGTCGCCATAGCGAAGCTCGCGGTTCAGCGCGACCATTCCGCCGCGCGGCAGCATCGATCGGCGCACGGGCATATGCTCGTACCACGCCTGCATCGCCGCCTGTTTCTTGAGCATGAAGACCTCGGGCGGCGGCGCGTCGGGATCGTGGCCGTCGAGCCCCAGTTTCCAATTGTCCTTGTCCGAAACCCAGTCGTTGCGAATCTCGTGATCGTCGAAACTCGACAGGAAGGCGTGGGTGCAGCGCGCGGCCTGCAGGTCGATGTCGCCCAGCTGCTGCGCATAGGCGAGGCGGAAATCGCCGAGGTCGATCAGGTTGCGATACGCATGCTTGCGCACCGGGCGCGTCGGCAGCCCGGTGTCGAACAGATAATCCTGGCTATATTCATAGATGAAGTCGCCATAATGATAGACGAAGGCGAGATCCTCGCGCGCGAGATGGCGATAGGCGCCGAAAAAGCCCGATTCGAAATGCTGGCAGCCGCAGACGCCGAATTTCAGCGCATCGGTCGGTGCACCCACGCGCGGGAGCGTGCGTGCGCGGCCGCGCAGGCTGCGTTCACCGCCGGCGGTGAAGCGGTAAAAATAGGGACGGTCGGGCTGAAGTCCCGCGA
The DNA here is from genome assembly GCF_900078365.1 of uncultured Sphingopyxis sp. Classification (NCBI taxonomy): domain Bacteria; kingdom Pseudomonadati; phylum Pseudomonadota; class Alphaproteobacteria; order Sphingomonadales; family Sphingopyxidaceae; genus Sphingopyxis; species uncultured Sphingopyxis sp. Next base: position 1,659,937 of record NZ_LT598653.1, read on the forward strand.
CCTCGACATGGACGCTGTGGCCGAGCTCGGGACGCGCGAGTTCGGTGCCCCTGGCGACGACGTCGCGAAAGCCGCCGTCGCTCGCGACCTCCCAATCGACCGGGAAATTGGCGAGCGGCATCCCGCCGTGGCGCTTCATCGGTTCGGGCGCGAGCCGCGTCCAGATGACGAAGCCGTCGCTTGCCGGATCGCCCGCCGCGACGCCGAGGCTGAACGGAAATTCGCGGAAGATGCCGCCCTCGGCGCGCAGGATCGCCGGGGCGGCAAGGCCGGCGAGCGTGGCCCCGGCAAGGAAGTGGCGGCGGTCGAACATGGCTGGGCTCCCTGGGCGCGAATCACCGCCCCTGATAGCCCAGCCATGGCTTTCATCAATGACCGATGCGCCGCACTACAGCCACATCCGCGCCATCCACAGCGCCATCGCGATCATCATCAGATTCTCGGTGAGCGAGACGAAGCCCAGCGGCACCTTGCTGCTGCCGCCGACGCACGCGCATTTGATGTCGCGCTTGTCGATATAGACGGCCTTGAACACCGAAACCGCCCCGATGCCGCCGATGAACAGCGCGACCGGGACCGACAGCCAGTCGAGGGCGTGCGCGGTCATCAGCACCCCCGCGAGCCCCTCGGCAAAGGGATAGATGCTCGCATAGGGCACCCACCGCCGCGCGAGCAGATCATAGTTCAGGAACATGGTGGCGAATTTGTCGACGTCCTGCAGCTTCAAGAGCGCGAGCACGATCATGCTGAACGAGATGAACCATTCGGCGGCACGCAGCGTGAACGGGCTGCCATAGGCGGCGAAGCTGGCGGCGAGCGCCATCAGCGCGGTCATCGCGAAGAGCGCGATGACGGGGGTGTAGCTCGTGGCGTCGGGATCGGTGACCTTCAGCCCGAAATGGCGGCGCAGATCGTCGTATCCGCCGATGCGCGCGCCGTCGATGAAGGTCTGCGGCGTCGTCTTGACGCCATGCTCCGCCTTGAACGCGTCGGTTTCCTCGCGCGTCGTCAGCCAGCGGTCGTCGACCGCGAAGCCGCGGCTTTCGAGCAGATATTTTGCTTTGAGGCCATAGGGGCAGATGTGCCCCGGCATGACCATGCGATGGAGGATTGCCTGTTTCGTCATGCACCCCATATAGTCTCTGTACCATGGTACGGAGTCAAGCGATGCAATTGACGATCGGAAAATTGGCGGCGGCGGGCGATGTGGGCGTCGAAACGGTGCGCTACTATCAGCGCCGCGGGCTGCTCGAAACGCCGGCGCGCAGCGGCGGTGATGGTTGGGGCGGCGGGATTCGGCGCTATGGCGAGGATGACCTCAGGCGGCTCAAATTCATCCGCGCGGCGCAGGGTGCGGGCTTCACGCTCGACGAGATCGGCGAACTGCTCGCGCTCGAAGCGAGCGATGACCGCGTCCGCGTCCGCACCCTCGCGCGCCAGCGGATCGATGTCCTCGACGAGAAGATCGCACAGATGACCGCAACGCGCGCCGCGCTAGCGCGCCTCGCCGACCAGTGCGCCGCGAGCGACAAGGGACCGTGCCCGATATTGGCGGCGTTCGAGCCGCAACCTCTTCCGCGATGACCGCTAACGGCTGGAAGCGGACCTATGTTTCATCGTCACCCCGGATTTGATCCGGGGTCCATTCACGCCAGCAATGGAGGAATGGATCCCGGATCAAGTCCGGGATGACGGGAGTGTCGGGTTTCGACCGAAACCAGCCGTCGCCCACCTTTTACTTCGTCATCCCCGCGAAAGCGGGGACCCAGAGCATGCGTAGGCTGACCCCAGACTGGGTTCCCGCTTTCGCGGGAATGACGAACGATTGGGTGTGTCCGCTTCCCACCCCAAAGCCGCCATCGGCCGCCCGCAAAAAATCGCTGTTCTACATTATTGCACCGTGTCGGCATCTGCCCGGCTCTTTGAAATCGTCGGCTTCCGCAACCCGCTCTTAAAGCCACAAAGGACGCAGTTCCGATGCGCGCGTGCGGGGCTTTTGTGGCTTTAAGCGCCTATCGGCCTCATCATTGCGGTGCAAATCAACTATGCAGGAAGTGCATCACGTCGCCGTCGCTCACGATATAGGCCTTGCCTTCGGCGCGCAGCTTGCCGGCCTCGCGCGCCTTCGCTTCGCCGCCGAGCGTGACATAATCGTCATAGGCGATCGTTTCGGCGCGGATGAAGCCCTTCTGGAAATCGCTGTGGATCTCGCCCGCGGCTTCGGGCGCCGTTGCGCCGGTGTGGACGGTCCAGGCGCGCGCTTCCTGCGGGCCGACGGTGAAGAAGGTGATCAGGTGAAGCAGTTCGTAGCCCGCGCGGATGACGCGCGCGAGGCCGGTTTCGCTGAGGCCCATTTCGGACAGGAATTCCATCCGGTCGGCCATGTCCATCGTGACCAGCTCGCTCTCGATCGCCGCCGAGACGACGACCGCTTGGGCGCCTTCTGCCGCCGCCTTGGCGAAGACCTTTTCGGAGAAGGCGTTGCCGTTCGCGGCGCTGCCTTCATCGACGTTGCAGACATAGAGGACGGGCTTCGAGGTCAAAAGCTGCGCGGTGCGCAGCACGCGGGCTTCCTCGTCGTCTTTCGGCTCGGCCAGCCGCGCGGGCTTGCCTTCGCGAAGGAGGTCGAGCGCCTGGCCGAGCACCGACGAGGCGATCTTTGCTTCCTTGTCGCCCTGCGCCGCCTTCTTGGCGAAAGCGGGAACGCGCTTTTCGAGGCTTTCGAGGTCGGCGAGCAGCAACTCGGTCTCGACCGTCTCGGCGTCGGCGACGGGGTCGACCTTGTTCTCGACATGCTGGATGTCGTCATCCTCGAAGCAGCGCAGGACGTGGACGATCGCATCGACCTCGCGGATATTGCCGAGGAACTGGTTGCCGAGCCCTTCGCCCTTCGACGCGCCGCGCACGAGGCCGGCGATGTCGACGAAGGCAAGCTGCGTCGCGATGATCTTCTTGCTGCCCGCGATGGCGGCGAGTTTCTCGAGCCGCGCGTCGGGGACCGCGACGTTGCCGATATTCGGCTCGATCGTGCAGAAGGGATAGTTCGCCGCCTGCGCCGCCGCCGTCTCCGTCAGCGCGTTGAACAGGGTGGACTTGCCGACGTTGGGCAGGCCGACGATCCCGCATTTGAAACCCATAAAAACTCCGTGAAGTCCGGCCGCTGCTGGATGAGGGCCGGTGTTGCAGCGCCCCTAGCGCCAAGTTGCGCCGGATGCCAGTCTTTGCCGTTGCGCGCCGTTCAGACTTGCCGCTTTATCGCGCGAGACATGACGCAACCCCGCCTCCTCGCAGCCGGCACCCTTCTGGCCCTTGGCATGACCGCGGCAGTTGCCGCGCAGAGCCGGTTCGAGGAAGATGTCTTCGCCGAGCTCAACCGCTTCCGCAGCGATCCTGCGGCCTATGCCGACTATCTCGACGACTATCGTCCGCGCTTTGAGGGCAGGCTGCTGATCGGCGAAGACGACGGCGAGATCGACATCATGACGCGCGAAGGCGTCGCCGCGGTCGACGAGGCGATCCGCGATCTGCGCCGCGAAAGGCCGCTCCCGACGCTCGAATGGAGCGCCCCGCTTGCCCGCGCCGCGGCGGACCATGTCGCGGTCCAGTCGCGCTCGGGCGCGGTCGGTCACTATACGCGCGGCAGCGGGCCCGGCGAACGGATGCGGGCGCGGGGCGGCGGACCCTATGTCAGCGAGGTCATCACCTATGGTCATCACACGCCCGAAGGCGTCGTCGACCAACTGCTGATCGACGATGGCGTGCCCGGTCGCGGCCATCGCCACAGCCTGCTTCGCCCGGCGCATCGCTATGCCGGAATCGCCTGCGGTCGCCATCCGGTGCATCGGACGATGTGCGTGACGCTGATGTCACAGACGCGCGACGGCTCTCCGCCGCCGCCGCCGAAGCGAAAATAGGAAGTCAGCGCGGGGCTAGCTCCCGGCATGTGTCTCCGCGAAGGAGCATCGGGTCGGATCGTCCCCCGGACGATCCTTGACCATGCGGGCATGGTCAACCCGATACTGACCCATCACCGGCCGGCTCGAAATGGCGCCGGCTGGTGATGGGCTCCCGCCTTCGCGGGAGCACACGGCTTTTTCACTCCCGGATATTCGTCCGCGATCAGTTGCCGACCGGCTGGTTGTCGGTGCGGCGCACGACGATCGTCGACGATCGCGGCTGCTCGCCTGCGACCGGCCAGTCGCCGGTCGGATGCTGGATGTTGACGAAGAAGGTCGTGAGGTCGGGCGTATAGGCCAGTCCCGTGATCTCGCAGCCGAGCGGCCCGACAAGGAAGCGTTTCGACTGCTTGTTCTGCTGATCGACATAGAACATCGCATTGTGGCCGAAGGCCTGGTCGATCGTCGTGCCGTCGACGCCCGAATTGCCCGGGACGCTGTGATCGGTCTGCACCCACATGCGGCCTTCGGGGTCGATGCGCAGGCCGTCGGGGCTGGAAAAGGTGTCGCCGTCGATGTCGCCGACCAGATTGCTGCCGCCCGCCGCGAGCGACGGATCGCCGGCGGTCAGGAAGATTTCCCAGCTGAAACTGGTCGCCAGCGGCGAATCGCCTTCTTCGCTGAACTTCAGGATATGACCGTGCAGATTCCGGATCCGCGGGTTGGCGGGATCGGTGACGCGGCGGCCGCTGTTGTTGGTCAGGGTGCAGAAAATCGCGCTGTTGTCGGGCGCGACGGTCAGCCATTCGGGGCGGTCCATCACCGTGCCGCCCGCGACGCGCGCCGCCTGCTGGCATTTGATCAGCACGTCGGCCTGATTGTTGAAATCGACCGTCGTCGGCGCCGGCGGCGTCTCGCTCTGGCTGACGTTACCCGGATCCGACGCGCCGGCGGTCAGGCCGTTCTCGCCCACGGCCAGCGCGCGCCATTCGCCCGTGCCGTCGCCGTTGAAGCGCGCGACATAGAGCGTGCCATAGTCGAGCAGGTCGGTGTTCGCGGCGCGGTTGGTGTCGCTATAGGCGCGGTCGGGAACGAACTTATAGATGCACCCCGGCGTCGTATCGTCGCCCATATAGAAAGCGACGCGGCGGTCGGCATTCGCCATGAAGGCGACATTCTCGTGATTGAAGCGGCCCATCGCGGTGCGCTTCGTCGGCGCCGCGAGTTCGCGCAGCGGGTCGATCTCGACCACCCAGCCATAGTTGGTCTCGGGCTGCGTCGGGTCGAGATAATTGTCCATCGTCTCTTCGCAGGTGAGGTAGGTGTTCCACGGCGTGCGTCCGCTCGAACAATTGTTGAGCATCCCCTTGATGCTGCCCGAGAGCAGTCCCGCGGCGGGGCCGCCGGCGCGATAGCTGCTGTTGCCGGTGTAGCGGCGGTTATAGGTCGATCCGGCCTGCACGGTCCATTTGCCGTCGCTGCCCTTGGCGACCTCGACGACGCCGATGCCGACCGCCGACAGCGCGATCGCCTTCTGGTCGGCGCTGGCCGTCGCGGCGTCGTAGCTGCCCGCCATCAGGATGTTGAAGTCGGGAAATTCATAATTCATCGCGAGGAGCCCGCGCGTGTTGGCGTCGACGTCGGGAAGCGCGAAATATTCCATGCCGTCATGATTGCCGCCCGCCCATTTCTCGGCGACTGCCGGGCTCGCGGGGAAGCTGCCCGAATAGGCGGTGCCGGCTTCGACCGAATCGCCCGCTTTCAGCAGCACGTCGACGGTATAGCCGTCGGGCACCGTCACCCGGTCGTCCTGGTTCGCGGCGACCGCGGCAAAGGTGGCGGCGAAGCTCGGCGGCGGGGTCGGGGTGGGGGTCGGCGACGGGGTCGGCGTCGGCGTGGGCGGGACCGTGACGATCGGGTTGCCGTCGTCGTCGCAGGCCGCGAGCGCCATCGCCGGAATCACCGACAGGCCGAACAGGCCGTTCCGCAGCAGCGTGCGGCGCGTCGGATTCTCGGCGACGATCGCCTCGAGGCTGTCGGGACCCGGAAGGCCGCCGGTTTCGCCGCGATAAGGCGCACGGGCTTTGTCGGTAAGATGTGACATGCAGTTCCCCTGTTTTTCGGTTGAGCCCCGGGACTCGATTGTCCCGGTTTGGAGGTGGCGCACCGATTGCAGAGGTTCGTTTCAGTCGCGTGGCTTGAAAGCGTCGAATTGCAATGACTTATATGACGGTCATGTGACGGATCAGTCGTGGACCGCCTTGACCAGCGGCCCGAGCCCGCCGCCGCCGAGCCAGGCGAGCTGGACTTCGGCCGACACGCGGTTGATCGCTTCCTGCGGCTTGTTGCCCGGATGGACCGCGCGGCGCAGCGGACGCTTGCCCGCCGGCATCGCCATGATCGCGGCGATCGCGCGCGGCACGTCGGCCGGGTTGGCGCTGCGTCCGCTGCCGTCCTCGGTCCCCATGCCGCGCGTGAAGGGGGCATAGGCGTCGAGCAGCGCGGGATCGCTCCGCTCCTTCAGCGCGCCGGTATAGATGTTGCGATTGACCCAGACCTTTGTGGGATAGCCGCCCGGCTGGATGATCGTCACGTCGATCCCGTGCGGGACCAGTTCATAGGCGAGCTGTTCGGACAAGGCCTCGACCGCGAATTTGGTCGCCGAATAATGGCCGCCGCCGGGCACGATCACGCGGCCGAGCTGCGACGAGATGTTGAAGATTTGCCCGCTTTTCGCCGCGCGCATCTGTGGGAGGAGCGCGCGAACCATGCGATGGATGCCAAGAATGTTGGTTTCGAAGATCAGCTTCGTCGCCTCCATGTCCTGCACCTCGACCGGCCCGGTGATGCCGATGCCGGCATTGTTGACGAGCGTGTCGATGCGGCCGCCCGCGAGTTCGAGCGCCTTCGCCGTCCCCGCCGCGACCGAGGCATCGTCGGTGACGTCGATCTCGACGATATGGAGGTCCAGCCCGTCTTTCGCGGCTTCGGTCGCGAGGCTTTCTGCCTCGGGCCGCGGCATGTTGCGCATCGTTGCGATCACCTTCGCGCCGAGGCTGGCATAGAGCAGCGCGCCGATGCGGCCGAAACCGCTCGAACAGCCGGTGATCAGCACGGTGCGGCCTTTCAGCGAGGGGGCGGGCGTTGCGGCGCGAAGCAGCGCGGGGGCGGCGGCGGTCAGCGCGGCGGCGCCCGCGATGAGCTGGCGGCGATTGGGGGTGTGGCGATCGGGCATGGGAAGGCTCCTTTCGGGAGCGGATCATGCCTTAGTTCGGCCGCTTCGCCAAATCGGTGTTCCGAAGCCGCTTTGGGGTGGATTGACGACGTTTAGGAGTTGAGGTGGTTTCCCCTCCCGCAGGCGGGAGGGGCAGCGAAACTTGCGAACTTGTTCGCTAGTTGCAGCGGGGTGGGCAATCGCAACGTCGCTGCCCACCCCCAGCCCCTCCCGCAAGCGGGAGGGGAGATAACGACAGCTTCCGCCCGAAACCCGCCGCGCCGCCGCCTCATCCCTGCAATCGCAGCGCAAGGTCGCTCTGAAACCGCACCTCGTCGCCGTCGGCGAGCCATTTCGCTTCGGCGGCGATCGCGCCGAGCAGGTCGATCAGCGGCTCCATTTCGCTCTTATGATAATTGCCGAGGACGTGGCCCGTCACGCGGTCCTTGTGCCCCGGATGGCCGATGCCGATGCGTATGCGGCGGAAATCCTCGCCGATGTGGCTGATCATGCTGCGGATGCCGTTGTGGCCCGCCGCCCCGCCGCCCTGCTTCACCTTGACCTTCATCGGCGCGAGGTCGAGTTCGTCGTAGAAGGCGGTGACGTCCTGCGGCGTCAACTTGTAGAAATCGAGCGCGGCGCGCACGCTGCGCCCGCTTTCGTTCATGAAGGTGCCGGGTTTGAGCAGCAGGATGCGCTGCGATCCGATACGGCCTTCCTGGATCCAGCCCTGGAATTTCTTGGCCGGGGCAGGGAAGTCGTAGAAGTCGGCGATGACGTCGGCGGCCATGAAGCCGACATTGTGACGGTGCATCGCATATTTGGGCCCGGGATTGCCGAGGCCGACCCAGAGCTGCATGGCGGTGCCTTTCCCGGGTCTGGCGGAAACGCCCCTCCCGCCAAGGGAGGGGCGGTCCGGAATGCTTAGGCTTCTTCGCCTTCGGCGGCGGCTTCTTCGCCGTCATCCTTCGTCGTGTCGCCGTCGCTCGACTTGAGCGCCGACGGGGCGACGATGGTGGCGATGGTGAAGTCGCGGTCGGTGATCGCGCTTTCGACGCCCTTGGGCAGGGCGACGTTGCTGATGTGGATCGAATCGCCGACGTCGAAGCCGGTCACGTCGATCGCGATCTCGTCGGGAATCTTGTCCGCGTCGCAGACGAGTTCCAGCTCGTGGCGAACGATGTTGAGCACGCCGCCGCGCTTCAGGCCGGGCGAGGCTTCTTCGTTCTGGAACGAGACCGGCACCGCGACCTGGACCTTGGCGTCCTTGGCGATGCGCAGGAAATCGGCGTGGATCGGGCGATCCTTGACCGGGTGGAAAGCGACGTCCTTGGGCAGCGTACGGATGGCCTTGCCGCCGACTTCGATCATCACGACCGAGTTCATGAAGTGACCCGTCATCAGCTGCTTCATCAGCAGCTTTTCTTCGACGTGGATCATCAGGGGTTCTTCCTTGCCGCCATAGACAACGGCGGGGACACGACCTTCACGACGCAGTTCACGCGAGGCTCCCTTGCCTCCGCGCGTCCGCGTCTCGGCCGTCAGCGTCAGCTGATCGCTCATAATATTTCTCCGAGAAACAGTTGCACAGCTCCGCCACGCCTCCAGGGATGACCATGACGGAAGCCGCGGCGCTTAGCGGGGAAGCGGTGGAATTGCAAGTGTTGGCGGTGGAAGGGAGAGATGGCGGGTTTGCGCCGGGAGCGGACGCCGAGCATCTCATAACTTCGTCATTCCCGCGAAAGCAGGAACCCAGAGCGTGCGTCGGCTGACTCCACACTGGGTTCCTGCTTTCGCGGGAATGACGAATGTTGGGAAGGGTTTTTCCCACCCCAAGGCGGACACTGCGCAAATCACTGCGCCCGCGTCACCGTCAGTCCGTCCGCTTCCAGCCTCGCCGGAACGCCGTCGCTTCCGACCAGATGCCCAGCGCCCACCGCCATCAGCACCGTCCCCGGCCGTTCCATCCGCCGCTTCACCCATGCGCTCCAGCGCCGGTTGCGGTCGGTGATGATCGCCTTGCGCGCCGCGGGCACGGCGTCGATGTCCTCGTTGATCAGCTTTTCGAGCGCGGCGACATCGCCGCGCCCCCACGCTGCGGTCAGCGCCCCGACCTGCTCCACCGCACCGTCCGCTTCCTCAGCCGCCCGCGTGAGCAGGATGCGCTGGGTATGCGGGTCGAGCGTTTCGAACAGCATCAGCTGTTCGCGCGCGGTTTCAAAGCCGGCGATCGGCTTGCCCGCGGCCTTGAACTTTTTGGCGAGACCCGTCTCGACGCCGTCGGCCGAGGACAGGCCGGCATTTTGCGCGACGCGCTGGCCCATCAGGACCATCACCGCCCAATCGTCCAGCCCTTCCTCGCCAAAGCCGCGGCCGCTCGCTTCGAGCGCGCGAAAGCCGGTCAGCGCCTTGCCGGAGAGGCGCGCCTCGATCGCGAGCGGGGCGTCGCGCGGAGCGAGTTTCCTGAATATCGCGCCCGCGGCGTCGAGTTCGGCGGGCGACAGTTCCAGGATCAGTTCGTCGGCGGCCTCGATCGCGTCTTCCACGCGGCCCCCATCCCAATCGGTGCCGCGCGGCAACGCGTGCATCGTGCCGAGAATATAGATTCTCGTATCCGCGTCCGCGACGAGCCACATTGCCGGGCGCGCTTCGGGGCCCGGCTCGGCGGTGCCGCAGGCCGTCAGCAGAAGCGGCAAAAGGGCCGCCGCAAGGCGGCGGCCCCATTGTCCGGGCCGGGGGGCGGGTCGCCTCAATATTCGACCCGCTTCACCGTGAGACCACGTTCCTTCAGATAATCCTGCACGCTGTGCTCGCCCGCGAGATGCCCGGCGCCGACTGCGACGAAAACGGTCCCCGGCTGGTCCATCCGCGCCTTCAGCTTGTCCGCCCAGCGCGCGTTGCGATCCCAGAGCAATGTTTTCGCGAGTTCGGGCGTCGCGGCCAGGCTCTCGTTCATCGCGGTGGCGAGCCCGTCGGGGTCGCCCTTCGCCCACAGGACGACCATTTTGTCGAGTTGCGGCCCCAGTTGGTCGAGGTCCTTCACCACTGCGTCGAGAAAGGCGACCTGCTGCGTTTCGGGCAGCGTGTCGAAAAAGCCAAGCTGTTCGGCGAAGGTTTCGAGCCCCGAAACCGGCTTGCCCGCCGCCTTCGCAAAGCCGGTCAGCTGCTTTTCGGCACCTTGCTCGGGATCATAGCCGAGCTTGGTCAGCGGCAGCACCGACAGGGTGATCGCCGGAAACCACGGCTCGAACTTGTCGAACTGCGCGGCGGGCAGGCCGACGCTCGCCATCGCGGCCTGATAGGCTGCAAGCTGATCGGGATTGAGCCGCGACGACAGCGTCTTGCCGCTCTGGTCGAGCGCCAGCGGCATCATGGTCTTCGCGACCTCGGCCTGATCCTCGGGCATCACCATTTCGAGCATCAACTGGTCGGATGTCTCGAGCGCGGTCTTCACCGCCTCGTCGAACCAGCCGAGGCCGGGCTTCAGCACATGGACGGTGCCGAAAAGATAGATCGTCGTGTCGTCGTCCTTCACCACCCACAGCGCGGGGTCGGCGTCGGTGGTCGCGGGGGCGGCCGCCGTGGCGGGCTCGGCAGCGCGGACGGCATTGGTGCCGGGCAGCATAGCGCATTGGGCGAAGGGGATGACGGCGCAGGTGGCGACAAGCGTCTTGAACCAGGTCTTCATCGGGGAATCACCTTTCGATTCGGTTCTTGTGGCTTCGGAGGGGGTGAAAGGGAAATGAGGTATCAACGGAATTTGAACCAGAAATAAACGACCGCATTGGCGACCATCGACAGCACGAACAACGGCATCGCTTCGACCGGCGGTGCAAGTTCGGCACGCGACAGAACCCACCACGCCGGGCATGGGAACACAAAGGCATAGAAGCCCGCGAGCGCACCCAGGTGATAGGCATGGCGTTCATGATCGTCGACCGTGCGGTGATAGATGATCAACGATACGACGAGCCCGACCACCCACAGCGCCGACAGCCCAATCGCAATGGAGGGAGCCAGCGCGCCATTGTCGAACAAGTCGGTGTTGCCGTCGGCCTGCAACATGATGGCCGACACCATGCCGAGCGTGCCCGCCAGGACGACGCTCACCCAATAGAGCCGCTTGCGCGGCGACCAGCTGCGGAACCAGTCGGCATGGCGGCGGACATAGAAGCCGAAGGCTGCGACGCCCAGTGTGATCGCGATCAAGGCGCCGATCCAGGGGGAAAGCGCCGGGCCGCCGGTTTCGGCCGCGGTGCTGCTGTAACCGGCAAAGCCGCCGGCGAGCATTGCGGTGCCGATGAAGATGGCAACCGGCCAGCCCATGCCGGGCGCTGGACGGTTCTGTGGATCATTCGCCATTATCTTATCCCTCATGGCCGTCATCGAAAATCTCCTCGATCGGCATTTCGAACAGCCGCGCGAGCTTGAAGGCGAGCGGCAGCGACGGGTCGTATTTCCCCGTTTCGATCGCATTCACCGCCTGCCGCGAGACGTCGAGCCGGTCGGCGAGTTCCGCCTGGCTCCAGTTTCGCATCGCGCGCAGCACTTTCAACTTGTTGTTCATCGGCGCCTCGCCAGCATGTCCATCCGAAGGACCGTGGGTTTCCCATAGACATCATATGTCGGGGTTGGGCAAATATCTGGATCGGGTCTTCGCCGGGACAAGGGACTGGAGCGCCGTCCCATGGCGGGCGCTCCAGCCCAAGTCGCCAGCCGTCACCGGGGAGCGACGGCGCGAGCGAAGTCGTCCAGATTCATTGTTACCGGGCGGTATCGATCATCAGCAGTGCGAGCTGTGTTCCGTTCTGTGCCTGCGCGACGGCGCGTTCGGCCTGCAGTCCGGCTTTCTCGATCGCACTCGACGTGCATGCCGACTGGTGAGCCCACTCGGCAGCGCCGCGACGGCCCGAGCGGCAAACGCTGCGCGCGGCGGTCTTGATGCGGGTGTCGAGTCGTTCGCGATCGGCGATGCGGGTCAGGTCGAGGTCATCGATGCGGACTTCGACAGTGGCGTTTTCGCTCTCGGCGGCAACAGCGGGCGTTGCAATGGCGGCGAGCGAGAGGGCGAGGGTCAGCGTGCGGGTCATCATATCCATTCTCCTGGAATCGGGCGGGTCGTGGTTAACTCAGCCTGTCATTATGTCAGGTATCCATGACTATATGTCGCGATTCGCTGACTATGTCAACAACACCTTACAAAAAGTTTTGGAGACCTGACTAAAGCGGATATTTTCGCGCCGTGGCGAGCGGCGGGAAGCCTTGACCATGCGCCGCCGCTGGGCCAATGCGGCGGCGATTTTTGCACCTGCGAAGGGATTGCGGCCGTGGCCGACGGGGCGGACAAGACACCACTCAGCTTTCAGGACATGATCCTGACGCTGCACAATTACTGGAGCGCGCGCGGCTGCGCGATTTTGCAGCCCTATGACATGCGGGTGGGGGCGGGGACCTTTCACCCCGCGACGACGCTGCGCAGCCTCGGCCCCGAGCCGTGGAACGTCGCCTATGTCCAGCCGAGCCGCCGCCCGACCGATGGCCGCTATGGCGAGAACCCGAACCGCCTCCAGCATTATTATCAGTATCAGGTGATCCTCAAACCCTCGCCCGCGGACCTGCAGGAGCAATATCTGGGCAGCCTCGCCGCGATCGGCATCGACCCGCTGCTCCACGACATCCGCTTCGTCGAAGACGACTGGGAAAACCCCACGCTGGGCGCGTGGGGCCTGGGCTGGGAAGTCTGGCTCAACGGCATGGAAGTCACCCAGTTCACCTATTTCCAGCAAATGGGCGGCTTTGACTGCAAGCCCGTCGCGGGCGAACTCACTTACGGGCTCGAACGCCTCGCCATGTATATCCAGAATGTCGACAATGTGTACGACCTGCGCTTCTCCGACGCGGTCGGCGACGTGCCCGGCGTGAGCTATGGCGACGTCTTCCTTGAAAACGAACGGCAATTCTCGAAGTGGAATTTCGAGGTTGCCGACACCGACAGCCTGTTCGCGGGCTTCAAGGCCGCCGAGGAAGAGTGCAAGCGCGCGATCGACGCGGGCGTGCCTTTGGCTGCCTATGACCAGGCGATCGAGGCGAGCCATTTGTTCAACCTGCTGCAGGCGCGCGGCGTGATCAGCGTACAGGAACGCGCCAATTATATGGCGCGCGTCCGCGATCTCGCGAAGGGCAGTTGCAAGGCGTGGATCGACAGCCAGTCCGAAAACTGGACCGCAAAATATCCGGGGTGGACGCTGTGACCGACTTTCTTCTCGAACTACGCAGCGAGGAAATCCCGGCGCGGATGCAGGCGGGTGCGCGCGCCGAGCTCGAAAAGCTGTTCCGCGCGCAATTGTCGGCCGCGGGCCTCGAAACGGGCGACCTTACCATCTGGTCGACCCCGCGCCGCCTTGCGTTGATCGCAAGGGATTTGCCCGACGCGACCGCCGCGGTCAGCGAGGAACTGAAAGGCCCGCGCACCAGCGCGCCGCCGCAGGCGCTCGAAGGCTTCCTGCGCAAGACCGGCCTGACGCAGGACCAGCTCGAGGATCGCGAGGGCGTGTATTTCGCCGTGATCGACAAACCCGGCCGCGCGACCGCCGAGGTGCTCGCCGAGGCGATCCCCGCGATCGTCCGCGCCTTTGCCTGGCCCAAGTCGATGCGCTGGGGCAAGGAAAGCCAAAGCAGCGAAAGCCTGCGCTGGGTGCGTCCGCTGTCGGGCATCGTCGCGATCTTTGGCGAGGAACTGGTGCCGTGCGAGATCGGCGGCATCGTGAGCGGTTTCGCGACGCGGGGCCACCGCTTCCATTGCCCGGGCGAGATCACGATCGGTTCGGCTGCGGACTATGCCGAAAAGCTGCGCGCCTGCCATGTCATCGTCGACCATGAGGAACGGCAGGCGATCGTCCGCGACGGCGCTGCGAAAGCCGCGGCCGATGCGGGACTGAGTCTCGTCGAGGATGAGGGACTGGTGATCGAGAATGCTGGCCTCACTGAATGGCCGGTGCCGCTGCTCGGCCGTTTCGACGAGGCGTTTCTGGAAGTGCCGCCCGAAGTCATTCAGTTGACGGCGCGCGTGAACCAGAAATATTTCGTCGTGAATGGCGCCGACGGCAAGCTCGCCAACGGTTTCATCTGCACCGCGAACATCGACGCGAGCGACGGCGGCGCCGAGATCGTCGCGGGCAACCGCAAGGTGCTGGCGGCGCGGCTGTCCGACGCGCGCTTCTTCTGGGAACAGGACCAGAAAAAGACGCTCGCCGAGCACGCCGAAAAGCTCGCGAACATCACCTTCCACGAAAAGCTCGGCACCGTCGCCGACAAGGTCGAGCGCGTCGCCAAGCTCGCCGAATGGCTGGCGAGCGAAGGCATCGTCCCGAACTGCGATCCCGCACTCGCGCGGCAGGCGGCGGAACTAGCGAAGGCCGACCTCGTCACCGAAATGGTCGGCGAATTCCCCGAACTGCAGGGCCTGATGGGCGGCTACTACGCCCGCGCCGAAGGCCTGCCTGACGTGGTCGCCGACGCGATCCGCGACCATTACAAGCCGGTCGGGCAGGGCGATGACGTGCCGACGGCGCCGGTGACGGTGGCCGTGGCGTTGGCGGACAAGCTGGATACTATCTCGGCGTTCTTCGCGATTGAGGAGTTTCCGACAGGCTCGAAAGATCCCTTTGCACTTCGGCGGGCGGCCTTGGGTATCCTCGCCCTTTTGCAAACGAATGAGCTTCGATTAGAGATCGTCCGTGTGCTTTCCAGTGCGTCGTTCGATGCTTTCAAACGTGGAACGCTTCTCAAAATGAGAGACGGTAACCTCCACGCGATGCCGAAGGGCAAAGCACAGGAAATGATTGATGGCCGAAAGTCCGAAACGGCCAAACAAATCGCAGACTTCTTCGCCGACCGCCTCAAGGTTCAGCAGCGCGAAGCCGGTGTTCGGCACGACTTGATCGACGCGGTGTTCGCGCTCGGCGGCGAGGATGATCTCGTGCGCTTGCTCGCGCGCGTGAAGGCGTTGCAGGCGTTCATGGCGACCGAGGACGGCACCAACCTGCTCGCGGGTTACAAGCGCGCGGCGAATATATTGAAGCAGGCGGAAAAAGACGTCGTCCCCGCGAAGGCGGGGACCGCTGGTGGTATTGCTCCCACGACAACGGCCCCCGCCTTCGCGGGGGCGACGGATGTGGATCGGGCCTTGCTCGCCGCACTCGACGCCGCCGAGCCTGCCGCCACCGCCGCGGTTGCCGAGGAACGCTTCACCGACGCGATGGCCGCGCTCGCGAGCCTCCGCGCGCCGATCGACGCCTTTTTCGACGGCGTGATGGTCAACGACCCCGACGAAGCGGTCCGCGCCTATCGCCTCGGCCTGCTCGCGCGATTTACCGGCGCGGTGCATGGCGTGGCCGATTTCTCGAAGATCGAGGGCTAGGGAGAGGCCCGGGCAATGAAGCAGGACTTTCCTGTCTGGCTGGCCTTTCTGTTCCCGGTCTTCTTTGTCGCGATGTGGGTGCTCGTGATGCGCATCATTTCCTGGATGGGCTGGTCGGCGCTTGCCGCGCGTTTCGCGTTCGATCGCCCTGTGCCCTCCGACGCCCAGCGCTACGGCTCGCAGTCGATGTCGATCGGTGATTCGTTCTTCACGATCGCGAACTACGGTAATTGCGTGAACGTCTGGATCGACCCGCGCGGTTTCTACATGCGTCCGCAGCTGCTCTTCCGGCTGTTTCACCCGCTGGTGTATATCCGCTGGGACCAGATCGCGAAGGCGGATGTTCGCAAGGGATTTCTGAACGGCGGCACGCGGCTGACCTTTCGTGCCGACGCGCCGACGCTCGCGATGCGCGGCCAGTCGGCGCGCGCGGTTGCCGAACGATGGCAAGCTTTCGGTACAGGCAACGCTGCCTGATGCCGCTAAAGGAAAACTGAATCGACCCGGCGGGGAACCGCCACTATCCAGCCGCAACCTCCTCCCCGGGGCAGCAGGAGCATATGATGACGAAGATGGTGCATTTGTTCGGCGGCGCGGCCACGACGGCCGAACGCTCGAAGGAATTGCTGGGCGGCAAGGGGGCGAACCTCGCCGAAATGGCCTCGATCGGCCTGCCGGTCCCGCCGGGTTTTACGATCACTACCGACGTCTGCACCGCTTATTACGCCAATGACGAGCAGTTCCCGGTCGGGCTGGTCGAGGATGTCGCCGCGGGCATCGCGCATATCGAGGGGATCACCGGCAAGGCCTTCGGCGATCCCGCCGATCCGCTGCTCGTTTCGGTCCGCTCGGGCGCGCGCGTGTCGATGCCCGGCATGATGGACACCGTCCTCAACCTCGGGCTCAACGACCAGACCGTCGTCGGCCTTGCCGAAGCGTCGGGCGATCCGCGCTTCGCGTGGGATAGCTATCGCCGCTTCGTCCAGATGTATGCCGACGTCGTCATGGGCCTCGACCATGCCGAGTTCGAGGAAGCGCTGGAAATCGCAAAGGAGGACAAGGGCTTATATCTCGACACTGAGATGGGGGCTGAAGACTGGCAGGCGCTGGTCAAGGATTATCAGGCGATCGTCGAGCGCGAGACCGGCGCGCCCTTTCCGCAGGAGCCCAAGGACCAGCTGTGGGGCGCGATCGGCGCCGTGTTCGCGAGCTGGGAAAGCGACCGCGCGAAAGTCTATCGCCGCCTCAACTCGATTCCCGGTGAATGGGGCACCGCAGTCAATGTGCAGGCGATGGTGTTCGGCAATATGGGCGACACCTCGGCGACGGGTGTGGCGTTCACGCGCGACCCCGCGACCGGCGAGCGGGCTTGGTACGGTGAGTGGCTGATCAACGCGCAGGGCGAGGACGTCGTCGCGGGCATCCGCACGCCGCAATATCTGACAAGACAAGCGCGCGAGAAGGCGGGCGCCAAGCCGCTGTCGATGGAAGAAGCGATGCCCGAGACCTTCGGTGAACTCGGCCGCGTCTTCGACACGCTCGAAAATCATTATCGCGACATGCAGGACATCGAGTTCACCGTCGAACGCGGGACGCTCTGGATGCTTCAGACGCGTTCGGGCAAGCGCACCGCCAAGGCGGCGCTGCGCATCGCGGTCGAAATGGCGGCCGAGGGGCTGATCTCCGAAGAGGAAGCGGTGCAGCGCGTCGATCCGGGCGCGCTCGACCAGCTTCTCCACCCGACGCTCGACCCCAAGGCGCCGCGCGACGTGCTCACCAAGGGGCTCCCGGCGAGCCCCGGCGCGGCATCGGGCAAGATCATGTTCGACGCCGACAGCGCCGAAAAGGCCGCGGGCATGGGCGAGGCGGTGATCCTCGTCCGCGTCGAGACGTCGCCTGAGGACATCCACGGTATGCATGCGGCAAAGGGCATCCTGACCGCGCGCGGCGGGATGACCAGCCACGCGGCGGTCGTCGCGCGCGGCATGGGGCGCCCCTGCGTCTCGGGCGCGGGCGGGCTGTCGATCGACGGCGCGGCGCGGGTGCTGCGGGTCGGCGGGCGTGAACTGCGCGAAGGCGACATCCTGACCCTCGACGGCTCGACCGGCGAAGTGATGGCGGGCGAGGTTCCGACGCTGCTCCCCGAACTCGTCGGTGATTTCGGCACGCTGATGGGCTGGGCCGACAAGGTGCGCCGCATGAAGGTGCGCACCAATGCTGAAACTCCCCAAGATGCTCAAGTCGCGCGCGACTTCGGCGCGGAGGGTATCGGGCTCTGCCGCACCGAGCATATGTTCTTCGACGCCGCGCGCATCACCGCGGTGCGCGAGATGATCCTCGCCGACAGCGAGGACGGGCGCCGTGCCGCGCTCGCGAAGCTGCTGCCCGAACAGCGCGGCGACTTTGCCGCGATCTTCGGGGTGATGGCGGGGCTGCCGGTGACGATCCGCCTGCTCGACCCGCCGCTCCACGAATTCCTGCCGACGCGCGAGGAGGATTTCGCCGACGTCGCCGCTGCTGCGGGAGTGGGGATCGAGGCGCTGAAAGCGCGCGCCAACGAGCTACACGAATTCAACCCGATGCTCGGCCACCGTGGCTGTCGCCTAGGGGTCACTTACCCCGAAATCTATGAAATGCAGGCGAGGGCGATTTTCGAGGCGGCGTGCGACGTCGCTGCCGAAACTGGTGCGGCGCCGATCCCCGAGGTGATGATCCCGCTCGTCGCGACACGCCGCGAATTCGACCTGATGAAAGCGGTCGTCGAGGCGGCCGCCAAGGCGGTGTTTGCCGAAAAGGGGCGCGAGATCGCCTATCTGGTCGGCACGATGATCGAACTGCCGCGCGCCGCGCTGATGGCGGGCGAGATCGCGCAGTCGGCTGAATTCTTCAGCTTCGGCACCAACGACCTCACCCAGACGACGATCGGCATCAGCCGCGACGACGCGGGCCGCTTCCTGACCCAATATGTCGACAAGGGCATTTTCGTCACCGATCCGTTCGTCAGCCTCGACGTCGAGGGTGTCGGCCAGCTGATCGAGCTGGCGGCGGAGCGCGGGCGCGGGACGCGTGCGGGCATCAAGCTCGGCATTTGCGGCGAGCATGGCGGTGACGCGCCGAGCATCCATTTCTGCGAGAAGACGGGGCTCGATTATGTCAGCGCCTCGCCCTACCGCGTGCCCATCGCCCGCCTCGCGGCGGCGCAGGCGGCGCTGAAGGCAAAATAGCTCATTGCCCCGCGATGGCGGGGCAGTGACGGACAGGTGTTTCGAATCATTGTCGGCGCGCGTGCGGGATCGGCTGTGCCCGAACCGGGCGTGCCGCTTCGCATCGCGGGGCCGCCCGGCCCGGATGCTGCGTTGTAGCATGTGAAAAACCATGTGCTGGACGCCGTCCGCGGCCAATAATCCTGCCGAGCGGTCACAAAGCTGAAATAGGGGGTTGCGCCCCCGCGCACTGGCCCTTAAAGGCGCCTCTCCACGCACCCGTAGCTCAGCTGGATAGAGCATCAGACTACGAATCTGAGGGTCGGGCGTTCGAATCGCTCCGGGTGCGCCACTTCCTTCTCGCCATTGTCGCTCGACAGGCTGGGAAGCCTTTTTCTCCATGATTGACCGGCTCGCGGCCCACCGGATGATCGGCCGACCGGCTTCGGTTTCCGTACCCATGCCAAGCGCGGCGGCGCGGCGCACTCGATGGCGCGATCAGCCGAACGACGGCACGATGTCGCGGCCCATCTGACGGGAAAGAGCGAACTCGGCGTCGCGCGCCAGCGCGAAAGGCAGGGGGGCGGGGAGGGATTCTGTTGGAAGCGAGTAGATTTTTGAAAACCGTGTCGTTTTTCAGTCCGATCCCTCGCTGAGGCTGCGCTCGATGCCATGCTAGGATGTTTTCACCGTGAAACCCGACAGTTCCACACCCAGTCGGCGGTGGTTCTGGGTCGCTCAGCGCCGATCGCTAGATGGTGACCAGGACAACGCCATTGTCCGTGCCGGGCCGCCACGCTGCAAGTCTGTTAAGCGTCGAAAAGTCGACCCGGCGATAGAGGTCGAGATATTCGATTCCGTGCGTCGTGCCTCCCGCGTCCTGCGTTGCCACCACGAAGATATTGTAGATCGGCTTCTTGCCGTCGGCATAGCCGATCTTCTAGGGGTAGCAGCGCGACGCCATCGAGTTTTGCGTCGCAAGGAACATGAAGAAAGTCGATTCGCGGATGCGCTTCTGGATATTCTCGGCCGTGCGCCGGTTGGGACGCGCCGGCATCTCATAGTCCATCCAGTCGACATAGGCATCCCAGCCTGCCTTGTGCAGCATCTCCACGAAGCCCTTCACCAGTTCGGCATCCTTGTTGACTGCGGCAGCGAAAGACCGTCTTGCGCCCGCGTAGCTGCGCCTCCTCGACCATCGCCTTGGTGACGCGGACGGTCGATGTGCGCGCGGCGGCGAGGAGATCGGATTGCCGGATCGCCATTGCTCAGCGCCCCGCCGCGATGGCTGCCGTCTCGATCCACGTCGGCATGTTGCGATAGCCGTCGTCGTTCACCCAACTGTAGGTCTTGCAGAGCGCGGTGAAAGGCTTCTCGACCCCGTTTGCGGTCTCTTGCCAATAGCTGAGCGGATTGGATCCCTGCGTGCCGATCCCCGTCTGCGGATACTTGACCCCGAAGAGATCGATCGCGAGCAGACCTTTCCGGAGTTCGTGGCTGCGCTTGATCTCGTGGAGTACCCAAGGGCGTTCATAGGTTGTCGGCCGCCGCGAGTTCGGCAAGCGTCTTCGCGAGCGATCCCGTGGCGCCAACGAGGAGCAGGACAAGGCCCTTCGCGTGCGCGATCTCCCATTCCTGCTGCATACCCGAGGCCGACCCGGTCCTCCCATACTCCTCATTGTTACCGAAGAGGAACAGCGCGACCCCAGCATGATCGAGAATGCGGTTCCGATATTCGGTCCACAGCTTGTCGCGCCTGGCCTTGTCGTCAACATGTTGGGGGGCGCTCGTTGTGTTCGCCGCGTCGCGGTCGCCATGCTGGTAATGCGTCGACGCGCGCCGCTCGCCTGGATCACCGGGCCGGCGGCGATCATAGGCTGCCTGTTTCTCTTTCTCAGCCTGCCGCGCTCGACGCAGATCCTGTTTCTCGGTTGGAACGTGGCAGTCGCGCTGATCTATAGCGTCAGGAGGAGATTTTAAACGAGCCTGCGGCCGGAATGGCTGGCTGAGGCGCCGCGATTGTTCTTGCGGTTGACCAGTTTGTCGACATGAGCCGTATCGCGACCAATCACCAAACGGGAAGGTGTGCTCGGCTCGAACCCGTCGCTGCCGCAGTCGTCGCCCCATGTGCAAGCACAACCTCCGCCTCACGTAGCTAGCCGATAATCTCTCCCGGGCGATGCTGCTTGCTCGGCATTCCTTGCCTCCTCGTTATCCAAGAATGTAATTGATTCTGGACCACTCAGAAAGGGGGCAGATCAGCTTTCCCTCGACCTTAGCTCCAATCCGCGGAGCAGTTCGTGCGCCGGCCATTTATTCGCGCTGTTTCCCGTTTGTGCCGTCTTGCGGCACGGGCATAGTGCCCTCGCTTCGGTCGCGATAGATGGCGGCCCGCGCGAGAAGCATTAGCGTCACTGGCGTCGTGAGCGTCACGAAGAGGCCGATCAATATTTCGTGCACGACGGGGCGCGACTGGAGCACCGAAAAACAGACCATCGATGCCATGAGTATCAGGATGACGCCGAGCGTCGTGCCGAGCGTCGGCGCATGCACCCGTTCGTAAAAGCTCTTCAATCGGAGCAGGCCCAGCGTGCCGACGAGCGTTATCGTAGCGCCCGTCAGCAGGAGCAGGCCGACGATTATCGCTGCCCAGATAGGGAGGTCCGGCCCCTGTATCATTCGATCACTTCCCCCCGCATGAGGAATTTGCCGAGCGCGACCGTGCCCGCGAAACCGAGCAGGCCGATGGCGAGCGCGGCCTCGAAATATAAGGTGCGTCCGGTCTGTATGCCGTAGGTGACGAGAAGCAGCATCGCTCCCAGATAGAGGGCGTCGAGGCCCAGCACCCGGTCCTGCGCGCGCGGGCCCCGCATCATGCGATAGGTTGCGCAAAGCATCGAAAGCCCGAGAATGATCTGCGAGGTCGTGATGACGAGCGCGAGAAACAGCGTGCTCATTTGAAAATCTCCAGGAGCAGCCGTTCGTATCGATCCTTGATGAGGCGGATCCAGGCCTCTTCGTCGACAAGGTCGAGAACATGGATGAGGATGACATGCCGGCGCGCGTCATGCTGAACCCATAAGGTGCCGGGCGTGGCGGTGATGATGATCGCCAGCACCGCGAGCGCATAGGGATTGCGGAGTTCGACCGGCAGACGAAGGAAGCCCGATTGACGCTCGGCCGGTGTGAACAGAACGATCCGCGCCACCGCAATGTTCGACCGGACGATATCGGCCGAAACCATGCCCGCGAGGCGGAGCACGGCCATGCTTGGCCGAAATCCGGTGGGTTCCGGCCTGAGCGACAACATGGTGCGCGACACCAGCGCCGCGACCAGACCGCCGAGCAGCACATGGCCCGGCGAGAAGCCCGTGAGCAGAATCCACATGGCGAAGAGCGCAAGGGTCAGCAGCGGATAGGGAAACAGGCGGCTCATTGTTGGTCGCCTGCGCTGGCTGCGGGGCCGGCGGCTTCGACATAGCCGCCCGGGTCGTGGAGCGCCCCGGCCGTCGCCTGCATGAAATCCATGACGGGCCCGGCGGCAAGCATGAGCGTCAGACACACGGCGAGAAGCAGGCCGATCGGCGTGACCTCGACCAGACTGAGGCGCGGCGGCGAATCCTCGCCCGGTGTCCAGAGGCGATCGATCCCGGCGCGCGTCATCGCGATCATCGTCGCGAGCCCCGACAGGATGATGAGGGCGATCAATATCCATTGCGAGGGCGCGATGGAGACATGCCGGAACAAGGCATCGATGAGTGCGAATTTGGCGATGAAGCCCGACAGCGGCGGAAGCCCGGCAAGGAGCAAGGAGCAAAAGATGAATCCGCCGCCCAGAATGGCGATCGTCCCCGGTATGACAACGCCTTCTTCGGTCTCCCTGTCCTCGATCGCGCCGACATATTCGTCGTCGAAAACCGGCTCGGCGATGCCCTCGATCATGTCCTCCTCGTCGGCGTGGCGCTCGACGGGTTCGATGATGAGGTAGAGCGCGCTGACCGCCAGCGTCGAACTGACGAGATAGAAGAGCAGCGCCGCCGTGAGCGCTTCACCGCCGATGCCGATCGCGGCGAGCAGGATGCCCGATGACACGAGGACATAATGGCCCGCGATGCGGGTCAGCTGGCGCGCGGCCAGGATGCCGACGATGCCGAATACCATGGTCGCGAGCCCTCCATAGAGCAGCACGTCGTTGGCAAAGCCCGCGGCTCCTCCCGAATCCTTTCCGAAGAGGAGGAACGACAGGCGCAGGATGATGTAGATGCCCACCTTGGTCATGATGGCGAACACCGCCGCGACCGGAGGCGAGGCGGCCGCGTAGGTTCGCGGCAGCCAGAAGCAGAGCGGCCAGATGCCGGCCTTGACCAGAAAGGCGACGCCGAGGATGGCCGCCCCGGCCTCCAGCAATGCCAGATTCTCTTCGGCCGCCGAACTCACGCTGACCGCGAGGTCGGCCATGTTGAGCGTGCCCGTCACCGAATAGAGGAGCGCAACGCCGATCAGGAACAGCAGCGATGCGGCGATATTGATCGCGATATAATGAAGGCTGGCGCTGGTGCGTTCGGTGCCCGACCCGTGCAGGATGAGGCCATAGGACGCGGCGAGCAGAACCTCGAAAAAGACGAAGAGATTGAAGATGTCGCCGGTCAGGAAGGCGCCGTTGATTCCCATCAGGAGCAGCAGGAACAGCGCGTGGAAGCGGGGCCCCGACCGGTCCCAGCGTGCGGTGGCATAGAATAGAGAGGTGAAGCCGAGGATGCTGGTGAGCAGCAGCATCATGGTCGACAGACGGTCGGCGACCAACGTGATCGCAAAGGGCGAGGGCCAGTCGCCGAGCCGGTACGCCACCGGGCCGCTTTCGCGGGCGGACCATAGCAGCACGCCCGCGACCCCGACCAGCAAGGCCGCGACGCCGAGGCCGAGCGTCCGTTTGGTGGCGCGCCGCCGCTCGTCCAGCGACAGCATGAGCGCGCTCGCCACCAGCGGCAGCAGGATCGGCACGATGATGAGATGCGCGAGCCAGCCCCTCACGTCTCTCCATCCTCTCCATCGACATGGTCGGTACCGGTCAGGCCGCGCGAGGCCATCAGCACGACGAGGAGCAGCGCGGTTGTCGCGAACGAGATGACGATCGCCGTCAACACCAGCGCCTGGGGCAAGGGATCGCCATAGGCCGCGGGGTCTGCGGCTCCCTTGCCGACGATCGGCGGCGCATCGGTGCGCAGGCGTCCCGCGGCGATGATGAAGAGATTGACCGCGTAGGAAAGCAGGGACAGCCCCAATATGACCTGGAAGGTGCGCGGGCGGAAAAGGAGCCAGAGCCCCGACGCGGTGAGGATGCCGATGGCGAGCGAGAGGATGATTTCCATCAGCCTCCTCCTTCCGGCGCGCGCACTTGCGGCTCGTCGTCCGCCTTCCTCTTGAGCGGCGAACGGATCGACTGGTGCGCCAGCGCGATCAGGATAAGGACGGTCGTTCCGACGACGACAGCGAAGACGCCGATATCGAACAGCAGCGCGCTGGCGATCGGAATATCGCCGATCAGCGGGATCGTCAGATAGCTGAAATAGCTGGTGAGAAAGGGATAGCCCGCGACCCATGCTGCAAGACCGGTGCCCACCGTGAGCAGCAGCCCGAAGCTGATCCATCGCAGCGGACGGATATCCAGCCGCCCTTCGACCCAGCGCGTCCCGCCCGCCATATAGAGCAGGAGGATGGCGATCGAGGCGGTCACCCCGCCCGCGAAGCCGCCGCCCGGCAGGTCATGCCCGCGCATCAGTAGATAGATGGCAAAGGTCAGGATCACCGGAAACAGCCATTGCATGATGATCCGCGGCACGAACAGATAATGGGCGAGCGTGTCGCCGTGCGAACGATCCTGTTCGGCCCGGTCGAAGTCGTTCTGGCGCTGTTGCTGATGCGGCAATTCGACGCTTTCCGGTGCCGGCCTGAAACGGCGGAGGAGCGTGAAAACCGTCAGTGCGACGATCGAGAGAACGGTGATTTCGCCGAGCGTGTCGAAGCCGCGGAAATCGACGAGGATGACGTTGACGACATTGGCGCCGCCCCCTTCGGGGTAGGCGTTCTCGACGAAGTAACGCGATATGCTGTCGACGTTGGGCCGGCTCATCATCGCATAGGAGAGCGCGGCCATTCCGGCGCCGCCCGAGACCGCGAGCAGCAGGTCGCGGCTACGGCGCAGCCGGACGATCAGCGGCGTGCGCGCCTCGGGCCAGATATCGGGCTTGCGCAGCGGCAGCCACCGAAGGCTGAGCAGGAGCAGCACGAGCGTGACGATTTCTACCAGCAACTGCGTCAGGCCCAGGTCCGGGGCCGAGAGCCAGATGAAGCTGATGCAAGTCGCGAGGCCTGCCCCGCCGATCAGCGACAAGGCGACGAGGCGATGGAATTTGGCCTGCCATGCCGCGCCGATCGCGCAGAGACAGCCGATGATCCACAGCAGCGCGAAGACCGGATCGATCAGCGTCATGGGTTGGGGCCCGCGGCTGTATCCCAGGAAAAGAAACGGCAAGGCGCCCAGCAGGATCGCGGTCCCGACCAAAAGCCGCAACTGGACCTGCAATTTCGCGGTGCCGGACCATTCGTGAATTGCACGTGCCGCGCCGACGATGGCGGCCAGCGCGGCTTCGAACGTGCGCCGCGCCTTCAGGCGGCCGATCACGGGTGAGCGTTCGACCGCGTTGAGGCGCGCGCCGAAGCGCGCATAGGCGACCGTTCCGCCGATCAGCGCGATGAGGCTCATCAGCAGCGGCGGGTTGAACCCGTGCCAGACGGCGAGGCTGTAGGCCGGCGTCCGTTCGCCCAGCACCGCCTCGACCGCGAGTGCGAGAACGGGTCCGATGGTGAGCGCGGGCAGGGTGCCGACGAGCAGGCAGGCGAGCACCAATATCTCGATCGGCAATCGCATCCAGTGCGGCGCTTCGTGAGGCGTGTGGGGAAGGTCGACGGGTGGAGGGCCGAAGAATGTCTGGTGAATGAAGCGGATCGAATAAAAGACGCTGAAGCCGCTCGCGAGCGTCGCCAGAATGGGCAAGGCCGCGTCGATGATCGTTCCGCTGTGTGCCTCGAGAGCTTCGGCGAGAAACATTTCCTTCGACAGGAAACCGTTGAGCAGTGGGACGCCGGCCATCGCAGCCGCGGCGACCATCGCGAGCGTTGCGGTGATCGGCATGAATTTCACGAGACCGCTTAGGCGCCGAAGGTCGCGCGTTCCCGTTTCATGATCGATGATGCCCGCCGCCATGAACAGCGAAGCCTTGAAGGTCGCATGATTTACGGTGTGAAAAATTGCAGCGACCGCGGCGAGCGGGCTGCCAAGCCCTAGCAACAGGGTGATGAGCCCGAGATGGCTGATCGTCGAATAGGCGAGCAGTCCTTTGAGGTCCTGCTGAAAGATCGCGGACCATGCCCCGACGAGCAAGGTGGCGAGCCCGGCTGTCGTCACGATCAGATACCAGCTCTCGGTTCCCGACAGGACGGGCCACAGGAGAATGAGGAGGAAGACGCCCGCCTTCACCATCGTCGCCGAATGGAGATAGGCCGACACGGGCGTCGGCGCGGCCATGGCGTGCGGCAGCCAGAAGTGAAACGGGACTTGCGCGCTTTTCGTGAAGGCGCCCAGCAGGATCAGGATCAACACCGGCAGATAGGCGTCGTGCGCGCGAATGATAGATCCTGCCGCCAGCACGGTGTCGATGTCATAGCTGCCGGTGATCCGTCCGAGCAGCAGGAAGCCGATGAGCATGCAGACGCCGCCGAAGCCCGTGACGATCAGGGCCATTCGAGCTCCGTCGCGGGCCGCCTGATTGTGATGCCAATACCCGATGAGCAGGAAGGAGAAGAGGCTGGTCAGCTCCCAGAAAAAGGCGAGCTGAATCAGATTGCCGGAGAGGACGATGCCCAGCATCGCACCCATGAAAGCCTGGAGGAAGGCAAAGAAACGCGGAACCGGGTCCTTCGGCGACATGTAATAGCGCGCATAGAGGATCACGAGCGCGCCGATGGTCAGGACTAGGAGCGCGAAAAGCCATGTGAAACCGTCGAGCCGCAGCGTGAACTGGAGACCGAGCGAGGGCAGCCACGACGCCTCGTGGCGCACGACCTCGCCCCCCGCGACAGCCGGATAAAATGCGGCAACCAGCAAAACGCCCGCGAGCGCGATCGCCCCGGCGATGGCGGATGCCCAGTTCCGCCCTGCCTGCGGCAAGGCCGCCGCAATCACGCTGCCACAGAAGGGAAGGCTCACCACGGCCAACAGATAGTGCGGGTCGTGCATCGGTGAGTGGGCGCTCCTGCTGGCGGTAAGATATTTTCGTCTTAGGGGTGCCCGCCGCGCCAAGGCAAGGCCGCAGGCTGTCCCGGAGCCGGCACGGCGAACGTTTCTCAGCCGTCGACGCTGCTGACGACAAGAAGGTCGCCCGAATGGCCTTCGAGCAACTTCCGCTCGGTGCTGCCGATGATCGCTTCGAACAGAGCGCCATGGCCGTGGCTTCCGACGACCGTGAGGTCCGCGAAGCGGTCTTCGGCAAACTCGCTGATCAGTCGCTCCACGGCGCCGGTTTCGACGATCAGGTCGAGGCGGGCCGCGAGATCGGTGCCCACGCGCGGATCGGCGATGATCTCGGCGAGCATGTGCGACCGCAGGTCATGATCGATTTGAGGGCGCGCGGCTGCGGCGAGTCCCGCGGCGGCGGGAAGGTCGTGCGCGTGGAAGAGCGTGAGACGCGCGCGCGGGAAAAGCGCTGCCGATACGAGAAGGGCTTCGCGCGCTCCCTGCGAACGATCGGTCGCGACGATGATGTTGCGATAGGGGCCGGCGGGGCGATCGTGGACGACCAGCACGGGAATCGAGAGATTCTTGATCAACCGTTTGGCCGTTCCGCCGAGCAGGAGGCTGCCGAGCATGTCGTTCCGCGCGACACCCGCAACCACCAGATCGCAATGCTCCTTCTCCGCGATCGCCTGGAGTTCGGTCGCGGGATCGCCGACGGCTACCAGGATTTCGGCGGTGGTACCGCTGCCCGCCAGGTGCGACCGAAGCGTCCGTCGCGCGCGCCCGGCGGGTGTCGTCCGGCGCCTTCGTCCTCTTCCTTCCAGCAAATGCCCGGGGTCCGGCTCGACGACGGTCGCCGCGATCAACCGCGCGCCCCACTCTTCCGCCAGCGCAATCGCGCGGTCGAGGGCACGGTCACACCGACAGCTAAGGTCGGTGGCGACAAGAATGGTTTGCGGCAACGAGCGCTGTTCCTTTGGTTCCATCTTCTTTCTCCCTCTGCACAGCGTTCTGCAGTTCCGTTTTCGCCGACATTTTGCACTAATCCGCGCGCTCGACGGTGCGGACCGTGAGCGTGCGTTTTCGTCCTTCCCGGTCCGGCCACAGGATCGACTGTCCCGGTTTCAGTCCGATCAGCCCGGCCCCCACCGGAGTGAGAATGGATATCCTGTTCTCCGCGATGTCGGCGTCCTTCGGAAAAACGAGCTGGCAGCGATATTCGCGGTCGCTCGCTTCGTCGGCAAAGCCGATGTGTGAGTGCATGGTCACCGTGTCGACCGGCATGCGTTCCCGCTTGTGAAGGACGGCTCGCGATATTTCGCCGAGCAACAGCTCGCTCACGTCCGGGAGGCGTTCTTCAACGGCCAGCGCCAGATTGGAGAGGCATTCGGCTTCGCTATCGATCATATGGATTGGCGGCCGCTTCGCAGCCTTGGATGTTTTCATCGGATTTCGCTTTCAAAATAGGACGGGCGCCGGCGCGGCGCGGTCATATTCGGTTGTTACAGCCCCGAACCGGGGCCGTGTCGCGCCGCGGTCGGGGCTAGAAGCCGACGAGAAGAGTGCTCGTAGAGAAGCGAAAGCAGGACGGGCGAATGCAGATTTGCATGGCGGCAAGGTGGGGGCTGCGCGGACGGAAGTCAAATCCCGAGGCCCGGGATCTGCCCATTCACTTTCGCAGGTGAATTCGGGAATCTGCGCGTTCGCGACGGAGGGCCGGCGTGATTTTGCCCTTTCACCCGTTCATGCTATGCGGCTTTTCATGATGTGTTCAACGGCACTTCGTTTCCTGGCCCATGCCGGCAGCCTGCTGACGCGCGCGTCGGCCTCGGCGCGGCTGCGGTCTGCCTAACGCGCAGGTCGACGCCGACCCCGAGGCTCGATGCCGGTATTGCCCGCCGGCTTTCCGCACATTCGATAGGTAGTGACCCGCAGCCCGCGGGTCGAAAGTGGCGTTCGCGCGCCTGGAGTTTTCCATGAACAATTCTGTGCCCGAAGCTGCGGAACGCCGCCTCGGTGCTGGAACCGGTATGACTGGCAAGCGGGTCTGGGTTACCCGGACCGAGCCGTTCAACCGGCTTACCGTAAAGCGTCTTGCCGCAGCAGGATATGAGGCGATTGGAGCGCCGGTGCTAGACGTCGAACTGCTGGCGGTTAGGGCGGTCGCGGCTGTTCCCGACGCGCTCATATTCACGAGCCTCAACGGCGTGCGGCTGCATCGCTTCTTTCCTGCCCTGGCAGGATTGCCGGTATTCGCGGTCGGGGATCATAGCGCGCGTTTCGCGCGGGCACGCGGCTATCGAAACGTCATTTCGGCGAGCGGCAATGTGCGGGACCTTTGCCGGTCGATCGAGGCCGGGTTCGAAGGCGGTGCCGACCTGCTCCATATCGGCGCCCTCCGTACGGCCGGCGACCTCGCCGGCATGCTGCGGCCTGAATTTCGCGTCCGAAAGCTCGCCGTCTATGACGTCCGGGAACGCGACCCGCGCCAGTTGGACCGGGTTTGCGGCGGCCTCGATAAGATCGACCTGATCCTGATTCATTCGCCGCGGGCGGGCCGTCACGCCGCAGAGCTGATACGCGCCGCGATGCCCGATTGGCCCGGCACGGCTCATTGTATCTCAGCGGCGGTTGCGGCCTGCTTTCATCAACTCCCGCGCGTTCGAATTCACGTCGCCGAGCGCCCCGACGAGGCGTCGCTTCTCGCGTTGTTTCGACAGGAGCGGTCCTCGCTGGCCGTGCCGCCGAGTGGCGGGCGAGGCGATCCCGCCGAATTGCATGCTTCAGCGAGGCCCGGGTTTGCCAACGGGGCCCCGTCATGATCGGCGCCATTCAACCCTGTTCGCCTGTTCAACGCCGCGGGGTGCGGCTGCTCGAACCTTAGCGGCCCCGGGCCCGCATCCGGCGGGCCCGGGGTGTCTCCCGCCAGGACGGCAGCGCGACCGGTTAATCCGGCGCCCCCGCCCACGACCCCGTTCGAACCTTTATCCGCCTGGCGTTCGGCGCCGGCGGCGATGGAGAAATTGCGTGAACAATCCCTTGGAGCAGCAATCGCTGCTCGATCACCTCATCAGGGAGGCGGCATTCGGGGCGAGCGCGATGCTCGCCGATCCGCTGGAAGCGGCACGATTGCGGACTCCGTCGGACTGCGGACTGACCGAAATCGAGCGGCTGGAACATTCCGTCCTCGCCGAAGATCAATTGCTGGCAGCGGCGCTGCGGCTGACGGCAGGCCCGGCGACGCCGTTCGCGATCGAAGCCGCGCTGCAGAATTTCTTCGCGACGCCCCCTGGCCGGCTCGCCGTAGAGGCGCAGCGGCGCGCCGCCTTCGGCCCCGTTACAGGTCAGGGGCTGCCGATCGGACGCGCTCGCGAAACCGCCGCCGAAATAGAGGGGCGGTTGGACCGGCAGGGAGGCAAAGCGTTCGGAGATCTGCGGACCTATGCAGACCTCTACAGTGATCTCTGGTGCGATCCCAGGATCGCCGCACCCACCATCGCGCGACGCGAAATGCTGGCGCTCGTGAGCGCGCTCAATGAACGTTGCGCGCCCGCGGACATGGCCGGGCGGAAGGCGGCGCGCTCATGAGACACTCCTCGCAACGGCTGGAATATCCGCCGCTCGAAATGGGATGCAGAACCCGGCTGCTTCTCATGATCGCCTTTACCACGCTTTTTGCCGCGACCTGCTGGCTCGTCGGGACGGCATTGCGCGCCGCCACCTGATCGGATGGAGATAGACATGTCGACCGAACTGGCGGGTCTGTCGGTCCGCTGGACCTACCCGCTCGAAGACATATTGGGCCTCGTCATCGTTGCCGGGGTCGTGGGCCTCTACAGCCTTATGTTCGCGGTGACCGAGCGCAATTGGCGCGGCTGGCTCGTCTCCGCCTGCTTATCCTTCGCGGCGATGGCGTGGCTGATTGCGGCAAGTCCCTCGGCGCCGCCGGTGAACGCGGGCGGCACGCCGGCGAAGGGAGCGGCGAGGACGGCGGAATGAAACGCTTTCCGGAATCGCTCGCGCCTTCCCCGCAGCGCCACCCGTCGATGCTTCCGGGAACCGCGCTCGCGGTTCTTGCCGCGACAATGCTGGTGCTCCTGGGCACATCGCGTCTCTTCGGCTATGAGCGCACGTCAATATGCGTGTCGTCGACGAGTGGGTGACTGCAGTTGGGCTCCGAAGCGAGACTATGGGACGCATGCACTGACACTGGCGGAAGACGTTGAAGTCTAACCACTAAATCTCGATGCTCTGGAAAGAGGGTGCTCTGGATTCGCGTGGAACGTCCGATCTCCTTGTTTAATTGCCGAAAGCAGGCTGTCTCCAAGTGATGACGTGGACGGCTCTCCAACTCCCCGCGGTATGATCCGCAGGATGAGCTGGAAGGAGAGCTACGATGGAGAAGATTGCAACAGTCGGGTTGGATATCGCTAAGTCGGTGTTTCAGGTCCACGGTGTTGATGCCGCAGGCGAGGTCCTGGTGCGCAAGCGCCTGTGCCGGGCGCGGGTAATTCCGTTCTTCGCGAAACTACCGCGATGTCTGGTCGGCATCGAGGCCTGCAGTACATCGCATCATTGGGCCCGGGAGTTGATCGCGCTGGGGCATGATGTTCGGTTGATGCCGGCGCAATATGTGAAGCCCTATGTGAAGCGCGGCAAGAATGACGCTGCCGATGCCGAGGCGATCTGCGAGGCGGTGACGCGGCCGGCGATGCGGTTCGTGACGGTGAAGACTCCGGAGCAGCAGAGCGTGATGATGCTTCACCGGGTCCGACTGATGCTCAACCGCCAGCGCACTCAGCTGTCGAACGCGACGCGGGCCCATATGTCGGAGTTTGGGATCGTGGCGCCGGTGGGGCGCATTGGGCTCGAGCGCCTGCTGGCGATATCCAGAATCTCCCCGGCGGGCCGTTCCAGGATTTCAGCCGCACGATCGGATCGGGGACGACGCTCCCGCGCTGGCGATCAACCACATCCTTCACCTTCGGCACCGACAACATGAGCGCGCTGGTGCGCTGGCGGCACATCGGTGCGATGATCGACGCGTCGAAAGTCACCAACGCAGCGAGCACGACGCCGGGGGTCAAGGCTTATGACTATTTCGACCTCTCGCTGCGCGTCGACCCGGCCGAGCGCTTCAGCCTGCGCTTCGGGGTGAACAATCTGTTCGACAAGACGCCGCCGGTGGTGAGCGGCGTGCTCGGCCAGACCGACGCGAGCACCTATGACGTGCTCGGCCGCACCTATTATCTCGCCGCCACGGCGCGCTTCTAATGGTCAGGAAAGGGAGAAAAGCGATGCCCAAATGGATGCGACCGGCGGCAATCCTCGCCGCCTTCGGCCTCGCGACGGGAACCCCGGCGCTGGCGGCAGAGGCGCCTGCCGCGCAGGCGGCGCCCGCTCCCGTGGCGGGAACGCTGATCGAACGCGCACCGCTCGCGCTCGAGTTCGGCCTCGACGGCGCGGCGCAGGCCTTTGCGATCCGTTACGGCTCGACCGACGGCGTCACCGGCAGCGGCGCGGTGCCGGTGACCGGCGCGCTGTTCATCCCCAAGGGCACGCCGCCCGCGGGGGGCTGGCCGCTGATCGCCTGGGCGCACGGTACCGTCGGCATCGGCGACGATTGCGCGCCGTCGCGCAACCCGCGCTCGGCGCGCGACCGCACTTATCTCGATCATTGGCTGGGCGAGGGCTATGCCGTCGTCGCGACCGATTATCAGGGACTGGGCTCGCCGGGCCCACACCCCTATCTCAACAGCCGCGCCGCCGCCTATTCGACTCTCGATGCGGTGCGCGCCGTGCTCGGCGGCGATTTCGGCCTCGCGAACAAGGTGCTGCTCGTCGGCCAGTCGCAGGGTGCCGGCGCGGCCTTTGCCACCGCGGGCTATGCGGCGGACTATGCGCCCGACGTCAATCTGCGCGGAACGATCGCCACCGGCCTCCCCAATCTCGCCGTGGCGAGGGAGACGAGCCGCAGCGATGGTGACAAGCCCGACCGGCTGATCGCCTACCTCCTCTATATCGCCTCGGCGGCGCAGCAGATCGACCCCAAATATGATCCCGCCGCCGTGATCACCGAGCGCGCGATGCCGCTCTACCGGCAAGCCGCCGACACCTGCGTCGTCGATATGTTCAATGCGGTGGTCGATGCGGGACTGACCCGCGCCAACAGCTTCAAGACCGACTTCTGGCGCCATTATGCACCGATGCTGACCTATGCCGGCTATCCGACGCTCCATATCGCCACGCCGGTGTTCATCGGCACCGGCGCCCAGGATGTCGACACGCCCGCGGCGATGCAGAAAACGGTCGTCGATGGCGCCTGCGCCGCGGGTTCGACGATCGAATGGCACGTCTATCCGGGGCTCGACCATTCGGGGACGGTCAACCGCTCGTTCGCCGATTCGCGGGTTTTCGCGCTCCGCGTGATGGCCGGGGAAGCCATCGCGCCAAATTGTACAGGGGCGAGCAAGGAGAGTTGAACGGCAAGGGGACAATCTACGGTGGATCGAGCCGCCGATTGCCCTGCAATCTGCGCCCAGAAGCGGATGAGGTGGATGGCTCCCGCTCACGGCATCTAGGTGCCAAGATGGGTTGCTGGCATGCAACCCGAGCAAACGAGCCAAGGTACGCAGCTTCACGGCGCGTTCTTCGAATGTCACCGCTATGGCGTCATTCTGACCGCTGCTTGGGCGTCCATTCGCCCAGCGGTTCTGATCCGGTGTACTATCTGGTTCTCGCTTTTGGCCGCGATGGAGCGGTGGGCGGAAGTCAGTTACTGCCAGTTTGGCTGCGATCGCGGTCCGCTTTGGATGATTAATAAGCGGTAACCACATTCAAACTGGGGCATGTTGATGCCGTCATTGCAAGCACGGGGGTGGACTAATGCATGCAATCATGGGCGGCGTATCGGGGGACTCGGGCGCAGAAGACAAGCTTCAGATGATCGAGGCCGAAGTGGCTCGGCTGACCAGCCTAGTGTTGCAGCTGGCTGCTCGAAATGGCACCGCGCACGAAGGCATGAATCCCGTCGTAGAACGAAAATCTTATGTGCCGTCTGTGACCATGCCGCAACCGGTGCCGGTATCGTTTGACTGCGCGCGCGCGCGAATGGTCAGGCAAATCATCCGGCATCGCCGGAAGCGCGAGCGGCAGTTTCCTTCCTACCTCCTCGCCGATCCCGGCTGGGATATGCTCCTAGATCTCTATGCGGCGCATTATGAAGGGCAGAAGGTCCCGGTCTCGAGCCTGTGCATTGCCGCTGCGGTCCCCGCGACGACGGCGCTACGCTGGATCAAGACGCTGGAGGAAGAAGGCCATCTTGTGCGATCGCAGGATCCTCACGATCGCAGGAGGATATTCCTTGCCATGAGCGATACGGCTCGCGCAAAAATGGACGAGTATTTCGACGATATCGAAGACTAGTTGGAGAAGTGGCGGCGCTGCAGCCGCTCGATTTCGGCCGGGTCGGCTTGTTCGCCGAGACGATCGTTCAGCACCTCGATCGCGGCATTGACCTCATTGCCGGCCATCCGGATTTCCAGCCGGTCGAGTTCTGCGAGCGTGACCCGCAATTGGTCCCTGACGGCACGGATGGCAATCTTGTCTTGCTCGCTGTCAGCCATGGTTTCCCCTCGCGGCCTCGCCCTCCTTCGCGGAAGAGGCGCAGCCGCTTAACAGATGCAAGCGGGTGGGGAAACCGGATTTAGGTTCAGGGTTGGAGCGGTAGTCCGCGGCGGATAAACGACAGTTCCACATCGCTTCCGACAAGGGTCGCTTTGATGATCCGGTCATCGGCCAGAATGGCTGCGGTCCGGATGACGGTCGTCACCGGCAACGCCGTCGCATAGGATATTTCCGAAATCAGGTTCGCGCCCGCGTCCATGCTCTTCATGATCGCCATTGCGCGTAACAAGTAGTCCGCCGACGGCTTCTCTCTGTCAGGATCAAACATTGTGAATTCCGTCCTTTGACGGTCTGCGGCCACGCAGCCATTCCCGAAGGAGTTTTCGGCGCGCCCTGTGCATATGGGCCGCCATCACGATCAGAATGATCTGGTAGTAGGACCAATGGCCCTGACCGGCGACATAAGCGCGCGGAAGGATGTCAGGCGCGAGGAACTTGGCAATATGAGTGAGGCAGACAATCAGTTGAAGCGCTGGAAGGCAAAGTGTCCAATAGCGGCGACTGACCAGCGCCAACCACAAAAACGCTCCGAACAGGAGGAAGTCCACCAACGCAACCAAGCCGTTCGCCGTCTCATAATATTGCCCCGAGATATAGACGGTCAGAACCGTGAGGGCTGAAGCGCCAACCAGTGTGAGCATGGCAAGCCGAGCATCCCGGTCGCCTGCGCAGAGAACATAACCGGTGGCAGCGAGGATCAGCGCTATGAAGATATAGCCCCAGATCATGACGATCGTCTTTCTTATTCTTGTCGCACGACCTGGGGATATGTCCGGTCAGGCCGCCTGCGCGTCGGAGGCGGTGACGGCGTCGTCGTTGCGCCCTTGCGGCTCGAGGATTTTCACGGCGTCACCGGCGGCCCTCACCCGGAAATTGCGGAGCCCGAGATGATTCTTAATGCCGTCCATTTCATGATGAAAGGCTACCAGCCTGGACCGGGCGGTGAAAAGCGACGCCACTGTGCCTTGGATGTGACCATAAGCCGTGTCGCCGACCACAGGCGAGAGTTTGACGGCCGCCTGGGCATTGGGCAGCGAATTGACCAAAGCTGCGATTTTGGCGATCGCAAGATCGACCGCAGCTTCGGCTTCGGAGAGTTCGGTTGCGACCTTGTTCGCGGCGGCGAGACGTTCCTTGAGCATATTTTTACTCCCTCGGCCGCTCCGCTGGGAGACGGCCCCCTCCGGGGCATCAAGCATCTTGGAAAGAAGGCTCAAACCGTTGACCACCGTGCCCAGCGCCACGACAAAGCCGAATGCGATGGCAAGAATGACGAGGATGCGCCGTCCCGCAGGAAGCTTGTTGGTGCCCCAAAAGAATGTAGCGATCGGATGGCTATCCTTCGACCGCACTTTCCCACGGCGGGAATCTGCAAGAGAAACCAGCCTGCGAAGCCGTTCGCGGTCATATTCGTCGGAGCCGTCGCTTTCCCCCGCCGACAGCTTCTTGTTGCGTGAATTCGCAGCGCCCGGAATCCCCGAATTTTCATACCTCAATTTTGAGGTCTCATCATAAGATTCTGTATTATCTATGGAAATTTCGGACCAGTAAATTTTGGCCGCCTCGGCGCGATTGCTCGCTCCCAGCTTTTCGCAAGCAGAGCGGACTCGGTCATCGATGGTATGAGGCGAGAGATCGAGCTCGCGTCCGATCTGTTTGGACGATTTGCCTTCGCCGACCAGCTTCAGGCACGCGCGTTCACCGGCGTTGAGTCGTTGCAGTCCACTGCCGGGTTGGTCCCGGTCTCCATGTTCTCTAGGCATATCGTCCGACCCCCACACACAGTCTCCCGTTCCTATACGGTGGTCCCCCAAGT
Source organism: uncultured Sphingopyxis sp. (assembly GCF_900078365.1). Lineage (NCBI taxonomy): Bacteria > Pseudomonadati > Pseudomonadota > Alphaproteobacteria > Sphingomonadales > Sphingopyxidaceae > Sphingopyxis > uncultured Sphingopyxis sp. Next base: position 1,696,464 of record NZ_LT598653.1, read on the forward strand.
CACTTAGGCTGTAGTTAAGTTGGTCGAAACCATTTTTTCTCGCGACACGCGCAGCATAAATTTACCACATTGATATCTATTGAATATTTGAGGATTCCGTAGCGGAAAATTGGCGTTTCCTACCCAGTCACCTTTATTGGTCCTATTGCTCTGAAAGACACAATAGATTCGATCCTGCCAATTCATAAAGCTTGACCAGCGGCTAGGCCCCGAAAGCCATGTTCTTTTGCTTGCCGTCATGGATGTCCCAGCGTCAGAGTTTGCCGCCGTTAGGGGGCACAAGAAGCAGCAATCTGCCGCCATCGGACACCTTATAGGGTTTAGGGCGCGGCCTGGCAGCTTTGATCTTGATTTCGCTCAGCATTTCTCTTCTCCTAAGATGCCATGCTTTTGGACCGCCGATACCATGGATCAGTACCCGGATTGGCATTGGAGGGCTCCGAACGGTTGCGAACCGCTACGGAAACTCGAGCAATCTAAGCATCAGAATTTAAGGAGAAAAAGTCGATATCGCTGGACCGCTGCGGACCCATGAATGGCGGAGCGGGAGGGATTCGAACCCTCGATACGCTTTTGACGTATACTCACTTTCCAGGCGAGCGCCTTCGACCACTCGGCCACCGCTCCGCGTGCTTGGAACGCGCGCCCTAATCGTTTGGCGGGGCTTTCGCAAGCCGATTGGGCGTGGCAGACATCGGCCATGAAATATCTGTTGCTGGCGGCCGCTACGGCTGCATCGCTCATCCTGCCCGTCGCCGCTGCCGAGCCCGCGCCGGCCCCGTCGCCGGGCGAAATCGTCGCGGCGGCGCCGGCGAACGACTGGATCGCCATCACCGCTTCGGACCTGTTGGTGATGGAGCTTGCGCCCGATGCGAAGGGCAAACCGCGCCGCGTCGTCATCCAGTTGATGCCTGCGCCGTTCAGCCAGGGCTGGATCGGCAATATCCGCAAGCTCGCCGCGGCGCATTGGTGGGACGGGACGAGCATCAACCGGGTGCAGGACAATTATGTCGTCCAATGGGGCGATGCGACCGAGAAGAAGGCGTTGCCCGAGGGGTTGGCGACGGTGCCGGAGAGTGCGTATGAAATGGCGCTCGGTGAGGATGTGCTGGCCGCATTGCGCGCGAAGATGAAGGCCGATGAGGACGCGTTGCGCGCGGCTTTTCGGCAGCCGGGCGACGGCAAAATTCGGGCGATCAAACGCGCCATCCCGCGTGATCCATACGCCGACGAGACCATTACATTCCAGGGTTGGCCGATCGCCGTCGACCGTCAGACGCAAACGGGCTGGCCCGTCCACTGCTACGCAATGGTCGGCGTCGGCCGCAACCTGTCGCCCGATACCGGCAGTGGGGCTGAACTCTACGCCGTGATCGGCCATGCGCCGCGCCATCTCGACCGCAACATCGCGCTCGTCGGCCGCGTCGTCAGCGGGATCGAGCATCTGTCGAGCCTGCCGCGCGGGACGGAGGCGCTTGGTTTCTACAATACGGAGGCCGAGCGCACGCCGATCGCGTCGATCCGCATCGCGAGCGAACTGCCGACCGCAGACCAGCCGCGCTTCGAATATCTGTCGACCGAAAGCGACAGCTTTGCGCCCTATGCTGATGCGCGCGCCAACCGGCGCGACCCTTTCTTCGTTCGCCCGGCGGGCGGCGCGGACATCTGCAATATCCCGGTTCCCGTTCGTCCGGTGGCGGCGCAATAGGGCCGGTGGAGGATTTCACGCTCACCACGCCGCTCTGGCGCTGGCAATCGGCGACGGCGTCCGCCGCTTGGTTTTTCGTGACGATAGCGGGCGACGATGCAGACGGGATTCGCGTGGCGGCGATGACCGGACAGTGGCTGGACGGGCGAAAGGGATTCGGCTCTGCGCGCGTCGAGGCGCGAATCGGCGGCACGCGGTGGAGGACTTCGGTGTTCCCGCACAGGGAAAGCGGCGGCTGGCTGCTGCCGGTCAAGGCGGGGGTCCGCAAGGCGGAGGGCCTCGCCGAGGGCGATGTGGTGACCGTGACGGTCAGTCTTTAGGCGGCGCTGCTTCGGCCTTCGCGTCGCGGGCTCGCGTCTTGCGCTTGCGCAGATTGGCGCGCAACGCTTCGGCGAGCCGACGCTCGCGCTCGATGTCTGCGGGGGAGGGCGTCTTGCTCACGAACGCGGCCATGCCCGCGAAATCGCCGCATCGTCAAGCCTCGCGTCTTGACAGGCGACGGGCGCCCCGCCATAGGCCGCGCCTGCCCAGCGAACATGCGTTGGCGGGCGGCCCGGTTGCTGCTGTAGCTCAGTGGTAGAGCGCGTCATTGGTAATGACGAGGTCGACAGTTCAATCCTGTCCAGCAGCACCATTTTCCCACATTCGCAAATCGCTGAACCTTCTCGCGTATGGCTATTTATACGCTTGCGCTCTGGAGATGATGGCTCGCTTCGCGGAGAGCGCGTTTGCAGCGGCAGGGCCACCGAGGCGGGTGTCACTATCCACCCACCAGCGGATCGGCACGCGATCGTCGCGCAGGACAAATTGCCGGAGTTCGACCGAGGGAAACGCGCGGCCCTTCGAGCCTTGTCGCCGCAGCGCCATGAATCGCGTCGTGGGATGAGCTTCAACGATATCAAGGCGAAGTTCGAGGACGGCATCGGCGCGCGAAAGCTTCTGCGGGCGCCACCAGATGATTCGCGTGGCTTGCGCGACGTGGAGTTGCAGGTCGAGGACAGTGCGGCCGCCATAGCGTGCGTGCATTCCGTAATCGGGCTGGTGAATCGCACCGTGCTGGATTTTCAGATCGGCGCCATTTGTTCGCGCCACGCCACTGACACGAAATTCATGTCCGTGCATCTCGCCAAAACGAATGACGCTACGCCCGCTGCCTCCGATGAATTCGCCATGCGCCTCGTTCTTGTTGCCGGCCAGGGTGACGCCGTTCCTGAACGTGCCGCGATAGCTGCTATATTCGGTGTTTCCGTGAAAATTCGCACCGGACAGGCCGCCCACCGGGTCGCTGGCTCCCGTCCCTTCAAAATGAATGTCGCGGTTCATTCCGATCTTGCCGCCTTTGGTCAGGCCGCCGCCGACCGCGATACCGTTGAAATAGCCGTAAACGTCTCCACGCAGCCGCACGTCCTGGCTATTACCGACAAGGATGCCATAGCCCTCATGCGCGTCGGAGAATTGGCGCGCGACGATGTTCTCGCCTCTAATTCCGAAACAGTCCGTAAAGGAAAGAGCACTGTGCTTGCCGCGTTCGACCCGGACATTATCGATGACCGTGCGGTCGAGTGCGGCGAGGCGAAGGGAAAGCTTGATGTCGTCGCGCCCCAGAATGGTTAGCGACGTGCAGGCTTGGGTGAAGCGGTCGCCGGCCCGTTTCCACACCTCGACCTCCGCAGCCCGATAGGTGTCGCGGCAGCCGGCGGCGACCCTGACGGTCGTGGCATCGACGACATGCTCGACACGGAAAATTTCGCCCTTGCGATAATAGTGGCGATATCCGTTGCCGGCGAAATCGACGGTTCCGGAGAGCTGGAACGCGTCTCCGGCCGAAAGGCCGTGGGGGGCTTTGAAGCGGAACAGGTCGGCGCCGATCGTCAAATTGCCGCTCAGATCGGGTAGTCGCGTCTTTGGCGCGCCTTTCACCAGCACGCAAATCCGGTCCGGAAAATTCGCCGGGTCGGCATCACGGAAATCCAGCGTCACTCTGCCGCCTTCGAGAACGCCGGGGGGGATGACAAGCGGCTTCGACAATTTGTAGGTGCCCGACGGCAGATAAGCGCGCCCCGTGGCCGCCAGGCGGGCCATTATGCCCGCCAGCACCTCGTCATCGGCGGTATCCCGCGCAGCGGACGATCGCCCGACGCCAAGCGCCGAAATGGCAAAACCTGCCGCCAGCCCAAATGTCTCTCGGCGTTTCACAGTGTCGGAGCTCGCCAGTTAATATTCAGCCTCAAGGGTTGCATGTCGCGGTCCAAGGTCGGTGCGCGGCCATGAACGGCCGCTTAATCCGCCGCGTCAGATCCTGGCGGCCAGCAGCCAGTCGTGGAACAGCTTGACCGCTGGCTGGCGCAGCGCGCGCGGGCGGCAGACGAACCAGTAGCTGTAAGGGCTGTCGACGTCGAAGTCGAACAAGCGGACGAGGCGCGGGTCGTGCGCATCGTCGAAATGATGGCCGTGCATGAAGGCGACGCCGATGCCCTGCGCCGCGGCCTCGAGCATCAGAGGGCCCGAATCGAAATAGTCGGTCCCGGCCGGCTCGAGATAGGGCATGCCGATCGCCTTTTTCCATTCGGAAAAGGTCTCGGGCATTTCCCTGTGCAGCAGGACAGTCATCCGCTGCATCTGTTCGGGCACCGTTATCGGGCGGTCGCCGTCGGCCAGCGTCCGCGACGCGATCGGGAGCACCTTGTCCTGATCGAGCCGCGCCGCGTAGAGCATCGGATCGATCGAGCGGGCGAGCGCGATCGCCGCGTCGATGCCCTCGCCGAGGCGCGCCTCGCCGTGCGACATGGTGTCGATATCGATATGCAGTTCGGGATGCTGGCGCCGGAGTTCGGGAAGGCGCGGGAACAGCCGCTGCTGCGCGAAGAGCGGCAGGACGTTGAGATGGAGGCGGAGCGACGCGTCGGGACTACCCGCCTGGCCGATCACCGTGCGCAGTTCGTCGAGAAGCGGCGACAATTGCGCGTGCAGCGCGCGCCCGGTCTCGGTGAGGCTGAGTCCATGGTGATGCCGGTTGAACAGCGGGCGCCCCACGGCATGTTCGAGCGTCTGGATGCGGCGCGACAGCGCGGGCATCGACAGGCCGAGCTCAACCGCCGCCGCTTTGACCGTGCCGTGACGGGCGACCTCGAGAAAGGCTTCCATGCTGCTGAGAGGGGGGAGGCGGGGCATATCGATCACCGATGATGGCATGGGCGTGGCGGACTTGCCAGAAATTTGTGCGGTGCGTCATAAAGGAACAGGGTCGCAAATCGGGAACGACGATCCTATCTTCGGCATTCTGACCTTTTTGAGGGAGACGCGCCTTGGCCGATGCGGCGGTAAAAGAAAAACATGTGAAACTGCAGGTGGCGAATTCGCGCGCCGAGGAAAGCGGCGGCGGCATCGCCCGCATTCCGCGCTCGGCGATGGCTGAACTCGGCGTGACCGAGGGCGATATCATCCAGATCAGCGGCAAGCGGCAGACGGCCTCGCGCATCGTCGCGCCTTATACTGAGGATGAGGGGCTGGAGGTCATCCGGCTCGACGGCTTGCAGCGCGCCAATGCCGGCGCAGGCGCCGGCGACATGGTGATGCTCAGCCGTGTCGAGACGCGCCCGGCGACCCGTGTGGTGTTCGCGCCGGCGCAGGAGAATCTTCGCCTTCAGGGTTCGGCCAACGCGCTGAAGCGCAGCTTCTTCGGCCGTCCGCTTGTCGCAGGGGATACGGTCGCGACCGCGGGGCAGCAGCGGTTGCCGTCGGGCGACATGCCGCCGCAGCTTCGCCAGATGCTCAACGCGCCTGCCTATGCGCTCGCCGAGGTGCGCCTGCTCGTCGTCTCCGCGACCCCCAAGGGCGTCGTCTTCATCGACGAGAATACCGAAATCGAATTGCTCCCCGAATATCAGGAGCCGCAGGACGCGCGCCGCACCGACGTCACCTATGACGATCTCGGCGGGCTGGGCGAGACGATCGACCAGCTGCGCGAGATGGTCGAGCTGCCGCTGCGCTATCCCGAGCTGTTCCGTCGGCTGGGCGTCGATCCGCCGCGCGGGGTGCTGCTGCACGGCCCGCCGGGGACGGGCAAGACGCGGCTCGCGCGCGCGGTCGCCAATGAAAGCGAAGCGCAATTCTTCCTGATCAATGGGCCCGAAATCATGGGGTCCGCTTATGGCGAATCCGAAAAGCGGCTGCGCGACATCTTCGAGCAGGCGGCCAAGTCCGCGCCGTCGATCCTGTTCATCGACGAGATCGATTCGATCGCACCGAAGCGTGGGCAGGTGCAGGGTGAGGCGGAAAAGCGGCTCGTGGCGCAGTTGCTGACGCTGATGGACGGGCTGGAGCCGCGAACGAATCTGGTGGTGATCGCGGCGACCAATCGCCCAGACGCGATCGACGAGGCGCTGCGCCGTCCGGGTCGCTTCGACCGCGAGATTGTGATCGGTGTCCCCGACGAAAAGGGGCGGCGCGAGATATTGGGCATCCACACGCGCGGCATGCCGCTGGGCGACAATGTCGATCTCGACGAGCTGTCGCGCACGACCTTCGGCTTCGTCGGCGCTGATATGGCGGCGCTGACCCGCGAAGCGGCGATCGAGGCGGTGCGCCGGATCATGCCCAAGCTCAATCTCGAGGAAGGGACGATCCCGCCCGAGGTGCTCGAGGAACTGCGCGTGACGCGCGAGGACTTCAACAATGCGTTGAAACGCGTCCAGCCCTCGGCGATGCGCGAGGTGATGGTGCAGGCGCCCAAGACGCGCTGGAGCGACATCGGCGGGCTCGACGCGGCGCGCGACAAGCTGATCGAGGGGATCGAGCTGCCGCTGAAGAACCCCGCGGCGTTTCGGCGCCTGGGTATCCGTCCGGCCAAGGGTTTCTTGCTCTATGGTCCGCCCGGAACCGGCAAGACCTTGCTCGCCAAGGCCGCAGCGCGCGAATCGGATGCGAACTTCATCTCGATCAAATCGTCGGACCTCTTGTCGAAATGGTATGGTGAGAGCGAGCAACAGATCGCGCGGCTGTTCCAGCGCGCACGTGCCGTCGCGCCGACGATCATCTTCATTGACGAACTCGACAGCCTCGTGCCCGCCCGCGGCAGCGGGACGTCCGGCGAGCCGCAGGTCACCGAGCGCGTCGTCAACACGATTCTCGCCGAGATGGACGGGATCGAGGAGATGCAGTCGGTCGTCGTCATCGGCGCGACCAATCGCCCGAACCTGATCGACCCGGCGCTGCTGCGCCCGGGGCGGCTCGACGAACTGATCTACGTCTCTGTGCCCAATGCCGAAGGGCGCAAACGCATCCTCGAAATCCAGACGGCGAAGATGCCGCTCGCGGACGACGTCGACCTTGGCGTCCTGGCCGGAAAGTCCGACCGTTTCACCGGCGCCGACCTCGAGGATCTGACCCGGCGCGCAGGGCTTGCCGCGCTCAAGCGTTCGATGGGCAGCGAAACGGTGACGATGGAAGATTTCGAGACGGCGCTGAAGGACACGCGCGCATCGGTGACCGAAGCGATGGAGCGGGATTATGAAAAGATCCAGGGCGAGATCAAACAGGCGGCGATGAGCGTCGATCCGATCGGCTTCTTCGCGCCCGGCATGCTCAAGCCTTCCCGTGAGCGCAAGCATGAGGAACCCAACGACTAGAAGGAAGCGGGCTGGTCCTGCCTGAGCGCGGACCAGCCCCATATCACCAGCCAGCCGCAGAAGCCGGCCATCAGGCTGTAGGCGGCCATCGGGTGCCAGTTATAGAGCAGCACGCCGACCGCGGGCGAGATGATATAGGCCGAGCCGTTGATCGACGCGGTCATGCCGGCGACGCTCCCTTGGTCGCGGCGCGGCACCGAAAGCGACGCGCCCGCGGTGAAGCCGGGACGAAACAGGCCAAAGCCGAGCGAGCCGGTCGCGAAACCGATCGTGATCGCGTGCTGATCCTGTGCGAGTCCGGTCATCAGGATGCCGACACCGGCCAGCGCGGCGCCCCACAATACGGTGGCGCGCGGGGTCAGCTTGAACAGCGGGATGAGCCCCCATTGCGCCAGCAAAGTCGCGATGGCGCCCGACATCAGGACGGTGCCGGTGATATCGGCGCCGATTTTGGGTGTCGGGCGCAAATGGAGCCGGTCGAGAATCAAGAAACCAATGACGCCGAGCATCATCGCCTGGGCCTGCCCGCCCAGAAAGCCTGCGAGCAGCCATGGACGCACCCGTCCATCGCGCCAGCCCAGGGATTCCTGTTCGGGCGCGTCGGGCTCGTTTTCTTCCTCGCCGGTCGGTTCTGGCGGCCCGGCGGAAAGCGGGTAGGGGGCGATCGCGCCGCGCGCGGCGAAGCGCGGCGTGTCGTTGGGCAGGCGCCAGCGCAGCATGACGAGCACGACGAGCCCGATCAGCGCAAAGACGAACATCGGCCCCGCGAGTCCGACGACGGGAAGGATGAAATAGGGCGCGACCGCCGGGCCGATCACCGTGCCGAGGCCGAAGGAGGAGGAAACGAGCGACAGCGCCTGCGTGCGTTGCTGGGGATCGGTGCGCGAGGCGACATAGGCCTGCACGGCCGGGGGCGAGGCCGATCCGAGGCCACCGTAAAGGCTGCGAAACAGGGCGAAGGCGATGAAGGTGACGCCGGCGCCTACAAGACCGGCCAGCCCGGCCCAGAGGACGATCCCGCACAGCGCCATCGACGACAGGAAACCGACGACGCCGAGGGCCATCAACACCTTGCGGCCGCGCTTGTCGGATTGGCGTGCCCAATGCGGCGCGGTGAGAACCCAGAGCAAGGCCGACCAGCTGAACGCCAAGCTGACCCAGACATCGGGTATCTTGAGCTCGGTGCCGATGGCGGGCAGGATCGACTGCATCGCCGTATTGCCTGCCGCGGCGACCAGCATCACTGCGAACAGCACCGCCATGCGATCGGGAGGGATGGAATGCGATGTTGTCGCCATGTCCGCCCCTCTTCGTTTACAGCCGGTAACGCCGCTTCTCCCTACACGCGGACGCCTCGCTGTCCAGAGTCAAGACAGACTCTTTCCTTGCGCGAGCGTGCTGATTTTGCCACGCCTTTGCCAACCGCAACAACGCGAAAGCCATCATGACCAATCCGCGGGCGCAGGCCCAACAAACGAAACTCCCGCTGGCCCGCCGGCTGCGCGAGGGCCTCAAACGCTTTTTCGGGCCGTGGGGCATGTTCGTCCGCGGCTTCATCAAGCACCCGGTCATGGTGGGGTCGATCGTGCCCTCATCGCCGACGCTGATCCGCCACATGCTCCGCCCCGTGGACTGGAAGAATACGAAGCTGTTCGTCGAATATGGGCCCGGCGTCGGCACTTTCTGCCGCCCTGTGCTCGAACATATGGCGGGTGACGCGACGCTGATCGCGATCGACACCAACGAGGATTTCATCGACTATCTCCGGCGGGACATTCGCGACAGCCGCTTCATCGCGGTCCACGGCTCGGCCGCCGACGTCGAGGCGATCGTCCGCGCACATGGCTTCGAGCAGGCCGACTATGTCCTGTCGGGCCTGCCGTTTTCGACCCTGCCCGCGGGCGTCGGCCCTGCCATCGCCGCAGCGACGCACCGCGTGCTTCGCCCGGGCGGCGCCTTCCTTGTCTATCAGTTCCGCGCCCGCGCTCGTGATTTCCTCGCGGCGCATTTTAAGCGCATCGACAATGCGTTCGAATGGGTGAACGTCCCGCCCTGCTTCCTCTTCTGGGGCTGGAAGGACTAAACTTCCGGATCGGGATCCGCGAGCCCGAAGTTGAGTTTCCGCGACACCGTATAATCGACGACGCCGACGACGAACCAGGCGAGCGTCCAGCGCAGCCGGGTCAGCCAGTTGCCGCGTGCCTTGTGCGATTCGGGCGTGATGATTTCGCAGTCGGGGCGCAGGCTCGAAAGGAAGTTGCGCATCTTTTCGGCAAATCCTGCGTCGACGATCCGCACCATCACTTCGACATTCACGAACAGGCTGCGGACGTCGAAATTGGCCGATCCGATATAGACGATATCGTCGATGACGATCAGCTTCATGTGCAGCCGGCACGGCCGATATTCCCAGACGTCGGCGGTTTTGCGCAGCAGATAGCCGTAAAGTAGCCGCGACGCGCCGATCGTCGCCGGATTGTCCGACTTGCCAGCCATCACGAAGCGTGCGCGACCGCGGCGCGCGACGCGGCCGAGCCGGCGCAGCATGCCCTGGCCCGGCGAGAAATAGGCCATCGCCATGTCGAGCTGCCGCGCATCATCGAGGTCGGCGCGCACAGCGCGCGCCCAAGGGGAGAGCCGCTGCGTCGGACCGCCGACCAGCCAGGAGACGGCTTCCCCGCCGACCGGCCATTCGCGGATCAGCCGCCGTAGGGTCAGCACCTTGCCGTCGTCATGAACGGTATAATCGTGGATCTCGGCGAACCATCGCGCCGCATGGACGACGGTTGGTCCGGTGATGACCATCCCGATGTCGAACCAGCAATCGCTGCGCGGCGGGCTCAGATAGTCGTCGGCGATATTGAACCCGCCGGTCACCGCAACATATTCGTCGATGAGGATCAGCTTCTGATGATTGCGGATCAGATAGGTCGACCGCCAGCGCCGCGAGAAGAAGGTCACGCTGCCACCCGCTTCCCGCAGCGGTTCGAACAGGCTGTCGGGGGTTTCCACCGATCCGAAGCTGTCGATGACCGCGCGCACGCGCACCCCGCGTCTGGCGGCAGCCAGCAGCGCATCGAGGATGCGCCGGCCAGCCGCATCGCCCTCGAAGATATACATGATCATATCGACGCTGTGCGCCGCGCCGCCGATCAGGTCGAGCAGCCGCGCCAGCCGATCGCCGCCGTCGAAGAGCAGTTCGAGCCGGTGGCCCGCCACATCCGCCGACAGACGCTGATGCAGGTCGGCTGGAGGGCAGGCGTCGGTCATCCACCGCTCATAGGCTGGCAGCTATAAGGGCCGCAAGAGCGCCGCTTTGGTTGACATCGGCGGGTCTCCCTGCTAGCGCGCAGCGCTTGCCGCCATGCCCCAAAGGCTGGTCTCTCCGATATCTAAGGAAACAATATGGCCCGCGTTACCGTCGAGGATTGCGTCGACAAGATTTCCAACCGCTTCGACCTGGTGCTGCTTTCGGCGCATCGCGCGCGTGAAATCTCGGGCGGCTCGGAACTGACCGTCGACCGCGACCGCGACAAGAACCCCGTTGTCGCGCTGCGCGAGATCGCCGAGCAGACGATCCGTCCCAAGGATCTGCAGGAAACGCTCGTCGGCTCGATGCAGAAGGTCGTCGTCGACGATGACGACACGCCCGATGAAATCAGTTCGATCAGCCGTTCGGCGGAAGCCCTGCGCCTGACCGCCGCTGCGCCGCCGCGCAGTCCCGCGGGCGGCGGCAACGACTTCGAATAAGCGCCGCTTGCATCAGAATCACCAACGGGGCCGCAGGAAACTGCGGCCCTTTGGATTCTCCGGCAAAACGGGCCTGATAAGCCGCCACAGCCAGCCGTCCGCGTCGGAGCGACTAAAAGCCCAAGAGCGCACCAACCTTTGCGCGTACCTCATCGATCACAGCCTTTGATACGGCACCTTTTTTTCTCGCCCCTCGCGCCTTCCAATCGAGGCTCTTGATCTGATCGGACAAGGCGACGCTGGGTGGTGCTTGAGACACGACAACTTCGAATGGATAGCCTTTGATCTGGCTCGTCATCGGGCAGCAAATCATCATGCCCCGCGTCTTGTTGTACGCAGCAGGCGAGAGGACGAGGGCGGGGCGATGACCGGCTTGCTCGTGCCCTGCCTGGGGATCGAATTGCAGCCACACAATATCGCCAGTGTCGGGCACATAGCGACTGACCATCAAAGCATCTCATTACCAACCGGTGGACCAAAATCGACAATCTCGTGGAACGTCTCCGGTTTCATGCCCGCAAGCAGTTCGTCGAGCGTGTAAGCAGGCTTCAAAACCGGTTCGATGATGAGCCGACCGCCTTCTTCGCGAACTTCGACCTCCTGGCCGACATTCAGCGCAGCCGCCACCATGAGTCCGGAAGGGATGCGGATTGCCGCACTATTGCCCCACTTTTTTACCAGGATGCCCATCGGAGACTCCATTCTGCAATGATAATGATACATTAGCAGAATGCAGCAATGTGTCAACAAATGTATCTACATTTGCGATAGGGCAGCGCTTCTTCTCAAACGCCCGGCTCTCTCATCGTCCGCAATGTTCGCGGGCAATTGCCTTACAATAAATATCAACCGAAATGCCGGATGACCGGCCTTGGCTTATGGAAGCTGGGTGAGTTCGGTGATGCGGATCGTTTTCGACGCGAGCATCGGGTCGAGTATTCGCTGGATGCGGCGCGCGCGCTGTGAACCGACCGCGATGTTGAACAGGCTGTTGGCGATCACGTCGGCGATCTGGACGCCGTCGCTGCGGCGGCTGTCGGCGAGCGAGGCGCGGCCCCATTGGCCGAGGCCTGCCTGTATCTCTTCGCGGACGCCCGCGAGTATCTTGGGATCGTAGCGGCCATCGTCGATCACGACGTCGGTGCAGACACCGCCCGTCTCGGGTAGCCAGCGCCCGATCGCGAGATCGAGCAGCGCGGCATAGAGCGCCAGATCGCTCGGCAGCGTTCCGCCCGGATTTTGGGCGAGCTGGTCGCGCTTGGCGACCGCGACCCACGCCCGGCCGCCGGCGCGATCGAACAGTTCGAGCAGATAGGCGCGCTCGACGAGGCTGATGCGGCTGCCCTTGAGCTCGCCGCGCAGTCCCGTGACGCCGCGGAACCGGTCATGGATTTCGGTCGCGGCCTGGGGTGTCAGCATCACCGCCGAGAAGGTCATCGCGCCCGCGTTGAGCCCGCCCGATTCGTCGCAATAGATCGTCATTCCCGCTGGTTACCGCACGCGCCCGAAAAAGGCGACCGATCGGCTCTCGCCGGACGCGATGGCGTCGGGCCAGAGCCAGCGGACATGCGTGACGTCGGCGGTTGTGGCGGGGCGAGGGACTGAGCCTTCGACTGGCACGGCGAGATCGGCGAGCGGGCCGAAATTCTTGCCGGCGTCGACCGAGACACCGAATCCCGCGGCGTCGTCGGTCCCGTCATAAGCCAGACCCTCGGGAATAGGATTGACCAGATTGACGCCTGAGGCGGGGGCGGCGCCCCTGTTGATAAAGGTCAGAGTGACGCGCACACGGTCTCCGGGCACGACGACGTCGGGCGCAACATAGGTCTTTTTCGCGGGTTGGCCGTCTGCAGCGGTCGTCGATCTCTCAAGTTCGATCCTGCTCGTCAGCGCGCCGCTGTCCTGCGCCGCCGCCGCTCCGGAGTTGACGGCCAGAAACATCGCCGCGGCCAATATAGTCCCCACCTTGCCGATCATATAGGCATCTCCTTCGGTCCTTCCGCACTTTTGGCGCATCAGGCAGGGCAGGGATAGCGTTTCTTCATCAGGGCATCGAAGGCCGAATAGACGCTGACCTTCCTGCGCACAGCGACCGGATAGCTGCGCAGGTGCGACAGCCATTGATCGGGGGTGAGGCTGCCCGATTCGGGCGGGCAACTCGTCGTCTTGCGCCCGGCGCGGCGTTCGGCGTCGATCCGCGCCTTGTAGCGTTTGCCTGCCGCGACGACTTCGCCCTTTAGCTGATGGCCTTGCGGCGTCGCGAGTGCGAGCGGACCGAGCCGTTCGATCGAGGCCGCGCGCGCCAGAAATGCCGCAACGCTCATGTCGCCCGGCGCCATGGCGCAGAGGAAAGGTGCAGCGAGCAGGACAGGCAGGACGCGCGCTTGTTTGGCGTTTATCATGCCCCGTACCTGCCCCCGGCCAATGAATGCTCCCTGAATCGAAGGGGCTAGGCGCGAAGCCTATGCCCCTTGGGGATTGGCGTCGCCGAACGGACGCGGCTTGCGCTTGATTTGCGGCAGGCCGCCAGCATGGCCCGAAATGGGCGTGCCGCGCTTGCCGGCATCGTCCTCGCGGCCGATGTCTTCGCCCTTGATCGCGCGCTTCGCTTCCTCGCCCGACAGGGTTTCATATTCGAGTAGTGCGCCAGCAAGCAGGTGGAGCTCGTCGATATGGTCGGTGAGGACCTTGCGCGCGACCTTTTCGCCTTCCTCGACAAGGCGGCGGACTTCGGCGTCGATCAGCTTGGCGGTCTCTTCGGACATGTTCTGGGCGCGCGACACGCTGTGGCCGAGGAAAACCTCGTCCTGATTGTCGCGATAGCGCAGCCAGCCCAATTTTTCGGACATGCCATATTCCATGACCATGGCGCGCGCCATGTCGGTCGCCTGCTGGATGTCGTTCGACGCGCCGGTGTTGAGTTCGTCCTTGCCGTAGATGAGCTGCTCGGCGATGCGGCCGCCGAAGCAGAGCGCGAGGCGCGCCTTCATCTGCTTCATATTCTGCGAATAACGGTCGCGCTCGGGCAGGTTCCACGTCACGCCCAACGCGCGGCCGCGCGGGATGATCGTGACCTTGTGCAGCGGGTCGTTGTGTTCGACATGAAGCGAGACGAGCGCGTGGCCGGCCTCGTGATAGGCGGTCGCCTTCTTCTCGTCCTCGGTCATCACCATCGAGCGGCGCTCGGCGCCCATCATGACCTTGTCCTTGGCTTCCTCGAACTCGTTCGAGGCGATCAGGCGCTTGCCCTTGCGCGCCGCGAGCAATGCCGCTTCGTTGCAAAGATTAGCCAGATCGGCGCCCGAGAAACCCGGAGTTCCGCGCGCGATGCGGCGCAGGTCGACGTCGGGCGCGAGCGGCTTCTTGCGCGTATGGACCTCGAGGATCTTCTGGCGCCCCTCGATGTCGGGGCGCGGCACGACGACCTGGCGGTCGAAGCGGCCGGGGCGGAGGAGGGCGGGGTCGAGCACGTCGGGACGGTTGGTCGCGGCGACGATGATGATGCCTTCGTTCGCCTCGAAGCCGTCCATCTCGACGAGGAGCTGGTTCAGCGTCTGTTCGCGCTCGTCGTTGCCGTTTCCGAGCCCGGCGCCGCGGTGGCGGCCGACGGCGTCGATCTCGTCGATGAAGACGATGCACGGCGCGTTGCGCTTGGCCTGCTCGAACATATCGCGCACGCGCGATGCGCCGACGCCGACGAACATCTCGACGAAGTCCGAGCCCGAAATGGTGAAGAAGGGAACGCCCGCCTCGCCCGCGATCGCGCGGGCGAGCAAGGTCTTGCCGGTGCCGGGCGAGCCGACGAGCAGCGCGCCCTTCGGAATCTGGCCGCCGAGCTTCGAAAATTTGGTCGGGTCCTTCAGGAATTCGACGATTTCCTCGAGCTCCTCGCGCGCCTCGTCGATGCCCGCGACATCGTCAAAGGTCACGCGGCCCTGCTTTTCGGTGAGCATCTTGGCGCGTGACTTGCCGAAGCCCATCGCGCCCGAGCCGTTGTTCTTCTGAACCTGGCGGAAGACGAAGAAGGCGATGCCGAGGATCAGCAGGAAGGGCAGCGACTGGACGAGCATATACATCCAGAAATTCGGCACTTCGGCCGCCTTTCCGTCATATTTGACGCCATTTTCGTTGAGCATCTTGAGCAGCTCGGGATCGCGCACGACGTTGGCGGTGAAGCGGTCGCCGTTCGACAGCGTGCCGGTCACCTTGTCTTCGGACAGCACGACGTCCTTGACGCTGCCCTCCTCGACCTTCTGGCGGAATTCCGAATAGGCGAGCGGACTGCCCGCGGGCTGTGCGGCGCCGCCGAACATCGAGGCGACGAGGAGCATGGCCAGCAGGATGCCGCTCCAGATCATCACGCTCTTCATCCAGGGGTTGCCCTGCGGTTCCTTGTCGTCCTGCATCGGAATCTTTCCAAAAGCCGCGCGCGCGGCGCTTCAATGCTGCCAAGATAGGATAATCGGGTTAAATGACAATGAGGCAATCGGCCTTATTTGCGCGCTTTCCGCCGCGGCGCCGCGGAAATGCGCCAGATCGTCCCTTCGAGGCCGCGTACCGCGTCGATCAGCAGCTCGCCGACCATCGCGCGGCGGCCCTCGTGCATCGCGGCGATCACGCCATCGAGCGAAGCGCCGCGCAGGACGAGCTGGGGCGCGTTGGCGCGCAGGCGCTGCGCGACGATGCGGCGGAACATCTCGGGGGGATAGCCATCGTCGCGGATCACCGCGATGTCGGAGGCGTCGGGCCATGACGCGATCAGCCGCTCGACCGCCCAGTCGAGCGCCTCGTCGGCCTCGGCAAGCCAAGCCGCCGATTTCGCCGCGGCGACGGGATCGAGCGCGGTCTGCGATCGCAGCGCGTGGCGCAGCCGCGCGCGGTCGAAGCGGTCGTTGCTGTTCGATGGATCATCGACGAACGGCAGGTCGTTGTCGAGCGCAACCTCGACGAGCTCGCTCCTCCGCCAGTCGAGCAGCGGGCGCAGGATCAGGCCGTTTTTCGCGCGGATCGCAGCGAGGCCGCCGACGCCACTCGACCGGTTGAGCCGCATCACGATCGTTTCGAGCTGATCGTCGGCATGATGCGCGGTGACGATATGGTCGAGCGCGTTCGCCGCGCGCCATTGTTCGAGCAGGCGATAGCGTTCGGCGCGCGCCGCCGCCTGCTGCGATCCGATGATCGGCGCCGGGGGTGCGAGCGTCGAATGGGGGATATGTTCGCGCGCGCAAAAGCCCGCGACCATCCGCGCTTCGTCGTCAGACCCCTTGCGGAGGCCGTGATCGACCGTCGCCGCCCAGACCTGTCCGGGCAGCAGACTGGTCATCAACCAGAGCAGTGCCATGCTGTCGGGGCCGCCCGATACCGCGACACCGTAATGGAGCCGGTGCCAGTCGGGGCCAAGCAGCGCCGCGATGCCGCGGGCCAACCGGCCGGCGAGGTCGCGATCAGCAGCCTGCTTTTGCTTTTGCGGCGGCAGCATCGGTGCGGACATCCTGCGGCGCCTTGTCGCCATAGACTTCGTCGAGCTCGCGGAACGCCTTGCAAGCATCGGACTTGCGCCCGAGCTTGTCGAGTGCGACGCCCATATACATCAGGCTGTGCGGCGCGCGGGGGCCGCTCGGGCGGTCCTTGTAGTTATTATAGAAGGCGACCGCGGCAAGGCTAGGTTTGCCTTCGTCGAGATAGGCGCGGCCGAGCAGATTCTGCGCGAAGCTCGCATAGCTGCTCTTCGGCCATTTTTCGGCGACCGTCTTCAACTGCGCCTGCGCCTCGGGATAGAGCTTGGCGTCCCATAGCCGATAGCCATAATCATAAGCGTCCTTCGTCTCGTTGCCGGTCGACGGCACTTCGACCTTCTTGACGAGCGCGAGCCGCGCCGCATCGGGGGAGCCAGGCTTTGCAGCCGGCTTGCCGGCGGGCTTCTTCGCCGGCGCTGCGGCCACGGTGGATACGGTCGCGGGTGCCTTAACCGTGGGCGCGAGGCCCGCCGGAGTTGCGGCCGGGTCGACCGCCGCCGGATCGGCAAAGCGTTTGTCCATTTCGGCCTTATGGGCGGTGAACGCCTTTTCGAGTTCGCGTAGATGATAGGCATTCTGTTCGGTCTGGCCGGTCAGCGTCTGCAACTGTTCCTCGAGCGCATCGACCCGCGCGGTCAGGTCGATCACCGGAGCGTTGGCGCGCGAGCGTTCGCCCGGCGTGTTGTCGGGCGCGATCTCGCCTTCGAAAAAGGTCGGGTTGCCGCCGGGGAAGACCGAGCGTTGGACGGCCCGCATTTCCTTCTCGAGCCGCTCCACGCGCTTGCCGATGTTGTTGTCCTGCGCCGCCGCCGGCATGGCCGCTGCGAGCGCGATCGCCGCCGCTCCGAGAAAAGTGATCTGACGCGTCATCATCATCTGCCGTTAGGTCCCCACTGATTAACCAATTGCGCCGCCATAACGCGGCAATCGGCGCCAGCGCAAACCCATTTCGGTGCGCTGCCGTTCGAACCGGCCCGGATGGCCGGTGTTTCAGGCCCTGTTTACCCCCTAGGACGGATCGACATTTAGCCCCCGGCGGCCTGCAAATGGCGGTCTTCCGCGCTTCCGGTGCTCACGTGCCAAAAGCACGCTGCGCTCCGGGTCACGGAAAACCACCATTTTCGATTCACCAGGAACTAAATGTCGACCCGTCCTAGCCTTTGGGCTCAGCCTTTGGGGCGTGGCCCCGTGGGAGTGCTGCTCCCGCTGCCTTCGGTGCGTGCAGTCAGGTCGGCGGGTTTCAGCGAAACGCCCTTTACGAGCGTGTCGGCGGGCCCGATCGACCCGACGTCGCGGCCGCCGACAGTGACCCGCAGCGCCTGCGGGATGCTCGTGCGCAGCGTGAATTGTTCGATATAGGCGGGCGGCACCTGATAGACTTCGCCAGCTTCGAGCGTGCGCCAGTTCTCGGTCTTGCCGGTCGCATCGTCGAAGCCGATCCAGACTTCCGCAAGGCCGGTCAGCACGACTGGCGCGTTCGCCGCGACGGCAGCAGCGCCGGCTTTGGTCGCGGACGTCGGGGCGGCGTCGCTCTGCGGCGCTTCGGATTCGTCGGCGGCGCGGTTCTGCGCGGCGATCAGCGCCTCGTCGGGTTCGACCGAGAGGAAGCGCCAGACGCCATAGGCCGAGGCGAGCAGCAGCGTGACGATGACCAGCGTCCAGGTCAGCCGCGCCGTCGGCAGGCGCGCGGGATCGGTCGGCTCATAGGCCTCGTAAAGCGGCCGCGAACCATATTCGTCGTCCTCGAGCTCCTGGCGGACCGCGGCGCCGATCTCAGCCTCGGGCAAATCGACAGCGCGCGCATAGGCGCGCGCGAAACCGGTGACATAGGTCCGGCCCGGAAGTTCCGAAAAATCGGACTTCTCGATCGCGGCAAGGTGGCGCTGGGTGATGCGCGTCCGCGTCGCCACGTCGGCGAGCGACAGTCCCGCCGCCTCCCGCGCCAGCCGAAGCCGATCGCCGGTGCGCGTGATCGCCAACTCGCCCTGTTCGGGGGCGACGTCCTCATCCGTCATTGCTGTCTCCGTGCCGGTCGTTGGACCCAGGTTCGACCGTGTCGCCCGTTCATCGCATTGACGGCGCGAGAAAGTCAAATGAAGTTCGGTAAACGGCCGGTTTGAAAAGAAGCGGATTTTGGAGTTGGGGAAACTGGTTCTGGATCGAACTGGACCCGCAGTGAGAGTTGCCCGAGCAGGCGGGCTGGCCAAATGGGGCCAGCCTCGCACGGCCGCTTACGACCATGCCTCTGGTTTCGAGCATTCCTCGCAAAGGGCGTGTTCGTGAACGCGGGGCGGCGGTTCCATGAGCGGCGCGACATAGGCCTTCCAATCTTCCATCAGGGCAGCCGCGTCTATAGGTTGACTACATCTGATGCAGACGGGTTTTCTCGCGCGCCACGCCTCGTCCTTTGCATCCGCTTCCTCTTTACGTCTGCCCGGGCGCTTTCCAAAAAGCGCGCGTGCTCGGATCGATTCAAAATCATAGCCAGCGCCATAATTGTACACCCGCTTTATAGCGCCGTTTCTCGCCTCGGTCGGGCCATTTGTAAGTCGCCCGTGGTCGAAGAAGTTCAATATTTCTGTCCGCCAATCGTCGATCACGCCCGCGACGCCGGCGAAAACATGCTTGTCATCGTTCGGTATGCGAGCGCGCCACTCGTCGAGGGCCTCTTCCGCGGTGGCGCGGTCATGTAAATCCCAAATGCTAAGCAGCGCCTCTTTTGCCTCGTACGTGGCATAGAGCTCCTCTGAATTTGCGAGCCAGCCTCCGAGTTCAATTTCCTCGCTCCCACTGAGTTCTGACCTTCGTTTTAGAAAAATCCCATTCACGCCTTTGAGAGCCTTCACGCGACCGCGGTGGATCTTTCGCTGATAGCGACGGCGCGCCTCATCCATAGCGCCATTAACTTTATCGGCCATGTGCCATCGGTCGACGATAATGGCAGCCTGTGGCATCGTTCTCTTTACAGCCGTCCTATAGTAATCACACATGTCCATCGTAACCGCCTCGACATCCCCGCGGTTCGGTATCTTCATAAGAAAGTTCTGAACGGACTTCAGAGTTCGGTTACGAAGTAACTCGAACGGCCAACTGTCCTCAAGATTGATGAAGATCGCCCGCATCTGTTTATTAACTAGCGCCAGTTCGTCGATTCCGATGTGGCGGGGAGCGCGTAAATTGCGCGCATGATGTTCGGATAATCTGGCGAAATACGCTTTGCTGATCTCCCAGACGGTTGTCTCTGACACGCCAGTGTCTTCGGCCACGTGAGCAATCGGCTTCAACAGAGATTGTTTCTCGATATATTCCACCAAGCGCTTGGTCATCCGGCGGGTGTGATGCATTCCTGGCAAGATCTGCTTGAACGACGCCCCGCATGTGCGACAAGTATATTTGTTGTGTCGGACATGGATGAAGGTGTGCCTGCCATGAACCGGTGCATCCACAAAAATCCTGGTTGTTGCGCCCCGCTTGACCAGTCGGGCAGGGTCTTCACATCGTGCGCACTCGTCGGGTGCGAGATCATAGGTTGCAGTGATTTGGTAAGTGTCATTCTCGTCAACATAAACGTCGGAAACTGACCAGTCGGGCATTAGCATAATATTTGTCATGCTCGAATTAGTGGTTTGAAATTACTTAATAATGTATTTATCGGCACGCGAAATTGCTGCCGATTTGGTTGCATCGGATATGTTGTCGCGCCGGTCGGTTGCCGGATTATTCATCCTGCATAGCGATGCCGTTCAATCCAGGAGCCCAAGGCCGCCTTGCCAAGTGCTTCAACCGGTTCCGAATGCGACGGTGGTTGGCTCCCTTTTTTCCGCCGACCCCGCATTTGCGGCGCCTGCGCAAGTGGCCGGTGCGGTATATTGTCTGGGCATTCTTTACCTGATGCGCGGCAGGTCACCGTGGCGGATCCTGCTACCATATTTTCCGGTCGCCTCGACGCTCCGGCGCTGGTTTTTTCTATGCGCGACGACGCCTGAAGCTCTCGCTCAACCAAGGGTGTCGCTGGCATCGAAGTTGCCATGCGATGACGAGTTGATTGCCTCGCGCGGTCTCTCGCGGCCCTCCTAATTCGCTGCTAAGAAACAAAAAATTTACCTCCGACGTTCAGACGCAGCGAGGAATGGAGGCCCAATGACAGCTCTTAATTTTGCGATCACCGATGAAGGGATTTTCCTTGCGACCGATACGCTCGTCTCCCGTGATGGCCGACCATTGATGTTTACGGCCAAAGTCCTGACGCTACCTCACATGCACGGTCTTGTATCCGGGACTGGTTCGATGGTCCTGTTTCAACGCTGGTCGCTCAAGATCGTTAGCGAGATCCTGGCAGCCCATATGCACGTGCTCGATCTTTGTACGCCTAGCAGGCTTCGGAAAATTTGGGCAGAGATGTCGGACGAGGAGCGCGGCGGTGGCCCCGCCGATATTTATCATCTATGCTATGATCCCGACGATGATCAATTTGGAGGTTTTGCATACCGCTCTTCGAACGATTTCGAAAGCGAGCCTCTCGGGCACGGGACTTACCCCGAGCCAGGTTTGGGTGGTGCATTTCCTATCACAGCTTTCCCAGGCGATCTCGTGAGAGCATGTCGACGCCTCCGGTTCGAGCAGGACAGGTTGGATCTCGACAAACGTCAACATATTGGCGGCCAGGTCATCGCGTACATGATGCAGCGCCATGAGGCTGATGGACAACCGATGTCTACGCTGACGACAGTTCAGACGGCATATGAATTCGAAGACTTCGAGGCTGCTTACGGTGAATGCGACGAGCGAACTCTGTTCGACGGGTGCAAGTGAGGCGGTGACCTCGAAATCATACGACGCTCCGGCAAGGGCAGCGAACTCAACGTTCTGCGTTGGTGACGGGTTATCGACGGAAATTGGAATAGGTGACCCGCTGTCGAGACGGTGTTCGACCAAGAAGAGCGCATTCGCGTCGCCGAAGCCATGCTCCATCTCGTTAGGGGGGAGCCGTCGTAAACCACGCATCGGTGATCGATGGACAGCCTCGAATAGAAAGTCCGCGAAAATGGCACGTTTGCATCCAGGGAACAAAGATTGATGAGTGATCGAGCCAAAAGAGGTTGGGCCGGCATCCGTGTTATGTCCAGCGCGATGCCAAGAGGAGGGGCCGCTACCGAGACTGCCGACTCTTGAGGGTGTTAAGACGACATACGACCTTGCCCTAGTCTTATTCTGCTAAATCTCATTCGATTATAATCAGATTATAAAGTGGAACTTGAGTCGTCTGCTGAATAACTTTTCGGATGCAGTTCAGTTGAGCTGTCTATTCGGAAGGAAAATGCGATGAAAACCCTGAATAATGAGGAAATGATCGATCTCGGTGCCATCAGCGTCGAGACGCGCGGCATCAAGCAACTCGGCGAGCCCGATTTCGAGGATGGCGATCATTATGGCCTCGTGGGTGCGATCAGCACCGACGATTGAAAGCGTAGGCGTGCCGCCGAACGGTGGCACGCCAACCGCAGTCGCTATCGCACCATTGCCGATCGTGTCACTTCACCTGCGCCCAGGGCTTCACCATCGCCGGATCGGAGGCGATTACATTTTCTTCGATTTGCCGGCTGACCGCTATTTTCTCCTTCCGCTCCATTTTCACCCTGCCTTCGAGAGCTATTTGAACGGAGCGCCAAGTGGCCACGCGCTTTCCCAGCTCCTTGCCGCCGGTTTGATCGGTCCGGGGCAAGCCGAAGACTCGCCGACGCTGCCCGCCTTTACGCATGCTGTCGAGAGTCTTGTTGACGGCCCGCTCGGCGCGGCGTCTGCGCGGCAAATCTTGCGGGCAATCTGGATGCAGCGTCGCGCCAGCGTCGAGCTTCGTCGGGACAGCCTTCTCGAGATCGTCGAGCGGTTGGGCCGAGGCCGCCCCCGAAACGCTTCGTGCGGCGAGCGTGTCTGCCAGAATATCGCGGCGGCATTTCTCCGCAGCCGACGTCTCGTTTCCGCCGAAGACCAATGCCTCGTCCGGGGAATCGCAATGAAACGCATGTTGGCTCAGCGGGGCTGCGATGCAAGGCTCGTGTTCGGAGTCACGATGCCATTCTCGGCGCACTGCTGGGTGCAGGCCGGCGACGTGGTTCTCACCGATACGCTCGACATCGTCCGCCGCTACCAGCCGATATTTGCTGTCTGATGACTGGCGGTTTCTACATCGACGTCAATCTCGCCGCTGGGAAGCCTTCAGAGGGTCAGGAAATTTTCCAACGTGCTCCAGACTTCACTGCCGCAAATGTGATGCTCTGGTCGGATGAGCCGATGATCGTGATCGACGCAAGAACCGTCGTTCTCGGATATTTATTCCGAAAGGGGCCGCCGAGCGTGCGCGTGCGCAAAGGGGCAGGGGAGGACGGGAGCGCACTCGCTGCTGCCAATGGGCGGGCGCTGATTACTGGCTATTGGGGCGGTTACGTCTTTGTCCATGTCACGGAGGACGGCGCGCTTTACGTGCTGCGGGACCCGTCCGGTCTATTGCCTTGCTACCTCCGGCGCTCGGGGCGCGCGACGGCGCTGGCTTGCGATGTCACTGATTTGGCGGCGCCGGGACTGGGCCGGGTCAACTTTGAAGAAATCGGGCGCATCCTGGCCTCGGGAGATGCTCGCGGCCGGAACACCTGTCTTGCCGGCGTCGAGGAACTGATTGCGGGAGAGTGTCTCGTGGTCGATCAGCGAAGCTCGCGGATCGAACGATGGTGGTCACCATGGGACCATGTGGCTCCCAGAAAAATGTCTACCGGGGACGAGACAAGCCAGCTTTGCGAGACGATTTCCGATTGCGTCGGCTCTTGGTCGAGCTGTTTTCCCTCGATCCTGCTGGGATCATCTGGCGGTCTGGATTCCTCGATCGTTGCTGTGGCGGCCACTCCGCGGTCGGAAAGGCTGACGGCCCTAACGCTCGTCAGTCCAGGCGCTGCTGGCGATGAGCGCCCTTATGCGCACGCCGTGGCGAGTTCGCTCGGGATCCCCCTACGCGATGCGCCGCTCGACCTTGCTGATATCGACGTTGAGCGTGCAGTCACGCCTCACCACCCCTGGCCGATCTCTCCGATATTCAAACAGGCGGTTGGCGCCGTCCATCGGCGATTGCAGTCTGAAATGCCTACCGATGCGCATTTTTCCGGCAACGGCGGCGACGGAATATTTTGCAGCATTCGCAGCGCCGTTCCGCTACTCGATCATTTCCTGTCCAAAGGACAGCGTACCGGTCTCGGCAAAACAGTTCGGGATATCTCCAGCCTCACCGGGGCGGACATCGTGACGGTGCTCAGGCACGCTTGGTTGCGGCACAGGCGCTCAGGCGGGGCACATCTGCCGCGCTACAATGAGCTTGGCCTTGAAAGGGAGATGCTGGCGCGGATCGAAGCGCAGGGTTTTTCTCATCCATGGCTCTCGGCGCCCGCCGACGCCCTCCCCGGGAAGACGGTTCATGTCGCGTTCCTGATGCGAGCCCAGAAAAGCCTCGAGCTTTATCCGCGGCGAAGCGCGCCGCTGCACATCGCGCCGCTGCTCTCCCAGCCGATCGTCGAACGATGTCTCGCTATTCCGACTTGGCGCTGGATAGCCGACGGACGCGACCGCGCCGTCGCCCGCGCCGCCTTCTCGAACCGGCTCCCAAGAACGATCATTGAGCGGCAGCAGAAGGGCGGTCCGGCGGAGTTCAGCCTTTCGATTTATAGGACACAGCGTGATCGCCTTCACGAGCTGATCCGCGACGGCGTCCTGGCCGCCGCCGGTATCATCGATATATCCCTCTTGGACGAGCCCGAAGATATTTCCTGGCGGGGCAATGCGCGCGAGCAACGCATTCTTGCTTTCGCCGCGGCCGAGAGCTGGGCGCGTCACTGGAATGGCGGTTGAGCTAACGAACTGACTCGGCGGTGCCGCAGCGCGGTTTACCGTTTGCAGCCATCCGATCCCACACGGCGAAGCGTTCGGGAAAAGGGGCGTCCGTATCGCGCTTGCCGAGCAGCCAATAGTCGAACCAAGCCATATTCTCGCGCATGGCGACAATACGGTTCGACGGGATATGAAAGATGTGCGTTTCGTCGGATGCCGGGCTGGCTCCGGGATAATAGGTAAGCTGGGTGGGTACTTTCGCCGCCCGTAGCGCATCGAACAGTTCGGCCTGTGCCGGGGAGGCGGCCGCAACCTGTTGCAGGACCGGCGTACAGACTTTCACGGCATTGAGAGAAGGCGCGAAGCGGCGATACTGTTCGAAATGCTCACTCATTGGCGAGCCGCTATAGACGGGGTCATAGCTCGCCGGCCATCCAGCGTAGCCAGAAGGTTCGAGAAAGCCGCCATCGCCGCTCGACGCGGCGCTGAAAAT
Organism: uncultured Sphingopyxis sp.; assembly: GCF_900078365.1. NCBI lineage: Bacteria > Pseudomonadati > Pseudomonadota > Alphaproteobacteria > Sphingomonadales > Sphingopyxidaceae > Sphingopyxis > uncultured Sphingopyxis sp. The sequence continues at coordinate 1,721,427 of NZ_LT598653.1, forward strand.
TCGAGTCCGCGTGATCGCGACATTGACCATCTGCGCTCCGCGGCTGTAGCCGGCAATCCCGACGCGTGCTGGGTCGACGAGGCCCTCGGCCGCAAGTTCGTTTATGGCATCCACCAGGCTATGGACGCCTTCGATCCAGATGAGCCGCCTCACTGTCTCCGGATCGGGCGGCCCACTACCTCGGGACCAGGCGCTGTAGGCCGCGCGCAGATCCGCTGACTGATAGGGCGACGGATCGTTAATCAACAGCACGACATAGCCGCGCTCGGCAAAGAGCTGTGCGGGATAGTTCCACTGGTTTTCCGCCTTGGCGAAGCGCTCGTCGGCGTCAAACCCGTGGGTGATTACGATCGCCGGATAGCGTGTGCCGGGACGGAATTCTCGCGGGTAGAGGACATAGCCCGAAGCCTTGTAACCATTGCGATTGATCCAGGTTCTGGCGCGCGCCTGAAGCGGTGCGATCTCGTCATGGCGAGGGGAAATTGTCACAATGGGCTCGGTGGCGTCGCGGGCAATGTCGACGCGAACAAGTCTTGGCGGCATCGAAACGCCTTCTTCCACGCAGATTGCAAAACTGAGCTGATCATCGAAACTGCATTTTGTTAGACTGCCGGTGCCGGTGATCTCGCGTACGCCTGTCTTTTCCACCAAGGCGAGGCCGTAGCGCGATGTTCCGAGGCTGCGTGTGCCAATGATAGTCTTCCGCCCATCGAGGCTGGTCGCGTAATTGTGATCGCCGATGGTGAAAGCGAACCGGCCATAGTGGTGGCGCTCATTGCCCGGACCGTTTTCTACAAGGTCGAGTGCCGCGCCGATTCCTGTGGCGGAGAGTGCGCCGCCCCGCGGCCCTCTGAGCATCGTCAGCGTGCGCGCGTCACGCTCGTTCGATATGATACGGAAGCTCTTCTGCTTGCGGTTCCATGCGAGCGTCTCGAAGACGCTGCCGGGTGTGCCATCCGGGGCCTCGGTCCTGAAAAGAATCTCGTCACCGCGCCAGATAACCTTGCCTCCGGCGTGCATCGCCATCCGATCGCTGGTCGGACGGGTGATGATCTTGTCGATGCTTCCGTCGGGCGCGCGCAGGAAAAATTCGACCTCGGCCTCGATTGATGATCGCCTGCGGCTGCGCAAACGGGTCACCGCGTCATCGAAGCGGACGGGAGGCGGACCGGACTTCGCCTTGAGCTGCGAAAACCAGAGCCATTGCCCGTCGGGGGACCAGTCATAGGCCAATATCCCGATCTCGTGCGGCGGGGTCCCGCCACCCATGACCACCGAGAGGTCAGCCTTGCCGACCGCCACCCGGTCAGGATTTTTGACAATCGGACTGATCTTGCCATCGGCCGCGATCCGGTAAAGTTGCAGTCCCTCTCCGATATCGAGAAGGCCGCTCCAGTCGCCGCTGCCCGGAATCCGCTTTAACGATTTCGCGATGTCGGCGTTCGCGATGCTGCGCTGCGTTCTCGCACGGATATCGACGATTCGGATCTGCGCACGGGTCCGCTTTGCGCTGGAATCTGCGATCTCCGCCGAGTAAATCGCAAAACGCCCGTCCGCTGAAAGCGCGAGTTCGTTCACTTCTGGGACCAGCAGGATATCCTCAAACGTCCAGGGTCGGCCCTTTCTCTCCCCCGCCGGGGAGGCAGGGGAGAGAGTCACGGCGGCCAGGAACGCCGCGGCGAACAGGCCGGGCTTGTGGGAGTTCAGCATGGCCTCCCTCTCACCAATCGCGGCTGATCGTCAGGGCGAGAAAACGCCCGATGGCGGAATAATTCGTCGAATCGAACGGAGTGTTGTTTGGCGCTGCTACAAGTATTTGGTCGGGCTTCGCATTAAATATATTGAGGGCGCTAACCGTGACGTCCGCGACGCCCGCGATCTTGAATCGGCCGGTGAGATCGAAAGTTGCGACTGGAGAAATCTCGATAGGCACTGCGCGGCGGCGGTCCGTCACACCGCCAGTGAAACTCGAGAAGGCGGCGAGGGTAAACCGGCCACCGTCATAAGCCGCACCGCCGCGCGCGCGAAAATGCGGCGGGCTGAAGATATTGCCCGCGAGATCAGTGATCGGCAGACCGGGAAGCAGACGCTGCTGGCTGTCTAGCCAAGTCGCTCCGGCGCTGAGAGTCAGTGACCGGCCCCTACTCAGGGAAGCGCGATAGCGGATTGCGAGATCGGCGCCGCGATATCTCTGTTCTGCGATATTGCGGTCGCGCCCGTCGAGAAGAGCAATTACGTTGGCCGGGTCGTAGGGACCGGTCGTGCCGTTCGCCAGCGGGCCGGCGGCGCCCGCGATCGCGGCATCGAGTTCGGCCGCAGTCGGATTGAAGGTCACGAGGTGCGAGTAGAGGGGCTCGGTCAGTGCTCCCAGCACCGATCTCAGCGGCGGTCCGACGCGGTCGCGATAGTCGATATTGAAAAGGCTCGTTACGATTTGGAGGCGTGTTGACGGACGGAACGTGGCGCTTAGCGTCATATTCTCTGAGCGTTCAGGACCGACCTCCGGATTGGGACCGCCGATGTAAACGAAGGTCGAACCTGCCGGAAACTGCGTGCCATAGCCGGTGACCGGCACGAGGCTTGCGGAATATCCGGTATATTGCTGGATGAGCGTCGGCATCTTGAACGACCGGCCCCAAGAGACACCAAGACTGAACTCTGGCGCCGGTGAATAGACCAGCCCTAACTTTGGCGTCACAATGCTGCCCGAGTCCGAATAGTCCTCCCAGCGCAAAGCCGCGGTGAAGGAGGCACGATGGGCGAAGCCGAGGTTCTGATCCGGACTTGCCAGTGGAATGAACAATTCGCCGTAAGCGAATTTGTTCTCTCGCGCCGGCGTGATGTTGCGCCCAGAAAATTCGCCGTGAATGCGATTCTGACGCCAACCTCCGCCTGCTGCTAGCCGGACATCACCCGCGGGCAGAGCGAATAGCGGGCCCTCCGCGCCTGCCTCGATGGCGATATTGCGATTGTCGAAAATCCGGATCAGCTTGGCGGCAACGCCATTGGTGAAATTATCGGTGACGCCGTAGGTCTCGTCGGTGCCGTAGAATCCCGTCAGGCGCGTGTTCCAGTCGCCGCCAAGGTCGATTTCGAGCGTCGGAGCGATGCCGAATGTCTCGAACTCATTTACAACCCGGGTCCCGCGGGTTTCGATCGGCCGATCGACGAACAGGCCGCGCACCGACGTCATGTCGCCGCGTTTGTAGATCAGGTCTGCCTTGAGGCGGACGCCAGGGGTGAACTGCTGGTGAGCGCTCAGGAGTACGCTATGGCGCTTCAGATCGGGATAGAAAGTAGAGGCGGGATTGCTGCTTGATGAAAAGCTGCGATCGTCGGCACGGATCGCGCTGTTGTCGAAATAGTCATAAACTGCAAGGATGCCGCCGGTCGACCATTTGGTTCCGCCGAGCAGGCTAAACTGCTGCTGGAAATTGCCGCCATCGGTCGAGCCGCCGAGCCGCGCGGTCGTCGTGAACCCTTCGTAGTCCTTGCGCAGCAGGATATTGACCACACCGGCGACCGCGTCGGCACCATATATCGCTGATGCTCCGTCGGTAACGATCTCGATGCGCTCGACTGCGGCAACCGGTATCGCGCTCACGTCGATCACGCTGTTGGTCCCGCTATAGGCGAAGCGGTTGCCGTTCAGCAGAGTGAGGGTCGCGTTAGGTCCGATGCCGCGGAGATTGAAGGTCGATGCGCCATTGACGTTCACATTCTCGTTTTGCGTGCCTTGGGCCGACCCGATTCCCGGGTTTTGGCCGCCTCCGAAATTCTGAGGAAGGCTGCGCGCCACTTCGCCGAGATCAGCCAAACCGGCGTTCTTGATGTCCTGGCTCGTGATCGTGATGACGGGGGCAGCCGGAGGTGCACCCTCAATGCGCGTTCCCGTTACAACGATGGCTTCTTCTGACACCTGGGCCACGGCCGCGCCGCGCCCGGATCGCTTCTCGATCAACACCGATTCTTTGTCGAACCGGGCCACCAGCGCCGTCCCTTGTAACAGCCTTTCAATAGCCTCTTTGGCTGTAAAGGTTCCGCGCAGCCGAGGGACGGAAACGCCATTTATCTCATCCGCTGCGGCATAGAGTTCCCAGTCGGCCGTCGCGGCGACCGTTCTCAGCGCATCGCCCAGGTCCTGTGTCGGAATGTCGAACGCATAGTGTTCGGTTTCCTGAGCGGCCAATTCCAGTGGTGACAACGCCATGATTGTGCCAGCTAGAAGTGCCTGTACCGTGCGTGATTTCCAAATCTTCATAAAGCCTCCCCAAATTGCCCGCGCTGCGCGCAGTGCCTATCGGGAATGCTTCGACAATCAGGGGGAGGGTAACCTTAGGCGGCCGGTGAATATTTTATTGGCTGCGGAGGTAGACGCCGTCTGGACGCTGGTGAATCGTAAGATCAAACAGGCCCGCAACGTGCTTCAGGAACATTTCAGTTTCGTTGATCTTGAATCGCCCGGAGATTTTACGCTTCGCGAGATTCGGGTCTTCCACGATAATCGGAACCGGAGCGTATCGGTTGGCTTCCGAAATTAGCTCATTCAGGGCGATCGAACGATGCACCGCCCAACCGGACGGCCACTCGAGTGAGGATTTCCTGCTCTTCCGCGCGGTAGGCCGGACCTGTTTGTCGTCAGCACGGTAGAGGACCTCCGTGCCGCCTTGTAATGGCCGGGGCGGCGTGGCTGCGGGAACAACGCGCGTTGTCGAGGCGAGATCTGCCTTTCCGCTGATCAACTCTACCACGACCTCACGGTCGTCATTTATCATCACATCGACAACGCCTTCGTTCGTAGTCACGATGCCTTGACCAGCCGCGAGCCGGAAAGGGCGGACGTCATTGACAACCTTCACCCGAGCCCGGCCTTGTGCCACGCGCACATATCGTGTGTCTGGGGATATCGATACCTCGATCCGGGTGTCGGAATCGAGCGTCGCCGTTGATCCATCCTCAAGTTCGAAACTACGAATTTCGCCGCGTTCGGTTACCAGCGGTTCCGCAGCGTGGGCAGATAGGACGACGCCCGAACCCGGGATTGGAGTTCCTCCGGCGCTGATCGTGATCGCAAACACAATGACTGCCGCAGCGGCTGCGCCGACCATCAGCCAGCGTTTCGAAGCCCGTCTGGTTAGTTTCGCCGAGTTCGCCTCGTCGGTTTGCCCGGGCGATTTGAGGATCTCGGCTTGGCTCATCACGCGAGAATAGCGATCATAGGCCTGTCTGTGACGGGGCGATTCTGCGAGCCATTGCTCGAATTCTCCCTGAAGCGCTTCCGTCACCTCGCCGCGCATCCTGATGCTCCAGGTGAGCGCGTCGTCCTTGGGAAGGGCGTCATCGAGCTTCGCGTCATCATTGTCATTCATCGATTGGATCCACTACTTGAGCGATATGTGCCAAGGCCTTCATCATATGATATTCCACCGTCGCGATGCTGATACCCAGACGCCGATGAATCTCGCGATAGCTAAGTTCCTCGACACGGTGCATCAGAAAAACTCGCCTCGTTTTCTCGCTTAGACCTGTAATGGCTCGCTCATAGAGCCGGAGGAGATCGGCAGCTTCCATTTCGAGTTCCTGCTGTGGCGGAGTGGCAACATCATGATCGTCCTGGAGCGGCAGCAGGACGATCTTGTTCCGGCGCCTGCTGACTGCGCGGTTGATAAGCAGATTCCGCGCGATGCGCTGGAGAAAGGCAGCCGGGTTGGCGAGGCGATGCCGCTGTTCGCTACCAGCGGCGCGCAAGAATACTTCCTGCATCAAATCTGGCGCTGCCTCTGGACCAACGTGTCGCCCGAGGTAGCGTAGCAAGACGGCGCCGTCATTGCGAAAGGCTCGATCCAATGCAGCACTCCCGTCGTTGGGAGTGCGGGCCGCAGCCGAAATGTCGACGGACTTTTCCGGCTCCTCGATCCGATCCGATGTTGAAAGTGGGAGTGCGCGCGCAGAACGGTCGCGACTGAATGAAGAAAATGCCACGGGATTGATCTGAAATGGCAATGCGAGCAGGCGGGTTATCACCAGCCTGCAAGTCGTTCATCGCTTTGCCGCCGTAAAATCGCCAAGCGGCAATTTGAGGGTCGGGCCACCCGTCCGGCAGGGACAAGCGTTTATAATGCGTGACGGCACTTCCACGCGGCTGCTGCCATTTTGCTCGCTGCGCCGTGCCGTCATGCCAACGGCCGTGAAAATTGGCAAGCAAAACACCGTGGAAATTTTTTCGTCGATACAATCCGACTTTTTCTGATGTGAAAATTTCCAAAGCTGCAACGAAATCAGGGCAAGCCTGGTCAATCCAAGTTCGATGTCATCAGCCGAATAAATCCTGCTGCTTCAGCGCTGCGCCGATTATGATATCGCATGACGAGACGTCGTAATATTGCGCCCGAAAAGTCGTCGTACGATGCCGTTTTGAGATCTTCCAGCTCGGAATCGACGGCTTGAAAGAACCGATGATCGCAACGGCGAAACTGGTACAGGCGATCATTAAGCGCCGAGATGTCTGCGATCACTGCGCCATTACCTGATCGGCTACCCAGTTTCAGGAATATATTCGAGACTTGGTCCGGATACGCCCCATCCACGGAAATTGCGGACAAATTTTGCGAAGAAGAAGTGATCGCGGCGAGAAGAAGAATGAGATTGAGTTTAAAAAGATCACGCAATTCAGTTTCATTCATTCGCGGCACATGAAACCCTTGACCAGGGGCGAATGAGACCATTCGCTCGCCGACCAGCCGGTGAAGACTGTCCCGGACCGGCGTGATGCTGGTTGATAGCATATCGGCGATTTTGCCCGCTTCTAAGCGCGAGCCCCACGGCCATGAGCCATCCATAAGACGCCGCTTGATTGCGTGGTAACAGGGTTCGAGAACGCGCGCCGGGCACATGGGATCAGCGTAATTTGGCTTGTGCCAAGCCACGGGGCATCACTCCGTAAACTCGGCGCTCTTCATCGACGGCGCCATTGTATCCGGCTCCCTCGTCGCGCTGATGGAGCAGTCGACTGAGACATTCATCAATCTCGAGACAAATATCTGTTACTCGTGCCGTCCCGCCTCGGAGAACCGCCGGGATGAATATCGCCAAGCTGGATCTCTGCCATTCTCGCGCAACCGACGCTGATGCCGCCAGGTTGCGAAGATCAGCAAAGGCGGCACCAACCATGACCATGCGACCTGCATGATCATATAAGCGGCCGGGTGCATCGCCAAATCGGTAGCCCGGCTGGCATGCGCCATCATTGGCAGGATATGGAGCGCCGCCGCTATCATCGGCCAGAAGCGATATGCCACCAACGCGAGGGTCAATGTGGACGCAACACCGAACCCGTCGATAACGAGATGGCCCACGTCTAATGAAGCATAGCCGAGCGGCATAAAGTGATGGAGGAGGGGATCGGATATGACCATCCCGGTCGCAATCCCCGCCATCACTCTTTCGGGACCGCCGCCACGCAACACGGCGTAACCGAGAGCCACCGACAGAAGCAGAAAGAATGTCACGACGCGCATTCCAATCCATATTCATGGCAGTGGCTCCCGGTCAAATTTGTCAGGCGACAGCGTGGAGCGGAAGAACCGCCGATTTTCGTTCGGGGCAATCCTGGTGAATGTCATAGCCTGCGGTCTCTCGACCGATCGTAACAAGTTCGCCGTGAACGCGAAGCACATCGCCGCTGATGCCAACGAGCGACATTTGGGCCTTGGTGAGGCGTTGAATCATTGCATGGCCTTTTGCAGCCGGCACGCCGGCAGTATCACGGCGAGCCGTCACGACGCTGGTAGTCAGCGACAACAGGGCAATCATTGCGTCGTCGATGACAGCTTCTGCGGCCGGAACGTCGAGTTGCAGGCGGGCCACAATCGGGGCGACTTCGATAGACATAGCTTCTCCTTTTTCGGAAACGGTGCTCGCTCCGATCTTTGGTTGCGACGATGTAGGGATCAGCCGGAGATTAACTGCGTGAGTGCTTGTGCAATTCCCAGCCCGGTGAGGACGAAAACGGCCAAGCTTACGGCTATAATCGCGGTAATATATACTACGTTCGATGGGCTGTGGTCACGCCTCCATAGATCCCTGAACGGCGAGAGCTGCCTGGGCAGCTTGCCCACTATGGTCATGCGATCGCTCGTCGCGGTGACCACGGGTTTGTCCCCGTTCGGACGGTCGATTGGCAGCGCAGGCGATGCCCGGGCAAGGCCCACCGGATCATATATCATCCGGTCATATATGGGCTTCAACCGGGAATAGATTATCGCCGCCTCGTCCCGATTGGAGGCGCCCAGTATATCGCGGGCAGACTTGATGCGTTGATCGACCGTGACCTTCGCAATGTTGAGCTCGCGTGCGATTTGCTTCGATGTCTTGCGCTCTACCAGGAGGTCGAGGCAAGCGCGTTGCTTGTCTGTCAGCCGAGCCCAGCGCTCAGCTTCCCCCGCCGTTTGCGATTCCAGTTCGTTCATAGCGCCGCTGCAACTGCGCCCCTCCGATCAAATTTTGTCCATGAAATGAACTATTTCATGCCGACGGCGTGGAGGTCGAGTCGATATTGCAGTTTTGTCGCCGATACAGCCAGAATGGTGGTTTTTGGCGCGGGATATCGAGTTCGCAACCATCTCGCCATACCGGCCCGGCTGGCGCTGGGCGTATCCCCCCGAGTGTGCGGCCGGAAGGAAAGAAGTGAAGAGGGAAGAGGAAGAGGGAAGAGGAAAGAGGAAGAGGGAAGGGGAGGAGAACAGAGATCTCCCGGTAGCAGATTTGCAAATGTGAAAGAGGGAAGGAGCGAGCGGACACTGTCCGCCGACGCCTTCGCGGATGTCGGCCGCTTCATTGATGCCGGTCACGATCATCAACCCGTAATGGGCCTCTGCTGGCAACTGCCGGAACACGCAGACATGGTCAAAATGGCTTCAAGAAACCGTCGCCGCCTTCGCAAATTGGAACAGGCAATGCTGCTAATGGCGCCGCGGGACCAGGCGATATTTCGCGGGCATTTCATCGATAATGCACCCTTTACTGAACTTGCTGACTGGCATGGCATCAGCATTGCCGAAGTCGAAGCGGCGCTTTGTCGGGGGCTCGAAATTCTGGCCGATGTCCTGGAGCCGAATCCGCGGCGCTGGTGGCGGTTTTGGCGCCGCTAGGCGTGTTTGACGCTTGCCAAGTAAGGGCCAGCCCGACAGGGTGAATCGGATCATGCGTACCGACCTGGATCATCTCCCCGCGAGCAAGCAGCGTGAATTAGAGCGCGTTGTCCAGATCATTTTCGAGGAATTCGAGGATGCGCTGGCACTCGCCCAGAAGCAGTGGAAGAAGAAGGGGCGGATCGAAAAGATCATCCTCTATGGCAGCTACGCCCGGGGCGGCTGGGTCGACGAACCGCATACGGCGAAGGGATATCTGTCCGACTTCGATTTGCTCATCATCGTCAATGACAAGCGCCTGACCGAACGCGTCGATTACTGGCTCAAGCTCGATGACCGGCTCATCCGCGAACTTGCCATTGACAAGAGCCTGCACACGCCGGTGAATTTCATCGTGCATACGCTGCAAGAGGTGAACGATGGCCTCGCGCACGGGCGCTATTTCTTCATGGACGTCGCGCGTGATGGCATCGCGCTCTACAGCTACGATGACAAGCAGCTCCATACTCCAAAACCGAAGACGCCCGAGCAGGCGCTGGCGATGGCGAAGGAATATTTCGACGAATGGTTTCCCAGTGCTGCAGCGCTATTGGAGGGGACTGAATTTTACCGCGAGAAGGGGAGGCTGAAGGAGGCAGCTTTTTCCCTCCATCAAGCGGCCGAACGGTTGTATCACTGCGTCCTCCTTGTCTGCACCTTCTACACCCCGCACGTCCATAATCTCGCCTTCCTGCGTACCCAGGCCGAGCGCATAGATATGCGCCTTGTCGATGCCTGGCCTCGAGAACGGCGTGAAGATCGGGCGTTGTTTGAAAAGCTGAAAGAGGCCTACGTTAAGGCCCGATATTCCAAGCATTACCGTATCAACCACGAAGAATTGCTTCGGCTGAGCGGGAACGTCGATGCATTAGGGCAGGCCGTGCATGCGGTTTGCCTGGACCGAATTTCGGAGCTGGAGGCGAGAGCGTCTGTCTAGAGTGGCATGTTGCATGCTCCCCCTTGCGAGTTGGATGGCTGCCTCTCGATGGAACAGCGTCCCTATCAGGCATTTGCCGCACCGCTAAGACGGCGCGCACCACATCGGACCGTCGCCGTCCCAGGCCGCGGTCGGTGTGCAGTCGAACGACTCGCCCGACGGAGCGATCGACGCGAGGAATTGAGCTACGGATATCATGCCGCGTCTATTCCAAGCCTGCTCGGATAAGGCAATCGCGGCGCGCCGCCGTGACTAATCGTCGACCTAGGTCTCTCGGACAATAAGGCGGCGCGATCACACTCCGAAGTCCAAACGGAAGAGAAGGCGCAGGTTGGCCCTGCGAGAAGGATGAAAAACATCTGACGCTGGGGCTGCCGAGAGCCCCGGCACCCGGGCTCGTGCAACACGAGCAAGTCCAATGACGAACTTCTATCCACCGAACGGCGCAATCGATCTGATGATCGAGCCGCGCCCGGCCATGCTGGGGCGCGTGATCAAGGGCAGCGTCACGCTACCCACTGCAACGCGCACCGACCTCAAGCTCATGCGCTACGTGGCGTCGCTGATGCACAGCCGCGCGACCCGCGACGTGCTGAACATGGCCGGGTTCCTGGCCGACAGCCTGTTCATCGCGACGCCAGGCGTCATCGTGCGCGCGACCGCCTGTGCCGCTCCGCTGTTCCTCGCCGAGATGGAGGCCGAAGCGATCGCAACCCGTCATCCTGTCGTGTTGCTGCGGCATTCGCGCGGCCATTCGGAAACAGATGTCACGATCGACCTCGTTCTACCCAGCGACGGCGATTTGAAATGGCTCGAGGATTATCGGCTGTTCCGCGGCCTCTCGGGCGACAGCTGGCTGGTGCCCTCCGGTGACGGTCCCTCGGTCCGATTGTTGCCCCACGGCCTGTTCCTGACCGAGCATTCGCCATACGCCGACGACTGGGACCAGACCGCCGGCATCGAGCGCGCGAGCGCGCATCTCGACGCGCACCTTCGCGGAGGGTGGTCATGGTGATGAAAAAACGACCTGCGATCGACGGCCTCGATTTTGTCCCGGTCGAAGGCGGCAGCGACCCCGACCTCGTTTTCGGGGTCGTCCGACGCCAGATCGGTACCGGACCGATCCAGAGCGCTCCGGGTTCGGTGCTCCGGCGTCTGTCGCCGGGACGCAAGGCCGACGTCACGGCGCCATGGGAACCCACATGCTACCGCTGGGACGTCCTGCTTCCATCGATGGCGCATGACGATTGCCTCGATCCGAAGCGCTTGTGCGAGCAATATGAAGAACAGGCCTTCGAAGGGCAGAAGGATCTGCTCGTCATGATGACGATCCGTTTTCCTGACGCCGACCGGATCCACGTCATCTGGGAAGATGTGCGCGCTTTTGCTCGCGAACGGCTTTGCCGCGAGCGTAATCTCGCCGTCATCGCCGCCTTCCACCTGCCGGTCCAGATCGGCTCGACCAATCCGCCGCATGTGCACCTGATGGCCTTGGCGCGCGAGCTCAAAGCCTACGGCTTTGCCGACTTTGTGCGACCGTTTGCGGCGGATGCAGGCAAGGCGATGTTCGCTGCGGAGTGGGCCGAGTGGCAGGCACATCAAGGACGCAGCCCCGGCGCCTGACGCGCCGACGGCCTGCCGCTGCGCCACGACCGCCCCCAGAACAAACCCGAAAGAAGACTGCTCAGCTGTGGCTGGAGCGAATGAAGGAAAGCAGCCGCTGTCCAGCCAGCGCTGCCAAGGAATGGATTATATATGCCCAAATACCCCAACGCGATCGACCGAGCCGAAGAAATGGAAACGCTGAGGTCGGCGCTCGCGATCGTCCGGACCGCCGGGATCGAACTCGACGAGAAGCCGCCGATATTGCCCGCGAAATGCGCGCACTATCTGATCGCGGCCGATGCCGATCTGCTGATCGTGCCGGCCAAGTCCTCGGCCGTCGGCGATCATCATGCCGTCGAAGACATCATGGGCCTGTCACGCTGCGACGCGCTCATGGTCTATGTCGCGCGGCCGGGGACTGGAGCGAACCGGGTTGTCGTCGACATTGGGATCCACGGCCTCGTGCCCGTCTGGCACCGCGAATACCGCCTCTGCCTGATCGATCACGTGCTCCATTTCGTACCCGATCAGGATGCAAGCAAACCCGCGTTCAAGCTGACCAGGCTCGGGTTGAAGCAGGCGGTCGATTTCGACGCGCTGAACCCTGAGTGGATCTGACCCCCGAAGAATGGCGTCGCTATAGATATGAAAAGGAAGAAATGATGCTGGTAGTGAATATCGAAGTCTGGCCCTGGGGCCGCGAGGAGCGGAAGTACAAGATCGGCGAGATCAGGGCCGGGAATATCGCAGGCGGCCGCATCTCCACCTACAAGGTCCGCGTTCAACAAGACGGCTATGAGGCGGAAGGCGCGCCCGCAATCGATGAAGAATTCCTGCTTCGCGATCACGATCGCAGCGCTGGTGCGCTGGCGCTCATCCCTGACGCGCTGCTGATTGCCGTTCCGTTGCCTGAAGAAGGCGATGGCGCGTCCGATGCCGGGCCCGGGTCAATCTCGCCGGATGTGTGAGAGATGGATAAGCACCCCGGTTCCTCGAACTCCAGCTCCGCCGCCAAGGCTGCTATCGCACGGTTCGCGCCGGCGAACCGGCGACGGCTGAGCGGGGCTAGTCTGCGCACCTTCCTTGTGATCGCCAATTTTTGGGGACTGACCGAGAAACAGCGCCGGTTGATCCTCGGCAATCCGGCTCGATCGACCTATCGGGGCTGGGTCAAGAAAGCTCGCGAGCACCGGGACATCACGCTGAGCGTCGATGTCTTGATGCGGATTTCGGCGACCTTCGGGATTCATATAGGCCTGAGGACGCTCTTCGACGACGAGCAAGAAGGTGTCGCATGGCTTCGTCAGCCACATGATGCTCGGGTTTTCGGAGGAGCAGCGCCGATCGATCTCATCACCGGCGGAACTCGAGAAATGCTGATGACCGTACGCCGCTTCATCGCTGCTGCTCGCGGCGGGCTTTACATGGCCCCGTCCTCGAACGAGCGCGATTGGCCACCCTATGACGATAGCGAGATCATATTCGTTGATACGGAAGAGTGAGAAACCCATCCGCAAATCCGACACGCGTCCCTTGGTGCGTCATGCAGAATCGCGGCGAAGCTTTCGTGCCATTCGTTCGTGCCTGATCGCCGCTTCGCGAAGCCGGATAGCCAGAAATGGATCGTCGGTCGCGCTCCCTTTCAGGCGGGCGACATGAGCTAGCTGTTCATAATAGATGGCGTCGCGTTCAGGCTCCATATCCAGCCTGATATCTGTTTCGTGCTCATCAGGATGCAGGATCACCGGCATTCTGTCGTGGATATCCCATAGCTCTTCCGTCGTATCGACCATGACGCCTGAATAGGCGCCGCCCCATTCGGCGGTCGGTTTCCAAGGGCCTGTCCATGCCGCGATCGGTTGATCGGACACCGAAATTCACGTGATGCATGTCCGATCCATCACTCACGGGGCCGTTCAGCCACTCAGCCACTCAGCCACTCAGCCACGTGCGCGTGAGCGACGCCCGATCATCAAAGCACATATTTGCTGAGGTCGGTGTCGCCGACGACGTCGGCGAGCTGGCTGTCGACATAGGCGGCGTCGATGTCGAGCGTCGTGCCGGGGGCGTCTTCGGCGGTGAAGCTGATTTCCTCGACGAGCCGTTCCATGATCGTCTGGAGGCGGCGCGCGCCGATATTCTCGACCTTTTCATTTACTTGTGCGGCGAGCTTCGCGACGCGCGCGATGGCGTCATCGGTGAAGTTCAGCGTCACGCCCTCGGTGCCAAGCAGCGCCGCATATTGTTCGGGAAGACCGGCCTTCGTCTCGCTGAGAATACGGACGAAATCCTCTTCGGAGAGCGCACCGAGTTCAACCCGGATGGGGAGCCGGCCCTGAAGTTCGGGGAGAAGGTCGCTCGGCTTCGCCACGTGGAAGGCGCCCGACGCGATGAAGAGGATATGATCGGTCTTCATCGGACCATATTTGGTCGCGACGGTCGTGCCCTCGATCAGCGGCAGGAGGTCGCGCTGGACGCCCTCGCGGCTCACCGAGCCGCCGCGCACGTCGCTGACCGCGATCTTGTCGATCTCGTCGAGGAAGACGATGCCGTTCGCTTCGGCATCGGCGAGCGCGACGCGCGCGACATCGTCCTGGTCGAGGCGCTTGTCCTGCTCCTCTTCGATCAGCCGCGTCGCGGCGTCGATGACTTTCAATTTGCGGCGCTTCTTGGGCGGACCGCCCATCGCCTTGCCGAGCATGTCCGACAGGTTGATCATGCTCATCTGCCCCGGTTGACCGGGCAATTCGAACGACATTCCGGGGGCGTCGGCAACCTCGATCTCGACCTCGCTATCGTCGAGGTGACCTTCGCGGATGCGCTGGCGGAAGCTCTGGCGCGTCGCCTCGCTGGCACCCTTACCAGTGAGCGCGTCGAGCAGGCGCTCCATCGCGGCCTCTTCGGCGGCGGCGCGCACCGCTTCGCGACGACGGTCCTTTTCGAGCCGCACGGCCTCCTCGACGAGGTCGCGCGCGATCTGTTCGACGTCGCGGCCGACATAGCCGACCTCGGTGAACTTGGTCGCCTCGACCTTGACGAAGGGGGCGTCGGCAAGCTTGGCGAGGCGGCGCGAAATCTCGGTCTTGCCGCAGCCGGTGGGGCCGATCATCAGAATATTCTTGGGAGTCACCTCGTCGCGGAGATCGGGCGCCAGCTGCTGGCGGCGCCAGCGATTGCGCAGTGCGACAGCCACCGCGCGCTTCGCGGCGGTCTGGCCGATGATATGCGTGTCGAGCGCGGCGACGATCGCCTTCGGGGTCAGGTCTTTGTTCATATGTCGGAGAGGTCCAGCAGAAAGAAATTCATGTGGCGGCTAGATGGGAAGGGGGCCCGGCAAGTCAAGCCGGGCAGCGAAAGCCGGCGAACAGCCGCTGGTGCGCGTCGACGATGCGCGCGATGCGCTCGGGCTGGGGCTCGGCCTCCCATATGTTCCGCTCGTAGCTGCCGCCGATCACGATCCCGTCGGGGCGCGGGAACATATAGCCTGCGTCGCCGGTGAAGGCGTAGCGGACCTCCGGCTGGGGGATCAGGATCGCGAGCTGGCCGCGGATCGGGATCAGCTCCGTGTCGCCGAAGAGCTCGCGCGCGCCGAGACCGGTGCAGTTGAAGACGAGCGTTTCGGAGAGCGACGCGATCTCGGCGGGCGACGCGAAGCCGCGCACCGCGATGCGTCCGCCCGCGCCCTCGATATCGCGCATCATCTGGCGAAGATAGCGGCCGGTCTCGACATAGATCGTGTCATATTGCCAGAGCCGCTCGACCGGGAAGGGGTGTTCATCAGGGCGAAGCGCGCGCGCGGCGGGCGGGAAGGTCGCAAGCTTGGGTTCCTCGGGCGAGCCTTCGGAATAGGTCGTCAGCCAGCGCACGCCATAATCGTCGCCGACCATGATCTGAAAGCGTCGCCAACTGTAATCGAGCGCCGCGGTGAACTGCCGCCGCCATTCGGGGGTGACCGCGTCTGCCTTGAACAGGCCGAAGGGATGGAATTGCCCCCCCGCGATATTCGAAGTCGTGTCGGGCGGCAGCGCCTTGGCATAGACGGTAACGGGAAAACCCGCTTCCTGCAGCAGCCGCGCGGTCGACAGGCCGACGATGCCGGCGCCGATCACCGCGACGGGGCCGCTGTGGCCGGGCGCGCTCATTTCGACCGCGAGCTTCGCGGTGCCCCAGCTCATCGTGATGCCCGAACCGCCGTGGCCGTAATTGTGGACGAGCCGCTTGGCGCCGAGCGTATCGGCGCGAACAACGAAGCCGCCGGGACGATAGGGGCGCAGGCCAGCGACAGTGCGGATGACACGGTCGGGCGACGCCTTGACCGGTGCAAGGCAGGCGGTGGGGGTGCGGACCGTGGTAGTGGCGCAGCCGGGCAGGGCGAGCGCGGCCGAGGCGGCAACGAAATGGCGGCGGGGGAGGGCGTGAATCACCCCGCGACCATAGAGGGTCAGCCCTTGATGTCGATGGTCTCGGACGTGAACTGGTCGTTGGTGTAGACGCAGATGTCCGCGGCGACCTCCATTGCCTTCCTCGTCAGCACCTCGGGATCCTTCTCATAGTCCGCCAGCGCGCGCGCGGCGGAGAGGGCGTAGTTGCCGCCCGAGCCGATCGCGGCGATGCCGCCCTTGGGTTCGAGCACGTCGCCGTTGCCGGTGATGACGAGCGTGACCTCCTTGTCGGCGACGATCATCATCGCTTCCAAATTGCGGAGATATTTGTCGGTGCGCCAGTCCTTGGCGAGTTCGACCGCGGCGCGCAGCAACTGGCCATTGTGGCGCTCGAGCTTGGCCTCGAGCCGTTCGAAGAGAGTGAAGGCGTCGGCGGTCGCGCCCGCGAAACCGCCGATCACGCTGCCGTCATGGAGGCGACGGACTTTCTTCGCATTGGGCTTCATCACCGTCTGGCCCATCGACACCTGGCCGTCGCCGATGATGACGACCTTGTCGTCGCTGCGGGCGGAGAGGATAGTGGTTCCGTGCCAGGGCGCGGCACTTTGCGCATGGGGATTGGTCATGCGGCGGGATATGGGCGATGGGCGGCGGGGCTGCAAGGGGAGGGCGGCTCGATCCTCCCTGCGGCGAAGCCGTGGGGAGGGGGACCGTCGCCGCAGGCGATGGTGGAGGGGCGACAACGTTGCGCCATTAGCCCCTCCGTCAGTGCTTCGCGCTGCCACCTCCCCATGCCTGCGGCACAGGGAGGATCAGGCAGGCCAGGTCAGGAGCGCGCGGGCGCCTTCATCGACCTCGATCTCGGTCGGATCGGTAAGCAGTACGGCCTCGCCGAGCGCGATGGCTTCGCCCGCGACTCGACAGCCGGCCGAAAGTGGCACGAAGGTCAGCTCACCCGTCGCCTGTTCGATGATGGCCGGATCGATCGGGACGGCGAGCTGGGCGAGATGGAAATGCGGGCCGCTTACCAGCATGCGGTTCGCCGCGGGGTCGACGACCGTATCGCGCGGGTCGTGGACCGGACCGGGGTTCGAGACCTTGAGTCCTTGGTCGAGATGCAGCTCGCGCGGCCGGCCGTAATCGTAGAGGCGGTAGGTGCAATCGACATTCTGCTGAACCTCGACCACGGTGAGCCCGCCGCCGATCGCGTGGATCGTGCCCGCCCGATTATAGACGAAGTCATTCTCCTTCGAGGGCCGCCAGTCGATCATGTCGACGATAGATCCGTCGAGCGCGGCGTCGTGAAGCGTCTCACGCGCGGTTTCGCGGTTGAGGCCCACGCCCAGCTCGGCACCCGGCTGCGCATCGAGGATCAGCCAGCATTCCTCCTTGCCGCGCGGGAATCCGGCGGCGCGCGCGGCTTCGTCATTGGGGTGAACCTGAATCGACAGCCGCTCCGACGTGAAGAGGAATTTGACCATGATCGGCGCGTCGTCGCCGGCGGGGTTGGCGAACCATATCTCCCCGATGCGGCGGCCGCCGAAGTCGCCGAAATCGGCGGGGATGTCGGTGCGGCCCCACGGCTTTTCGACGACGATCGTTTCGAGGCGGGTCAGCATCGCATCAGGATGCTGGGTCGCCATAGAAGCGTCAAGCGAAGAGCGTCAGGCGGCTCTGTGCAGCCGATTGCCGGCCGCGCCGTTCGGCTGGTCGAGCCAGAGACCGCGGGTATCATAGACGATCTTGTCGCCGCGTTCCTCGATCGGGATCGACTTGAAGAGGTCGTGATCGACGAGGACAATGAGGAGGTCGCAGCCGGCGAGCGCGCTGTCGAGGTCGATCAGCTCGGCGCCGGTGCCCGCGAATTCCATCGGCAGGCCGCGCGCATAGGGTTCGACGATCTCGATCTGCTTGCCGAAACGGCGCGCGAGCGCGGCGGCGACTTCGACCGCGGGGCTTTCGCGGAAATCGTCGATATTGGGTTTGAAGGCGAGGCCGAGGCACGCGACGCGCGCCTTCGGATACTGCGACACGAGCATTTCGGCGGCGCCGATTACATGCGCGGTCTTGGCGAGATTGACCTCGCGTGCGGTGCGGATCAGGCGGCTGTGGTCGGGCGCGCCATGGACGAGGAACCAGGGATCGACCGCGATGCAATGGCCGCCGACGCCGGGTCCCGGCTGAAGGATGTTGACGCGCGGGTGGCGGTTGGCGAGGCGGATCACCTCCCACACGTCGACGCCCATGTGCTCGGCCATCATCGACAGTTCGTTGGCGAAGGCGATGTTGACGTCGCGATAACTGTTTTCGACGAGTTTGACCATTTCGGCGGCGCGCGCCGAGGTGGTGACGCAAGCGCCGCGCACGAACTGGCGGTAGAAGGTCATCGCGCGGCGCGCGCAGCGCGGCGTGATGCCGCCGATACAGCGGTCGTTGTCGACGAGCTCGACGAGGATGCGGCCCGGCAGCACGCGCTCGGGGCAGTAGGCGACGAAGATGTCGGCGGCGCCGTTACAGGCGCCCGGCACCTTGAGATCGGGGCGCAGCTCGGCGAGCAACGCCGCGACCTTCTCGGTGGTGCCAACGGGCGAAGTCGATTCGAGGATGACGAGATTGCCCGGCTGAAGCTTGGGCGCGATCGCGCGCGCGGCCGACAGGACATGGCCGATGTCGGGGCGATGCTCCTCGTCGTGCGGCGTCGGCACCGCGATGACGAAAACGTCGGCGGGCGCGACCTCGGTCGCGGCCACTAGCGCGCCGCGCGATACGACGCCCTGGACGAGGCCGTCGAGATCGACTTCCTCGATATGCACCTTGCCATTGTTGACCGTGTCGACGACGTGCTGGCTGACATCGACGCCCGTGACCTTGTTGCCCGAGCGCGCGATCAGCGCGGCGGTGGGTAGGCCGATATAGCCGAGGCCGAGGACGGTGACCGTCTGTTCGCTATCAATGGGCACGCGCAACAATCTCCGCTATTCGTTCCGCCGCGCGGCCGTCACCGAAGGGATTATGGGCGCGGGCCATGGCGTTATAGGCGTTTTCATCGTCCAAAAGGCTGAAAATTTCCGAAACGATGCGATTTTTGTCGGTGCCGACAAGGCGCGCGGTGCCGGCCTCGATCCCCTCGGGGCGTTCGGTCGTTTCGCGCATCACGAGGACCGGTTTGCCGAGCGAGGGCGCTTCCTCCTGCACGCCGCCACTATCGGTGAGCACAAGCGTGCTCATCCCGAGCAGGCGGACGAAATGCGGATAATCGAGCGGGTCGATCAGCGCGACATTGGCAAGATTGCCGAGGATCGGTTCCATCGCGCTGCGGACGTGCGGATTGGGGTGGACCGGAAAAACGACCGCGACGTCGTCGCGCGCGGCGATTCCGGCGATCGCATCGGCGATCGCTTTCATCCCCTCGCCGAAATTCTCGCGGCGGTGCGACGTGACCGCGATGATCCGCCTGTCCGAAAAACGCGCGGCCAAGGCGTCGAGACCGGCGGCGAGCGAGGGTTCGCCACCGATCCGCGCCTTGGTCGCGAGCAGCGCGTCGATCACGGTGTTGCCGGTGACGTGGATGCGCTCCGCAGGCACGTTCTCGGCGAGCAAGGCCGCCGCGGCGGTTTCGGTTGGCGCGAAATGAAGGTCGGCGACCGCGCCCGCGACCTTGCGGTTCACCTCCTCAGGCCAGGGATGATAGATATTTCCGCTACGCAGCCCCGCCTCGACATGGCCGACGGGAATCTTGCGGAAATAGGCGGCGAGCGTCGCAGCCATCGTCGTCAGCGTGTCGCCGTGAACAAGGACGCGATCCGGTTTTTCGCGGTCGAACGTCTCGCCTAGGCCGGTGACGAGCCGGGCGAGCAGGGCGTCGAGCGACTGGTTGGGGGTCATCACGTCGAGGTCGACGTCAGCTGTTATACGCGCGATGTCCAGAACCTGATCGAGCATTTCGCGGTGCTGGGCGGTCACGCAAACGCGGACCTCGATTTCGGCCCGTTCGCGCAGCGCATGGACGACGGGAAACATCTTGATCGCTTCCGGCCGGGTGCCGAAAACCGTCATAACCTTCATGAAGTGCCTCCGGGGCCAGGGCGCGATTCTTGTGCGCACAGGCGTGAAGCGTCGCGGGTTAACAGGCAATGCTTTCGACACTCTTAAGCAATAACTTCCTCCGTCTGCCGTACTTTCGAAGGGCTGGCGCAACCCTCGGCCCTGTCCGGCGTATGTTGTCATCGCCCGGCGAGGCGATTAGGGGAGGGCGCAAGCGACGCTTGGCGGACGCTCTCTCCCTCTTGTTCGGCTCGATATTTGGCGTTGGATCGGCTCTATAGTGATGTTCTGGAAGCGTAAGACCAAGTCGGCTCCGTCGTCGGCGCGCGGAGGATTCTCGATACCCGACGGGCAGCGTGTCTATGCGATCGGCGATATTCATGGCCGCGACGACCTGTTCGCGCAGATGATCGACGCGATCCGCGCCGACAATGCGAAGCGCGATCCGGCCAAAGTTACGCTGATCCTGCTCGGCGACCTTGTCGATCGCGGCCCGGATTCGGCGGGCGTTGTCGATCGCGCCATGCGGCTGAGCGAGGACTTTCCCGACACGCGGCTGTTGATCGGCAATCATGAAGAGTGTTTTCTCGCCGCGCTGACCGGTGACATCCGGCGCGTGCGCTATTTCATGCGGATCGGAGGAGATGCGACGATTCGCAGTTACTGGCGGGACGATGCGGGTTTTGCCGAAGCGAGCTTCGAAGAGGTGGCGGCGCGCATGCCGACGCTGGTTCCGGCGGAACATGTCGATTTCCTGGGCAGCGGCGAGGATGTGATCGAGATCGGCGATTACGCTTTCGTCCATGCGGGCGTGCGGCCGGGCGTCCCGCTCGAAAAGCAGCAGCTTTCCGATTTGCGGTGGATCCGCGACGAATTTCTCGACGACCTTGGCGATCATGGAAAAATGATCGTGCATGGTCACAGCATCACGCCGGCACCCGACGAGCAGGCCAACCGCATCGGGGTCGACGTTGGCGCCTTCCAAAGCGGCACCCTGGCCGCGCTGGGTATCGAAGGGACGCGCCGCTGGTTTCTATTCGCACGCGACGGGTAACCGGAAGGTGCCGCTTGACGGCGGCCTTCGAAATCGGGACATCGTGCCCTCCTTTCTTCCGGAACCCGGAACAGAAACCCGAGTAAATGACCAGAAATTCCAGAAAATCTGCAAGATCGTCGTCGAAATCCGCAATGAGTCGACAGCCGCTTTCGGCCTGGGTGCCCGTGGCCTTTCTCGTCTTCGTCTTCCTGACCGGGGGCGGCGCGCGCAGTGACATAGCATCATTGCCCCTGCTCCGCGGCGGCGCGGTCCTTTTCGCCTTTTGGGCGGCGCTACAGATGGACGGCAGCGATTGGCGGCGGGTGCGGACGCCGCTGTTGTTGCTCGGTGCGTTGACCGCATGGATCGGTATCCAGCTGATTCCGTTGCCGCCCGCGATGTGGCAGGGGTTGCCGGGACGCGAGACGATCGCGGCGATCGATCGTCTGCTGGGGCAGCCGGACATCTGGCGCCCGATTTCGCTGACGCCCTCGCAAGGCTTCAACAGCCTTTTGGCGATGACCGTGCCGTTTGCGGCCTTGCTCGTCTACAGCCGCGGCAGCGCGGAGGATGGTTCGCGAATCCTTTTCGCCGTCGTCGGCATCGCCTGTGTCAGCGCGCTGCTGGGGCTTGTGCAGATCATGTCGGGCCCGTCGAGCGGCGCCTATCTCTACCGCATTACCAATTCGCAAGACATGGTCGGCCTCTTCGCCAACCGCAATCATCATTCCATATTTCTTGCCTCTTCCGTGATTATTGCGGCAATGTTGTTGCGCGACGAATTCATGCGCAAGCAGCGGCGCGGGCTGGTTTGTGTTTGTTTGGCGCTCGTCGGCGTCAGCCTGACCGTGATGACGGTCCTTATCGGGTCGCGAGCCGGCCTTGTGGCCGGGGTCGTCGCTTTTTCGGCCGGATATCTGATGGTGGCGTCGGCGTGGCAGTCGCACGGGTCGAGGCGAACTTCCGGCGCGCCTGCATTGTCTCCGCGCCGGGCGAAATGGCTGCTCTACGCGCCGGTTGTCGCGATGGCTCTCCTGCTGGGAGGCGGACTCTGGGCTTCGAGCCGGATGACGGCATTTTCGCGAGTGCTGGGTGCCGACGTCGCGGAGGACATGCGCGTTCAGGCCTGGTCGACCGTTCAATCGATGCTGGAGACATATTGGGTGATGGGAAGCGGTTTCGGCTCCTTCCCGGATGTGTACGAAATGTTCGAACCCGACCGGCTCCTTCAGCCTTCCTATTTCAACCACGCGCACAATGACTGGGCGGAAATCTTCATCACGGGCGGCGTGCCGGCGATGGTCATAATGATTGCGGCGATCGCCTGGATCGTGCGCGGCGCGCTGCGTCGCGGCACGCGGGGACTGCTCAAGGGGCATCGCGGCGACATCCGTCTGTCGGCGATGCTGATATTGTGTCTGATCGCGCTCGGAAGCGTCGTCGATTACCCGCTTCGTGTGCCCTCGATTCAGCTTCTGTCGATCATTCTCGTGATCCTGTTGTGCTGCTCCAAAGGTGGGCCGACGCGACAGGATTAGGGTTGCGGCACCACCGAGAGTCTCTATAGCAGCCCCAATCTCATTTGGATCGAGCCCCTTTCCCGATATGAACCGAATTCCTGCTTTTGCCCTTGTGCCTGCGCTGTTGCTTGCCGGATGCGTCAAGAATGCGCCGCCGGTCGCGAGCGTTCCGGACAGCCCGGTCACCGCACTCAAGAACTTGCCCGAACCGGAGGCGAGCGACGTCGTTCGTTCAACGCGACTGGCGTTCGTCGGACCCTTCACCGAATTGCGTGTCGAGGTGTTCGGCGTTCCGGACATGCAACGCGATATCATGACCGACGGGAAGGGTAATTTCGCGTTCCCGCTCGTTGGGTCAATCGCCGCTGCGGGCAAGACGCCCGCCGATGTTTCAGAAGAAATTCGTCAGAAATTGGCGGGCCGTTATATTCGCGATCCGCAGGTAACGGTCAATTTCAAGGCGTCGTCCAATCCGCTTTCCATTCAGTCGATGTCGGTGACCGTCGATGGTCAGGTGAATAAGGCCGGAGCCTATCCGGTCGTTGGCCGTGTCACGCTGATGCGGGCGGTGGCGCTTGCGGGCGGCACGAACGAGTTCGCCAAACTGGAAGACGTGGTTGTATTTCGCGATGTCGGCAATCAGAAATATGTCGGCATTTACAATCTGGAAGCCATCCGGCGGGGTAATTATCCGGATCCGGAAATCTTTCCGAACGACGTAGTCGTTGTCGGCGATTCCCCGGCACGGCGACGGTTCAAGGATATACTGGCGGTCGTGCCGGCGCTGTTGTCGCCTGTCATTTTGCTTGCCAGAGAATTTTGATCGGGACAGATCGGGTAATGAATCAATTGGTCAGTGATCGCCAAGCCATGGTGTCGGCAACCGATGCCGACTATGGCGTTCAGGATGAACCGTCGGGCGTGGCGATTGTCGAGCAGCTATGGACGGCTGCGCTCAGTCATCGCAACCTCGCGATTGGTGTCATCCTCGGAGCGTTGTTGCTCGGGCTTTTGGCGACGTTTCTCGCGACGCCGCAATATCGCTCAACCGCGCGATTGGAAATTCTGCCGGACGCGCCGGTCGCGACTTCGGTCGAGGGGCAGCGCGACAAGGCGCTGGTCAACGAAATCTCCTTCTACAACACGCAATATTCGCTGTTGCAGTCGGAATCGCTCGCCGAACGCGTCGTGCGAGCCGGAAATCTGCTTTCCGACAAGGATTTTCTCACGGCATTTAAGATGGAGAATGTCGACGCCTCGATGAGTAGTGCCGAAAGGCGCAATCTGAACGGCGACGCGGTAGGGATTCTACTCGACCGGCTTTCGGTTTCCCCTGTGCGCAATTCGAGCCTCGTCGATGTCGCTTTCGCGACACCGTCCCCGCGTCTCTCGGCAAAGCTTGCCAATCTGTGGGGCCAGCAGTTCCAGCAGGCGAGCATCGATCGCCGGTTTGCCGCCACCTCGGACGCGCGGAAATATCTTGAAGCGCGTCTCCAGACGTTGCGCCGGAATCTCGAATCGTCGGAACGGTCGCTGATCAATTACGGCATGAGCAAGGGGATCGTTACGATCTCGTCACAGACCGGTGCCGACGGCCGCACGCAGACGCAAACGCTGGTGGCTTCGGACATCGCGGGCATCAGTGCGGCGCTCTCCAAGGCGCGCGAAGAACGGATCGCCGCCGAAGCGCAACTCGCCAACGAGATGTCCGGCATCGCCGCGGTCAATGCGCCGACGATCGGGGCCCTACGGCAAAAGCGCGCGGAATTGCAGGCCGAATTGGCCCAGCAACGCACGATATTCGCTGACGATTATCCGGCGGTCGCGTCGCTCAGGGCGCAGATCGCCAATCTCGACCGCAGCATCGCTGCCGAAACCGCGCGCTCGTCGCAGGGCAATCGCGAGGCGTATCAGGCGTCGGTGCGCCGCGAACGCGACCTGCAGAACGAACTCGACAACCTGACCCAGCGCTACAACAAGCAGCAGCGTGAATCGATCGAAATGGCGATCCTGCAGCGCGAGGTGGATTCGAACCGCCAACTCTATGACGGGCTCCTGCAACGATATAAGGAAATCGGAGCGGCCGGAGTGGGGACCAACAATATTTCGGTCGTCGACGCGGCGAAGATTGCCGACCGGCCGTCGAGTCCGCGCCTGATCCTCAATGTCGCGCTGGCGTTGCTCGCGGGCATAGGCCTTGCCGGCGGACTAATTTTCGCGCTGGAAAAGATCGACAGCTCGGTCCGCGACCCGCAAGATGTCGGCGTGCGCTTCGGTTTGCCGCTGCTTGGGGCAATCCCCGAAGTGTCGGGGCATCCGGCCGAGCTCATCACCGACAAGAAGTCGGCGATCTACGAGGCCTATTTCTCCCTGATGACCAACCTGTCGTTCCTGACGACGCATGGCGCGCCGCGGTCGATCATGCTGACGTCGTCGCAACCGCGGGAAGGCAAGAGCAATTCCTCGCTGTGCCTCGCGACGGTGATGGCGGGTGTCGGAAAGTCGGTGATTCTGGTCGATGCCGACGTCCGCAACCCGTCGCAAAACGAGTATCTGGGTATCCCGAACAAATTGGGTCTCAGCCATTATCTGGCGGGCGATGACAACATCGACGCGATGATCGCCGAATTGCCCAAGCACGGCTTCTCGATCATCACTGCGGGGAAGGTGCCACCCAATGCGGCGGAACTGCTTGGCAGCGAGCGCCTGGATGATCTGATCGCCGAGCTGCTGAAGCGTTATGACCATGTTCTCATCGATTCGCCGCCGTTGCTGGGGCTGGCCGACGCGCCGCTGATCGCGCGCCGCGTGGAGGGGGTGCTGTTCACGATCGAAGCGAATGCGACGAAGCAGCGTCCGATCTCGAACGCGCTGATCAGGCTCCGCATGTCGGGTGCGAAGATTTTCGGCGCGATCGTCACAAAGGTTGGCGCCCGCAATCAAGCCTATGGTTATGGCTACGGTTACGGTTACGGGTTCAGCTACGGTAAGGAAGAGCAGAAGGGTTGACCTTTCCGCTCGATCTACGGACCGGTTTGGAAATGCAATGACTGTCAGGCGCGGAATCGGCTGGTTGATCGTGATCGCGGCCTCTTTGGTCGTCGGCGTGTGGAGCTATGCCGTTGCCAATGCGAAGCGGGCGCCGTCGCGGGCGCTGGTCGTCGCGGCACCGATGTCTGGCACTGCAAAGGCCAGTGTCGCTTATAATAGTTTCGCTGCGCGGAGCGCGAAGAATGCGAAAGCCGATGTAAGCCGGGAAGAAACAGAGCTGGCGAACGCTGCCTATCGGAGCGAACCCCTCTCGGCTCCCGCGCTCGGCATTTTGGCGGTGTCGATGACCAACGCCGAGCAGGCGCAGAAGCGGCAGGCGCTGCTCGACCTGGCGGGCAAAATCAATCGCCGCAATATGCTGGTCAACAACGAGTTGATCAAGGCGGCGGCGCTACGCGGCGACGATCGCACCTTTTTCACCTGGTTGTCGCGGGTCATGCTGACCGGAAACGAAGCGAAAACGACGTACGGCGCGGCAATGGCGGACGCGACGGCGAGAGAGGGCACCGTGGCGGCACTGGCCCCGATCATCGGCCCGCGCCCTAAGTGGACTGATTATTATTGGTCGCTGGTCGTCAGGCGTCCGGCCAGCCTGATCAATGCGGCCAGGCTACGGCTGGCGGTTGCCGGAGCGCCGTGGCGTCAGACCGACATAGCGGCGACAGACAAGCGGCTGTTGCAGGAACTTGTTCGCTATGGACATCTCGACGCGGGATATGAACTGGCATCGGGTCTAGGGTTACGCGATAAAAACGCGAAAGGCGCCGGCGCCAATCTCCTCCGGAATGGCAATTTCGGGTCCGTTCCCGACCTGGCTCCCTTTGATTGGCAACTGTCGTCGATAGGGAGTTTGGGGGCGTCGATCGACTCCCGCGGAAAGACGCTTCTAATATCGGCAATCGGTGGCGCACGCGCGCCGGCGGCACAGCAATTGCTTCGTCTTTCCCCCGGTAAATACGTCGTCGACTGGGAATTGTCGGCCAATGGCGAATTAAGCCGTGAAACTTTGTTCGCGCGGATTAGCTGCGCGGAGGGTGGTGCCAAATACGGAGCTCCGCGCATAGATCTTGCGGATCCATCCCATCCCAAGACTGTCACCGTCTCCGGCGCCGGTTGCAACTGGTACTGGTTTGCGATCGACGTGGAGATCCCGGATTCAGCCGCCGGCGTTGATGTCCATCTGAAACAAATATCGCTTAAACCAGCTCCAAGCGATCGTGGCGTTTCGGGCGGTTCCGACGGAGAGAATTGAATTTTCTCCGGGTGTTGCCGCGGAGCTGCTCAAGGAAGAATATCGGCGAGCTTGCGCGCTAGAGATCTGAAGTCGTGATTTTTCTCGATATATTCGCGAGCATTTGTACCCATCGTTTGTCGCACAGTCAGCGGCGTATCCAATAGTTGCCGAATTGCGTCCGCCAAGGCGGCCGGCTTGCCTGGTTGCACGGTGATCCCCCCGGATGCGTCGGCGATCGGGTTATTCGACGCGCTGCTGCAAAACAGAGTCGGCCGTCCCGACGCCATGAAGTCGAAGAGCTTATTGCTGCTGATACCATAGTTGAATACCGGCGCGTCGATCAGGTTGAACACGAACGCGTCTGCCTGCGCGGCCAAGGCAGGAATAGCATCCTTCGGTACTGGCGGTTCGAAGCTGACATTGGCGAGACCGGCCGCCGCCTCGACAAGGGAAGTCTTGGAAGGGCCGTCGCCGATCAAGCGGAGGCGGACCGGCTGATCCCCCAACAGACGCATCGCGGCTATCACGTTGTCAAGACCGTTGGCGCCACCATGGGCTCCGAAATACATTAGCATGAAGGTTTCCGCGGGAAGCGGTGGAGGAGGCGAAGGGAAGCGGTCCAGATCGATCCCGTTGGGCAGCCACGCAATTTTGTCTTCGGAAATGTCGAAGCGACGTATGTAGCGGTGGGCGTGCGGTAAGAGCGAAATGATTTTCTCTGCACCCCGGTAAAGACGCCCTTCGAGCATACGCATGGCAATCGCTGCCGGGTGATTGCGCGAGAGCGTGCCCATGTCGATCAGCGTTTCGGGCCAGAGATCCCTGACTTCGAAAAAAAAGGGAACATTAAATCGCGATGCGAGCCGGAGCCCGGCCCAAGCCGCGAGTGGATGGACGCTGGACCCGATGACTGCGTCGGGCGGCGGTAGCGGCGCGGTCGATTTGCCCAGCGCTCGCACGGCGTATGTTGCCATATTGCGCAAGCGGCCGAGGCCGTTGCCCTGATAGGCCGGGGTCGCGAGCCAAAGGAAGTCGATGCCGTCGAATGTGTCGAGGCGATGGTTTTCTCCCGCAGCTAACCGCTGCCGCCCGGTATTCAATTCGGTGCCGGCCGCAATGATAGATGCCTTCCAGCCGAATTCGCGAAGATGTTTGGCGAGATCGAAATGCCGGGTACCGCCGAAGGATCCCGGTTCCTGGGCGTAATGATTGAGTATCCAGACATTCTTCATATGAAATTTCACCGTCGCGAATAGTCGTCAAAGGGAGAGCGAGACGTGCGCGGATGCGCAGAAGGGGGTCGCGCGAGCGTTATGATGACGAGGCCGAAGCGTCAATCTTTGCTCTCCATGGGATCGACTCCACACTCCGCACCGTTCCTGTCCCGGCGCCCCCTATATATTCAGCCGCTGCGATGAACCGCCGCAGAAGCGCGAAGGTCGGTAGATCTGGGGTTGCTAGAGGATTGCAAATCGCGGCAGGCTTCCATAGGGGGACTTCTCCAATCGAAAGGTCTGATGACTCCCCCCATGCAAAAATTTATCGATGGCCTCGCGGCAAAAACCTTGCGCGTCGGCATACTGGGCCTTGGCTATGTCGGCATCCCGTTGGCTAAGCGCATATCGGCGGTCGGCTTGCACGTCCTCGGCTTCGACATCGTTCAGGAGCGGGTCGACGAGTTGAACGCCGGCACCAGTCCGATCAAGCATATCGGCAATGACGAAATCGCGGAGATGCGCGCTTCGGGGTTCGAGGCGACCACCGATTTCAGCCGTTCGGCCGAATGCGATGCGTTGATCATTTGCGTGCCGACGCCGCTCAACACCTATCGCGAGCCTGACCTCAGCTTCGTGACCTCGACGATGGACAATCTGCTGCCGCATCTGCGCAAGGGGCAGATGCTGTCGCTCGAAAGCACGACCTGGCCGGGCACGACCGAAGAAATATTGCTGCCTTACGTCGAACAGGCCGGGCTGAAGGTCGGTGAGGATTTCTATCTCGTCTATTCGCCCGAGCGCGAGGATCCCGGCAACGCCTCGTTCGATACGCAGACGATCCCCAAGGTGATCGGCGGCCACACGCCGGCCTGCCTGAAGCTAGGCACCGCGCTCTATGCGGCGTTCATCGACCGGGTGGTTCCGGTGAGCTCGACCAAGGCGGCCGAGATGGTCAAGCTGCTCGAGAATATCCACCGTTCGGTGAACATCGGCCTCGTCAACGAGATGAAGATCGTCGCCGACAAGATGGGCCTCAACATCTTCGAGGTCATCGACGCCGCGGCGACCAAGCCCTTCGGTTTCACGGCCTATTATCCGGGACCGGGGATCGGCGGGCACTGCATTCCGATCGACCCCTTCTACCTGACGTGGAAGGCGCGCGAGTTCGGGCTGCACACGCGCTTCATCGAACTGGCCGGCGAAGTGAACGCCGCGATGCCGCAATATGTCGTCGACAAGACGACCGCCGCGCTCAACGAGCATGGGAAGGCCGTGAAGGGCTCGAAAATTCTCGTGCTCGGCATCGCCTACAAACGCGACGTCGACGACATGCGCGAGAGTCCGTCGGTGCATGTGATGGAACTGCTGCGCGATATGGGCGCGGAGGTCGCCTACAGCGATTCGAACGTTCCGCGCTTCCCGAAGATGCGCGAGCATGTTTTCGACCTCTCCTCGATGCCGCTGACGGCCGAGAATATCCGCGCGCAGGATGCGGTTCTGCTGCTGACCGACCACAGCGACGTCGACTATGATCTGGTGATGCGCGAGGCCCGGCTGCTGGTCGATACACGCGGCAAGCTCGGCCTCAATCTTCCGAACGTCGTGCGCGCATGAGCCAGCCTCGTATCGCTCACGTCGGTTGCGGCTATTGGGGCAAGAATCTTGCGCGCAATTTCGCCGAGCTCGGCGCGCTCGAAGCCATTGTCGACGATCACCGCGAAACCGCCGAACGCATTTCGGAGGCGACCGGCGCGCGGATCGCGTCGCTGAACGAGGTCCTCGCCGATCCCGCGATCGACGGCATCTCCTTTGCGACCCCTGCCGAAACGCACGCCGCGCTCGCGCTGCGCGCGCTCGAAAGCGGCAAACATGTCTACGTCGAAAAGCCCGTCGCGCTTTCGCCGGGCGATGCCGAGACGCTGATCGAGGTCGCGGCGCGACACGACCGGCGGCTGATGGTCGGGCATCTGCTGCAATATCACCCGATCTTTCGCAAGATGCGCGAGATGGTGCGCTCGGGCGCGATCGGCGCGCTGAGTTACGTCTATTCGAACCGCATGTCGCTGGGCAAATTCCGGGTCGAGGAAAATGTCCTCTGGTCCTTCGCACCGCACGATGTGTCGATGATCCTGTCGCTCGTCGACGCCGATTGCACCGGGGTGACGGCGCAGGGGGCGGCGATCGTCACCCCCGGTATCGAGGATTGGGCGCTGCTCCAGTTGCGCTTCGCCAACGGGCTGAAGGGGCATATCCAGACGAGCTGGCTCCATCCCTTCAAGGAACAGCGCCTCGTCGCGATCGGCAGCGAGGGCATGCTGGTGTTCGAGGATTCGGCACCCGAATGGGACAACAAGCTGCGGCTCTATCGCCATCGCATCGACCGCGACGGCCCGGTGCCGGTTCCGCATCCGGCCGCGGCCGAGGCGATCGTCGTCGAGAAGTCGGAGCCGCTTCGCAACGAATGCCAGCATTTCCTCGACTGTATCGCGAACGGCGCCGCGCCGCTGACCGACGGGGCCGAGGGACTTGCCGTGCTGAACGTATTGCGCCGCGCCTCCGACGCGCTCGCATCCGCTTCCTAGAAAGGGATCGACCATGACGATCCATCCCAAAGCCGTCGTCCATGAAAGCGCCTTCGTGGACGACAATGTGTCGATCGGCGAAGATACGCGCATCTGGCACTTCGTCCATGTGCTGCCGCACACCACGATCGGTGCGCGTTGCTCGCTCGGCCAGAATGTGATGGCCGGGCCGCACGTCACGATCGGCGACAATTGCAAGATTCAGAACAATGTCGCGCTCTACAAGGGCGTGACGCTGGCCGACGATGTATTCTGCGGCCCTTCGTGCGTGTTCACCAACGTGCTGACGCCGCGCGCGTTCGTCGAGCGCAAGGACGAGTTTCGCGATACGCCGGTGGGGAAGGGAGCGACGATCGGCGCCAACGCCACCATCGTCTGCGGAAACCGGCTGGGCGAATATTGCATGGTCGCGGCGGGCGCGGTGGTCACGCGCGACGTGCCGCCCTTCGCGCTCGTCGCCGGAGTGCCCGCGCGGCGTATCGGCTGGGTTTCGCGCACCGGCGAACGCCTCGACGAGACGCTCGTCTGCCCGCGCACGGGCGAAGTCTATGAAGAAATCGACGGCGCGCTGCGCCTGGTTGAAGGTTGAACCATCATGACGATCGAATTTATCGACCTCAAGGCGCAGCAGGCGCGGATCAAGGACAAGCTCGACGCGCGCATCCAGGCGGTGCTGGCGGGCGGCGCCTATATCATGGGGCCCGAAGTGCGCGAACTCGAAGGCGAACTCGCGACATTTTGCGGCGCGAAGCATGCGCTGACCTGCGCCAATGGCACCGATGCGCTGCATCTGGCGCTGATGGCGCTCGGCGCCAAGGCGGGCGACGCGGTCTTCTGTCCGTCCTTCACCTTTGCGGCGACCGCGGAAATCGTACCGCACGTCGGTGCGACGCCGGTCTTCGTCGATGTCGATGCGCGGACATTCAATCTTTGCGTCGAGAGCCTGAAGCGCGCGATCGTCCATGCCAAGGAACTGGGCTTTCGCCCCGCGGGGATCATTCCGGTCGATCTGTTCGGTCTGCCCGCCGATTATGAGGCGATCGAGGCGATCGCCCGCGAAAACGGCATGTGGATCATCTCCGACAGCGCGCAGGGCTTTGGCGCGACCTACAAGGACCGCACCACCGGTAGCATCGGCGACATCGCGACCACGTCCTTTTTCCCGGCGAAACCGCTCGGCTGCTACGGCGATGGCGGCGCGGTGTTCACCAGCAACGACGAACTGGCGGCGCTGATCGGTTCGCTGCGGGTCCACGGGAAGGGCAGCGACAAATATGACAATGTCCGGATCGGCGTGAACAGCCGGCTCGATACGCTGCAAGCGGCGATCCTGCTCGAAAAGCTCGCCATCTATGCCGACGAACTCGATGCCCGGCAGACGGTGGCGGGGCGCTATTCGGCGGCGCTCGGCGAGCGATTCCAGGTTCCCTACATTCCCAACGAGACGCGGTCGGTCTGGGCGCAATATACGCTGCGAGCTGCCTCCACCGAGGAACGCGACGCCGCGATGGCGGCACTGAAGGCCGAACATATCCCGAGCGTCGTCTATTATCCGCTGCCGCTGCACCAGCAGCAGGCCTATAAGGATTATCCCGCCGACCCACAGGGGTTGTCAACATGCGCCGAGCTTGCGAAAACGGTGTTCAGCCTGCCTATGCACCCCTATCTTTCGGAGCAGGATCAGGATCGGATCATCGACGTGCTGTTGCGCGTTTGAAACCTTGCCTGCCCGCGGGTAGGGAAAGCGTCGTCGCGAACCTCCTGAAAGATCGAGCAGATGGCGGAATGACATGCGAGGGTGGCTGAAGCGGGACTTCGTCAAAAACGTGTTGACGCTCATGACGGGCACGGCTGTCGCCCAAGTCATCCCGCTCGCGATCAGTCCGATACTGACGCGCCTTTACACGCCCGCCGAGTTTGGCGTTCTTGCGATTTTCATGTCGATTGCCGCCGTGCTCAGTTCGATATCGAGCGGCCGGTATGAATTGGCGATCATGATTTCCGACAGCGAGGAGGAGGCCATAAACCTCGCGGCCGTGGGAACGGTTATCGCGCTCATTCTCTCGACTATAGTCTTTCTTGTCGTATTGATTTTTCGGGGAGCTTTAGCCACTTCGCTGGGCGTACCTGCCATTGCGCCTTGGCTGTTCCTGATGCCCGCGATAGTGCTTTTTTCTGGTATAAACAATGTACTAACTTATGCCAACAATAGGCAGAAGAATTATCGCGTAATGGCGGAAACCCGAGTGATCAAGTCGATCATTCTGGCCTCTGTGCAATTAACTGCGGGATTCATGCGGGCTGGATCTATTGGATTGATCTCTGGTTATGCGTCATCAGTAATATTGGCTAATATGCGCTTGATGAAGGCATCTGTGAAGGGATATGATTTGCGATCGATCATAGATGCTCGCATCATGAAATCACTGTCAATACGATATCGCGCGTTTCCTACATACTCCATGCCAGCCATATTTGCTAATACGTTGTCTCAGAATTATCTTAGCATCATGATAGCATCAATTTACGGTGTGCAAGCACTAGGATATTATGCTTTGGTACAGAGAGTGCTTGGTGCTCCTTCTTCTCTTATCGGAGGAAGCATAAGTCAGGTATTTTTTCAATCAGCGGCGGAAGAAAAGAAGAGGACGGGGTTGGCTGTAACGGCATTCAATAAGGTGCTCCGGACACTTACTCTATTTTCCATACCGATCTTCCTGTGCGTGTTCTTCCTCTCCGATAAGCTATTTTTCTATGTTTTCGGGGCTTCGTGGAAGGTGTCTGGAGAGCTTTCCGCAATTTTGGCGCCTTTATTTGCTATCCAGTTCATTGTAGCAGCGCTAACAACAATTAACAGCGTGTTCGAGAAGCAAAAAATATCTCTAGCTTGGCAAGTTTTTTTGCTTTCTACAACTGTATTTTCTCTTCATTTTTCAAAAACCCTCGGGATGAACCTAAGTCAATTCATTCTTATGTATTCAATATTAATATCTATGTGCTATATAATTCTTTTGTACGCTCTGTATTTAGTTTCTAGAGGGAAGTTATAAATATGGAGATGGTAAGTGAAAAAAAAATTAAATCAAATAGACACGCCGCTGTGGTATTTGGTGGATATGTTAACGGCTATTCCATAATAAGAGAGCTCAGCGATGGTGGCGTTGATTCAATATTTCTGATTGATAACCGGAGAAGCATAGGAAGCTTCAGCAATAGGATAAGTAAGTTTATTAAAGTTGAAAAAGATAGTGAGAGATATATTGAGATTTTAGAGAGAATTTCGAAAGATTATGAATTTCTTGTTATATTTCCTACAGCTGACGATCATATCGAGATACTCAGTGGTATAGAGAGTAAAATATCTGAATTCAGCTTTTTGCCGTTCAATGAAAGAACATCAAAAAAATACCTCGATAAGATCGCACAATATGCTGCTTGCGAAAAAGCGGATGTGCCTTTTCCAAAGACATTTGAGATAAGTCAGAAACATGATCTAAAATTATTAGAAAGCATGGCCTATCCCGTGATCGTTAAGCCCCGTTCCAGGGAGGATCTAGGAAAGGATGTATTTCGTAATCTGGTATTGAATTCTGATTCTGACCTATCGAAAAACAAGGCCGTTCTCGAGGACATATTGCTTCGCGGCATCAAGCTCATGGCCTCGGAAATCGTCCCAGGGGAAGATGACACAATCTACGCTTATACAGCTTACCGCTCCAGAGATGGCGTGTTGCTCAACGAGTGGGCGGGGCGCAAGCTTAGCCAATATCCACAGCATTTCGGCGTGTTTTCAAGTGCTAGCAATGAGGCTCCGCCAGAGGTCGTCGCTCTTGGGCGCAAGTTGATAGAAGCTATGGACGTGATCGGTATTGTTGAGCCGGAATTCAAATATGATAGCCGGGATGGGCAATATAAGCTGATGGAAGTCAATCTGAGAAGCATGATGTGGCATCGCCTGGGGAATCTCTGTGGCGTTCGGTTGCAGCTTTCCCAGTGGAAAGATGCGCTGGGACTTAATGTTGATCGGGATCACCAGGAAACGGAAAAGAAAATCCATCTTGTTTATATGAAGCATGAAATTCTCAATCTTCTCTCGGATCGTAAATATTTTCCGACATTCTGGCGTAACCTCAGAGGAGCGCAGGAGCGGCATTTTGCTATCTTTAACTGGAAAGACCCAATGCCGGCCATATGTGACATTCCTTATCTCATGCTTGCAGCGGTCCGGTTATGTTTAAGGCGCTGAAAGGTTCGGCGGTCCAATTTTTCCGTCGAGCGTGTCTGCGGCGCCAAGGCGTCATCGTGCGTGGCGGTGCCGTTGTTTCGCGGGTGCGTTTCCTGGGTACTGCCCTTATCGAGCCGCATAGCCGGCTGATCGGTGATCCTCTCATCACATGCGGCAATGATTTTTACGCCAATGCGGGATGCCATTTCTTGGGCGAAATTACGTTCGGCGATCATGTCATGATCGGACCGCAAACCGTTATCTGGGGGCGCGATCATGGGCTGGAAATGGGCGTGCCGATGAAGGCGCAGGCGCATCGGAAGGCGCCCATCCATATCGGCAACGATGTCTGGATTGGCGCCAATGTCACCATCCTGAAAGGCGTTCGTATCGGCTCGGGAGCGGTTGTCGGTGCTGGATCCGTCGTGACACGGGATGTGCCGGATTTTGCGATCGTGGTAGGGAACCCCGCCCGGATCATACGCTCTCGCAACGATGTTGACGCGGATTGGACGGACGTATGATGATCGCGCGCTTTGGCTGCCACCGTCGCGCAGGCACCCGTCATCCGGGCCCGACAGCGCCCCGGGAACGGTGAATCCAGCATAAGGATTTTCAGGCGTTGCCCTCAATGAATGCCGCGGATTGTGCCGGGCGGGGAAATCCGCTTTACCCTTGAAGTGTGGCAAGTTGGCCGACACGAATCTTGCCCCGCCGCGCGGCGACCTTGCTATGAGACTTGCGAAAACCGATGACCTTGCTGTTGACCCTCCCTTCGTCCCGGTCCACTCCGTTAAAGTGGATCGCGGACATCGTGCTCGGCGAGTGGCTAGGTCTTCCCTTCGATCTTGTCGAGGGCGCTGAGAATGCGGTGGTGCTGGAGCGGGGAGGGCGCCGGTTGGTTCTCGCGTCGCAGTTCCCCGATCTCGCCGCCGTGCGGTCGACTTGGGATGCGCAGCTTCCGATGCTCCCGCTTGCGGAATTGGATACCCGAGAGGCATGGGCCGAAGCCGATCTGGAAGGGCCGCTGCCGGTGCTGTCCGGTCTGCCCCGGATCGAAGAATCCGAAAACGAAATCCACTGCGGTATCGATATGTTCGGTGCGATCTTTCTGATGCTGTCGCGGTTCGAGGAAGTCGCGCTTCCCGATCGCGATGCGCACGATCGCTTTCCGGCAACGGCTTCGCTCGCCTGGAAGGGCGGCTTTCTCTATCGTCCGGTCGTCGATGAATATGTCGTACTGCTAGGGGCGATGATCCGTCGGCTATGGCCGGATGTCGCTCATCCGCGGCGCGAGGGCCGCATCCGCGTGAGCTGCGATGTCGACCAGCCCTTCGACCGCGTGGGACGGAGCGCCGGCGCGCTAGTGCGCTCGCTCGCCGGCGATCTCGTCCGCCGCCGCGACCCTCGCCTCGCGCTGCGCCGGGTACGAAATTTCGTGGAGCACCGTCGCGGCGATCTGCGCTTCGATCCCTACTACACTTTCGATTGGTACATGGACGCGTGCGAAGCCGCCGGTCATTCGGCCGCCTTCTATTTCATTCCCGATCATTCGGCGGGCGAGATCGATGGCAGCTATGATTTGTTCGAGCCCCGGACGCTCGCGCTGATCCGCGCGGTCGGCGCGCGCGCGCACGAGGTCGGCGTCCACGGCAGTTACAATACGTACCGCGACGCCGGGCAGATCGCCCATGAACGTCAGCGCATGAGGGATGCGTGCGCGCAGGCAGGGGTTGCGCAGGCAGTCTGCGGCAACCGACAGCATTATCTTCGCTGGGACGCGAATGAGACGCCGGACTGGCTCGATGCGGCGGGATATGACTATGACACGACCGGATGCTTTGCCGACCGCCCGGGTTTCCGCTATGGGACTGCGCGTTCGTTCCCGATGTGGAGTTGGCAGCGCCTGTCGCCGCTACGGTTGCGGCAACGTCCCTTAATACTCATGGAGGGGTCGGTGCTCGCAGATGCCTATTTGGGTCTAGGGCATTCATCGGCGGCGATGGACCTGATGCAGCAGCTGAAATCCCGCGCGCTGAAGCACGGGGGCGACTTCACCTTGTTGTGGCACAATTCCTATCTGCTTACGAAGGCGGATCGTGCCTTCTTCCAGGAAATTATTCGGAAAGATCGTTAAAATGTCGTTGTCATCTGTCGATACCGCCAGTCTTGCGATGCCCTATCGACGAAGGGACCGGATGGCCGCTCCTAAAATGAACGGCGCTTTCGGCGGTGAGGACGCGCATCAGGACCGCAAGGGCTGGATGATATTTCTCTATATCCTGCTATTTGGCCTCTATATCGCATCCTATCGATATTATCTCGCGCCCTATTGGGGGTATATGGGGTTTGTCGATGCGTTCAATCCATATAAGCTGATGACCTCGCTTGCGGTCATAGCTTCATTCGCCTGGTTCACGCCGCGGACGTTCAGCGTGCGGGCTTTCTTCCTGAACTTATCGCTGACGGTCTATCTGCTACCGTCGCTGGCGATCTACACTTATGCGGACAGGCCGACATCGGCCCTGTTGATCATAACGCTCGCCTTTGCAGTGGTTTATGCGACGAGCGCAATTTCGATACCGCGCTTCTCCTTGGCTACGGTTCCGGCAAAGCCTTTGATGTGGCTCCTGGCTGCCCTGACGGTATGGTTGCTGGTATTTTCCTACGTTTTTGGCGGTTTCCAAAACTTCAACCTAGACATAACGCGCGTTTACGAGTTTCGCCGCGAGGCAGCAGAAGATCTTCCGGGGGTTTTTGGCTATTTGATATCGGTGTTTTCCAAAGTGATCATACCTGTTGGGGTGATTTTGTCCCTGCGCTATAGGATTTACATATTTACCGGAATATTCTTTTTTATGACTGTGATGCTATTCGGGTTCACTAGCCATAAATCTATATTATTTGGACCATTCGTTGTAACTGGACTTTATATATTTCTTTCTAGATATAATAGATATTCAGTTATTCTGTATGTATTGATAATAATGCTAACATTTGGTGTAATAGGGGAAATATATTTGGGGGCGACCGGAAGCGGTGGGGGGCTGGGATGGTATAATACCTTGCTTATTCGTCGCGTCCTTATGGTTCCTTCTCTTCTGGATTATTACTATCTAGAGTTTTTTTCTGGAAGTCCAAAATATTATTGGTCTTCTTCATTTATTACATTTGGACTTGTTCCGGACTATTACGGAATTCCTGCTCCTAAAATTATCGGTGAAGTGTATTTCTTCGACGCCGACATGAGCGCCAATACCGGCTTTATCGGAAGCGGGTTTTCGCAGGCGGGTCTCGTGGGCGTGATCGCCTATGCGCTCGGTGTCGGAACCATCTTCGCTATTTTCCAATCCTACGGGCGATATCTGGGGCCGTCATTCGTTGCCCCCGCGATGATGGGGCAGGTGCTAACCATGGTGAGGTCCTCGGATTTCCTGACGACTTTCCTGACGCACGGTCTGCTGGTTTCCCTGGTGCTGCTCGTCATCATCAGCTCCCCCGAAGAGTCCGGAAAGAAAGTCCAGGCGCAGTCCTCCGGAAGCCAGCCATTGCCGGATAGTGCGTGATGCAGACCATTGTAGACCGGTATCGGCGGCAGGCTTCGCAGCCGCGCGAAAAAGCAGACTATAGAGAGATATGACCCATCCGATGTGTGACGACATACCGCAGCATATCGCGCATCTGACCTCGGTCCACTCCCGGTACGATACGCGCATTTTCCGAAAACTCTGCAATAGTCTCGCCGATGCCGGTTATGCGGTATCGCTCGTGGTTGCCGACGGGAAAGGCGATGAACGCTGCAGCAATGGCGTTCGGATCGTCGATGCCGGGCGTTCGACTGGCAGGCTTCGCAGAATGATCGAAGCGACCCGACGGGTGGGTGCTCGGGCGCGCGAACTGAACGCCGATCTCTATCATTTGCACGATCCGGAATTGATGCCCCTCGGCTTGGCGCTGAAACGACGCGGCAAACGCGTTGTTTTCGACTTTCACGAGGATGTGCCCAAGCAGTTGCTGAGCAAACCCTATCTCAATCCTTGGATGCTGCATGTTATTTCTGCGATTTTTGCACGTTATGAAAAGCGAGCCGCAGGGAAATTGGATGCGGTGATCGGCGCTACCCCTATCATCACTGAAAAATTTCGCGGCAAGGCCAAGAGGCTTGCCAATATAAATAATTTCCCGCGTCTCGGAGAACTTGAGAGCACGCTTCCTTCTGGAGAAAAAGCAAACGAGGTCGCCTATGTCGGAGGAATTTCCGAAACCAGGGGCATTCTTCCTCTGGTTCGATCGCTTGAGCGAACGAAATCAGACGTCAGGCTCAACCTTGCGGGGAAATTCGAAAGCAGCTCGTTCGAGCAGGTGTTGAAAAGCTCGGAGGGCTGGCAATCGGTCAATGAATTGGGCTTTCTGGATCGAGAGGGTGTCCGCGACCTCCTGTCCAGATCGATACTGGGGGTTGTCACGCTTTTGCCGACTCCCGCCTATCTCGATGCGTTGCCGGTGAAGATGTTCGAATATATGTCGGCCGGCATTCCCGTGATCGCATCCGATTTTCCGCTCTGGCGCGAAATCATCGTTGGTCATGATTGCGGCCTCTGTGTGGATCCCGAGGACCCCGACGCCATCGCGGCCGCCATAGACGCGCTGGTGTCGGATCGCGAAAGGGCCGAACAGATGGGCCGCAACGGCCGCAGGGCGGTCCATGAAATCTTCAACTGGTCGATCGAGGAAAGAAAACTCTTGCAACTTTATACGGATATTCTGGCATGACGGCCAAGCTGACAATCGCAACCATAGTCGGCGCGCGTCCCCAATTCATCAAGGCGAGCGCCGTGTCGACCGCGATTCAGGCGCGGCCCGACATCGATGAGATCATCATCCACACCGGCCAGCATTATGACGCCAATATGTCGGACGTGTTTTTCGAGGAGCTTGGTATCCCGCGTCCGGCCCATAACCTCGACGTCCATGGCGGTTCGCATGGTGCGATGACCGGCCGGATGCTGGAGGGCATCGAACGGCTCCTGATGGATGTCCGTCCCGATACGGTCCTGGTCTATGGCGACACGAATTCCACGCTGGCGGGGGCGTTGGCCGCGGCGAAGCTTCATATTCCCGTCGCGCACGTCGAGGCAGGCTTGCGCAGCTTCAACATGCGGATGCCCGAAGAGATCAACCGCATATTGACCGATCGCGTCTCCGATTGGTTGTTCGCACCGACCGAGGAGGCATGCGCCCATCTTCGCGGCGAGGGTGTCGCCGGCGACCGCATTCACAATGTCGGTGACGTGATGTTTGACGTCGCCTTGTTGCAGGGCGCGCGCGTTGACGCTGCGGGCGGGGCGCTGGGTCGATTGAAGCTGGCGCCCAAATCCTATGCGCTGGCGACGGTCCACCGGGCCGAGAATACGGACGACCCCCAGCGGCTGTCGAACATCGTCGACGCATTGATCGAACTCGCGAAGCGCGTCCCGGTCGTGTGGCCGGTGCATCCCCGAACAAGGGGGATTCTCGCCCGGACCGATCGCTGGGCTGACGCGGAGAGGGCGATCCTGATCGTCGATCCGGTAAGCTATCTCGAGATGGTGCAACTGGAGAAATTCGCCGCGCTCATCGCAACCGATTCGGGTGGGGTGCAGAAAGAGGCGTTTTTCCATGGGGTGCCGTGCGTTACGCTGCGCGACGAAACCGAATGGACCGAATTGGTGGACGCGGGCTGGAACCGTCTGGCGCCCCCAATGTCGCGGTCAACGATGGTGGAAGCGTTCGACGCGGCGCTGGGCAGCCAAGGCGAAGCGATAGCCCCCTATGGCAAGGGTGACGCGGCCCAGACAATCGTCCAGCATCTCGTCAACGCGGGGGGCAAATAAACGCCCCTGTGCCGCTATTTGCCGTGATAGTCGCGATACCAGGCGACGAAGCGCGCAATACCGTCGCGAATGTCGGTCTGCGGGCGATAGCCGGTGAGCCGCTGTAGCAGCGAGGCGTCGGCCCAGGTCGCGAAAACATCGCCCTTTTGCATCGGCATATAGTTGCGGATCGCCTTTATCCCCAACTCCGCTTCGATCGCATCGACGAAATCGAGCAGGCGCACCTTGTCGGAATTGCCGATGTTGACGACGCGGAAGGGGGCGACGGGCGACAGGCTGTCGCCTTCGGCGATGGCCTGCTTCGACGCCGGGCGAACGGGAGGGACGTCGACCAACAGGCGGATCGCACGGACGAGGTCCTCGATATAGGTGAAGTCGCGGTACATTTCGCCGTGATTGTAGATGTCGATCGGGCGTCCGTTCAGGATCGCATCGGCGAAGCGCGACGGGGCGAGATCGGGGCGGCCCCAGGGGCCATAGACGGTGAAAAAGCGGAGCATCGTCGTCGGCAGGTTCCACAGATGGGCATAGGCGTGGCCCATGCTCTCGTTCGCCTTTTTCGACGCCGCATAGATGGTGAGCTGCGCATCGGCCTTTTCCGTCTCGGTAAAGGGCATCTCGTCGTTCGCGCCATAGATCGACGAGGTCGAGGCCATGAGCAGATGGCGGACCTCGAGGACGCGCGCGATCTCCATCAGGTTGAAGGTGCCGACGACGTTGCTCTGGATATAGGAGCGCGGATTTTCGAGGCTGTAGCGGACGCCCGCCTGTGCCGCGAGGTGGATGATGACGTCGGGGCGAAACGCCTCCGCCGTCGCTGACAGCCGTTCGAAATCCTCGAGCATTGCCTCGGTCGCATCGAACCCCGGATGCTGCTTCAAAATCTGGTGGCGCCGCTGCTTGAGCGCGACGTCGTAATAGTCGGTCATCCCGTCATAGCCATGCACGCGAAACCCGTCGGCCAGCAACATGCTGGCAAGATGAAAGCCGATAAAGCCCGCGGTTCCGGTGATCAGGACGTTGCGGCGATTATCCTGTTGGGCGCGGTGGTTGGTCATGGCCTCGATCATCTTATTCTGCGTTTACGGCGGGTATCGAACCCTTGGAGAATTATCGTGAAAATATGCTGAAGATACCGGTAAGTTCGATCGCACGGCCCAAGCCAGCACGGGGACCAGCGGGCGCTTGCCAGTATCGGGAGCCCAAGCTAGGGGCGATAGGGTGTTCGCTGCCCTTATCGACATTCGCAAGACCGAAATGGCGTCGCGGTTCCGTGGAACGCCTCGCTCGGATCCCGGATTGAAAGCGGGATGCGTGGTGTGAAGCGGCTGTTCGACATCCTTATTGGCGGCAGCATGCTGCTGCTGCTCTTGCCGCTGCTGCTCGCTCTGAGCTTGCTGATATTCCTGCGCATGGGGCGGCCCGTCCTTTTTCGCCAGACTCGCCCCGGTCTGCACGGCCGGCCTTTTGAGATGCTGAAGCTGCGGACGATGCGCGACGCGGTCGATCGCGACGGCAATCCGCTCGCCGATTCGGAGCGGATCACGCCCTTGGGGCAGTTTCTGCGCTCGACGAGCCTCGACGAACTGCCCGAGCTCTGGAATGTGCTGAAAGGCGACATGAGCCTGGTCGGGCCGCGGCCTTTGCTGATGGAATATCTGCCGCTGTATAGCGCCGAACAGGCGCGGCGGCATGAAGTGCGTCCGGGTGTCACGGGCTGGGCACAGGTCAACGGCCGCAACGCGCTGAGCTGGGAACAGAAGTTCGCGCTCGATGTCTGGTACGTCGACAACCGGTCGCTCGCACTCGACGGGAGGATCATGATCATGACGCTGGTCAAAGTGCTGAAACGCGATGGAATCAGCGCCGACGGAGAGGCGACGATGCCGCGATTCGAAGGAAGAGCCGGCCAATGACGCCGAGCGGCGCGACGTGAGGGATTGGAGAGGATGATGAGCAGATTGATCGGAATTTACGGCGCGAGCGGTTTTGGCCGCGAAGTGATGCCCGTCGCGCGAGCGCAATTTTCGTCCGATGACCGCCTGGTCTTCATCGACGATGGCGCCCAGGGCGGCGAGCGGCAGCACAGCGGCCATGCGATTCTGTCGTGGGACGATTTCATCGAGGAAGCGGCAGGGCGGGACGCCGCCGTGTCGATCGCGATTGCCGCGTCGCAGGTTCGCGAGCGGCTGACCGAACGATGCGGCAAGGCCGGAATTTCGATGTGCGACATCCGCGCGTCGAACGTCATCGTGGGTGACAATGTTGCCGTCGGTGAAGGCGCGATCCTGCAACCGTTCGCTATGCTGACCGGCGATTGTCATATCGGCCGGGGGTTCCATGCCAATATTTACAGCTATGTGGCCCACGACTGCGTCATCGGAGATTTCGTGACCTTTGCACCGAATGTCATGTGCAATGGGAATGTCCGTATCGAGGATCACGCCTATATCGGCACCGGCGCCATCCTTCGCCAGGGCACCCCGGAAAAGCCGCTTGTGATCGGGCGCGGTGCAACGGTGGGCATGGGCGCCGTCGTCACGAAAGACGTTCCGGCGGGCGCGACGGTCATCGGCAATCCGGCAAAGCCCATGGAAAAGAAATGATATGCTGAACACAGCCTTCGCACCTTGGCCGAACTTCACCGAGGAGGAAGCGCAGGCAGTCGCTGCCGTCCTGCGGTCGAACCGCGTCAATTACTGGACGGGTGACGAATGCCGGGCGTTCGAACGCGAGTTCGCCGACTGGAGCGAGAGCGGCCACGCCATCGCCCTTGCCAATGGCACGGTGGCGCTCGACCTCGCGCTTCACGGGCTAGGGATTGGCGCGGTCAACGGGGGCGATGCAAGCGATGAGGTCGTGGTGACGCCGCGCACCTTCCTCGCGTCGGTCAGCTGTGTGGTCAACGCGGGTGCCATTCCCGTGTTCGCCGATGTCGACCGCGACAGCGGCAATATGTCGGCGGACACGATCGCTCCCGTGCTGACACCGCGCACGCGCGGCGCCATCATCGTCCATCTTGCGGGCTGGCCGGCCGATATGGACCCGATCATGGAACTGGCGACGAAGCATGATTTCAAGGTGATCGAGGACTGCGCGCAGGCGCACGGTGCGCTGTATAAAGGACGGAGCGTCGGCTCGATCGGCCATGTCGGCGCATGGTCCTTTTGCCAGGACAAGATCATGACGACGGGCGGCGAGGGGGGCATGGTCACCACGAACGACCCCGATCTCTGGTCGCGCATGTGGTCGTTCAAGGATCATGGCAAAAGCTGGGAGGCCGTCTATGAGCGTGCCCATCCTCCGGGGTTTCGCTGGCTCCACGAAGGTTTTGGCACCAACTGGCGGATGATCGAGATGCAGGCGGCCATCGGCCGGATCCAGTTGCAGCGGATGTCCGGATGGACGGCGGCGCGCACCCGCAACGCCGATGTGCTGGGCGAAGCACTGGCCCGCTTTGCCGGGGCCGACGGCATCGTTCGCTTGCCCGCACCGGCCGACGCGACGAGCCGCCACGCCCAGTATAAATTTTACGCCTATGTGCGTCCCGACCGCCTTGCGCCGGGTTGGGACCGCGACCGCATCGTTGCCGAAATCGTCGCGCGGGGTGTCCCCTGTTTTCAGGGCAGCTGTTCGGAAGTCTATCTGGAAAAGGCCTTTGACGGCACCGGATGGCGCCCGGCCCAGCGCCTGCCCGCCGCGCGCGAGCTGGGTGAGACGAGCATCATGTGGCTCGTTCACCCCGGCTTGACCGAAGCGCAGATGCGGTTGACGACGCAGGCTATCGACGAGGTTCTCGC
This sequence comes from uncultured Sphingopyxis sp., assembly GCF_900078365.1. Lineage (NCBI taxonomy): Bacteria > Pseudomonadati > Pseudomonadota > Alphaproteobacteria > Sphingomonadales > Sphingopyxidaceae > Sphingopyxis > uncultured Sphingopyxis sp. The sequence goes on from NZ_LT598653.1 coordinate 1,766,121, forward strand.
CGCCGCCTCCGGCAATCGGGGGGGCTAGAGCGCGTTTTCCAAGTCGTCAGGTGATTCCACCTGACTTGAAAACACTCTAGGAGGTCGCGGTCGAAATTCGCGCGGCCCACGCCGTGTCGGGGGTATATTCGGGCACCAGCTTGCCGATGATGCGAATTGCCAGGGCGGGGTCGCCGCTTCCGCGGATGATCGTTTCGAGAGCCTGAAGCTCCGCCTCCAATTCCTTCCACGGCCAGCGGCTTTCGCGGGCGCGAAGGATGCGGGGGTGGTTGGTCGGCTCGGGATTGTCGCCAATCAGCAGCTCCTCATAGAGCTTCTCGCCCGGCCGCAGCCCCGTTTCGACAATCTCGATGTCGCCTTCGGGGCGGTCGGTGTCGCGGACGCTGAGGCCCGACAGCTGGATCATGCTGCGCGCGAGGTCGATGATACGAACGGGTTGCCCCATATCGAGCACGAAGACTTCGCCGCCCCGCGCCATCGCGCTTGCCTGGATGACGAGTTGCGATGCCTCGGGAATGGTCATGAAATAGCGCGTGATCTTCGCATGGGTAATCGTCACCGGCCCGCCGGCGGCGATCTGCGCCTTGAACAGAGGAACCACCGAGCCGCTCGATCCGAGCACATTGCCGAAACGGACCATGCTGAACACGGTGGCGACATCGGGGCGCTCGGCGCGCGCCTGAAGGATCAGTTCGCACACGCGCTTCGATGCGCCCATGATATTGGTCGGACGCACCGCCTTGTCGGTGCTGATCAAGGTGAAATGGGATACGCCATTGGCCTCGGCGGCCTCGACGCTGTAGAGTGTTCCGAGGACATTGTTGCGAACGCCCGAAATCGGATTGGCCTCGACGAGCGGAACATGTTTGTACGCCGCGGCGTGGAAGACGGTGTCGGGCCGGTGGTTGCGATAGATGCGCATCGGCGTCGATCGCTCGGCAATATTGCCGAGTTCGAGGATGATCGGGATGTCGGCGTCCATCGCGCGCGTCATCTCCGTCAATTCCTGCTCGATCGCATAGAGCGCGAATTCGGATTGTTCGAGGAGGATCAGGCGCGCCGGATGGCACCGCAGGATCTGGCGGCATAATTCGCTGCCGATCGAGCCGCCGGCACCCGATACCAGCACCGTCTTGCCGACGATCGTCTTGCCCATCAGCACCTCGTTCGGCGCCACCGCCTCGCGGCCGAGGAGTTCCTCGATCTGAATCTCGCGCAGGTCGTTGACGGTGACCGAACCTTCGATGATGTTCGAGAGGCTCGGTAGCGAACGGACGTAGATTTGCTCTTCCTGCAGGCGCTCGATGATTTCGCGGCGGCGCATCCGCGACGCGCTCGGGATGGCGAGCAGAACCTCGTCGACGTCGGTATCGTCCAGCAGCTTGCCCAATTGTTCGGAGCTGAAGACCGGAACGCCGTCGAGCCGCTGCCCGGCGAGACGCAGGTCGTCATCGACGAAGCCGACGAGATAGATTTGCGGCTCGTGACGCAGCGACAGGGCGAGCTGCTGTCCCGCGCGCCCGGCGCCATAGATGATCACGCGGCGCGCGTCGGGCGATACGCTGTGCAACAGGTCGAGCAGCGCGAACCGGATGACGATCCGGCTCGATGCAAGGAGCAGCAGAAATATGATCGGATGCAGGATGGTGAGCGTCCGGGGCACTTCGGGAAAGCGGAAAAGCACGAAGGCGATCATCAGCGGACCGGCGAGGATCGTGCAGGCAATGGCGAGATTGGCGATCGTCCGCGCGCCCGAAAAGCGGATCAACGAACGGTAGACGCCGGTCAGATAGGCGATGGGATACCAGAACAGCAATGTCGCGGCGGCAAAGGTCAGCACCGGGCGCGAGAAAAGTTCCCACACGCCGAGCCGCAGCGAATAGGCGATCCAGACCGCGATGACGCAAAGCACGCCGTCCATGCCCGCGGCGAGCAGGCGCCGCTGATCGCGCGACCAGTTGAGCGCCATACGCAGAATTTGCATCGGGATCGCCAGCCAGGCCTGTTTGTTCTGGATTCGCATAAATTAAGATCGTCCCTGTCGGTTCACCAAACACGCGCGTCCCAAAAGGGTTCCGGCGTCGTCGATATGTCGATTATTATGCGCCGTCTCGCGCATTTGGCGCAAGGCTGTCCCGAATGACAGCATTTTGCGTTTCGTCAAAAGCCGGCGCGGCGAGATGCGCGCCCGGGGAGCACTTGCATTCATGACGTCAACGCTCGACATAGGCGCCATGGATTTCGCGTTCGAAAATAGTTTCCACGATTCCATGGAAGGCTTCTACGCGCCCGCGGAGGCAGCGAAGCCTTCGGCGCCCGAGTTGCTCCTATTCAACCACGCGCTCGCCGAACGGCTCGGGATCGACGTGGCGGGCGCGACGGACGATCAACTGGCGCGCGTCTTTTCCGGCGCGGAGATCCTCGAAGGCGCCGAACCGCTCGCGCTCGCTTATGCCGGACATCAGTTCGGCCATTTCTCGCCGCAACTCGGCGACGGGCGCGCGCTGCTGCTCGGTGAGATCGTCGCGCCCGACGGCGCGCGCTTCGATGTCCAGCTCAAGGGATCGGGCCCTACCGCCTTTTCGCGCAACGGCGACGGCAAGGCGGCGATCGGTCCGGTGCTGCGCGAATTCCTCGTGTCCGAGGCGATGGCGGCGATGGGTGTGCCGACGACGCGCGCGCTGGCGGCCGTCGCGACCGGCGACCGGGTCCAGCGCGAACGTGCGCATCCGGGCGCGGTCCTCACCCGCATTGCGAGCAGCCACATTCGCGTCGGCACCTTCCAGTTCTTCGCCGCGCATTTCGGCGCCGAGCATGTCGCGCAATTGTCGGATTACAGCATCCGGCGTCACTTCCCCGACCTTGCCGATGCGGCTAATCCGCATCTTGCGCTGCTCGACCGCGTGATCGGACTGCAATGCGAGCTGGTGTCGCACTGGCTCGGCGTGGGATTTATCCATGGCGTGATGAACACCGACAATGTCGCGATCAGCGGCGAGACAATCGATTACGGCCCCTGCGCCTTCATGGACCGCTTCGCGGTGAACACGGTCTTCAGCTCGATCGATGCAAACGGCCGCTATGCCTATGGCCGCCAGCCGCAGATCATGCACTGGAACATGGCGCGCTTTGCGGAGGCGTTGCTGCCGGCGATCCACCGCGTGTCGCCCGAGGACGTCGAGGCGGCGAAAGCGATCGTCGATGCGGTCCCCGGCCGCTTTCGCGCCAGCTGGCATGCCAAGGTGAGGGGAAAGCTCGGGCTGAGCGGCGAGGGCGCGGACGATGGCGAGTTGATCGACAGCCTGTTCGACGAACTTGAAACCCATGCGGTCGATTTCACGTCCTTCTTCCGCGCGCTCGCGATGCTGCTGCGCGGCGACGGCGCGATGCTCGAAAGCCTGCTTCCCAGCGCCGACGCGATGGCGCCTTGGATCGCCGCATGGTGGGAGAGGATCGAGCACGACAGCATGGGGCCGGTCGAACATGCCGATGCGATGGATGCGGTGAATCCACTCTACATCCCGCGTAACCATCTGGTCGAAGAGGCGCTGGAGGCGGCCGAGGCCGGCGATCTTGCACCATGGCTAAAATTGCTTGGCGTCGTCCGCAATCCGTATGAAGTCCGCCCAGGGCTCGAACGCTTCACGCTTCCCGCGCCGGCCGATGCGGGGCCATACAAGACCTTCTGCGGGACCTGACCACCGCGGTTGAGCGGGTGCATCGCAGTTGCTAGGGACGGCGGCGCACCACTCAGAGGATAAGTCATTGGCCCCAGCACATGTTTCGCCCGCGTCGCCCTCCAAGATTGCCGTCGTCGGCACGGGCTATGTCGGTATTTCCAACGCGATCCTGCTGGCGCAGCGCAACGAGGTGGTCGCGCTCGACATCGACGCGCACAAGGTCGAGCAGCTCAATGCCAAACAATCGCCGATCGCCGATCCCGAGATCGAGGATTATCTGGCGAACCGGCCGCTCAATCTGATCGCGACTACCGATCGCGATGCCGCCTATAAGGGCGCGGATTTCGTCATCGTCGCGACGCCGACCGACTATGATCCCGACACCAATTATTTCAACACAGGCACGGTCGAGAGTGTCATCGCCGACGCGCTGGTCATGGCGCCGGGCGCGCTGATCGTCGTCAAATCGACCGTGCCCGTGGGTTTCACTGAGCGGATGCGCGCCGAACTCGGCAGTGATGCGATCGTCTTTTCGCCCGAATTCCTGCGCGAAGGGCGCGCGCTTTACGACAATCTCCATCCTTCGCGGATCATCGTCGGCAACACGCATCCGCGCGCGGCTGATTTCGCGCGGCTGCTGCTCGAAGGGTCGCTGAAGCCCGATGCCGCGATCCTGCAGACCGGCAACACTGAAGCCGAGGCGATCAAGCTGTTCGCCAACACCTATCTCGCGATGCGCGTCGCCTTCTTCAACGAGCTCGACACCTATGCGGCGGCACACGATGTCGACTCGCGCCAGGTGATCGAGGGCGTATGCCTCGACCCCCGGATCGGCAGCTTCTACAACAATCCCTCCTTCGGCTACGGCGGCTATTGCCTGCCCAAGGACACGAAGCAGATGCTCGCCAATTACAAGGATGTGCCGCAGAACCTGATCCAGGCGTTTGACGCCTCTTCGAACAGGGCCGCAGTGGGCATCAGCCTGATCACCATCCTGCAGGCGCAGAACCTGATCCAGGCGATCGTCTCGTCGAACACGACGCGCAAGGATTTCGTCGCGTCCGAGATCATCAAGCGCCAGCCGCGCGTCGTCGGCATCCATCGCCTCGCGATGAAGGCGGGATCGGACAATTTCCGCGCCAGCAGCATTTTGGGCGTGATGAAGCGCGTCAAGGCGAAGGGGATCGAGGTGATCGTCTATGAGCCGCTGATCGAGGAGGACCGGCTGTTCAATTCGCGTGTGATCCGCGATCTTGACGCCTTCAAGGCCGAAGCCGACGTCATCATCGCCAACCGCGTAACGGGCGATCTCGCCGACGTCGCGGACAAGGTCTATAGCCGCGACTTGTTCGGCGCCGATAGCTGATCGCCTCCCCGGACGCAGTTTGCCGCACGACCGGGAACTGTCCCGATCTCGGAGAGTTAGCTGGGAAACAGGGGAGAAACGGGTTGCGTAGCCATATCTTGCGAGCCACAAGCATCGACCGGTGGCCTGCAGATGAAACAATCTGACATTTTCCGCAGATCATGCTGGCGCCCGCGCTCGCGGATGCGTCCGCTGCTGATCGGCGCGACCTCGCTCATAGGTCTGGCTTGGGCGAGCGCCGCACAGGCGCAAACGGAGGGACAGGAGGTCGCGCCGCCGAAGGTCGTGCCGACGCTCGATACCAGAGCGGCGGAGATCGCCGCGCCGTTACCGCCGCCGCCCGAAGCGCAATTGCCCGCCGTCGAACCGATCATCGAGGATGAGGAGTTCGAAAAATCGATCCCGCCAATCAGCGCCGAGGATGACGCCGAACTCGACCGGCCGCTCGAATCGATCGCCGAATTCGAAAAGCGCCAGGCGGCCGAAGCGGCCAGGCGCGAAGCCGCCGACGCCGAGGAAGGCGAGGGCGCGACCGCGCAAACTCAACCGCCGCAGGTCGACGGGGTGCCGGTTCCGGCGCTGGCCGACGGCGATGCGGTGGAGGCGATCGGCGATGCGCCGATCAGCGACAGCGAACTTGCCGCGCCGCTGCCGCCGCTCGAAAATTTCGACGTGGAACCCGTTGAGTTCGCCGAGGCCGAGGACGACAGCGACAATGTCGACCTGTCCTACACGGTGCAGGTCAATGGACTGGGCGAGGCCGACGACAGCACCGACATCGACCTCGCCGACCTGTTCGGCGATCTGTCGGCGCTCTACGATGGCGACGGCAAGGCGGACAATGCGGCGATGATCCGCGCGCGCCTCTCCGCCGACGGCGAACTGATGCAGCGCATCCTCGCGTCCGAAGGCTATTATGACGCGGTCGTCGACACGCGCATCGAACGCGGCCCGCGCGAGGAGGGGCAGGAACGCCGGCGCCGGCCGATTACCGCGATCATCGACGTGAAGCCGGGCAAACGCTACACTCTGGCAGACATCGTCATCGACGCCGATCCGACGATCCCGCCGAACCTGATCGCCGACAATTTCCCGCTCAGCGTGGGCGAGCCGATCGTCGCGCAGCGCATCCAGGGCGCCGAAGCGGCGATCGCGCTCAAGCTACCCGAGGAGGGCTATCCCTTCGCCAAGGTCGGGCAGCGCGACATATTGCTCGACGGCGCCACGGGCGACGGCGTTTACACGCTGCCGGTGGACATCGGCAAACGATCGCGCTTCGGCGGCATCGAGACGACGGGCGACCTCGCCTTCGATGCCGAGCATGTCGAAGTGCTCGCGCGTTTCAAGCGCGGCGACCTTTACGACAGCCGGATGGTCGACGATCTGCGCCAGGCGCTCGTCGCGACCGGCCTCTTCGCGACCGTCGCCGCCGAGCCGCAGCCGACCGGGGAGAGCGCGGGCGACGACACCGAATATGTGACGATGCTGGTGACCCAGCAGGCGGGGCCGCCGCGCACGCTCGCCGCCAGCGCGGGCTATGGCACGGGCGAGGGGATAAGGCTGGAGGGCAGCTGGACGCACCGCAACCTGCTGCCGCCCGAAGGCGCCCTGACGTTCCGCGGCGTGCTGGGAACGCAGGAGCAGGGGATCGGCGCGACGATGCGCCGATCGAACGCCGGGCGCCGCGACCGCACCTTCGAACTCGCGACCGAAATCACCCGCAGCACCTATGACGCGTTCAACGCGATCACGGGCCGTGTCGCGGCGCGCGTCAGCTATGATTCGACGCCGATCTGGCAGAAGAAATTCACCTATGCCTATGGCGTCGAACTGATCGCGACGCGCGAGGATGATTATGATTTCGACAAGGGCGAGCGGTCCTATGACTTCTATACGATCCTCGGCCTCACCGGACAGGTCGGGATGGACCGTACCGACAGCCTGCTCGATCCGACCAAGGGCTTTCGCGTCACCAGCCTGATCCAGCCCGAAGGCTCGCTCGCCGGGCGCTTCTCGCCCTATGCGCGCCTGCGTACCGACATCAGCGGCTATTATCCGGTGACCGACAGCATCGTGCTCGCAGGGCGAGTTCGCGTCGGTTCGATCGTCGGCGCGGCGCGCGAGCGGCTGGCGCCTTCGCGGCGCTTTTATGCCGGCGGCGGCGGGTCGGTGCGCGGCTTCGGTTATCAGGAACTGGGGCCCAAGGACCCGAACAACGACCCCATCGGCGGCCGCAGCGTGAACGAAGTGGCGCTCGAAGCGCGCTATCGCTTCGGCAATTTCGGCGTCGTCGGGTTCGTCGATGGCGGGCAGGTCTATCGCTCTTCGGCGCCGACCTTCCAGAATCTGCGCTTCGGCGCCGGGATCGGCGCGCGCTATTACACCAATTTCGGGCCGATGCGCTTCGACATTGCGACGCCGATCGGACGCAAGCCGGGCGAAGCGCGCGTCAGCGTCTATGTCTCGATCGGACAGGCTTTCTGATGGCCGAGGAGGCGCCTCTCCCCCCGGACGTCGCCGCGCCGCCAAGGCAGCGGTCGTGGCAGCTGATGGTCCTGCGCTGGATCGGCCTGGGCCTGCTCGGATTGATACTGCTCTTCGCGTTGTTCCTTGTCGGGCTCAACAGCGACGCCGGACGGCGTTTCGTCGTCACCCAGATCGAGAAATATGAATTCGAAAACGGGATGAAGATCGGCATCGGCCGGCTCGACGGCTCGCTCTATGGCCGGATGGTCGTCCGCGATTTCACGCTGTCCGATCCCAAGGGTGTCTTCCTGCGTTCACCCGAGCTTCGCATCGACTGGCGGCCCATCCGCTATCTCGCCAATCACATCGATGTCCGCTCGGCGACGGCGGAGACGCTGGTGATGGAGAAGATCCCTGCGTTCAAGCCGGTGCCCGATACCGGCGAGCCGCTGCTGCCCGATCTCGATATCGACGTCGGGTTGCTCCGCGTCGATCGTTTCGTTTTCGAGCCGGCGGTTGCGGGCGAACGGCGCGTCGCGACATTGAACGGCAAGGTCGCAATCGCCGATCGCCGGGCACAGGTCAGCGCCAATGCGGAAACGCTGGGCCGTGGCGGCGAGGGCGATAGGCTGAAGCTCGTCCTCGATGCAGTGCCCGAACAGAACCGGCTCATGGTCGCGCTCGACCTCACCGCGCCCCAAGGCGGCGTGCTCGCGGCGATGGGCGGGTTTGCGGAACCGCTGACGGCGAAGCTGGCCGGGCGCGGCGACTGGAAGGCGTGGAACGGCAATTTGACCGCCAATCTCGGCACCGCGCCGCTCGCCCGCGTCGCACTGACGGGGCGCGACGGAACCTTCTCCGCCAAGGGGACGGCGCAGGCTTCGCGGCTGCTGACCGGGCCGGCGGCCGAATTACTGGGTACCGAAACCGCGATCGACCTCACCGCCCGGCTGCAGGAGCGCAAGGCCGCGATCGACGGACGGCTTTCGTCGGATGCGGCGCATCTCGGGATCAGCGGCGGGCTCGATCTCGGCGCGAACCGCTTCGAGGGGCTGCAATTCGCGGCCAATGTCCTGAAGCCAAGCGCGATCGCCCCCGCCGTGCGCGCCAGCGGTCTGCGCGCGACGGCAACGCTCGATGGCGAATTCGCGCTGCCGACCGTCGATTATCAGGCGAACGCGAACAGCCTCGCGGTCAACGACATCATCGTCGAGCGGCTGAGCCTCGCGGGCAAGGCGCGCGTCGCTGCCGACCAGATCGTAATTCCCGTCGAGGGCCGCGCCGCGCGGATACGCGGGCTCGATACGGTCGCGGGCGGGACATTGGTGCAGGTGCGGCTCGACGGCGATCTCGCGTACGCTGGCGGGCGCATCCTCAGCGACAATCTGCGCCTCCGCTCGCCGCGCATCGACGCGAAGGCGATCCTGATCGCCGATCTCAACAAGGGGTTCTACACGGGCGCGATCGACGGGCGGATCAACGATTACCGCGTCGAAAGCGTCGGCATCTTTGACATCGACACCGATGCAGACCTCAAGACCGCGCCGCGCGGCGGGTTCGAAATTGTCGGCAACGTTCGCGCGCGCTCGACGCGATTGTTCAACTCTGGCGTCCGTGACTTCCTCGGCGGCAATGCGACCGCGTCGAGCGCCGTGCGCTATGGCACCGACGGCATCGTCCGCTTCTCCGGCCTCCGCCTGTCGGCACCGCGCCTGCGCATCACCGGCGGGCAGGGGAGCTATGCGCCGAACGGACAGATCCGGCTGACCGCGCGCGCAAATTCGACCGATTATGGCCCGATCGGCGTCCAGCTCGCCGGAACGATCAGCGATCCGCGCGCGGTGGTGACCGCCGAGCGGCCCGGGCTTGGTATCGGGCTCGCCAACCTCGTCGCGCGCGTGAACGGCGCGCCGAACGGCTATCGCCTCGCGGCGACGGGCGACACCGACTATGGGCCGCTGTCGGCCGACGTCGTGCTGCTGATGGCGGCGGGACCGCTGACGATCGATGTCGAGCGCGGCGACCTCGCGGGCATCGGGTTCAACGGCCGCCTCGTGCAGAGCGAGGCCGGCCCCTTTACCGGCCAGCTCAACGCGTCGGGGCAGGGGCTCGGCGGTCTCGTCCGTCTGAGCGCGGCGGGCCAGTATCAGACGGCCGCGATCAATGTCCGTGCGAATGATGTTGTGCTTCCCGGGCCAGCCAACCTCGCGGTCGGTTCGGCGATCGTTGACGCCGACGTCACCCTTTACGACCAGCCGCATATCGTCGCCGACATCCAGATCGCCGATACACAGATCCGCGACTATGACATCGCCGTCGGGCGCGTGAAGATCGATTATCGCAACGGCAGCGGCAAGGCGCAGGCGCTGGTCGAGGGGACGAGCGGCGTCCCCTTCCGCATCGCCGCGAATGCTGATCTAACGCCCGAACTCTGGCGCGCGTCGGTGCAGGGACGAGCGACGGGGATCAATTTCCGCACGACTTCGCCCGCGCGCATCATTCCGGGCGCCGATGGTTATGAATTGCTGCCCACGACGGTCAATCTGGGTCGGGGCAGCAGCGCGCGCATCGCGGGCCGCTTTGGCGACGGCATTCTGCTCCAGAGCCGGCTCGAGCGCGTCAACATGGCGATCCTCAACGCCGTCTATCCCGACATGGGGCTCGGCGGGCGGGCGACGGGCAGCCTCGATTTCGAGCAGGCGAATTCCGACGCTTTCCCGCGCGCCGACGCGCGGCTGACAATCACCGGCTTCACGCGCACCACCGCGGCGTCGGTCAGCCAGCCGGTTGACGTCAATTTCGCCGGCAAGCTGCTCGCCGACGGCGGCGAGGCGCGCGCGGTGATGCGCAAGCGGGGGAGCGTCATCGGCCGGGTGCAGGCCTCGCTGCGCCCGCTCGGGCCCAGCGCGGGCGGCTGGACCGAACGGCTGATGGCGGCGCCGCTCGGCGGCGGCATTCGCTACAACGGCCCCGCCGACACGCTCTATTCCTTCTTCGGTCCCGCTGACCAGCATGTGGCGGGGCCGGTCGCCGTCGCCGCCGATTTCAGCTGCAGCGTCGCCGACCCCTGCCTTAATGGTGTGGTGCGCGGCAAGGACATGACCTACGAGAACCAGACTTATGGCACCAAGCTGACGAATATCGTCGTGAACGGTCGCTTCACGGGCAACCGGCTGGAAATAGAGGAGCTGACCGCAAAGGCCGGCGACGGCACGCTTCAGGCAAAAGGCTTCGTCAGCCTCGCTTCGGCTGATGGTTATCCGATGAATATCGCGGTGACGCTCGACAACGCCCGCCTTGCGCGGAGCGAGAATATCGCGGCGCGCGCGACCGGCAATCTGACGCTCGAAAAGGTCGCGGGGCAGGCCGCGCTGCTGTCAGGCAGCCTGCGCCTTCCGGAGACGCGTTACCGCATCGTGCGCGAAGGCGCAGCCCAAGTGCCGGTGCTGACCGGCGTGCGCCGCAAGCCCCCCGCCGGGCGCCAGCGGATCAGCGGCGACGGGCTCGCCGCGGTCGGCGGCAGCCTGTTCGACCTCATCCGCCTCGACATCGCGCTGAAGGCGCCCGACGAAATCTATGTCTCGGGCATGGGGCTCGAATCCGAATGGAGCGCCGACATCGTGCTGCGCGGCACGACGCAGGCGCCGCAGGTGACCGGCGAGATCGAGCTGGTGCGCGGCACGCTCGGCTTCGCGGGCCGCTCGTTCGAGCTTCAGGAGGGCCGGGTGACCTTCCCGACCGGCGATGCCTTCGACCCCGCGATCCGGCTGATCGCCGACGACACGATCGAAACGGTGACGGTGACCGTCAGCGTGACCGGGCGCGCGAGCAATCCGCAGGTCGCCTTCTCGAGCGTTCCGGGCCTGCCGCAGGACGAGATCGTCTCGCGCATCCTGTTCGGCGATTCGATCACGACGCTGTCGCCGTTGCAGGCGGTCCAGCTTGCTGCCTCGCTCAACACGCTGAGCAGCGGGGGCGGCGGCCTGAGCCCGCTCGGGGCGCTCCAGTCGGCGACGGGGATCGACCGGCTGCGCGTGCTTGGACCCGACGATACGGTCGGGCGCGGCGCGGCGCTCGCCGCCGGGCAATATATCACCAAGGACATCTATTTGGAGGTGATCACCGACGCGCGCGGCTATACCGCGACCCAGCTCGAGATCAGCCTGACACGGGCGCTGTCGCTGCTCAGCCAGGCGGGCGGGTCGGGGCAGTCGAACCTCTCGATCCGCTATCGCAAGGATTATTGATGCGCGCCGCCCTCCTGCTCATGCCGCTGCTGCTCCTTGCTGCCTGCAAGGACGAACCCAACTTCGATACGCGCTACGACAAGGCGGCGAAGGAGATAGACGCGCGCGCAAAGGCGATGGATGCCGACATCGCCGAGGCGGAGAAGGCGGCCGCGGCGAAGGGCTTGCAAGGTGAGCCCAAGCCGTCTAACCCGCTCCCGTCATCTGGGGAGTAGCCAGCCGTCCTTCGGGACGGGCCGCCGCGTCAACATACTTGGCCGAGAGGTCATGGTGCGGTGGAAGCGGGAGACCGCTTGGGCGAGACCAATGGCATCGACCTCCGTCCGGGCCGGGCGGCGGGTTCGATGTCCGTTGGAATCGCAAGCCGCCCGGCCCCGGAGTCATCATGGAAGCCCTGTTCACATCGACCGCAATCGTCGCGCTCGCCGAAATCGGCGACAAGACGCAGCTGCTCGCGATTCTGCTCGCGACGCGGTTCAGCCGTCCGTTGCCAATCATATTTGGTATCCTCATCGCGACGCTCGCCAATCACGCCCTCGCGGCGCTGCTCGGTGCGTCGGCCGCCGCCTTTCTCGACAGTCCGGTCTTTCGCTATGCGATCGGTGCTTCGTTTATCGCGATGGCGGCGTGGACGCTGATCCCCGATACTTTTGACGACGACGAAGCGCCGAAGCCGCGTTTCGGGGCGTTCCTGACCACGCTCGTCGCCTTTTTCCTCGTCGAGATGGGCGACAAGACCCAGGTCGCAACGATCGCGCTCGGGGCGCAATATCACGACGTCGTCGCGGTCACCGCGGGCACGACGCTCGGCATGATGATCGCCAATGTGCCGGCGATCTTCCTCGGTCACGAACTGCTGAAGCGCGTCGACCTCGCGAAAGTCCGTCTCGTCGCCGCCGGCCTGTTCCTCGTGATCGGTTTGTGGGTGCTCGTGCAAACCGCGGGGTGGCTCGGCTAAAAGCGGGCCCTTCAGGATCGTCATCCCGGCGAAGGCCGGGATCTCGACCTTGCCTTCCAACGCACCGGCGAGATCCCGGCCTTCGCCGGGATGACGAGATGGGGAAGGCGGCGCTCCGGTCTAGCCCGATCAAGAGCGAGGGGGTTTAGTCCGAGTTGCGCCCCGCGAGCGTGCGTTCGAAATTCCAGCTCGATGCGCACATCGCGTCGAGACCGCGCTCGGCCTTCCAGCCCAGTTCGCGCGCGGCGCGGTCGGGGCTGGCGAAACAGCTCGCGACATCGCCGTCGCGGCGCGGGGCGATGCGATAGGGGACGCGGACGCCGTTCACGCGCTCGAACGCCTTGACCATGTCGAGCACCGAATAGCCTTGGCCCGTGCCGAGGTTCCAGATCGACAGCGGCTCGTCGTTCTTCGCGATCGCTTCGAGCGCGGCGACATGGCCGTCGGCGAGGTCGACGACATGGATATAATCGCGAACGCCGGTGCCGTCGGGCGTGTCGTAATCGGCGCCGAAAACCGACAGTTCACCTAGCCGTCCGGCGGCAACGCGGCTGATGAAGGGCATCAGGTTGTTCGGAACGCCGTTCGGATTCTCGCCGATCAACCCGCTGTCATGCGCACCGACGGGATTGAAATAGCGCAGTATCGCGATGCGCCATTCGGGATCGGCGGCGGCGACGTCGGCGAGCATCTCCTCGATCATCAGCTTGGTGCGGCCATAGGGGTTGGTCGCCGATGTCGGGTGGTTCTCGTCGAGCGGCAGATATTGCGGCTGGCCATAGACGGTCGCGCTCGACGAGAAGACGAGCGTCCTGGTCCTGCAATCGGCCATCGCTTCGAGCAGCGACAAGGTGCCCCGGACATTATTGTCGTAATATTTCATGGGCTCGGCGACCGATTCGCCGACCGCCTTCAGCCCGGCGAAATGGATCACGGCTTCGATCGCATGGTTCCGCAGCACTTCGCGCAGCGCGTCGCCGTCGCGGATGTCGCCGGTGACGAGCGGTACCGCCTGGCCCGTGATCGCCTCGATCCGTTCCATGACCGCCGGATCGCTGTTCGACAGATTGTCGAAGCAGACGACGTGGTGCCCGGCCGATACTAGCGGTGCGGCGACATGGCTTCCGATATAGCCGGCGCCGCCCGTCAGCAGAATGTTCATGCCTTGCCCGTCTCCATTCGTGCGTCGTCGTTCGAGCGGACGCCTATTCTATTGGGACCGCCCTGCCAAATCCTTGCTGCCCGTTTCGGCGTAACTTTCACACCCTTTCCCGCGAACCCACAATTGATGCTATTCTGCATCGCCCTTTCGAAGAGAGTTGCCCGTGCTAGGATGCGCGCAATGAGCATGGACGAACCTTCGCTGGCGCGCTTGATGGCCGCATCGCAGCGGGGAGATCGCAGCGCCTATCGCGCCCTGCTCGCCGCTTGCCGCAAATGGCTCGAACGCTATTTTGCGCGCCGGATCGCGCCGCACCATATCGATGATCTCGTGCAGGAGACGCTGGTGTCGATGCACCGCAAGCTCGCGACCTGGGACAGCGGGCGGGCCTTCCTTCCCTGGCTCGCCGCGATTGCGCGCTATCGGTGGATCGACATGCTGCGCCGCCAACGCGACGAAGCCGAACTTGGCGATAATGACGCCGCGGTCGGAGCGGAGGACGAGGCGGTCCACGCCCGGCTCAGCATCGACCATCTGCTGGCGCTGCTGCCGCCGAAGCAGGCGCAGGCGATCACGCTGGTCAAGATCGAAGGTGCCTCTATTGCCGAGGCCTCGCGGATATCCGGACAGAGCGAGTCGCTCGTCAAGGTGAACATTCATCGCGGACTCAAGAAGCTCGCCGAACTAATTGAAAGCGAATGAGATGAAGGAGGCATCGATCGACGATCTGATCGACGAGCTGGCGGGTGATCTGGCGCCGGTTCGGCCGCGACGCATCGCGCGCGGATCGATGTGGGTCGCGGCCGGATGGGTGGCGGGCGCCGCGGCGCTGCTGCTGCTGTTCGGGCTGCGCCATGATCTGGCGGGGCGCGGAATGCCGCCGCTTTCGATGCTCGCCTTCTGGCTGACCGCGGCGACAGGTCTCGCCGCGACATGGAGCGCGCTGCGCATGGGGCTTCCGGGCGTCGGGCGCGACTATGGCGGCTGGCGTTGGGCGGTCGGCGCCTCGTTGTCACTGCCGCTCGCGGCCCTTGCCGTCTGCATCGCCGACGGCCACGCTGCGATGGAGGCTGCGCGTCATGACGTCGGCCTGGGTTGCCTCCTGAAAGGCTTGGCATCGGGCCTAGGCGTCGGCGGGGCGCTGTTTTTCTGGCTAAAGGCGGGCGCGCCAACATCGCCGACCCGTGCAGGCTGGGTCGTCGGCATCGCTGCGGGGGCTGCGGGTGCAACGATCGTCGCGCTCCATTGCGCAACCGACGACGTCGTTCATATCGCGCTCTGGCACGGCGCAGCGGTCCTGCTCTCAGCGATCGCCGGGCGGCTGATCCTGCCGCGCTTCCTGCGCTGGTAGGCGCGTCACGCCTCGCGGCGATCCGCTTCCTGCCGTCCCAGCCATTCCTCCCGATACCAGGCGACGAAGGCGGGGATTCCGACCGCGATCGGTGTGGTCGGCGCAAAGCCGAGATCGCGGCTGATGTCGTCGATGTCGGCTGATGTCTGATAGACGTCGCCGTCCTGCATCGGCAGCAGGTTGATCTCCGCCTTGCGGCCGCACGCTTCTTCAATAGCGTGGATCAGCGCGGTGAGCTGCTCCGAGCGATTGTTACCGATGTTGTACAGACGGTGCGGCGTCGTGAAACCTCCGGGTTTTTCCCGGTTGTTGTCTTCGGGGGGATGGTCGAGCGCCAGGACGACGCCGTTGACGATGTCGTCGATGAAGGTGAAATCGCGGAGCATGTCGCCGTGATTATAGACGTCGATCGGCCGGCCCTGCAGCACCGCTTCGGTGAATTTCCATACCGCCATGTCCGGCCGACCCCACGGACCATAGACGGTGAAGAAGCGCAGGCCGGTCTGGGGTATGCGGAAGAGATGCGCGTAGGTTTCGCTGAGCAGTTCGTCGGACCGCTTCGTCGCCGCGTAGAGCGAGATGGGGGTGTCGGCGCGGTCGGCGACGCGAAAGGGCGTGTCGGCGCGCATGCCGTAAACCGACGACGATGAGGCATAAACGAGATGCTCTATCTCCCTGTGACGCGCGAGTTCGAGAATGTTGACGTGTCCCGCGACATTCGAATGGATATAGGCACCCGGGTTTTCGAGCGAATAGCGGACGCCTGGCTGAGCGCCGAGATGGACGATCCGGTCGACCCTGCGGCCCGAAAGCGCATGCGCGAGCGCATTCGCATCGCCGAAGTCTACATCGATGAATGTGAACAATTCATCGTAGAGTGTCTCGAGATGCGCGACGCGTGCGCGCTTAAGATCGAGGGAGTAATAGGGAGTAAAATTATCGATCCCGACGACGGGTTCGTCGCGGCCGAGCAACGCCGCTGCGACGTGCATTCCAATGAACCCGGCGGCGCCGGTGATAAGCGTCGTCAAATCTCTTCCCCTTGTGGCCCTCTGGCCTTTGCAGCCAGTAGCAAGCTGAAGGGTCGATTCAAGGCCGACCGGCTTTGCTAGTTCGACAATTGGCTGAAAATCGTTGAAACTTGGTGAGCCCTCCTGAGTTCCGGACCTACGCCTGATTTTTCGACCTTTGGTCATGCTAAACGCAAATCAGTGTCATCCGGCAAATGATCCGCTAACCTTTCTTTTAGGAATCCGCTCGATCTGCGGTTTCGGCGATAACTGGGAGCGCGCTCTCATTTTTAGCGACGTACGTCGCAATGATCCCGGAACCGCCCATCCCCGCGCCGTCGGCGGCGAGCGCGACTGTCCGTTCGACGATTGCATTGCCGTTTTGGTTTCTCAAGATGATCGAGAGATGCGGCGACCCATCATCCATATTACGCGGATACCCGCTAATAACTCGTTTCCAGCCAGCGCGTGCTGATCTGCAATCATTGATTAATTTGCAGTCAGTGATTATTATCGGAGATGAGGAGGCCAGACGATGGCAAGTATGACAATCCGCAATATCGATGAAGCACTCAAGCGCCGACTGCGCATGCAGGCAGCCGAACATGGCCGGTCGATGGAAGAGGAAGCGCGCGATATCCTCCGCGCGGCCCTCTCGACCGAAGCATCTCGTTCAGCCAATATCGCCGCCTCGATCCGCGCGCGCTTTGCGCCGCTCGGCGGTGTCGACCTAGCCCTCGAACCGCGCGAGCCCATGCGCAACCCGGTCGATCTTTCTTGATCATTCTCGACACCAATGTGCTTTCCGAATGCTTGCGCCCGGCGCCCGAACCGCAAGTGCTCGACTGGGTCGCGCGACAGCCCGCCAATTTGCTGTTTCTCACTGCCATCACCGAAGCCGAGATTTTATACGGCATTGCCATTCTGGACAGCGGTTGCCGACGCGATGAACTTGCCCGGGCCGCGGCCGCGATGTTCGCGGAGGATTTCGGGGGGCGAATATTGGGTTTCGATACGGAGGCAGCGCCCGCTTATGCCGCCATCGCTGCCGAAAGGCGACGGAGCGGCTACCCGATCAGCCAGTTCGACTGCCAGATCGCCGCGATCGTAAAGGCGCACGGCGCTGCGCTAGCCACGCGAAACACCCGTGATTTTAAGGCGTGCGGGATCAAATTGATCGATCCGTGGCAAGGTGGTTGATCTATCCCCTTGCGCTTGAATGTCTTGAACAAGCAATGCGCCAATATTCTGCTCACTGCTCGCCCCCTCGAGGGCTGCCATATAAATCTTGCGTCGCTCAACCGGAATGACAGTCCGCGGATAGCCATGGTTGCCTTCCAATCCGTCGGATGGTTTTTAGGTTATCACGATGTATGGAATTTAGGTTATAATGGTGCTCGATTTTTAGGTTATCTCGTGTTTTACAGCGTTAACCTGTGACCCGGCCGATCACGAATGTCTCTAGAGATGGGCGGAGCTCCTTGCCGTAGCACGAGCCCGTCATTGAGCCGCCGCATCAACGCGGCGATCGCCCCATTGAGCTCCGCAAGACCATGGAACACCCGGTTGCGCAGCCGCCCGAATAGCCAGCACTCAACGATCCCGACACCCGACCCGGACATCATCATGAGGCCACGACCTCGAAAAGGACCATGACCCCGGTTCGGATCAACCATCAGGCTTGACAGAAACCAGCAATTAAAGGGCCGTTTGACACCCGAAAGGCGCAAATGGCTTCAGGCCGCGTTTGCGCGCGCCGTCACCTTTGCCAGCAGCTTGAATGCGGCGTCCGGATCGACCTCTACCATTCCCAGTAGCGTCCGGGCAGGCCCTTCAGGCATACGGCGTCCCTGCTCCCAATCGCGCAAGGTAGCGGCGCTGATATGCAGTTTTTCCGCAAAGGCGGCCTGCGACAATTTCACCTTGCCGCGAATCGCCTTGATGTCGGGACCGGCCGCAATCTTCCCCCGCGAGGCATCACCCTCTGCAAAGGCGATGGCGTCGTTGAGACCAGCCGCGATCTTGTCGAATGCTCCCTTGACCATAAATACCTCCTACAGTGTGCTCTTCAGGGTCTTTGTCAGGGCGGCCAGAGCATTGCGCTCGCCCTGCGATAGCGAAACCTTCTCCCCTTTGCCGAACACGGTCAGCAAGAAAGCGGGAACGTCCTCACCCGCGAAATAGGTGATGACACGATAGCCACCCGACTTGCCTTTGCCGGGCTTGGCGTAGCGAGCTTGCGGGCTCCACCACAACCGGGCATAATTTCCCCAGCCTGAGGATTGGCAGCGATCAGGTCGACAACCGCCGCGCGCTCATCATCCGACATGCCAGCATCGCGGCGGAGAGATAGGCACTGGTTTCGATCACCGTTTGCATAGAGAGAATATACGGCATTGCCGTATCCATTGCAATGGATGCATTGTCAGCCAGATGGAAATCGCTGAACGCTGTTCGCTCACACCGCCACCGGATATGCGCGCTTAGTTAGTTTTGACGATACCGCAATTGCGGTATCTGCCCGGCCTGGCGCCCATCGGCGCGGGCCTGCGAAACGAAAACTCCCTCAATTGCGACAGTTTCCCTGAATAGAGGGAAGGTCGGGCAAATTTGACCCTTGGAAACCGATCATCTGACCGACCACTTGTTACCTTGTATGTTACCTAGAAGCGGAGGGTGAAAACTTCGTCGCTCGCATCTCCCATAAAGCCATCAAATATCATGGTGTTATGGTGAGCCCTGCTGGGTTCGAACCAGCGACCTACTGATTAAAAGTCAGTTGCTCTACCGACTGAGCTAAGGGCCCATCCGGCGCCGGAAGATCGCGGCGCGCGAAGTGAGCCGTCGCCCTAGTGCGCACAGGCGCCCCGGTCAACCGGCTTCGGACGCGTCAGGCGCGCGGCGAGTTGGCGGATGCTGCGCCCGGTCAGCGGGTGCTGCCATTCGGGGGCAATTGCACGAAGCGGGCCGAGCACGAAGGCGCGCTCGACCATCGCGGGGTGAGGGATCGTCAGGGTCGCATCGGACCAGACGCCGCCCGACCAAAGCAATATATCGAGATCGAGCGTGCGCGCGCTCCAGCGCTGACCAGTGCGGCGGCCGAAGTTCGCTTCGATTTCCTGGAGGCGTTCGAGCATTTCGGGCGGACTGAGTTCCGACGCGACGAGGGCGACGGCGTTGGCGTAGCGCCGGCGCGACGGGCCCAGCGGCTCGCTCGCGATGATCGGGCTCGCATCGACCGCTTCAATGTCCTCACTTTCGAGCGCGGCGAGCGCGGCGAGCAGCACCGCGCGCGGATCGCCGTGGCGCGCGTGGCGACGGTTCGATCCGAGGCCGATGGCGTAAAGAGGGAGCGGCATTGCGTTGCTCATGCCCCCGCGCCTATCGCAGGCGCATGGAAATTGACAGCCCATTGCCCGGTACCGAGCCACCGCGTGATTGCCCGCGTTGCCCGCGTCTCGTCGCGTTGCGGCGCGAATGCCAGACCGAGCATCCGGGTTGGTGGAACGCGCCGGTCCACGCCTTCGGCGATCCCGATGCCTGGCTGGCGTTCGCGGGGCTGGCGCCGGGCAAGCATGGCGCGAACCGCACCGGGCGGCCGTTCACCGGCGACTATGCCGGAGACCTTTTGTTCGCGACGCTCGCCGAATTCGGGCTGAGCCGGGGACGATATGAGGCGCGGATCGACGACGGGCTGACGCTCGACGGCGCGATCATCGTCAACAGCGTCAAATGCCTGCCGCCGCAGAACAAACCGATCCCGTCTGAGATCGCGAACTGCCGGCCCTTTTTCGAGCGCCAGCTGGCGGCCCTGCCGAAGGTGCGGGTAATCATCGCGCTCGGGCGGATCGCCCACGATGCGGCGCTCCGCGCGGCGGGCGAGCGTCTGGCCGTGCATCGCTTCGCGCATGGCGCGGTCCACGCGCTGCCCGACGGACGGCATCTGGTCGATTGCTATCATTGTTCGCGCTACAACACGAACACCGGGCGGCTGACGGCGGAGATGTTCGCCGACGTCTTTCGCACCGCGATCGCGATCAGGGATCAGACGAGCGGGCCGAATTCCTCAACCAGCCCGCGGTAAAGCACGCGCTTGAACGGAACGATCAGCTTCTCGATCTCGTTCAGCTCGGCCCATTTCCACGCCCGGAACTCCTGATGATCGGTGTGGATGTTGACGTCGCTGTCCTCGCCCATGAAACGCATCAGGAACCAGTGCTGGCGCTGCCCGCGATATTTGCCGCCCCACATCTTGCCGATCAGATGGTCGGGCAGGTCGTAGAAATATTCCTCGCGGCTGCGCGCGATGATCTCGACCAGCCCGCCATGGACGCCGGTTTCCTCGCCGAGCTCGCGGATCGCCGCCGTCTCGGCGTCCTCGCCGTCGTCGATGCCGCCTTGCGGCATCTGCCACGCCTCGCTCGAGGTATCGAGTCGCTGGCCGACGAAGACGCGGCCAGCGCGATTGGCGAGCATCACGCCCGCGCAAGGGCGATAGGGAAGTTTGCTATGGTCGATCATCGCGCCCCGGTAGCTTCGGCGACGATCGCCTTCAATACCGTCAATGCACCGCGAATATCTTCGCGCGCGCTCGGAATGGCCTGCGACAGGTTGATATAGCCGTGGATATTGCCCTTCGCCTCGCGATAGGTCGTGGGAACGCCCGCTTGGATCAGCTTCGCGGCATAGGCGCGCCCCTGATCGCGCAAAGGGTCGAGGCCCGCGGTGATGAGCAAGGCCGGCGGCAGGCCTTCCGCTGGGAAATCGAGCGGCGAGGCGCGATAGTCGGCGGGATCGGCCGCATAATGATTGCCGAACCAGGTCATGCTGCCCTGCGTCAGAAGGTGGCCCTCGCCGAAATCGCGATAGCTTTGCCAGTCGTCGTGCGTCGTGACGGCGGGATAGATGGGGTGGATCGCGACGACCGGTTTCGACGCCGGCTTGTCGCGGAGCGTCAGCGCAGTGGCGATGGTGAGGTTGCCGCCGGCGCTTTCGCCCGACAGAACGAGCCCGGTGCAGGGAATATGGTCGGCGACCCAGCGCGCCGCGGCCTCGCAATCCTCCGGCGCGGCGGGGAAGGGGTGTTCGGGCGCGAGGCGGTAGTCGACCGCGATCACCGGCATGTCGAGCTGGCGCGCCGCCTCGGCGCAATAGGGATCGTGGGTGTCGAGGTCGCCGATCACCCAGCCGCCGCCGTGAAAGAAGACCATCACCGGCCCCGTCTCGCGGCCCGGATGGCTATCATAGATTCGGATCGCAATGTCGCCGGCGGGTCCAGGAATCGTGCGATCTTCGACCTTCGCGATGTCGCCGCGCGGAACGTCGGCGAGCTGGCCCATCACCCGGAACATCTCGCGCGCGCCTTCCGGCGGCAACTCCTCCATCTTCGGCCCTTCCTGCGCGTTCAGGAAGGCAAGGAAAGCTGCCACGTCGGGGCGCGCCTGCTGGGTGGTGCCGTCGGTCATTCGCATCTCTCCCTGATCGATATTTCGTCCTGCTATTCGGTATCGGCGGGGCAAATTCAATCCCGAAATGAAACTCACCTGTGCTTCACCCTTTGCGGCGCACAATTTTTTCTCAATTGCGGCTTAGGGCGCAGAGGCCTACGCCCATGTCACAGGTTCGCAAGATTTGAGGCAGAGGAAAAAATGGCGACAGCGGTAGAGGACCGGGCCGACGGCGAGCGGCAGTCCCCCCTTTCGGATGCGGTGGTAGTCAGATTCGCCGGCGACAGCGGTGACGGGATGCAGCTGACCGGCGGACAATTTACCTTGTCGTCGGCGCTCGCGGGTAATGATTTCGCGACCTTCCCCGACTTTCCGGCCGAGATTCGCGCGCCGCAGGGCACTTTGTTCGGCGTCTCGGCCTTTCAGATCAATTTCGGGTCGTCGGCGATCGACACCGCGGGCGACGCGCCCGACGTGCTCGTCGCGATGAACCCCGCGGCACTCAAGACCAATGTGCCGCAGCTGAAGCCGGGCGGGCTGATCATCGCCGACGAGGGCGAGTTCAACGACCGCAATCTCGCCAAGGCGAAGTACGACGCCAACCCGCTCGAGGACGGCAGCCTCGCCAAATGGCAGCTTCTGAAGCTCAACATCAGCCAGCTCACCATGGACGCGGTGAAGCCCTTCGGCCTCGGCAACAAGGAGGCGCTGCGCTGCAAGAATATGTGGACGCTGGGACTCGCGCTCTGGATGTTCGACCGCGACCGCCAGCCGCTCGTCGACTGGCTCAACGCGAAATTCGCGAAGGCGCCCGATCTCGCGGCGGCGAATGTCGCGGCGCTCAACGCGGGGCATGCCTATGGCGAGACCGCCGAGCTCGCGGGCCCACTCAAGCAGCATCATGTCGATCCCGCGCCCGCGGCGCCGGGCCTCTATCGCACGCTGACCGGCGCCGAGGGCATCGCGCTCGGGCTCGTGGCGGGCGCGCAGCTTGCGAAGCTGCCGATGTTCTTCGGCGGCTATCCGATCACGCCGGCGTCGGCGATCCTCCATCATCTGTCGCGGCTCAAGGAATATGACGTCACGACCTTCCAGGCCGAGGACGAGATTGCGGCCATCTGCTCGGCGATCGGCGCGAGCTATGGCGGCTCGCTCGGCGTCACTTCGTCGTCGGGCCCCGGCATCGCGTTGAAAGGCGAGGCGATGGGCCTGGCGATCATGACCGAGTTGCCGCTCGTCATCGTCAATTCGCAGCGCGGCGGTCCCTCGACCGGGCTGCCGACCAAGACCGAACAGTCCGACCTCTATCAGGCCGTCTACGGCCGCAACGGCGACGCGCCTATGCCCGTCGTCGCCGCGCGGTCGCCTGGTGACGCGTTCGAATGCGCGATCGAGGCGTGCCGCATCGCGGTGCAATATATGACACCGGTGATGTTGCTCACCGACGGCTATATCGCGAACGCGGCCGAACCGTGGGCGGTGCCCGATCTCACGACCTATGAAGCCTTCCCGGTCGAGTTCCTGACCGAAGTGCCCGAGGGCGGCTTCAAACCCTATGGTCGCGACGAAAAGCTCGCGCGGCCGTGGGTCAAGCCGGGCACGCCGGGCTTGCTCCACCGCATCGGCGGGATCGAGAAGGAAGTCGATACCGGCCACATCAACTATGCGCCGGGCAATCACCAGGCGATGACCGACATTCGCAAGGCCAAGATCGACGGCGTCAAGGTGCCCGACCAGGTCGTCGACCTCGGCGCGCCGAGGGCGGCAAGCTCGCGGTGGTCGGCTGGGGCTCGACCTTCGGCCCGATCCATCAGGCGGTGCGCCGCAAGCGCGCCGAAGGGGCGGACGTCAGCCATATCCATATCCGCCATATCTGGCCGCTGCCCGCTAATCTCGGCGAACTTTTGAAGAGCTATGACAGGGTGATCGTGCCCGAAATGAACACGGGGCAATTGAAGACCGTGCTGCGCGATCAATATCTCGTCGATGCGAAACCGGTGAACAAGGTGTCGGGTCAGCCCTTCACCATCGCTGAAATCGAGGCTGCGATCGAGGAGGGGGTGGGGTGAGCAAGGCCGCCCTGATAGTTATCGACGTTCAGCGGGGTATGTTCGCTTTTCCCGACCAGCCGCCGCACGATGGCGAGGCAGTGCTGTCGCGGATTGCCAGCCTCGTGGCGCGCGCTCGCGAAACATCGACGCCGCTGATCTTCGTCCAGCATGACGGCGGCGCGGGCCACCCGCTCGAAAAGCCGAACGAAGGTTGGGGTGTGCACCCGGGAACGGGCTATCGCGAGGGCGATGCGGTGGTCGAAAAGCGTAATCCTGACGCCTTTCAGAATACCGACCTGCAAGAACGCCTCGCGGATCTGGACGTCTCCACGCTCGTCCTGACGGGGATGATGACGGAATATTGCGTGGATACGACCTGCCGCCGCGCTTTTTCGCTGGGGTATGATGTCGTTTTGGCAAGCGACGCTCATACGACATTCTCGAAGCCCGGCCTCGCCGGCGATATGATCGTGCGGCATCATAATGAGATTCTCGGCAACGGTTTTGCAAAGATCGAGACCGCGGCGGATATTGAATTCAAGCAGTACGAGGCGCTCCAATGAACGAAATGACCACCATCGCGCGCACGACGACGCTCAAGGATTGGGAGACCGATCAGGAAGTCCGCTGGTGCCCCGGCTGCGGCGACTATGCGATCCTGAAAGCGGTGCAGCGCACTATGCCGGACATCGGCACCGCGCCCGAAAATACCGTGTTCATCAGTGGTATCGGCTGCTCGTCGCGCTTTCCCTATTATATGGAAACCTATGGCTTCCACACGATCCACGGCCGTGCGCCGGCGTTCGCGACGGGGTTGAAGCTCGCTAATCCCGATCTCGACATCTGGATCGTCACCGGCGACGGCGACGGGCTGTCGATCGGCGGTAACCACACGATGCACCTGATCCGCCGCAATCTCGATTGCCAGATCATGTTGTTCAACAATGAGATCTATGGCCTTACGAAAGGACAATATTCGCCGACGAGCCGCGTCGGGACGACCAGCCCATCGACGCCCTATGGCTCGATCGATCGTCCGGCCCAGCCTGCGGCCTTCGCATTGGGGGCAGGGGCGCGTTTCGTCGCACGCGGCTTCGACGTGTCGAAGGAACTGCCCAATGTGCTGAAAGCGGCGCATGCGCACAAGGGCGCGGCCTTTATCGAGATTTTCCAGAACTGTATCGTCTATAATAAAGACGTGTTCGAGGATTTTGCGGCACCCAAGGGGGCCGAGGACCGCCAGCTCTGGCTGAAAGAGGGCGAACCGATGCTCTATGCCAAGGGCACCAAGGGCATCGCGCTCGATGCCGAGGCGCTGCACCTCAAGACCGTTGACGTCATCGACGGCGACTGGGAAGCGGCGGGCGTGATCGTCCATGACGTCACCAACCGCAGCGTCGCACACATGCTCGTCGAAATGCGCTTCGGCGAGTTCCCGATGGCCTTGGGCGTTCTTTACGACGATCCGCGCCCGACCTTCGAAGCTGACGTCGTTCGCCAGAACAAGGCGGCGGCCGAGGGCAAGAAAGCGGACTTGCAGGGGCTGCTCAAGAAGGGACAGACTTGGACGGTGACCGAGGGCGGGCCGCAACTCTGATCTTCCACCGACATGGATAATCTGACCCACAGCCTCGTCGGTGCTCTGCTGGGCCAGATGGGGCTCAAGGAGAAGACCGGGCTGGCGATGCCGACGCTGATCATCGCGGCGAACCTGCCCGATATCGACGCCGGCTGCGCGATCTATGGGATCGAGTCGCTGTCGATGCGGCGCGGGATCACGCACGGGCCGATCGCGCTCGTCCTGCTGCCGATCCTGCTGTGGGCGCTGATGCTCGCTTTCGACCGCTGGCAGGGGCGGCGGGGCAAGCGTCCGGCGGGGCGGTCGCCGATTCACAAAGGTTGGCTGCTCGCGCTCGCCTATATCGGCTGTCTCAGCCATCCGGCGCTCGACTGGCTCAACAATTACGGCATCCGCCTGCTTGAACCGTTCAGCCATCGCTGGTTCTATGGCGACAGCATCTTCATCATCGACCTGTGGATATGGATCGCGCTCGGCTTGTCGGTCTGGCTGTCGCTCCGCCGCGAGCGGGGCGGGACGACGCACTGGCAACCCCCCGCGTGGATCGGCTTCACGGTCGTGTGCGCCTATATCTTCGCCAACGGCCTGATCACCGGTGCCGCCGAACGCATGGCGTCGAGCGCGCTCGAGGCGGGCGGGCGCAAGGATGCGCTCGTCGTCGCGAGCCCGCCGCCGCTGGCGTTCTGGAAGCGCGACATCTTCTGGCGCACCGCCGATCGCTATGGCACCGCGAGTTTCGTGCCCGGCATCGGCGGCCACGTCGATTTGACCGGCAGCCCGACGGGCATGGACGATCCGCGCCTCGCGACCTGGGTGAAGGCCGATCCCGCGGCGCGCGCCTTCCTGTTCTGGTCGCGGATGCCGGTGGCGCAAAAGGACGGCGACGCGATCCTGCTGCGCGACCAGCGTTTCATGCACCCGCTCGCGCAGGAGCGCTTTCAGGTGCGGCTGACCGCGCCCGATACGGCCAGTTATCCCGAATGATCCTGCGCGCGTGGCGTCAGGGCGGCGCGCGTTTCAACCGATTGTCAGCGCGGTGCGTTTGGGGCAGGAAGGTGACAATGAACACGCATGTCAGCCCACGCCGCGGCAAGGAACTGCTCCGCGCCGATCGCGCCTATCGCGCGGGAGGCGGCATGGCGCGGCTCATCGCGCTGGCGCCCGCGCGTCTTTTCCACCGCCTGCTCGACCGCATCGATGCGGGGCTGATGCTCGGCACGATCGAGGGTCATTTGCCTGATGGCAGCGTGCGGCTGCTCGGCGGGCGCGGCAAGGGCCCCACCGCGATTGTCCACCTTCACGACTGGACGGCGCTCGCGCGTCTCGCGCTGTCGGGCTCGGTCGGCTGGTATCGGGCGTGGGAAGCGCAGGAGTGGTCGTCGCCCGATCCGGTGCCGCTGTTCGACTTGTTCATGCGCAATGGCGAGGCGCTGGGCAACGCCGGGCGGGCACGCGGGCCGTGGCGCTGGCTCAACCGCGCGATTCATGCGCTGAACCGCAACGACCGTCGCGGGGCCCGGCGAAACATCCACGCCCATTATGATTTGGGCAATGATTTCTATCGCTTGTGGCTCGACGATGCGATGAATTATTCGAGCGCACTGTTCGCCGATCCGGGCCAGTCGCTCGAGGCGGCGCAGGCGGCGAAGATCGATGCGATCCTCGACCGGCTCGACCTGCGTTCGGGGAGCCGGCTGCTTGAAATCGGTTGCGGCTGGGGCGCGCTCGCCGAACGGGCGGTCGAACGCCACGACGTGCTCTACACCGGCGTCACCCTGTCGCCCGCACAAGCCGAAATCGCCGATGCGCGGCTCCATGCGGTCGATCTGTCGGGGCGTTCGCGGATCGAACTGTGCGACTATCGCGATGCGCAGGGCCCCTATGACGCGATCGCCAGCGTCGAGATGGTCGAGGCGGTGGGCGAGGCCTATTGGCCCGCCTATCTCGACGCGATCGCGCGGCTGCTGCGTCCGGGCGGCAAGGCGGCGATCCAGTATATCTCGATCGACGATGCGCTGTTCGAGCGTTACGCGGCGAGCAGCGACTTCATTCAGGCCTATATCTTTCCGGGCGGCTGCCTGATCTCGGAAAGTCGCTTTCGCGCGCTGGCCGAGGCGAGAGGGCTCGCATGGCGCGACGTGCGCCGCTTCGGCGGGGACTATGCCGAGACGCTGCGCCAGTGGCGCGAACGCTTCGACGCGGCGGTCGCCGCCGAACGGCTCCCGCCGGGGTTCGACGAACGCTTCGTCCGGCTCTGGCGCTATTATCTGCAATATTGCGAGGGTGGCTTTCGCGGCGGCGGGATCGACGTCGCGCAGGTCACGCTCGAAAAGACGGCCTGAAAACAGGGGAGAGAGGCATATGCGAAGATTATGGGCGGCGGTGCTGCTGAGCACCGCGGCGGCGGGGTGCAGCGCGCCCGCGACCACCCAAGCCACCGATCAACTGTCAAAGGATCTGCCAAAGGATTTGAATGTGCTGTTCTGGACCCAGGATCAACGCGACGCTGCCTTCCGCACGATGGAGACGGTTCCGAAGGTCGTCGTCAATGCGATCGAAGCGGGCGATGCCGTCTATCCGCTGCCGCAGGGCAAGCCGCTCGACCTCGGTATCGATGTCGACGCCCATATGGCGAAGCAGCGCAACGCGGGGCTGATCATCGTTCAGGACGGGAAGATCCGGCTCGAGAAATATGCGCTCGGCTATGGCGCCTCGGGGCGCTGGACGAGTTTTTCGGTCGCAAAGAGTTTCACCTCGACGCTTGTCGGCGCGGCTGTGAAGGACGGCTATATCAAGAGCCTCGATGACAAGGTTACGACGTATATCCCAGGACTTAGGGGGTCGGCCTATGATGATGTCTCGGTAAAGCAGCTGCTGACGATGACCTCGGGGGTCAAATGGAACGAGGATTATACCGATCCCAAATCCGACGTCGCGCAGTTCAACCTGCAAAAGCCCGTCGCGGGCGAGGACATAACGGTCAGCTATATGAAGACCTTGCCGCGCGAAGCACCCGCCGGGTCGAAGTGGGTGTACAAGACCGGCGAGACCAATCTGATCGGCGTGCTCGTGTCGAGCGCGACGGGCAAGACGCTGTCGCAATATCTGTCCGAAAAGATCTGGAAGCCGTTCGGCATGGAGCAGGATGCGGTGTGGATGCTCGGGCCGACGGGGCACGAGATCAGCGGCTGCTGCATGTCGGCGAGCCTCAAGGATTATGCGCGCTTCGGGCAATTTATCCTGAACGGCGGCGTCGCGGGCGGCCAGAAGGTGCTGCCCGACGACTGGCTCGCCTCGGCGACGACGAAGCAGGCGGGGATCGACGTTCCGGGCCGCGGCTACGGCTATCAATGGTGGACGAACGACGACGGCAGCTTCGCCGCGCAGGGAATCTTCGGGCAGGGCATCTTCATCGATCCCGAGCGCAAGCTGGTGATCGCGTCGAACGGCAACTGGCCGACCGCGACCGACCCCGAAGGCGTCGGCGCGGCGCGCGAAGCCTTCTACAAGAGCGTCCAGGCGGCGGTGGACAGGGAAGCCAAATAGGCAAAACGAGCGTCGCCCCCGCGAAGGCGGGGGCCGCTGGCAGCCCTGCGCCACGCCGACAGCGGCCCCCGCCTTCGCGGGGGCGACGAGCTTTTATTCGGCGACAATACTCGCAGCGCGCTGCGCCAGCCACGCCGCGAACAGCGGCACGGCCACCCCGACGGCCATGATCCACCAGCTGTCGGCGAGGGTGACGGCGCGATAGAGCGCGGCGCCGATGACGGCGCCCGCGACAATCCAGCCCGGGCCGGTGCCCGCCGACACGCGCATTGCGAGCCAGCCGCCGGCGAAGGTGCCGACGAACCAGCCGACGACGAGCGCGATCGTCGATCCGAGAGGGATCAGGATTTCGCCGGTGTCTGGATCATAAACGTCGGGAGAAATCTCGCTGCCGGCATATTGCGCCAGCCAGATCAGCCCGAAAGCGACGACGATGCCGATCACGGCGGCGATCGCCGATCGCAAAACTGTTTTGGTCATTATTCCCGCGCCCTCGCAAACCCTCTTATGCGAATATCTTAGCGCAGGAAAACGAAGATGGCTTCAAGCTTTTTTCATGACCTTGGGTAGTGCGTGGAACGCGGTGCTGTCGAAGCCCTCGACCATTAGCTGCGCGACATATTCGCCGACCGCTGCCGGATCCTTGATGCTCTGCGGATCCTCGCCGGGATAGGCGCGCGCGCGCATCTGGGTGCGGGTGCCGCCGGGATCGAGGATCGCGGTGCGCACGCCCGAGATATTGCGCATTTCGGCGCCATAGCTCATCACCAGCGTCTCGAACGCCGCCTTCGACGCGGCATAGGCGCCCCAATAGGCCCTCGGCTCGCGCGCGACGCCGCTCGACAGCGCAAGCAGGCGGCCATTCGCGGCGCGGCGCAGCAATGGATCGAAATTGGCGATCAGCGCCTGCTGCGCGATCAAATTGAGCGTCAGCGTCTTGTTGAATTCCTTGCCGTCGATCGCCGCGACGGGGGTCAGCGTGCCGAGCATCGCAGCGTTGAGCACGAGCATGTCGAGCTGCTGCCAGCGTTCGGCCATCGCGCTCGCGAGCCGCGCGATGCTGTCGCCGTCGGTGAGGTCGAGCGGTGCGATCGTCGCGCTGCCGCCCGCGTCATGGATGCGATCCTCGAGTTCCTCGAGCCCGCCCGCGGTGCGTGCGGTGATCACGACATGCGCGCCGCGCGCCGCGAGCGATTCCGCGATCGCCTCACCGATCCCGCGGCTTGCCCCGGTGACGAGCGCGACCTGGCCCGCCAGTTCTTCAGGCTTGGTGATCATTGCGTCAGACAACCCGTTCGGCAAGCAGCGAAAACTGATCTTCCAATCCATGCTCGTCGAAATCGGTCAGCGTGGTCGGATAGTCGCCGGTGAAGCAGGCGTCGCAATATTGCGGCGCGTCATGCTTGCGGTCGGCCTCGCCGAGCGCGCGATAGAGGCCGTCGATCGTCAGGAAGGCGAGGCTGTCGGCGTTGATGAAATTCGCCATCTGACCGACCGTCATCTGCGCCGCGAGCAATTTCGCACGTTCCGGCGTATCCACGCCGTAGAAGCAGCTGTGCTGGGTCGGCGGGCTCGCGATCCGCATATGCACTTCGGCGGCGCCGGCATCGCGCATCATCTGCACGATCTTGAGGCTCGTCGTGCCGCGCACGATCGAATCGTCGATCAGCACGATGCGCTTGCCCGCGATCAGCGCGCGGTTGGCATTGTGCTTCAATTTGACGCCGAGGTGGCGGACCTTGTCGCCCGGCTGGATGAAGGTGCGGCCGACATAGTGCGAGCGGATGATGCCGAGCTCGAACGGAATGCCCGATTCCTGCGCATAGCCGATCGCCGCGGGCGTGCCCGAATCGGGCACCGGGATGACAAGGTCGGCATCGACCGGATTTTCGCGCGCCAGTTCGGCGCCGATCGCCTTGCGCACCGAATAGACGCTCGTCCCGTCGACGATCGAGTCGGGACGCGAGAAATAGACATATTCGAAGATGCACGGACGCGCCGACTGCTCGGCGAAGGGGCGGTGCGAGGTGAGTTGGCCGTCGCGGACGATGACGAGCTCGCCCGGCTCGACCGAGCGCACGAATTCCGCCCCGACGACATCGAGCGCGACGGTCTCGGAGGCGAGGATATGCGCGTCGCCGAGCTTGCCGATCACGAGCGGGCGGATGCCAAGCGGGTCGCGGCAGCCGATCATGCCCTCTGCGGTCAGGCAGATCAGCGAATAGGCGCCCTCGACCTGCTTCAGCGCATCGATGAAGCGGTCGAGCAGCGAGCGATAGTTCGACGTCGCGACGAGGTGGATGATCACCTCGGTATCGCTCGTCGACTGGAAGATCGAACCGCGGCGGACGAGCACCTTGCGCAGCGCCGCGGCGTTCGAGATATTGCCATTGTGCGCGACCGCGAAACCGCCGGTCGCAAGGTCGGCGAAGAGCGGCTGGACGTTGCGCAGCGCGGTCTCGCCCGTCGTCGAATAGCGGACATGGCCGATCGCCGACGCACCGTCCAGCTGGCGGATGATCTCGTCGCGGTCGAAATTGCCCGCGACATGGCCCATCGCGCGGTGGGTGTGGAAATCCTTGCCGTCAAAGGCGGTGATGCCCGCGGCTTCCTGTCCACGGTGCTGCAGGGCGTGCAGTCCCAGCGCGACAACCGCGGCGGCGCTGTCGGCGCCATGGATACCAAATACGCCGCACTCCTCACGGAGCTTGTCGTCGTCGAAAGGATGGGTCGTCAGCATGTCATTCCAGGGTCGGGGCCAGGGGCAGGGGGGCAGTGACTGCGGCGCATATAGGGACGGCAATCGCAAATGTCGCCCCCCTAATCACGCATTTGTAACATGGGGCGCGACGGACGGGGTGGCAGCGGCTTCAATCCTGCTCTAGAGCGCCTTTCATGGATGATCAGCGCGACACGACCGACCGATTTCTTCCGCGTTTCGACGCCGCGGGCCTGGTGACCGCGGTCGTCACCGACGCCGACAGCCACATCCTGCTGATGGTCGCGCATATGAACGAAGAGGCGATCGCCAAAACGCGCGAGACCGGGCAGGCGCATTTCTGGTCGCGCTCGCGCGCTGCGCTGTGGCGCAAGGGCGAAACCTCGGGCAACGGGCTGACGCTCGTCGAGATGCGCGTCGATTGCGATCAGGACGCGCTGCTGCTGCGCGTGAGGCCCGCGGGGCCGGCCTGCCACACCGGGCGCCGCTCCTGCTTCTATCGCCGCATCGAGCCCGACGGCACGCTGAGCTTTCTGGCGGACGATGCGCAAGGCTGACGCTCTTCTGGCGCTGGCGGCGCTGCTACTTGGGGGGTGCGAGCGGCCCGAACCCGACGCCAAGGGGATCGACGCCGGCAATCCACTGGAGGTCGCGGCGCGCGAGCGCGGCGTCCGCGGTGCGTATGCGTACGCCATGGCGCGCGAGCGCGGCGTCGTTCGTCCCGAAGCGGATTCGCCCGTCGGTGTGTTCGAGCGCCGGCACGACCTCGGCCGTGACGCGATGTGCGTCGTTCCCGACGGCGCCGGGAAATGGCGCTTCGCTGTCACCGCTTCCTTCGGAACGACGCTGTCCTGCCTTGCGACTGGAACGATGGCGCGCGAGGGCGACAGGTGGCGGATGCGCTTTGCCGGGGCGGAGGGCTGCGAGGCGTTGGTGCATGAGGAAGAGGATGAATTGCGCCTGCCCGGGCGGCTGCCGCCGCAATGCGCGCGCCTCTGCCCGAGCCGCGCCTCGCTGTCGGGTTTGCGCCTGCCGCGCGCGAGTTGGTCGGCCGACGATGCGAGGGGCTTGCGGATCACCGACCGAAGCGGCAATATGACACGTCCCTGCGCGGGTTGAACCGCCCGGCAATCGCGCGATCCGGCGCTATTGACGTTCACGTCAACGGAAACTAGTTTCTCCGGCATGACCGAAGCCTACGGCCACGCCCATATCGATACGCCCGATCATCTGGGGCGCGAGCAATTCAGCATCACCGACTTGTCGACCGAGTTCGGGGTCACCGCCCGCGCGCTGCGCTTCTATGAGGACGAAGGGCTGATCAGCCCGTCGCGCAAGGGCCTGTCGCGCATCTATTCGAAGCGCGACCGCGCGCGGCTCGCGTGGATCTTGCGCGCGAAGCGCACCGGGTTCAGCCTCGCCGACATTCGTGAGATGATCGACCTTTACGACGTCGGCGACGGCCGCAAATTGCAGCGGCAGGTGACGATCGAGAAATGCGAGGAGCGCATCGCGCTGCTCCGTCGCCAGCGCGACGATATTGACAGCGCTGTAGATGAGCTGTCACGCTTCATCGAAACGGTGAAGAAGGTCGACGCGGGCCAATAGGCCGATCCGCCGGCGACTCTCGGCCTCTCCCCGGGCAAAGACATAGCAGAACCGCTTTTCAGAAGGATTTCCTATGCCCGTCTATCGCGCTCCCGTGCAGGATACGCTTTTCCTCCTCAACGACGTGCTCGGCGTCGAACGCTATGCGAACCTTCCCGGCTTCGCCAACGCGACTCCCGACATGATCGAGGCGGTGCTCACCGAGGCGGGCAAGTTCTGCGAGGAGGTGCTGTTCCCGATCAACCAGTCGGGCGACCTCGAAGGCTGCACGCGGCACGACGACGGCAGCGTCACGACGCCGAAGGGTTTCAAGGAAGCCTATAAGGCCTATTGCGATGCGGGCTGGACGCTCCTCACTCAACCCGAGGAATTCGGCGGACAGGGGCTGCCGCACGTCATCGGATTTCCGGCCGAGGAATATCGCATGGCGGCGAACCAGGCCTTCGCCATGTATCCGGGGCTGACGCAGGGCGCGATCGCTGCCATCCTTGCCAAGGGCTCGGAAGAACAGAAGCAGCTTTACGTTCCCAAAATGGTGTCGGGCGAATGGGGCGGGACGATGAACCTGACCGAGCCGCATTGCGGCACCGACCTCGGCCTTATCCGCACGCGCGCGGTGCCGAACGGCGACGGCAGCTATGCCGTCACGGGGACGAAGATCTTCATCTCGTCGGGCGAGCATGATCTCACCGACAATATCGTCCACCTCGTTCTCGCCAAGACCCCCGACGCTCCCGACAGCGTCAAGGGCATCTCGCTCTTCATCGTGCCGAAATTCCTCGTGAACGACGATGGCTCGCTCGGCGAACGGAACAGCCTGTCGTGCGGTTCGATCGAGCACAAGATGGGCATCCACGCCAATTCGACCTGCGTGATGAATTACGACGGCGCCAAGGGCTGGATGGTCGGCGAGGAGAATAAGGGGCTCGCTGCGATGTTCATCATGATGAACGCCGCGCGCCTCGGCGTCGGCATCCAGGGGCTGGGGCAGGCGGACATCGCCTTCCAGAACGCCGTCCAATATGCGCAGGACCGCCGCCAGGGCCGCGCGCTGACCGGACCCAAGGACCCGCAGGAAAAGGCCGATCCGCTGTTCGTCCATCCCGACGTGCGCCGCATGCTGATGGATGCCAAGGCGACCGTCGAAGGGCTGCGCGCACTCTGCGTCTGGGGGGCGCTTCAGGTCGACCTGGCGCACCTCGCCGAAAGCGAGGAGGAACGTCAGCAGGCCGACGATCTCGTCAGCCTCCTCACTCCGGTGATCAAGGGCTATGGCACCGACAAGGGCTATGAGGTCGCGACCAATGCGCAGCAGGTGTTCGGCGGCCACGGCTACATCGAAGAGCAAGGCATGAGCCAATATGTCCGCGATGCCCGCATCACGATGATCTACGAAGGCGCGAACGGCGTGCAGGCGATGGACCTCGTCGGCCGCAAGCTCGCGCAGAATGGCGGACGCGCGATTCAGGCCTTCTTCGCCATCGTCGACGCCGAATGCGCCGCAGCGAAGGACAAGCCGGCATTGGCCGATTTTGCCGCCCGTCTCGAAAAGGCGAATGGCGAGCTCAAGGCCGCGACGATGTGGTTCATGCAGAACGGCATGACAAACCCCGACAATGTGGGCGCGGGCGCGCATCATTATATGCACATCACCGGCATCGTCGCATTGGGCCTGATGTGGCTGCGCATGGCCGAGGCGGCGCAGGCGGCGCTGGGCGAAGGGCGCGGCAACAAGGCGTTCCTCGAAGCCAAGATCGTCACCGCGCGCCATTTCGGCGAGCGTTTCCTGCCCGACGCGGGATCGCTGCGCCGCAAGATCGAAGCGGGCAGCGAAGCGATGATGGCGCTCACCCCCGAGCAATTCTTCGCTGCCTGATTTTCCCCTTGCAACCATCGCCGCCATCATGCGTGGTGGCAGCGATGGGGACCGAAGTCGCACCGATAGTCGTCGCAGGCCGCAATTGCTGGCGGATCGAGCGCGCCGACAAGGCGCGGATGATCGTCGACGCCGCCGACTATTACGCGCTGCTCGAACGGCTGATGGCCGATGCGAAAGAGCGCATCCTGCTCATCGGCTGGGACTTCGATCCGCGCATCGCGCTGAAGCCCGACAGGGAAGGCAAGGGTGAGCCGCTCGGCGACTATCTGCTGCGGCTCGCGCACGAAAAGCCCGATCGCGACATCGACATATTGCGCTGGAATTTCGGCGGGCTCAAACAGTTTGCGGTGCCGCGCATCCTGTCGATGGTCGCGCGCTGGAAACTGACGCGCGCAATCAGCTTCCGCCTCGATAGCGCCCATCCGCTGGGGTGCAGCCATCACCAGAAGGTCGCGGTGTTCGACGACCATCTCGCCGTGTGCGGCGGGATCGACGTCGGCGCGCGCCGCTGGGATACGCGGGGTCACAAGGACGGCGACCCGCATCGCACCGCGCCCGACGGCAAAGCCTATATGCCGTGGCACGACAGCACGATGATCTTGGCGGGGCCGGTCGGCAACGCGCTCGCCGACCTCGGTAATGAACGCTGGCAGCGCGCGACAAAAAAGCCGCTCCGCGATCTGACGGGCAAGGGCGAGAATTGGCCCGACGATCTGGAGTCCGATTTCGAGCGCGTTGACGTCGCCATTTCGCGCACGCGCGCCGAATATGACGGTTTCGAGGAAATCCGCGAGATCGAGCAGCTATATCTCGACATGATCGCGGCCGCGAAACGCTTCGTCTATTTCGAAAATCAATATTTCACCTGCGGCAAGATCGCCGCCGCGATTGCCGAGCGGCTGGACGAGGAGGACCCGCCCGAATTCGTGATGGTGATGCCCGAAACCGCCGATGGCTGGCTCGAGCAGATGGCGATGGACGCCGCGCGCGTCGGGCTCGTCCGCGAAATCGCGAAGGCGAAACATGGCGACCGGCTGAAAATCTATTATCCGCGCACGGTGAAGGGCGATCCCATCTATGTCCATGCCAAGACCGCGGTGGTCGACGACCGGCTGCTGCGCGTCGGTTCCGCCAATATGAACAATCGTTCGATGGGGCTCGACAGCGAATGCGACGTGACGATCGACGCCGCCTTGCCGGCGAACGCCGGCGTCGAAGGGGTGATCCGGCGCCTGCGCGAATCGCTGATTGCCGAGCATCTGGGCGTCGATCCGGCCGAGGTCGGCGGCCGCTTCGAGGCCACAGGATCGCTGATCGCGACGATCGAGGCGCTGCGCGGCAAGGGGCGTTCGCTCGAACTGCTCGATCTCGTCAAGCCGGGCCCGTTCGACGAATTCATTGCTGAAAACGAACTGCTCGATCCGACGAGCCCCGACGACATGTTCGAAAGCCTGACCGAGCGCGGGCTCAGGAAGAGCTGGCATCGCGGCCGCGACTGGATGCGGCGGCACCGGCCTTTCCGGCGAAAGACCTAGTCGGCTAGCGACAGGATATGATGCGCCTGCTTGAGGTGCGGCGCGTCGACCATCTTGCCGTCGACCTGGAGCACGCCGACCCCCGGGTTGGCCGCGAAGGCATCGACGATCGCGTGCGCGCGCGCGACTTCTTCGGCCGAGGGCGTGAAGGCGGCGTTGATCGGACCGACCTGCGACGGATGGATCGCCATCATGCCGGTAAAGCCGTCGCGCCGCGCACGGGCCGCATAGGCGGCGAGACCGGCTTCGTCCTTGATCGCGGGGAATACGGTGTCGATCGCGGCAGTGCTCGCGCCATGCGCCGCGAACAGGGTCAGCGCGCGCGCGACCTCATAGGGTGAGGTGTAGCTGCCGTCCTCGTGCCGGCTGGTCGTCGCACCGATCGCTGCGGGCAGATCCTCCGCGCCCCAGGTCAGGCCGAGCAGGCGATCCTTGACGTCGCGGTAGCTGCCGAGTGTGAAGAGCGCGGCAGGCGTTTCGGTTGCGATGGGCAGGATCGCGGGCAGCGACGCTTCGGGCGCGGATTCGCTGCGCAATATGGTGTCGAGTTGCAGGATGCTCGGCGCGCCTTCGGCCTTGGGCAGCATGATCGCGTCGGGGCGGCCGCCGATGATCGCGGCGACGTCGGCGGCGGTCATATGCCCATCGAGCGGATTGACGCGCACCAATGTGATGACCTCCCGCTCGCCCGAAAGATAGTCGGCGACCGCGCTGCGCGCCGCTTCCTTGTTTGCGAGCGCGACCGAATCCTCGAGGTCGAGGATGATCGCATCGGCGCCCGACGCCGCGGCCTTGGCAAAGCGTTCGGGCCGGTCGCCGGGGACGAAGAGGAGGGAGCGGAGGCGCATCAGGCGTCCTTCTTCTTGATCAGCGCGGAGCGTTCGCACTGGCAGACGATTTCATCGCGCTGGTTGATCGCGCGGTGGAGGAAGGTGACGATACCCGCATTCGGCCGCGATTTCGATTCCTTCAGGCCGATGATCTCGCTCGTCGCGCGCAGGGTGTCGCCGATGAACACCGGCTTCGGCATCACCAGCCTGTCGTAGCCGAGGTTGGCGACGAGCGTGCCGAGCGTCGTGTCGCCGACGGACAGCCCGACCATCAGGCTGAAGGTGAAGGTGCCGTTGACGAGGATCTGCCCGAACTCCGAAGCCTTCGCCGCCTCGATGTCGAGGTGGAGTGGCTGCGGATTGTGCGTCATCGTGGTGAAGAGCAGATTGTCGGTCTCGGTGACGGTGCGGCGGATGTCGTGCGCCAGCGTGTCGCCGATAGCCCATTCGTCGAAAAATCTGCCTGCCATTTCTTATCTCCGTTTGCCCTGAGCTTGTCGAAGGGCTGCTCTTGTCTTTGCGACGTAAAAGGAAGGACAGTGCTTCGACAAGCTCAGCACGAACGGAT
Source organism: uncultured Sphingopyxis sp. (assembly GCF_900078365.1). Classification (NCBI taxonomy): domain Bacteria; kingdom Pseudomonadati; phylum Pseudomonadota; class Alphaproteobacteria; order Sphingomonadales; family Sphingopyxidaceae; genus Sphingopyxis; species uncultured Sphingopyxis sp. The sequence continues at coordinate 1,804,123 of NZ_LT598653.1, forward strand.
TGAAGTTAATCGTCTGCCTCGATCTTCGCGAGCAGCGCCTCGACCTGCACCTGCGCGCCCGCGACGGCATTGAGTTCGGCGACCACGCCGTCGAACGGTGCGGTCAGGCTATGTTCCATCTTCATCGCTTCGAGCGTCAGCAGTTTCTGCCCCTTGGTCACCTTGTCGCCCGCGGCGACGTCCACCGCGATGATCTTGCCGGGCATCGGCGACAGGATCGCGCCGTCGCCCGCCGCGCCGCCCGCGCCGCCCTCGGCGCGCCAGGGTGCGAGCTGCCACACCGAGCCGCGTTCGGCGACGAGCATCGCGGGGGCCGGTTCTTCGGCGCCGGGGCCGTGAAGCGCCACATCGACGCGCTTGCCGTCGAGCAGGAAGGGGGCGGTGCGGACGTCGGGGGCGTTGAGACGGAAGCCCGATTGCAGCGCACGCGGCACCATCGCCATCGCGGCGTTGGTCAGCGCCTGCGCGCTCGGCTCCGGCTCCTCGGTCATCGCGTCGCCGTCGCGGCCGATCAGCCCAGTATCGACGGTGCCGGCGACGAAATCGGGATGATCGAGCGCACTCAACAGAAACGCCGAATTGGTTTTCACCGGCCAGATCGCGCTGTCTTCGAGCATCTCCGACAAAAGCTCGCGCGCTTCCTCGCGATCCTCGCCCCAGGCGATGACCTTGGCGATCATCGGGTCATAGAAGGGTGAGACCTCGGCGCCTTCATAGACGCCGGTGTCGACGCGGCCGAGATGCTCGGGAAGCTGGAACAGTTCGAGCGTGCCGATCGAGGGGAGGAAACCCTTGGCGGGATCCTCGGCATAGAGCCGCGCTTCCATCGCCCAGCCGTTGATCGCGAGTTCTTCCTGCTTGAGCGGGATCGGCTCGCCCGACGCGACGCGCAGCTGCCATTCGACAAGGTCGACGCCGGTGATCTCCTCGGTCACCGGATGCTCGACCTGCAGCCGCGTGTTCATTTCCATGAACCAGATGCGGTCGGCGCGGAGGCCCTCCGACGCGTCGGCGATGAACTCGATCGTCCCCGCGCCGACATAATCGACCGCTTTCGCCGCGCGCACCGCGGCGGCGCATAGTTCGGCGCGTGTCGCTTCGTCCATGCCGGGGGCGGGGGCCTCCTCGATCACTTTCTGGTGGCGCCGCTGGAGCGAGCAGTCGCGCTCGAACAGGTACACGCAATTGCCGTGCGTATCGGCGAACACCTGGATCTCGATGTGGCGCGGCTTCTGCAGATAGCGTTCGATCAGCACGCGGTCGTCGCCGAAACTGGACGCGGCCTCGCGCTGGCACGAGGCGAGCGCGTCGGCGAAATCGGCTGCCGCATCGACCTTGCGCATCCCCTTGCCGCCGCCGCCCGCGACTGCCTTGATCAGCACGGGATAGCCGATCTCCGCCGCCCGCTCGGCGAGGAAGGCCGGGTCCTGATTCTCGCCCATATAGCCTGGCGTCACCGGCACCCCGGCTTCGGCCATCAGCTTCTTCGCGGCGTCCTTGAGGCCCATCGCCGTGATCGACGAAGGCTTCGGCCCGACCCACACGAGCCCCGCATCGGCGACCGCCTGCGCGAACTCTGCATTCTCCGACAGGAAGCCGTAACCCGGATGGATCGCCTCGGCCCCGGTCGCCTTGGCGGCAGCGATGATCTTCTCGCCGATCAGATAGGATTCGCGCGCGGGCGACGGTCCGATATGCACGGCTTCGTCGGCCTCGCGCACATGCAGCGCCTTGGCATCGGCATCTGAGTAGACCACAACGGTCCTGATACCCATTTCGCGCGCGGTGCGGATGATGCGGCAGGCGATTTCGCCACGATTGGCGATGAGGAGGGAGGTGATCATGCCGGACATTTCCTGAACTTTTCGAATGACAGGGTAATCTGGGTGAAGCGCCACAAGCCTTGTTCGGGCGTCTTTGCCCAAGGACCCGGCGGTTCCAGCACCGCATCGACATAAGCCGTCCCGCATTCCGGCGGCTTGGTTCCCTCATGAACGGTGATGGGTAAAGTCGCGCGCCCGAATGCGCCGTCGATTGTGATGTCGGGTGCGCCGAAACTCGGGTTGATCCCCGATTCCGGGCCGAACATCGCCGCCAGAATGTCGCGGGCGGCCTGACCGTCGGTCAATTCGGCATCGGCGAGCCCCGCGCTGGTCATGACAAACCAAAGTCGCGTCTTGTCGGTGAAGTGGACGAACGTCTGGTAACGCGGATCCGGTTTGGCAAGCAGTTCGAACAGATTTCGCACCCCTTGCTCCAGCCGTTCTTGGGGCGATCGTTCGGGAAGCTTGGCCGAAGGCACGTTGACCGGCATCTGGGCAACAGCCGGTGCCGACAAAAGCGCCAGAAGCGGGAAAAGCACGACGCTGCGGAACCGGAATGACGGGTGGCTCGGTTGCAACATCGTCACATCCTGAACACGCCGAAGCCGCGGTCCTCGACCGGCGCGTTCAGCGTCGCCGCAAAAGCCAGCCCCAGCACGTCGCGCGTCTGCGCGGGGTCGATGATGCCATCGTCCCATAGCCGCGCGGTGGCGTGATAGGGGTTGCCCTCATCCTCATATTTCTGGCGGATCGGCGCCTTGAAGGCTTCGGCTTCTTCGGGCGTCCATTTGTCGGCGTCGCGGTGGACGGTCGCCAGCACCGACGCCGCCTGTTCGCCTCCCATCACGCTGATCCGCGCATTGGGCCAGGTGAAGAGGAAGCGCGGGCTATAGGCGCGCCCGCACATGCCGTAATTGCCCGCGCCGAAGCTGCCGCCGATCAGCACGGTGATCTTCGGCACCGTCGCGGTCGCCACCGCCGTCACCAGCTTCGCGCCATGCTTGGCGATCCCTTCGGCCTCATATTTCCCGCCGACCATGAAGCCGCTGATGTTCTGGAGGAAGAGCAGGGGAATGCGCCGCTGCTGCGCCAGCTCGATGAAATGCGCGCCCTTGACCGCGCTTTCGCTGAACAGCACGCCGTTGTTCGCGAGGATCGCGACCGGAATGCCCCATATATGCGCGAAGCCGCAGACGAGGGTGCTGCCGTAATTCGCCTTGAATTCGTGGAACTCGCTGCCGTCGACGATGCGCGCAATCACCTCGTGAACATCATAGGGTGCGCGCACGTCCTGCGGAATGATGCCGTATAGCTCTTCCGCATCATATTTCGGCGGCCGCGGCTCCTTCATCTCGACCTTGAAACCCTCGTCGGCGCCGAGGTGGCTCACGATGTCGCGCACGATGGTCAGCGCATGTTCGTCATTCTCGGCGAGGTGATCGACCACACCCGATTTCTTCGCATGCAGATCGCCGCCGCCCAGATCCTCGGCGCTGATTTCTTCACCCGTCGCCGCCTTCACCAGCGGCGGGCCGGCGAGGAAAATCGTGCCCTGATTGCGGACGATCACCGTCTCGTCGCTCATCGCGGGGACATAGGCGCCGCCCGCCGTGCAACTCCCCATCACGCAGGCGATCTGCGGGATGCGCTTCGCGCTCATATTCGCCTGGTTGAAGAAGATGCGCCCGAAATGGTCGCGGTCGGGAAAGACCTGGTCCTGATGCGGCAGATTCGCGCCGCCCGAGTCGACGAGGTAGATACAGGGGAGGCGGTTCGCCTCGGCAATCTCCTGCGCGCGGAGATGCTTCTTGACGGTCATCGGGTAGTAGGTGCCGCCCTTCACCGTCGCGTCGTTGCAAACGATCATCGTCTGTCGCCCCGATACGCGGCCGATCCCGGCGATCATCCCGGCGCCGGGCACTTCGCCCCCATAGAGGTCGTTCGCGGCCAGCTGGCCGATTTCGAGAAAGGGCGAGCCCGGATCGAGCAGCCGCTCGACGCGCTCGCGCGGCAGCAGCTTGCCGCGGCTCACATGCCGCTCGCGCGACTTTTCGTTGCCGCCGAGCGCCGCCTCGGCAACGCGCGCATACAGCTCGTCGCGCAATGCGCGGTTGTGCGCGGCATTGGCGCGGAACGCGTCGCTCTCGTTATTCACCATCGTGCCCAGAACAGGTGCGCTCACGTCTCCTAATCTCCTTTGAAGCCGGGCCGGACTATCCCGCCGCTCGTCGAGCGACAAGGACCGCAGGCCGAAAATGGTTGGCGTTGAAACCGGTTCGTCACAGGCCTATGCCCCCCCGCATACCCGTTTAAGAACAAGGTCCTTCCCATGAAAAAAGCCGTCTTCACCATATTGCTTTCGACCGCCGCGATCGTCGCGGGGCCCGTTGCCTGTTCGAAGGGCGACAAGGCCGAGGCCGGCTACACTGTCGGCACCGACCTCGGGATCAGCAAGTCCGCGATGGACACGAGCGTGAAGCCCGGCGATGATTTCTACGCCTATGCCAACGGCAATTGGGACCGGACGACCGAGATTCCCGCCGACCGCTCGTCGATCGGCGCCTTCACCATCGCCTTTCTCGAAACCGAGAAGCGCGTCCGCGAACTCGTCGGCGCGATCGTTCAGAAGGGCGGGGCGCTCGACACCGATGAAGGACGCATCGCCGCTTTTTACAAGGCCTATATGAACAGGCCGGCGATCGACGCCGCGGGGATGAAGCCGGTCGCGGCCGACCTCGCGCGCTTCGCCGCGATCGCCGACAAGGCGGCGCTGTCGAAGGTCCTTGGCGAACAGACGCGCGCCGACGTCGACCCGCTCAACGCCACCGACTTCGGCACCGAGAATCTGTTCGGCATCTTCGTGACGCAGGGGCTCGCGACCCCGGGGGAGGTGATCCCCTATATGCTGCAGGGCGGCCTCGGGCTTCCCGAGCGCGAATATTATCTGTCGGCGGACCCCAAAATGGCGGCGATTCGCACCGAATATCAGGCCTATATCGAAAAGCTGCTGACCGCGGCGGGGCAGAGCGACGCGGCGGCGAAGGCCAAGCGCATCTATGACCTCGAGCTCAAGATCGCGCGCGCGCACGCCAGCCGCGAACAGAGCGAGGACTTTACCAAATCGGCCGACGTCTGGGCGAAGGCCGATTTCGCGAAGAAGGCGCCCGGCATCGACTGGGATGCCTATTTCGTCGCGGCGAAGCTCGACAAGGCGGGCAAGTTCGGCGCCTATCACGCGAAGGCGATCACCGGCCTGTCGGCGCTTGTGGCGTCGGAGCCGCTCGATGCGTGGAAGGACTGGCTGACATTCCATCAGATCAACAGCCACGCCGACGTGCTGCCGAGCGCGATCGATAACGCGCATTTCGCCTTTTACGGGACGACTCTTGCGGGCACACCGCAGCAGCGCAGCCGCGACAAGCGTGCGCTCAGCGCGCTGAACACCGACCTCGGCGACGCGGTCGGCCGCGTCTATGCCGAGAAATATTTCCCTGCGTCGGCAAAGGCCGAAGTCGGCGACATGGTGAAAGGGATCAAGGCGGCGTTCGCAACCCGTGTGAACGGCATCGACTGGATGGCGCCCGAGACAAAGAAGGAAGCGATCCGAAAGGTCGAAACGATTGTCGTCGGCGTCGGCTATCCCGAGACGTGGCGCGACTATGGCAGCTATGCCGTCAGCGCCGACAACGCCTATGCGAACGAAGTCGCGGGGCAGAAGGCCGAATATGCGCACCAGCTCGCGAAGATCGGCAAGCCGATGGACAAGGGCGAATGGTGGATGACCCCGCAGACGGTCAATGCGGTCAACCTGCCGGTGCAGAATGCGCTGAACTTCCCCGCCGCGATCCTCCAGCCGCCCTTCTTCGACGCCAAGGCCGACCCGGCGTTCAACTATGGCGCGATCGGGGCCGTCATCGGGCACGAGATCAGCCACAGCTTCGACAATAATGGCGCGGCGTTCGACTCGACCGGCGCGCTGCGCAACTGGTGGACGCCGGCGGACCTGGCGAAGTTCGACGCCGCGGGCGACGCGCTTGCGGCGCAGTTCGACACCTACAAGCCGTTCCCCGACCTTGCGGTCAACGGCAAGCTGACGCTGGGCGAGAATATCGCCGACGTCGCGGGGCTGCAGGCCGCCTATGATGCCTACCGCGCGTCGCTCGGCGGCAAGGAAGCGCCGGTGATCGACGGTTTCACCGGCGACCAGCGTTTCTTCATCGCCTATGCGCAGACGTGGGCGACCAAGATGCGCGCCGAGGCGCTGCGCGCGCGCGTCGCGACCGACGGCCACGCGCCGGGCATGTATCGCGCGCTGACCGTCCGCAACCTCGACGCCTGGTACAAGGCGTTCGACGTCAAGGAAGGCGACAAGCTTTACCTCGCGCCCGACAAGCGCGTCCGCGTCTGGGGGTAAGACAAGCTCGTCATTGCGAGCGAAGCGAAGCAATCCAGGGCGGTTTACACCTGCTCTGGATTGCCGCGTCGCTTCGCTCCTCGCAATGACGCTAATCATTGGAAGCCTGTTGCTTCGCCGGTTTCCTGCGAATCAAATGGCTGTAGACACCGACGCAGTTGATGCCGAGCAGCGCGATATTCTGCCACCCGATGCCTTCGCTGTCGGGTTGCAGGAACCCCCATCCGATCAGCGCGAGGCTGCTCGTCACGAAGATGACGAACGCCCAGCCGGTCCAGCGCCGCCCAAGATTGAGCGAGACGAGCAACGCCGCGAGCGTCGCGGCGCCCGCGCCATAATATTGCAGGGCATCGAGCAAGGTCTGGCTCATGGTAAGCCGCCGATCAGCGCGAAGATGCCCGCCGCGCTCAGCACCGGCCAGGCGATGTGACGCCCCCTGGTATAGGCCGCATTGAACAGCCCCGTCGCCAGCCACGCCGCGCCGATGACGGCCAGCAAACCTTTCGGCGTGCCGGGCCAGCTCACCGCCGCCGCCGAAACGAGCATCAGGACCGAAGTCGCATGCCATGCGAAGCGGACGATCCGGCGGACGAGCGCATCGGCGAGCAAGCCTTCGCCGCTCCGCAGCAACGGCACGATCAGCCGCCTGTAGCCAAGCACCGAATGAACCCCGGCCGTCGTCACCATGAAGGCGGCCGACAGCCAGAGCGAGGTCAGGCCGTTTCGGCGAACAGCTCGCGGCCGATCAGCATGCGGCGGATTTCGTTGGTGCCGGCACCGATGTCGAGCAGCTTGGCATCGCGCCAGTAACGCTCGACCGGCCAGTCCTTGGTGTAGCCCGCGCCGCCCAAGGCCTGGATCGCCTCGCCCGCGACCTTCACCGCATTCTCGCTCGCGAGCAGGATCGCGCCCGCCGCGTCGAAGCGCGTCGTCTGGCCCGCGTCGCACGCCTTGGCGACGTTGTAGACATAGGAGCGTGCCGACTGGAGCATGACATACATGTCGGCCACCTTCGCCTGCATCAGCTGGAACGAACCGATCGGCTTGCCGAACTGCTTGCGCTCGCGAACATAGGGGATGACCGTGTCGAGGCACGCCTGCATGATGCCGAGTTGGAGCCCGGCGAGCACGACGCGCTCATAGTCGAGCCCCGACATCAGCACGCCGACTCCGCCATTTTCGGGGCCCATCACCTGCTCTTCGGGCACTTCGCAATCGGTGAAGACGAGTTCGGCGGTCGGCGAGCCGCGCATGCCGACCTTGTCGATCTTTTGCCCGATGGCGAACCCCGGCATGTCCTTTTCGATCAGGAAGGCCGTGATGCCGCGCGATCCCGCCTCGGGGCTGGTCTTGGCATAGACGACGAGCGTGTCTGCGTAAGTTGCATTGGTGATCCAGAATTTGGTGCCGTTGAGCACATAGCCGCCCTGAACCTTGTCGGCCTTCAGCTTCATCGACACGACGTCGCTGCCCGCGCCGGCTTCGGACATTGCGAGGCTGCCGACATGCTCGCCCGAGATCAGCTTGGGGAGATATTTCGCCTTTTGCTCGGAATTGCCCCAGCGGCGGATCTGATTGACGCAGAGGTTCGAGTGGGCGCCATAGGAGAGGCCAATCGCGGCCGAAGCGCGCGAGACTTCCTCAACCGCGATCACATGCTCAAGATAGCCGAGCCCGAGCCCGCCATACTCTTCCTCGACGGTGATGCCGTGGAGGCCGAGTTCGCCCATCCGCGTCCATAGCTCGTCGCGTGGAAACCAGTCTTCGGCATCGGCCTTGGCGGCGAGCGGTGCGATCTGTTCGTCGGCGAAGCGGGCGGTGGTTTCGCGGATCATGTCGGCAGTTTCGCCGAGCGCGAAATCGAAATCGGGGGTGGCGCGCATGAGGTTCCTGTCGATCGAGGGCGAGGCTGGGCGTGATAGTGCCTCAAAAGCCGGGCATATGGAAATTGAAACGAAAGCAGATTCGGCATAAGAAAAATTTATGATAAAGCGTACGCATATCCGCCAGTTCCTCGCCGTGGTCGATGCCGGAAGCTTCACCCAGGCCGCGCTTCGTATCCGCGTCACCCAGCCGGCGCTGTCGACCGGCATCGCCGAACTCGAAAAACTCGTCGGCACGCCGCTGTTCATCCGCAACCGCCGCCAGATCCGGCTGACCGAGGCGGGCGGGCGCTTCCTGCCGATCGCGCGCGATCTGGAACGCGGCTTTCGCGCCGCCGATGGCTTTGGCCGCGAGGCCGGCCATCGGGCGAGCGAGATGAAGCTCGGCGTCATCCGCTCGGTGCCGGCCGAGCTGTTGCAGGCGATCGCGTCGGCGCTGCGCCCCGGCTTCGCCATCGAGTTGATCGAGAGCAGCGACTCCGAACTTCGCGCGGCACTCGGCAGCGGGCGCATCAACATGGCGCTGGTTCCGCTGCGCGAAGGCGAGCGCGGCGGCCATGTGACGCCGCTTTACGAAGAACCGGTGCTGATGTTCATGGCGTCGGACCATCCGCTCGCCGGACGCATCGAGGTCGGGCCCGAGGAACTCGCCGCCGAGACAATGATCGCGCGCCGCTCGTGCGAATTTCTCGACGCGACCAGCCGCTTCTTCACGCGCCACGGCGTCCGCCCGCGCTTCGCGTTGCGCAGCGAAAGCGACGAGCGTTGCCTGCGCATGGTCGCCGCCGGAATCGGGATCACCACCGCGCCGGCCTCGCTCGCGATCGACGGCATCGTCCCGCTCAAGGTCGCGGGATATGATTTCCGCCGCGAACTGGGACTGATCGCCGATCCCGCGTGGGCGGCCTTGCCCGAGGTCGCGCCGCAACTCGCCCATGCGCTGGAAACGATCGGCGCCATCGCGGCCGAGTGGCGGCAGACGAGGGTCGATGCCGCGGCATGATCGGGTGCCTCACAAGTCTGGCTTGCCCCCTCGAAAGGCCATACAGTTTGCGCACCGTCAATGGGGGCGGCAAGGGCGGGGCATGATCGATACGCTGACCCATCTCGACCGGCTCGAGGCCGAGAGCATCCATATCATGCGCGAAGTGATGGCCGACGCGGCCAAGCCCGTGATGCTCTACAGCGTGGGCAAGGACAGCGCGGTGATGCTCCATCTCGCGCGCAAGGCCTTCTATCCCTCGCCGCCGCCGTTCCCGCTGCTCCACGTCGATACGACATGGAAATTCAAGGCGATGTATGAGCTGCGCGACCGCATGGCGGCCGAAAGCGGCATGGAGCTCATCGTCTACCAGAACCCTGAGGCGAAGGCGCGCGGAATTAATCCGTTCGATCATGGTCCGCTCCACACCGACATGTGGAAGACCGAGGGACTCAAGCAGGCGCTCGACCTCCACGGCTTCGACGTCGCCTTCGGCGGCGCGCGCCGCGACGAGGAAAAGAGCCGCGCCAAGGAGCGCATCTTCTCCTTCCGTACCGCGAGCCACGGCTGGGATCCCAAGAAGCAGCGTCCCGAGCTCTGGAACCTCTACAACGCCCGCAAGGCGAAGGGTGAGAGCATCCGCGTCTTCCCGATCTCGAACTGGACCGAGCTCGACATCTGGCAATATATCGCGCGGGAAAATATCCCGATCGTGCCGCTGTACTTTGCTGCGCCGCGCCCGACGGTCGCGCGCGACGGCCTGCTGCTGATGGTCGACGATGACCGCTTCCCGCTGCTTCCCGGCGAGACGCCTGTCGAACGTTCGGTGCGCTTCCGCACCCTCGGCTGCTATCCGCTCACCGGGGCGGTCGAGAGCGGGGCGACGACCCTGTCCGAAGTCATCCAGGAAATGCTGCTCACCACGACCAGCGAACGGCAGGGCCGCATCATCGACAAGGATGGCGGCGACGCCAGCATGGAAAAGAAGAAGCAGGAGGGGTACTTCTGATGACGGACCCCATCTACGTCACCGACGCTCTCATCGCCGAGGATATCGACGCCTATCTGGCGGGCCATGAAAAGAAGTCGCTGCTCCGCTTCATCACCTGCGGCTCGGTCGACGACGGCAAGTCGACGCTGATCGGGCGGCTGCTCTATGACTCGAAGATGATCTTCGAGGACCAGCTCGCCGCGCTCGAAGCCGACAGCAGGCGCGTCGGCACGCAGGGGCAGGAGATCGACTTCGCATTGCTCGTCGACGGCCTCGCCGCCGAACGCGAACAGGGGATCACGATCGACGTCGCCTATCGCTTCTTCACCACCGAGAAGCGCAAGTTCATCGTCGCCGACACGCCGGGGCACGAGCAGTACACGCGCAACATGGTCACCGGCGCCTCGACTGCCGATGCCGCCATCATCCTGATCGACGCCACCAAGGGCGTGCTGACGCAGACGCGCCGCCACAGCTTCCTCGCGCATCTGCTCGGGATCAAACATATCGTGCTCGCGGTGAACAAGATGGACCTTGTCGGATACGACAAGAGCGTCTTCGACCGCATCATGCTGGCTTACCGGGCCTTCGCGAGCGAGATCGGCATCACCCATTTCACCGCGATCCCGATCTCGGGCTTCAAGGGCGACAATATCACCGCGCTCTCGGACAATACGCCCTGGTTCAAGGGGCCGGCGCTGATCGAGCATCTCGAAACTGTCGAGATCGGCAGCGCCACCGACGAGGCGAAGCCGTTCCGTATGCCGGTGCAGTGGGTCAACCGCCCGAACCTCGATTTCCGGGGCTTCTCGGGCCAGCTCGCGAGCGGCAAGGTCAAGCCCGGCGATGCGGTCCGTATCTTGCCGAGCGGCAAGACGACGACGATTGATCGCATCGTCACCCTCGACGGCGATCTGGACGAAGCGGTGGCCGGGCAGTCGGTTACGCTGACCCTCGCCGACGAGGTCGACTGCTCGCGCGGCGACGTGATCGCCGCCGCCGACGCGCCGCCCGAGGCGGCCGATCAGTTCGAGGCGACTTTGGTGTGGATGGCCGACGAGGCGATGATCCCGGGCCGCGCCTATTGGCTCAAGCTCGCGACGCAGAGCGTCTCGGCGACGGTTCAGGCGCCGAAGTACGAGATCAACGTCAACACGCTCGACCATCTCGCGGCGAAGACGCTCGACCTCAACGGCATCGGCGTCGTCGAGCTGTCGACCGACAAGCCGATCACCTTCGAAGCCTATGGCGACAACCGCGCGCTGGGCGGCTTCATCCTCATCGACAAGCTGACCAACGCGACGGTCGCCGCGGGGATGCTGCATTTCAGCCTGCGCCGCGCGCAGAATGTCCACTGGCAGGCGACCGACATCGACCGCGACATGCGCGCGAACCTCAAGAACCAGCGCCCCGCGCTGCTCTGGTTCACCGGCCTTTCCGGCTCGGGCAAGTCGACGATCGCGAACCTCGTCGAGAAGAAGCTGCACCGGATGAACCGGCACAGCTTCCTGCTCGACGGCGATAATGTCCGCCACGGCCTCAACCGCGACCTCGGTTTTACCGAGGCCGACCGGATCGAGAATATCCGCCGCGTGGGCGAGGTCGCCAAGCTGATGAGCGATGCGGGGCTGATCGTCATCACCGCCTTCATCTCGCCTTTCCGGGCGGAGCGCGAGATGGTGCGCGCGATGCTGCCCGAGGGCGAGTTTATCGAGGTGTTCATCGACACCCCGCTGGCCGAGGCCGAACGGCGCGACGTCAAGGGCCTCTACAAGAAGGCGCGCGCGGGGCAGCTCAAGAATTTCACCGGGATCGACAGCCCCTATGAGGCACCCGAAAATCCCGAGATCCGCATCGACACGACCGCGATGACGCCCGAAGAGGCGGCGGACATGATCATCGATCGTCTGCTGGGGTAGATATGACCGCAGCGGAGACCGACGAACAACTGGCCGAACGGCTCGCGACGGCGGCGGGCGCGATCCTGCTCGATCTGCGCGCGCGGGGCGGGCTTGACGGCAAGACGTTGGGGAAAGCGGGCGATGAGCGGGCGAACGCGATGCTCTGCCGCGAGATTCGCGCCACACGGCCCGCCGATGCGCTGCTGTCCGAAGAGGAAAAGGATAACCCCGCGCGCTGTAGCAACTCGCGCGTCTGGATCATCGATCCGCTCGACGGCACGCGCGAATATGGCGAGGGCAGGGACGATTGGGCGGTGCATGTCGCGCTCGCCGTCGATGGTGTCGCCACGGTCGGCGCGGTCGCGTTGCCGGGTTTGGGCGTCACGTTGACTTCGGGTGTGCCGGTTGCGCTTCAACCGGCAAACCAGCCACTCCGCATGCTCGTCAGCCGCACTCGCCCCGCCGCCGAAGCAGTCTTCGTCGCCGAAAGGTTCCATGCCGAACTGCTCGCCATGGGCTCGGCGGGCGCCAAGGCGATGGCGGTGGTGCTTGGGCAGGCCGACATCTACCTCCACACCGGCGGTCAATATGAATGGGACAATTGCGCTCCCGTCGCTGTGGCGCAGGCCGCGGGCCTTCACGTCAGCCGCGTCGATGGCTCGCCGATCCGCTACAACAACCCCGACACCTATCTGCCCGATCTGCTGATCTGCCGTAAAGAACTCGCCGAAGAGGTGTTGCGGGTGGCGGCAGAATATTCTTCCCTCGCATAATCGTCATCCCGGCCGTCGCCGGAACACCGACGTAATAACTCGCTTGATGTCGCGATTTAAGCACCTCGGGTGCGTCGCCTTCAATTCGCGATTCATGCTGAGGCCGGGCGCCGGCGAACGCAGCCGCCGTGTATGTCCACCTTGATGAAGTCCCCGCCGTATCATTCGATCGTCCACTCAAAAAAAAGGGAGGCGCATTTTGCCTTGATGGCCGTTTTAGATAGGTAACGGATCAGGAGGAGCGGGGTGGCAGCGGAATCTGTCTCCGAACTGGAACGGCTGACCCGGAAATTCCGGCCGCCGCTGATCGCCTTTTTTTCGCGTCGGGTCACGGGTCTCGCTGAGGCCGAGGACATGACCCAGGAGGTTTTCGTACGGCTGATGCGAACGCAAGCGAATATCGAAGAGACGAGTGCCGCCTATATTTTCCGGATCGCGGCGAATCTCATCAAGGATCGTGCCCGCCACGATCTTGTGCGCCGACACTTCGCCGACGCCGTGCGAAGCGAAGGCGGCGTGGGCATCGATCCCTTCGACCCCTTCCGGATCGCTTCGGCGCGCGAAAGCATTTCGGTCCTCTGGGCCGCGATCCAGGCGCTGCCCGAACCCACGCAGCAGATATTCATATTGTACCGCGTCGAGGATATTCCCAAGCAGACGATTGCCGACAATTTCGGATTCCACCTGCGGACGGTCGACAAGCATATCTCGCGCGCGCTGGTCTTTCTTGCCCGTCGGATGAGACAGCAGGCATGATTCCCGAGAACGACAACGACGGTTTTGCCGAGCAGGAAGAACGGGCCGCCGCCTGGTGCCTGCGGATTGCCGAGCGGCCGCTCACCTCCGCCGAGCAGGCCGATTTCGACGAATGGCTCGCCGCCGACGAGCGCCACGCCCAATATTTCGAGCAGATGGTGGCGGTGTGGCAAGGCACCGACGCGATCGCGGAACTTCCTGGCTTTCTGTCGCTTCGCGCCAAGGCGCTGACGACGATGGAAAGCGCCCGGACCCATAATGAGCAGCCATCGCGAAGCTTGACCCGCCGCCACGCTTTCGGGGCGCTGACCGCGTTCGCGCTGACGGCGGGGGGCGGCGCCTGGTACTGGGCCGAGAGTCCCGACGTCTATGCTACCGCCGTGGGTGAACGGCGGATCGTTCGCCTCGATGACGGGTCCAGCGTCTCGCTGGACGCCGCCAGCCGGATGCTGGTGTCCTTCACCGACGAACGGCGCGCGGTCACGCTCGAGCGCGGCCGGGCCAAGTTCGACGTGGCGAAAGATCCGCTCCGGCCGTTCACGGTGACCGCCGGTTCGCAGTCGGTGGTCGCGGTGGGTACGAGTTTCAGCGTCGAACTGCTGAAAGATCAACTCCGGGTCCTGCTGTTCGAAGGACAGGTCGCGGTCGTGCCGCGTGCCATCGCCGCGGCCAATATCAGGGCGCGGCGACCGGCATCGGCGACAACCCAGCTTTTGCCCGGACAGGAATTGGTGGCCAATCTTTCATCCGGTGCTGCGGAAGTCCTGCCTGTCGAAGCCGAGCGCTCGCTCGGCTGGGAAGGCGGCCGCGTCGATTTTGTCGACATGCCGCTGGCGGATGCGGTCGAGCGGATGAACCGTTACGCCGCATCGCCGATCGTCATCGGCGATGCGGCGGCGGGCCGCCATCTTGTCAACGGCGTGTTCGATGCGGGCGACACCGACAGCTTCGTCAAGGGCGTCACATCGCTCTATCCGCTGTCCGCGCATGACACAGGCGACAAAATTTTGATTAAAACAGTAAATTCTGGAACAGATAAGAAAAAAAATAGCAGAAGTTAAAAATAATAGGCCAAAATCGGCGACTGGATCGTCTTTATGACAGGGGGGCGGAAATATCGATCCCTCGCATAGAGGGAGAGAATATGTCTAACCGTCGCTATCTATTGTCGAGCCTTGCCGTTGGTGCGCTCGTTTCCGTGTCGGCGCCCGCGCAGGCCGAAGCGCGCCAGATTCAGCAGTTTGATATTCCGGCCCAGGATCTGGGCGGCGCGCTACGCGCCTTCGCGCGCGCGTCGGGCGTACAGGTCATCTTCGATGGCAAAGCCGTGCGAGGCAAGCGCAGCGAGGCGCTTCGGTCGCGGTCGGGTGCAGAAGAGGCGCTCCGCGAGCTGCTTCGCGGAACCGGGATGGCCTATCATCGCAAAGGAAAGATCTTCATCGTCAGCCCGGCGCGGACGATCGCACAGGCTCCTGTCCAGATGGCGAGTGCGGCGCCGGTCGTAATGGCTACGCAGGCTTCGGCGCCGGACAGCAGCGACACCGCCGAAATCATCGTGACGGCACAGAAAAAGGCGGAGAGGATCGTCGACGTGCCGATCGCGATGACGGCGCTGTCGTCCGCCGCGCTCGACGATCATAAGATCGAGGGGGGAGCGGAGCTGCTGCGCGCGGTTCCGAATATGAGCTTCTCCAAGGCCAATTTCAGCATGTATAACATCTCGATCCGCGGGATCGGGACGAAGGCGATATCGGCATCGTCCGACCCGGCGGTCGCCGTCAGCTTCAACAACACCCCCCTCATCCGCAACCGGCTGTTCGAATCCGAATTTTTCGATCTCGCTCGCGTCGAGGTGCTGCGTGGTCCGCAGGGCACGCTCTACGGACGCAACGCGACGGGCGGCGTGGTCAATATCATCCCGGCGCTTCCCGAACAGGATTTCGGTCTCGACGCCAAGGTTGAGGTCGGCAATTACAAGTCGATGCGCTTGCAGGGCATGATCAACGTGCCCGTCACCGACACACTGGCCTTTCGCTTATCGGGCGCGCTGACGAGCCGCGACGGCTTCGACTACAACACAATCACGCAGCGGCGCGTCAATGACCGCGACCTCTGGTCGACCAGGGCCATTGTCGCATGGGAACCCAGCGACCGCTTCAGGGCCAATATCATCTGGCAGCATTTCGAGGAAGACGACAACCGGTCGCGCACCGGCAAACAACTTTGCACGCGCGATCCGGGGCCGGCGACGATCGGCGGGGTTGTCGTGCCGGAAAATATTCAGGGGCGCCTCAGCCAGGGCTGTCTACCCGGCTCGCTTTACGATGACGCGGCCTATGGAACCCCCAACGCCAGCGGCTATGCGGCGGTGGTCGCGGGCAATAGCGGATATGTGAGGATGGGCTATATTCCGGGTACATATGACCTTGTGGAGGGCCTGAGGCCCGGCGATCCCTTCGCCAATGCCGTGCAATCGCGCAATCTGCGCGAGATTGCGACGAGCATCGATCCGGTGTTTCGGGCCAAAAATGATGTTTTCCAGGGCAATCTGGAATTCGACGTTACCGATACGGTGAAATTCGTTTCGCAGACGGCCTATGCGCGCGACCGATATTTTTCGACACAGGATTATAACCGCTATGTATCGGCGCCGATATTCAACGATACGTTGGGATTGGTGGACGGGCCGCCACAGATCATCATTCCGATGCCGCCGCCGCTGCCGCCGCTGGTTTTCGGCGAAGAGCCCCTACCGATCGACCAGACTTACGCCGCGCCGGGCGGGATATTTTGCGATCCGCAACTCGGCTGTTCGGACCGCATCCTTTCGATGGATCTCAGCCGGTCGCGCAACCGCCAATGGTCGCAGGAATTCCGCCTGCAATCGGATTTCGACGGGCCGTTCAATTTCAACCTTGGCGTCAATTATCTCGATTTCAAATCGCAGGACGATTATTTCGTTTTCAACAATCTTTATACGTTCATCGCCTATAACCGGTATAATAGAGCTCAGGATGGCTCGTCTAACGGTGCGTACAGATATGATCTTTGCGGTCCCGATGTAACGACAGGGGATTGTGTCTATATCGATCCCAATCCGATCGATTCACTCGACGAACAGGGGCATAATTATTTTCTCAGTCGCAACAATGTGCGGACCAAAAGCTGGGGCTTTTTCGGTGAAGCCTATTGGAACGTTACCGACAATGTGAAGGTTACCGCCGGGCTGCGCCTGACCCGTGACAGCAAACGCGCCGTCCTTTATCCCAGCCAGCTTCTCCTGGGCGGTGGTGGCACCAGCGGCGGTTCCGTCAGCGGGGGGTATCCAGCCGATCCGCCACTCGTTCAGCGCTGGACAAAACCGACCGGACGACTGGTGATCGACTGGAAACCGGACTGGTCATTTACCGATGACAGCCTGGTCTATGCGTCGGCTTCGCGTGGATACAAGGGCGGCGGCGCCAATCCGGCGCGACCCGGGATCTCCGACATCAATGTCCAGTTTTCCGATATTTCTCCCACATTTAAGCCCGAATATGTCAACGCCTTTGAAGTGGGCATAAAGAACAGCTTCGATGGCGGGCGTTTTACCCTGAACGCCACGGGCTTCTATTATGATTATAAGGATTACCAGGTCTCGCAGATCGTGGACCGGATTGCGCTCAACGAAAATTTCGATGCGACGAGTTGGGGGCTGGAATTCGAAGCCGCCTGGCGGCCATCGCGCGCCTTCCGCGTCGATGCCAATCTTGGTTATCTGAAGACCCGGTTGAAGGAAGGTTCGCAATCGATCGATGTCATGAATCGCACGCAAGGCGATGATGATTGGGTAGTGGTCAGGCCGTTTCTTCAGGTTCCCTCCAATTGCATTGCGCCGCGCGCCTATGTGGAACGGATTCGGGAAGTGGATCCGGCGGCTGTAAATTACGAGGCTACCTACGCCTTATGCGGCCAATCCAAGTCCTTCGGTACCTTCGATCCCGCTACTGACGTGCTCGGCTATTTGGCACAGGCTTATGGCTTCACTTACGATCCCTTTGCGCCATATAATCCCGATACTGTCGGAGCGTTGGTGCCCTATGATCCGGCGAATCCCGATGCGTGGCGCAGCCAGGTCAGCGGCGCGCCGAATGGCGGGCGCGGCTTTTTTGCTGACCTTGGCGGCAATGAATTGCCCAACTCGCCCCGGCTGACCTTCAATCTGGGCGCGCAATATACCGCCTTCATCGACGGTGGCGATTGGGAACTGACCTTCCGCGGCGATTACTACCGTCAGTCGAAGAGCTTTGCGCGCGTCTACAATACCGAATATGATCGATTGAAAGCTTGGGACAATGTCAACCTCGCGGTTACGCTCGCGCGGCCGGCGGATGATTTCGCGCTGCAACTCTATGTCAAGAATGTCTTCAACAAGACACCCATCACCGACTCCTTCACCAACAGCGACGACTCCCTGCTCAGCACCAACGTCTTCACGCTCGACCCGCGCATCATCGGGTTCAGCGCGACGAAGCGGTTCTGATGACGGGCCTGTCCTCCTTCGGCGCCAGCGCCCGCCCCCGCGAAAGCGGGGGGGCAAGGTTCGCAAATAGATCATCGGCGCGTCCGGTCCGGCACCGGGCCATGAATGGCAATAGCATTTCTCGATTGATATTTGAATAATATTGAAAAGTTATAAATGCGTAAGAATATGATGCAGAAACTATGTTTC
Organism: uncultured Sphingopyxis sp.; assembly: GCF_900078365.1. Taxonomy (NCBI): domain Bacteria; kingdom Pseudomonadati; phylum Pseudomonadota; class Alphaproteobacteria; order Sphingomonadales; family Sphingopyxidaceae; genus Sphingopyxis; species uncultured Sphingopyxis sp. The sequence goes on from NZ_LT598653.1 coordinate 1,822,357, forward strand.
TGTAGAGGGAAGCTATTTTCTAAATATAATCTTAAGTATTAATACGTATATTGGTGAATCAATATTTAATCTTGATTAAATCTCATAGAATTTTTATTTTTAAATTGCATCGATTCGCTTGATGCTTGAATATAATTCAAACGGCTAACAGGAGAGTTGATATGAAAAAGTTCTCTGTTATTAGCGCGACCGCGCTCGCGCTGGCTACTCCGGGCATCGCCCATGCCAGCGCCACGCCGGATGGCTTGCACAGTTTTACGGGAACCCTGGAAGTCCAAAAGAGTCTGGGGATATGGACGAGTTGCAGCGTTGACGCCAAGGTTGATGTTTCGTCGAGCGTTCCCAGACTGCAGTCGGTTACACTCTCCGGCGGCCTCATCTGCCCGGGTATCACCTTCACTGGCCTCCCTAGCGCTCCTCTTGATGTATCGGCATTGCCGGTTGCTAAGGTACCGGCCGTTACCGTGAATATTGCGTTCCCCGCCGGCACGTGCAGTGGAAGCCTCTCTTTCCTTTGGGGCGGCAACACCCCAGTGCCGCGCACTATTGCGTTCCAGGATGGACTCTCGAATATTCCCTCTACCTCCGGCGGAACAGCCCCGTGCCGGATCAGGGGTGTCCTCAGCCAGACCGCGGCGACTCCGCCGCTTAGCGTCTTCAACCCTTAACGGCTCCTCTCGGAGCCGCCATCGGATCGGGATGGCGGTCCCAACTTGGCGGGCGCCCGATCAAGGCGCCCGCTTTTTGCGCGGATATGATGGTTCGGGATTATCCTTTGCCTCTCGATGGCAGTTTTGCGCGACAGGGACGCGGGCATGGCAGGCCCGCGGCGAAATTCTGCTACCATCCGGGATTGTTTTCTACCTCGCTGCTTGAGGTTCTTGCGATCTTTCTATGTATCGCCGGTGCGGGCCCTGCCGATGCCCAAGCACCTTCATCGGGCGCGGGCGCGAAAGCTGCCGACGAAGTCGAAAAATCGGCGGTATATGGGATGCCGCCTGATGCCGATCCTCGGGAGATCGTCGTCACGGCGCGCCGCGGCGAGGCGCTGGTCGAGCCCGAGGCCGAACTCGGCGAAGATCGGATCGGCATGTACGGCGCGTTCACCATCGGCGAACTGATACGCGACCTCGCGCCGTTGATTGACGGCCGGGGCAAGCCGCCGGCGCTGCTCGTCAACGGCAAACGCGTCGGCGATTCGACGGGCATCGAAGGCTTTCCGCCCGAAGCCCTGGACCGGCTCGCGATCCTGCCCCCCGAAGCCGCCGCGCGCTATGGCTATCCTGCGGACCAGCGCGTGGTGAACCTCGTCCTCAAGCCGCATTTCGCGAGCTGGACGCTGAGGGCGACGGCAACGCTGCCGACCGCCGGCGGGCGCGACGCCGAGACGTTTTCGGCGAACCGTGTCGCGATCGACGGACCGACCTATTGGAATGCCGGTGTGCGGGTGTCGCGCGCGCGCCGCCTGCTGCGCAGCGAGCGCATGTCGCTGTCCGACGAAGAGGACCGCTACAAAAGCCTGTTTCCGTCGACCCGCGGTGTCGATTTCACCGCGGGTGTCACGCATCCGATCGGTGATTTTTCGGGGTCGCTGAGCCTCAGCGCGGGTGTGAACGGGAACCGCGGCCTGCTCGGACGCGACGGTAACCGGCTATTGCGGGACCGGCAGGACACAAGGTCCTTCAATCTGTCGACGACATTGGGGGGGGCGATCGGCGGCTTTCAGACCAGCCTTTCCGCGAGCTACGCGCGAAACTGGGGCGAGAATCTGTTCGAAGACAGCGCGTCGGCGCCGGGTCGCCGGAGTTCGTCGAAAAGCGAAAACTGGAACGCCCAGCTCTTTGTCAATAAAACGGTCGCGGCGCTGCCGGCAGGACCGCTGACCTCAAATCTCATGATCGGCGGCAATCGCAGCGTCTTGCGCTCGCGGAGCGACGAAGGGCCCACGAGCGCGTTTCGGCGCAACCAGCTTACGACCCAGCTGTCGTTCGCTATCCCCGTCACCAGCCGCGATACGCCTTTTCTCGGCGCCATCGGCAATATTTCGGTCGACCTTGTCGGCGGCCTCGACATGGCTTCGCACGAAAAACAGCGATCGCGCTACACGTTGGGTCTCAATTGGTCGCCTATCGCCGCGCTCGACCTGCGCGCGTCGCTGACCTATTCGGAAATGGTGCTGTCCGCCGAGCTTCTTAATGCACCGCGGACCGAAACCACGATGCGTCTCTATGATTATCTCCGCCAGGAAACAGCCGAAACGATCTGGATTCTCGGAGGCAATCCCGAGCTTCGCAGCGGCAGCCAGCGCCTGCTTTCACTCCGTGCGACGCTGCGCCCCTTCGGCAGCCAGCTGGTGACCTTCACGACCGATTATCAGCGGCAGGTCGGACGCGGCGGCATTGCCCCGTTCCCGCAGCTCGGCCCCACGACCGAGCCCATTTTCGCCGACCGGATCGTGCGCGATGCCGATGGGCGTCTCGTGTCGATCGACGCGCGCCCTATCCCGATCGAGCGCGACCTGACGTCGCAGCTCAGCAGCAGCGTCACGCTGTTCTTCGCTGGAAAGGCCAAGGTGGCCTATAGCGGCGTTCCGAAAGCGAGGATATGGGACAATGGACAAATTACGCTGTCGCTCAGGCACAATTGGCAGTTGCGAAGCGAATTGCTGATCGCGCCCGGACTGCCGCTGCTCGACCGGCTCGGCGGTGACGGCGGCCAGTCCCGTCATACGCTGGCGTTGCAGGTCAACGCCGGGTGGCGGGGCCTGGGAGCCAATCTCAGCGGGAACTGGCAGAGCGCGGCTCGCGTTCGCGATGCCGCGAATCCGGGCGGGCAGCGGGATTTCGTCTATCCCGCAACGACACAGTTCAATTTGGGGCTGTTCTTCGAGCCGGGCCAATTGCGACCAGCGTCCGGGAAAAGGTCCTGGCTCTCCAAGCTCCGCCTCACGCTCGATGTCCAGAATCTGTTCGACACCTACCGCCGTGTCAGGCTGGCCGACGGAAGCATTCCGGCAGGATACCGGCGCTATGAAGTAGAGCCACTGGGCCGCACCATTCAGATCGGCATCCAGAAGCAATTCTAGGCGCGCGGGCCTCGGTCGGTCATCGGATCGGGGCCGAGCCTTGAAACGGGGCGTGATGCGGCAAATCCGCAACCCGGTGACAAGCATGTTATAAGGCCGGCGGCCTCGCCTTCGCCGGGATGACGAATGAGGGAGAGGTTGCCAGTCAAGCCGGCGCCCCCTAAACCAGTTTCATCGAGAAACCGAACACGGGAGACGCATGATGACCGACCTGCCTGAAACCAACCTTACCATGCTGACGCTCGTGAAGCCCGAAGGGCAGCTCGAAGTGTCGCTCGAGCGCCGTCCGATGCCGGTGCCGAAGTCGCACGAAGTGCTGGTCAAGGTGCTCGCTGCACCGATCAACCCGTCGGACCTCGGCCTGTTGTTCGGCGGCGCCGACATGACGACGGCGCGCGCTTCGACGCGTGACGGCCTGCCCGTCATCACCGCCGACGTGCCGCCCGCGGGGATGCGCGCGATGGGCGGGCGCATCGGCGATGCGCTCGCGATCGGCAACGAAGGCTGCGGCACCGTGGTCGCGGCGGGCGATTCGCCCGAGGCGCAGGCGCTGCTCGGCAAGACCGTCGCGCTGCTCGGCGGTGAGATGTACGCCGAATATCGCTGCCTGCCCGTCCAGATGGTGATGCCGCTGCCCGACGGCACCGATCCCGCCGACGGCGCCTCCTGCTTCGTCAATCCGCTGACCAGCCTTGCTTTCACCGAAACGATGCGGATGGAGAATCACAGCGCGATCGTCCACACCGCCGCCGCGTCGAACCTCGGCCAGATGCTCGTGAAAATCTGCGCGAAGGACGGCATTCCGCTCGTCAACATCGTGCGCAGCGACGCGCAGGTCGAGATTTTGAAAGGAATCGGCGCGAAATATATCGTCAACAGCAGCGCCGATGATTTCATGGATCGGCTGGTCGATGCGATCGCCGAAACCGGCGCGACGCTCGGTTTCGACGCGACCGGCGGCGGCAAGCTCGCGGGCCAGATCCTGACCGCGATGGAAGCGGCAGCGGTGCGCAAGATGACGGCCTACAGCCGCTATGGTTCCGACACCTTCAAGCAGGTCTATATCTATGGCGCGCTCGACCTGTCGCCGACGACCTTCTCGGCGCGCAGCTTCGGCCTGACCTGGGCGCTCGGCGGCTTCCTGCTGACGCCCTTCATGGCGAAGGCCGGGGTGGACGTCGTGAGCCGGATGCGCCAGCGCGTCGTCGACGAACTGACGACGACGTTCAAGAGCCACTATAGCCATGAAGTGTCGCTGACGGAGGCACTGAACCTCGACACGGCGCAGGCCTATAACGCGAAGCGCACGGGCGAGAAATATCTGATCAGGCCGCACGGCTGACGGCGGCTGGAATTGGCCGGAATACGACATTCTTTCCATCGTCATCCCGGCGAAGGCCGGGATCTCGCCGGTGCGATAAACCGTTAGGGTGAGATCCCGGCCTTCGCCGGGATGACGGAACTGAAATGTCCGCTTTCCACCCCAATACCGCCCTATCTTGCGGCGTCCCGCCCGGAAGATTACTCCGCTCTCCATGAGCGACGACAAAATCTTCATCAGCGCCAACGAACTGCTCGCCGACTCGCTGCGTCTCGGGATGCAGGTGGTGGGCAGCGATTTCAGGCCGACGCACCTCGTCGGCATCTGGCGCGGCGGCGCGCCGGTCGGGATCGCGGTGCAGGAACTGCTCGACTATCACGGCCACCATTGCGACCATATCGCGATCCGCACCTCCTCCTACAAAGGCATCGACCAGCAGGACCCGCAAGTGAAGGTGTTCGCGCTCGGCTACCTGATCGACACGCTCAATCCCGACGACCGGCTGCTGATTATCGACGATGTGTTCGACAGCGGTCGCAGCATCCGCGCCTTCATCGCCGAATTGAAGGCGCGCTGCCGCCACAATATGCCGCGCGACATCCGCATCGCCACCGTCTGGTTCAAGCCCGGCCGCAATGTCACCGATCTCCGCCCCGATTTCTTCGTTCACGAAACCGACCGCTGGCTGATCTTCCCGCACGAGATAGACGGGCTGACGAACGAGGAAATCCGCCGACACAAGCCCGAGGCGGCGATCATCCTAGGGAAAGAGAAGGAGCCAAATGCATGAAGGTTTCGCCTCGCGCGAAGAACGCGCCGCCTTAATAGCGGAACTGCCCAAGGCAGAACTGCACCTCCAAATCGAAGGATCGCTCGAACCCGCGCTGATGTTCGAGCTGGCGCAGCGCAACCGGGTCGCGATCCCCTTTGCCAGCGTCGAGGAAGTGCGCGCGGCCTATGCCTTCTCGAACCTCCAGGATTTTCTCGACATCTATTATCAGGGCATGGGCGTGCTCCACCGCGAGCAGGACTTCCATGACCTGACCGCCGCATACCTCGCGCACGCGCATGCCGACAATGTCCGGCACGTCGAGATTTTCTTCGATCCGCAGGGGCACACGGCGCGGGGCGTCGCCTTCGGCACCGTTGTCGCGGGCATCACACGCGCGCTCGACGATGCCGAAGCGAGCTACGGCATGACGTCGAAGCTCATCATGTGCTTTCTCCGCCACCTCAGCGAGGACGAGGCCGAAGCGACGCTCGACGCGGCGCTGCCATATCTCGATCGCATCGCCGGCGTCGGGCTCGACTCGTCCGAAGTCGGGCATCCTCCCGCCAAGTTCGAACGCGTCTTCGCACGCGCGAAGCGACTGGGCCTCAAGACCGTCGCGCACGCCGGCGAGGAAGGGCCGCCCGAATATGTCCGCGAAGCGCTCGATCTCTTGAAGGTCGATCGCATCGACCATGGCAATCGCAGCCTCGAGGACCCCGCGCTCGTCGCGCGGCTCGCCGCCGAAGGCATGACGCTGACCGTCTGCCCGCTCTCGAACCTCAAGCTCTGCGTCGTCGACGACATCGCCGCCCATCCGCTGAAGACCATGCTCGATGCGGGTCTCAAGGCCACGGTGAACAGCGACGATCCCAGCTATTTCGGCGGCTATGTCGGCGCCAATTACCAGGCGGTCGCCGATGCGCTCGACCTGTCGAGGGACGAACTCGTCACGCTCGCGCGCAACAGCTTTACCGGATCGTTCCTGAGCGATGCCGACAAGGCGAAGCATATGACCGCGATCGACGCCTGCGCCTGACTGGCGGCGATAATCGGTTGCGACTAAAATGCGACGCTTGGTATCCCATAACTCGTCATTCCCGCGAAAGCGGGAACCCAGTGCGGGGTCAGCCGACGCACGCTCTGGGTTCCCGCTTTCGCGGGAATGACGAAGATAGGAAATGGCAGCTCTCCGCCCCAAACCGGACGCCGGGTTCATGGTTTGGCTTATTAATCTCCGCCTCAAAACCGGATCATGATCCGCCGCGCGAGCGCGGGCGACATGCTGTGAACCAGCTGGAGCAGCTTCACCATCCCGGCATTCACCTCGCTTTTGCCGGTGCGGATGCCGCGGACGATCTCGGCGGCGCAGTCGTGCGCGTTCATCTTCCGGCCCGCGCGGCCCGCGGTCATATTGGTTTCGACTACCGGCGGCAGCGCCTCGATCACGCGGACATGGCTGTGCTTCAGCACATGGCGGATCGCCTGCGTATAGCTGCGCAACCCCGCCTTGGTCGCGCAATAGACCGGCCCGCCCGCGCGCGGGGCGATCGCTAGGCCCGACGTGACGTTGACGATCACGGCTTCGGGCTGCGCGCGAAGCAGCGGTAACAGCCGGGTGCAAAGCGCGATTGGCGCGTCGAGATTGGTGCGGATGCAATGCGCCGCATCGTCGAGCGTTTCGGGTCGGTCCAGCGCATATTCGCTGCCGACGCCCGCATTGTTGACGAGCAGCGCGAGCGGCTTGCCCGCCACGCCCTCAATGACCGCGTCGATGCCCGCCGGCATCGAAAGATCGCCCGCGATCGTTCCGAATCCGAGCCCCGCCATCGCCCGCAGTTTCTCCGCCGACCGGCCCGTGACGATGACGTCGGCGCCCGCGCCCTGCAATTGCAGCGCGATCTCGCGCCCGATGCCGTCACTGCCGCCAGTGACTAGTGCGAGCTTTCCTCGTAAGTTCATGCGACCCCTCCCATGCGCTTTTACCTCGCGCACTATGGCGGGTCGCATCGCCATCGCCTACATGCAAAATCATGGCCCGCCCGAATGCTCCCGACCGATTCAACGAAGAAAAAGCGACCTATGTGATCCGCGGCGGCGACGGGGAGGGGGACCAGCCCGACCTCGAACGCGGCGCAGAGGCGATCCGCAGCGTCGTGCGTAAATTGCCGGCGCGTCCGGGCGTCTACCGCATGCTCGATGCCCGCGGCGACGTGCTCTATGTGGGGAAGGCGCGCGCGCTCAAGAACCGCGTCACCAATTACACTCAGGTCGCGCGCCTGCCGCAGCGGCTCCAGCGCATGGTCGCGCAGACGCGCGCGATGGAGATCGTCACGACGGTGAGCGAGGCCGAGGCGCTGCTCCTCGAAGCCCAGCTGATCAAACGGTACCGCCCGCCCTACAATGTGCTGCTGCGCGACGACAAAAGCTTCCCCTTCATTCTGCTGCGCGCCGACCATGATTTCCCGCGCGTGCAAAAGCACCGCGGCGCGCGGCGCGCGAAGGGGCGTTATTATGGGCCCTTCGCCAGCGCCGGATCGGTGAACCAGACGCTCAACGCGCTGCAGAAGACCTTCCTGCTCAGAAGCTGCACCGACAGCTTCTTCGCCAACCGCTCGCGCCCGTGCCTGCTCTATCAAATCCGGCGGTGCAGCGCGCCGTGCGTCGACCGCATCTCCAAGGAAGATTATGCCGGGCTGGTCAGCGACGCGCAGGACTTCCTCGAAGGCCGCTCGACCGCAGTGCAGAAGCGGCTGGGCGACGCGATGACGCGCGCCGCCGAGGCGATGGACTATGAGCAGGCGGCGGTGCTCCGCGACCGGCTGAAGGCGCTGACCTTCATCCAGGGCAGCCAGTCAGTCCACGCCGACGGTCTCGGCGACGCCGATGTGTTCGCGCTCGCGGCGAAGGGCGGGCAGCTGTGCATCGCGGGCTTCTTCATCCGCGGCGGCCAGAATTGGGGGCATCGCAGCTTCTTTCCCGCGCATGTCGCCGGCGTGCCCGAGAGCGAGGTGATGGCGAGCTTCCTGATGCAATTCTACGAAGGCGTGCCGCCGCCGAAGACGATCCTCGTCGACCGCGAGCCTGCCGAATGCGCGCTGCTCGCCGAGGCCCTGGGCGAGAGCGCGAACCGCAGGGTCGAAATCAGCGTGCCGCAACGCGGCAACCGCCGCCGCCTGCTCGAACAGGCGGTGCGCAACGCGGGCGAGGAACTCGACCGGCGGCTCGCGGAGAGCAGCAGCCAGGCGAAGCTCGGGCGCGAATTGGCCGAGCTGTTCGACCTCGACGCGCCGCCGCAGCGCATCGAAATCTACGACAACAGCCATATCCAGGGCACCAACGCGCTCGGCGCGATGGTCGTCGCGGGGCCCGAGGGCTGGATCAAGGGCGCCTATCGCAAGTTCAACATCAAGCGCGCCGAGACGCAGCCAGGCGATGATTTCGCGATGATGCGCGAAGTGTTCCAGCGCCGCTTCGCACGCGCGATCGAGGAGGACCCCGAGCGGACGAAGGGCGAATGGCCCGACTTGGTGCTGATCGACGGCGGCAAGGGGCAGGTGTCGGCCGTGTCGGCGGTGTTCGCCGAGCTCGGGATCGACGATCTTCCTTATGTGGGCGTCGCCAAGGGGCCGGACCGCAACGCCGGGCGCGAGACCTTCTACCTGCCCGACGGGCGCGAATTCACGCTGCCGACGAACAATGCGGTGCTCTTCTATATTCAGCGATTGCGCGACGAGGCGCACCGCTTCGCGATCGGCGCGCACCGGCAGAAACGCGCGAAGGCGATGGGCAGCTCGCCGCTCGACGAGGTGCCGGGCATCGGCCCCGCGCGCAAGAAAGCGCTGCTGATGCACTTCGGCACCGCCCGCGCGGTGCGCGGCGCGAGCCTCGAGGATCTGCAAAAGGCGCCAGGCGTCAGCGCCGCGGTCGCGCAGGCGGTGCATGATTTCTACCATGCGGGGAGGTGACAATTAAGCCCTTCCTCTTCAGAGGAGGGGTTTGGGGTGGTGGACGCCGGTTCAGGACACCACCCCGCTGCGACTAGCGGACAAGTCCGCAAGTCTCGCTGCCCCTCCTCTGAAGAGGAGGGGTTAGACAGGAGCAGGACATATGGATTTCACCGCCTTGATGCCACTCGCGGGAACGCTGGGCGTCACCATTCACGAAGGCAGCAAGGAGCGCGTCGCCGGCAAGCTTCCCGTGCGGCCCGAAATCTGCACCGCGGGCAGTATCGTCCATGGCGGCGCGATCATGGCCTTCGCCGATTGCTTGGGCGCCGTGGGCGCTTTCCTGACGCTGCCCGAGGGCGCGAGCGGCACGACGACGATCGAGAGCAAGACCAACTTCCTCGGCGCCGGTCAGGTCGGCTCGGTGCTCGTCGGCGAAGCGACTCCGGTGAAGGTCGGCAAGCGCCTGTCGGTCTGGCAAACGCGCATCCGCACCGAGGAGGGCGCCGAAGTCGCGCTCGTCACCCAGACCCAGATGGTACTTTGGCCGGCCTGACGGCATCGGCGATCGTCTGCGCGGTGCGCGCGCATGGCGAGCATGGCGCGATCCTGCGCGCGTTGACGCACGAAGCCGGGCTGGTCGCGGGCTATGTGCGCGGCGGGCGTTCGCGGCGGCTGCGCCCGATCCTGATGCCGGGCAATCTGGTGGCGCTCGAACTACGCGCGCGAACCGAAGAGCAATTGGGCGGCGCGACGGTCGAGCTGCTGGAAAGCCGCGCACCGTTGCTTGCCGAGCCGCTCGCGGCCGCCGCGATCGACTGGGCGACGAGCCTTACCGCCGCGACGCTTCCCGAAAACCAGCCCTATCCGGCGCTCTATGCGGCGCTGTCGGCGGTTCTCGACGCGATCGGCGTCGCGGCGTCGGCGCGCCAATGGGCTGCGGCGCTGGCGCGCTATGAACTGCTGCTTCTCGCCGAGCTGGGCTTTGGGCTGAACCTGGAGGAATGCGTCGTAACGGGCTCGCCGGACGATCTCGCCTTCGTCAGCCCCAAGTCGGGCGCGGCGGTAGGCGCCGACGCGGCGGCGGGTTATGAAGAGCGCCTGTTCCGCCTGCCGCCTTTCCTGCGGGGGCGGGACGCAGGTCCGCCGATGGGCGATGTGCTCGATGGTCTCCGCATCACCGGACATTTTATCGACCGCGACCTCCTCGACGGCCGCAACCGCGACTTGCTGGGGTCAAGGGAAAGATTGATCGACCGGCTCAAGAGGGCGGTTGCGTGACTCGCCGCCGCTGCCTAGAGCGGCAGCGTCAAACCGAGGCTGTCCGCCCATTCCGTTTGTGCTGAGCTTGTCGAAGCACCGTCCTTTTCCTTGACGGCGCCAGAAGAGAAGAGCGGCCCTTCGACAAGCTCAGGGCGAACGGCCTATTTTGGACAGGAAAGGCGCGCGCATTGAAAATCCTGCTGCTGGCTGGCGACGGTATCGGTCCGGAGATCATGGCGGAGGCCGAGAAGACCCTGGCCGCGCTCGCGCTTCCCGTGACGCTCGACCGCGCGCTCGTCGGCGGCGCGGCATATGAAGCAACCGGGCACCCGCTGCCGCCCGAAACGCTCGCGAAGGCGAAAGCGGCCGACGCCATCCTCTTCGGCGCGGTCGGTGATCCGCGCTTCGACACGGTGGAGCGCCATCTGCGTCCCGAACAGGCGATCCTCGGCCTGCGCGCCGAACTCGGCCTGTTCGCCAATCTGCGCCCGGCGAAGCTGTTCGCGGGGCTGGAAGACAGCTCGGCGCTGCGTCCCGAGGTCGCGTCGGCGATCGACCTGCTGATCGTCCGCGAACTCAACGGCGACGTCTATTTCGGCGAAAAGGGCATGCGCACGACCACTGATGGGCAACGCGAAGGCTATGATGTCATGTCGTACAGCGAAAGCGAAGTGCGGCGTATCGCGCATGTCGCCTTTCGCGCCGCGCAGGGGCGGGCGAAACGCCTCTGCTCGGTCGACAAGGCGAATGTGCTCGAAACCTCGCAGCTGTGGCGCGACGTGGTGATCGAGGTCGCGAAGGGCTATCCCGACGTCGCGCTCAGCCATATGTATGTCGACAATGCCGCGATGCAGCTGGTGCGCAACCCGGGGCAGTTCGATGTCGTCGTCACCGGCAACCTCTTCGGCGACATCTTGTCCGATCAGGCGTCGATGTGCGTCGGCTCGATCGGGCTGCTCGCATCGGCGTCGCTGAGCGACGGCAAGCTCGGGCTGTACGAGCCCATCCACGGCAGCGCGCCCGACATCGCGGGCAAGGGCGTCGCCAACCCGCTCGCGATGATCCTGTCGCTCGCGATGCTGCTGCGCCATTCGGGCGGCGACGAGGCGAGCGCGATGCGGATCGAGGCGGCGGTGGCGAAAGTGCTGGCGGACGGCGCGCGCGGTGCGGATCTGGGGGGCAATATGGGAACGGCGGCGTTGGGCGATGCGGTCGTCGAAGCTTTGAACGGATAAGAAGATGAAGAAAACCACGGGTTTCGATCGCAGCAGGACGAAGAACTGGCATCCCGCGACGCAGGCGGTGCGCGGCGGCACCTGGCGCAGCGAGCATGGCGAGACGTCGGAAGCCCTCTTCCTGACCTCGGGCTATACCTATGAGAGTGCCGAGGAAGTCGCAGCGCGCTTTTCCGGCGACGAGCAGGGCATGACCTATTCGCGGTTGCAAAACCCGACCGTCGCGATGCTCGAAGAGCGGATCGCGCTGATGGAAGGGGCCGAGGCGTGCCGCGTGCAGGCGTCGGGCATGGCGGCGATGACCACCGCGCTGCTGTGCCAATTGTCCGCGGGCGACCATATCGTCGCGGCGAAGGCCGCCTTCGGTTCGTGCCGCTGGCTCGTCGATCATCTCTGCCCGCGCTTCGGGATCGAAGCGACCGTCGTCGATGGCCGCGACAACGACGCATGGGAAAGGGCGATCCGGCCGAACACCAAGGTCTTCTTCTTCGAAACCCCGGCCAATCCGACGATGGATATCGTCGACATGAAGCATGTCTGCGGGCTGGCGAAAGCGCACGGCATTACCAGCGTCGTCGATAACGCCTTCGCCACCGCGGTGCTCCAGCGCCCGATGGATTTCGGCGCCGACGTCGTCGCTTATTCGGCGACCAAGCTGATGGAGGGGCAGGGGCGCGTCCTCGCGGGCGCCGTCTGCGGGACCGAAAAGTTCATCAACGACGTGCTGCTGCCGTTCCAGCGCAACACCGGGCCCAATCTGTCGCCGTTCAACGCGTGGGTGGTGCTCAAGGGGCTCGAGACGCTCGACCTGCGCGCGCGGCGCCAGTCGGAAAATGCGCTCGCGGTCGGCAAGGCGATCGAGAGCCGCGTCGCGCGGATGCTCCATCCGGGGCTGCCCAGCCACCCGCAGCATGATCTGGCGAAAAGCCAGATGGAGGATTGCGGTCCGATCTTCGCCTTCGAACTGGCGGGCGGCAGCGATCAGGCGATGGCGTTCCTCAACGCGCTCGAACTCGTCGACATCAGCAATAATATCGGCGATTCGCGCAGCCTGTGCTGCCATCCGTGGACGACCACCCATTATGGTGTCAGCCCCGAAGTGCGGCTCGAGATGGGGGTCGGCGAAGGGCTGCTCCGCATTAATATCGGGCTCGAAGACCCGCGCGACGTGATCGCCGATCTGGACCAGGCATTGACCCGCGTCGGGCTTTAGGCGAATCTGCGATGGAAATGATCGACTCCTTCTTCCCCTTTGCGGCGACCACCGGGTCGATCACCGTTCGCGTCGCGGTCAGCTATCTGCCCGAACAGTCGCACCCCGCGCTCGGGCGCTGGTTCTGGGCCTATCACGTCCGCATCGAGAATCACGGCGAGGATGCGGTGCAGCTGATCAGCCGCCACTGGCGGATCAGCGACGGACGCGGCCAGACCAGCGAAGTCGAGGGCGAAGGCGTCGTCGGCGAACAGCCGCTGATCGTGCCGGGCGGCGCCTATGATTATGTGTCGGGCTGTCCGCTGCCGACTCCCGAAGGGTCGATGGTCGGCAGCTATGCGATGGAACTGGGCGACGGATCGCAGATGCTCGTCGCCATCCCGCATTTCCCGCTCGTGGCGCCCGCGACCGCGTCATGAAGCGCACGCACCTGCCCCTCAACGCGCTCCGCGTCTTCGACGCCGCTGCCCGGCACCTGAGCTTCACGCGCGCCGCCGACGAGCTGGCGGTGACCCCCGCCGCGGTGGGACAGCAGATTCGCGCGCTCGAGGATATGCTCGGCGTCGTGCTGTTCCGCCGCACGCCGAAGGGGCTGGAGCTGACGGGCGAGGCGAATGCCGGGCTCGACGCGCTGCGCCAGGGCTTTTTGCAGTTCGAGGAATCGGTGCGCGCGATGCAGGCGGGGCAATCGTCGCAGTCGCTGACGATCGCCGCGCCGCGCGACCTGACCGCCAAATGGCTCGCGCCGCGGCTCGCGCGTTACAGCCAGCAGGCGCCCGACGTGCGCTTTACCTTGGTGTCCGCCGACGGCGGGATCGACTTCACCGAAGCAAATCTCGACCTCGCGATCTTCTGGACCGACGGCGCGGGCGAGCATGAAGGCGTCGCGCTTTCCGATCCGCTCATGGTCACCGTCGCGGGTCCGGGAAGCGCGAGCGAGACGCGCATCGCATGGCCCGGCTGCCCCGCCGATGAAGGCGAACCCGCGCTGCGGCTGGGCGACGCCGGGCTGGCGATCGATGCCGCCGCGAACGGGCTGGGGCAGGCGAATGTCCCCGCGATGCTCGCCGAAGCTGATCTCGCGGCAGGCCGCATCCGTCTGGTGCGTGATGCTTTCACGGTGAAACGCGGCTATTGGCTTGTTGCGCCGACGCCGCAGTGGCGGCAGGCCAAGGTCAAGGCGCTGGTCGCCGCGCTCACCGCCTGATGTAACCAGAGCGGGGCCATGCACGAATATCCCGAAACAATCATTCGGGGGTTTTGCATGCGTAAAATTTTGAACGGCCTTCCGCCTCAAACATTCGCTATTGGCGCGCTGCGCTGGTCGATGGTGTTTATCTTCGCCTTTTTCGGAGTAGCGAAATTCGCTTCCTATGAAGCGGAAGGCGTTGCGGGCATCGCCATGCACCATCCGCTCTTCGCCTGGATGTATCCGCTGATCGGGGTTCAGGGGACGAGCAATGTGATCGGCACGATCGAACTGACGACCGGCGGGCTGATCGCGCTCGGGCTCTGGTCGCATCGATTGGGATTACTCGGCGGGATGATGGGAATGGGTACCTTCCTCGTTACGCTCAGCTTCAGTTTTGGCGCGTCGTTGTGGGAAGACGGATTTGGCTTTCCTTTCATGGGTTCGACAGCGCAATTCTTGTTCAAGGACGCCGTCCTGCTAGCTGCCTGTCTGGCGCTGACGCTGCATGCAGGGCACACCCTGCGTCAGCGAGACGCCGGGTTCGCGGTCTGATCGACTCATTTCGCGGCCAACGCCAGCAATCGAGTGACGAGCCCCACGAACGTACTGGTCTCGACGTTCGCTTGCCGATTGTTCCAGCTAGCGGTCACCACGAACCATTTGCCGTCGCTCTTGCGCTGCCCCAGCAGGCTCATCGAAAGGACGCCGTTCTCGGCCCCCCCCTTGTAGCCGAGATAGGACCAGTCGGCCGCCGCGACCGGCCCGACGCCGTTGTTGATCGACATCGCGTCGAGCAAGGTTTTCGACTGGCGCGCGCGCAGATCGACCATCAGCCGCGCTATATCGTCCGGGCTCGCGAACCATTCCAGGCTGTCGATGAAGCGCGGGCCGGCGGTGAAGCTGACGCCGTCGACATTGGCGAGGGTCAGGCGGGTCCGATTGTCCTCGATCAGCTTGCGCTGGGCGGCATCGTCGCCCTCGATAAAGAGCGGGCGCAAATCATTGAAATTATTGCCCTTGAGCGCGAAGGCCTCGACCGTGGTGAGTAGCGGGATGTTGCGCGACGGATCGCTGTGCCCGGCGCTTTTCATGCGCGCTTCGATCGCGTCGCGGCCGAGCAGGTGGATCAGCGTATCGGTCGCGCCATTGTCGCTGACCGAGATCATCCAGTTGGCGAGCGTCTGGAGCGTGACCGGCGTATCTTTGGGCCAGTTCGCGGTGGCGGCGGACGAAAAGCTGAAATGCGACAGCGGCACGACGTCGGACCAGCGGCGCTTGCCCGCCGCGATCTGCGCCGCGAGTTCGTCGAGGATATAGAGCTTGAAGGTCGAACCCGTCGCGAATTGCCGGTCGGCATGGGCCGAGGCGAGCGGGCGGACGGCGTCGCCGCCAAGTTCGGCAACAAGGAAGCCGGTCTGTCCGGGAAGCGCCGCGATCCCGGCGGCCACCTTGTCGAAGCTGTCGTCCGCCATGGTGAAGCCGGTGACGAGGAGCCCGGACACCTTTTCCTGTGGACCGGCATCGACCTCGAGCGAGATGGTGCCGATCCCCTTTTCGAACCGCAACAGCACCGTTCCCGTGCGCCCGTCGGACGATGTCGCCCGGTCGACCGCGACTGGCGCGCCATATTGCGCGATCAGGCTGGCGGTGATCGCATCGAACTGCGCCTTGGGAACGGCGGCCTGGAACGATGCCGCGAAATAATCGGCATAGGCGATGCGGCCCGCCAGCAGCTCGACGAGCTGCGCCGCGCGCCGATCGAACGCGGTATCGGCCGCCGCCGCCGTTTCGGGCGACTGGACCGCGTGGACGGCGGAGGGCGGCAGCGCCATGGCGGCGAGGCAGAGGGCCGCGAGCATGGGCCTGGTCATAGCTTCTCTCCTTCAAAGATACGTGTGCGATCGATCCGGGCGATCCGGTCGCGAAGCATGGCGGCGGCGCGGCGATTGAGCATCCATATGCCGCCGAACACCAGCAGCTGGAACGCGACGACCAGCAGGAAAACGAGCGAGCCGCCCATCCCGCTCGCCTTGGCCTGTCCCAGCAGGAAGACCAGCAGGCCGGGCACGAAGGGCGCGAGATACCAGCGGCCGACGCGCGCGAGCATATGCTCTTCGCGCACCAGACGGGCCCGGTAATAGCCGCTGATGTCCTGCGCCTCCGCGTCGGGATCGGGCCGCGAGGTGCGACGGGCGAGTTGCCACGCGACGACCAGCGCCCCCGCGACAACCAGCAAGCTCCCGAGCTTGACCAGCGGTTCGGTGAAGATCACGGCGTAAAAGGCGAAAATGGCGACGACCAGCGCCGTCGCGGCATATTCGCGCCGATTGCGCCGGCGGATGGCATCGCCGAAGCGTCCCGCCTGGTGCTTGATCTCGTCGAGCGGGAGCGGTTCGAAAGCGAGCTGGCTGCCGCGCCAGAGGGCGTGAAGCCCATTGTCGTCGGAAAAATCGGTCATCTTGCATCTCCGGCGCCGGCGAAGCGGCGCGTCAGCATGGATTTGAAGCGATGAATCTTGGTTGCCACGGCGTCGGGCGATACGCCGGTGACCGCGCCGATTTCGGTACCGGCGACGCCTTCGAGATAGAGGAGCAATATCTGCCGGTCGGGCGGGTCGAGCCGGTCGATGATCGCGAGGATCAACGCCATGGCACGGTCGCTATCGGCGCATTCAAAGGGCGTGGCGCCGGTATCGGCGATCTCGACATCCTCGATCGACGACCAGCCGCGCTGCGCGTGGCGCTTGTTGGCAAGCATGTGCGACGTCGCGCGATTATGCGCGACGCGCCACACCCATGTGCTGAGCGAACAGCGGCCGTCGAAGGCGGCGAAGCTTTGCCACAGCGCGACCTGCAATTCCTGTTCGAGATCGCGCCGCAGCTCGGCATCGGCTTCATAGCCGCGCGCGAGCCGGGCGAGCGCAGCGCCGAAGCGGTCGATCGCTTCCGCGAAAAGCCGATCCTGATCCCCCTCGGCCACGCCGCTCTCCAATCTTTCGTGTCGCATGCCCTTTTAGTCGGCGGGGCGGCGACTTTCTGACGGAGACGCGAAAATTTTCTCGTCAGGCGTCGATCGCCGCCTCGTCGAGCGTCGCGGCATTGGCCTGGATGAACTGGAAACGGTGCTCGGGATGCTTGCCCATCAGCCGGTCGACCAGATCCTTGACCTGATGCCGCTCCTCATATTCCTGCGGCAGCGTGACGCGCAGCATCGACCGCGTCGCGGGGTCCATTGTCGTTTCTTTCAATTGGTTGGGGTTCATTTCTCCCAACCCTTTGAAGCGCCCGACCTCGACCTTCTTGCCCTTGAACAGCGTCGTCTCGAGCTCGGCGCGGTGCGCGTCGTCGCGCGCATAGGCCGAGAGATTGCCCGCGGTCAGGCGATAGAGCGGCGGTTGCGCGAGATAAACATGCCCCTCACGCACGATGTCGGGCATTTCCTGGAAGAAGAAGGTCATCAGCAGGGTCGCGATATGCGCGCCATCGACGTCGGCATCGGTCATGATCACGATCTTGTCGTAGCGGAGGCGATCGGCGTCGCAATCCTTGCGCATCCCGCAGCCCAGCGCGAGCGCGAGGTCGGCGATTTCCTGATTGGCGCGGATCTTGTCGGCGCTGGCGCTCGCGACGTTCAATATCTTGCCGCGGATCGGCAGGATCGCCTGCGTCTTGCGGTCGCGCGCCTGCTTGGCGCTGCCGCCCGCGCTGTCGCCTTCGACGATAAACAATTCCGTGCCTTCGGGGCCGTCGTTCGCACAGTCGGTGAGCTTGCCGGGCAGGCGCAGCTTGCGCCCGCTGGTCGCGGTCTTGCGCTTGACCTCGCGCTCGGCCTTGCGCTTCAGCCGCTCGTCCATGCGGTCGAGGACGAGGCCCAGAAGCGCGCGGCCGCGGTCCATATTGTCCGACAGGAAATGGTCGAAATGGTCGCGCACGGCATTTTCGGTGAAGCGCGCGGCCTCGGGGCTCGACAGCCGGTCCTTGGTCTGGCTCTGGAACTGCGGGTCGCGGATGAAGACCGACAGCATCATCTCGCCGCCGTTGAACACGTCCTCGGCGGTGATCTGCGTGGCCTTCTTCTGCCCGATCAGCTCGCCGAACGCGCGGAGCCCCTTGGTCAGCGCCGCGCGCAGCCCCGCTTCGTGCGTGCCGCCCGCGGGGGTCGGGATGGTGTTGCAATACCAGCTGTACGATCCATCGGACCAGAGCGGCCAGGCGATCGCCCATTCGGCGCGGCCCTGCTCGCCCGGGAACTCCTGGCGCCCGACGAACGGTTCGGCCGTCGCGCATTCGCGGGTGCCGATCTGTTCCTTGAGGTGGTCCGCAAGCCCGCCGGGGAACTGGAACACCGCTTCGGCGGGCGTGTCGTCGCCGATCAGCTCGGGGGCGCATTTCCAGCGGATTTCGACGCCGGCGAACAGATAGGCCTTCGACCGCGCCATGCGATAGAGGCGCTGCGGCTTGAAGCGGCCATGCTCGCCGAAGATTTCAGGATCGGGAACGAAAGAGACGCTGGTGCCGCGGCGATTGGGCGTCGGGCCCAGCTCCTCGATCCCGCCGAGCGGGAGCCCGCGCGAAAAACGCTGGCGATAGAGCAGCTTGCTGCGCGCGACTTCGATCACCGTGTCGGTCGACAGGGCGTTGACGACGCTGACCCCGACGCCGTGGAGACCGCCTGAGGTCGCATAGGCCTTGCCTTCGAACTTCCCGCCCGAATGGAGCATCGTCATGATGACCTCGAGCGCCGACTTGCCCGGGAACTTCGGATGCGGATCGACCGGCATGCCGCGCCCGTTGTCGACGACGGTCAGCCGGTTGCCGACGTCGAGCGTGATCTCGATGCGCGTCGCATGGCCGGCGACGGCTTCGTCCATGCTGTTGTCGATGACCTCGGCGGCGAGATGATGGAGCGCGCGCTCGTCGGTGCCGCCGATATACATGCCGGGGCGGCGGCGGACGGGTTCGAGTCCCTCAAGCACCTCGATCTGCGAAGCGTTGTAGCTGTCGGTGGCGGGGCTCGCGGCGTCGAACAAATCGTGACTCATAAGATGGCTATAAGGGGCGGGGAAGGGCCCTGGCAAGCGCGGTTTTGCGCCGCGCTCGCG
This sequence comes from uncultured Sphingopyxis sp., assembly GCF_900078365.1. Taxonomy (NCBI): domain Bacteria; kingdom Pseudomonadati; phylum Pseudomonadota; class Alphaproteobacteria; order Sphingomonadales; family Sphingopyxidaceae; genus Sphingopyxis; species uncultured Sphingopyxis sp. The sequence continues at coordinate 1,841,483 of NZ_LT598653.1, forward strand.
CATCTCGCCGCTGGCTCGGTTCATCGCATTTCGGCGACGGCAAGGAACTTTGGCGGCTGCCGCCGGGTTGGATCAGCGACTGTAAAGTCACCAAAAAGTGGAGTAATAACAATGAAATTCGCAGCTCTCCTCGCCGTTTCGGCGGCTTCCTTGCTCGCCGTTCCGGCCATCGCGCAGGACAATCGCGATGCGTCACAGGACTTCGACGGGCCCTATGTCTCGATCGGCGGCGGCGCCTCGCTTCAGGGAAGCGACCGCGGCGAAACCCTGATCTTCGACACCGACCAGGACGGCACCTATGGCGACCCGGTAAACACCGCAGGCGGCACCAATGCCTTCGCGCCGGGCTTCTGCAACGGCGCCGCGACGGGGACCGCCAATGCCGGCTGCCGCAACGACAAGGACGGACCCGAATATTTCGGGCGCCTCGGCTATGACAAGCGCCTGGGCAATTTCGTGCTCGGCGCGGTGATCGAGGGCGGCCGGAGCGAAGCGCGCGACAGCGTCAGCGGCTTTTCGACGACGCCCGCAAGCTACACAATGAGCCGCGAGGCCGACTATCAGGCGAACGCCCGCCTGCGCGCCGGCTATACGCCGGGCGGCGGCGCGCTCTTCTATGTCACGGGCGGCGGCGCCTATGCCCGCCTCGACAACAAGTTCGCGACGACCAATGCCGCCAACAGCTTCGACGACAACGGCAAGACCAACGCATGGGGCTATGCCGTCGGCGGCGGCGCCGAGGTGATGGTCACGAAGAAGATCGGGCTCGGGCTCGAATATCTCTACACCGACGTCAAGGACAAGGATTATGTCGTGAACGTCGGCGCGGGCAGCGCGGACCCGGCGACCAACCCGTTCCTGCTGAACGGCGGCGGGACCGACATCCGCCGCAGCGATCCGCATTTCCGCACCCACAGCGTGCGCGGGACGTTGAGCTACCGCTTCTGACCTCTTGGGAGCGGAAAGGGAGGCGCCGGGTCGATGGGTCCGGCGCCTTTCGCTTGTCTAGCGTGTGATCGGGCTCGACTGAAACACGGCCTTCCTCGTGCCGTCATCCCGGCGAAGGCCGGGATCTCATCGCTTCGTCCTGAGGCACCGGCGGGATCCCGGCCTTCGCCGGGATGACGATTCATATATGATGATCGGCTTTAGCGTGCGTGCGGCGCGGCGAAGATCGCGAAATTGCCGTTCGCGCTCGCGACGAGCCGGTCGTGCTGGAACAGCCGCGCGTCGATGTTCGCGACGCGCTTGCCCTTGTGCAGCACGCTTGCGTCGCAGATCAGCCGGCCCTCGCGCACGCCGACATGATAGTTGAACTTGATCTCCAGCGTCGCGCACCAGAAACCCTCGTCCAGCGTGCTGAACAGCGCGCCGCCCATCGCCGTGTCGGCGAGCGAATAGGCGACGCCGCCGTGCGCGACGCCCTGCGGATTGAAATGGCGCGCGGCCTCTATGTCGATCGCCATCGTGCAGCGCCCGTCGCCGCGCTCGACCATTTGCAGGCCGAGCGCGCGGGCGAATTCGAAGTCCTGCCCGAAGGGCCTCACCGGACGCGCTTAACGAACGCGGGGGCCGCCGAAGGGCGGGGGCGGGGGCGGGCGGCGCGTGCCGCGCGGCAGCTGCGCCTGATAGGCGCGGCCGCAATGCTCGACGCAATAGGGGAAGCCGGGGTTCACCGCTTCGCCGCAGAAATGGAAGTCGGGCTCGCCCGGATGCCCCATCGGCCAGCGGCAGATGCGGTCGTTGAGGTCGAGCAGGCTCGTCTTGTCGGCGATCTCGGGGCTCGGCTTCGCGGGCACCAGCCGGCGCGGCGGCGCGGGCGGGATCGGCGCCTGCTGGTCGCCGGGGCCCTGGCGGATGAAGCCGCCGGGGCCGATCGAGACGATGCGCGGCGCATCGGGCTTCGGCGCGGCCTCGACGCCGCCTTGCTCCGCCTGAACCGGAGGTTTGGGTTCGGGTTTGGGCGCCGCCGCCACGGGGCGCGGCGCAGCCGGGGCGGCGGGGCGCGGCGCGGCGGCAGGCGTCGCGGGTTTCGGTGCGGCGGCCTTGACCGGCCTTGCCGCCTTTTCGGTCGCCTTGACCGGCGAGGGGCGCGATTTCAGGCCGAGGCGGTGCGCCTTACCGATCACCGCATTGCGGCTGACCCCGCCGAGCTCGTCGGCGATCTGGCTGGCGGTCAGGCCCTTTTCCCACATGCTGCGCAGCTGTTCGATGCGCTCGTCAGTCCATGACATCCAAATATTCCTCATCATTCCAGACCGCGGGCCATATCGTCCGCATCGCGATCCTTTCGGATCGATGTCGCGGGCGGCAGCTTGCGGTAGGATCGGGGAGGCGATAGGCGAGAACGCCATGAACGACCAGCCCCAAATTTCGAACCCCGACTCAGCGAATATCCGCTCAGGTCCGGCTTTCGCCGAACCCGGCGTCCCGCACATCCACACGCTGAACGTGCCGGGCATGCAGGCGCTATATGTCAAGGAGGTGCGGCGCTTTTTCAAGGTCCAGTTGCAAACAATCTGGGCTCCCGCGATCACCACGCTTCTTTTTCTCGTCATTTTCACCGTCGCGCTCGGCGGCGCGGGGCGCACCGTCATCGGCGTGCCCTTCGCCGATTTCATCGCGCCCGGCCTGATCATGATGGCGATGCTCCAGAACAGCTTCGCCAATTCCAGCTTCTCGCTCCTCGTCGGCAAGATACAGGGGACGATCGTCGATTATCTGATGCCGCCGCTCGCGGTCGGCGAGTTGATCATCGCGCTGATCGGCGCCGCGGTCACCCGCGCGATCCTCGTCGGCCTCGCGCTCTGGCTCGCGATGCTCTTCTGGCCCGGCGTCCATGTCGGCGCCGATCATCCATGGGCCGTCGCTGTCTTCGGCATTCTCGGCGCGATGATGCTCGGCTTTCTCGGGCTCATCACGTCTGTGTGGGCCGAAAAGTTCGACCATGCCGCGGCGGTGACCAATTTCGTCGTGACGCCGCTCGCGCTGCTGTCGGGCACCTTCTATTCGGTCGACAAGCTCGCGCCCTGGTTCCAGACGATCGCGCACGGCAACCCCGTCTATTACGCGATCATGGGCTTTCGCTACGGCTTCATCGACACGGTCGATTCGACGATCGCCAATCCGGTGCCGACGGCGGCGCTGGTGCTGGTCGCGGTCAACATCCTGCTCGGCGTCATCACCTACCGCTTGCTCGCGTCGGGCTGGAAGCTGAAGGCCTGATCTTGTAAGTCCTCCCTGTTGCGCAGCAATGGGGAGGGGGACCGCTCGCGTAGCGAGTGGTGGAGGGGCCGTGTCACGAGCCCCTCCGTCAGCGCTTCGCGCTGCCACCTCCCCATGCCTGCGGCACAGGGAGGATCATTTTCCACTTAATGCCGGTGGATCGCGCGGACGCGGTAGCGGCCGTGATCGAGCCCGTCGAACATCGCCTCGATCTGCGGATGATCGATCGGCCCGCCGTCGCCGTCGGCGACCAGATTTTGCTGGCTGACATAGGCGATATAGGATGAATCGCCATTTTCGGCGAGCAGGTGGTAATAGGGTTGTTCCTTGGCGGGCCGGATTTCCTCAGGGATCGCCTCATACCATTCGTCGCTGTTCGCAAAGACGGGATCGATGTCGAACACGACGCCGCGAAAGTCGAACATGCGGTGACGCACGATGTCGCCCGGCGCAAAGCGCGCGCGGCCGATCAGCGGCGCCGTAACGGTCACGGGAGCTTCGGAAGAGGACTCGGGTGTCATATGGTCAATCTATGGCTGTTTACGCCTGTTTCAAGTCCGTTACATTCGCACCGGCCGCGGTTTGCCGAATCGGCTGTGACCGACGTTACAGATGCACTGGCTATCCGGGCTAAATGGCTCCTCTGGCTTGAGCATTTCCCATTCGGGTTGCGGGCCGCACCTTCAGGGGAGAAATATTATGGCTGACATACCACCCAATATCTCCGGCCCGGCATCGGGCATCGTCCAGCGCGCGAAGGATATCCTGCTCAAACCGAAGGAGACCTGGCCCGTAATCGCCGCCGAGCCCGCGACGACGCAATCGATCTATGTGCCCTATGTCGTGGTGCTCGCCGCGATCGGACCGATCGCGCAGTTCATCGGCGGGCAAGTCTTCGGCTTCACCGCCTTTGGCGTGACCTACCATCCGCCGATCGGCACCGCGCTGGGTTCGGCGCTTCTGACCTATGGCCTGACGCTCGCGACCATCTTCATCCTCGCGCTCGTTATCGACGGCCTCGCGCCCAATTTCGGCGGGCAGAAGGATCAGGTGCAGGCGCTCAAGGTCGCGGCCTATTCGGCGACGGCGGGCTGGGTCGGCGGCATTTTCGGGCTTGTCCCGGCGCTCGCCGCCATCGGCATCCTGTTCGCGCTTTACGGCCTCTATCTCCTCTATCTCGGCCTGCCGGTGCTGATGAAGGCGCCCGAGGACAAGGCGCTCGGTTACACCGTCGTCGTGGTCATCGTCTATATCGTGCTGTTCCTGATCGTCGGGGCGATCGTCGCCTCGCTGACCGCGCCGTCGCTGCTCAGCATCCGGGGGTGACCATTCCGGCCGTCCCGGCCGAGGCCGGGGCGGCTGTTCGCCTGGGTCGAGATCAGGGAAAAATGGAGGAGAGTGAGGATCCCGTTTGGACTATCTAACTATTTGTTATATTATACTAATTCTCTCACCAAAAAACTCTTGCCACACATCCTATTTCACGCATTTTCCTCTGTTGCGGAGAATTCTCAACTGCGGGCAGAGTGCATGCCTGTCTCACGACGACCGAATGACTGCTTTTTGTGTAACGCACCCGAGAGTTGCCGGTCTCTTTCCGTGAAGAGTTTCAGACGCCGGTAGGCGTCAGAAAGTCTGCGATGCCCGAACCGCGGGTTGCATAGGCTGATCTATGGGGAAAGCGGTTTTGAGCGGGACGATGGGTAACCGAGAGCTGTCCAAAAGCGGACGGATCTGAGAGCAGACCGTCTGGATGTAGGTTGCGAAAGCGGACGTCGAAAAGCGGACGGACCGATTTTACTGTTCCGGCGTCTGCTTTTGAGCCGGGCCAGCGCAAGCGGGTCCGCTTCCAGACGCGGGTCTGGCCTGGATGGTGTTGGCGATAGGCCGTGCCGGATCACGACGCTTGGCTCCCGGATGATGGCGACGGGAACGGCGGCGCGCGGGCGAGATAGCGACGTTCGAAGGTCTCGATGATGATCATGTTGCCGCCGCAGCACGGGCACGGGCGCCGAGCGTCGGGCTCGTCGGGCTGTTCGTCGACAGGCGGGGGTGCGACGCTGAGCAGGCGGCGGGCGCGTTCGAGATGATCCTTGCGGCGTGCGCTGGCGAGGAGGCCATAGTGGCGGATGCGGTGGAACCCGCGCGGCAGGGCGTGGAGGAGGAACCGGCGGATGAACTCGTCGGCGGCGAGTGTCATGACCTGCTGCCGTCCGGCGCCGGCCTTGCGGTAATCCTTGTAGCGGAAGGTGACCCCGGCCTCGTCGAACCGGAGGAGGCGGCTGTTCGATATGGCGACCCGGTGGGTGTATCGCGACAGATAGGCGAGCACCGCCTCGGGGCCCGCAAACGGCGGCTTGGCATAGACCACCCAGCGCTTCTTCCTGACGGGCGAGAGGTGGCGCAGGAATGCGCGTCGTTCGGCAAGCTGTGTCATGCCGCCGAAGAAGGTGAGCTGCCCACGGTCATGGAGGGCGCGTAGCCGGGTCAGGAACAGGCGGCGGAACAGGGCGCCCAGCACGCGGACCGACAAAAGGAAAGCGGGGCGGGCGGATATCCAGCGTGTTCCATCGCGGGAGATGCCGCCGCCCGGTACGATCATGTGGATGTGGGGATGATAGGTCAGCGCGGATCCCCATGTATGGAGTACGGCGGTGATGCCGATCCGGGCACCGAGATGCTTAGGATCAGCGGCGATCGTCAGCATCGTATCGGCCGCGGCCTTGAACAGCAGATCATAGACCAGCGCTTTGTTATGATAGGCGATGGCGGCGACCTCAGCAGGGAGTGTGAACACGACGTGGAAGTAGCCGACCGGGAGAAGGTCGGCCTCGCGCGCTTCGAGCCAGCTGCGCGCCGCGGCGCCTTGGCACCTTGGGCAGTGCCGGTTGCGGCAGCTGATATAGGCGATCTGCCAGTGGCCGCAGTCGGTACAGGCCTCCACGTGGCCGCCGAGCGCGGCGGTGCGGCAATGCTCGATCGCCGACATGATCTTGAGCTGATGCAGGCTGAGATGCCCGGCATGGGCCATGCGATAGGCAGGCCCCGCGGCACGGAAGATGTCGGCGACCTCGAGCGAGGCGCGCATCGGCCTCAGCCGTCGGGCGCCTCCTCGCTCGGTGATGCGAGCGCGAGCCTGTCGAGCGGACTGACGATCGACCGTACCGTCTTGGTCGCGACCTGCGTGTAGAAGGCGGTGGTGTTTAGCTTGGCATGGCCGAGCAGCGCCTGGATGACGCGGATATCGACACCGTCCTCAAGCAGGTGGGTGGCGAAGCTGTGGCGCAGGGTATGCGGTCCGACGCGCTTGTCGATGTCCGCCGCCTCCGCGGCTTCGACGACGACGCGGTAGAGCTGCCGCGTGCTGATCGGCGCCGCGGCGCTCTGTCCGGGGAACAGCCAGCCATCAGGCAGCAAGATGCCCTGCTGCCGTCCGGCGCGCCACCAGTCGCGCAGCAGCAGGAGCAAGCCTTGGGGCAGCATCGCGTTGCGGTAGCGTCCGCCTTTGCCGCGCTCGATCCGGAGCAGCATCCGCTTGCTGTCGACGTCGCTGACCTTGAGCGCCGCCACCTCCGCAACGCGCAAGCCGGCACCATAGGCGACCGACAGGGCTGCCTGGTGCTTGAGCGAGCGCGTGGCATCGAGCAGCCGCTTCACCTCGGCCATGGTCAACACGACCGGGATCTTGCGGGCCTGCTTGGTGCGGATCAGCTTACGCGCGAGATCGGGGCGGTCGAGTGTGTGCGTGAAGAAGAACCTGAGCGCGCCAACGATGCTGTTCATCGTTGGCGCCGGCACGCCCGCCTGGTGCTGTTCGAACTGGAACTGCCGGATGTCCTCTGTGCTCGCGGTGTGGGGCGAGCGACGCAGCCAGGTCGCGAACCGTCCGACGTCGCGAAGATAGTTACGCTGCGTCTCCTTGGAGAACCCGCGCAAGGCCATATCGTCGATCAGGCGCTGGCGCAGCGGGCTGATCGGGCCAATCTGGATAAGCTCGTTCATCGTTCGACTCCTCAGTTGAAGGAGTCGAAAGGGTCTGCCTGCTGCAGTCCGCGTTCAATCAGGCGCCGCGCTCGCTGGGCCGCTTTATATCGCCGCTAACACCAATCCGCGGAGCGGTTCGTGCAACGGCCATTAGCTGCAATACCGATTGTCGTCGATGAGCTCCTGGATGATGGTACCGAGAACCACCTCGGGTAGGTGTATTCGGCATAGTTCCACCCCGTTGTGTGCGGCTTGCCCGATCAGCTTCTTCGGGTCCTTCGGATAGGTTAGCGACTACGCCGGCGGACCCACGAGCATTGCCATGATTTCGTCGCCATGCTCTCCCAAGGTTGGTGCCGGGCGGGATATAGGCGGGCGGGGGCCATCGATCCGGATGACCGGCGCGGAGGTCCAGTGGCTACCGACATAGCGGCGCTCGATCCGGGTCCAGGCGCCTGTTTGGCCGAGATGCCTCTCAACCGGCAGATCTTCCGCCCGGTTGATCGGTGCTGCCGGAACTCCCGAGGCTTGGAGTGCGTCGGCCGCCTCCGCTGCCGTCATCGATTTCACAGACGCATGGAGGGCGGCCTCGATCGCATCGCCGTGCAGATTCCGGTCCGCGATGCTGGTCCAGGCCGTCGCCCATTCCGGTTTGCCCAGCCACCGGGCGAGGGCGGTCCATTGAGCACTGTCCCGAACGACGGTCGCCACATAACCGTCGCTCGCAGCGACGACGCATCGCGGCGCATGGAGGGCCGAGCGACTGCCGAGGCGCTGCGGGGCGCCCTCTGTTTGGGTGCGAATGATGGCGTCGGCGCCGAGCTGGAACAGGCATTCGACCTGTCCGAGGTCAAACCAGGTGCCGCCAAGCTCGGCCCTTCCGTGGAGGCCGGCAAGCGCGGCGATGGCACCATAGATGCCCGCGACCGGATCTCCGAGCGCAGTGTGCTGCAGCACGGGCGGCCAATGGGCTTCGCCGTTGACATGGGGCATGCCGGAGGCGTGCTCGACGGTGGAGCCATAGGCGCGGAAGAAGCTCCAGGGACCGGAGGCCCCGAACGCGCCCATCGATACCATGACAAGACCGGAGCGAAGATCGAGCAGATGGCCGGGGTCAAGCCCGAGCTTTTTCATCACCCCGGGTGCATAATTTTCGATCACGATGTCCGACCGGCGCACCAGCGTCTCGGCAAGCGTGCGGCCGCGTTTGTCGGTAAGGTCGAGGCAGATGCCCCTCTTGTTACGGTTCATGACGAGAAATGCGGGCATCATTTCATATTTTGGCGGGTCGGATGCCCCCGGTGGTTCCCAGCCGCGCCACCAGTCATAATGGGTGTCCGACTCCACCTTGATGATGTCGGCGCCGAGATCGGCAAGCAGCCGCGTACACATCGGCCCCGCCCAGCCCATCGAGAAGTCGGCAACGCACACACCATCGAGCGGCGCAGCGGGAGGGCTTTCCGGTGGCTGTTCGGCTAGGGACTGCCCGTCGGTAAAAATGCGGAACGGTAGCAGCGGTGCGATAACGCCTTCGGCGTCGGGCAGGGGAGCGAAGCTTCCGCGCTCGCGCCAATGCGGCGTCGCCAGGAGCTCTCGGTGGTCCGGCACTGGAGCGAGCGGGACGCGGCGGCGCTGGCCCTCCATCAGCCAGTGATCGGTGGTTTCACGGGGCAGGATTGCGGCGAGCGCGGCATCAAGGGCTTCGGCGTTTTCGACGCGCGCGAGAGATGTCGCGAAGCGGGGATCGTTCGCCCAGTCGGGATGTCCAACCATATCGGCGAGTGCTGCCCATTGGGCGGGCGTGAGCGCGGTAACTCCGATCCAGCCGTCGCGCGTGGGATAGACGGTGGTAGGGTGGTTCGTCGCGAAGCGATTGATACCGGTCCGGCCGGGCGAAGCGGCACCCGCTTCGGCAAGGGGCGGCGAGGGTTCGGTGAAGCACATGGCGGCTTCGAAAATGTTGACGTCGACGCGCCTTGTCTCGCCGCCTCGCTTGCGCGACCAGAGCCCGGCGAGAGCCCCCACGACGAGGGTCGCGCCGGCGGTGATTTGCGGAGCGAAGCCCTGCGGTAGCATCGGCGGTCCATCGGAGGGGCCGAAGGAGGCGGCGATGCCGATCAATGCTTGGACCAAGGCGTCGTCGCCCTGCCAATCGCGATAGGGCCCGTCGTGGCCGAACCAGGTGATGCCGAGGCGAAGCGCGTCGAAGCTATGCTCAGCCAGGAGCCTGTCGACCGTCTCGACGGCCGTCGGCGACTGGCCAACAAGAACCACGCGATGCGAGGGCCGGAACTCCGCCAGCCGTCCGAGCCCCTCCTCGAACGTCCCGATGAACGACTTGCCTTGGTCAAGCCAGAGGTCCACGGCATCAGCTTGGCGGGGTGCTGCGCTGCCGATGCGCCATATCTGTGCGCCAAGGACGGACAAGGCCCGGGCGGAGTAACGGGCGGCGACGTCGTCCGACATTTCGAGAACCGCGATTCCGGCAAGCGGCCCGGCTTCGGCGCGGGTGTACAATTTCATCGATTGGCCTCTCCATCACCATGTCTCCTCCGCGTCCGAGGGCATGGATTGTATGCGATGATAACGCGTTACCAATGAGAGGCAAGGTTCATGTGCATTCGCGGGTGCGATGCGCCGAGTGGTTCGTCGAGAATCGAGCAGAGATGGCGACGTCAAAGAAAACTATTCCTATATAACAGTATCTTGAATTCTATTTAATGCTTTGAGACGTGCGCTGTCGAAAGCCTGTTGACACTGGCTCCGGTTCGACGATAACCATTGGTATCGCGTTACCAAGGTGCGATTTGCGGACTTGCGAGGCCGCTGGGTTCCCTGGGGCGGGTAATAATATAATCAGCAGCGACCTGCCATCGGGGAGGGCTGTGACATGAAGAGGAGAGGGCATGTTCAAGAGGCTCTTGTTGTCGTCCGCGGTACTGCCGCTGACGTTGTTTCACGTCGCCCCTGCCGCGGCCCAGGAAGCCGCCCCGCCCGAAAGCGCCGACGAAGGGGTAAGCCATCAGGGCTTCACCGATATCATCGTCACGGCGCGCCGCGTGGAGGAAAATCTGCAGCGTGTCCCGACCTCGGTCACCGCGGTAAGCGGAGATATGTTGCGCACGGAAAGCGTGATTGCTGTCAAGGACCTGCCGAAGCTTGCGCCGTCGCTCAGCGTCGTTTCCTATTTCAACGACATGAACGCCCGCTTCTCGGTGCGCGGCCTGTCGGCAGGGGTCACGACCTATTTTGCCGAGGCTCCCTGCTGCGGCGGCATCGCCAGCGCACCCTTTCTCGATATCGCCTCAGTTCAGGTGCTGAACGGTCCGCAAGGCACATTGTTCGGACGGTCGAGCGCGGCTGGCGCTGTCCTGATCACCCCGCAAAAGCCTGAATTCAATGAATGGGGCGGCTTGGTCGACATGACCGTGGGCACTTACGGCCGGGCTCAGTTCACAGGTGTGGTGAACATTCCGGTGATCGACGATCGTCTTGCCATTCGGCTTGCCGCAAACGCCAATCGCGTGGGCGGTTACACCAAGCAGTTCGGGACGAGCAAACGTCTCGATGATGTCAACAACCAGCAGTACCGCCTTGGCGTGGCGTTCAAGTCGGGGGGACTGGAGAACACGCTTTTCGCTTCCTATGAAAATATCGATCAGTCTGCCACCGGTTCGATCCTGGCCGGTTACAAACCGACCCATCCCAATCTGACTCCCGCGTTTCTCGCCGTGCTCGAGGCGGAAACGGCGCGTTTGGAGCAGGGCGGAAAGAAGGCTGCACGCATCACCGCTCCGACCTACGACGGGCAGGCGCAGCTGACGCAGATGAAGCATGCCAGCGTCGTTAACAATACCCAGATCGAGGCGATCGATACTGGTTCGACGCGGATCAGCCTCAAGAACATCTTTTCGTTCGACTCTTTCACATCGAACAGTGCCGGCTCCTATGATGGTGTCGGCGGCATTCTGCAGGAAGGCGGCTTCGCCTCCGCGAACTACAGCAACTTCGGTTCGAACAACCAGGTGGGAACGATGCTGAGGGCCAAGCTCGGCCCCGCGCTCCATACCTACACCAACGAGCTTCAACTGCACGCCGAACTGTGGGACGGTCTGCTGAAAGCCAATGTGGGCGGCTTCTATCAGCATCAGCGGGCGCCCCGGAACATGGAAGGCACCTCGAACGTCTACAAGCTCTACAGCAATCCAAACGGCTATGTGAATGCCGTGGGCTTCATCAAACGATCGGTGGCGAAGGAAAAGGCAGTCTTCGGTCAGGCCACGCTCGATCTGTCGCATGCCGGCATCGAGGGGCTCAGCCTCACCGGCGGATATCGTTACAGCTGGTCCGATTCCGAACTGACGACGATCGCCCCGGTCCGCAACCCGGTCACCGGCAACTTCGAGCCTGGTACGCTGGAGACCAACTCGGCGACGAAGAGCAAGGGCTATAACTATACGCTGTCGATCCAGCAGCAGTTCACGCCCGACATCATGGCCTATGCCTCGGCGACGCGGGCCTATGTGCCCGGCGGTGTGAATGCGATCAGTCCGCCTCCCGGCTCCAATCTGCCAGGCTACAAGCCCGTTTATGATGCCGCCACGGTGAACACCCAGGAAATCGGTCTCAAGACCCAATTCTATCTTGGCGACGTGGCGGTCCGGTTGAATACGGCGGCCTATAACACCGATTACAAGAATATCGCCCAGACATTGCTCGGCCTCGTCGATGGTGTATCCTATCGTTACCTCGCCAATATCGCCGCAATCCAGCTACGCGGCGTCGAAGTGGCAGGCACGGTGGCATTCGATCCGAGCTTCAGCGTCAACTTCGGCTATTCCTACAACCATGCGAAATACAAGACGTGGACGGGCGTCGATCCGTACAATGCCGCACGTCCCGGCGATGCGGTTTGTGTGCCCGAATCTCCCGCCGGCGTCTGTTTCCTCGATCTCAGCAACAACCCGTTACCCTACATGCCGAAGCATTCGGGCAATGTGACATTCCAGTACACGGCGCCGCTCGGTTCCGACGTTGGCGAACTCGGGCTGTCGGCGTCGCTCTTCACGCAGAGCCGGGTTTACTATGTCGCGGCCGCGGCGCGGGATCTCCAGCTCTATCCGGAAGGCCTCGATGCCATTTCGCAGGCCCCCTACAGCACGGTCAATCTGCGGGCGGAATTGCGCGACGTGGCCGGATCGGGCTGGAACGGGGCGGTCTTCGTGAACAATGTGACCGACAAGCTCTATGCCACCGGCAAGGTCGCACAACTTCACACGCTCGGTTTCGCGGCTGCAAATTATGCTCCGCCGCGCATGTTCGGGCTTCAGGTCTGGAAGAAATTCTAGGACGCTAACGCCAGGGAGGCCCAAACATGGCAACGCAAACGATCCGCCACGGAGTGGACAATCTCTCGCCGGAATTGAGCGCGCGGTTCGAAGAACTGGATTTATGGGACAATGCGCGCGACCTGGTGGAGGACGGCTACACGATCATCCAGGATCCGGCCGCCCACGCGATTACCGACGAGTTGCGTGAAGCGATCCTGCGGCTGTCGCAGACGTCCGAAGGTGAAAACAGGGGTCGGCGTGCGGGGCTTCTGCTCGGCCGCGATCCGGTATTTGCAAAGGCGGTCACCGTTCCCCGCCTGCTGGCGCTGGCGGAATTTCTTGTCGGGCGCGGCATGCTGCTGAGCCAACTGCTGGGGACGATCCGGGGGCCGGGCGGCAGGAACCTCGGGCTACACGCGGACAATAGCTGGTTCCCCGAGCCGTTTCCGGCTTGGGAAATCATGTGCACCGCATGCTGGGTCACCGACGAGTTTACCGAAGAGCATGGGGCGACGATGATCATCCCCGGGACGCATAAGCAAAAGCGCCACCCCCCGCGGGACGTCCGCGAGTCTCTGGAAGGCGCGCGGGCGATTGTCGCACCGAAAGGATCCATCTGCCTGTGGGACGGATCGGTCTGGCACGGAAATTACGCCCGCAAAACGCCGGGTGAACGGGTTGTTCTTCATACCACTTACACGCGGCTCGGGATGCAGCCGATCGACGATTACAGCCATCTCGGCGACACATGGCTGGAGCAGAATGCCTCCGAATTTCGCGGCCTTTTAGGCCGCGACCTTTTCTTTCATTCGACTACCGAAACCAGCGGGCAGACGGATCAGGACAGATTGCGCCATACCTACAGGATGGTTCACGGTCCTCAGGGATATTGACCGGCAACGCCGCAGAGGAGACGAAATGAGCGATATCTGGACGGGAAGCGCAGTTCCATCGGCGGACGCTTGCGTGACGGGACCGCTGCTGGAACGCTATGCGCGCGAAACGCCCGACAAGGTCTTCGCTCTCTTCGAGGACGGAAGCAGTTGGACCTACGAGCAAACGCTGGCGATCGTTCAGAAAATGGCCGGCGGTCTACGCGCGCTTGGCGTCGCGCAGGGCGACTATGTCAATGTGTGGCTACCGAATGGCCGGGAAGCGGTTGCGGTCTGGCTGGCGATCAACTGGCTCGGGGCGATCTATGTTCCGATCAATCTGGCGTACCGCGGAAATATTCTCGAACATGTGGTAGCGAACGGACAGGCGCGGCTGATGATCGCCCAGTCGGAACTTGCCGAACGGCTGCGGACAATCGACCGTGCATGTCTGACCGACATCGTCACGCTCGGCGATGCGCCCGAAGCGATGGGCGATATACGCTTCCACAAGTGGGAAAGCCTCGACGGGCCGAAGGTCGCGGATCCGGCAAAGGTCATGCCATGGGATGTGCAGATGGTAATCTACACGTCCGGCACGACCGGTCCGTCGAAGGGCGTGCTTGTCACCTATTGTCACAGCTATACGTCGATCAACGCGGCGTTCGGCTATGTCGGTCCTGACGATCGCTATCTCGTCGCCTTGCCTCTTTTCCATATCTCGGGGACCGGGGGCGTGCTTCTCGCGCTCTACAGCGGCGCGTCGTTCGCGCTTATCACGCAATTTTCGACCTCGAATTTCTGGCGCGTCGTGCGCGAGACGGGGACCACCTGTCTGGTCCTGTTGGGCGTGATGGCGGCGTTTCTTGCCAAGGAAGCGCCGCGCGACGATGATCGCGATCACCCGTTGCGATCTGTCATGATGGTCCCTTACACCGAGGACGCCGCTGTCTTCGAAAGCCGCTTCGGCTGTGAGGTGCGGACCTGCTTCAATATGACCGAGATATCGACCCCGCTGGTGGCCGAACCGGGCGGAAATCTTCCGGTATCCAGCTGCGGCACGGTACGCGCCGGGGTCGAGGCGCGGCTCGTCGACGCCAATGACGTCGATGTCGCCGATGGCGAGATCGGCGAACTCATCCTGCGATGCGACCGTCCGTGGTCGATGACGATTGGCTATCTGAACAACCCTGAAGCCACCGCGACGGCGTGGCGCAACGGCTGGTTCCATACGGGCGATGCTTTCCGGCGAGACGAAGGAGGCAATTATTTCTTCGTCGACCGGATCAAGGATGCGATCCGCCGCCGCGGCGAGAATATCTCGTCCTTTGAGGTCGAGAGCGACGTCTGCTCACACACGTCGATCCGTGAGGCAGCCGCGATCGGCGTTCCAAGTCCGTTTGGCGAGGAGGAAGTGATGGTCGTCGTAGCCCCCGCGCCGGGCGAGAAGATCGATCCGAAAAAGCTCATCGAATTTCTGGAGCCGCGCATGGCCGGCTTCATGTTGCCGCGCTACATTCGCACGATGGACGATCTGCCCAAGACGCCGACGCAGAAGGTGCAAAAGCATCTGCTACGCGCGGAAGGAATCACGACAGACACGTTCGACCGGCTCGGCTGATCGTCCGGCGGCGGAGGAGGGGCGACGGCGCTACTCTCTCTGCATCACCAGCTATCGATGAACGGACGCTTTTTCTTGCCCGTCCGTACAGGCGCGGGAATGCTTTCGAGACCCGCGACGATGTGAGCCCGCGTTTCGGCGGGATCGATCACTTCGTCGAAGTCGAACCCCATCGCGGTGCTGATCGCTTTGCCATTTTCATAGGATTCGGCGACGCGTTGTTCGTACCAGCGCTGCCGCTCGTCGAGATCGGCGATTGCCTCCATTTCCTTGCGATAGCCCAGCTTGACTGCGCCCTCCAGCCCCATGCCGCCGAATTCGCCGGTGGGCCAGGACAAGGTAAAGAAGGGGGCCTGACTATGGCCGCCGACCATCGCCATCACGCCAAGGCCATAGCCTTTGCGCAGGACGACCGAGAAAAGCGGAACCGTCAGGTTGGGGCCGGTCACGAACATGCGGCAGCAATGCCGGATCAGCCCCGACTTTTCGGCTTCCGGACCCACCATATTGCCCGGCGTGTCCGCCAGAACGACGATCGGGATGTCGAACGCGTCGCACAATTGCATGAAGCGCGAACATTTGTCCGCAGCATCGGCATCGACCGCGCCGCCGAGATAGGCCGAATTGTTCGCGATGATTCCGATCGGACGACCCTCGATCCGGGCCAGTGCGGTAATCGCGGCGCGGCCGAATGTCTCGCGAAGCTCCAGCACCGAACCGGTGTCGCATAATGTCTCGATGATCCGGCAGATATCATAGGCACGCAGACGATTTTCAGGCACCATGCTGCGCAGAAGCCGCTGGTCGGCGGCATCCCACGAGGGCAGTCGTCCCTGAAAATAGGAGAGATATTTCTGTGCGATGCGCACGGCGTCGGCTTCGTCCTCCGCCAGGATGTCGATGACGCCGCCCGCCGCCTGTACCTCGGCCGGCCCGACTTCCTCCGGCGTGTAGACGCCGAGGCCGCCGCCTTCGATCAGAGCCGGGCCGCCGACGCCCATCGTCGTGTCCTTCGTCGCTATCACGACGTCGCAGCATCCGAGCAGTACGGCGGCGCCCGCGAAGCAGCGACCATTTGCGATCGCGATCTGGGGCACGAGCGCGCTCAGGCGGCCCTGCAACGCAAAGGCGCGCGTATTGAATATGCCGCCGCCCGCGGGCCGGTCGGTATCACCGGGGCGGCCGCCGCCGCTTTCGGCAAACAGGATGACCGGCAGGCGCCAACGCTCGGCCAGTTCCAGCATCCGGTCCGTTTTTTCGTGGTTCTTCAGGCCCTGTGTGCCGGCATAAACGGTATAATCATAGGACATGACGACGCAGCGCGACGCATCGGCGCCAAATATGTCGCCGTTCACGCGCCCGATCCCGGTGACCATGCCGTCGGCCGGAGTCGTGCGAATGAGATGGTCGACGGGATGACGCAACCGCTGGCCCGCGATGACGAGCGAGCCATATTCGATGAAGCTGCCTTCATCGACGATATCGTCGACATTCTCCCGCGCCGTGCGATATCCGCGGGCACGCCGGCGGGCGACGGCATCGGGACGCGCGGTATCGAGCGTGAGCGCACGGCGCGCGTGCAATTCGGCGAGATCGGGGCGAATATGGTCGGGATCGATGTCGGCGGCGGATTCGATCGCCGAAAGACCAACATCGGCTTCCTCGAAGAACAGGATGGGACTGCCCTCCGATACCACGGCGCCGATCTCGTTCGGCAACAGCCGCACATAGCCCGCCGCCGGCGCTGTGATGACATGTTCGAGTTTCATTGCCTCCATGACCGCGACAGGCTGTCCTGCCGCGACCGCCTCGTTCGCCGCTGCCGGCAATGCTATGAGCGAGCCGGTCATCGGTGCCGCGATCGCGACCGTACCGGCGGGCACGTCCACTATATGGTCCGGTGATGGCGCGTCGCTTGCGGCGTCGGACGAAGGGTCGGGCTTCAACTGGTCTGCATGATCGAGAAGTGCTCCGAGATGGCGCTCGATGAAAAACGTATCGAACGCGCCGGCCGCAATTTCGGGATGCTGCAACAATGCGCGGAGAAACGAGAGGTTGGTTTCGATGCCCTCGATCGCAAACTCGCCGAGGGTGCGGTCAGCCAGACGAACGGCGTTCGCGAGACCGCCGGTCGGCGCGGTCGTGATCACCTTGGCAAGCAGGCTGTCGAAGCGGGGATTGGGTTGATATCCCCGCTCTCCGCAGTCGTCGACGCGCACACCCGGACCCGCCGGTATTTCGTAGCGGCCTATGCGACCGCCCGACGGTCGGGGCATCCCGTCGGCAGCGATTGCTTCCGCGTTCACGCGCGCCTGAATGGCTACGCCGCGCGGGGCGGGAATTCGGTCCTGTCGCAGTTCGAGGTTGCGGAGCGACATTCCATTTGCCAGCTCCAATTGGATGTCGACAAGGTCGAGCCCGGTAACCGCCTCCGTCACCGTATGTTCGACCTGTAGCCGGGCATTCGCTTCGATGAAGTAAAAGCTGCCGTTATCGAGGTCGACGAGAAACTCTACCGTCCCGACCCCACGATAATTCACGGCCCTGCCGATAGCGACGGCGGCGTCGAACAGTTTTTCACGCAGCGCCGTATCCAGCCCGGGTGCGGGAGCGATTTCGACGATCTTTTGCCGCTGGCGTTGCAGGCTGCATTCGCGGTCCCACAGATGGACGACATCGCCCGTGCCGTCGCCGATGATCTGTACCTCGACATGGCGCGCCCGGCCGACGAGCTTTTCGCAATAGACAGCGTCGGATCCAAACCCGGCGAGCGCCTCTGAGCTGCAGCGCTGGTGCGTGTCGGCGACCGCCGCGCGATCGGTGACCGGGCGCATTCCGCGACCGCCGCCGCCCGCGACCGCCTTGATCATCATCGCCCCGTGACGGTCGAAAAAGGCGAGGGCTTCTTCGACACCGACCGGGCCATCGCTGCCGGGCGGAACGGGAATGTCTGCCGCCAAGGCAATCGCGCGCGCGTGGGCTTTGTCGCCGAGCGCTGCAAGTGTCACCGCTGCGGGGCCGACAAAGACCAGACCGGCCTCCTCGCACCGCTGAGCGAACTCTGCGGACTCGCTCAGAAATCCGTATCCGGGGTGGACCGCGTCGCAGCCTGCGTCGCGTGCGACTTCGACGATCGCATCGATGTCAAGATAGGCGGCGGGGCCACTTCCGGGAAGCGCGAGCGCTTCGTCGGTCCGCCGGCTGTGCAATGCGTTGCGGTCGTCGGCCGAATAGATGCCGATGGACCTGATACCGCGGCCTGCGGCGGCGCGAGCGATGCGGACGGCAATCTCGCCGCGATTGGCTATCAACAGCTTTTTCATGATCTAGACTGCTGTTTCTTTCGCGATGCTGTCGTGTAGCTCGCGTAAAACCGCCATGATTGGCTCCGGTGCCTTGTGGCTTCCGACGCGGATCGTCATTCGGCCTGCGGCAATCATCGCGCGCCGGTGATCATTGGCCGCTTTCAGCATCTGCTCCGTCGCGCCGTCATAGATCAACATTGCACCGGGCAAAGCGGCCGTCTGC
The DNA here is from genome assembly GCF_900078365.1 of uncultured Sphingopyxis sp. Lineage (NCBI taxonomy): Bacteria > Pseudomonadati > Pseudomonadota > Alphaproteobacteria > Sphingomonadales > Sphingopyxidaceae > Sphingopyxis > uncultured Sphingopyxis sp. Next base: position 1,860,043 of record NZ_LT598653.1, read on the forward strand.
TCCGCAACCAGCGCGAAATCCGCGTCGGGGTCGGGGGCGTCGCCGAAACGAACTTTTCCGCCTTCGATCCTCGCTGCCCAGAAACTGGTCCCGCCATCGGGCGGCACGGAAGTGAAGGTTTCGGACAGAGAAAAATGATGGCCGGCCAGACGGTCGCTGTTCTCGGTCACCAATCGCGCGAGCAGTTCCTTAATGCGTTCGATCCACTGCGGGCCGGCAAAAATCATCGTCATTCTTTCGATTCCAGTTCGTGCAGGATACGTGCATGCTTGTCGCGATCGAGGTCGTAGAACCACATGATCGACATCGCGATCACGGTGAAAACGAGCATCATGGGACCATACAGCAGCGCCAGATGGACGGCGGTCTCGTGCGGTACTTCGTCGACTGCGACGCCTTGCGGGAAGCGGATCAGGTCGAGTGCTACCCCGGCGAGCGCGCCGCCGATCCCCAGCGACGCCTTTCGCGTGAACGCGCTGACGCCGAAGAGAAAACCTTCGCTCCGGCTTTTGAAACGCAACTCGTAGGCGTCGGCGATGTCGGCAAGCATTGCGCCTGCAATCACCATGGCCGGGCCGCCTGCCAGCGACGCAAAAAATGCCGCGGCAGCGAGCAGCGCGGTCAGCATCTCTGCGCTTTCGGGAGGCGTCAGGACGCCCGCTTCGCGAAGGGCGATCGGGGCGACATTCAACGCGACCGACAATATCACCGACGCAATATAGGCTGTGCGTTTGTCTAACCGGTCGGCCAACGCGCGAGCAAAGACGGATCCGAGCATGAAGCCGAATGCCGCGCCGAGGAACACCCATTGGATACCCCATGTGGGCAGTTTCCAGTAGAAGGTGTTGACATGCACCGCCAGGGCTGCCTGCACGCCGCCAAGGACATAGGAAATCAGGATCGCGACGAAAAAGATCGCAAAGGTCCGCAGCCGGAACGCGTTGAAGAGATTGCTGAGCATCGGTTCGTGGAACTGGCCGCGGCCCTGCGATTGCATCCGGGAATAATATTGCAGCGCGCGCTTTTGGGTCGTCGCGGCGGACGCCAGGATCGCAACCAGCGCGATCACGCCGCATGTCAGCGCGAGCGGCGGATAGGCGCCTTCGTTCAACTGGCCCTGCGGATATTCGGGGGTTGTGTGAAAGAATATGCTGAAAGCAATCGCAATCACGAGCAGGCGCCCTGCAAAAGCAAAGATGTTTCTGTAGCCGGAAACCGAAATCCGCTCTTTGAAGTCGGTCGAGAGTTCGGCGCCGAGAGCCATATGGGGGATGAAATAGAAAGACTGCATCAGCCGGCAGAAGGCCGTGAAGCCGAGGAGCCAGAAAAATATTCCCCATTGGCCCAAGCCTGCGGGCGGATCGAAGAGCATGTAAAGGCCGAAGGCGAGCGGGAGGGGAGCGAGATAGAGATAGGGATGCCGACGGCCAAAGCGCGTCGCCGTCCGGTCGGACAATTGGCCGATTAACGGGTCCGAGATGCCGTCGAACAGCAATGCGATCAGCAGCGCGAGTCCGACCAGCGAGCCTTGCAGTCCGATGACCTGAACATAATAGAAAAAGAGAAATGTCTCGAGCGTCGCGGTTTTTACGCCCTCGGCCATTTCGCCGAGGCCATATCCCAATTTGGTTCCGATCGAGAGATGGTCGGTGCTTCTGCCCTCGCGAGCGGCTTCGCCGATAGGAGGAGAGGGCGTACAGGCTACGACCGGGGGAGCTCCCGGAACTGCTTCCCTCATCCTTCTCTCCATTTCTCACAGCGCATCGCTGCGCTCGCGAATCTGTTTGGTAATGCGTTACCAGCGACATGCCATCGGGGGGCGAGCTAGTCAATGTCATGGGTTGCAGGCGGCGAGGCACGCGATATAGCGGCGATGTTATGGCGGATGTCGAAGACGTGACGGGCCCGGGCGGCCATATGTCGGACAAGCGAGCGGCGACCTTGCTGCAGGCCGCGCAGGCTATTGTCCGCGAGACAGGGAATTTCGATCTGCCGATGCGGACATTGGCTGCGCGCGCACAGGTCAGCCTGCGCACGCCCTATGAGGTTTTCGGATCGAAGAACGGGATCATCCGCGCGCTGCTGAAATCGGAACAGGAAGAGTTCCGGGAGATCGTCAGAAATTACCGGTCCATCGATCGGCTCGAGATGTTCTTCGACCGAACATTGCTCGGCATGGAGTTCTATGCTCGCGAACAGCCCTTTTATCGCGCGCTTTTCCGAGCGACGCAGGCATTTTCGGGCGGCGACGAGACCGAACCTGCGCGTGAGATGCTGCCCATCTATACCAATATGGTCCGCCGCGCGATCGAAGAGGGCTTCCTGCGCAACGATCTGGACATCACGAATATCGCCGAAATCCTCACAGACCTGTTTGCGGCGAACCTGCGCAACTGGGCGTCCAGCGATTTCGATATCTGGCTTGCCGGGCAGAAAATATGTTTCGGATTTTCGCTTGCGCTTGCCGGCGTCGCCACGCCGCAATGGGTCGACCGGCTGCACCTGAACGCCCGGGCTTACGACAAAGCGATTCAGGATTATCCCGGCGGAGCGGCGCTTCCGGTCAGGTAATCCCGCGCTTCTGCCAGAATTCCGATCCGTGAACCTGGTCATATGTCTTGCGCAGCAACTCGCGGTCGTTTTGTTTGAACGTCGGGCTGCGTCCGAGGAAGATTTCCCGACCCAGCAAGCGGGGTAGTTCGGGGTCCTTGCCGGCGAACCAATCCTCGCCCAGATGATCGTAATTCTCGATCGGCTGCATGCCGATCCGCGTATATGTCATGTGCAAAACGACGCGCTCGCCGGGGATCTGGCGCGGATAGTTGCCGTGCCATACCGATCCGTCCCACAGGCAGATCGCGCCCTTGGATGCGACGATCGGTCGCGCACCTTCCGGTTCCGCGCGTTCTTCGGGCGACGGATGACGCTTCAGCTTGTGCGAACCCGGAACGACAAGCGTCGCGCCCGATTCCTCAGTGAATTCGTCGGTGACCAGGCAGGCCGTGCACATGATCTCCCATTCGGGGAAGGGGGCGGGAAACCAGCTATTGTCCGCGTGGAGACCGAGAGAACCTTTTCCCGCGCGCCGCCGCGAGCCGGACAATTGCGAGAAGAGTGCGCCTTTGCCCAGCAGATACTCGACCAGTGTCAAAAGCTTTGGTGTCGATATGGCGTCGGCAAAGATCGGATCCTCACCCAATATCGTGAAACGCGTCGGGGCTTTTTCCTCATCGCCTGCCGCCACGGTGCGAATGATGGCCTCGCGGACCTCATCGACAATCCGGTCAGTGCGCGCGTCGTGGAATATGGTGTATCCCCATTGGTCCAGCTCGGCGACATTCTCTTCAAGCCCTTGTTCGACAATGCGGTCGTGCAGCTTCTGCATGGCATTTGGTCTCCTCTCCTGATGCAAGGTAACGTGTTACCGAAGAGGTGCAAGATATATTCTTTAATAGCGCAAAGCGCGTCGCTTACTTCCTGTCGATCCATCCATGCCGACCTCCAAACAGCCAGCAGCTTGAATCACAATCTATCCCCAATGGGAATCCTGAATGTAAACACTTCCCAGGGCCGCCGGCGCGTCCGTCAATCGACGTTGAGACGATTGAACCAATGCGATGAAACACTTGGCCTAACGGCATCGGCCCAACCCGTGCCATTTCCGCCCCGTTTGGGCCGCGCGTCCACCTGACGCGCGGAGAGGGGAAAACTCATGACGATCCTGTTGTTCGATTTCGCCGAGCCGACCGCCGACGCGCAGGCGTCCGCCCGGTGTGCGCGCGCCGGGCTGCTGCTTAACTGCGCCGCGGCGACGCTGGCTATCGGCTTAGCCGGCGCGCCGATAGCGCCCGCGGCCGCCATGCAGACCGGCACCCCGGGCGCCCAGCTTTGCGAAGGCGGCTATTTCGTCTTCGACGGCGTCTGCCCCACGACGCCGACGCCGACGCCGCCGCTTTCGCCGGCGGACTTCACCAGCGAGGCCGCCGACTGCCGGAACCTGTTCTTGACGCCGCTGGCACCGGCGCCAACCCCGACCCCGACCCCGACCCCCATTCCGCCGCCATCGGGCGGGGGCGGCCCGGGCCATGTGCTCGAATCGGTCGGCCCTCCGATGCCGTTCGACGCGGCCATCTCGTCGGTGGACGATTCGTTGGCTTGCGGGACCGGCGCGAGCACTGGCGTCGCGCTGCGCGCCACCGCGATCGGAACCTCCAGCACCGTGACCGGCGACGACGGCACGGCGGTGGGCGCGAACAGTAGCGCCGGCCAGCTCGCCACCGCCATCGGCGCGCACGCCGCGGCTGCCGATTATGCGACGGCGATCGGCAGCGAGGCCAGCGCGGACAGCGGCGGCACCGCGGTCGGTAGGCTGGCGCAAACCGGCGTCGGCGGCACCGCGATCGGCAACCAGAGCAAAGCGACGGGCGCCACCAGCACCGCGATCGGCACCGTCGCCGTGGCGAGCGCAGACAATAGCGTGGCGATCGGCGCCGGTTCCATTGCGGACCAGGCGGATACCGTGTCGGTAGGGAAAGCGGACGCCAGGCGGCGGATCACCAACGTCGCCGACGGTACGAGCACCACCGATGCGGTCAATCTCGGCCAACTCGACGCGGCGATCGCCGCGGTGCCGATCGCCAGCAACAATACCGGCGGCCTCGCGGCGCCGGTCGCCACCGGCCCCAACAGCCTGGCCGTTGGCAATGGCGCCGAGGCAAGCGGCGACCTGAGCGCCGCGATAGGCAATGGCAGCTACGCCTCGGTCGCCAACAGCACTGCGATCGGTACCAGCGCGGTCGCCTCGGGCCAAAGCAGCACAGCGACCGGGATGGCCAGCAACGCCTGGGGCGACTACAGCACCGCAACCGGCGCCAAGAGCTACGCCACGGGTGCGTATAGCGCGGCAATCGGAGAGAACAGCGTTGCTTCAGGCTACGGCAGCACGGCAACCGGCGCCAGTGCGGCTGCCGGAGGCACGCTCGCCAACGGCTTCACCAACCAAGGCACTACTGCGGTCGGTGCTGGCGCTCAGGCAGGCATGGTCGCCGCCGGACAGACCAACGCCACCGCCATCGGCTATGGCGCACATGCCAATGCCGCCAGCGCCTCCGCCTTCGGCCAGGGCGCGCGCGCCTCCGCCACGAACGCGGTGGCGCTGGGGCGGGGATCGGTCGCTGATCAGGCGGATACCGTGTCGGTGGGGAAAGCGGACGCCAGGCGGCGGATCGTCAATCTTGCCGACGGCGTCGTCGGGGCAGGATCGAGCGATGCGGTGACCGGAGGTCAGCTGTTCGCCGCCAATAATCGGATCGCGCTGGCGTTCGGCGGAGGCGCCGGGGTGGAAGCAAGCGGATTGCTGACGCCGCCGAGCTACGTCGTCCAGGGAGGAAACCACGACAACGTCGGCGGCGCGCTCGGCGCGCTCGATAGCCAGGTGACGATCAACACCGGCGGCATCGCCACGCTCCAGAATCAGATCGCGGGAGGCTCGATCGGTCTCGTCCAGCAGGATCCGGCGAGCCGCGCCGTCAGCGTCGCCGCGGCGACCGACGGCGCTACGGTCGATTTCGGCGGAACCGCTGGCGCGCGGGTGCTGACCGGCGTGGCGGCGGGCAATGTCACTGCGGGCTCGACCGACGCGGTCACCGGATCGCAGCTCTATGCGACCGATCAGAATGCCGCGGCGGCGCGGACGAGCGCGGACGCCGCCCATCGCACGGCAAACACCGCGCTGGCCAATGCCGCGAGGGCGCTAAGGACTGCCGAGACGGCGATCGCTAACGCCGTCGACGCTCGCGCCGCTGCCGACCATGCCCAACGGAGCGCCAACGATGCGCAGGCCGCGGCGAACAAGGCGCTCGCGTCGGGCGTGGCGGCCAGCGAGACCGCCAACAAGGCGCTGGCGAATGCCACCACCGCGCAGCGCGCCGCCGACGTCGCGCGGCAGAAAGCCGATACCGCGCAGCACACCGCCGATCTGGCCGTCGGCAATGCCGCGACCGCGCACAAGATCGCCGACACGGCGCTCGCCAACGCCGCGACCGCGCAGCAGACCGCCGATCTCGCGCTCGCCAACGGGAAGTATTTTCGCGCCAATATGACCGGCGACGGGCCGCAAGCGACCGGAACCAACTCGATGGCGATGGGCGCGGGCAGCACGGCGAGCGGCGACCGGTCGGTGGCGATGGGTTATGGCGCCGTCGCCAAGGACGGCGCGGCGGTCTCGATCGGCGCGGGCAATGTCGCCTCGGGCGACGGCGCGGTGGCGATCGGCGATCCCAACACCGCAACCGGCCTCGGGGCGGTGGCGATCGGCAACACCAACACCGCGACCGGCGACGGCGCAGTGGCGATCGGCAACCACAATGTCGCCGCCGGCAACGGCGCACTGGCGTTCGGCGATGGTGCAAATGCGCAAGCAGACGGCAGCGTCGCGATCGGCCGCGGCGCTATCGCCACCCGCGCCGATGAGGTCGCGCTCGGCTCGGCCGCTTCGACCTACACCCTCGCCGGCATCGCCTCCGACACCAGCCGCGCCGCGCAATCAGGCGCGACCGGCTTCGTCACCGCCGACGGCGCCGGCCGTCTCGCGGTCACCGATTTTGGTCCCGCCGACATCGCCGCGCTCGACCGGACGATGCGGATCGACCGCCGGGATGCGCGCGAGGGCATCGCCGCCGCGGCCGCGCTCGGCTACGCGCCGATGCCTTCGGAGCCAGGACGGACCAGCTATGTGTTGAACGGCACATTGTTCCGCGACCAGCAGGCGATCGGCGGCTCGATCGCGCACCGTTTCTATACCGAAGCGTCCCTCGCGATCACTGCCGGCTTCGCTTATGGCGGCCATTCGAACAACCTGCTCCGGATCGGCGTCGCGGGAGAGTTCTGAGGAGATGGCGTCGGCGCGCAACCACGATCACGCGATTTGCCTGGGCCAAGCGCAGCCGGTGCGATAAACAAGAGCAACTTTCTTGCTCCGCAGACCTCCAAGCTGCCAGACAGAAATCGGCCAGATTGGGCTACTGAATATTCGGCCCGCTACGCTGGCGCCCGAAGCTCCAGCTTATGCCGCCGTCGCGCATGATGCCCGACAGCGGCATCAACCACCTTGCCGCAGATCGCCGCGCCTCAGCGATACAGCTCGACTCGTCCCCCGTTGATTCCGGTCGACCACAGACCGGCGATGGCGCCTCGGTCACATCGCTGAAGCTGCGGACATATTCCGTGATCCCGCCAAACGCTGGGCGCGCATACGGGGGATATTCCCGCGAAAGGTGTAGCCGTTGCCCCGACGATATAGGTGGGGTGCAACCCGTTGCATTGTTTGCGGGGCATGTGATTTTGTAGCAGACATTGGGGCGTCGCTATCCGCGACGCCCGCGCTTGTTCAGCATTTTCTGCGATTTCAAACCCTTGGGGAAGGGGTGGAGGAGAGTGAGGGATTCGAACCCTCGGTACCGTTGCCGGCACTTCGCATTTCGAGTGCGACGCTTTCGACCACTCAGCCAACTCTCCTCGCTGAGAGGAGACGCCCCTAGCGACGGTCCGTCGCCGTTGCAACCCTCTAGTCGCAAATCATCCCACATTCCTGTCATCCCGGCCTTCGCCGGGATGACAGCTTTGTCGGGGCTAGTCGGTCTCCCACCAATAGGACGCGCGCTGGCGGTCGCCCGTCTCGACCTCGTTCATCGTCAGCGGATCATAGAGCCGACCGCCCAGCATCACGCGGTGGATCTTGTCGGTATTGCGGATATCCTGCGTCGGATCGGCGTCGAGGATCAGCAGGTCGGCGAGCTTGCCCGCCTCGAGCGATCCGACATCCTTCGCATAGCCGAGCGACGTCGCCGGCATGATCGTCGCGGCGCGCAGCGCGTCGATATTGCTCCAGCCGCCGCGCACGAAGGACCAGATTTCCCAATGCGCGCCGAGCCCTGCCTGCTGGCCGTGCGCGCCGATCGAGACCATGCGGCCCGCGGCGGCGATCTTGCCCGCCTCGCGCGCCGAATCATCGTCGACATAATCGCTCTCGGGCGCGATCACGCGGCGCTTGTTGTTCGCGGCGAGTTCGGCCGGCGGCGCGTGGCGCGACAGGATCGGATGCTCCCAGACGTTCGTATGCGCGCGCCAATAGGGATCGCCGGCGGGGCCGCCATAGGTCACGACGAGCGTCGGCGTGTAATCGACCTTGGTCTGCCCCCACAGCTGGACGAGGTCCCGATAGAAAATGTCGAGCGGAATATTATGCTCGACGGTCGAATTGCCGTCCTGGATCAGCGTCACGTCCTGCGTGAAGAGCGAACCGCCCTCGGGCACGACGGTCATGCCTTCCATCTGCGCGGCCTTGACGACCATCTGGCGCTGGTCGCGGCGCGGCTGGTTGTAATTCTTGACGCTGTGCGCGCCCTGCGCCTTCAGCCGGCGGACATGCGCCAGCGCGTCGTCATAGCCGTTGATCTCGGCATAGACGCCCGCCGCCTTCGCGCCATAGATGACCTCGCCGGTCGAAAAGATGCGCGGCGCGAGGATCAGGCCCGCGCGCTGCATTTCGGACGAGACGAAAATTTCCGACGCGCGCGACGAGGGATTGTGGCTCGTCGTCGTGCCCATCGCGAGATTGACGATCTCTGACCAGTTCTGCTGCGGCACGAGTTCGTCTTCGCCGTGCGATCCGTGCGCGTGCGCGTCGACGAAGCCGGGGACGATCGTCTTGCCCGCCGCATCGACGGTCACCGCGCCCGCGGGAACGCTAATCGCCCCCGCCGGGCCGATCGCGGCGATGCGGTCGCCGTCGATGACGATCGCGCCATTTTCGATCACGCCGCCGTCCTTGTCGGCCATCGTCACGATCTTCGCGCCGGTGATGACGACGACGCCTTTATGCTTCGCCGCCGCCTGCGTCATCGACAGCGAGACGCCGTCGGTCGGGGGCGTGAATTTCGGCGCCTTTTCGTCGGCGGGCGCGCTCGCGAAGAGGCTCGCGAGGTCGGCGCTGAACAAGGTCGCGCCGCGGCTCCAGTGGAGGCGGCCGCCGCCATCCGACCAGTGGATATATTCGGCGCCGCTGCCCGAAACGCGGGTTACGGGCAGCGCGCCGCTCTTGGTGCCGAGCGCCACATCCTGTCCGCCGGGCATCAGCGGCGTGACATAGGCGTCATAATTCTGCCGGAAGGCGAGGGTGCGGCCGTCGGGTGAAATCTCGTAATCGCTGACGAGTTCGCCATTGGCGTGAACGCGCTTGTCCTGCCCGTGCAGATCGGTGCTGACGAGTTGGCTCTTGCCGCCCTCTGCGGTGATCATGAAGACGCGGTCGTTCGCCGCACCGAACTGCGGCTTGGCGCCGTCGCTGGCGATCCGCTCGGCGGTTCCGCCCGCGGCTGCGATGCGATAGACGCCGGGGTCTTCGCCCCAACGCTCCGAGGTGAGTCCGCCGCCGCCGCGCCGCTCGAACGCGATCGTCTTGCCGTCGGGCGAGAAGCGCGGTTCGGCATAATGGCCGGGGTTCGCCGTCACCTTGCGTGACGCGCCGCCGCCCGCGCCGATGACATGGATTTCGCCGAGACCGGCATCGGTCCAGCGGACAAAGACGATCGACTTGCCGTCGCGCGACCAGCTCGGCCACAATTCCATCGCGCCGTCCTTGGCGTTCGTCAGCCGCCGCGCGGTGCCGCCGGTCGCGGGCTTGACCCAGAGCTTGCCGAGCGTTTCGAACACGACGCTGCGGCCGTCGGGCGACACTTCGGCCCAGCGCGGCATTTTCGTCGCGAAGCTGTCGGGCGCGACCTCGACCGCCGGATGCGTCGCATCGACGATCACGCGGTCGTCGTTGATCGCGAACGGGATGACGCGTGCTTCGCCGCCGTCGCCACTCACGCGGCGCAGCTTGCCGCCGGCCCAGAAGACGATGTCGCGGCTGTCGGGGGTCCACGCCATGTTCGGATAGACGCCAGTGACCGCCCAGGTTTCCTGCACATCCTGGTCGAGCGCGTCATAGACTTTCTTCTCGGCTCCCGAGGCGAGGTCTTTCACATAGAGCTTCGACTGGGTGCCCTCGCGTCGCACGAAAGCGAGGCGCTTGCCGTCGGGCGACGGCGTCGGGCGCACCGCGCCGCCGGGCCCCGACGCGGCGGTGCTGATTTCGCCGTCGTTCAGGCTGTAGCGTTCGATATGGAACAGGTCGGTGTTGCTGTCCTGCGCATATTCGAAGATCGGACCCGGCGTGACGTTGCGCGTATAATAGACGCTCTTGCCGTCGGGGGCGAAGATCGGTTCGCCGAGTTCCTTCTGGTGCCGCTCGTTGGGCTTCTTGACCAGCGGGACGCCGGCGCCGCCCGAGACGTGATACATCCACACCTCGCCGGTGCCGAGCGAGCGGCCGGTGGTGAAATGCTTCTTGGCGACGAGGAACTGGCCGTCGGGCGACCAGCTCGGCTGGTTGAGCAGGCGGAAATCCTCCTTGGAGATCTGGCGCTTGTCGCTGCCGTCGCGGTTCATCAGCCAGATATTGTCGCCGCCCGCGCGGTCGGAGACGAAGGCGATGCGCTTGCCGTCGGGCGAGAAGCGCGGCTGATGCTCATAGGCGAGCCCCTCGGCGATTCGCGTCGGCGTCCCGCCGTCGATCGGCATGGTGTAAATGTCGCCCAGCAGGTCGAAGGCGATCGTGCGGCCGTCGGGCGCGACATCCACGTTCATCCAGCTGCCCTCGTCGACCGACAGCTGGATCTTGCGCGTCGCGAGGCCCGGCGGAGCGTTGACGTCCCACTTGTCCTCCTCCTTCTTCGTGTCGGCATCGGGCGCGGTCTGCGCCCAGACCGAGGTTGAACAAGCCAGAGCCGCCGCAAGGGCGAGAGCGAAGCGCGCCATGAAATTATCCCCGTTTGAAATTATGGTGCCGACCATATGGCCCGGGCGCGAACATGCAAGTGACAGGTTTCGATGAAGAACTGGCAGCTTCGACGAGCGGCTGCTAGCCCGGTCGAAAGACAATGATCGGGGAGGGCGAGGCGTGCCGCTAAAAGGGATCAGGGTACTCGATTTCGGCCGTTATATCGCAGGGCCTTATTGCGCGGCGCTGCTCGCCGATTATGGCGCCGACGTGATCCGCATCGAGGCGCCCGGCGGCAATGACGATCGCTATACGGTGCCCGTCGCCGACGACGGATCGGGGGCGATGTTCATGCAGATGAACCGCGCCAAGCGTGGCCTGACCTTGAAGCCCGGCAGCCCGGAAGGCCGCGAGATCGTCCGCCGCCTGGTCGAAACCGCCGATGTCGTGATCGCCAATCTCCCGCACGACGCGCTGGTCAAACTGGGCCTCGATTACGATAGTATTTCCGCGATCAACCCGCGCATCATCCTCGCGACCGCATCGGCGTTCGGCAGCGAGGGGCCGCTCGCCAGCCGCGTCGGCTTCGACGCGGTCGGGCAGGCGATGTCGGGAACGGTGCACCTCACGGGCACGCCCGACCAGCCCTATCGCGCGCAGGTCAATTATGTCGATTTCGGCACCGCGCTCCACTGCGCCTTCGGCATCATGCTCGCGCTGCGCGAGCGCGAGGCGACGGGGAAGGGGCAATGCGTGTCGGGATCGCTGCTCGGCACCGCGCTGGCGCTGTCGAACGCGCTCACCATCGACCATGCGCTGAACGGCATCGACCGCCAGCCGATCGGCAACCGCAGTTTCAGCTCCGCGCCGACCGACCTGTTCCGCACGCGCGACGGCTGGATCGTCACCCAGATCGTCGGCGCGTCGATCTTCGCGCGCTGGGCGGCGCTCGTCGGGCGCCCCGAGCTGATCGACGACCCGCTTTATGCCAGCGACATATCGCGCGGCGACAATGGCGCGGAGCTGAGCGCGATCATGCAGCATTGGTGCATCGATCGGACGAGCGCCGAAGCGATCGCCGAACTCGCGGCGGCGCGCGTTCCCGCCGCGCCGGTGCTGCGCGCGGGCGAGGCGCTGGCGCAGCCGCAGGTCGCAGCGATGGAACTGGTCGAGCCGGTCGATTATCCGGGCGCGAACGGCGCCGTCCCGGTGATCCGCGCGCCGATCCGCCTGTCGGCGAGCGACAAGGTCGCGCCCGGCCGCGCGCCGCGGGTCGGCGAGCATAGCGACGCGATCCTCGCCGAACTCGGCTATGACGCCGAAGCCACCGCGGCTTTGCGTGCGGCAAAGATTATTTGAGCCGGGGAGGGTGGACAAACATCGATCGCCCATTAAGTTACCGGTCAGTATAAAATTCAGCCGAGGAGCCCCCGATGACCGACAACAGCGAATATGTGCCGCCCAAAATCTGGACGTGGGACAAGGAAAGCGGCGGACGTTTCGCCAACATCAATCGCCCGGTCGCGGGGCCGACGCACGACAGGGAACTGCCGGTCGGCAAGCACCCGCTCCAGCTCTATTCGCTCGGCACGCCCAACGGCGTGAAGGTCACGGTGATGCTCGAGGAACTGCTCGCGGCGGGACACCGCGGCGCCGAATATGACGCCTGGCTGATCAACATCGGCGAGGGCGACCAGTTTTCGAGCGGCTTCGTCGGCGCCAATCCGAACAGCAAGATCCCCGCGCTCGTCGATCGCAGCGGCGCCGAGCCGATCCGCGTGTTCGAATCGGGCGCGATCCTGATCCATCTCGCCGAAAAATTCGGCGCTTTTCTGCCGACCGGCACCGCCAAGCGCGCCGAGACGCTGTCGTGGCTGATGTGGCAGATGGGCAGCGCGCCTTTCCTCGGCGGCGGTTTCGGCCATTTCTATGCCTATGCGCCGACCAAGCAGGAATATCCGATCAATCGCTATGCGATGGAGGTGAAGCGCCAGCTCGACGTGCTCGACCGGCGCCTCGCGGAGAGCGAATATATCGCCGGCGCGGACTATACGATCGCCGACATGGCGATCTGGCCCTGGTATGGCGCGCTCGCCAAGGGGCTCGTCTATGACGCGGGCGAGTTCCTGCAGGTTGACGACTATAAGAACGTCCAGCGCTGGACCGACCAGCTCGCGGCGCGCCCGGCAGTCCGGCGCGGGCGGATGGTCAATCGCGTGACCGGCGACCCGGCGAGCCAGCTCCGCGAGCGCCACGACGCCTCGGACTTCGACCTGCGCACGCAGGACAAATTGCAGGACGCCGAATGATCGCATTTTGCGCGTAGCGGCGCGTCGCGGCGATTAACGTCCCGGCAAGTTCCGCTGTTGCAACGCCATTTGCCGTGACAGGAAGCGCGGCGAAAATTCGTAAAATGCACGAAAAGGGCGTCGGGGCTTCTCGACGCCCTTTTCATTTGCACGCGCCATTCTGGCCGCATGACCGGCTCCAGCAGAATTTCGCGGCGCGTTCGCAAGATGGGCGTCACAGCCCTTACCCTGGCGCGCGGGGAGCGCGGCGCCGCCATCGTCGAAATGGCATTGGTGTTGCCGCTGCTCCTCGCGTTGCTGATGGGCATCCTCGTCTACGGCCAATATTTCCTGCTCGCGCACAATGTGCAGCAGGCCGCCAACGACGGTGCGCGCGCCGCGATCGTCGGCCTCGACGCCGCCGACCGTAGCGCGGTCGCGACCCGCGCGGTCGCGCGCAGCCTGCAGGCCGTGGGTGGCGCGCACAGCGTCGCAATATCCGAAACGAGCGAGGCGATCACCGTCGCCGTCACTTACACCGCGCCGCAGGGCAGCCTCCTGCGCTCGAGCCTCGTTCCGTCGCCCGACCATGTCATCCGCGCCCGCGCGACCTTCGAATTGCCGGTCGATTGATCGTGGCGCGCCCGTCCTTGCTTCGCCGCCTCGTCCGCAGCCGCCGCGCGAGTATCAGCATCACGACCGCCTTCGGCATGGCGATGCTGATCGGCTCGGCCGCCTTCGCGGTCGATCTCGGCTCGCTCTATCTCGATCGCCGTAAATTGCAGGGGATCGCCGACGCTGCGGCGATGGCGGCGGCGGGACGGCCCGGCGAGGAGCGCGCGGCGGCTGAGCGGATCATCGCGGCCAATTGCGATTGCGGCATCACCATCGCCGCGCTCACGCCGGGCACCTACACCGCGGATCCTTCGGTTCAGGCCGAACAGCGCTTCACCGGCGGCGGCGCGTCGCCGAACGCGATACGCGTCACGCTGACGCGCGATCGCCCGCTGTTCTTCGGCCGCTTCCTGACCGGCCGGAAGGACAGCATCATCCGCGCGACCGCGACCGGCGCACGGCGCGGCTATGCCGCCTTTTCGCTCGGATCGCGCGTCGCGGCGCTGAACGGCGGCCTGCCCAACGCGCTGCTGTCGGCGCTGACCGGCAGCGAGGTCAATCTGTCGGTGATGGACTATAATGCGCTCGCCAGCACCGACATCGACCTGCTCGCCTTTTCGGACGCGCTTCGCACCGAGCTCGATGCCGATGTGCTGACCTTCGGTCAGACGCTGAACACGCAGGCGACGCTGCCGCAGGTGGTATCGGCGCTGGCGAGCGCGTCGGACGGGCAGGCGGCAAGCGCGCTTGAGCAGATCGCCGATGCCGCGCTGCCGCATGCGCTGCTGCCGTCGCGCGCGATCGACCTTGGTCCGCGGTCGTCGAGCATCCGCATCGACGCCGCCAATCCGGTCAAGGTCAATGCGCTCAGCCTGCTGCGCACGATGCTGCTCCTCGGCAATGCGAACCGCCAGGTCGACCTGTCGCTCGCGGGCAATCTCCCCGGCGGATCGGGCGTCAATGTCGCGCTGCTCGTCGGCGAGCCGCCCGCCGACTCGCCGCTCATCGCGGTGACCGACACCAATGACGTCATCGTCCGCACCGCACAGGTCCGGCTGAAGGTCGACACGCGGGTTTCTACGCCGCTCGCCAGCGTCCATGTGCCGCTGCTCGCCGAGCTCGGATCGGCGTCGGCGCGGATCACCGACATCGATTGTGCGCCGGACAGCAGCGCCGCGGTCTCGCTCGGCGTCGTCACCTCGCCGGCGATGGTGGCGATCGGCACGGTTCCCGACGCCGATTTCCAGGACATGCAGCGCCCGCTCGACCCCCAGCCCGCGCGCGTGGTGAAACTGCCGCTCGTCAGCGTCGATGCGCGCGCCGAGCTCAATCTGTCCGACCTCGATGAAAAGCCGGTCGCATTTTCGCGCAGCGAGATCGACGAGGGGCGGGTGAAGACGGTGTCGAGCACGGGGCTGGTCGCGGGCGCGGCGGGGTCGCTCGCCGACGAGATGGAGCTCGACGTCAACGTTCTCGGCCTCGGCCTGAACCTGAAAGCGTTGACGAGCGTGGTCGGCGAGACCGTCGCGCTTGCCGCGCCGGTGCTCGATAGCGTGCTGTCGGACCTCACGGGATTGCTCGGCTTGCAGGTCGGGCAGGCCGATACGCGGGTCAACGCGCTGCGCTGCGGCAAGGCGCGGTTGGTCTGATCCCGCGCACAGTGGCGCCATTAGGGACATAATGGCGCGCCCGATCATCGCTCGCGGACCCTATAATGGTCGAAAGAATTTGGGGGCAATCGTGGCGACCGCACAAGAACCACAGCGCGTATCGGCGGCGGATTTCATCCGCGGCTTTGCCAATTGGCGATTGCAGTCGGCGCGCAAGCCCGTCGTCGTGACGCATCATGGCAAGGACGCGCATGTACTGATCTCGCTCGACGATTATCGCCGTCTGGGCGACAGGACGGCGCGCGATGTCGCCGGGGCTTCGGATCTGCTCCAGAGCTCGCTCGCCGGCCTCGTCGAATCGGTCCGCGACGCGGTGATCCTGATCGACCGGCAGCGGCGCATCGTCGCGGTCAATCCGGCGGCGTCCGATATGCTCGAAAGGCCGGCGGCGGGCCTGATCGGTCAGGAATTGACGGCCGCGCTGCCGTCGCTCGGCGACAGCCTTATCCTTCATCACATCGTCCGCCTGCTCGACCATAGGGAGAGGTTTTCGGGCGATTTGCCCGGGCTGCTGCGACCGCGCCAATGGCTGCACGTCGATCTGGTTCCGGCGCCCGTCGGCGGCGCGATCATGCTGCGCGACGTCAGCGAAGCGATGGAGGATTTCGCGGCGGGCGGCATGCGCGCCGCGATGCTGGACGCCGTCGAGAGTGACGGCGGGATCGGCCACGCCCGCATTTCGGTCCGCGAAACGGTCGAGGCAGCGAACGCGATGCTCACCGCGCTGGTCGGCGTCGATCCCGCGGCGATCCGCCGCGTCCGCTTTTCCGCGCTACTGGCGGTAGGGCGGCGCGCCGCCTTCGTCGAGGCGCTCGAATCGGTCTTCCGCTCGGGCGATTCCGCCCGCGTCGCGTCGCAGATGGTGACGCGCGACGGATCGGCCATCGATGTCATATTGACGATCGCGGAAGTGCGCGGTCCCTATGCCAGCGAAGGCGCGGTCGTGCTTGTCAGGCGCTCCTAAAACCAGCGCCCGCGCTCGATCGCCGTGCCGTTCGCGGGCAGCGAGAAATATTCGCCATCCTCGCCGACGACGACCGGCCCGTCGAAATGATCCTCGGCGCCGTCGAGGAAGGCCGCGTTCAGATAGGGCGAGGGCATCGACGGCACGACATGGCTGAGCACGAGCATCTTCACCCCCGCGGCGCGCGCGCTGTCCGCCGCTTGCGCCGGGCTGGCATGATAGTCGAGAATGTCGCGCATGATCTGCGCGGTCTGCTTGCGGCCCGCCCGGTCGAGCTGCGCGGCGAGGGTTTTCACCATCTTCGGCTGGAGCGCCTCGTGGATCAGCAGGTCGGCGCCCTTCGCGGCGGCTTCGAGCGATTTGGACGCCGCCGTGTCGCCGCTGATCACGACGCTGCGCCCCTTGTAGTCGAAGCGATAGCCGACCGAGGGCTGCACCGGGCGATGATCGACCGCGAAGGCGGTGACGCGCAAGCCTTCGGCCTCATAAACGACGCTCGGTGAAGCCGGAACCTCGAAGGGCACCGCAACCGCTCCGGCGGCGGCGGGCGGCGTGATCTTCATGCCATGATGCGCGGTGCGATACCCGTTGTCGAGCGCATAGGCGGCGTTGAAGCCCGCGATCACGCCCTCGACCCCGGTGGGACCGTGGACGGGCAGGGGAGTCTTGTTCCCGCTGGCGGTCCAGCGCAGCAGCATCATCGGGCCCATGCCGTCGATATGGTCCGAATGATAATGGGTCAGGAAAAGCGCGCCGATGCGCCCGTTGGGCAGGCCCATCTGCGCGATATTGCGCGCCGAGCCTTCGCCCGCATCGACGACGAACATCGCCTTGCCCGCGATGACGACGGTGCAGGATGCCGCGCGCTCGCGCGCCGGGAGCGGCGATCCGGTGCCGCACAGGCCGACGTGCAATCCATCGGGCAGAGCAGCGAGCGGGTCGCGCGCGATGTTGCGCTGGGCCGCGCGCTCGAAGAGCCACATGCCGATAGGCCGCTGGAACAGCCATGCCGACAATGCCCCGACGCCGATGATCGCCGCGATCCACAGCGCGGCTCGATGATTTCTGGTCATTCTTACCCCCTCCCGGTCCGCACGCGGCTTCTGCACATGCTGGACAAGCCGGGAGGTTAGGCGCAATCATCCGGTCAGGGAAGGTTGCAAGTGGCAACTTACCGTTTACGTAAAGGTGAGCGCCCATTATAAGGGCGCCAGTGCCCAATGGGAGATTCGTGATGGACATGGAATTCAGCCCCGAGGATTTGGCCTTCCAGCAGGAAGTGCGCCAATTCATCGCCGAAAATTACCCCGCGGAACTCCGCGGCAAGCAGGACGAGGGCGAAGAATTGTCCAAGGAGGATTTCCTCGCCTGGCACAAAATTCTTTACAAGAAGGGCTGGATCGCGCCCGCCTGGCCGGTCGAATATGGCGGCACCGGCTGGACGCCGACGCAGCGTTTCATCTGGTCGGAGGAGACCGCGCGCGCCGATTGCATCCGCCTGATGCCCTTCGGCCTCGCGATGGTCGGCCCCGTCATCTACACCTTCGGTACCCCGGAGCAGAAGGCGCATTTCCTGCCGCGCATCCTGTCGGGCGAGGATTGGTGGTGCCAGGGCTATTCGGAGCCCGGCTCCGGCTCGGACCTTGCCTCGCTGCGCACGACGGCCGTCCGCGACGGCGACGATTATATCGTCAACGGGCAAAAGACCTGGACGACGCTCGCGCAGCACGCCGACTGGGGCTTCTTCCTCGTTCGTACCGACAAGGACGCCAAGCAGCAGGAGGGCATCAGCTTCCTCCTCATCGACATGAAGTCGCCCGGCATCACGGTGCGCCCGATCATCACGCTCGGCGGCGAGCATGAAGTCAACGAAGTGTGGCTCGAGGACGTCCGCGTGCCGGTGTCGCAGCGCGTCTATGAGGAGAATAAGGGCTGGACCTGCGCCAAATTCCTGCTCGCGCACGAACGCACCGGCATCGCCGGCGTCGCGGCGTCGAAGCGCGGGATCGAGAAGGTGAAAGACATCGCCCGCACCGAACTCGATGGCGAAAAGCCGCTGCTCCAGAATCCCTTCTTCAAGCGCAAGGTCGCCGAGCTCGAAGTCGATCTCACCGCGCTCGAATTCACCGAACTCCGCAGCCTCGCCGGCGCCAATGCGGGCAAGGGACCGGGGCCGGAATCGAGCCTGCTCAAGATCAAGGGCTCGGAAATCCAGCAGCGCCTCACCGAACTGACACTCGAAGCCGTCGGCCATTATGGCGCGCCTTATTTCCGCGGGTTCGGAGAGGGCGACAACGAGCATCCGATCGGGCCCGATTATGCGCACCGCGCCGCGCCGACCTATTTCAACATGCGCAAGACGACCATCTATGGCGGATCGAACGAGATCCAGCGCAACATCATCGCGAAGATGGTGCTCGGCCTTTGACCACATAATGGACGTCATCCCGGCGAAGGCCGGGATTGCGCCGCCGCGTCATGGCGAGAGGTCGAGATCCCGGCCTTCGCCGGGATGACGTCGAAATCGAGGATAACGATAAATGGATTTCACCTACACCGAAACGCAGGACATGATCCGCGACACGCTCGCCCGATTTCTGAGCGACACCTATGACTTCGAGACGCGCCAGAAGTTCATCAACTCGGACAGCGGCCGCGATCCCGCGATCTGGACCGCGCTCGCGCAGGAACTCGGCATGCTCGGCGCGCCCTTTGCGGAGGAGCATGGCGGCCTCGGCGGCGGCGCGCTCGAAAATGCGATCGTGATGGAAGAACTCGGCCAGGTCATCGGGATCGAGCCTTATCTTCCGACCGTCGTCATCGCGGGCGGCGCGCTCAAGGCCGTCGGCGGCGCGCAGGCCGATGCGATGATTCCCGAGATCATCGCGGGCAATGCGATCGTCGCTTTCGCCTATGCCGAGCCGCAGGGCCGCTACGACCTCGCCAACCTCCGCACCAACGCGAAAAAGGACGGCGCGGGCTATGTGCTGAACGGCCACAAGGGCGTCGTCTACGCCGCGCCCTGGGCGACGCACCTGCTCGTCACCGCGCGCACCGGCGGCGGTCAGCGGGACAAGGACGGCGTCTCGCTGTTCCTGATCGACGCCGCTTTGCCCGGCATCGTCCGCCGCGACTATCCGACCGTCGACGGCAGCCGCGCGTCGGAAATCTATTTCGAAAATGTCGCGATCCCCGGCGACGCGCTGCTGGGCGGCGAGGGCGCGGCGCTGCCGCTGATCGAGCAGATCGTCGACGAAGCCACCGTGGCCGTCTGCGCCGAAGCGACCGGCGTGATGCAGAAGCTGCACGAAGGCACGCTCGAATATACGCAGCAGCGCAAGCAGTTCGGGGTGCCGATCGCGAAGTTCCAGGTCCTCCAGCACCGCATGGTCGACATGTTCATGGAAGTCGAACAGGCCCGCTCGATGACGATCATGGCGACGCTGAAGCTCGGCCTGCCCGCGAACGAGCGCATGGCGGCGGTGTCGGCGGCGAAGAACAAGGTCGCGCGCGGCGCCAAGTTCGTCGGCCAGAACGCGATCCAGACCCACGGCGGCATCGGCATCACGCAGGAACTGGCGATCGGCCATTATTTCAAGCGCGCGACGATGATCGAGGGCCAGTTCGGCAGCGCCGATTTCCATATGGACCGCTATGAGCGGATCGTGCTGGCGGATTGATTGATCCTCCCTGTCGCGTAGCGATGGGGAGGGGGACCGCCCGCGAAGCGGGTGGTGGAGGGGCAGCTACGGTGCGTCATGGCCCCTCCGTCAGCCCTTCGGGCTGCCACCTCCCCATGCCTGCGGCACAGGGAGGATCTCGCGCTCAATAAGCCACATCCACCGCGATCCGTAGCGTGCGCGGGCGCAGCGGTGTGAGAAAACCCTCATTGCCTTCGAGGAACGGCGTTCCCAGCGAAAAGCGATTGCCGCGCGAATCGAACAAATTGGTCAGCGTCAGCGACAGCCCGCGCCGATCGTTGCCGACCCGCATCGCGAGCCCCGTATCGACATAATCGCCCTGGCTTTCGCCCAGCACCGGCCCGATGCCGAGCCGCGACGGCCCGACATAATTTGCCCAGCCGTTCACGCGGAAATCCTCGCTGCCGATCATCGTCGCATAGTTGATCGACCCGCGCACCGCGTGGCTCGCGACATTAGGGATCCGGCCGAGCCGCGCCGGCGCCGCGGCGAACACCGGCAGGATCTGCGGCGACAGGTCGTCGACGCGGCTGTGGTTATAGACCGCGCCGAGCTCGAAGGTCAGCGCGGCGGTCGGCCGCATCGCGACCGCGCCCGACAGGCTGGTGATGCGCCCGTTGCCGATATTGGCGGTGGTCGGAAAGCCGCTGCTGTCGATGAAGTCCGCCTGGATGTTGCGCCAGCGGCTGTGCGAGATCGAAAGGCTGGCGTCGAGCAGGCTTCGGCCGCGGTCACCGAAACGCATCCCGGCCTCCCAGGTGCGGACCTTGTCGTTGAGGAAGCGCCGCACGAAGCTGCCGTCGACGGCAAGCCCGCCGGGACGGAAACCTTCCTGATAGCGCGCATAGAGCCGGACATTGTCGAGCGGGGTCGCGAGCAGCGAAAGCGACGGCAGCAGGTCGGTTTCGTTGCGCGACGCGGTCGTCGCGCGGTTCGCTTCCGCCAGCGCGAAGGATACGCCCTCGGCCTGGCCGCCCAGCCGCGCATGCGACAGGCGCAGGCCGCCCGAAGCGATCAGGTTGGGCATGATTTCGACCGTCGCTTCGGCATAGCCGGTGACTTCGGTGATCCGGTTGGTGACGCCGGGCAGGACCGCGCGCAGCGAACCATAGGCATATTCGCGGTCCTGCCGCGCGCGGTTGTGGATGAAGCTCGCGCCGACCACCCAGCCGAGCCCGTCGTGATAGGGCCGCGACAGCCGGTTCTCGCTGACGAACATGCGCGTGTCGTTATGCTGGTCGAGCACGCGCGGGACATCGGCCATGGGGGTGACCTCGACCGGGGCGAACAGGCGTTCGACATCGACCGCGCCCATGGCGGCCCCCGCATCCGCTCCTTCGCCGCGCCGGGCTTCGGGCAGGCTCGCGTCGAACCGCTCGAACAGGCGATGGTCGATGAAGGCGTTCGACGACTGGAAATAAAGATCGCCCCAATCCTTCATCACGACGATCGTGCCCATGCCGTAACGCGCGCTCGCATTCTGCTCGACCATCGAGGCACGGGTCAGCGGCGGCGCATCCTTGTCGGCATATTGCGCATCGTCGGAGGTGATCGCCTGGTAGATGCCGCCGAAATCGACCGTCCAGCCATCGCCGGCCTCAAAGCGGAAGGTGCCCCTTCCGCCGCGGACATGTACGCGGTTGACGTCATTCTGTCCGCGCAGCGGATTGTCGATATAGCCGCCGTCGGTGAGCATATAGCCGACGAGGCGCAGCGCATGGCCGTCCTCGCCGACGGGCAGGTTGGCGATCGCGGCGATGTCGCCGCCGGGGTCGCCATGCTGGGTGACCGACAGGCCCGCGATCGCCTGGATGGTCATTGCGCGCGGATCGGGCGCTTTCGGCACGACGTGGATGATGCCGCCGAGCGAGCCCGCGCCATAGAGCGTGCCCTGCGGCCCTTCGAGGATTTCGACATTGTCGATGTCGTAGAGGCGCAGGTCGGGGTCCGGCGCGTTGTAGCTGAGGCGGATGTCGCCGAAATATTGGCCGACGGTCGACTGCGTCGGGCCGGTGAAGCTCGAATCGGCGATGCCGCGGATGAACAGCTTGTTGCGGCCCGAACCCAGATGGGTCGAGGAAACATTGGCGGTGCGCGACAGGATCGAATCCATCCCGCGTTCGCCGCCGAACGCCAGATCGTCGCCATCCAATCGGGTGACGACGCCCGCGAAGTGCGAATGGGGTAGGTCGGTTTTCGACGCGGTGACGATGATCTCGTCCCGCGGCGCCGCGATCATGTCGTTCGCCGGCTCGCGCGCCCGCGGCTGCGGCACCGGTCGCGGCGCAGCGGCCGCCTTCGCGACGCGGGCGGGGCGCCGTTCGATGCGCCAGCTCGTCGCGCTGACCCGGACCGCGCGCGCGTCGGAGCCGTCGAGCAGGCGCCGGATCGCCTGTTCGACGCTCATCCGCCCGCGCACGGGTTTGACGCGCGCTTTCCACAGTTTCGCATCGGCGACGCTGATGCTGACGCCCGCCTGCCGGCTGATCAGCGGGAGAGCGGCCGACAGGCTGCCCTTCGGCACGTCGAACGCGCGTTCCTCCCCCGCCTGAACCTGCGCGGGCAGGCACAGCGCTATCGCTGCTACGGCAAGGGAGAGGCGCGGGTGCATGGTCAGCGGGTCAATATCCATCCATCGCCTTGCCGCGCGGCCTTCGTCCCCGACAATGCGGCGAGGTCGGCGATCGTGCGGTCGCGATTCTTGTCGATGATCAGCGCGCCGCGGAACGACAGGTCGGTCGCCTCTGGCGCGATGCGCACCTGCATCCCGGCGGTGCGCTTCAGATCCTCGGCAACCACGGCGAGCGGGGTGCCGTTATAGACGAGCAAACCGCTGCGCCAGCCGCCGACGTTCGCGACGTCAACATCCCGCACCACCGGCGGCGTGCTGTCGCCGTCGCGCGCTTCGATGCCCTTGCCGGCGACCAGCCGAACATTGTCGCGGTCGGGGTTGTAGAGGACGATGCCTTCGGACACGGCAACGCTGGTCTGGCGGTCGCGGCGCACGACGTTGAACGCCGTGCCGAGATCGACGATCTTGGCGCCGCCCGTCTCGACCACAAAGGGATCGTTATCGCGGTGGACGACATGGAACATCGCCTCGCCCGCTTCCAGCCGGGCAAAGCGCGGACGATCCGCGTCGATCTCGACCACCGAAGCGCCGTTGATCTCGATCTTCGACCCGTCGGCGAGGGTGACGGTGCGATGTTCGCCCGCAAGGGTCTCGATCCGGTCGCCGCCACCGAGCAGGCCAAGCCCCGAGATGCTGACCACCCCCACGATCGCAGCCGCCATGGCACCGCCGAACCAGGCGCGCCGCGAAGGTCGGCGCGGGGCGTCGGGGATCATCACCACCGACGGCGCGGGCGAAGGCGGCAGCGCATCGAGGTCGCGATCGAGGCTCGCGACCGCGTCGTAAATCGCGGCGTGCGTGTCGTCTTCGGTGAGCCAATCGGCAAAGCCGTCCCAGTCGGAGAAGCCGGGATCGCGCTGGCGGACCAGCCAGTCGATCGCGCGCGCTTCGGCGTCCGCCCGTTCAACCTGCATCGAACTGCCTCCGGATTTCGGCGAGCTTCGCATAAACCTTGCGCAGATCGGCTTCGACGGTGCTCAGGCTGACCCCCATTTCACTGGCAATATCGCGTTGATGGATGCCGTCGACGCGGAAACGTCTGAAAATCCGGGCCGGGCGCTCCCCCGTCGCCGCAATCGCGCTTTCGACGAGCGCGAGCTGTTCGCGCGAAATCAGCGCGCTTTCGCTCGACGGACTTTGCGTCGCCGATGCTTCGCCCCATGCCTTGTCGCGGAGCTCGCGCTGGCGCGCCGAGCGGTAGCGGTCGAGCATGAGATTGTTCGCGGCGCGCATGACATAGGGCAGGGGGTCGGCAATCGGCCCCATGGGCCGGTCGGTCAAGCGCATCCACAGGTCCTGAAACAGATCCTCGGCGCCGTCGCCCGCGCCGCGTACCTCGAGGAAGCGCACGATACGGTCGCGGTTGGCGAGCAACACGCCTTCAATGCCCTGGGCGGCGTCGGATCGATCACGCGTATGGGTCATGGATTGCTTGCTTTGGAACGCCATCTTCCGTCGGTCAGCGCCGCTTCGCCCTGCGCCATACGTCCCCCTGATGACGCCGTCATATAGCGTCCAGGCTCCACCGCGCAACCGCGGTGCCGGGAAAGCGGGGATGGACAGTGCAAGCATCGTCTTCTTCATTCGTTCATGCCCTAGGCAAGGGGGAAGCATGGGTAGGGGTAGTGCTTCCCCCTTGCGGGCGGGGTCGGCCCCGGGGGGCTAGAGACCGACCCGCAAGCTCGCACGGAAAGCCCAGCCGACATGGCTTTGCTGTTCTTCCGCGGACACTTCGCCGGCGACCTGAAAGGCCGAATTGCCGGCGATGCCGCGGAAACGGCCGACCCAGCCGCTCGTGCGATCATCCGGAACCAGGGTGAATGGCGTGCCGTCCTTGAACGACGCCGTCGTCGCGCCCAGCGCGCCGCTGACGATCTCGCGGCGGCCGCCTTCGAGTTCGAAGCGCGTCCAGCCGTCATATTCGTCGGCGCCGCCGAACTCGAGGCCGAGCGTCATCGTGCCCGACACCGCGAGTTCGTCGCTGTCGCGGCTCAGGACGGTGAGGTCGAGCGCGTCGCCACCGCCGGTTTCCTGATAGCCGTCCTCTTTCAGCTTGAAATAGTCGACGGCGACCATCGGGCGGAGCGTGAGGCCGCCGACGCGCGTGTCATAGGCGAGCGAGCCCGAAGCCGACCAGAGCGTCGCGTCCCACTTGCCCTTCATCGTCTTTTCGATGTCCTCGGCGCCGCTTTCGGCGCGGAAGATGCGCGTGCCCTTCAGGCTGATCGGCGCGCCCGAGACGCGGGCGTTCGCCATGAAGCCGTCGGAGCGCAGGCGCCAGTGCAGCGCGCCTTCGAACTGGCTCGTGCTCACTTCATTGGCGTTGCTGCCGTTGCCGTCCTTGCCACTGAGATAGCCGATCGAGCCACCGAAATTGCCGATGTCGCTTTCGATCTCGGCGCCGAGCGAAATGCCCCAGCCGCTGACGTCATAGCTCGCGGTGTTGCCGACGCTCTTCGACGTGCCCCAGACGGCCTGGTTGACCCAATAGCCCCATTTGCCCTCGTCCTGGAACGGCGCGTTGGGATCCTGGAGATAGCGCGACAGGGCGCGCGAGCCCGAGGTGACGGTTTCGAACACGCCGCCTTCATGCTCGGGGAGCATCTGGCCGAGCTGACCCCGGAACTGGTCGCCGTCGGTGATGCCGAGGAAGACGTCCTCGATCTTCTCGTCGGCGACGACTGCGTCGAGCACCGCGTCGAACGCGCCGCTTTCCGAACGGTTGAGCCCGAGCTCGGTCGTGCTCTTGCGCGACACATCGACGATCAGCTGCGTGGCGTTCGAGGTCAGCGTGCCCTTGTAGAGGAAGGGCAGCAGCGTCTGCGACGCGGTCAGCTTGTCGGCGCCGGTCAGCGTGCCGGCGGTCAGCACGACATGCTTACCCTCGGCCTGCTCGATGCTCGAAAGCTTGAGCGCGAGTTTCGATTCCTCGGCGAAGCTGGCATTGCCGGTGACCTGGAGTGCCGTGCCCGTCGCGCCGTTGTCGAGCATCACCGTGAGCGTGCCCTTTTCGGTGACCGCGAGCGAGGAGATCGTCGCCGCGCCGCCAACGTCAAAGGTGCCGCCGGCCACCGAAACCGCGAGACCCTGCGAATTGGCGAGCGTGCCCGCGAAGGTCGAAGTGCCGCCGATCGTCAGCGTGTCGGCGCCGCCGCCGAAATCGGCGAGCCCGGTGAACTTCGAGGTTCCGGCCAGCGTCATCGTGTCGCTGCCGGCGCCGAAGCGCGCGTTGCCCTCATAGGTCGCATCGCCCGACAGCGCGAGCTTGTTGTCGCCGGCGCCGAAGAAGCTGTTGCCCTTGACCGAACCGTCGGCGATGTCGAACACGTCGTTGCCGCCGCCGAAGCGGACGTCGCCGGCGATGCTGGGCGCCGTGATGCCCGAGGCGACCGCGGTCTGCTTCACCGTCGCGCCATTGCCGTTCGCCGACAGGTCGATCGCGATATTGCGGTCGGACGAGGCGAGCGCGCCGGACGCGCTGATCGCGCCGCTGTTCTCGACCGTATCGACGTTGCCCGACAGGTCGACGATGGCGCGCGCGGTGCCGCCGTCGCCGCCGGTCTTGGCGGCGATCGTGCCGCTGTTGCGGATCAGCGGAACATCGCCGCCGGCTTCGATCAGTACCGCCGTCGCGACTGCATCCGCGGCCTTGCCGCCGCTCGTCGCCTCGATCTTGCCCGCGTTGCGGATTTCGGGGGTCGTCGCGCCGCTGCCGATGCGGATAGCGGTCGCGGCCTTGTCTTTCGATTTCGCGGCGACGCTGCCGGTGCCGCCGATGCCGATGCCGCCGGCGATGGTCACCGCGCCGCCGAGACCGCCGATCTGGATCCCATTACCGTCCTTGCCGGCATAGAGGCCGTCGCCGAGTACCGCGCCGTCGATGATGAAACCAAGGCCCGTGCCCGTTCCGGCAACCGCGCCGATCGCGACGTCGCGGTCGGCCGAACCGACGCGGATCGCCGCGGCCGAGCCGTAGGAACGCACGACGGCATTGCCTTCCTTGGCGTCTTCGATCCCGTCCTTGTCCTCGTCCTTGTCGTCGGGTTTCGCGTCCTTGGGCGCGACGGCGAGGACGATGCCGCCGGTCACATCACCCTCGACCGAAAGCGCGTTGCCGCCGATCAACAGGTCGTCGGCGTCGAGCTTCGACGGGTCCGAGGGCGGCGTGGTGGCGCGATAGCCGGTAGCGGTGAGATCGCCCTGGACGACAAGAGCACCGGTGACGTCGCCGGCGAGGCGCGCGCCGATCGCATCGACGCCCACGGCGGTGATCTTGCCCGCGAGGCGGACATCGCCCGTCACATCCTGCAGGCCGACGCCGAGCGCGCGATCGCCGAGAACGCTGATCGTCCCGTCGTTGGTGAACTTGCCGGTCAGCGGACCGCCGAGGCGGATGCCCGCCGAGTCATTGCCCTCGATCGCGATCGCCCCGGAGTTGACGATATTGCCGGTAAAGGCGCCCGCCGTCGCGATGCCGACGCGATCGCTGCCGATCGCGAACGCACCGTCGATGTCGCCGTCCTTGTCGATATCGGTCGCGGTATAGGTTTCGCCGATCGTGATCTTGCCGGTCGCGCCGTTCGTGATGCCGCCAGAGGTGCCGGCGCCCGCGAGGATGCCCGTCGCGCCGTCGACATTGGCGAATTCGATCGTGCCTTCGTTGACGACCTTGTGATTGCTGTCGATCGTGACCGCGGGCCCGGTGACGGTCGGCTTGATCGACCCCGCCGAGGTGATCTTGATATCGTCGGGCGCGCCCGACTTGATCGTCGAAGTACGCACCGGCGCCGTCGTCGCGGTGGTGATCGTCGTTTCGGCATGGGCGGCGGTCGAAAATAGGGCGGCCAGACAGGTGGAGGCCAGCAAGGTCTTGCGCATCGGGTTCCTCTTGAGATCGGAGCCGGGACGTCTTCCCGGCGACAATCACAAGACGGAGCGGTGTCGGCGCGGCCTTGGAAAAAAATGTGCTCGGACCGGAAGCTGCTCTGCCGTCATCCCGGCGAAGGCCGGGATCCCGCCTACCCGCGCGCGGTGACGATCCACGCGGCGCCGTCGATCCGGATCGAGGTGTCGCCGGGCCGCTTCGCGAAGGCGGCGCGCACGGCGGTGGCGGCGCGGGCGCGGACATCCTCCGGCTGATCGGCCAGCGCACGCGACAGCGGCCCGACCTGAAACGCCATGTCGAGCGCATCGTCGATCGCCTCCTCGCGCGTCGCGCCGCGGCCATAGGCGATGGCGGTGTCGAATGGCGCGATGTCGATGGCGGTGAATCCCGCCGCCGCGAGGATGCGCGCCAGCCGTTCCCTGTCGCCGAAGGCAAAGGGGCCGGGCGCGTCCGGATCGGCGGCGGGCACCTCGACGATGTCGCGGATCGCCGACATCGGCAGCCGCACCCAGTCATTCTCCGCCGCGCCGCGCCAGCAGACGAAGGCAAGCCGTCCGCCGGGCCTCAGCGCCCCGCGCATATGCGCGAACGCCGCCACCGGATCGTCGAAGAACATCACGCCGAAGCGCGAAAAGAGGAGGTCGAAGCGCCCCGCGGTCAGCCGCGCGGTCGCGGCGTCGGCCAGGCGGAACTCGACCGGCGCCCCGGCGGGCGTCGCCGCGCGCGCGATCGCGATGAGTTGTTCGGATATGTCGACGCCGAGGACATGGCCGCCGGGTTCGACGCATCGGGCGAGCGCGAAGGTCGATGTGCCCGAGCCGCAGCCGATGTCGAGAATATGCTCGCCCGGCTTCGCATTGGCCGCCGCGATGGCGGCGTCGCTGAAATCCTGAAGCATCAGGTCGAGCCGCGTCAGATTGGCGGCCCAGCGATCGCCGCTGTCGCCGTTCCAGTCGTGGGTGGGGGCGGGCAAGGCGTCGGGCATGGCGGAGCCTCCTTATTGAGAATAATTCTCATCTAGGCGATTTGCACGGTGAAGGCAAGCACGCGCATAGCTATGCCCTGTTGCATCGCCCCCGGCCATCGGACATGCCGAGGTCGAACGGTCACGCAGGCCGACAAGGGAGAGCCATGAGCGAACAGATCGTCACGGTCGACATCGGCGGCACGCACGCGCGCTTCGCGATCGCCGAGGTGGAGGGCGGGCGCGTCCTCTCGCTCGGCGAAGCGACGACGCTCCATACCAGGGACCATGCGAGCTTTCAGACCGCGTGGCAGGATTTCGAGCGGCAGCAGGGCGGCACGCTCCCCCGTGCGGTCGCGATCGCCATCGCCGGGCCGACGCGCGGCGACATCATCCGCTTCACCAACAATCCATGGATCATTCGCCCGGCGCTGGTGAACGAGAAGCTGGGCGTCGACCGCAACATATTGGTCAATGACTTCGAGGCGGTGGGCCATGCGGTCGCGCAGGCCGACGAAAGCTATTTCGAGCGGCTGGCCGGCCCCGATCAGCCGTTGCCCGCGACCGGGACGATCACGATCATCGGCCCCGGCACCGGGCTCGGCGTCGCGCATGTCTGGCGCGACGGCGGCCAGTATCGCGTGCAGGCGACCGAGGGCGGGCATATCGATTTCGCGCCGCTCGACAGCATCGAGGATGCGATCCTCGCGCGGCTGCGCAAGCGCCACCGCCGCGTGTCGGTCGAGCGGATCGTGTCGGGCCCGGCGATCGTCGATATTTACGAAACGCTCGCCGCGCTCGAAGGGCGGGCGGTGACGCCGCTCGACGACAAGGCGATCTGGAGCCGGGCGATGGACCGCGAGGACAGCCTCGCCGCCGCGGCGGTCGACCGCTTCTGCCTCTCGCTCGGCAGCGTCGCGGGCGACCTCGCGCTGGCGCAGGGAGCGAGCGGCGTCGTCGTCGCGGGCGGGCTCGGCCTGCGCATCCGCGACAGCCTCGTGCGCTCGGGCTTCCCCGAACGCTTCATCGAAAAAGGCCGCTTCGAAGGCTTCATGGCAGCGCTGCCGGTCAAGCTGATCACCCACCCGCAGCCCGGCCTGTTCGGCGCGGCGGCGGCGTTTGCGCGCCAATTCGCGAGGTAGCTTATGCTATCCGGTTTCGACCGGAACCAGCCGTCGCCCCCGCGAAGGCGGGGGCCGCTGTCGGTTTACGTGGGCACCGCTGATTAAGGCCGCTGGCGGCCCCCGCCTTCGCGGGGGCGACGGTTATAAGCAACGTCCGCTCCCCACCCCAAAACCGACACAGCCTGGGCATATATTTCGCTGGCGCTCACCCCCGAAACACGGCAGCGTAACGCCATGTCGCAACGTCCCGTCCTCGGCATTATCGCCTGCAACCGCACCATCGGGACCGAGGTCGCGCAGGCGGTGGTCAACCGCTACGCGACCGCGGCGATGCGCCATGCCGATTGTGCGGCGCTCATCATCCCGTCGCTTCCCGACCATATGCGCGCCGCCGAGGTCGTCGGGCGGCTCGACGGGGTGTTGCTCACCGGCACGCCGTCGAATGTCGAACCCGCGCTCTATGGCGATGTCTCCGAAGGCGAGGGGCCGTTCGACCCCGATCGCGACCGCATGATGACCGAGCTTGTCGAAGCGGTGATCGCGGCGCAGCGGCCGCTGTTCGGCATCTGCCGGGGCTTTCAGGAAATCAACGTCGCGCTCGGCGGCACATTGCGGCGCGACACGTCGGCGAGCGACGAACTGCTCCACCATCATGCGCCCGATGGCGTCGGCTTCGACGGCATGTTCGATCACCATCACAAGGTCGATCTGGTCGAAGGCGGCTTGCTCGCCTCCGCCTATGACGCGCGCTCGCTCGACGTGAATTCGGTCCATTATCAGGGCATCGGCGCGCTCGCCGATGGTCTGTCTGTCGAGGCGCGCGCCCCCGACGGGCTGGTCGAAGCCTATAGCACGCGGCCGAACGGCGCCCCGCTGCTCGCGGTGCAATGGCATCCCGAATGGGCGGTCGACGGCAATGAGCAGAGCCAGACCTATTTTCACCTTCTCGGCCGCGCGCTACGGGGGGAGTTATGAACCGCCGCGTCACCCGCTACGACCGCTACCTCGCGCGGATCAGCTTTTCGCCCTGACATGGGACTCCCCTCCCGCTTGCGGGAGGGGCCGGGGGTGGGGTGAGCCGCAGGCGAACATCCATCCTCTCGTCCCTCGGACGCGCTTCGCACGTGCCCACCCCTAGCCCCTCCCGCAAGCGGGAGGGGGACTTCAGGAAGAGAAACATGCCCCGCAATCACGACATCGCCGAACTGCGCCGCCTCGACATCGCGCACCATCTTCCCGCGCAGGCCGATTGGGCCGAAATCGAGGCGCTCGGCGGCAGCCGCATCATCACCCATGCCGAGGGCTGCCATATCACCGACGGCGACGGCCAGCGCATCCTCGACGCGATGGCGGGCCTCTGGTGCGTCAATGTCGGCTATGGCCGCGAGGAACTGGTCGAGGCGGCGGCGGCGCAGATGCGCGAGCTGCCGTTCTATAACACATTCTTCAAGACCGCGACGCCGCCCACGGTGACGCTCGCGGCAAAGATCGCGAGCCTGACCGGAAACCGCCTGCCGCACATCTTCTTCAACGCCTCGGGCAGCGAGGCGAACGACACCGTCTTCCGTATGGTGCGCCATTATTGGAAGCTGAAGGGCGAGCCGAAGCGCACCATCTTCATCAGCCGCTGGAACGCCTATCACGGTTCGACCGTCGCGGGCGTTTCGCTCGGCGGGATGAAGGCGATGCACGCGCAGGGCGACCTGCCGATCCCCGGCGTCGAGCATGTCCGCCAGCCCTATGCCTACGGCGAAGGGCAGGGGATGAGCGAGGAAGCCTTCTGCGACGCCTGCGTGGCCGCGATCGAGGACAAGATCCTCGAGGTCGGCCCCGAAAATTGCGCCGCCTTCATCGGCGAACCCGTGCAAGGCGCCGGCGGCGTGATCATCCCGCCCAAGGGCTATTGGCCCAAGGTCGAGGCCGTCGCCCGCAAATATGGCCTGCTCGTCGTCGCCGACGAAGTGATTTGCGGCTTCGGACGCACGGGCCGCATGTGGGGCCATGAAACCATGGGCTTTACCCCCGACCTGATGCCTATGGCGAAGGGGCTGTCGTCGGGCTATCTGCCGATCTCGGCGACGGCGGTCGCGGCACCGATCGTCGAGGTGCTCAAGACCGGCGGCGATTTCGTCCATGGCTTCACTTACTCGGGGCACCCCGTCTGCGCCGCGGTCGCGCTCAGGAATATCGAGATCATCGAACGCGAGGGGCTAGTCGAGCGCACCGGCGGCGTCACCGGCCCGCATCTCGCCAAGGCGCTCGCGACGCTGAACGATCATCCGCTCGTCGGCGAGACGCGCTCGGTCGGCCTGCTCGGCGCGGTCGAGATCGTCGCCGACAAGGACAGCCGCGCGCGCTTCGGCGGGGCGGAAGGGACGGCGGGGCCGATCGCGCGCGACGGGTGCATCGCGAACGGGCTGATGGTGCGCGGCATCCGTGACAGCCTCGTGATGTGCCCGCCCTTGATTATCACGACCGAACAGATCGACGAGATGGTTGCCATCATCCGCAAATCCTTGGATGAGGTGATGCCCAAGCTCCGCGCGCTCTGAACCTTTCATTCGTCATCCCGGCGAAGGCCGGGATCTCACCCTAGCGGCCTGATGCACCGGCGAGATCCCGGCCTTCGCCGGGATGACGGAAGGGGGCAAACGACCTTCGACAAGCTCAGGGCGAACGGATAAGGGCAAGGCACAATATTTTAGAGGAAAGACCAAAGCCCTATGCCCTCCGGCCTTTTTGCCCTGCTCGACGACGTCGCCACCATCACCAAGGTTGCCGCCGCGAGCATCGACGACATCGGCGCCGCGGCGTCGAAGGCCGGGGTCAAGGCGGCAGGGGTGGTGGTCGACGATACCGCGGTGACGCCGCGCTATGTCACCGGCTTCACCCCCGACCGCGAGCTGCCGATCATCTGGCGGATCACCAAGGGATCGCTGTTCAACAAGCTGGTGCTCATCCTGCCCGCGCTGCTGTTGCTGTCGGCGGTCGCGCAGTGGGCGATCACGCCGCTGCTGATGGTCGGCGGCACTTATCTCTGCTTCGAGGGCGCCGAAAAGGTGCTGCACTCGCTACAGAAGGACAGAACGAGCCTCGCCGAAGATGCCGCGATCGTTGCCGATCAGGATCATGAAGAGGCGATGGTGAAGGGCGCTGTGCGCACCGACTTCATCCTGTCGGCCGAGATCATGGTGATCGCGCTCAACGAAGTGCTCGACGAGCATTTCGCGATGCGCGCCGCGACGCTCGCGGTCGTCGCCGTCGCGATCACCATCGCGGTCTATGGCGTCGTCGGGCTGATCGTGAAGATGGACGACATCGGGCTTCACATGGCGAAGGAAGGGAACCGCGCGCGCCGTGCGATCGGGCGCGGGCTCGTGGCTTTCATGCCCAAATTGCTTGCCGCGCTCGCCACGATCGGCACCGCGGCGATGCTGTGGGTCGGCGGCCAGATTTTCCTCCACGGGCTCGACGAATATCATATCGGCAATATCGGGCACGGCCTGCACGATTTCGCCCATGCGGTCGCGGGCAATCTGCCGGGCGCGGGCGTGTGGGAATGGCTGATCAACGCGGGCGGCGCGGGAATTTTCGGGCTGCTGCTCGGCGGTCTGATCGCCGGCGCGCTGCACATCCTGCCGGGCAGGAAAGCCCACTGAGCTACCCGAGCAGCACCACCGGGCTGTCGGCGCGCCAGTGCATGCTCACCTTGTCGCCCCAGGTGAAATCCTCCTGGTCGCGGCGCGACAGGTTCGGGCGCGACACCCGGATGCGCGCGCCGGTCTCGAGCTCGATCTCGAACAGCGTGATGTCGCCAAGATAGCGCATCCCCTTGATCGTCCCGCGCGCGAAATTGTGCCCCTCGGGCGCATCCTCGGCCGCCGACCTGACGGCCTTGCCTGCGCCGGGGACATGAAGATAGATTTTTTCGGGCCGCAGCGCGACCCAGACGCCGGCGCCGTGCGATCCTGTAACACCATGATTCAGATACACTTTTCCAAGGCCCGGACAATCGACCGCAGCCCTGCCGGGCTCATCGACCGTCAGCCTGCCCTCGAACATATTCACTGACCCCACAAAGTCGGCGACGAAACGGTTGGCGGGAAATTCGTATAGATCCGACGGCGTCGCAAGCTGCGCCACCTCGCCCTTGTTGATCACCGCGATCCGGCACGCCATCGACAGCGCCTCGTCCTGATCGTGGGTGACGGTGACGAAGGTGATGCCGACCTTTTCCTGCAATTCCGAAAGCTCGAACTGCATTTGTGCGCGCAGCTTCGCGTCGAGTGCCGACAATGGCTCGTCGAGCAGCAGCACCTTCGGGCGCATGACGAGGCTGCGCGCGAGCGCGACGCGCTGGCGCTGCCCGCCCGACAACTGGTCGGGCATCCGGCGCTCGAATCCGCCGAGCTTGACCAGTTCGAGTGCTTCGGCGACGCGATCCTTGATTTCGCCCCCCTTTACGCCGGCGATCTTGAGACCATAGGCGACATTGTCCGCAACGCTCATGTGCGGAAAAACGGCGTAGCTCTGGAACACCATATTCACCGGACGCCGGTTTGGCGGGATGCCGGCCATGTCCTGTCCGTCGATCAGGATCTGCCCCTCGGTCGGCAGCTCGAACCCGGCGATCATGCGGAGCAAGGTCGTCTTGCCGCAACCCGAGGGGCCGAGGAGCACGAAGAATTCGCCGGCGTTGATGTCGAGGCTGACATTGTCGACCGCGGTCATCTTGCCGAAACGTTTCGAGACGTTGCGGATCCGGATGATCGGCGGGGCGGGTTCGGTCATGGTCAGTGGGTTTCCGCAATGGTTTTGACGCCCTGAAGCTTCAGCGCGAGGAAGGTCAGGATGACTGTCAGGACGATGAGCAGCGTCGATGCCGCATTGACCTCCGGCGTCACCGAGAAGCGGACCATCGAATAGACTTTCACCGGGAAGGTGATCGTGTCGGGGCCGCTGGTGAAATAGGTGATGACGAAATCGTCGAGGCTGAGCGTGAAGGACAGCAAGGCTCCCGCGACGAGCGCGGGCTTGAGGTGCGGAATCAGCACGTCGCGGAACATCTGCCACTCGCTCGCGCCCAAATCCTTCGCCGCCTCCTCCTGCTCGCGGTTGAAGCTCGCGAGGCGCGAACGCACCACCATCGTCACGAAGGGAAAGCAGAAGGTGATGTGCGCGATCGTGATCGCGCCCAGGTTGAACGGCCAGACGAGGCCGATCGGCCAGCCTATGCCCGCGAAGAACATCAGAAAGGCGACGCCGAGGCATATTTCGGGGACGATGATCGGCAACGAGATCGTGCCGTCGACCGCGCCCTTCAGCGGAAAGCGGAAGCGCCACAGCATCACCGCCGAGACGGTGCCGAGCGCGAGGCTGACGATCGTCGCGAGCGCCGCGATGGTCAGCGAGTTGAGCAAGGCCTCGACGAGCTGGTCGTTGCCGAGCGCCTTCTCGTAATATTTCGTCGTGAAGCCGCGCCAGACGACGTTGCGCCTGCTGTCGTTGAAGCTGAAGATCACGAGCACGGCCAGCGGCGCATAAAGGAACAGCATCACCGCACCGACCCAAAGGCGCATCCATAGCCTGCGGCCATATTCGAGCGGCGTGCGCGGGCGGCGGGCGAAGAGCGCCATCAACCCGCCTCCGGCACCTTCCGGCGCATCGACTGGATCGCGATCAGCGCGAACATCGCATAGATCAGCAGGAAGGAGAGGGCGGCGCCGAAGGGCCAGTCGTTCGCTTTCTTGAACTGGCGCTCGATGACGTTGGCGATCATCTGGCTGTCGGTCCCGCCCATCAGGTCGGGGGTCAGATAGGCGCCGAGCGCGGGGATCAGCGTGATCATCACCCCCGCGACGATACCCGGCGCCGTGAGCGGGACGACGATACGGATGATCGTGCGAAAATGGCCCGCGCCAAGGTCGAGGCTCGCCTCGATCAGGCTGCGGTCGAGCCGGTCGAGCGCGGCGTAGAGCGGCAGCACCATGAAGGGCAGGTGGACGTAGACGAGCCCGAAGACGAGCGCGAAATTGTTGAAGAGCAGCGGCACCGGTTCCCATGTCGGCAGCGGCTGGAGGCCGGCGAGCGTCTTGAGCCAGCTCGCGCCTTCCCACAGCGCGCCGAGCCCCTTGTTGGCATAGCCCTGCGTCCCGAGCAGCATCATCAGCGCATAGGTGCGGATGAGCAAATTGGTCCAGAAGGGCAGCATGATGGCGAGGAGCAGCCACGGCCGCCACTTCTCGCTCGCGAAGGTGATCGCCATCGCGACCGGGAAACCGACGATCAGGCAAATCAGCGTGACGAGCGCCGCGATCGCGAAACTCTTGCCAAAGATGGTGAGATAGAGCCATTCGGTCGCGCGCTTGTAATTGTCGAGCGTGCCCGAGATTGCGATGTCGGCAAGGCCCCTGTTCTCGCCGAAGCTGTAGAGCCAGAGGATCGCCATGGGCAGGAGGAAGAAGAGGAGGACCCACAAGAAGGTGGGCAGCGAGACGGCCGCGAAGACGCGCCTGTTCGTTCTCCAGTCCTGCCCGGCCATCCCCCGATGCCCCTTTCAGGTTTCAGGCCGCTCGCACCCTCGTGAAGGCTTCCTCGAACAGCGGCTGAAGCTCGGGGTCGAAGCGCGCATATTCGCATTTCGCCAAGGCTTCGGCGGGCGGGAAGATCACCGGATTGTTGCTGTAGCTGGCGGGCATCAGCTTGCGCGCCGCGGTGTTGGGCGTCGGATAGAGGATCGTCTCGGTGATATGCTTGTCGACATTGGCGTCGAGGATATAGTTGATGAAGGCATGCGCATTCTTCGGGTGCGGCGCGCCTTTCGGGATGCACAGATTGTCCGAGTTGAGCTGGCTGCCTTCCTTGGGGATGACGAAGTCGATGTCCTTGTCCTCGAGCATCGCCTGCGCGATGTCGCCATTATATTCGAGCACGACGTCGCAATCGCCCTTCAGCAGCAGGTCCTGCCCGTCGTCCTCGTGGAATTTCTTCACATTGGGCTTTTGCTTGATCATCATCCTTTCGATCGTCGCGATGTCCGCGGGGGTCAGCGCGTTGACCGATTTGCCGAGATATTTGCCGTAGAGCCGGAACATGTCGCCGGCCTCCGACAGCCAGGCGATGCGGCCGGCATATTCGGGGCTGTCGAACAGGACTTTCCAGCTGTCGGGCGGCGACGACACCTTCGACTTGCGATAGCCGATGCCGGTCACGAGCCAGGTGTAGGGCATCGAATATTTGCGCTGCAGATCATATTCGACGTTGATGTAGGCCGGATCGATATTCCGCTTGTTCGGAATGAGGCTATGGTCGAGCGGCAGCAGCATGTCGGCCTTCGTCATCCGCTCGACGAAGTCGTTCGACGGCACGATCACGTCGTAGCCGGGGTTGCCCGCCTTGAATTTGGCGAACAGCACGTCGTTGCTGTCGAACAGGTCCATCGTCACATCGACGCCCGTTGCTTCCTTGAAACCGTCGAGCGTATTCTCGCCGATATAGGTGTCCCAATTATAGAAGTTGAGCTTGGCCTCCTCGCCGTTCGCGAGCGTCTTGCCGCCCTGCTTGCCGCACGCGGCGAGCCCGCCGAAACTGATCCCGACCGCCGCGGCGCCGAGCGCCTGGAGCAGCGAGCGACGCCCGCGGGTTTGCTTGATCAGTTCGTTGAAATCCATGGCCGGCCTCCCTGTATGGACCTCAAGCTGACTCAATAGGGGCGGCTTGGAAAGAGGCATTTTTGCGCTGTGCCGAGAATCGTTGAAACTTTCATGCGTTGCGCAGATACCAGTCGTAATCGAGCGTCGGCACGGCGCTGAAATAAACATCCTGTTCGACGCGCTTCACGATGCTGAACATGTCGACGAACCGCTCGCCGAGATAGTCGCGCATCAGCCCCGACGCGTGGAAGCGGTCGACCGCGGCGAACCAGTTCGACGGGGGCTTGTCCTCGCTGCTGTTGTCGCGGTCGTATCCGTTGCCGACGACCGCGGGACCTGGATCGGCCCTGGTCGCCATGCCATGGTGCATCCCCGCGAGCACCGCCGCTGCGGCGAGATAGGGGTTGGCGTCGGCGCCGCACGCGCGATGCTCGACATGGCGGCTCGGCGGCGGGCCGACGGGTATGCGGAACGACACCGTGCGGTTGTTGACCCCCCAGGTCGGCGCGACGGGGGCGTAGCTGTTCGCCTTGAAACGGCGATAGCTGTTCGCGTGCGGGGCGAAGAGGGCGAAGCCGTCGCCGACGCTGCCGATCATGCCGCCGATCGCGTGGCGCAGCGCGGGCGCGCCTTCGGGATCGTCGCTCGCGAAGATATTGCGGCCCGCCTCGTCATCGACCGAAACGTGGATGTGCATGCCGCTGCCCGCCTGATCGGCGAAGGGCTTAGCCATGAAGGTCGCCTCGAGGCCGTGCGCCTGCGCGATCGCCTTGACGAGGCGCTTGTACATGATCGCATCGTCGCAGGCGCGCAGCGCGTCGGGCTTGTGGCGGAGGGTCAGTTCGAACTGGCCGGGCGCGAATTCGGAGATGGCGCTTTCGAGCGGCAAGCCCTGCACGTCGGTCGCGGCGTAGAGCGCGTCGAAGAAGGGACGGAAGTCATCGAGTTCGCGCAGGCCATAGACCTCGACATTACGCGGGGCGCTGCGGCTGTAGCCGGGTCGGGCGGGGCGGATGCTCCCGTCGCGCGCGCGGCGCGGGTCGACGAGGTAGAATTCGAGCTCGACCGCGAGCACCGGAATGAGGCCATCGGCGGCGAAACGGTCGACGACGCGGCCCAGCACATGGCGCGGGTCGAGGTCGTGAGGGGTGCCGTCGAGCTCGTAGAAATCGACGAGAAATTGCGCGGCACGATCGCCGCCCCATGGCGTGCGGACGAGGGTGCCGGGAACCGGCTTCATCGATCGGTCGGCGTCGCCATCCTCCCAGACGAGGCCGGTTTCGACCGTATCCTGCCCGGTGATGTCGACGACGGTGATCGATCCCGGCATCATGCGGCCGCTGTCATAGACCGCGAGCACTTCGTGCTGCCGCAACCGCTTGCCGCGCGGGACGCCGCCCATGTCGGTGTAGATCATCTCGATCGAATCGACGCCGGGGTTCGCCTTGAAGAAGGCCTCCGCCTCGGAGCGCGGCGCGATCACGCCCGATGACTTCGACATATAGGCTCCTTCACCCCAACCGGTCGCGCAGCGCATACCAGAGCAGCCCGAGCGTGGCGAGCGGGCGGCGCAGCCATTCTCCGCCCGGGAAGGGCCGCGACGGCAGGCTCGCCAGAACGTCGAAGCGTTCGGCGGTTCCCGCCATCGCTTCGGCGATCAGCTCGCCCGCGAGCGTCGTCACCAGCGCGCCGTGGCCCGAAAATCCGTGCGCGTAGAAGATGTTCCCGCGCCGTCCGATATGCGGCAAACGGTTCATCGTTACCGCCACCGCGCCGCCCCAGCCATAGTCGATCCTTGCACCGGCAATCTGCGGGAAAACCTGTGCCATGAACGGCCGCACAAATGCAGCTATGTCGCGCGGCGGCGTCTGCGAGTGACGCTCGCCGCCGCCGAAGATCAGCCTTTTGTCGGCCGACAGGCGGAAATAGTTGAGCACGAAGCGGCTGTCGGCGACCGCGGCGTCGGTGGGCAGCAGTTCGTCGGCATTGGCGAGCGGCGCGGTCGCGATATTATAGTTCATGATCGGCACGGTATAGCGGCCGAAATCGGGTTCGAGATCGCCGATCCAGCTGTCGGTTGCATTGATGAAATAGCGGGCTTCGACCGAAGCGTCGCGGGTGAGCAATTCGCCCGGATCGAAATCGAGGAGGCCTTCCACCCGCCATCCCTCGACGATGCGAACCCCGGCGGTCTCCGCCGCCTTCGCCAGCCCGATCGCATAATTCAGCGGGTGGAAATGCCCGCCACGCGGATCGTAGATGCCGCCATGATAGAGTGGGCTCGCGATGTGAGCGCCCATGGCGGCCTTGGCGACAATATCGCTTGGATAGCCGAAGCGCGTGGCGAGGTAATCGGCCTCGCGCCGCATCGCGTCGAAATCCTTGTGCGTCCACGCCGCCTCCAGATGGCCGGCTTTGAGGTCGCAGGCGATGGCGTGCTGCGCGATCCGAGCTTTCACGCGATTGTCGCGCCAGCAAAGGTCGAACAGGGCATCGGCGCGTTCGCGGCCAAATTCCGCTTCGAGTTCCGACGCCGTCCAGCGGAGGCCCGGAACCAGTTGTCCGCCGTTGCGTCCCGAGGCGCCGAAGCCGATATGCTCGGCTTCGAACAGGATCACCGAAAAACCGCGCTCGGCGCACGCGAGCGCCGCGCTGAGCCCCGTGAAGCCGCCGCCGATCACGGCAACGTCGCATGCGAGATCGCCTTCGAATGCGCGCGGTCGCCAGTCGTGCGCGGTCGCGGCATAATAGCTGTGGCTGAGCGGATCGGTCATCGCCGGCGCGCGGATCAGACCCGCATCAGCAGATGTTCGCGTTCCCAGCTCGACACCACCGATTGATAGTTGAACAGCTCATAATCCTTCACCGCGAAGAAGATTTCGAAGAAATCGTCGCCGAGCAGGTTGCGGACCTTCTTGCACGAGGCGAAGCGGTCGAGCGCGGCTTCCAGGGTGCGCGGCAGAGTGCGTGCGCGATTATAGGCGCTGCCGCTGATCGGCTTGGGCGGGACCATGCGGTCGACCATGCCGATATAGCCGCAGACGAGCGACGCCGCGATGGCGAGATAGGGATTGCTGTCGGCGCCGGGCAGGCGGTTTTCGACGCGGCGGTTGTGCTTGTCGGCGATCGGCACGCGAAAGCCGCAGCTCCGGTTATCCTCGCCCCACTGGACGTTGATCGGCGCGGCGCTGTCGGGGCGCATGCGACGGAAACTGTTCACATTGGGCGCCCACATCGGCGAGATTTGCGGCATGAAGCGGATCAGCCCGGCGATATAGCTGCGGAACGCCGCGCTGTCGCGGCCGTTGGCGGTCGCGAACAGGTTGCGCCCGGTTTCGGCGTCGACGACCGACTGATGGAGGTGCATCGCGCTGCCCGGCTGGCCCGCCATCGGGTTCGCCATGAAAGTCGCGTAGACATCATGCTGCTTCGCGACGTTACGCACGACGCGCTTGAACAGGAAGACCTCGTCGGCGAGGCGCAGCGGGTCGCCGTGGATGAAGTTCACCTCGAGTTGCGCGGCGCCCATTTCGTGGATCATCGTGTCGATGTCGAGCCCCATCAGCTCGCAATCGTCATAGATATGATCGATGATGTCCTCATATTCGTTCATCGCCTCGAGCCCGTAGGGCTGGCTGGCGCTTTCGCTGCGCCCCGACTGGCCGGTCGGCGGGGTCAATGGGAAGTCGGGGTCGGTGTTCTGCGAGACGAGGTAGAATTCGACCTCGGGCGCGATGATCGGCTTCCAGCCCTTGTCCGCGTAGAGGCCGAGCACTTTCTTGAGGATCGTGCGCGGCGCGATGTCGACCTCGGTTCCGTCGCCGTTATAGGCGTCGGCGATGACGAAGGCGGTCGGCGAGGTGAAGCCCGGCGCGACGCAGATCGTATCGGGGTCGGCAAGCAGTATCTTGTCGGGATCCTTGTCCCAAATGTCGTCGATGTCCTCGGGATAATGGCCGTCGATCGTGCAGATGAACACGCTGCCCGGAATGCGCAGCGATTTGTCCTTGACCGATGAGAGGAACTTCTTGGCCGGCAACACCTTGCCGCGCTGAACCCCGTTGATGTCGGGGACGATACATTCGACTTCGTCGATCTTATGATCGCTGATCCATTGTTCCAGATTGACTGACATGCGCCCCCGATTGGGCCGAGGAG
Organism: uncultured Sphingopyxis sp.; assembly: GCF_900078365.1. NCBI lineage: Bacteria > Pseudomonadati > Pseudomonadota > Alphaproteobacteria > Sphingomonadales > Sphingopyxidaceae > Sphingopyxis > uncultured Sphingopyxis sp. The sequence continues at coordinate 1,901,518 of NZ_LT598653.1, forward strand.
CCGGCCCGCTTGTGGAAGGGGCAGCGTATCGCATGACCGGGCGAAGTGCCAGAGGGGCGGTTATTCGGCCATTTTCGCTGTTGCCAGCGGTACGGCGGCGCGTCAGATTAAACGCCGTCATTGCGAGCGAAGCGAAGCAATCCAGCGCGGTTTACGCCTGCTCTGGATTGCCGCGTCGCCTTCGGCTCCTCGCAATGACGAGGCTTGGGGAGATAAGCGGCTATGAGAGGTGACAACGACCAGCTAGCCGCCTTCTGGATGCCCTTCACCGCGAACCGCGCCTTCAAGAGCCAGCCGCGTCAGCTCGTCTCGGCGAGCGGCATGTTCTATCGGTCGAGCGACGGGCGCGAGATCCTCGACGGGACATCGGGTCTATGGTGCAGCAACGCCGGCCATTGCCGCCCCGAAATCAGCGAGGCGATTGCGAAGGCGGCCGCGACGCTCGATTTCGCGCCGACCTTTCAGCTCGGCCACCCGCTGCCGTTCGAACTGGCGCAGCGGCTCGGCGACCTGATGCCTGCGGGGCTCGACCGCATATTCTTTACCAACAGCGGCTCCGAATCGGTTGATACGGCACTGAAAATTGCGCTCGCTATCCAGCGCGCGAAAGGAGAGGGGACGCGGACGCGGCTGATCGGGCGCGAGCGCGGCTATCACGGCACCGGCTTCGGGGGGATCAGCGTCGGCGGGATCGTCAGCAATCGCCGGACCTGGCCGGGGCTGCCCGGGGTCGACCATCTCCGCCACACGCACGACGTTGCGCGCAACGCCTTCACACGCGGCTTTCCGCAGCATGGCGCCGAGCTCGCCGACGATCTCCAGCGCCTCGTCGACCTGCACGGCGCCGAAACGATCGCCGCGGTGATCGTCGAACCGATGGCGGGATCGACCGGGGTGCTTTTGCCGCCCGTCGGCTATCTCCAGCGTCTGCGCGAGATTTGCGACCGGCACGGCATCATTCTGATCTTCGACGAGGTGATCACCGCCTTCGGGCGCGTCGGCGGCGCGACGGCGTCCGAAGCCTGGGGCGTGACGCCGGACATCGTCACCATGGCGAAGGGGCTCACCAACGCGGCGGTGCCGATGGGGGCGGTGGCGGTGAAGCGCGAACTGCACGATGCGGTGCTGGACAGCGTGCCGGGCGGGATCGAGCTGTTCCACGGCTATACCTATTCGGGCCACCCGCTGGCGAGCGCGGCGGGGCTCGCGGCGCTCGACCTTTATGCGCGAGAAGGCCTGTTCGACCGCGCGAACGAACTCGCTTCCTATTGGGAGGATGCGGCGCACAGCCTGAAAGGGCGGCGCCATATCATCGACATCCGTACGATCGGGCTCGTCGCGGGGATCGAACTCGAACCGCGTCCGGGGGCGCCCACCGCGCGCGCGATGGAGCTGTTCCACGCCTGTTTCGACAATGGGCTGCTCGTCCGCGCGACGGGCGACATCATCGCGCTGTCGCCGCCGCTGATCGTCGAAAAGCCGCAGATCGACGAGATGTTCGGACGGATCGCCGATCTGCTGAGCGCAATCGACTAGCCGGCAAGCGGGAAGGTCACCGACACCTTCGTTCCCTTGCCAAGCTCGCTTTCGATGTCGAGCTGACCCTGATGGCGCTCGCTGATGTGTTTGACGATCGCGAGGCCCAGGCCGGTGCCGCCGGCAGCGCGCGAACGGCCGCGGTCGACGCGGTAGAAGCGTTCGGTGAGGCGCGGCAGATGGTCGGGCGCGATGCCGTCGCCTTCGTCGCGGACCGACAGCCGCACGCGGCTTCCCTCGCGGACCAGTTCGACGGTGACGGGGGTTCCCGGATGACCATATTTCATCGCGTTCGAAATGATATTGTGCGCAAGCTGCCCCAGTTGCGCGCCGTCGCCGAGCATCGGCTGCGGCGCGTCGCCGAGCACCGCGACGATGTCCTTTGCGCGCGGCTGTTCGCTGTCGCGAAGCTGCGCGACCGACGTCTGGACGATCGCGGCGAGGTCGACCGGCGTCGTCGGGCGGCGAAAGCGATCGGCCTCGACGCGTGAGATCGAGAGCAGGTCGATGACGAGCTGTTGCATCCGCCCCGCCTCGCGGTGGATGATCGACAGGAAACGGCTGCGCGTCGGCGCGTCGGTATCGCCGTTCATGTCCTGCAGCGTCTCGACATAGCCGAGGATCGCGGCGAGCGGCGTGCGCAGCTCGTGGCTTGCGTTGGCGACGAAATCCGATCGCATCCGGTCGGCGGCGTCGATCGCCGAATGGTCCGACAGCATGACGATGCACTGTCCGCCCGACAGCGCGGCGACGCGCATCGTCCAGCGCTGGCCGGGGCGGGGGAAATCGACGAGATTGACCGTTGAAAGCGGACCGTCACCGATGCGCGATAGCCACTCCGCCGCCGCCGGATGGCGGATCGCCGTGCGTATATCGGCGCCAACGATATGGCGGCCGAGCAGACGGATCGCCGCGTCGTTGGCGATCGCGACGATATTGTCGGCGACGCCAAGGAGCGGATCCTTCTCCTGATCGACCCAGCTCGCGAAATCGGGATGGCGAAGGAGCGAGACCGGCGGCGCTTCGGTCGCCGGCACCGTGCTCGGCGCTTCGGGGAGCGGGGCGGGAAGGGCGCTGTAGACGATGGCGGCGGCGGCGAAACCCGCCACCGCCATCATCGCGATCGACAGGGCGCCGCCGCTCGTCAGCGCGGCAAGGATCGCCGCGATGACGACGAGTGTCAGGGCGATGACGAGGCTGGACAGGCGATCGAACATGCGCCGCCCGCGTCGCACGAAGCATGGGATCAGCGCAAGCGGCTTTGCGGCGGTTAATGTTTTGGGGGAGGCTGTGCCAAAGCGGGAAGCCGAACGGCTGCGGCGGTCTTTTGCTTTTCCTTGACGCTTCATTGCGTTATGCGCCGGGCATGGAAAAGAGCGACATTCCACCCGGTCCGCCCGAAATGGATGGCGAAGCCGTTCCGTCGCGCCGCAGGATGCTGGCGCTCGGCGCCGCCGGCGTGTCGGCGGCGCTGACGATCCGGCCCGCCTTTGCGCAGACCGCCGTGTCGGTGATGAACTGCGAGATTCCCGTGCCTGGAGCGACGGCGGCCGGTCAATATATCGACCGCGCGGGCAAGCTGGTGCCGGCGGGGACGAAGGGCGCCTTTCCGGGATCGCCGCGGCCGTTCACCGGCGAGGAAGTGAAGCGTGCGTTCCGCGGCCAGACGCTGCCCGGAACGACCTACAACCAGTCGCAGGCCTATCTGCAATATATCCGGCGCTTGCAGGCGGGGCAGAGCGGCTTTACCTGTTTCGCATCGATCACGACGTCGCGCTGATTATCGCTTCCCGGCAGGCGATGACGGTTTTCGGCCGCATCGTCAGACAAGGGAGTTTTCGTGAAACTAGCATCGCTCAAAAAGGGCCGCGACGGCCGGCTCGTCGTCGTTTCGGACGATCTGGCCTGGTTTGCTGACGCCGGTCAGATCGCGGCGACGATGCAGGCGGCGCTCGACAATTGGGCCGACGCCGCGCCGCGCCTCGCCGCGCTTGCCGAAGATCTGAACCATGACGCGATTCCAAAGGAGCGGTTCCACGAGCATGATGCGGCATCGCCGCTGCCGCGCGCCTATCAATGGGCCGACGGCAGCGCCTATGTGAATCATGTCGCGCTGGTGCGGCAGGCGCGCGGCGCCGAAATGCCCGACAGCTTCTGGCACGATCCGCTGATGTATCAGGGCGGCAGCGACGCCTTTCTGGGGCCTCGCGATCCTATACCGCTCGGCGATCCCGCATGGGGCTGCGACATGGAGGCCGAGGTCGTCGTCGTGACGGGCGATGTGCCGGCGGGTATCGATGCCGTTGCGGCGCGCGAGAAGATCCTGCTCGTCGGCCTCACCAACGATGTGTCGCTGCGCGGGCTGATCCCGGCCGAACTCGCCAAGGGCTTCGGCTTTTTCCAGTCGAAACCGTCGAGCGCGATGTCGCCGGTGTTCGTGACGCCCGATGCGCTCGGCGATCGCTGGAAGGACGGCAAACTGCACGGAACGCTGTCGGTCGATCTGAATGGCGAGCCGCTGGGCCGCGCCGACGCGGGGGTCGATATGACTTTCGATTTCGGCGCGCTGATCGCGCATGCCGCGAAAACCCGCGATCTGGGCGCGGGCACGATCATCGGATCGGGCACCGTGTCGAACCGCGACGCCGACGGCGGGCCGGGCAAGCCGATCGCCGAAGGCGGGCTGGGCTATAGCTGCCTCGCCGAAGTGCGGACGGTCGAGACGATCCGGCTGGGCGAGCCCAGGACGCCGTTCATGAAGAAGGGCGATACGGTCCGCATCTGGATGGACGACGACCGCCATCATAGCATTTTTGGCGCGATCGAGCAGACGGTCGGCTAACGGCAAAGAGGGCGGAAATTGCTTTCCGCCCTCTTCTCGATCCTATGTGGAAGCCAGGGCGGTCAGCCCTTGCCGCCGAAGGCGCCGCCCGACATCGCGTCGCTCAGCGAGCAAGCCGCCGGGCCCAGAATGACGATGAACAGCACCGGCAGGATGAACAGGATCAGCGGCACCGTCATGATCGCAGGCAGACGCGCGGCCTTTTCCTCGGCGCGCATCATGCGTTCATTGCGAAATTCGGCCGACAATACGCGAAGCGCGGACGCGAGCGGCGTGCCGTATTTTTCGGTCTGGATCATGGTCGTGACGACGCCCTTCACCGACTCCAGATTCACGCGGTAGGCGAAATTCTCGAACGCCTGCCGGCGCTCGGTCAGGAAGCTGAGTTCGATCGACGTCAGCGCGAACTCTTCGCCCAGTTCGGGATAGGCGCGGCCGAGTTCTTTCGCCACGCGGGCGAAAGCCGAGTCGACCGTCAGACCCGCCTCGGCGCAGATGACGAGCAGGTCGAGCGCGTCGGGAAGGCCCTTGCGGATCGCGTCGGTCCGCTTCTGGCGCATATTATCGACGAAGAGGTCGGGCGCCTTGTAACCCAGGATCAGCGCGCCCATCGTATAGGCAGAGCGTTTGACCGAAGTCAGGTCGGGCCACATGTCGACCCAATAGATCAGAAAAAGCGCGAGCCCCCCAAACAGGATCGGCAGCACCATGCGACCGAAGATCACCGCGACGGCGAGGTCCTTCGACCGGATGCCGGCTTGCGCGAGCTTTTGCTGGACTTCCTTGATCTGACTGTCCTGGAGGACCTGGAGCTTGCCGAGGAAGGTCCGCATCTTGTCGGCGGTCTGGTTCTTGCGGACCAACCGGGCACGGCGCTTCGCTGTCGAGGCGGTGATGCCGGCTTTCAACTGTTCGCGGCGTTCGTTGAGCGCCTTGACGCGCTTCGTCATCGGGTTGCGCACGGACAGCGCGTTGTAGATCGCGAACAGCACGGCGAAGACGCCGACCGCCGCCAGCATGGTGCCGGCCCATACGACGTCGACGCCGAGCAGGGTCGGACCGCTCTGCGCACCCGAGAAGGCCGATGAGAGAAGGAGGCTGCTGTTCACTGTCTCTGCCCCTTCAAATTTCGAAATTGACCATCTTAGCCATGATGCCGGCGCCGATGCTCATCCAGACCAGACCGCCGATACCCGCAATGATGAGCCGCTCCTCGGCGAAAAAGCCGGCGAGATAGCCGGGGTTCACCGTCCAGACGACGCCGAACACGAAAAAGGGCAGCGCGCCGACGATATAGGCGGACGCCTTGGCTTCCGACGACATCGCCTTGATCTTGAGCTTCATCTGGGCGCGCTTGCGCAGGACGTCCGACAGGTTGGCAAGCGTCTCGGCGAGATTGCCGCCGGTCTCGCGCTGGATCTGGATCGTGATGCAGAAGAACTGGAATTCGGGGGTGTCCAACATTTCGGCCGATTCCTGCAACGCGGCTTCCATCGTGTTGCCGATGCGGATGCGTTCGACGACGCCCCTGAACTCCTCGCCGACCGGACCGGGGAGCTCGTGACTCACGACCTGGAAGGTTTCGGTGACCGGCAGACCCGACTTGAGACCGCGCACGAGCAGGTCGATCGCGTCGGGAAAGCGGCTGTTGAAAGCCGCGACGCGCTTTTTGATCGTCATGCCGACGACCAGATAGGGGAGGCCGAGGCTGAGCAGCAATCCGACGAGCCCCGCCATCAGGACGGGGGCGCGGACGACGAGCATCGCGCCGGTGGCGACGACGAAGATGATCATCGTTGCAAATATATATTGCGTCAGCGTCCAGCTCTTGCCGGTCCGGCGAATCCTTTTCTCGAGCTCTTCGCGGCGCGGCAGCAGATGAGTCAGCGAGGAGCCGCCCGCGCGGCCCGACTGGATCGTCTTGCGCATTTGCGCCGCGACGACCGCTTCGGTCGAAGCCGCATGGCGATCCTTGACCATCGCCAGCCGCCGCGTCTTCGCTTTGCCCGCCGAAGGCCCGCCGACCAGAATGACGAGCAGGGCGAAGGCCAGGAAAGCTCCGGCGATGATCAGGATGACTGGCAGGTTCATGGTCAGCTGGTGTCCGCTTCTATCGCTGGAGGTTGTGACGGCGCGTCATGCACGCCCTCACGCCGCCTGTTTCGCGCCCTTTTTGGTCAGGCCGAGCTTGCCAAGCAGCGAGCCGCCCGACTTGTCTTTCACGGCGGTGACCGGCGCATCCCCGGCATGGACATCGGCGCCGTCGAGGACGAGGCGCATGAGATTGTTCCAGACCTGCGCCGACTTGGTTCCCTTGCAGGTTTCGGCGTAGGATTTCCCGAGCTTCGCCGCCTGGACGACGAGCTTCGGATCGAACGGGATGACGATGTCGATCGGCCGTTCGATCGACGATTCAAATTCCTTGCGCGACAGTTCGCCGACCGCGCTTTGAAACTTGTTCGCGACGAGGACGACGCGCGCGCCGGGAATGTTCTGCTTGAACCACGACAGAAGCCGGATCGTGTCGCGCGCCGCGGCGAGCGTCACGTCGCTGACGAGCAGAATCGTTCCCATCTCCGACACCAGGTGCGGGAAGGGGATCAGAACCTGGCGCGGGATGTCGACGATCGTCATCTCGAACGCGCCCCGCAGTTCTTCCTCCAGCTGGAAAAAGGCCGAGCCGTCGGTCATCACCGGCTGGTGGATCGGCGCTTCGGCCGACAGCAGGCTGAGCTTGTCGGATGCGCGCACCATCGCGCGCTCGATGAACAGGCCGTCGATCCGGCTCGGATTGTCGATCGCATCGATCAGGCCGCGACCGGGTTCGAGGTCGAGCGTAAGCGCACCCGTTCCGAAATGGACGTCGAGATCGAGCAGCGCCGTCTGACGGTCGGCCTGTTCGCTGATCGCCCAGGCGAGCGAGGTCGCCACCAGCGAGGCGCCCACGCCGCCGCGAACGCCGACGACGCCCATCATATGGTGCGGCTTGTCGTCGTGCATGTCCGCGTGTTTCGGGGCCGACAGCATCGCCTGCGCCATGGTCAGCGATTCACGGACCTGTTCGAGCGACAGCGGCTTCAGAAGATAATCCTGGATGCCGCTCGACAAGAGGTCGCGATACAGGCGCACGTCGTTGACCTGACCCGCGGCGATCACGACCGTCCCGGGTTCGCAGACTTCGGCCAGCGCGTTGATGTCGTTGATCGGATCACCCGATTCGGACATGTCGACGAACAGGATGTTCGGGCTCGCGGACACCGACAGCGATTGCACCGCGTTGCGCAGCCCGCCCTTGTTGCACTTTTCGACCGGCCAGCCCATGTCGCCCGCCGCCGCGCGGATCAGTTCCAGCGTATCGTCGTCGCAGACGAAGGCGTTGAAGGGATCGCGCAGTCCCGCTGATTTGAAAGGAGCGTTCACTGACCACCTCCGGTTGATACCTTGCTCAGTCCTGCCGCCCCGGTCTGGGGCTTTGTGCGGTAGGTCTGGATCGCGCGCGTCGCTGCGAGCGGGTCATGCCCCGTGTCGCTCGTTCCCTTGATCAGATCATTGGGGTCGGCGACCATCGCGGCGAGGTTGCCGTTGACCGCGCAGCCATAGTTGGACGAGGTCGCATTGGCCGAGTTCAATGACGATTTGCTGTCCCAATTGGGGCATCCTGGAACCGAAGCCGACGCGCGGGTCACGACCACGCGCAGATAGCCTTCCGGAACCGCGCCCGTCGTTACCGGCGCCTCGCGGCTCAGCAACAGCCCGCGGCGTTCGACCATGGCGCGGACCGTCGCCTGCGCCGACGATGCGCCGTAAGCCGACGGATCCTCCACCGCGATGCGGTCGCCGTAGCGAACCCCCATGGCGTCGAGCCAGCCCTGCAGGCGGCCCTGTTCGCTGGGCGGCAGTTCGCCATTCGCGGTCGCGACGTCGAATTGATAAAGGCTGTTGCGCACCACCGGCTGATGCACCGATTCCAGGCTGCGGTTGCTATATGCGGCGCCGGTGCAGCCGGCGAGCGAACTCGCGCATGCCAGGATCGTCCAAGTTGCGATTTTCTTCATCACTTTGCTCCTGAAATCCAGCGCGTCACTTGATGCTGAAACCGGGGGCGACGCTGCCGCCGCCCGTCCGCGGCCGGTCGGCGTCGCCAACATCGGTATCGAGCCGCGGTTTGGGGCGGTCGCCGCCGGTCACGCCGTCGCTCGTCTGGTTGAGCAGCAGCCGTTGCAGATCGTGCGTGTCCTGGAACGCGTCGGTCGGCAGCTTGATGTCGTTCGCCGACACGGGCTGGACCAGATAGGGCGTCACGACGATGACAAGTTCGGTTTCGCCGCGGCGGAAGCTGTCCGATTTGAACAGCGTGCCGAGCAGCGGAACATCGCCGAGACCGGGCATCTTGTCGATCGCTCCGATCGAGCGGTTGTTGAGCAGCCCCGCGATCATGAAGCTTTCGCCCGAGCCGAGCTCGACCGTCGTTTCGGCGCGGCGGATCGTCAGCGCCGGAACCTGGAAGCCCTGCATCTCGATCGCGCCTTCGGTCGAGAGTTCGGACACTTCGGGCCGGACGCGCAGGCTGATCCGCCCGTTCGACAATACGGTCGGCGTATAGGCGAGGCTGACGCCATATTTGCGATATTCGATCGTCGTGCCCGCGAAGTTGCCGGGGATCGGAACCGGAAATTCGCCGCCCGCCAGGAACTCGGCGGTCTCGCCCGAAATCGCGGTCAGATTGGGCTGCGCCAGCGTCGCGACCAGACCCGACCGCTCGCCGATGTCGAGCGAGGCGATGAGGTCGAGCCCGAACAGGCGGCCCGCCCCGGCAAGGCTGCGCGTCCCTGCCGGCGTAGTGATCGTATAGGTGGTGTTGCCATTGGCATCGGTCGTGATTGTGCCCGCCTGGCGGCCACCGAAGACTCCGCCCAGAAACCCGTTGCCGAGCGGACCGTCGGTGTCGCGTGTCAGGAGGTTGCCGCTGATTTCCTTAACCAGCGACCGGTTCACTTCGGCGATGCGGACCTGCAGATTGACCTGCAGCGGCGTCGCGGTGCGCAAGCGCGAGAGCACCTTGGTTTCTTCGCCGACAAAGGCCTGAACCAGCCGTTCGGATTCGGCCGCGTCGTCGGGCGAGCGGACCGTCCCGGTGAGCAGGACAAAGCCGTTCATCGGGGTCGCCACAATGCTTGCTTCGGGCATCGCGAGCGCCAGCATCTGGTCGATCGTCTCGATATTGTTGCCGACGCGGGCGACGGTCGAAAAGACGACCCGGCCGCCGGAATCGGTGGCATAGATGCTGGTTTCGCCGGGCTTTTTGCCAAAGACATAGAGCTGGCGGCCCGAGCGGACCTGGACGTCGGCGACGTCGTCGTTGGCGACGAAGACATCGGACATGGTGGCGGGAAGGCTGACCAGGCGGCCGCGCCCCACCGACAGTTCGAGGCTGCCGTTGGCGTTCTGGACGGCCTGGGCGATGGCTGGCTGCGAGGGCGCCGTCGCGAGCGGGGCCGCCACCAGGCCGATAGCCAGGGTGCGAGCGAGCGCCGCCGCCTTGAAATTGGCTTTGCTGTTCATCTTATTTACCCCCAACCGGAACTTCGGTCATCTTGTCGCCGCGGGTCACGCGCACGACCGGGCCGGCCGGCGCGGCCGTCTGGCGCCCCTCGCCCGACGGCGCATAGTCGCCCTTGTTCTCGGGCTGCGAACTCGGCGCGCGGACGCGGCCGCGCACCGGGACCCAGAAACGCGAGACGTCGCCGCCGGTCGTCGCCGACGAGCGGCTGGCGGTCGGACGCGCGGCGGCTTCGGCCAGCATCTTCTTCTCGGCGGCACTGCCCGCGGGAACGTCGATCTCGCCCGAGGCGATCGCAGCCTCGAGTTCGCCGGCGGTTTCGGCCAGCGGACGCAGCGCGAGCGACAATTTGCCCATGTCCTGGGCGACGGCGATCTTCTCGGCGATCTCCGGCGTCGCTTCGAGCGTCACCGAGCTGAAGGTACGCACCGGCGTCTTGCCCGTCTCGTCCTCGGCATTGTAGCGCTGGTCCGTCGCCAGGACACGAACGTTGCGGATGATCGTCTCGGCGGTGAACAATTGCTTGTCCGGATAGGATGAGGTCTCGGAATCGACCGCGAGCTGCTGTGCGAGCACGACGTCGACGCGGTCGCCCGGAAAGACGAAGCCGCCGACACCCTCTTCGCGCGAAACCTTGACGGTGACCGCGCGCATTCCGGGACCAAGCGCCGCGGCGAGGAAGCCTCGGTCGTCGGGATGGACGAGGGCCCCTTGCGTGAGCGGCTGCCCGGCGGTGATCGCATGGCGCACGACAGTGCCGACGAGATTGTTCACGTCGGTCTTGTCCTTCAGGAAATAGGCTTTTTCGACCAGTTCCTTCGGCCACGGCTGAAACCGGAAGCTGTCGGGGCCGATAATCGTGCCGACCGGCAACTGCCGCGTCGCGACGAGGATCATCGGGCCGGTGATTTCGGGCGCCGCGGCGGCTCGTGCCTTCGGGGCGGCGGCGCCGCGCAACATCTGGTTGACCCCGAACGCCGCGCCGATGGCAATCACCAGCGCGCCGACGATCAGCATAATCTTTCGCGTATCCATGACGAGTTTTCGCCCTCCTGCACCCACCAGAGACGGTCGTGCTTTTCCCTCAGGTCATCCGATAGCCTGAAACTGGTTAAGATAGTGTTGGTGAAGCGCCCAAAGCCCCGCAGCGGCGATGGCGACTCCGTAGGGGACCTCGACCGACCGCTCCGAAGGGCGCAATTTCATGTGGATAAGCATCGCCGCGGACAGGAGGCCGCCGCCTATCGCCATGACCATCAGCATCGGCAGGAACAGCGGAAGCGGGATCCAGAGCATCACCGCGCCGATCATTTTCACGTCGCCGCCGCCCATCGCGCCCATCGCGAACAATCCGGCGAAAAGCAGGAAGACCAGAAGGGCCGCGCCGAGTTGGATCGCGACGTCGGGCCAGAATGCGAGACCGGAGGCGATCCAGAAGGGGATTGCGAGCAGCGCCATGGCGGCGTTGAGCTGGTTGGAAATCGTCCGCGACCGGACGTCGCTGATCGCCGCGGCCATCATCAGCAGGCCGAGAATGACCATCAGGCCGAGCGAGATCGCGCTATCCATTTGGCCCCTCTACGCAACATGGCTTACCAAAGGGTAACCATGTTGCGGGCGACGCCGCGGCTTGCATTCCGCGGTCCAGCCGATATGCGGCGGGCCATGACCGACCGGCCGCCCTCTGCCACCGATGTGCTGATCGTCGGCGCCGGAATCGCGGGCGCGAGCCTGGCCGCCGCGCTCGCGCCATGGCGCCGCGTCGTGCTGGCCGAAGCCGAGAATGCGCCCGGCTATCACGCGACGGGCCGGTCGGCCGCCTTCTGGCACGAAACCTATGGCGGCGCACGGGTGCAGCCCTTGACGCTGGCGTCGCTGGGAGCGTTGCTGGATCCCGACCCCGAATTTTCGGACCATGCGTTCCTGTCGCCGCGCTCGGCGTTGACGATCGGGCGGACCTCCGAAGCGGCGGCGGTCGAGGCCTTCGCCGCCGAGTTCGGGGCGAAGGGCGTGGAGATCGAGCGCCTGTCGGGGGAAGCCATCGCCGCAAGGGTTCCGGGCCTGCGATCCGAGTGGAGCGAAGCAGCCTATGAAGGCGCGTGCCGGGACATCGATGTCGGCGGCCTCCACGCGGCCTATCTGCGCGCCGCGAAGCGCGCGGGCGCCGCGCTGGTTACCCGCGCGCCGCTGCGCCGCGCCCGCCGCGCGGGCGACGGGTGGCGGGTTCGGCTGGGCGAGGAGGAGATGGACGCGGCGGTGATCGTCAACGCCGCGGGGGCATGGGCGGACGAGGTCGCCGCCGCTTGCGGCGTCGCGCCGCTTGGAATCCAGCCCTATCGGCGGACGGTGCTTCAGGTGCGGCTCGGCGTTGCGGTTCCGGCCGAACTGCCGCTGGTGATCCATGTCGGCGGCCGGTTCTATTTCAAGGGCGAAAGCGTGGGGCGCATATGGCTGAGCCCGCACGACGAGACACCGGCCATGGCGCACGACGTGGCGCCCGAGGATATGGACGTCGCCATCGCGATCGAGCGACTGCAGTCGGTCGTCGACTGGCCCGTGGCGGCGGTCGAGCGCAAATGGGCGGGCCTGCGCAGCTTCGCGCCCGACCGGATTCCGGTTTTCGGCGCCGATCGCGATGAAAACCGGTTTGTCTGGTGCGCGGGGCAGGGCGGGTTCGGCATCCAGACCGCGCCGGCGATTTCGGCGCTGCTCGCGGCGCAATTGGGGGCTCCGGCGCCTTCCGGGCCGATCGGACGGATCGACTCCTTGCCTTTCGCTCCTTCGCGCTTCGCCTGAGCCCATCTTGTCTTGCGCTGCGAAACGATTGAATTAACCTGTGTTTAGCCCGCCACCCCCGGCGCGGCGCGATATGTGGAGGATGGCATGGCCCATTATTTCGAGATCAAGAAGAACAAGGCCGGTGAATTTGTCGCCTATTTCAAATATAATAGCGAGCCGATCTTCTGGACCGAGGGCTATAGCAGCAAGGCGTCGGCCAAAAACGCCATCGACTCTATCCTGAAGAACGGTCCCGGCGCCGAAGTTCGCGAAACCGAGTAATCTCTTAGGGGTTAGCGCGCGGGCGCCTTGCGCGCCCGCGCGACTTCGAGCGCGGCATCGCTGGCAAGCCGGTCGGCGAGTTCATTGTCGCCGTGGCCCGCGTGGCCCTTGACCCAGATCCATTCGACCTTGTGGCGCGCGCTTTCCTTGATCAGCCGTTGCCACAGATCGGCATTGGCGACGGGTTTTTTGGCCGCCGTCTTCCAGCCATTCTTCTGCCAGCCGAAGACCCATTTGGTGATGCCGTCGCGGACGTAGACGCTGTCGGTCGACAGTTCGACGTTGCAGCTGCGCTTGAGCGCGGCGAGCGCCTCGATCGCGGCCATCAATTCCATGCGGTTGTTCGTCGTGTCGGGTTCGCCGCCCGACAAGGTCTTCACGACGTCGCCCCAGCGCAGCACGGCGCCCCAGCCGCCGGGACCGGGATTGCCCTTGCACGCGCCGTCGGTGGCGACGATCACGGTCCTGCCGGCGGCCGTCGTCATGCGAGCGCGAACAGGCCGGCGGCGTCGGCGGCGCGATAGCGTTGCAGGCGGGCGAGGAAGGGCGACGGATCCTTGCGCGTGACGAGCGCGTCGGGAGGCGTATGGATCCAGTCATGCGCGCGTGTGAGCAGGAAGCGAAGCGAAGCGCCGCGCGCGAGCAGGGGGAGTGCGGCGATCTCCGCTTCCGTCAACGATATTTCGCCTGCATAGCCGCGCATCAGCGCGCGCGCGCGCGCCGGATCGCACGTTTTGCCGTCGGCCGAAAAAGCCCATGAGGCATGGGTGATGACCAGATCATAGGCGCGGAAATCGCTCGCGGCAAAATAGAAATCGATCAGCCCGGTGACCCGGTCGCCGAGCATCAGCACATTGTCGGGGAAGAGGTCGGCATGGATGACGTGCGCAGGCAAATCGACAGGCCAGTGCGCATCGAGATGCCGAAGCTCGTCATCGACGATCGCCTGGAGCCCCGGAAGCACGGCATCGAGATTGCCCGCCCCCTCGGCGATGGCGTGCCAATGACCGTGGCCCATGCTGTTTTCGCGCCCGCCGGCATAGGTTTCGAGCGCGCGGTGCATCGCTCCGAGCGCCGCGCCGGCGGCTTCGCACTGACCCGGCGTCGGCTGGGTCAGCGAAATGCCCTGGAGAAACTGGATGACGCAGGCCGAACGTCCTGAGACCTGCTGGATGGCAACGCCCTCGCGGTCGCGGATCATCGCCGGAACCGGGCAGTGCCGGCTCGCGAGATGGTCGAGCAGATCGACGAAAAACGGCAGATCGCCTTCGCTGACGCGCTTTTCGTAGAGCGTCAGGATGAAGCGTCCCCCGGTGGTTTCGAGGAGGAAATTGCTGTTCTCGACGCCCTCGGCAATGCCCTTGCACGACACGACGGTGCCGATGTCGTAACGCGCCACAAGCGCCGCAAGGTCGTCGGGCTCGACGTGGGTATAGACGGCCATTGAAGGGTCAAAGCCCGTGCATGACGCGGTCGAGGCGTCGAAATGGCGAAGATATCGCCTTCGCGTGGCCGCTGCGGATGGTGGTTCCATCTGCAAGGCCGGGCGGAGGCGAGATCGAAGCCATTTCGACGTCCCTTCGGGATTTGACCGATTTTGTCCATGGCCGCGTCAGCGAGCCTTGCAATATATTCATATGGCTGCGTCTCGCCTCCTTGCCCTGAACAAAATCGCTTCAAACCTCGACCGCGTCATGCACGGGTTTTGACCCTATGCGGCTTCGAGCCCACGCGGCAGCTTGAAGATCATATGTTCTTCGGCGGTGACGACGATGTCTTCGACGACCGGCCGAACCGCCGCCACGGCATCGATCACTTCGCGGACGAGCGTTTCCGGCGCGCTGGCGCCGGCGGTGATGCCGAGCGTCGCGATATTTTCCAGCCAGGCCGGATCGATGTCGCTGCCGCGCTGGACGAGATGGGCGGGGGTGCCGAGCCGCTCGGCGACCTCGACAAGGCGCAGGCTGTTCGAACTGTTCGGCGCCCCGATCACGATCATGCGGTCGCACTGCCCGGCGATCGCCTTCACCGCGTCCTGCCGGTTCGAGGTGGCGTAGCAAATATCCTCGCCCCGCGGCCCGCTGATCGCGGGGAAGCGGTGCTGAAGCGCCGCGATGATGTCGCGTGTGTCGTCGACCGACAGGGTGGTCTGGGTCAGATAGGACAGCATGTCGGGATCGGATGGCGCGAGCGCGGCGACGTCGTCGACCGATTCGACCAGCGTCATCGCGCCTTCGGGAAGCTGGCCGAGCGTACCGACGACTTCGGGATGGCCCGCATGGCCGACGAAAATGATATGCCGCCCGGCATCATGCGCGCGCTCGGCCTGACGATGCACCTTCGACACCAGCGGGCAGGTGGCGTCGATATAGTCGAGCCCGCGCATCTCGGCCTTCGCCGGAACCGCCTTCGGCACGCCATGCGCGCTGAATACGACAGGGACGCCATCGGGGACCTGGTCGAGCGATTCGACGAAAATCGCGCCTTTGGCCTTCAGCGAGTCGACGACATAGCGGTTATGCACGATCTCGTGCCGGACATAGACCGGCGCGCCATATTTCTGCAGCGCGAGTTCGACGATGCGGATCGCGCGATCGACGCCGGCGCAGAATCCGCGCGGCGCGGCGATCAGAACCTTGAGTTCTGCCGCTTCGCGGCCCCGTGCGGGCGTCGTCGGATAGGGAGCGTTCATGATGCGCGCGCTCTAGCGCAGCAAGTCCCATGGGGTAAAGCCGCTTCGTCCCCATCCCCCTGCCGTTTCCCTTGCCGCCTCCCTTTGTCGTTCTCTTTGTTGCGCCGCGTTCATCGCACCGATAAGAAGCGGCGCGCATGAAGCGGGATCAATCGTCCCGGCCCTAGTCCCGTGCGCCTGTTTGGAAAGCCCGATCATCATGATGTCCATTTCGTTCCCGTCGCGTAAATTCCTGACCGTGCTGTGCGGCACGGCGGCCGTGGCGACGGCGGCGGGCTGCGCGAAGGATAATGAAATCGCGATCGCGGGCGGCGTCGGTATCACCGCGACGCGGAGCGCCTGTCCGGCGGTCGCCGTGCCGCTGCACACCGGCGACATCACGCTGTTCGATCCCGCGACGAGCCGCGACGCGAGCGCGATCGACGTCGTCGCGGCGATTACCAATGTAACGCCGCAGTGCAACGACACGGGCGAGAAAGTCTATCAGCTCGCGAGTTTCGACGTCGTCGCGACGCGGCGCGAGGCCGGGCCGGCGCGTACCGTGACGCTGCCTTATTATGCCACGGTGCTCCAGGGCGGGACCGCGGTGGTCGCGAAGCGCCTCGGCAACGTCGCCGTGACCTTTGCCGAAGGGCAGGTGCGCGGCACGGGGCGCGGGCAGGCCTCGGCCTATGTCGATCGCGCTGCCGCCACGCTTCCCGCCGATATTCATGAGCGCATCACCCGCAAGCGCAAGCCGGGGGATCAGGACGCCGCGATCGATCCGCTGAGCCTTCCCGAGGTGCGCGCGGCGGTGCAACGCGCCAGTTTCGAGCTGCTAGTCGGCTTTCAGCTGACCCAGGAACAGCTCGAATATAACGTCCGACGATAGGCATTGCGGCGGCGCGGCGCGCCGTTCGCTCCTGCACGCCCTGCGCGCCGCCCGGCGACGCAGGGCTTTTCGCGTGCCCCAAGCTGCGTTAGGGCGCGCGATAGTTCCGTTTGAGCGAATTGATAAGCTCGAAGGGATTATGTGTCCCCGCGAAGGCGGGGACCCATCTCCGGTCGGTTTCAGATGGAGCCGGCAGGTGATGGGCTCCCACCTTCGCGGGAGCACTCCGCGTTTTTCAATTGAAGATGATCACGCCCAATCGTGATTATTATATCCGAAGATAGGCCAAACCCTGTGACCCTGTTCAGTCGTTTTTCCGACCATATCGGCGCCGCGCTCGACGCGCTGGCCGCTCGCAATGCCCTGCCGGATGGCCTCGATCGCAGCGGGATCAGCGTCGAACCGCCGCGCGACCCGGCGCATGGCGATGTCGCCACCAATGCCGCGATGGTGCTGGCGAAGCCCGCGGGAATGAACCCGCGCGCGCTCGCCGACCTGCTCGTCGCCGAACTCGGCAAACTCGACGAGGTGACCGAGGCGAGCGTCGCCGGCCCCGGCTTCATCAACCTGCGCCTCGCCGACGACAGCTGGCGCGACGAACTGGCGTTGATCTTCAGCGAGGGCCGCGATTACGGGCGGTCGACGATGGGACAGGGGCGGCGCGTCAACGTCGAATATGTCTCGGCCAACCCGACCGGCCCGATGCACGTCGGCCATTGCCGCGGCGCCGTGGTCGGCGACGCGCTCGCCGCGCTGCTCGAATATGCGGGGCACGAGGTGATCCGCGAATATTATGTCAACGACGCCGGGGCGCAGGTCGACGTGCTCGCGCGCTCGGTCCATATGCGGTATCGCGAGGCGCTCGGCGAGGACGTCGGCGCGATCCCCGAGGGGCTCTATCCCGGCGATTATCTGAAGCCGGTCGGCGAAAAGCTGGCGGCAGAACATGGCGACCGCTTTGCGGGGGCGCCCGAAAGCGCGTGGCTCGGCCTGTTCCGCGCCGAGGCGGTCAGCGCGATGATGGACATGATCCGCGCCGACCTCGCCAAGCTCGGCATCCATCACGACCTTTTCTCGTCCGAAGCCGAACTTCAGGCCGAGGGTAAGCCCGCCGCTGCCGAGAAGTGGCTCCGCGAGCATGATCTCGTCTACGATGGCCTGCTCGAAGCGCCGAAGGGCGAAACGCCCGAGGATTGGGAGCCGGTCGAGCTGCCGCTGTTCCGCTCGACGCGGTTCGGCGACGATCAGGACCGCCCGATCAAGAAATCGGACGGCAGCTGGACCTATTTCGGCGCCGACCTCGCCTATCATTTCCAGAAGAGCCAGAACGCCGACGAATTGATCGACATCTGGGGCGCCGACCACGCGGGCACGGTCAAGCGGATCAAGGCTGCGGTCGCGGCACTGACGGACGGCAAGACCCGTTTCGACGTCAAGCTGGTGCAGATGGTCCGCCTGCTCAAGAATGGCGAGCCGTTCAAGATGTCGAAGCGCGCGGGCAATTTCGTCACGCTGGCCGATGTCGTCGATGAGGTCGGCAAGGATGCGGTGCGCTTCACGATGCTGACGCGCAAGGCCGACGCGCAGATGGACTTCGACTTCGCCAAGGTGGTCGAGGCGTCGCGCGACAATCCCGTCTGGTATCTGCAATATGCCAACGCCCGGATTTCGCGCCTGCGCAGGAAGGCCGCCGAGGCCGCGATCGACCTGCCGCCGCCCGCCCCGGCGCGGCTGGGCACGCAGGAACTGGGGCTGATCAAGCTGCTCGCGCAATTCCCGCGCACCGTCGAAGCGGCGGCGTCGGCGCGCGAGCCGCACCGGATCGCTTTCTATCTGGCCGACGTCGCGGCGGCGTTCCATGCCTGGTATAATCTGGGCAACGACGACCCGTCGGCGCGCATCGTGCTCGACAATGACCCCGAATTGACCGCGACGCGCCTTTATTTGGCCGACGGAATCGGGCAGGTTATCCGCAACGGGCTCTTCCTGATGGGGGTCGAGGCGCTCGAGGAGATGAATTGATGGCTGAGGGGCGGGATGCGGGGCAGGGCGATACGGGGCTTGGTCTCGATGACGAGGATCGGCTCCCCTGGCTCGAAGCGGCCGACGGGTTCGAGGAAGATGGCGAAGTTTCGCCCGTGCGCCTGCTCGTCATGGTGCTCGGCGGGCTGCTCTTGATCGGCGCGGTACTCGGCGGCCTGTGGTGGATCCAGAATGGCGGCGCGCGCGGCAACGGCGAATTGATCGCCGCGCAGCAGGGCGATTACAAGGTGGCGCCCAAGAGCGACGGGGCGAGGACTTTCGAGGGCGAGGGCGATGTCGCCTTTTCCGCCAGCGAGGGCGGCGAACCCGCGGGCAAGGTCGATCCCAAGCGGATGCCCGAGGAACCCGCGGTGACGGTGGCCGAGCGCGAGGCGGCGGCGAAGAAGGCCGCGGCTGAAAAGACCCCGAAAAGCAAGCAGCAGCCAGCCGCGCCGGTCAAGGCGGGTGAGACCAAGCCGGCACCGGCGCCAGTCGCACAGGGCTCGACGATGATCCAACTCGGCGCCTTCAGCAGCGAGGGCGCCGCCGCCAAGGCATGGACCAACCTGTCGAAGCGGTTTGCCTATCTGGCCGAGCTCAACAGGTCGATTTCGCCCGCCAAGGTCGGCGACGGTATGGTCTATCGCTTGCGTGTTTCGGCAGGAACGGCGGCCAATGCGTCGAATTTGTGCGGAAAATTGCGCGTTGCCGGTGAAAATTGCGTCGTCGTCCGCTGATTCGGCCCGCTTGGCCGCAGACTCCGTTGGTGCGATCCCGTCGCTATGGCATGTTGTCGTGCTGGTCGTTGCCTGAGGGGGCGGCGGCCGATGGAGTTTGATCGACGATGATACCGGCTATTTTCGGCCTGTCGGGCCTGACCCTCACCGACGATGAGCGCGCCTTCTTTCGCGACAGCGACCCGGCGGGCTATATTTTGTTCGGACGCAACATCGAGAACCGCGAGCAACTGCGGCGCCTGACCGACGAGCTTCGCAGCCTCGACGGCCGCGCCAGCCTGCCGATCCTGATCGATCAGGAGGGCGGGCGCGTTGCGCGCATGAAATCGCCCGAATGGCCGCTTTTCCCGAGCGGCGCGGCGTTCGACGCGCTCTACGACCGCGCGCCCGCCAGCGCGATCGAGGCGGCGCGGCTCAACGCGATGGCGCTCGCCGCCATGCTCGCGGAGGTCGGCATCACCGTCGATTGCCTGCCTTTGCTCGACGTCCGCCAGCCGGGCGCCAGCGACGTCATCGGCGATCGCGCGCTCGGCAGCGAGCCGATGCGCGTCGCCGCGCTCGGCCGCGCGATCCTCGGCGGATTGCAGGCGGGCGGCGTCGTCGGCATCGTCAAACATATTCCCGGCCACGGCCGCGCCCTGCTCGACACGCATGAGGCGCTACCGACGGTGACCGCGTCCGACCGTGACCTGCAGACCGATCTTGCGCCTTTCGCGGCATTGCGCGACGCGGCGATGGCGATGACCTGCCACGTCATTTTCGAGGCATGGGACGCCGAACGGCCCGCGACGCTGTCGCCGGTCGTCGTCGACAGCGTCATTCGCCAGCGCATCGGCTTCCATGGCCTGCTGATGACCGACGATCTTGATATGAAGGCGCTGTCGGGCGACGTGCCGTCGCGCGCCGCCGACGCGATTGCCGCCGGCTGCGACATCGCGCTCAATTGCTGGGCGAAGATGGACGACATGATCGGCATAGCGAATGCGCTCGACCCGATCAGCACCGTATCGCTCGCACGGCTGGAGGGCGCGATGGACCGGATTTCGGGCGCCAGCGACGGCCGCGAGTTCGCCACTCTGGTCGATCAGCGCGACGCGCTACTGGCGACGGCCTGATTCGCCGATGGAGTCGCTGCCGCTCGATTTCGAGATCGTGCCGGCGGCGCCCGAGCGCGACGATGCGTTGCAACTGTCGCTCGAAAGCTGGGAGGGGCCGCTCGATCTGCTGCTGACGCTCGCGCGCAGCCAGAAGGTCGACCTCAAGCAGATTTCGATCCTCGCGCTCGTCGAGCAATATCTGGCTTTCATCGCCGAAGCGCGCGAGCTGAAGCTTGAGGTCGCGGCCGATTATCTGGTGATGGCGGCGTGGCTCGCCTATCTCAAATCGGCACTGCTGCTGCCCAAGGATCCGCTCGAGGATCCGTCGCCCGACGAACTGGCGCTCCGCCTGCAACTGCGGCTCCAGCGGCTTGCGGCAATGCGCGACGCGGCGGCGCGTTTGCTCGCGCGCGACCGGATCGGCCGCGACGTCTTTCTGCGCGCGAAGCCGGAGGGGCTGCGCGACATCAAGGTGCGGCGCTGGGACGCGAGCCTCTATGACCTTCTCGCCGCCTATGGGCAGGTCAAGCTGCGCTCCGAGCCCGTGGTGCATATGGTGTCGCGGCGCCCGGTCGTCACGCTCGACGCCGCGCTGCATCACCTGCAGCGCATGCTGGGAGTGACGCTCGACTGGGCCGAACTCGCCGATTTCCTGCCGTCCGACTATGATGGTCCGCTGCGCCGTTCGGCGATCGCATCGAGTTTCGTCGCCGCGCTCGAGCTGGCGCGGCAGGGGCAGGTCGAATTGAAGCAGGATGGCGCCTTCGCGCCGCTCTATCTGAAAGCAGCAGGGGCATGATCGACGATCTCGAACGCGCGATAGAAGCGATGCTGTTCGCCAGCGACGAGCCGCTGGACGCGCGGCAGGTCGCCGGCCGGCTCGGCGACGAAATGACGCCAGGTCAGGTGAAGGCGATCATCGAAACCATCGCGCAGCGCCATGCGGGCAGCGGGATCGAGCTCGTCGAACGCGGCGGGCATTGGCATTTCCAGACCCCGGCCGACCTCGCGCATCTTTTGCGCCGCGAACGCGACGACCCGCGCAAATTGTCGCGCGCCGCCGCCGAGGTGCTCGCGATCATCGCCTATCACGAGCCCGTCAGCCGCGCCGAAATCGAAGCGATCCGGGGCGTCCAGACCTCGAAGGGAACGCTCGATGTGCTGATGGAGGCCGAATGGATCATGCCCGCCGGACGCCGCGAAGTTCCGGGACGGCCGCTGATCTACAAGACGACCGACGCTTTCCTGCAACATTTCGGCCTCACCAGCCGCAAGGACCTGCCGGGAATCGAGGATTTGCGTGCGGCAGGGCTGCTCGACCCGGTCGATCTCGCTTTCGAGGAAGCGATGGGCGAACTGGACCTAGTAAAAGACGGTGAAGAGGCCTAGATGAGCCCTTCAAGGAGAATTTGAGATGGGTAGCTTCAGCATCTGGCACTGGCTCGTGGTCGGGATTCTCGTCCTGCTGCTGTTCGGCAAGGGCCGCTTTTCGGACATGATGGGCGATGTCGCCAAGGGCATCAAAAGCTTCAAGAAGGGCATGGCCGAGGACGAAACGCCGACGCCCTCGCCGAAACAGATCGAAGGCCAGCGCGCGCCCGATCTGACCGCGACGCCGACCCCGACCGCGGAAACCGAAAACCGCTGAGTTCCAGCGCCTGCCGGATTGCTTGTAAATGTTCGATGTTGCGCCCACCGAGTTGCTGCTCGTCGTGGTGGTGGCCTTGGTCGTCATCGGCCCCAAGGACCTTCCCAAGGCGATGCGCTTCGTCGGCAAATGGATGGGGAAGGCGCGCGGAATGGCGCGCCATTTCCGCGCCGGGCTCGACACGATGATGCGCGAGGCCGAACTCGAGGAACTCGAAAAGCAGTGGCGCGAACAGAATGACGCGATCATGCGCGAATTTCCGCGCATTGACGATGCCGGCACGTCGCAACCCGCCACTGCGGAATCTGCACCCGAGGCCGAAACCGCGCCGGCGGTGACCGACGCCGAAGTCGATCAGGCTGCCGCCGGCAACCCGCCCGAAACCCATGCCGTGCCGCCCAAAGATGGCCCGCTGCCATGAGCGCCGATACGCCTGCGACCACCGAAGACGAGGATGGCGGCGGCGGCAAGATGCCGCTGCTCGATCACCTCATCGAACTGCGCTCGCGCCTGCTGAAATCGCTGCTCGCGATCGGTCTGGCTTTCGGGGTTTGTTTCTATTTCGCAGAGAATATCTTTGCCGTTCTCGTCCAGCCGCTGGTCCGGGCAGGGCAGGGCAAGCTGATCTACACCCAGTTGTTCGAAGCCTTTTTTGTCCAGGTAAAGGTGGGCTTTTTCGCGGCGATGATGATTTCCTTCCCGATTATCGCCAACCAGCTCTGGAAATTCGTGGCCCCGGGCCTGTATCGCCAGGAAAAGCGGGCATTGCTGCCGTTCCTGTTCGCGACGCCCGTGCTCTTCGCGATCGGCGCAAGTTTCGCCTATTTCGTGACAGTGCCTTTGGCGCTGAAATTCCTGCTGGGATATCAGGGGGATATCGGGGGCGTGTCGCAGGAAGCATTGCCGTCGGTCGGCAATTACCTTAGCTTTATCATGCAGTTCATCATGGCGTTCGGCATCGCGTTCCTGCTGCCGATTCTCCTGATGTTGATCGAGCGTTCGGGGCTGGTGACGCGCGAGCAACTTGTTTCGTCGCGTCGCTACATGATTGTCGCAGCCTTTGCGATCGCGGCAGTCGCGACGCCGCCGGACATCCTGAGCCAGTTCCTGCTCGCCGTGCCGCTGATCCTGCTCTACGAAATGTCGCTCTTTGCGATCTGGTTTACCCAGCGCCGACGCAAAACAGGCGCCGAAGCGGCGCCTGTCGAGCCTCTCGAAGAGGCTTAGCGTAAGTTGGCTGAGGATCAGTCGATGGCGTCGCTGCCCGCCTGACCGACCGATTCGATATCCCGGCCGACACCCTTCACCGTGTTGCAGCCAGCGACCAGAAAGCTGGCAAGCAGGGTAAGAAGGATAATACGAGCACTCGACATTCTTCACCTCATCAGGATTGAGCGCAAAATGGCCCGGCACGCTTCGAGGGGGGGGAGGGAATGCGGGCCGGGCCAATGTTGCTGAGCAGCGCTGCGGGGGGGCGATGACCGCTGCTCGAATGGGAAACGACCGATAGGGGCGATAGGTTCCCAAAAAAATCGCGAGTCACGAAATTTTTTTCGCTGCTTCTGAATCGCTTGGATTCCAGTATCTTGCATTCAGAGCGTAGTGAGCCCGCTGAGCACGGCAAGGCCCAGGAAGGCCAGAAAGCCCATGGAATCGGTCGTCATCGTGACGAATATCGAGCTCGCGACCGCGGGATCCTGATCGAGCCGGTCGAGCAGCAATGGGATCGCGACCCCGGCGACGCCGGCGACGAAGATGTTCACGATCATCGCCGCCGCGATCACGCCGCCGAGTTCGGGGTTGGCGAACCACAGCGCGGTCGCGGTGCCGGCGATCAGCGCGATGGTGCCGCCGTTGAGCAGCGCGATCTTCATTTCGCGCCAGATCGCGCGCCAGCTGTTCGAATCGGTGAGCTGGTTCATCGCGAGCGCGCGCACCGTCACCGCCAGCGTCTGCGTTCCCGCATTGCCGCCGACCCCCGCGACGATCGGCATCAGCGCGGCGAGCGCGACCATATGCTCGATCGCGCCGCCGAATATCCCGACGATCGTCGAGGCGACCAGCGCAGTGCCGAGATTGGCGATGAGCCAGCGCACGCGCGCGCTATAGGTCTCACGGATCGGTTCGTTGATGTCGCCGTCGCCGGCGCCCGACAGGCGCAAAATATCCTCGCCTGCCTCTTCCTGAATGATGTGGACGATGTCGTCGACCGTGATCATGCCGACGAGCCGCCCGCTCTTGTCGACGACCGCGGCGGAGATCAGCGCATATTTCTGGAAGCGCAGCGCGACCTCCTCCTGGTCCATGTCGACCGGGATCAAAGTCTGCTCGCGTTTCATCACATCGCCGATCGCGATGTCGCGCGGCGTGCGCAATATCCAGCTCAGCTGGCAGGTGCCGACCGGCTTGTGCATCGGGTCGACGACGAAGATTTCCCAGAAATCGCTGGTGAGTTCGGTATCTTCGCGCAGCCGGTCGATGACATCGCCCACCGTGACATGCTCGGGCACCGCGACGAGGTCGCGCTGCATCAGGCGCCCCGCCGATTCCTCGGGGAAGGAGAGCGCGTCCTCGATCGCGGCGCGATCCTCGGGCTCCATCGCCTGGAGGACGGCCTGCTGATCGTCCTCTTCCATATCCTCGATGATCGCGACCGCGTCGTCGGTATCGAGTTCTGAGGCGAGTTCGGCCACTTGCTCCGGCGCGAGAAGGTCGATCAGCTCCTCGCGGACATAATCGTTCATCTCCGCGAGCACCTCGGCGGAGAGCATGTCGCCGAGCACCGCTGCGAGCATCGGGCGCTCGTCGGTGCGCGCGAGTTCGAACAGGTCGGCGATGTCGGCGGGGTGGAGGCGGCCGACGCGTTCGCGCGCGGCCTCGCCCTCGCCGGCCTCGGCGAGCTCGATCACGTCGCGAACGAACTCGGGCTTCAGCCGGTCGTCCTCGTCGAGTTCGGTTTCGGGGGCAGGGGTTTCGCGATCGTCGGCGATCGCGGCATCGCCGGGCGGCAGGGAATCTTCGCGTTCGTCCATCGCGCGGTCCTCCCTGTCTCTTGCGGCGTCCGAGCCTCCCCTAGTGCCGCTACCGGCCGATGGCAACGCCGCGGAGATAGGTTTTCGACAATTTGAACGTGCCTTGGCCGCCGCGCGCCGCTATGGCACCGCCGAACCAGACCATAGGAGTCCCGATATGTCCGAAACCCTCACGCTCTCGCTGTCGACCGGCGATGTCGTCATCCGCCTGCGCCCCGACCTCGCCCCGCAGCATGTCGAGCGCATCTCGACGCTCGCCAAGGAAGGCTTCTACGACGGCGTCGTGTTCCACCGGGTGATTCCGGGCTTCATGGCGCAGGGCGGCGATCCGACGGGCACCGGCATGGGCGGCAGCAAGCTTCCCGACCTGCCGCAGGAGTTCAACAGCGAGCCGCACGTCCGCGGCGTCTGTTCGATGGCGCGCGCGCAGAATCCGAACAGCGCGAACAGCCAGTTCTTTATCTGCTTCGACGATGCGCGCTTCCTCGACAATCAATATACCGTCTGGGGCGAAGTGGTCGAAGGCATGGAAAATGTCGACGCGCTGCCCAAGGGTGAACCGCCGCGCGAGCCGGGGAAGATCGTGAAAGCGACGGTGGCCTGATGCCTCATCCCCTCCTCTTCAGAGGAGGGGCAGCGAGACTTGGGAACTTGTTCCCTAGTCGCAGCGGGGTGGTGCTCCTTCATCGGCGTCGACCACCCCAACCCCTCCTCTGAAGAGGAGGGGCTTTTCATTGGCTATTCCCCCACGAACCCGTTCAATCTCTCGCACGCGGCAATCCAGTCTTCCTTGAACGCCTGCACGACCTGTCCGGCGCCCATCGCCTCGTTCATCAGGCCGACGCCCTGACCGACCCAATAGGTCGCAAGCGCCTTGGCGCCTTCGTGGCCGCCTTCGGACAATTTATCGACCTTGCGAAGCGCCGGTTCGCTGACTAGCGACTGGAGCGGCATCGGCAGCGGTTTCGGCGCGCCTTCGGCCTCCCACGCGTCGGTCCACGGCGAGCGGAGCTGGCGCGACGGCTTGCCGGTGCGGCTTTTCGATCGCACCGTATCGCGCGCCGAGGCGGCGAGCATCTTTTCCTTCACGACCGGATTGGTTTCGGCTTCGGCAGTCGTCAGCCACACCGATCCGGTCCAGGCGCCGTGCGCGCCCATCGCCATCGCAGCCGCCATCTGGCGCCCCGTGACGATACCGCCCGCCGCAAGGATCGGTGTGTTCGCGCCGACCGCCTCGACGGCTGCCGCGACCTCGGGCACGAGCACCATCGTCGCGACCTCGCCGCAATGGCCGCCCGCTTCGCCGCCCGCGACGACGAGGATGTCGACGCCCGCGCGAACCTGCGCCAGCGCATGGTCGCGCGTGCCGACGAGCGCGGCGACGGGGACATTATGGCGTTTGCCGAGGTCGAGCATCAGCGGCGGCGGGACGCCGAGCGCGTTGGCAATCAGCCTGATCGGGTGGCGGAAGGCGACTTCGAGCAGCTTCGCCGCGCCGTCTTCGTGCATATTGTCGCCGAAGCTTTGGCGCGTTTCCATCGCGGCTTCGAGTCCCGCGGCATCGACGTCGAATTTGCCGAGCAGGTCGGCGGCGAATTGCAGATGCGTTTCGGGCACCTTCGCTGCGCCCGGCGAAGGCGCGTCGCCCTTGCCTGCGAAGCTGTTGGGGACGATCAGGTCGACGCCATAGGGACGCCCGCCGATATGTTCGTCGATCCACGCGAGTTCTTCCTCGAGCCGTTCGGGCGGTAGCGCGGCGGCGCCGAAGACGCCCATGCCGCCCGCCTTCGACACGGCGACGACGACGTCGCGGCAGTGCGAGAAGGCGAGAAGGGGGAATTCGATGCCGAGCATGGCGCAGATGGGGGATTGCATGGGACCTCTCCGTTCTTGTTCTGGCCGCCTTCCCAAAAAAGCCGTTTGCCCTAGCTTGTCGAAGGGCCGTTCTTCTTTCGACATCGGAAGAGAAGGGCGGTGCCTCGACAAGCTCAGCACCAACGGGAGAGGAAGGCATCCAATCCGTTCGCGTGCATGTCAGCGCCAGTTGACGTAAACGTCAAGTTGATTTGCTGGGCGGGCGGATTATCGCAGGTCGCATGACCCAATTCACGCTCCCCGATTTCGACCTCGATGCCTTTGTCCGCGCCACTTTGGCGGAAGATCTGGGCGCGGGGGGCGACATCACCTCGATGGCGACGATCCCCGCGGAGGCGCGCTTCGGCGGCGTGATGGACAGCCGCGATGCGATCACCGTCGCGGGGCTGCCGATCGCCGAGCGATTCTTTCGCGCGCTCGACCCCGGCATGGAGATCGAGATTCTCGTCGCGGAGGGCGCCGAGATTGCCGCCGGGAGCGACCTGATGCGCCTGTCGGGCAATGCGCGCGCGCTGCTGACCGCCGAGCGTTCGGCGCTCAACACCGTGCAGCATCTGTCGGGCATCGCAACGATGACGCGGCAATATGTCGATGCGCTGGCAGGGACGGGCGCAACCTTGCTCGACACGCGCAAGACGATCCCGGGACTTCGCGTGCTCGAGAAATATGCGACGCGGATGGGCGGCGCGAAAAATCATCGCATGGGGCTGTGGGACGCGGCGATGATCAAGGATAACCATGTCGCGGTCGCGGGATCGGTCGAGGAAGCGGTACGCCGCGCGGTCGATGCGGGAATTGAAAGCATCATCGTCGAGGTCGACCGGGTCGAACAGGTCGAGCCCGCGCTGAACGCCGGCGCGACGCACCTGCTGCTCGACAATATGAGCCTCGACGAACTTCGGACATGTGTCGCGCTGGTCGATGGCAAGGTGCCGACCGAAGCGTCAGGCGGCGTGCGGCTCGATACGATCGGAGCGATCGGCGCGACGGGGGTGACCTATGTTTCGGTCGGACGGCTGACGCAGTCGGCGCCGGCGGCGGACATCGGGCTCGACTTTGCGCTGGTTTGATGAACAAAGCGTCGCCCCCGCGAAGGCGGGGGCCGCTGTCGGCGTAGCGCAAGGTTGCCAGCGGCCCCCGCCTTCGCGGGGGCGACGGCTTATGATATTGGCGCTGTCAGTCGTCGCGCCGGTCGCGGCGCAGGCGCAGGCGTTGTCCTGCTCGGTTCCCGACCGCATCCCCGTTCCGCGCCTCGAACAGCCGCGCCGGGGCGAGCCGGTGCGCAGGCCCGCGACCACCGGCTATTTGCTCAGCCTGAGCTGGTCGCCGCAGCATTGCGCCGATGTGCGGAGCCCGAAAGGCGCGCGCGACCGCTTTCAATGTTCGGGCGAGAATGGCCGTTTCGGCTGGGTGCTCCACGGGCTGTGGCCCGAAACCGACGGGCCCGGCTATCCGCAATGGTGCCGCCCGGCGAAGATCGTGCCGCAGCCGGTACTGAGAAAGCATATGTGCATGACGCCCTCGGCGCAGCTCCTCCAGCATGAATGGGCGAAGCATGGGACGTGCATGAGCCCGCATCCCGCCGCCTATTTCCGCGCGGCGGAGATATTGTTTCGCGCGGTGCGCTTTCCCGACATGAAGGCGCTGGCCGCGAAGCCGCAGACCGCGGGCAGCATCCGACGCGCCTTCGCCGCCGCCAATCGCGGGGTGACGACGCCGATGATCGCGGTTTCGGTCGACCGGCAGGGCTGGCTCGACGAAGTGCGCCTGTGCCTGGGGCCGCGGATGAAGCCGGCGCGCTGCAAGCCGTTTCAGGCGGGCGCGAAGGACGGCCGCCGCGTGCGCGTGCGGCCGATGCCCAGGGATTAAGCAGTCGGCGCGAAAGCGTCCCGCCGCGGGACGGCGGCGCGTTAACACTCTTTTAACCTTATCGACTCGTTAACATCGCCCTAGCTTCGGGTGCATGGACTCGGACGATCATATCGATATTCGCGAGCGGGTGCGGGCACATGGCGCGCGCCAGCTGGCGATCGCCCGACTGAACGCGCCCGAGGACTGGCAAGGCGAATTGCGCGCGGCGATCGCGGCGCATCGCGAGCCGGTAACGATCTTTTCGGGCAATGATTTCCGGTTGTTTCTTCAGAGCTTCGCCATCTTCTTCACCGCGACGATGATGTTCTTGATCTGAGGTCGGGTTTCGACCGGTAGCGGACATTGCGCTTTAAAATATCCGTTCGCATCGAGCGAAGTCGAGATGCCCCTCGGGCCAGGCGCTACATCGATGGGTGTCTCGACTTCGACCAAAGGTCGAAGTTTATCCTGAGCGCCTGCCAAGGCAATCGAAGGGCTCGACACGAACGGAACAAGGGAACATCCGCTACCGACAGATTGCTGCCGTCTCTTTATTCGTCACCCCGGACTTGATCCGGGGTCCCGCTTGATGCCGAAGACCGGTCGATGCCCCAAAAAGCGGGATCCCGGGTCAAGCTCGGGATGACGAGGGGCTGAAACCGACCGAAACTAGCCGTCGCCCCCGCGAAGGCGGGGGCCGCTGTCGGCTTACGTGGGCACCGCTGATTAAGGCCGCTGGCGGCCCCCGCCTTCGCGGGGGCGACGGTTATAGGCAACGCCCGCTCTCCACCCCAGAGCAGATATCAGGTGTGCCGTCGCCGGTTCCGGTCAGTCGCATGCCCGGTGGAGCTTGACCGCCAGCCAGGCGGAGACGAGGCACATCGCGGCGCTCATCAGCAGCTGGTCGACGACGCCCACCCCGACGAGGCCGAGGCCCATCGCGAGCAGCGAGCCGGCGACCATCGCGCCCGAATTGACGATATTGTTCGCGGCGACGGTGCGCGCGGTCTGGTCCTTGGGGACGGTGGTGGTGAGGAAGGCATAGAGCGGCACGACGAACATGCCGCCGCTGATCGCGATGCCGAGCAGCGCGGCGAGCAGCGCGATCACCGATCGATGACCGAGGAAGCCGCCTATGTCGTAAAGCGTGCCCGCCGGTTCGGCGCCCCAGTTGCGGCACACCCAATAGAAGGCAACGACGAACAGGCCCATGACGATGACGCTGGCGGGGCTGTAGCGCGCCGACACCTGCCCCTTGAGCAGGCGGTTGACCGCGACCGAGCCGATCGCGATGCCGATCGAGAAGATGGCGAGGAACAGGCTGGCGACGCTCTTGTCGGCGTGGAGGATATTCTTCACGAGCGGCGGGAACTGGATGAACAGCACCGCGCCGATCGTCCAGAAGAAGCTGATCGACAGGATCGCGAGATAAAGGCGCGGGATGTGCATCGTGCCGCGGACGAGGGCGACCGACGAGCGGACGATGTGCCAGTCGATTCCCGTTTCCTCATGCTCGGGCGGCGCGGGGGGCACTTTGCGCCCGGTCCAATAGCCGATGCCCGCGACAAGGACGACGCCGAGCGCCGCCCATTCGACGTCGATCACGCCGGCGAGGATCGTGCCCGCGAGGATCGCGATATAGGTGCCCGCCTCGACCAGCCCGGTGCCCGCGAGCACTTCGTCGCTTTTCAGGTGCTGCGGCAGGATCGCATATTTGATCGGGCCGAAGAAGGTCGAGTGGATGCCCATGGCAAAGAGCGCGAGCATCATCAGCGGGATCGCGATCAGATGCACCGCGAAGCCCATCCACGCGAGGACGAGTCCGAGGCCGCCGACAATCATGATCAGGATCTCGCAGAATTTGACGATGCGAATGATCCGCGCCTTGTCGCGCGTGTCGGCAAGCTGGCCCGCGAGCGCGGACAGGAGGAAGAAGGGCAGGATGAACAGCCCCGTCGCGACCGCGCTGAACAGCGTTTCGGACGCCTCGTCGTTGAACACGCCATAGACGACGAACAGCACCATCGCATTCTTGAACAGATTGTCGTTGAACGCGCCGAGGAGCTGGGTGACGAAAAGAGGGAGGAACCGGCGTTGCTTCAATAGCGCGAAGGAGCCGGTCATGCGTGATCCATTCTTTTGAGCATCCTTGGTTGTCGCCCGGGGGGCTTATCGGGTAGGGGAAGCGGGGTCAAAGCCCATTTTCTCAAACATTCAGGCAATCAGGGTCATGCTCAGCCTTCCCAATATCCTGACCCTCTCGCGAATCCTCGCGGTCCCCATCCTGCTTTTCCTGCTGTGGCCGGGGGTGGTCGAGGGATCGCACCAGCCGAAGCCGATCGACTATGCGCTCGCCTTCGGCCTCTATTGCCTGATGGGCATCACCGATTATTTCGACGGCTATGTCGCGCGCTCGCGCGGGATCGTGTCGCGGCTCGGCGCCTTCCTCGATCCGATCGCCGACAAGATCATGATCGCGGCGGTGATCCTGCTGCTCGTCTTCACGCGCGACATCGCGGGCTGGCACGTCATCGCGGCGCTGATGATCCTGCTGCGCGAGATCATCGTGTCGGGGCTGCGCGAATTTCTCGCGACGCTCCAGGTGTCGATGCCGGTGACGCAGCTCGCCAAGTGGAAGACGACCTTCCAGCTCGTCGCGTTCGGCGCGCTGATCCTTGCGGGCGCGCTGCCGGCGATGGCGTGGATCAAGAGTGTCGGGCTCGCCTCGCTGTGGGGCGCCGCGGTGCTGACGCTGATCACCGGCTGGGATTATCTGCGCGTCGGCCTGAAGCATATGGATTGATGGTGCTGGAGATCGCCTATTTCGCCTGGGTGCGTGAACGGATGGGCGTCGCGGCCGAAAGTGTCGAGCTTCCCGGCGAGGTTGCCGACGTTGCCGCGCTGCTCGCGTGGCTTGGCGCGCGCGATGAGCGCGGGGCGCTGGCTTTTGCCGAACCGCACCGCATCCGCGCGGCGATCGACGGGACGATGATGGGCCCCGACGCGCCGCTTTCGGGTGCGCGCGAGGTCGCGCTGTTTCCGCCGGTCACCGGCGGATGATCCGCGTGTCCGTCCAGCCCGCGGCGATCGACGTCGCCGCCGAGTTCGACCTGCACGATGCCGGCGGCCACGGTGCGAGCGCGAGCTTCGTCGGGCGCGTGCGCGGCGAGGACGGGCTGACCGAACTGTTCCTCGAACATCATCCCGCGATGACCGAGGCGGGGCTCGCCGCGCTCGCCCATGGGGCGTCCGATCGCTGGAAGCTGTCGGCGCTGACATTGATCCACCGCGTCGGCGCGATGGCGCCCGGCGAGACGATCGTGCTGGTGCTGGCGAGCAGCCCGCACCGCGCCGAGGCGCTGGCAGCGTGCGAGTTTATGATCGACCGGTTGAAGACCGATGTGATGCTGTGGAAGCGCGAGACTTTTGGCGATGGGCGGGTGCAGTGGGTCGAACCTCGCGAGGAGGATCAGCGCCGGGCAGAGCGGTGGAGCTAGCCGGTCATAAGGCGCGCGGATGTCTGTTTTGGGGTGGATTGCTCCATTCCCAACATTCGTCATTCCCGCGAAAGCGGGAACCCACTGTGGGGTCAGCCTACGCGCGCTCTGGGTCCCCGCTTTCGCGGGGATGACGATATGAGGCCGCAACCGGCCGGTCTCAGACATTCGTCATCCCGGACTTGATCCGGGATCCATTCTTTCTACGCTGCGTGAATAGACCCCGGATCAAGTCCGGGATGACGATGTAAGATAGGTCCGCTCCCGGTCGTATCCGGCCTTCGTCATGCGACCTGATGCTTCCTGAAAATATCGGCCAGCAGGCGGAATTCGTCGGCGCGCGGGCTGCCCTTGCGCCAGACGAGCGCGATGGTGCGCCAGTCATGCTCCGAATCGAGCGGGCGGGTGTCGATGTCGGTGTGGTCGAGGATGCCCGCCTCGATTGCCATTTGGGGAAGCATCGTGATGCCGAGGCCGTTGTCGACCATCTGCACCAAAGTGTGGAGCGAGGTGCCCATCATCCGCGCGCCGGCGCGCAGTTCGGGGCGGTTGCACGCGGCGAGGACATGGTCCTTCAGGCAATGCCCGTCCTCGAGCATCAGCATCTGCGCCGGATCGAGCTGATCGGCGCTGACCATCGCGGGGAGCTCTTCCGACTGGTCGCCCGGGAAGGCGACGAAGAGCGCGTCGTCGAACAGTTTCTCGCTCTCGACGTCGCCGCACGCATAGGGCAGCGCGAGGAGGACGCAGTCGACGGTGCCGTGATGGAGCGACTCGCACGCCTGCGCGCTCGGCTCCTCGCGTAGAAAGAGCTTCAATGAGGGGCGTTCCTTGCGCAAGCGGGGGAGCAGGCCGGGGAGCAGAAAAGGCGCGATCGTCGGGATGACGCTCATCCGGAGTTCGCCGACCAGCGGCGCCGACGCCGCGGCGGCCATGTCGGCGAGTTCCTCGGCCTCGCGCAGCACGCGGTGCGCCTTTTCGACGATGGCGTTGCCGAGCACCGTGAAGCGGACGACGCGGCGGGTGCGCTCGACGAGCGTCTGGCCGAGCAGCGTCTCGAGCTCGCGGATGCCCGCCGACAAGGTCGACTGGGTGACGTTGCACGCATCGGCGGCGCGGCCGAAATGGCCGTGCTCATGCAGCGCGACGAGATATTGCATCTGTTTGAGCGAAGGGAGGTAGTTGTGCATTGATCGAATGTAGCAATTACCGGCGCAATTTCGAGAGGTTTTCTCGATTGTATTTCGCGACCATAGTGGCGGCGATCCTTGTCGTTCGACGTCGCGCCGTGATAGCTATGCCCGATCAACCGGCGCGGAGGGGCGGATGGCGATTTCCCGATTTCTGATCGGCGGCGTGGCGAGCGCGCTGCTGCTGACCGGCGGGCTGTTCATGTGGAAAGGCTATACGCAAATCGCCGAGGTCGAAGTGTTGCCCGACCCGCCGCCGGCCTTGCCCGCGATTCCCGCGGCCGCGGCGAATGCGCCGAAGCGCGGCCCGGCGCCGCCCGCGCTGCCCGCCGCGAAAGAGGCGTCGCGCGAGGAGCGGCGCTTCAACCGCTTCGACCGCGACCGCAATGAACGGATCAGCCGCGTCGAGCTGATGTCGTCGCGTACGGCGGCGTTCCGCAAGCTCGACACCGACGGCAATAATCTGCTGACCTTCGAGGAATGGGCGGTGACGACGGGCAAAAAATTCGCGGGCGCCGATGCCGACAGGTCGGGGGACCTGACGCGCGCCGAGTTCGCGACGACGGCGCCGAAGCGGAAAGCGAAGCCGAAGTGTCGTTGTTGAGGCATTTCGTCATTGCGAGCGTAGCGAAGCAATCTCCAGCCATCGTCCCGCCTTGCCGATAGCTGGAGATTGCTTCGTCGCTACGCTCCTCGCAATGACGGTGCCGGTCAGGCAGCGACGCCCTCAGCCAGCCTGATCCACTCCGCGAGCTTCGCGCCCGCGCGCTGCGTATAGCCGAGCTTGCGGTCCTTCTTGCGCACATCCTCGGCGAGCGGGGGGAAGAGGCCGAAATTGACGTTCATCGGCTGATAGGATGCGGCGTCGGCGCCACCGGTGATGTGGCCGAGGAGCGCGCCGAGCGCGGTTTCGGGGGGCGGCGGGGGCAGAGTGCGGCCCGCGAGCTCGGCGGCGGCGAAGCGCGCGGCGACGAGGCCGATCGCGGCGCTCTCGACATAGCCTTCGCAGCCGGTGATCTGCCCCGCGAAGCGGATATGCGGCGCGGATTTGAGGCGGAGTTGCTGGTCGAGCAGCTCGGGCGAGCGGATGAAGCTGTTGCGGTGGAGCCCGCCGAGGCGCGCGAATTCGGCCTTTTCGAGCCCGGGGATGGTGCGGAACAGCTCGACCTGCGCGCCATGTTTAAGCTTGGTCTGAAAACCGACCATGTTCCACAGCGTCCCGAGCGCATTATCCTGACGCAACTGGACGACCGCATAGGGCCAGCGCCCGGTGCGCGGATTGTCGAGGCCGACGCCCTTCATCGGCCCGAAGCGCAGCGTTTCGACGCCGCGCTCGGCCATCACCTCGATCGGCATGCAGCCCTCGAAATAGGGCGTGTCCTTTTCCCAGTCCTTGAAGTCGGTCTTTTCGCCGTCGATCAGCCCCTGGACGAAGGCGTGATATTGATCCTTGTCCATCGGGCAGTTGATATAGTCTTTGCCATCGCCGATCGGGCCGACCTTGTCCCAGCGGCTCGCCATCCACGCGACGTCCATGTCGATGCTGTCGCGGTAGACGATCGGGGCGATCGCGTCGAAAAAGGCGAGCGCGTCCTTGCCGGTCGCCGTGCCGATGCTCGAGGCGAGGCCGGCGGCGGTGAGCGGGCCGGTGGCGACAATCGTCAGGCCCTCGGCCGGCAGAGTGTCGATCCGTTCGCGGACGATGGTGACGTTGGGGTGCTCGGCGAGTGCTTTCGTGACGCCGCCCGAGAAGAGGTCGCGGTCGACCGCGAGCGCCGATCCCGCGGGCACCTTGGTCGCGTCAGCCTCGCGCATGATGATCGAACCCAGCGCGCGCATCTCGCGGTGGAGCAGACCGACGGCATTGCTGTCTCCGTCGTCGCTGCGAAAGCTGTTCGAGCACACCATTTCGGCGAGCGTGTCGCCCTGATGCGCGGGGGTCGTATCGCCGCCCCCGCGCATTTCGGACAGGCGCACGCGGCAACCCGCCTCGGCCAGCTGCCACGCCGCCTCGGAGCCCGCGAGGCCGCCGCCGATGATGTGAATGTCGTAGCTCATCTAGCATGTCCGTTGACTTGATTGGGTGGGCTGCGCACTAGGCCGGTTGGGAGCAAGATGCAAAGGGGCGGAAGCTGATGACGGGAGAACAGGGTTGGGATCGCGCGCGCTGGCTGTGGTGGCTGGCGCTGGCGGGCGGCGTGAGTTTCATGATCGCCGTGGTGCAGCGGCTCGACGGATCCGCGATCTGGGCGTGGAAAACGAGCGGAGTCGGCTTTCTGGCGCTGTGGGCCGCGGCGAATGCGCGCAGCCGCGACGGCTGGATGATCGCGGCGGCGCTCGGTTTCGGGGCGCTCGGCGACTGGCTGCTCGACGCGAAGGGGCTCGAGACGGGCGCCGTCGCGTTCGTGGTAGGCCATCTGGTGGCGATCGCCCTGTATCTGTTCAACCGGCGAGCGAAGATGACCCCGTCGCAGCGCCTGCTGGGCTGGCTGGCGATGCCCGCGACGCTGGTGATCGTCTGGGCCGTGTTGAGCCCGGCGCCCGGCTGGTGGCACGCCGCGATCTATTCGCTGTTCGTCGCCGCGATGGCGGCCGCGGCATGGACGAGCCGATTTCCGCGTTATCGCACCGGAATCGGCGCGATGCTTTTCCTTGCCAGCGACCTGTTCATTTTCGCGGGCGAGGGCGGGGCGTTGTCCAAAGGCGTCACGATGTGGCTCGTCTGGCCGTTCTATTTTGCGGGGCAGGCGCTGATCGCGTGGGGTGTCGTGAGCACGCTGTCGAAAGAGGCGCGCGGCTGATCAGGAAGGCGGCGCAGCCTCGCCGGCGAGCAGCGCCTCGATGTCGGGGATCGGGCGGTCGGTCATTTCCTTGACATGCTCGCCGACGATCCGCGCGCCGACCTCCTTGTGCCAGAGCGGGCGCAGCTCGCCCATGGTGCGCGCCGGGGCGACGACGACGAGCGCGTCGAACTGGCCGTCGAGCGCCATTGCATTGACCTTTTCAGCGAGATCGCGCGCGAAGCGGTCTTCCTCCTGCTGGTGGAAATCGGGTTCGCCCATCGTGCCGCCCGGAAGGCCGCTGCCGCCGGGGGCGGGCGACCGGCCCGCGGCGTCGGTCTTGATGTCGCTGTCCTTGCGGTCTTCGCGCGTCCGGTGCGAGGCGGTGCGCAGGTCGATCCGCTGCTCGTCGCCCCGATTGCGCAGGAACAGCGCCTTGCGGCCGTCGGCGACGAGGACGAGCGCGTCATGGGGGAGGGTCATGCTATTGCTCCTTCTGACGGGAGCAACGCATGGGAAGGGGCGAGGTTTCGGCGGGGCGTGGGGACAGCGAGACGGTCCGGCGGTTTTCGGCTGGTAACTGCCGTCGCCCCCGCGAAGGCGGGGGCCGCCAGCGGCCTTAATCAGCGGTGTTGCGTAAACCGACAGCGGCCCCCGCCTTCGCGGGGGCGACGGTTGTAGGCAACGACCGCTCACCACCCTTGAACCGGTCGTCAGGCGGTCCCCTCCCACGCCGCGATCGTCGTGCGGTGGAGCAGGCGGTCGTGGCCGTCGTAACCGCCGGTTGCGCGGTGGAGCAGCGAGCGATTGTCCCACATGACGAGCATGTCGGGTTCCCAGGCGTGGCTGTAGCGGAACTCTTCGCGCCCTTGCCACTGGATGAGTTCGTAAAGGAGGGGCAGAGCCTCGCTATCGTCGAGGCCGTCGAAGCCGATGATATAGCCCGCGCAGCCGAAGAGGCCGAGGCGGCCGGTTTCGGGATGCGCGCGCACGAAGGGGTGGAGCCAGGTTTCGAGCGCCTCCTCGTCCGACCGGATATCCATGCTGCGGTTCTTGTCCTTCGCGCCGTACATGCCCTGCGGCGCATAGCCGTTCCGCGCGCTGTGGATTGCCTGCAACCCCTCGATGCGTGCGCGCAGATCGGCGGGCATCGCGTCGAGCGCGGCGTGCTGATTCGCAAATTCGGTGTTGCCGCCGACGGGCGGTATGGTGATGCCGAACAGGCAGGTGCCCGCGGGCGGACGGGCCTGAAAGCTCCAGTCGCTGTGCCAGTTTTCGGCGAAGAGCGGGGCGGTCTCGTCGGCCTTTCGCTTCACCGCGATGATATGTTCGCGGCCCGGGATCGGGCGGATGAAGGGATCGTCGCCGAAGCCGCCGAAATAGCCGGTGAAACGCTCGAGATCGTCGTCGCTCATCTTCTGGTCGGGAAAGGCGAGGACATGATGGTCGAGCCATGCGGCGCGGATATTCGCGATCGTCCCGGCATCAAGCGGTTGCGTCAGGTCGACCCCGGTCACGCGCGCGCCGCACGCCTGACCGCTGGGGGTGATGGTGAGCGTCATGGGAAGCGATGGTGCGCCGATTGCGGCGCGCGGTCAATCGGGAGCGGCAGGGCGCCCCGAAATATCGCCGAGTTGATGCGGGGCGGGGTGCGGAAGCATCGGCAATTCAGCGGGGCGCCATCTTTGCGGTCCTAATCTGCTCCACGGGGGGCAAGATGGAGAAGACAGATGTTCCTGCTCAAGAAATTGGCGTTGGCGGCGTTGATTGGCGCCAGCACCGTCGCGGCATTGCCCGCCGAGGCGGAGGCGCGCGACCGCCATCACCGCCATGGCTATTATGGCGACCGCGATTATCGCGATTACCGGCGCGACTATCGACGCGATTACAGGCGCGACTATCGCCGCGATTACCGGCGCAGCCACTATCGCGACCGCCGCTATTATTGCCGCCGCGGCAGCGGCACCACGGGGCTGATCGTCGGCGGCGCCGCAGGCGCTTTGCTCGGGCGCGAGGTCGATCGTTACGGCGACCGTCTGCCGGGCACGATCATCGGCGGCGCCGCGGGCGCGCTGATCGGACGCGAGATCGATCGCGGCGGCCGCCGCTGCTGATCGGCGGCGGGGGTGCCGGCTGGCGCCCGCGCCGCGCGAGCCACGGTTCGCGCCGGCGCGGCGTCACGGTCGTTTGCGGTCTGCGAATAAGAGCGTAGAGTGGTATCCGGCGGAAGATCGTCCCGCCGTTCCTGGTGGAGGCCGCTAATGAAGTTCCTGGCAAAATTCGCGGTGGCGGCTGGCTGCGGCGTGTCGCTGGCCGTTGTCGCGCCCCAGGGCATCGCGGCGCTCCAGCAAGGGGCGAAAGCGCCCGATTTCACGCTGAGTGCGGCGCAGGGTGGCAAGCCGTTCAGCCTGTCCTTGCAACAGACGCTGAAAAAGGGGCCGGTGGTGCTCTATTTCTTTCCCGCCGCCTTCACACCCGGCTGCACGATGGAGGCGCATCTGTTCGCCGAGGCGAGCGACGATTTCAACAAGCTCGGCGCGCGCGTCGTCGGCGTCACCGCGGGCAATATCGAGCGCGTCGCCGAATTTTCGAAATCCGAATGCCGCGACAAATTTGCCGTTGCCGCCGATCCGGGCGCGAAGGTCGCGGCGAAATATGATTCGACCATGCGGCGTCCCGACGGGACGATGCTTTCGAACCGGACATCCTATGTCATCGCGCCGAACGGAACGATCCTGCTGAGCTACACCGACAGCAAGCCGCAGGCGCATGTCGAAAAGACGATGGCCGCGGTGCGCGCATGGAAGGCTCGGCGGCGCTGAGCCGGGCGACGTTTGCGGAATGCCTGTTTGCGGCCGATTGCGGCCGTTGCTCTCCCCTCCCGCTTGCGGGAGGGGTTGGGGGTGGGCAGCGACGCCGCGATTGCCCACCCCGCTGCAACTAGCGAACAAGTTCGCAAGTTTCGCTGCCCCTCCCGCCTGCGGGAGGGGAAACCAGTTCAACAGCTCAACGGCAGTTCCCCACCCAAAAACGGTCATTCACATCGCAAGGCGGTGCTGTGGAGTCCCGGGCGGGCCTTTGGAAATCAATCGTGCCTTTGCAGGCTCACGACCGCGTGGATCGGCAGTTCGGCGTAGATATGCGGGAAAAGATCGCCACCGCGCGCGGGCTCCCAACGGACAGCGTCGCCGAGGCAGGCGAGATCCACCTCGGCGATCATCAACCCGGTCTGGTCCGCGAAATATTTGGCGATCGTCGCCTCGAGCTGCTCGGCGGTCGACAGGTGGATATAGCCGTCGGCAATATCCACCGGCGCGCCCCGGAACACGCGTTCACGCTCGAAATCGGCCCATTGCTGTGCGGTGAGCACCTTGAAGGCCGTCGCGGGCGTCATTCCGGGGAAGCCTCCGTCGCGGGCGTTTCGGCTTCGGCCTCTTCATTGCCTTCCGCCGCTTCCTCGTCGCCTTCCTCGATCAGTGCCGCCGAAACGACATGCTCGTCCTTTGCGACATCGAACAGCCGCACGCCCGCGCTGCCGCGGCCGATGACGCGCAGCGAATCGAGCCCCATGCGAATGAGCTTCGCCTGATCGGTAACGAGCATCAGCTGATGCGCCTGCGTCGCGGGGAAACTGGCGACGACCGGCCCGTTGCGGGCGATATTGTCGATGTTGGTGATTCCCTGGCCGCCGCGACCGGTGCGGCGATATTCATAGGCCGACGACAGCTTGCCATAGCCATTGGCGCAGACGGTGAGGATGAATTGCTCGCGCCCCGCCAGTTCGGCGAAGCGTTCGGCGGTCATCTCGGGCGCGCCTTCCTTTTCGGCCTTCCACGGCGCAAAGCGCAGATAATCCTCCCGCTCGTCCTGATCGCGCATGCCGCCGCGATGCAGGATCGACAGCGAGATCACCTCGTCGCCATCGGCAAGCCTCATCCCGCGGACACCGGTCGAATTGCGGCTCTGAAACTCGCGGACGTCGTCGCCGGCGAAGCGGATCGCCTTGCCCTGACGCGTCGCGAGCAGCACGTCGTCGCTCTCGTCGAGCAGCGCGACGCCGATCAGCCGGTCGTCCTCGTCCTCGCCCTCGAACTTCATCGCGATCTTGCCGTTCGAGGGCACGTTGGTGAAAGCGTCCATGCTGTTACGACGCACGCTGCCCTTCGCGGTTGCGAACATGACGTGCAGCTTGCCCCATTCGGCCTCGTCCTCGGGCAGCGGCAGCACGGTCGAGATGGTTTCGCCCTGCGCGAGCGGCAGCAGGTTGATCATCGGGCGGCCGCGCGTCGCGGGTCCGCCCTCGGGCAGGCGCCACACCTTCATGCGATAGACCTTGCCCGCGGTCGAGAAGAAGAGCACCGGCGTATGCGTCGAGGTGACGAACAGCTCGGTGACGACATCCTCGTCCTTCGTCGCCATGCCGGCGCGGCCCTTGCCGCCGCGCCTTTGTGCCCGGAACGTGTCGAGCGGGGTGCGCTTGATATAGCCGTCGAGGGTGACGGTGACGACCATCTCCTCGCGCTCGATCAGATCCTCGTCATCGATCCCGTCGGCGGCGGGGGCGACGAGCGTCTTGCGCGGCGTCGCGAATTCGTCGCGCACCGCGACCAGCTCCTCGCGCATCACGCCATAGAGTTTGACGCGGTCGGCGAGAATCGAAAGCAGTTCCTCAATCTCGGCCGCCAACTCACCGAGTTCCTTGCCGATTTCGTCGCGGCCAAGTGCGGTGAGGCGGTGGAGGCGGAGGTCAAGGATCGCCTTCACCTGTATTTCGGACAGGCGATAGGTCGCGCTCTCTTCCATCTCGCCCTCGATCGCCTCGACGAGACGGATGTAGGGCGCGATCTCTCCGATCGGCCATTCGCGCGCGAGCAGGGCTTCGCGGGCGGCGGCGGGCGAGGGTGAGCCGCGGATGATGCGGACAACCTCGTCGAGGTTCGACACCGCGACGACGAGACCGAGCAAGATATGCGCGCGATCGCGCGCCTTGGCGAGTTCGAACTTGCAGCGGCGGGTGATGACCTCTTCGCGGAAGGCGATGAAGGCGGTCAGGATGTCCTGCAACCCGAGCATTTCGGGGCGGCCGCCGCGGATCGCGAGCATGTTCGCGGGGAAGCTCGACTGCGCCGGGGTGTGGCGCCAGAGCTGGTTCAGGACGACCTCGGCGGTCGCGTCGCGCTTCAGCTCGATGACGACGCGGACGCCTTCGCGGTTCGATTCGTCGCGAATGTCGGCGACGCCCTCGACGCGCTTGTCGCGCGCCGCCTCGGCGATCTTCTCGACGAGGCCCGACTTGCCGACCTGGAACGGAATCGACGTCAAAACAATCGATTGGCGGTCGTTCCTGCCTTCCTCGATTACATGCGTCGAGCGCATCATGATCGAGCCGCGCCCGGTCGCATAGGCGCTCCGCGCACCGCCCTGGCCGAGCATCATCGCGCCGGTCGGGAAATCGGGGCCGGGGACGATCGCCATCAGTTCCTCGAGCGTGACCGGCGGCCCGCCTTCGAGCTGACGGTCGATCATCGCGAGCGTCGCGTCGATCACTTCGCCCAGATTGTGCGGCGGGATGTTGGTCGCCATGCCGACCGCGATGCCGCCCGCGCCGTTGACGAGCAGGTTCGGGAAGCGCGCCGGGAGCACCGTCGGCTCGTCGCGGCTCGCGTCATAATTGGGCTGGAAGTCGACCGTATCCTTGTCGAGATCGTTCAGCAGCACCATCGCGGTCTTGGCGAGGCGCGCTTCGGTGTAGCGCATCGACGCCGGCGGATCGGGGTCCATCGAGCCGAAATTGCCCTGACCGTCGATCAGGGGCACGCGTAGCGACCAGTCCTGCGTCATGCGCGCGAGCGCGTCGTAGATCGCGCTGTCGCCGTGCGGGTGATAATTGCCCATCACGTCGCCGACGATCTTCGCCGATTTCTTGTAGGGGCGCCCCGGGACGAAGCCGCCTTCCTGCGCCGCATAGAGGATGCGGCGATGCACCGGCTTCAGCCCGTCGCGCACGTCGGGGAGCGCGCGGCTGACGATCACGCTCATCGCGTAATCGAGGTAGCTTGTCTTCATTTCGTCGACGATGTTGATCGGCGAAACGCCGTCGTCGGACGGTTGCATAGGCGTATTTTCTTCGGTCAAGACCCGGCCTTTTTCTGCTCTTTCGGGAGATGGGCTTGGTCTAGCCGATGGGGGCAGGAAAGACCAGCGATTCGGTCGGTTTTCGGGAGATTTTTTGCGATCTTCGACATTGCCGGGACGTTCTCGATTCTGCTGTTCTTCCAGAGGCTTGCCACGACGTCATAACATCCACTTCTTCGTCATCCCGGCGAAGGCCGGGATCTCGCCATCTCGCTGCCATGCACCGG
Source organism: uncultured Sphingopyxis sp. (assembly GCF_900078365.1). NCBI lineage: Bacteria > Pseudomonadati > Pseudomonadota > Alphaproteobacteria > Sphingomonadales > Sphingopyxidaceae > Sphingopyxis > uncultured Sphingopyxis sp. The sequence goes on from NZ_LT598653.1 coordinate 1,944,170, forward strand.
CGAGATCCCGGCCTTCGCCGGGATGACGAGAGTTGTTGTGGTGGGTCTTGCCAATCGCTTCGCTGTCCCTAAAGCTTCGCCGCGATGACCGCTGCCGAGAAATATTGGCGCCGATGGCCCTGATTGCGCTGGTCGGCGCTTCCGAAACGCTGCCCGACGGGACGCTGCGCGCGCTCGTCACCGTCGCCGGCGAGCCGCTGATCGAGCGCCAGGCGGCGCGCCTGGCCGATGTCGGGGTGACGCATATCGCGGTCGCGGTCGGCGCGGTGCCGGGCGAGCTGCTGGCGACCTGCGACCGCATCCGCCGCCGGGGGATGAAGGTCACGCCGGTGCGCGCGGCGAGCGACCTCGTCCCGCTGGTCGAGGGTGACGACCGGATCATCCTCGTCGCCGACGGGCTGCGCGCCGGCGGCACTCATTATGCGGCGATCGCGAAGCCCGGATCGCCCGCGATCCTCGTCACCGGCGACACGATGCTGACGCAGGGGTTCGAGCGGATCGACGCGACGCGGCGCTGGGGCGGGCTCGCCTCGATCTCGCAGCCGATGGTCGCCGAACTCGCCGGCATGCCCGGCGAATGGGACATGATGCTGACCCTGCTGCGCCTAGCGGTGCAGGCGGGGGCGCGGCGGCTCTATTGCGAGCCCGCCCTGTTCGAACAGGGCGAGATCGCGATCGTCGCCGACCGCCCGACCGCGGCGCTGATCGAGCAAGCGAGCCTGCAACAGGTCGAATATGGCGGCATGGGGCTCGGGCGGTCGGCGATCATGATGCCGGTCATCCGGCTGGCGGGACCGCTGCTCGTCAAATCGCCGGCGACCGCGCGCTATCTTCCTTATGTCACCGCGCTCCTGTGGGTGGCGGTCGCGCTGCTCGCCGCCAGCGGCCTCGCGGCGGCGGGGGCGCTCGTCGCGATTCTCGGCGGGCTGGGGCTGGCGGCGATGCGTTTCCTGTCGGCGTTTCGCGCCGAAAGCGCGGCGCAGGACCGCGCGCGCGACGTCATCCGGACTTTCGCCTGGGTGCTGCTCGCCGTCTTTCCCTGGCTGCTGTCGCTCGCCGGGCCGGGACAGAAGATGCCGCCCTTTTCGGAAGCCGCGCTCGCGCCGTGCCTCGCCGCGACGATCCTGCTCGCGCGTGCGCTTTACGAAGATTCGGGAGAGCGGCGGCGCTTTCACTGGCTGCTTCCCGACGCGGACGAGGCGTGGATTTTGCTCGCGCCCGCGCTGCTGTTCGGCTTCGCGCCGCTGATGTTCGCGATCCTGCCGTTGCTCGCGCTGTTCCAGATCCTGCTCTGGCTCCGCCTCGCGCGCCGCCCGGAGGCGCGATAAAACAACAGCCTTCAAGGTTTAAGGCCTATTAACGTCATGCTGATATTGGCGGACGCGCATGAGTGAATCACTCTTCTCTCCCGGCATCGACCCGCCGTCGCCGACGCTGTCGGCGCGCTTGCGCGAGCTGGCGGATTATCTGGCCGCGCCCGCCGCGGGCCGGCTGACTGAGGAGCAGCGCGCGCTGTCGCTGGGGATCGCGCGGCGGATGGTCGCCGACGTCGCGGCGCGGCTCGACCCCGCCATCGACATCAGCCGATTGTGGAGCGAGTGGCTCGCTGGCGGGCTGCCCTCCGCAACCCGATTGGCAGCAATCTGCTTCGCGCGCGCCGAGGAGCATCGCTGGCGCGAACAGTCGGCGCAGCGTAGCAGTCCGCCGCCTCTGTTGTCCGACGCTGAAGCGGCGGATCACGAGGGGGCCGCCGCTGCCGAAGCCCTGTCCGATGTCGACCGCGCCCATCTGGCGGTGCGGATCGCCGACCGCCGGCGCTTCGACGCGCTCGGCAATCCGGCGGTCGCAATCGCCGACCTCGATCCCGAGATTTTCCGGACGCTATTGCTCGACATTGCCGCGTGGCGGCTGGCCGAGGTGAGCAAGGATGCGAAGCGCGCCGCCGAGCTTGGCGATGCCGTGCGCGCGGAGACCGACAGGCAGGCGAAGGAAAGCGGGATCGCCGACGCGGGCCGGGCCTATCATGCCGCGCTCGGCGCCGATGCGTCCGATGCGGCGGCGGCTGCGATCGCGCGGCACGACTGGCCGGTGCTGATCGCGCTCGCGGCGGCGGCGCATCGCCGCGGCTACGACGATATGGCGCTCGCGCTGCTGACCGCCGAGAGTGCGGCGCTGCCTTCGCTGTTCGCGCCGCTGCGCCTCGACCATGTCGCGCTGGCGCCGCTCGAGGCATCGCTGGCGATGCTGCCGTCGCGCGCGGTGGGCGATGCGGGCCATGACCAATTCCCGGCTGCGGAGCGTGCGCGGTGACCGAGCGCGTCATCCGGGGCCGCATCGACCGGTCGGGCGCGCTGGTGAGCGCCGACGCGCCGCTGCTGCGCCTGCAACAGCGCGCGGGCGCGGGGCTCGACAAGCCGCTCGCGCTGCCGCATCTCGCACGCCTCGTCACGCTGGCGCAGCGATTGCACCGCGACATCAGCCGGCCGCTCTATGCGGCCGACGACCATAGCGACATTCACGCGCTCGTTCGCATCACCCCCGACGCCGACGGCGCGAGCCTCGAGATCACCGACTGGCGCGCGCGGCCGCTGGTCCAGCCGCAGGTGCCGCCGATCGCCGAGGGCGCGGTGGTTCCGCAAAGCTGGACGTGGGAATGCGACCAGCAATTGCGCATCGTCGCGCTGCGCGCCGCCCCCGGCGCCCTGCCGGTGCCCGAAGGCTGGGAAGGGCGCTCGCTGTCCGAACTGTTCGAGCTTCAGCCCGACGCGGACGGCCGCTTTCCCGTGCTGCGCGCGCTGGCGCGGCAGGCGCGCTTCGAGGGGCAGCGCGTCCGGGTCGCGGAGGCGGCGATGACACTTGCCGGCGAAGCCCTGTTCGACGCGACGGGACGCTTCACCGGCTTTCGCGGCAGCGCGGTCGCCACCGAAGCGCAGCCCGCGGCCGAGCACAAGACGCCCGGCGCGCTCGTCGATCCGGCTTTCGGATCGCTGCCGCTGTCGGACCCGCAGTTCGGCCGCCGCATCGACGGCGCGCTGCGCGGGCCATTGAGCCGCATCATCGCGACGGCCGAGACGATTTCGGGACAGTTCGACGGGCCGATCCGCGCAGATTATGCACGCTACGCGGGCGACATCGCTCACGCGGGGCGCCACTTGCTCGGCCTCGTCGACGACCTTGCCGACCTCCAGAATATCGAGCGTCCGGGCTTCAAGGCGGCGCGCGACGAAATCGATCTCGGCGATCTCGCCCGCCGTGCCGTCGGCCTGCTCGGCATGAAGGCCGAGGAAAAGGGCATCCGCATCGATGCGCCGCGCACCGACGACCGGGCGCCGGCTTTTGGCGAGTTCCGGCGCGTGCTGCAGGTGCTGCTCAACCTGCTCGGCAACGCGATCCGCTATTCGCCCGAAAATTCGCAGATATGGATCCGCGTCGACCGTGAGGAGGGCCGCGCGACGGTGACCGTCGCCGACCAGGGGCAGGGGATCGACGCCGAGCAGCAGGCGGTGGTGTTCGAGAAATTCGAACGGCTCGGACGCACCGACAGCGGCGGATCGGGGCTGGGACTCTATATCGCCCGCCGGCTGGCGCGCGCGATGGACGGCGATCTGACGGTCGACAGCGCGCCGGGGCAGGGCGCGCGGTTTACTTTGAGCCTGCCGGCGCGTTAGCCGGCTTTGGGCTGGGAGCGGACACACCAAACACTCGTCATTCCCGCGAAAGCGGGAACCCAGCGAGCTGACGTCGCTACTGGGTTCCCGCTTTCGCGGGAATGACGAAGTATAAGGGAGGCCGCAGTTCACGGCCGATAGCCGCCTTCCTGCGGATCAGCGCCTACTGCCCATATCCCGGCGTGCCTGCCAACCGCACGGCTTCGCGTGCCGCCGCGAAGAGGGCGCCGGCTTTCGCCTCGCACTCGCGCTGTTCATAGGCGGGATCGCTGTCGGCGACGATGCCCGCGCCGGCCTGGACGTGCATTTCGCCATCCTTGACGATCGCGGTCCTGAGTACGATGCAGCTGTCCATGTTGCCGTCAGGGGCGAAATAGCCGACGCCGCCCGCGTAGGGCCCGCGCGCGTCGGCTTCGAGTTCGGCGATGATCTGGCACGCGCGCACTTTAGGAGCGCCGCTGACCGTGCCGGCGGGAAAGCCGGCGAACAGCGCGTCGATCGCGTCCTTGCCGGGCGCGATGCGGCCGATGACGTTCGAGACGATGTGCATGACGTGGCTGTAGAACTCGACCGTATAGCTGTCGGTGACGGTCACGCTGCCGCCCACCGCTGCGCGGCCGACGTCGTTGCGGCCGAGGTCGAGCAGCATCAGATGTTCGGCGCGTTCCTTGGGATCGGCGAGCAGGCTGTCGCGATTCTCGACATCCTCGGCGCTGGTGCGGCCGCGCGGGCGGGTGCCCGCGATCGGACGGATCGTGATCTCGCCATCCCTGACCCGCACGAGAATCTCCGGTGACGAGCCGATCAGCGCGAAGCCCGGCAGATCGAGGAAATAGAGGAAGGGCGAGGGGTTCACGCGGCGGAGCGCGCGATAGAGGTCGAAGGGCGGCAGGTCGAACGGCGTCGAGAAGCGCTGCGACAGCACGACCTGAAAAATGTCGCCCGCGGCGATATAGCCCTTCGCCGCGGCGACCATTTCGGCGAAGCGCGCGGGCGTGGTGGCGGGGTCGGCGGCGATCGCTTCGGGCAGCGCCGCCGTCGTCGCGCGATCGGCGTGCGCGCTGGCGCTCGACAGGCGCGCGGCGATGGTGTCGAGACGATCCTGCGCGGCGTCGATCATCCGGTCGATCGCGCCATGGGCGTCGGGCCAGATCGGCGCGATCAGAAACAGTTCGTCGGCGAGCCGGTCGAAGACGAGGATCACCGTCGGGCGCACGAAGATCATGTCGGGCAGGCCGAGGCCCGCCCCCGGCGCGCGCGGGATGCGCTCGACAAGGCCGATCGTCTCATAAGCGAAAAAGCCGACGAGCGTTGCGAGTGCCTTCGGCAGCCCCTCGGGCACGTCGAAGCGGCATTCGGCGACGAGGTCACGCAGCGCCTGCAGCGCGCCGGTTTCGAGCGGCGCGAAGGCCGTGCGGTCGCGGCGCCAGTCGCGGTTGAGCCGCGCGGCATCGCCGGTGACCTCGAACATCAGGTCGGGGTCTAGCCCGATCAGGCTGTAGCGTCCGCGCGTCTCGCCGCTCTCGACCGATTCGAGCACCCAGTCGCCGCGCCCCGGATCAATCAGCTTGAGCGCCGCCGAGACGGGGGTTTCGATGTCGGCGATCAGCCGCTGCCAGACGACCGCGCCGCGTCCCTGCGCCAGCGCCTCGAGCGCGGCGGCTCTTCCCTCGATGCTCACGCCGGCCTTATTCGGTGACCGGCGCGTTGCCGGTGAGTTCGGCGCGCAGTTGGGCGACGAGGTCCTTGTTGATCGTCACGCCGACGCGGCGCTTCGCTTCGGCGGCGAGCTGTTCGATCAGCTCGTTACCGAAGGCGGGGGCGAGCGGCTGGGCGATCGCGGCGACGCGCTGCGGCTCGATCGCTTTCGGATCGGGGCGCTGCACGTCGTTGAGCGCGATGACCATCCAGCCGCGATTGCCCGGGATTTCGAGCGTCTTGACGCTGTCCTTCGCCATCGAGAAGAGCAGGGCGAGCTCGGGCGGGACGGGCTTGCCGTCGGCGCCGAGTTCGGCGCGGCGGCCGCCGATCGCCTGCACGCTGCCGATGTTCGGCCCCGCGGCGGCGACCGCTTCGTTCAGGCTCTTGCCGCCCTCGACCGCCTTCACGATCGCGCGCGCCTTGTCGCGGGCGACCTTCTGCCCCTCGGCAAAGCGCCATTCGCTGAGCAGGTCGGCGCGGATCTGCGCGAAGGGGGGCGGCGCCGCGGCGACGACCGACTTCACCGCATAGACGGCGAATTTCTCATTCTCGACGATCGTCGCGATATGGCCTTCGCCTTCGCCCGCGGCCTGGAAGGCCTGCGCGACGAGCGGCGCGAGTTCGGGCGCGGGCACGAAAGCGGGCTGGCCGGGCGCACGGCCGTCGGGCAGCAGCGCGGGGGTTTCGACGAGCGGGAGCTTGCGGTCGGCGGCGATTTCCTCGACCGAGGCGCCGCCATTCACGGCGTCCTGAATCGCGTTGTAATAATCGACGATCGCTTCGTTCGCCTTGTTCTTGGCGAGTTCGGTGCGGATCTCTTCGCTCGCTTGAGCCAAGGAGCGCGCGGGCTTGGCGGTGACGTCCTCGACGCGAGCGACGGTCCAGCCGAGACCGGTCTGCACCGGGCCAACGAGGTCGCCGCGCTGCGCCGCGAAAGCCGCTTTCGCGGCGGCGGGCGTCGTCGTTGCGGCATAGGCCGTTTCGGTCAGATCGCCGGTGGTCGAGGCGGAAAGCCCCGCCGCCTGCGCCGCTGCGGCGAGCGAGGCTCCGCCGCGAACCTTCGCGGCGAGCGCGTTCGCGGCCGCCCGGTCAGGAAGGATCACCTGCGCGAAGCGGCGCGTTTCGCTCGCGGCATATTGCGCGGCATTGTCCTTGTAGACCTTGGCGATTTCGGCGTCGGTGACCGCGGGAACGGGCACGGCGCCGCGGTCGAACAGCGCATATTGGATCACGCGGCGCTCGGGCACGGTGAACTTCGCCTTATTCTGCGACAGGAAGGTCCGGAGCGCCGCGTCGCCGGGATCGGCGGTCGGCGCGAAGGGACTCGAAGGAATGAAGGTCGCCTGGCCGCGGCGTTGTTCGAGGAGCAGCGCGGCATAGGGCTGCGCCATGCCGGGCGCGATGCGCGGCATCTGCGCGATCGGGGCGGCAAGCTGTTCGACCAGCAGTTGCTGGCGCAGGTCGCGGCGCAGTTGCGCTTCGCTGATGCCGTTCTGGCGCAGGAAATTTTCGAACACCGTCTGGTCGAACTTGCCCGACACGCCCGAGAAAGCAGGCAGGTCGGCGATGCGGCCGTCGATCAGCCGCTTGCTGACGCCGAAGCCCAATTCGGTCGCGAACTGGTCGAAGGCCGAGCCTTCGATGAGCTGGTCGAGCACCTGGTCGAGGCCGCCCGATTCGACGAAAGCGGCCATCGTCAGCCCGGGCTGATCCTGCCGCGCCTGATTATAGGTCTGACGGACGCGCTCGCGCAGTTCGCCGATCCCGATATTCTCGCTGCCGACCTTTGCGACGTTGGCGCCGCCCATTCCGCCGAAGGTCGAATTGCCGGTGACGTCGCTCAAGGCAAAGGCGACGCCGACGAGCACGACGAAGGCGAGGGCGAGAAATTTGCCGATCGTCGAGGAAAACAGGGCGCGGATGGCGGTAATCATGAAGCGGGCATTCTTTCCGGCAGGGCGCGGGTTAGGCGCGATTGCGCGCTGCTTTAGGCGGGAGGCGGTGCGGTATCAAGGCTGGAAGGGGTTTTGGTGAGGGTGCGACACGCCTTGCCTACGCCGCCCGCGCGCCGCTAGGGCGATGCCGAGGTTTGAACAGATGGAGAGGCGAGCAGATGACGCGGCGCAAATATGTGGTCGGCAACTGGAAGATGAACGGATTGACGGGCGCGCTCGCCGAGGCGCGGGCGATCTTCGCCGCGGCGGCGGATCATGCGGGTGTCGACGTCGCCATCTGCCCGCCCTTCACGCTGATCGCTCCGATGGTCGCCGCCGCGCCCGGCGGTGCGGTCGGCGGGCAGGACTGCCATAGCGCGGCGTCGGGCGCCTTCACCGGGTCGGTCGCGGCGCCGATGCTCGCGGACATCGGCGCGCGCGTCGTGATCGTCGGGCATAGCGAGCGGCGCGAGGGATTCGGCGAAAGCGACGCCGACGTGCGCGCCAAGGCCGAAGCGGGGCTGGGCGCAGGGCTGGCGGTGATCCTTTGCGTGGGCGAACCGCGCGAGGTGCGCGAATCGGGCGGGGCGATCGACTATGTGCTGGCGCAGATCGCGGGATCGGTGCCCGATGCGTTCGATCCGGCGCGCCTCGCCATCGCCTATGAGCCGATCTGGGCGATCGGGACGGGGCTGGTTCCGACGGTCGGAGACGTCGCAGCGATGCACGGCGCGATCCGCGGGGCGCTGGCCGCGCGGTTCGGCGATGCTGCCCAGCAAATGCGCATTCTCTATGGCGGGTCGGTCAATGGCGACAATGCCGCCGAATTGCTCGGCGCGGGCGATGTCGACGGCGCGCTGGTCGGTGGAGCGAGCCTGACGGCAGCGAAGTTCGTGCCGATCGTGGCGGCGGCGGCCGAATTATAATCGTCGCCCCCGCGAAGGCGGAGGCCGCTGGAGAGGTCGCGCAAGGCCGATTGCGGCCCCCGCCTTCGCGGGGGCGACGTTACCTTCCGGGTTGAAGCGAAGCCGCTTCGTCTCTATGTGCGCCGCGGGCGCGGTCCGTGTGAGGCCGCGCGAGTTCGGGAAATCATGATGTCCAGCCTTTTCACCTTCCTGCTTGTCGTCCAGGCGCTCGTTGCCGCGGCGATGATCGGCGTCATTTTGATGCAGAAATCGGAAGGTGGCGGCCTGGGCGTCGGCGGCAGCCCCGCGGGCCTGTTGTCGGCGCGCGGCGCGGCGGATTTCATGACCCGCGCGACGACGATCCTCGCGACGGCGTTCGTCGCGCTGTCGATCCTGCTCGCGGCGATGGCTTCAGTCGGGCGCAGCGGCTCGACGATCGACACCTCGCTGTCGAAATCGGCGCAGACGAGCGGTGCGGCACCGGCCTCGTCGCTGACCGCCCCGGCCCAGCAGGCGCCCGCAAATGCGGCGCCGGCCCCGGCGAGCGACGATCCGCTGGCGGCTGCGGCCGCCGCGGCGGCCAATCAGGAAGCCGCTCCGGCTCCCGCGCAGGCACCCCCCGCCAAGAAATAACCGGCGGCGCCGGCCTCCGACCAAACCCGCCCGGCGGAAAATATTTCCGCGGCAAGCGATTCGACGGCTTGCGCCGTCCCCCTCCCGTTGAGTAAGTCTTTCCTCCCATGGCGCGGTTCATTTTTATCACCGGCGGCGTGGTCTCCTCGCTTGGCAAAGGTTTGATGGCGGCTAGCCTCGCAGCCTTGTTGCAGGCGCGCGGCTATCGCGTCCGTATCCGGAAGTTCGATCCCTATCTGAATGTCGATCCGGGCACGATGTCGCCCTATCAGCACGGCGAGGTCTATGTGACCGACGACGGGGCGGAGACCGACCTCGACCTCGGCCATTACGAGCGTTTCACGGGCGTTGCGGCGCGGCAGAGCGACAATGTCACCTCGGGCCGCATCTATCAGGGCATCATCGCCAAGGAACGCCGCGGCGACTATCTGGGTGCGACGGTGCAGGTCGTCCCGCACGTCACTGACGCGATCAAGGAATTTGCGCGCGCCGAGACCGACGACCTCGATTTCGTGCTGTGCGAGATCGGCGGGACGGTGGGCGACATCGAATCGCTGCCCTTCATCGAGGCGATCCGCCAGCTCAAGAATGAAGTCGGGCGCGAGAATGCGATCTCGGTCCATGTCACGCTGGTGCCCTATATCGCCGCTGCGGGCGAGCTGAAGACCAAGCCGACGCAGCATAGCGTGCGCGAACTCGCGTCGCTCGGCGTCCAGCCCGACATATTGCTCTGCCGCTGCGAAAAGCCGCTGCCCGACACCGAACGCGCGAAAATCGCGCAATTCTGCAACGTCCGCAAGGAAGCGGTGATCCCGGCGCTCGACGCCGACAGCATCTATTCGGTGCCGGTTCAATATCATGGCGAGGGGCTGGACAGCGAAGTCCTCCACGCCTTCGGTATTCACGACGCACCCGCGCCCGACCTGTCGCGCTGGTACGACATCATGGACCGCAAGCAGCATCCCGAGGGCGAGGTGACGATCGGCGTCGTCGGCAAATATGTGTCGCTGCCCGACGCCTATAAATCCTTGAACGAGGCGCTGGTCCACGGCGGCATGGCGCACCGGGTCAAGGTCAATATCCGCTGGCTCGACGCCGAAATGTTCGAGCGCGACGAGGATCTCGCCGCCAATCTCGAGCCCATGCACGGCATCCTCGTCCCCGGCGGCTTCGGCGAGCGCGGGTCCGAGGGCAAGATTTCGAGCGTGCGCTTCGCGCGCGAACGCGGCGTGCCCTTCTTCGGCATCTGCCTCGGTATGCAGATGGCGTGCATCGAGGGCGCGCGGAACACGAGCGGCATCGCCGATGCGTCGAGCACCGAATTCGGCCCGACCGACGAGCCCGTCGTCGGCATGATCACCGAATGGATGAGCGCCGAGGGGTTGCAGAAGCGCGGCGCCGACACTGACCTCGGCGGCACGATGCGCCTCGGCGCCTATGAGGCGAAGCTGTCGCCGAACAGCCATGTCGCGAGCGTCTATGGCGCGAACGAGATCAGCGAGCGCCACCGCCATCGCTACGAGGTCAACGGCGCCTATCGCGAAAGCCTTGAAAAGGGCGGCCTCGTCTTTTCGGGCATGTCGCCCGACGGCATGCTGCCGGAAATCGTTGAGCGCCCCGATCATCCGTGGTTTATCGGGGTGCAGTTCCATCCGGAGCTCAAGTCGAAGCCGTTCGACCCGCATCCCTTGTTCGCGGGATTCATCGAAGCGGCGGTGAAGCAGAGCCGGCTGGTCTAGGACGAAGCAAAGGGGTGCAGGGGCAGATGGATCACGCGAAACTCGCCGAGTTGCAGGGCCCCGACAGCATCTTTTCCGGCCTGACGGTCGAGGACTGGGCCGAAATCGCGCGCCGCGCGGTGCAGGTCAATTTCGTCAAGGGCAAGGAACTGCTCGTCCAGGGCGACCCCAGCGACATGATGCTGATCCTGACCGAAGGCACGGCACGCGTGTCGATGCTGACTGCGGGCGGCCGCGAGATCGTGCTTGCCTATGCCGAACCCGGTGCGGTGCTCGGCGAGATCGCGCTCCTCGACGGCGGCGAGCGCACCGCATCGGTGACCGCGACCAGCGCGGGCAGCGCGCTCCAGCTCGGACGCAACGCGCTCAAGGATTTTGCCGCGAGCCACCCCGAATTCGCCTGGTCGCTGATGCAGCAGCTCGCGCGGCGGCTGCGTACCGCCGACCAGACGATCGAGAGCGACCGCGCCTATGCGTCGGGCCCGCGCCTCGCGCGCTATCTGAAGCGGCTGATCCGCAAGGATCTGGAGGTATCGCAGCGTGTCGAGCTGAGCCAGACCGAACTCGGCAATTTCGCCGGGATGAGCCGCGAGCATATCAACCGCCAGCTCAAGAGCTGGGAGGAATCGGGGGTGATTTCGCTCGAACAGGGACGCGTGCGCGTGCTCGATGCGGAGATGCTCGAGGATATCAGCGAGAGCGAGGGGTAGGGGCCGGTTTCGACCGCTAGGCGACATTCCGCATCTCATAATGTCGTCATTCCCGCGAAAGCGGGAACCCAGTGCATGCGTCGGCTGACCCCACTCTGGGTTCCCGCTTTCGCGGGAATGACGAAGATGGGGGCATGCCAGCTCCTCACCCCAAAGCTGTCGTTAGCATCGGAATCACAACGCCCGGGCCTCGTTTCCAAGACCCGGGCGCCTGTGACGAACACTCGCCATCCCCCTTGTGCGCAGGCCGGCGAAGGACCTGCACTCCCTGGAGCCGGGCCTTTGGGCCGCGTTGAACCAGAAGCCGTGGGGTAGGTCTTGGGCTCGGCTTTGTCACCCTCTGACGGGCAAATGCCCCCGCTTTTGCGGGTTGCTGTGACCTATGGGCAACACATTATCGCAAATCATTTGGGATTTGACGCCTTTCCAGCGGCCATTGCCAGCCCTGTTTTACCTGCCTAAAGCGGCTCTCATGCGTGTCACCACACATGCGCCGCAAAGGCCGGTCTCCTTATGATTCTGCGTCCTTACGAACGCACCATCTTCAAACGCTATTTGCTTCCGCAGCGCGGCGAGGGGTTCATCTTTGTCGCGGCGGCGTTCAGCTTCACCGCGGTGATGCTCGGCGTCGCGGCGCTGGTCGTGGTGATGAGCGTGATGAACGGCGTGCGCAGCGACTTGTTCGACAAGATTGTCGGGCTCAACGGCCATGCGGTCGTCCAGGGCTTTGGCGGGCGGATCGACGATTGGCGCGATGTGCTGAAACAGGCGAAGGCGACGCCGGGGGTCGTGTCGGCGACCCCGCTGATCGAGCAGCCCCTGCTCGCGACTTTCAGCGGGCGCGTAGAGGGGGTGCTGGTGCGCGGGATGACGGTGCCCGACATCCGCAACAACAAGACGCTGGGCGGCAAGGTGCTCCAGGGCAATCTCGCCAGCCTGACGGCGGGTTCGGGCCATGTCGCGATCGGCAGCGAACTGGCGCGCAACCTGGGCGCGCAGGTCGGGTCGAACGTCACGATCATCAACCCGCAGGGCCGCTCGACGCCGTTCGGCACGGTGCCGCGCGAGATCAGCTATCGCGTAACGGCGATTTTCGAGATCGGCGTCTATGATTTCGACAAGGCCTATATCGTCATGCCGATGGAGGATGCGCAATTGCTGCTGCTCACCGGCGACGCGGTGCAGATGATCGAGGTCAAGACCGAGGACCCGGACCGCGTCGGCGAGATACTGCAGCCGCTGGCCGAAAAACTCGCGGCGCAGGCGGTCGTCTCCGACTGGCGATCGATGAACGCGAGCCTGTTCGAGGCACTGTCGATCGAGCGCGTCGCGATGTTCGTGATCCTGTCGCTGATCATCCTCGTCGCGTCGTTCAACATCATCTCCTCGCTGATCATGCTGGTGCGCGCGAAGACGCGCGACATGGCGATTTTGCGGACGATGGGGGCGCCGCGCGACGCGGTGATGCGCATCTTCATGGCGATCGGGCTGTCGATCGGCATCGCGGGCACGATCGCGGGAATGATCGTCGGCTTTTCGCTGCTCTATTTCCGGCAGGGGGTGCTGCGCGGAGTCGAGTTCCTGACCGGCCAGCCCTTATGGGATCCGTCGATCCGCTTCCTCACCGAACTGCCGTCGAAGCCCGACCCCGTCGAGATCACCGCGATCGTCATCATGGTGATCGTGTTCAGCTTCCTCGCGACGCTTTATCCCGCCTATAAGGCCGCGAATACCGATCCCGTGCAGGTGCTGCGCTATGAGTGAGGTCGCATTGGAACTGGTCGGGTTGAAGCGCAGCTTCACCCAGGGCGACGTCACCATCGAAGTGCTGCGCGGCGTCAACGCCTCGCTGCGGCGCGGCGAGATCGTCGCGCTGCTGGGCCCCTCGGGATCGGGCAAGTCGACGATGCTGCAAGCCGTGGGCCTGCTCGAAGGCGGCTTCGAGGGCATCATCCGCATCGATGGCGAGGATGTCACGCGTTTCGAGCAGGGCGAGCGGACGAAGACGCGGCGCGAGAAGATCGGCTTCGTCTATCAATTCCATCACCTGCTCCCCGATTTCAACGCGATCGAGAATGTCGTGCTGCCGCAGCTGATCCGCGGCGCGGGGCAGGCCGAGGCGGAGGAGCGCGCGGCCGACCTGCTCGGACGGCTGGGGCTGGGAGAGCGGCTCCATCACAAGCCGAGCAAGCTGTCGGGCGGCGAGCAGCAGCGCGTCGCGGTGGCGCGCGCGCTCGCGAACCGGCCCTTGCTGGTGCTCGCCGACGAGCCGACGGGCAATCTCGACGAGGCGACGGCGGACCGCGTGTTCGACCAGTTCGTGGGGCTGGTGCGCGACCATGGCTCGGCGGCGCTGGTGGCGACGCACAACGAACGGCTGGCGGCGAAGATGGACCGTGTGTTGCGCTTGCACGAGGGGCATATCGAGGCGTAGGCGGCCCTTCCAAGTCCGTCATCCCGGCGAAGGCCGGGATCTCGCCCTTGCTCCTTGGCGCACCGGCGAGATCCAGGCTTTCGCCGGGATGACGACTCAGGATAAGATGGGCGGTGGGGAGAAGTAATATGGCGCTTTACGATCTTTCGGCGAAACTTCCGGGCGGCGGCGTGCAATCGCTGGCCGACTATCGCGGCAAGGTGCTGCTGATCGTCAACACCGCGTCGAAATGCGGCTTCACCCCGCAATATGAAGGGCTGGAGGAGCTGTATCGCGACTACAAGGATCGCGGATTCGAGATACTGGCTTTCCCGTGCAACCAGTTCGGCGCGCAGGAGCCGGGGGACGCCGAAGAGATCAGGAACTTCTGTTCGCTGACCTATGATGTCAGCTTTCCGCTGATGGCGAAGATCGACGTCAACGGCGACGATGCCGATCCGATCTTCAAGCATTTGAAGAAGGAGAAATCGGGGCTGCTCGGCAGCGGGATCAAGTGGAATTTCACGAAATTCCTAGTGGACCGCGAGGGCAAGACCGTGTCGCGCCACGCGCCGACGACAAAGCCCGAGCAACTCAGGAAAGAGATAGAGGCGTTGCTTTGAACTGTCGCCCCCGCGGAGGCGGGGGCCGTTGGAGAGATAGCGCCACGCCGATAGCGGCCCCCCGCCTTCGCGGGGGCGACGATTATGGCATGGTCGAATCATCAGCGTCACGTTAGCGTAACCAAATGGCCTACAGCCCCTTCGTTCCCCTGCGCGTTTTTTCCAGCTTCACGATGCTCGAAGGGGCGATCGATCCGAAGGCGATCGCGAAAGCCGCGCGCGAGCTCGGGTTTCCGGCGATCGCGGTGGCCGATCGCAACGGGCTCTATGGCGTCATGGCGTTCGGCGAAGCGTGCAAGGCGGCGGGGGTGCAGCCGATCGTCGGCACCCTGCTCAGCGTCGCGCGGCCCGGGCAACGGCTGGCGAACGGCGCGCCGCTGATCGATTGGCTCGCGCTTTATGCGCAGGACGACAAGGGCTATGACAATTTGTGCGCGCTCGTCTCCGCGGCGCATCTCGGCCGACCGGTCGAGCAGGAACCGCATGTGCTGCTGTCCGACATCGCGGGCAAGACCGACGGGCTGATCTGCCTGACCGGCGGCGGCGAGGGCGCGCTTGCGCGGCTGCTCGCGGGCGAGCAGAAGACGGCCGCCGATGACTATGTCGAACAGCTCGAAGCCATGTTCGGGGGGCGGCTCTATATCGAGCTGTCGCGGCGCGGCGATCAGGTCGAGATGGCGGCCGAAAATGCCCTGATCGACATGGCCTATGCGCGCGCGCTGCCGATCGTCGCGACCAACCCCGCCAATTTCGTCGAGCCGCAGTTCCACCCCGCGCACGACGCGATGCTGTGCATCGCGCAATCAGCCTATGTCGAAAGCGAGGATCGCCGCGTTTCGAGCCCCGAAGCCTGGCTGAAGCCCGCCGAGACGATGGAGGACGCCTTTTCGGATCTGCCCGAGGCGATCCGCAACACGCTGGTGATCGCGCAGCGTTGCGCCTTCATGGCGCCGAAGCGCAAGCCGATCCTGCCGAGCCTCGCCGGCGACCGCGAGGGCGAAGCGGCGCAGCTCAAGGCCGACGCGCATATGGGGCTCACGGCACGGCTCGCACATTATCCCGAGCTGACCGACGAAGAACGACAGGCCTATGTCACGCGCCTCGATTTCGAGGTCGACGTCATCACCCAGATGGGTTTCCCCGGCTATTTCCTGATCGTTGCCGACTTCATCAAATGGGCGAAGGCGCACGACATTCCGGTGGGACCGGGGCGCGGTTCGGGCGCAGGCAGCGTCGTCGCCTGGGCGCTGACGATCACCGACCTCGATCCTTTGAAGCTCGGCTTGCTCTTCGAACGCTTCCTCAATCCCGAGCGCGTGTCGATGCCCGACTTCGACATCGACTTCTGCGAAACGCGGCGCGGCGAAGTGATCCGCTATGTGCAAGAGAAATACGGCCGCGACACCGTCGCGCAGATCATCACCTTCGGTAAGCTGAAGGCGCGCGCGGTGCTCAAGGACACGGGCCGCGTGCTCCAGATGAGCTATGGTCAGGTCGACCGGCTGGCGAAGCTGGTGCCGAACCATCCGACCGACCCCTGGACGCTCGAACGCGCGCTTAACGGCGTCGCCGAGCTCATGACCGAGTACAAGCAGGACGACGGGGTGCGCCGCCTGTTCGACATGGCGCGCCAGCTCGAAGGCCTGCCGCGGCATAGTTCGACCCACGCCGCGGGCGTAGTGATCGGTGACCGCCCGCTCGACCAACTCGTCCCCCTCTATCGCGATCCGCGTTCGGACATGCCGGTGACGCAGTTCGACATGAAATATGTCGAGACCGCGGGGCTGGTGAAATTCGACTTTCTGGGCCTCAAGACGCTGTCGGTGCTGAAAGAAGCCAAGCGTTTGCTCGCGCTGCGCGGGGTCGACGTCGATCTCGACGCGCTCGCGTGGGACGATGAGGAAGTCTACGCCCTGCTCCAGCGCGGCGAGACGGTCGGGGTGTTCCAGCTCGAATCCGAAGGCATGCGGCGCACGCTGTCGGCGGTGAAACCGACCAATTTCGGCGACATCATCGCGCTCGTCGCGCTCTATCGTCCAGGCCCGATGGACAATATCCCGCTGTTCGGCGCGCGCAAGAACGGGCGCGAAAAGATCGCCTATCCGCACCCGCTGCTCGAAGGCATCCTCGCCGAAACCTACGGGATCTTCGTCTATCAGGAACAGGTGATGCAGGCGGCGCAGATTCTCGCCGGCTACAGCCTCGGCGGCGCCGACCTTCTCCGCCGCGCGATGGGCAAGAAGGTCCAGGCGGAGATGGACGCGCAGCGCGACACCTTCGTCAAGGGCTGCGGCGAGCATAACAATATCGCCCCCAAGGCCGCGAACGAGCTGTTCGACTTGATCGACAAATTCGCAGGCTATGGCTTCAACAAGAGCCATGCCGCCGCCTATGCGCTGCTCTCCTATCAGACCGCATGGCTGAAGGCGCATTATCCGCACGAATTTTTCGCGGCATCGATGTCGTTCGACAGCCACCAGACCGACAAGCTCTCGATCTTCATCGACGATATGCGGCGTCTCGACGTCGGAATCGCGCCGCCATCGGTCAACGACAGTGAAGCCGATTTCTCGGTCGGGCGCGGCGATGAGGGGCTGACGGTCCGTTACGCGCTCGGCGCGCTCAAAGGCGTGGGCGAGAAGGCGATGGAGGCGCTGGTCGCCGAGCGCGCGAAGGGCGATTTCGTCAGCCTTGACGATTTCGCGGGCCGCATCGATCCCAAGCTGCTTAACCGGCGGCAGATCGAGGCGCTCGCGGCGGCAGGGGCGTTCGACTGTATCGAGCCCGACCGACCGCGCGCCTTTGCCGGCGCCGAAAGCCTGCTCGCCTGCGCCAACAGCTCGGCGCACGAGCGTTCGACGGGGCAGGGCGGGCTGTTCGGCGGCGACATCACGATCGCGCCCGCGCTGCAGCTGCCCGCCGCCGAACCCTGGACGCTGGCGGAACGGATGACGCGCGAGAAGGAGGCGTTCGGCTTCTATTTCTCGTCGCACCCGGTCGAGCAATATGAGGCGATCGTCTCGGCGCGCGGCGCGCGATCCTATGGCGACATCTGCGACAATGTCGAAATGACGCCGGGGACGCGCATCCCGATGGTGATGGCGGCGATGGTCGAAAGCGCGCGGCCGCGCGTGTCGCAGCGCGGCAACCGCTTCCTCAACCTGACGCTGTCGGACCGCAGCGGCCAGTTTCAGTCGAGCTGCTTCGACGAGATGGCGGGCAAGACGCTCGAGGCGCTGGCGGCGGAAGGCGGCTGCGCTTTGCTGTCGGTCGAGCTCGACTTGCTCGAAGGCGAGGAAACGCCGCGCGTCACCGTGCGCGGCGCGCAATCGCTCGCGGACATGGCTGCGACCGCCGCGCTCCAGCTGACCTGCCGCGTCGACATGCCGTCGGCGATCGAGGAAATCGCACGGCTGCTTGTCAGGCGCGACGATGCGAAAGGCCGCGTGATCGTCACGACGATCGATCCGCTGACCGACGACGAGATTCGCATCGATCTCGGCCGCGGCTTCGCCCTCGGCCCCGACGCGGTCTCGCGGCTCGACATGATCGCGGGGGTGGCGGAACCTGCGCTGTCGCTCGTCGCACCGCGCGAATTCCGGGCGCGCTGACCATCCCCCTTGCGTGCGGGGCGTTTCCGACCCTATCCATGAGTGGCAACGATAAAATTGAGGATGCCGCACCATGGGAATGCAGGGCCAGCCGCTGCTCGTCACCAGCCTGATCGATCACGCCGCACGCGAACATGCGGGGCGCGAGATCGTGTCGCGATGGGCCGACGGCAGCATGACGCGATCGAACTGGGGAGACGTCGGCACCGACGCGCGGCGCTTTGCCGCCGCGATGGTCCGGCTCGGGATGAAGAAGGGCGACCGCATCGCAACGCTGGCGATGAACCACGGTCATCACCTGGTCAGCTGGTACGGCTCCGCGGGGATGGGCGGGGTGCTGCACACGGTGAATCCGCGGCTGTTCGACGAGCAACTGATCTATATCATCAACCATGCCGAAGACCGGGTGCTGCTGTTCGACGCGATGTTCCTGCCGATCGTCGAGCGGCTTCGTCCGCAATTGCCAACGGTCGAGCATTTCATCCTGTTCGACGCGCCGGCGCGCGAGGGCTATCTGTCCTATCGCGATCTGATCGATGCGGAAGACGGCCGCTTCGATTGGGTGGAGCTCGACCAACGCGATCCGGTCGGGCTCTGCTATACCAGCGGAACGACGGGCAATCCGAAGGGCGTGGTCTATGAACATCGCTCGAACGTCATCCACGCGATCACCGAAATCCAGCCCGATGTGTTCGACATGTCGAACCGCAGCGTGGTCCTGCCGATCGTGCCGATGTTCCATGCGAACAGCTGGGGTATTCCCTTCGCCGCCGCGACCGTGGGCGCAAAGCTGGTGTTTTCGGCGACCAACGACGCGCAGGTGCTGTGCGACCTGATGCACGACGAGGGCGTCACCCACAGCGCCGGCGTGCCTACGGTATGGCTCGCGATGTTCGCGCATATGGACGCGACCGGCATGGATTATGGCAAGCTTTACCGCGTGATCATCGGCGGATCGGCGGCGCCGCGCGCGATGATCGAGCGGTTCATGAAGGCGGGGATCGACGTCGGCCACGCCTGGGGGATGACCGAAACCTCGCCGATCGGGACGATGGGCAAAAGGCCGTGGAACTGGGACGAGATGAGCTTCGACGAGCGCGTCGACATCGTCGCGCGGCAGGGCTGTCCGCCGTTCGGGGTCGAACTGCGCATCGTCGATGACGAGGACAACGAGCTGCCGCGCGACGGCGAGACGAGCGGGCGGCTGCAATGCCGCGGCCCGTGGATCATCCGGCGTTATTTCAAGGCCGACAGCGATGCGGCCGACGGCGACGGCTGGTTCGATACCGGCGATGTCGCGGTGCTGCATCCCGACGGGGTCATGCAGATCACCGACCGCGCGAAGGATGTGATCAAGTCGGGCGGCGAATGGATCAGCTCGATCGAACTGGAAAATGCCGCGGTCGGCGCGCCGGGGGTACAGGAAGCCGCGGCGGTCGGCGTCTATCACCCCAAATGGGACGAGCGGCCGATCCTGCTGATCGTGAAGAAACCGGGTGCCGAGGTGAGCGAGGCGAGCGTGCTCGACTATCTGACGGACAAGGTCGCCAAATGGTGGCTTCCCGACGAGATTGTCTTCGTCGAAGAACTGCCGCATACGGCGACCGGCAAGATTTTGAAGCGCCAGATCCGCGACGATTACAAGGATTACAGGCTGCGGTCGTTGGCGGAGGCGTAAACATGGCGTCGCCCCCGCGAAGGCGGGGGCCGCTAGCGGCCTTGCTCAAGCGTTGAGGGTTTCAAACAGGTCGATCCATTCGGGATTGGTTTCGGAGATCAGCCTTAGTTTCCCATTTCTTTAGCGCCCTCTCCCGCACGATCGCTTCGTCGATGCGGTCGGAGGGCTCTGCGTAGACCAGTCGGGTCAGGTTCCATTTTCGGCAAAATTCCGATCCAGTGCCCGACCGATGCGCGAAAATGCGGGCCGCCAGATTGTCGGTGACGCCGATGTAGAGGATGCCCATCGGCTTGTTGGTCATGATGTAGACATAGGCGTTTCTCATCGACCTTGCTCCGTGACGACGGCGGCCCTCGCCTTCGCGGGGCGACGGTTAAAGCATCGCCGTTCGCACTCAAAACAGCTCCATCTGCCCGTCGCGTTCGGGCGGGCGGAACAGGTCGCAGCGGATCGGCGGGAAGCTCCGGTCCATGCCGTGCTCGCGCGCGGCGCGCCTGACGCGGGAGCGGATGAGTTGCGCCCAGACGCCGTGGCCGCGCATGCGGGTGAAGAAACCGGAGTCGTTATCGCGACCGCCGCGGATGTCCTGCACCATGTGCATGACCTTGTCGGCGCGGTCGGGATAGTGGGCGGCGAGCCAGGCGCGGAAGAGCGGCGCGACCTCGAAGGGCAGGCGCATCAATATATAGGAAGCGCGGATCGCGCCCGCCTCGGCGGCGGCAGCCATGATCGCCTCGATCTCGTGGTCGGTGATCGCGGGGATGATCGGCGAGATATTGACCTGCGTCGGCACGCCTGCATCGATCAGCTTGCGGATCGCGGCGAGGCGGCGTTTCGGGTGCGGCGCGCGCGGTTCGAGCGTGCGCGCGAGCTTCGGGTCGAGTGACGTCACCGACACCGCGACCCCGACCAGACCATCGCGCGCCATGCCGGCGAGCAGGTCGATGTCGCGCAGTACGCGGTCCGACTTGGTCGTGATGATCAGCGGATGGCGCGTTTCGGCCAGCACCTCGACGACCGAGCGGGTGATGCCCCATTCGCGTTCGATCGGCTGATAGCCGTCGGTATTGGTGCCGATCGCGAGCGGCGCGACCTTGTAGTTGCGTTTCGCGAGTTCGGCGCGAAGCAGCTTTGCCGCGTCGGGTTTGGCGAACAGCCTGCTTTCGAAATCGAGCCCCGGCGACAGGTCGTGAAAGGCGTGCGTCGGGCGCGCGAAGCAATAGACGCAGCCATGCTCGCAGCCGCGATAGGGGTTGATCGAGCGATCGAAGCCGACATCGGGCGATGAATTGCGCGCGATGATCGTCTTCGGATGTTCGACCGTGACCGTCGTGCGCAACGGTGGCGGGGCGCCGTCGATGTCCTCCGCCGCGTCGAGCCAGTCGCGATCGGCCTCGCGGTCGAGCGATCCGGTACGGGTCGGACGCAGGTTGGTCGGGGCGCCGCGGCCCGCAATCGGGGGCAGGGGTTTGAACGATTCCACCCGGAAAGGATAGTCCTCGGGCGAGAACAAATAAAGAACATATTCGTCACCCCCGCCTTCGCGGGGGCGACGATCAGGGCTATTCCATCAACCGCGGCATCAACTCGACAAAATTGCAGGGCTTGTGGCGGCTGTCGAGTTGAGTGGACAAAATGCCTTCCCACGCGTCGGTCACGGCGCCGGTCGAACCGGGAAGCGCAAAGATATAGGTGCCGCGCGCGACGATGGCGCAGGCGCGCGACTGGATCGTCGAGGTACCGATGGTCTGGTAGCTGAGCCAGCGGAACAGCTCGCCGAAACCCGGAATATCCTTGCCGTCGAGCCGGTGGAGCGCCTCGGGCGTGACATCGCGGCCCGTGAGGCCAGTGCCGCCGGTGGTGATGACGACATCGACCTCGGGATCGTCGATCCAGTTGTGGAGGCGCGAGACGATCAGGTCGGTCTCGTCCCGGATGATCGCGCGTGCTGCCAGCATATGGCCCGCGCCGGTCAGCAATTCTTCGAGCTTGTCGCCCGACCGGTCGTCGGCGGCGCTGCGGCTGTCCGAAATCGTGAGGATCGCGATGCGGACGGGCCTGAACGGCAGGCTCTCGTCAATCGGCATTCGCGAAATCACCGGCATAGGTCAGGCGCGTGCGATCCTTTCCGTCGGGAAAGCGCGGCCATTTGCCCTGCGCGAGCGCGGCGCGGCTGACCGACGGCTTGCCCTGCTGCGCTTCGTACATCCAGTAGTTGCGCAGCACGATGCCGACATAGCCGCGCGTTTCCCAATAGGGGATCGATTCCATATAGAGCAGCGGGTCGTCATTATCGCGAATTTCGGTCTGCCAGCGCGCGACCGGCGCGGGGCCGGCGTTATAGGCGGCGATCACCTTGGGCAGCTGGCCGCCCGTGGCGGGCTCGCGGCTGAGATATTGCAGATAACGCTGGCCGAGATCCATGTTCACCGCGGGCGTCTTGAGATCGCCGAGTGCCGCGACCGCGCCTTCCCAGCGTACGATGTCGCGCGCGGTGCCGGGGCGCACCTGCATCAGCCCGGTGGCGCCCGCCGGGCTCACGACGCCGCGCTGGAAGCGCGATTCCTGCAGCGTATGGGCAAAGACCAGCGCCGGATCGACGCGCCAGCCGCCCTTCGGCTCCCATTTGGGCTGCGGATAGCGTGCCCCTATGGCGGGCTTGCGGCCGTGCGGCGTATTATGGGCAAGATAGAGCTGCGTTTCGGGCAGGCTGAGCGCGCCCGCCATCGCAATCAGCTGCGGATGCTGGTCGGGATCGCCGATCTGGGCCTGATGGCGCAACGCCTGACCCGCGTAGACATCCTCGCCGATCTCGGCCAGCGCCATCGCGACGCGGACGTTTGGCAGCTTCTCGAGCGCGCGCCACGCGCTGCGATCGGCGCGGACATTCTCGCGCTGGATCGCCGTCTCTACGCCCAGCGATTCGGCTGCGAGCAGGCCGTAGAAGGTTTCCTGATTGGCCGCGGCGGCGCGCAGGCGCGGCTGCACCAGCGCGGGCTGGCCCGCCGCGACCGCGGCGCGCGAGGCCCAATAATAAGCGGCGGCGCGCTGTTCGCTGTCGGGCGCTTCCTTGGCGACGCGGTCGAAGGCGGCGAGCGCGGTGCGGTAATCGCGAAGCCGCCACGACGCGAGGCCCTGCACCCAGGCGCCCTGCGTCGCCCACGCCCCGCCGCCCGCGGTGCAGGCGAGCGATAGGCGCAGTGCATTCTGGTCGTCATTCTCGATATAATAGGACCAGGCGACCTTTTGCGTCCATTCGGCGCGCGCAGCGGGGCTGAGCTGGTCGATGGCCGCGTTGAGAAGGGCTTCGGCGCCCGCCGGATCGTCATTCTTGATCCGGTCGGGGATCGTCGCGGCGAGGCGCGCGGCCGCCGGGTCGCTGACGCTGTCGGCGCCGAGCCGGCGCGGTGCGCTACCGGCCCAGGCGAGGCGCGCCTCAAAGGGAAGCGCCGGCAGGTCGGTCGCGCCGCGCTTCGTCGCGAGACGGCCGAGCTGCGCGGCCTGCGGCAGCCAGGGCGAGCGCGAAAGGATCGGCATGATGTCGGCTACTTCTGCGCGCGGGCTGTTCGCGGCGGTCAGCAGTTCGGCGCGCAGGAAGTCGGTGAGCGGGCCGTTGCCGGAGTCGTCGAGCAATGCCTTCGCGTCGGCCCAACGCTGGCCGCGGATCGCACCGAGAACCTGCGTGTAAAGCTGTTTCTGTTTCGACGAGAGGATGTCGGGCACCGTTTGCGGCGCCGACGCGAAATCGCGATTGCCGGCATCGGCAGCGAAGGCCGGCATTGCCACAAGCGAAAGCGCCAGAACGGCGCCGGAGATAAGATTTCTGGTCATATTTCCCATCTGTCAACGTCCCCGGTTGAACAGTTTCAGGCTATCCCATGCCGCCGCCTTCTGGGCGGGCCGGGCCAGCAGCATCACTGGATGCGCCACAGCCACCGTTTCCATCTTGGCGCCATCTTGGTTAATATTCAGTAACCTTCCGCGCGCATCGGGTAGGGCGGTCGCGGCGGCCATGCGCGTGATGTCGCTGCCGATCAGCAGCAAGCGTTCGGGTTTGGCGAGCCGCAGATGATGCCAGAGCAGGCGGTCGAGTTCGGCCGCATCCGGGCCGTCGCAGCGGCCGCCCGCGGGGCGCGTGACGGCAAGGCTCGCGACATAGCAGTCGGCCCGCGCCATGCCGATCGCCCGCAGCATCGCATCGAGCAGCTTGCCCGCGGCGCCGGAAAAGAGCGTCCCGCCCTGCTGGTCGTCGATTTCGGGCCACGCGGTGAACAGCATCAGCGGCGCGCCCGCTTCGCCGACCGGAAGTATGCGGCGTGCGTCCCACTGGCTGCCGGGCACGTCGGCGCCGGTCGCCAGCCAGCTTTGAAATTCGTTCCAGTCGTCGGGGAAGACGACGGGTCCCTTCGGTTCGGCCGCCTCGGGCGTCTCCTGCCGCTGGAGCGCGGCGGGAAGCGGGAGCGGCTCGGGCTCGGCCTCGACGACGCGTTTCGGCTTGGACGCCGCAGCGTCATTCGCCGGCGGCACGTCGAGCCAGCCCGCGGGTTCCTCGCCGACGAGCGCCTCGACGCCCGCCAGCGACCACCAGTCGCTGTAGCTTTCCGCCAGCAATGCAGAGTTTTGCCCTCCCATGAAATTGTTTGAAACAGGAGGTTGACGGGCGCGTCAATTGGCGGGCATCGCAAATCGTGACAGAATGAGCGCAGGACACGATGAATGTCCGCGCTGGGACGGCAGAAAGGTATTTGCGGTGAGCGAACGGGAATCGATGCCCTATGACGTGGTCATCGTCGGCGCGGGGCCGGCGGGACTTTCGGCGGCCATCCGCCTCAAACAACTGGCGAACGAAGCCGGCAACGAATTGTCGGTGTGCATCCTCGAAAAAGGATCTGAAGTCGGCGCGCACATCCTGTCGGGCGCGGTGATCGATCCCAAGGCGCTCGACGAACTGCTGCCCGACTGGCGCGACCAGGGCTGTCCGCTCGCCGAGGTGCCGGTGAACGACAACCAGCATTGGGTGCTGACCAGGAACAAGAAGTTCGGCTTGCCGCACATCATGACGCCGCCCTTCATGCACAATGTCGGCACCTATACCGGCAGCCTCGGCAATCTTTGCCGCTGGCTCGCCGAGCAGGCCGAAGGACTGGGGGTGGAAATCTTCCCCGGCTTCCCGGCGGCCGAAATCCTCTACAATGACGATGGCTCGGTCAAAGGCGTCGCGACCGGCGACATGGGCGTTGCGCGCGACGGCAGCCACAAGGCGGACTATGCTCCAGGGCTCGAACTCCATGCGAAATACACCTTCTTCGCCGAGGGCGTTCGCGGTCACCTGACCAAGATGCTCAAGCCGCAATTCGCGCTCGACGCCGATTGCGAACCGCAGGTCTATGGCCTCGGCGTCAAGGAGCTTTGGGACATCGACCCCGCGAACCATGCGCCGGGCCGCGTCATCCACACGCAGGGCTGGCCGCTCGACGCGAACGCCAATGGTGGCGGCTTCCTCTATCATCAGGCGAACGGGCAGGTCGCATTGGGTTTCGTGACCTGGCTCAACTATCGCAATCCGCACATCTCCCCGTTTCAGGAGATGCAGAAGTGGAAGACGCACCCCGAGATCGCCAGCATCTTGAAGGGCGGCAAGCGCGTCTCCTATGGCGCGCGCGCGATCAGCGACGGCGGATACCAGTCGGTGCCGAAGCTGGCGTTTCCGGGCGGCGCGCTGATCGGCGACAGCGCCGGTTTCCTGAACGTTCCGCGTATCAAGGGCACGCATACGTCGATGAAATCGGGCATGATGGCGGCGGAGGCGGCCTTCGCCGCCGTCACCTCGGGCCGGTCGAGCGATACGCTGGGCGCCTATCAGGCGGCCTATGACGACAGCTGGGTCAAAAAGGAACTGAGCGTCGTGCGTAACGTGCTGCCACTCGTCGAGAAATATGGCGATCTTGCAGGCACGATCCTGTCGGGCATCACCATGTGGCTCGAGACGCTGAAGATCAAAGTCCCCTTCACGATGAAGCATCATCCGGACAATGAAAGCCTCTATCGCGCCGACATCATGCCGAAGCCGGACTATCCCAAGCCCGACGGCGTGCTGACCTTCGATCGCCTGTCCTCGGTGTTCATCTCGAACACCAACCATGAGGAGGACCAGCCGGTTCACCTCCAGCTCAAGGACCCGTCGATCCCGGTCGCCTATAATCTGCCGCTCTATGACGAGCCCGCGCAGCGTTATTGCCCGGCGGGCGTCTATGAAATCGTCGGCGAAGAGGAAGGCGATCCCAAGTTCGTGATCAACGCGCAGAATTGCGTCCACTGCAAGACGTGCGACATCAAGGACCCGACCCAGAATATCAACTGGGTCACCCCCGAAGGCGGCGGAGGCCCCAATTACCCGAACATGTAAGCCTGCGCGCCTCCTTCTGATCGTTGCCGCTTTCGCGGCGGCGGCGCCCGCGCGTGCCGACGACGACGGCGGCATGGTGCTCGACGCGCTCGTGCGCGCGCGACTGGCAGAGGAGGGCGGCGAGCCGGCCGCCGCGCTGTCGGCGCTGGCGACGGTGTCGAGCGCCGCCCCGGGCCTGCCCGGCATCCGCGGACGGATGCTCGAACAGGCGATCGAGGCGGGCGACCTCGACGCCGCGCACGACGCCGCGCAAAACCTGTGGACCGCGGGCGACCGGCGTTTCGATGCGCAGTTGGTGCTGATGGTCGATGCGATGCGCCGTTCGGACTGGAAGGCGGCGCGCGCCATTATGAAGGGCCGCATCGACAAGGCGGGCGCCGACACGATCGCGCGGCTGATCCTGCCGACGGTGAACGCATGGATCGACGTCGGCGCGCGCGAGAATTTTCCCGAGCAGCATCTGCTCGCGGTGAACAGCCGGGCGCGGCCCGAGCCCGCGCTGACGCTTCAGGTCGCGCTCGTGCAGATCGCGGCGAAGCGCGTCGATTCGGCCTCGGCGCTCGCGGACGGCATCACGCTGACCGACCGGACGAGCCAGCTTGTCGCCATGCGGGTCGCGGCGACGCTCGACAAGGCGGGCGAACGCGACGTGGCCGAACGGCTGCGCGGGCGGATCGCGCTGGCGTCGGGACAGCGCGAGGATCCGATGCTGCTGCTTCCCGACCAGCCGGTTTCGACCCCGCGCGCGGGCGTGGCGCAATGGCTCGGCATATTGGCCGACGGCCTTGCGCGGACGCCGAACGGCAGCGCGAAGCTGCCATTGCTGTTTGCGCGCGCGGCCTATTGGCTCAACGACGAAGACTGGGCGGTGCGGGCGACGCTGGTCGAGGCGCTCGACCGCAACGGCCAGTCCGCCGATGCCATGGCCTTGCTCGACACGGAGCGTCAGCAACTGCCACCGGTCCTGACGATGCGCCGCGCCGAATTGATGGCCGATGCGGGCGATCTTGCGGGCGCGGCGAAGCTGGCCGAGGCGGCCGCCGACGCCGATCCGGCGCGCGGGCTGCTCGTCCGTTTCGCCGACATCGCCCGGCAATCGCACGATCCCACGGCGGCGGCGCGTGCCTATGAGGGGCTCGAGGCGGCGCTGGGCGACGGCGAAGCCGACCGGGCGCTGCGCGGCACGCTGCTGATCGCGCGCGCGGACCTGCTGTTGCAGGCGGGACAGTGGGACGAGGCGGCGGCGCTGATGGAACGGGCCGTGGCGTTGCGCCCCCATGATGCGTCGATACTGAATTTCGCCGGCTATTCGGCGCTCGAACGGCGCAAGGATATTGAGCGATCGCTGGCGCGGATCGAGGCTGCCTGGCGCAGCGAACCGCAGAATGCGAGCATCACCGACTCGCTCGGCTGGGCCTATTTCCTGACGGGGCGCGCCGACGACGCCGTCGATCTTCTCGAAAAGGCGCAGCGCGGCGAGCCCGACAATCCGGTGATCGTCGAGCATCTGGGCGATGCCTATTGGCGAACGGGACAGAGGTTCCGCGCGCGATACAATTGGCGCGCCGCGGCATTGCTGGCGGAGGCCGAGATGGCGACGCGGCTGGAAGCGAAGCTGCGCGACGGGCTGACCCCTGCGACGACGGCGCCGTGACGGCGTTTCGCGAGACCGGCTGGGCCAAGATCAACCTCGCGCTGCATGTCCGGTCGCGGCGCGCCGACGGTTATCATGCGATCGAGACGCTGTTCGCCTTCGTCGATGGCGGTGACGCGATAGCTGCCGAATTGGCCGAAACCGACAGCCTCGCAATCGACGGGGCGTTCGGCGAAGGGCTGAGCGCGGGCGGCGACAATCTGGTGATGCAGGTGCTGACGCTGCTTCGCGCGCGCCATGGCGCCGGCCGGGTGCCGCCGCTGGCGGTGACGCTGACGAAGATGCTGCCCGTAGCGGCGGGGATCGGCGGCGGATCGGCGGACGCCGCGGCGATGGCGCGGCTCGTGCGGGCGCATTTCCTGCCCGAAATCGGCGATACGGCGCTGGCGCGGATCGTGAGCCCGCTCGGTGCCGATGTCGCCGCTTGCGTGGCGAGCGAGACGTGTCTTGGCGTCGGCACCGGAGAAGAATTGAGCGCCGTGCCCAACTTGCAACTGAGCGGGACGCCGGTGCTGCTCGTCAATCCGCGCCAGCCCGTCGCGACCGGGCCGGTATTCGCCGCGTGGGACGGGATCGATCGCGGGCCGCTGTTCACCGGCGCCGATCCGCGCGCGAGGCTGCTCGGCGCGCGCAACGATTTGCAAAGGCCGGCCATCGCAGGGTGCCCGGCGATTGCCGATATTTTGCTCGAACTCGGCGCGCTCCGTCCCTGGCTCGCGCGCATGTCGGGATCAGGGGCGACCTGTTTCGCCTTGTTCGATGCGGCGGCCGAACGCGACGCGGCGGCGGCCTTGCTGGCGGAGCGGCATCCGGGCTGGTGGACGATGGCGGGAGCGTTGCGATGAGTGAAGCGTGGCGGCAGATCGGGGAGGCGCGTGCGGGCGGTATCCTGCTGATCGCCGACCATGCCTCGGCATATGTGCCCGCCGACATCGATCTCGGCATCGATCCCGCGCTGCTGTCGAACCATATCGCTATCGACATCGGCGTAGCCGAGGTTGCAGCCTTGCTCGTCGAAAGCGGCGCGGTCGATGCGGCGATCCTCGGCGGCGTGTCGCGGCTCGTCGTCGACTGCAACCGCGAGGAGGATGCGCCGGGGGTGCTGCCGATTGCGAGCGACGGCCATGCCGTGCCGGGCAACGCGCTCGACGACGATGCGCGCGAGGCGCGGCTGGCGCGTTTCTTCCGGCCCTATCACGACCATATCGCGGCGACGATCGCGGCGCGGCGTCCGGCGATGATCCTGTCGTTGCACAGCTTTACGCCGTCGCTCGCGGCGCATCCCGATCAGGCGCGGCCGTGGCATGTCGGGGTGCTCTATAATGAGGACGACCGGCTCGCGGGCGCGGCAATCGCGGCGCTGGAGGGTGAGGGACTGCTTGTCGGCGACCAGCAGCCCTATTCGGGCAAGCTGCTCAACGCGACGATGAACCGCCATGCCGAGGCGAACGATATTCCCTATGTCGGGATCGAGATGCGGCAGGATCTGGTCGGCGATGCGGCAGGGCAGGTGCTCTTCGCCGAACGGCTGGCGCGGATGTGCAGGAAAGTGGCGTTGAACATCGGCGCTTAGGCGTGTAGAGGCGCATTTTATCGTCGTTTTATGAAATAATATTATCAGGAACTCTCCAGATGCCTTCTTATCGTTCGCGCACTACGACCCACGGCCGCAACATGGCGGGCGCCCGCGGCCTGTGGCGCGCGACGGGGATGAAGGACAGCGATTTCGGCAAGCCGATCATCGCGGTGGTCAACAGTTTCACGCAATTCGTACCCGGCCACGTCCACTTGAAAGACCTCGGCCAGATGGTCGCGCGCGAGATCGAGGCGGCGGGAGGGGTCGCCAAGGAGTTCAACACGATCGCGGTCGATGACGGCATCGCGATGGGGCACGACGGCATGCTCTATTCGCTGCCGAGCCGCGACCTGATCGCCGACAGCGTCGAATATATGGTCAATGCGCATTGCGCCGACGCGATGGTGTGCATCTCCAACTGCGACAAGATCACGCCGGGGATGCTGATGGCGGCGCTGCGTATCAACATTCCGGTCGTCTTCGTGTCGGGCGGGCCGATGGAGGCCGGCAAAGTGGTGCTGAAGGGCAAGGAGGTCGCGCTCGACCTCGTCGATGCGATGGTCGCCGCGGCCGACGAGAAATATAGCGACGAGGAAGTCACTGCGATCGAGCGTTCGGCGTGCCCGACGTGCGGATCCTGCTCGGGCATGTTCACCGCCAATTCGATGAACTGCCTGACCGAGGCGCTTGGGCTGTCGCTGCCGGGCAATGGCTCGACGCTCGCGACGCACGCCGACCGCAAGCAATTGTTCCTGCGCGCGGGGCGTATCGTCGTCGAAATGTGCCGCCGCCATTATGAAGAGGACGACCAAAGCGTTTTGCCGCGCAATATCGCGACGTTCGAGGCATTTGAAAATGCGATGAGCCTCGACATCGCGATGGGCGGGTCGACGAACACGGTGTTGCACCTGCTCGCCGCTGCCCATGAAGCCGGGGTCGATTTCACCATGGCCGACATCGACCGGCTGTCACGCCGCGTGCCGTGCCTGTCGAAGGTCGCGCCGGCGAAGAGCGACGTCCATATGGAGGATGTTCACCGCGCCGGCGGGATCATGGCGATCCTCGGCGAACTCGAGCGCGCGGGGCTGCTCCACGCGCATCTGCCGACGGTGCATAGCGCGACGCTGGGCGATGCGCTGAGCAAATGGGATATCGGGCGCACGAACGATCCAGAAGTGCGGACATTCTTCATGGCGGCGCCGGGCGGTGTGCCGACGCAAACGGCGTTCAGCCAGGACCGGCGCTGGGAGAGCCTCGATCTCGACCGCGAGGCGGGGGTGATCCGCTCGGCAACCCACGCGTTCAGCAAGGATGGCGGGCTTGCGGTGCTGTCGGGCAATATCGCGCTCGACGGCTGCATCGTGAAGACCGCGGGGGTGGACGAGAGCATCCTCAAATTCTCGGGGCCCGCGAAGGTCTATGAAAGCCAGGACGCCGCCGTCGCCGGCATTCTCACCGGACAGGTCGAGGCGGGCGACGTCGTCGTGATCCGCTACGAAGGGCCGAAGGGCGGGCCGGGGATGCAGGAAATGCTCTATCCGACGAGCTATTTGAAGTCGAAGGGGCTCGGGGCGGCGTGCGCGCTGATCACCGACGGGCGCTTTTCGGGCGGCACCTCGGGCCTGTCGATCGGCCATGTCTCGCCCGAGGCGGCCGAGGGCGGAGCGATCGGGCTGGTCGAGAATGGCGACCTCATCAATATCGACATTCCGGCGCGGACGATCACGCTGGCGGTGGCCGATAGCGTGCTGGCCGAGCGCCGCGCCGTGATGGATGCGAAGGGCGACGCCGCATGGCAGCCGGAAAAGGCGCGCCCGCGCAAGGTTTCGGTAGCACTTCAGGCCTATGCCGCGATGACGACGAGCGCCGCGCGCGGCGCGGTGCGCGACCTGTCGCAGCTGAAGGGCAAGGGATGAAGCGATTTGGGGGGGCATGGCTGACGCTGATCGCGCTCGCGGGCTGCGATCGTGCCCCGGACAATGGCGATCTGGCCGAGGCTGAAGCGCGCGGGTCGCGCGAAGCCGCCGAAAACGGCCGAATCGAATGCGCGCTGGAAGGCGCGAAGCTGTTCGATCGCACCTGCACCGTCGATGAAATGAGCGGCGCGGACGGGACGATCCTCGTCGTCGGGCGCGCCAATGTCGGTTACCGCAGGTTGCAGATCACCACCGACGGACGCGGCGTCGTGCCGGCCGACGGCGCCGAACCGGCGAAGGTCAGCATCGTCGGCAATAATATGATCGAGGTCGCGATCGGACACGACCGCTATCGCCTCCCGGCGAATACGGGCGGCGCGAAGTAGGCGCGTTCGCGCGATCGTGATAGGCAGGGCCATGTCCGTTCCCGCCGATGCCCCGATCCTGACCAGCGATGCGATGCGCGAGGCGGAGGCGGCTTGCGCGATCCAGGGAACCTCGCTTGCGGAATTGATGGAGCGCGCAGGCGCCGCGGTTGCCGATACCGCCTGGCGGATGGCGGCGGGCGCGCCGGTCCTGATCCTCTGCGGTCCGGGTAACAATGGCGGTGACGGCTATGTCGCGGCGCGGCGTCTCAGCGAACGTGGCGCGTTGGTGCGCGTCGCTGCGCTGGCCGAGCCCACGACCGAACTGGCGAAGGCGGCGCGGGCGGGATGGAGCGGGCCGGTCGAGGCCCTCAATGGCCGGCTGGCGGCCGCGCCCCTGATCGTCGATGCGCTGTTCGGCGTCGGGCTGTCGCGGCCCGTCGCGGACGATCTCGCGGCCATCCTCGGGCATTTTTCCGACCGGCGTATCCTGGCGGTCGATGTGCCGAGCGGCATCGACAGCGACGGCGCGGCCGACTGGATGCCGCCGCTTCCCGCCGATGTGACGCTGGCGCTCGGCGCGCTCAAGCCCGCGCATGTCCTGCTGCCGACCGCGCCGGCGTGCGGCCGCGTCCTGCTCGCGCCGATCGGCATAGCGGCGAACGAGACGATGCGGACGCTGCCGAAGGCGCGCGAGGCGAAGCCCGAGCCCGCTGCCCATAAATTCACGCGCGGCATGGTGCTGGTCTTTGCGGGCCCCATGCGCGGGGCGGCGGGGTTGACGGCAGCGGCGGCGCTGCGCGCGGGAGCGGGCTATGTCGTGCTCGACGGCAGCGAGCGCGCGCCCTTTTCGGCGATCATCGCCGAAAGCGACGAAAAATTCGGCGAACGGCTCGATGATCCGCGGGTGGGCGCCGTCGTCATAGGGCCGGGATTTCCGGCGGGCGACGAACTGCTGTTCGATGTCGAGGC
This sequence comes from uncultured Sphingopyxis sp., assembly GCF_900078365.1. Lineage (NCBI taxonomy): Bacteria > Pseudomonadati > Pseudomonadota > Alphaproteobacteria > Sphingomonadales > Sphingopyxidaceae > Sphingopyxis > uncultured Sphingopyxis sp. Next base: position 1,976,674 of record NZ_LT598653.1, read on the forward strand.
CGCGCTCGATTCGGGCAAGCCGCTGGTGCTCGATCCCGTCAAGCTGCCGGCGGTGGTGCCGCGCCTGTCCGAAACCCCGCGCACGGCGATACTGACGCCGCACGAGGGCGAGTTCGCGCGCGCCTTTCCGCAAGCCTACGGCAGCAAGATCGACCGCGCGAAGGCCGCTGCGGCGCGCACGCACGCCGTGGTGATCTACAAGGGCGCCGACACGATCGTCGCCGCCCCCGACGGCCGCGTCGCGGCGGCGTGGCCGGGCAGCCCGTGGCTGGCGACGGCGGGGACGGGCGATGTCCTGGCAGGCGCGTGCGGCGCGATGCTGGCGCGCGGCGGCGATGCCTTCGATGCCGCCGTCGCGGCGGTGGGCTGGCATATCGCGCGGGCCGCGCGTATAGGCCCCGGCCTTGTGGCCGACGATCTGATAAGGGACTGACATGAGCGAAGCTGCGCTGATCGAGCGCATCGCCGCGCGCGGCGACGGCGTGACCGCTGACGGCCGCCATGTGGCGGGCGCCGCGCCCGGCGACCGCGTGCGTGATGACGGCATCCTCATTCCCGGACCGAACCGGACCGAGCCCGTGTGCCGCCATTTCGGCAAATGCGGCGGATGCCAGTTGCAGCATGTCGCCGAGCCGGCGCTTGCCGATTTCGTTCGCGACCGGGTTGTCGGGGGGCTGGAGGGGCAGGGCGTCCCTTATGGAGAGATATTTCCCGCGCTGCTTTCGCCGCCGCAAAGCCGCCGCCGCGCCGCGCTGACCGCGCTCAGGACGGGCAAGCAGGTCGCGATCGGATTCAACGCCGCCCAGAGCAACCAGATCGTCGATATGCGGATGTGCCCGCTGTTGCTCCCCGAATTGTTCGCGCTGATCGAACCGGTGCGCGAATTGCTCGGGATGATCGCGCAGCCGCGGCGTCCGGTGAAGGTCAAGCTGCAGATGCTCGATCAGGGCGTAGAGCTGATCCTCGAGGGCGTGAAGGCCGAGGGGCTCGATGCGGCGATGGCGCTGCAGGATTTTGCCGGCGCCAACAAGCTCGCGCGCTTTGCGATCGATCAGGGCGACGGGCTCGAAATCCTGTGGCAACCCGACCCGCCGACGGTGCGCTTCGGCGACATATTGGTCGAAGTCCCGCCCTTCGCCTTTTTTCAGGCGACGGCGGCGGGGCAGGTGGCGCTCGTCGATGCGGTGCGCAAGGCGATCGGCGAGGCCGGCGCGGTCGCCGACCTGTTCGCGGGCGTCGGCACCTTTGCGCTGTCGGTGCAGGGGGGACGCAAAGTCTATGCCGCCGAGGGCGCGCGCGATGCGATCGCCGCGCTGACCGGCGCCGCGAACCGCGCCCGCGCCTTGGTGGCGACCGAGCATCGCGACCTGTTCCGGCGTCCGCTGGTGCCCGCCGAGCTCAACCGTTTCGGCGCGATCATCCTCGACCCGCCGCGTGCGGGGGCGGAGGAACAGGTGAAGCAGCTCGCGGCCTCTACCGCGCCTGTCATCGCCTATGTGAGCTGCAATCCCGCGAGCTTCGCCCGCGATGCGAAGATGCTGATCGAAGGCGGCTATGGGCTCGACTGGGTCCAGCCCGTCGGTCAGTTCCGCTGGTCGACCCACGTTGAACTGGCGGCGCGCTTTTCGAAATAGCCGTCGCCCCCGCGAAGGCCGGGGCCGCCGTCGGCCTTTTCCTGCGTTGCTGCGCAAACCGACAGTCGCCCCCGCCTTCGCGGGGGCGACGCGTTCTTCTCAGTGCAGCACGAAGCCCATGAAGGCGTGGATGCACAGCGCGATCAGCGCGAGGCTCGCCAGCGTGAAGACGAGGAAGCGCCACATGACGCGATTGACCGTGACCTGGATCAGGCTGTGGACGACGCGCAGCGCGACATAGATCCAGGCGATTTGTGCGTTGAGCCCGCCGCCCATGCCGCCGACCGCAAGCGCGATCGCGACGGCATAGAAGACCGTGGGCTGCTCCATCAGATGGTTGTAATTATGCGCCTTCCACTGCACTTCGGGCGGCAGCACGTCGTCGAGCCCCTTGCCGGTCCCGCCAACCATTTTCGCCGCGTCGATCTTGGCGCGCTGCATCGCCGGGATGCGCGTCGCGTACATCCACACCCACATGATCATCGACCAGAGCGCAAGTGTCGCGACCGGCCCCAATATGGCGTTCGTGTCCATCATTCTTCCCCCTCAACCCAAAGTGGCGATCACCGCGAGCAGCGCAAGCGCCAGCAGGCACAAGGTCGACGCCGCAAAGATCGCAAAGCGGACCGGTATGCGATTCACCGTCGCCTGCCAGAGGCTATGCACGACACGCAGCGCGACATAGGCCCAGGCGATCCATACGACATAGGCGGGATAGCCGCCGACCGCGTGCAGGATCAGGATGACGGCATAGAAGAGCGTCGGCTGTTCGAGCAGATGCGTGTAGTTGTGCGATTTCCAGTTGGTAACGGCCGGCAATACGCCTTCAAGGTCGCCGCCGCGGCCACCCGGCGGCGCCGTTTTCAGGTCGATCCCGGACTTGGCAAGCGCGCGGAAGCGCGTCACCGCGACCCAGACCAGCATGACGAGCGTCCACAGGATCAGCACCGCGCCCGGCGCGAGGATGTTCGGCGTCATATAGCTCCCCCTCTTGTCATGTCGCGGCGATGCTAGGGATGGCGCCCCGATATGCAATTGCCAAATTCAATCGTGCCGGGCCGCGATCTCGGCGCGGATCGCCGCGCCGTCGCCATCGACGCGCGGTGCGAAGCCGAGGTCGCGCGGCGGCATCGCGCCATATTTCACCGGCGGCTGCATTTCGTGAAAGGCGCCGACATCGGGATGGGTACGGTGGCGGAAGAATTGCGTTTCGACCAGATGCGGGTCGTCCTTTATGTCCTGAAGGTCGCGCACCGCCATCGCGGGAATATCATTCTCGGCGAACAGCGCGAGCCATTCGGCGGTCGTCTTCGCCGGCGTCTTGCGCGCGATTTCGCTATAGACGATCGGCATATGCCGGCCCTTCGCCCTGGCGGCTTCGAACTCGGGCGTTTCAGTGAGGCCGTCGCTGCCGAGCAGCGCCATCAGCCGTGCGGTCGATTCGGGCGTGTAGGGGACGATCGCCAGATAGCCGTCGCTTGTCGGAAAGGGCTGGCGCGTCGGGTCGAGCTGGCGCGGATAGCCTGCCGGGCCGAGCGGCGGGTCGAGCGCCGCATCGCGCAGATGCTCGACGAGCATGAACGAGGTGAAGCATTCGAACATCGGCACCTGAACCTCTTGCCCTTCGCCGGTCCTGAGCTTGTGGACGAGCGCGGCGAGGATCGCCTGTGCGCCGAACTGGCCCGCGACCTTGTCGGCGATCAGCGAGGGAACATAGCGTGGGCGGGGGTCGCCATCGACGCGGGGGAGCAGGCTGGTCGTCCCGCTCGCGGCCTGGATGACATCGTCATAGGCCTGAAGGTCCGCATAGGGACCGTCCTGCCCGAAGCCGGTGCCATGGACATAGATGATGTCGGGCTTGATCGCCCGGCAGCCTGGATAATCGAAGCCAAGCCGCGCGATCGCCCGCCCGCGCACATTATGGAAAAAGACGTCGGCGCTCGCGATCAGGTCGCGCAGCACCGCGGCGTCTTCCGGCTTTTTCAGGTCGAGCGCGATCGAGCGTTTGCCGCGGTTCACGTTGAGATGGATCGAACCCATCGCCGGGTGGGGGACGCCGCTGCCGAGATAACGCGACACGTCGCCCGTGCCCGGCGTCTCGACCTTGATCACCTCGGCACCGAGATCGGCGAGCATTTGCGTCGCATAGGGGCCGAAGATGACGGTCGTCAGGTCGACGATGCGGATGCCTTCGAGCATCGTCATGCCGCATCGCCCGCTGCGCTTCGATAGATCGTCCTCGTCAAGCGGCATCCTCCCTTGCTGTTTGCGCGAGGATAGAAGGATTGCGAAGTGAAACGGAAGAGTGAATCGACTGCGCGGGACCGTCAGGCCGCGGCGGGCGCGGCGCTGTCGTCGATGCCGGCGGCATAAGCGGCGGAAATCCGCCGATAGGATCGCGACGCGAAGGCGGCGGCGGTGGCAAGCACGCCGAGCAGGCCGGCGATCGAAAAGACGATCGCGATGCCGCGTTCGGGGCCGCGGCCATACCAGTCGCCGATCGCGTCGGCGCCCCATCCGGTCGTCATCAGCGGGACGAAGACGAATTGGGTCAGCGGCGCGATCAGGAAGGCGGTCAGCGGCGAGGCGGCGAGCTCGACCGACTGGGCGAAGCCGAAGACCCGGCCCTGCCGCTCGAACGGAACGACCTTTTGCAGCGTCGTCTGCTCGGCGGCTTCGGCATAGGGGCCGAGGAACATCCAGAGGAAACAGCCGGCCGCGAGCAGCAGGATCGACGACTGGATGGTGAAGAAGACCGCGACGATCCAGGCGCCAAGGTTGACGAGGAGCAGGGTCCGTACCGGGTTGGCGCCCAGCCCGGTGCGCGCGATCACGATGCCGCTGAGGATGAAGGCGCAGGATATGACGGCCCAGAGCAGCCCCCATTCCTCGACCTTCATCAGCGACAGCCCATAGGCGTCCATCAGCGCCATGAAGACGCCGCCGAGCAGGTTGTTGAACGACGAGAAGAGAATCAGCGCGAACAGCCCCGGAATGGCGAGTACGACGCGAAAAGTGCCGGCGAGGTCGATGCGGCGCGGTTCGGCATGGTCTTCCGCCGCGCGTGGTTCGTCGACGGGAACGAAAAGCAGATGGGCGATCGCGACCAGCGAAAAGCCGATCGCGAAGACCAACGTCCCCGCCATGCCGCCCCAGGCGACGAGAAAGCCGCTGATCGCCGATGTGGTAAGAAAACCGATGCCGCTCACCATGCCGACGAGGCCGTTCGCCTTGTCGCGCCGGTCTTCGGGAACGAGCAGGGTGACGAGTGTCGGCAGCGCGATCATGCGGATGTTGCCGACGATCACGGCGAGCATCGAGACGAGGATGAAGAGCCAGAGCGTCAGGCTCCGAACCTCGGCATTGCGGATGTCGGGATCGAGCAGGAAGCCGCCGAGCGCGGCGGCATAGAGGATCAGCGAGGCGGCGCTCGAAACCAGCATCATGTTGCGCTTGCCGTGATGGTCGACAAGACTGCCGAACCAGACGCCGAGCATCGCCGTCAGGACGAGATAGATGCCCGCGATCATCCCCGTCGCGAACACCGATTGGGTTTCGAGGAAAGTCCAGAAGGTCAACGCGAACCACACCGTGAAATTGGTGATGTTGGCGATCAGATTGTTGGCAAGGAGATGGTGGAAGGGCTGCATGAGCGGCGCAATCTAGCGCCATCCGTTGGCGATGCCACTGCGAACATGCAGTCATCCCGGCGAAGGCCGGGATCTCGCCGGTGCGCCAGAATGCCACGGCGAGATCCCGGCCTTCGCCGGGATGACGCTTGTGGAAGCGCGGACGGCGCTTTGCCGCACGGCCTTATCAGAACAGCTTGGTCACCGTCGCGCTACGGCGCTCCTGTTCGACTTCGCCGGTGTAGAGGCTGACCATCGGTTCGTCGCTGACGACATGCGTCTCGTCGGCGCCGAAGCCGTTGAACTTGGTCCGCATCGCGCAGCCATAGGCGCCGAGCATGCCGATCTCGATGAAGTCGCCGGCCTTGACGTCGGCGGGCAGGAAGAAGGGGCCCGCCATATGGTCGAGATCGTCGCAGGTCGGGCCGTAGAAGCTGAACGGCACCATTTCGGCATTGCTCTCTCCGTCGCGCAGCAGCGTGACGGGGAAACGCCAGCCGACATGCGCGGCATCGAACAGCGCACCATAGGCGCCGTCGTTGATGTAGAGCTCCTCGCCGCGGCGTTTTTCGACGCGGACGATCAGCGAACTGTACTCGGCCGACAGCGCGCGGCCCGGTTCGCACCAGAGTTCGGCCGAATAGCTGATCGGCAGGCTTTCGAAGCTGCGGTGGATCGTCTCGAAATAGGCGTCGAGCGGCGGCGGCTCCATGCCCGGATAGGATGACGGAAAGCCGCCGCCGACATCGATGATGTCGACGGTGACCGACGCCGCGACGATCGCGGCCCGGACGCGCTCCATCGCCTGCGCATAGGCGTGCGGGGTCATCGCCTGGCTGCCGACGTGGAAGCAGATGCCGAGCGCGTCGGCGGCCTGGCGCGTCGCCATCAGCAGTTCGGCGACCTCGTCGGGCTCGGCGCCGAACTTGGCGGCGAGGCTGAGCTTCGAATGATCGGACGAGACGCGCAGACGCACGAGCAGGTTGAGGTCGGCGGCGCCTTCGGTTGCGCGGACGATCTTCTGAAGCTCGTCGAGCGTGTCGAGCGAGAAGGTGCGCACGCCATGCTTCCAATAGGCTTCGGAAATCGCTTCCTCGGCCTTCACCGGGTGCATGAAGCAGAGCGTCGCCTGCGGCAGCGTGCGCGCGACGAGGCGCACCTCGGCGATTGAGGCGACGTCATAATGGGTGACGCCCGAATCCCACAGCACGCGCAGCAGGTCGGGCGACGGATTCGCCTTGACCGCATACATGGTCGTGCCGGGAAATCGCTCGATGAAGAAACGCGCTGCGCGCCGCGCGGCGTGCGGGCGGACAAGCGTAACAGGTTCGACCGGCGAAAGTGCCTGAATCAGCCCGTGGGCGCTATGATGCTGGTGCAACTCAAGGGACCCCCAAAAAATACGTTAAACATCCAAGGCTGCCTTGCGGTTATTGGAAGTCCCCCTGGGGCAGCGGAGAGCGCATATATGGAGGGGGGTCTCCCCTGTAAAGACCCTATCGCGCAATTTTGTAACGCCAGAACGGCAGTCGGGGGCGAACCGGGGCCGGTCCGCGCCCAGCCGCGTGAAGGCGAGACAAGGCGCTGGCGCCACGCTAGGGACAGGTCATCCCATTTCATCGAGTCACCCCGGCAGCGATCGGGATGACAAAGACAGGGCGAAGCTTTGATGGTCTCCCGCGCCGAAGTGAATCACACCTTCACCGACACCGAGCTTGAGGAACTGAAGGCGTTCGGGACGACCGAGCCGCATAAGGCAGGCGACCTGCTGGTCGAGGAGGGCGCGATGGCGCCCGACTGCATCGTCACATTGTCGGGGCACACCGACATCTTCGCGTCGACCGACGAGGGGCGAAAGCGCGTCGGCTGGATGGAGCGCGGGCAGTTCGCGGGCGACCTGTCGGTGCTGACCGGACAGCGGCATTTGTCGCGCGTCGAAATGGGCGCCGACGGGGAGATTCTCCGCATCGCCCACGCCGATTTCCAGCGGCTGATCGCGGGCAACAGCCATTTTTCGGATATCTTCGTCCGCGTACTGTCGGCGCGGCGCGAATTCAGCAAGCATCGCGGCTTTGCGGTCACGATCATCATCGGCGCGGCGATGGACCGCGGCGTCTATGCGATGCGCGACCTGTTGATGAAGCATGGCGTCGCGCATCGCTGGTTCGATCCCGCTGATGGCCCGGTGGCCGCGCATCTGCTCGCCGAGCGCGGGTTGACCGAGGAGCAACTACCGGTGGCGATCCTCGGTGCGGCCGAGGTGCTCGTCCAGCCGACGCCCGAGCAGCTTGCGGCGGGACTGGGCCTCGACCTGCTTCCCGATGGCGCGACCGCCGATGTCCTCGTCGTGGGAAGCGGGCCCGGCGGGCTCGCGGCGGCGGTCTATGCGGCATCGGAAGGTCTGACGGTGATCGCGCTCGATTCGCTCGCGCCGGGCGGACAGGCGGGCACTTCGTCGAAGATCGAAAATTACCTCGGCTTCCCGACCGGCATTTCGGGCAATGAGCTGGCGCGCCGCGCGACGGTTCAGGCGCAGAAATTCGGCGCGCGGCTGGTGTCGCCGGTGCGCGCGGCGTCGATAAACCGCGATGGCGACGCCTATTGCCTGCATCTCGCCGACGGCCGCAAGCTGCGCAGCCGCGCGGTGGTCGTCGCGAGCGGCGCGAAATATCAGAGCCTGCCGATCGACGGGATAGAGGCCTATGAGGGCCGCGGCATCTATTATGGCGCGACGCCGATGGAGGCGCAGTTGTGCAGCGATGCCGAGGTGACGATCGTCGGAGCGGGCAATTCGGCGGGGCAGGGGGCGATCTATCTCGCGAGCGTCGCGAAGAAGGTCCATGTCATTTTTCGTCGCGGCAGCCTTCGTGAGACGATGTCCGAATATCTGGTCAAGCGGTTGGAGGAGCATCCGAATATCGAGATCATCCCGTCGACCGACGTCGTCGCGCTGCACGGCGAAGAGCATCTGGCGGGCCTGACCTATCGTTGCCGCGAAACCGGCGACGAGGGGCATTGCGATTGCGGTTTCCTGTTCCTCTTCCTCGGCGCGAGCCCGAACACGAGCTGGTTGCCAAAGGAAATGGTGTGCGACGAGCGCGGCTTCGTGAAGACGGGCGCCGACATCGCACCGCTCGAACTGGTCAAGGCGGGCTGGTCGCTCGACCGCATGCCGAGCCGCTTCGAGACGAGCTGGCCGCGCATCTATGCTGTCGGCGACGTCCGCAAGGGATCGGTGAAGCGCGTCGCTTCGTCGGTCGGCGAAGGGTCGGTCGTGGTCAGCGACATCCATCAGGCGCTGGCGGAGATGGGCACCCATTAATCCTCCCTGCCGCGAAGCGGTGGGGAGGGGGACCGCTCGCGAAGCGAGTGGTGGAGGGGCGGCGTCACAGCCCCTCCGTCAGCGCTCCGCGCTGCCACCTCCCCATCGCTTCGCGACAGGGAGGAATCACCCCAGCCGCGTCTTGAAATCCTCGTAACCGAATTCGCGGATCAGCTTCAATTCGTCGCTCTCGCTGTCCCACAGCCAGATCGACGGCAGCGGCACGCCGTTGAACGTGTTCGTCTTGACCATCGAATAATGCGCCTGGTCGAGGAAGGCGAAGCGTTGGCCGATCCGCGCGCCGCCGCCGGGGAGGCGGTAGTCGCCGATCACGTCGCCGGCGAGGCATGACGGACCGCCGAGCCGCGTGGGCATGCCGTCGCTGCCTTCATCGAGCATCGCCGGGCGATAGGGCGCTTCGATCACGTCCGGCATATGGCAGGTCGCCGAAATGTCGGTGATCCCGATCGGCATGCCGTTATCGAACAGGTCGAGCACTTCGCCGACGAGGATGCCCGCGTCGAGCGCGATCGCCTCGCCGGGTTCGATCATCACGTCGCAATCGGTCGCCGCGCGCACCTGTTTCAGAAAGGCGATCAAATCGTCGACCTGATAATCGGCGCGCGTGACATGGTGCCCGCCGCCGAAGTTGATCCATTTGAGCTGGTTGAAGAAGGGGCGCAGCATCGGCTGCACCGCGTTCCAGGTGCGCAGGAGCGGCGGAAAGTCCTGTTCGCACAGGCTGTGCATATGGACGCCGTCGACGCCCTCCATATGCTCGGGCAGCAACTGGCTGATCGGAAAGCCGAGGCGACTGCACGGCGCGGCGGGATCATATTTCGCGACCTCGCCCTCGCTGTGCATCGGGTTGATGCGCAGGCCGACGTCGAACGTCTCGCCTTTCGCGCGCAATTCGTCGAGCAGGGGGCGGAAACGTGCGATCTGTCCCGGCGAATTGAAGATCAGATGGTCGGACAGCGCCGCGATCTCGGGCAGGTCGGCTTCCTTGTAGCCGGCGCAATAGGTCGCGACTTCACCGCCATATTCGCTGCGGCCGAGCTTGGCTTCGTAGAGGCCGGAGGCGCAGACACCGTCGAGATATTCGGCGACCGTCGGTCCCAGCGACCACATCGAAAAGGCCTTGAGCGCGGCCAGCACGCGCACGCCCGACGCGTCGCCGATATGGCGCAGCAGCGCGAGATTCGCGCGCACCTTGGCGGCGTCGACGACGAAGGCGGGAGAGGGGACGCGGGTCAGGTCGAAGCGGGCAAAGGCTCCGGGATCGCCGGCACGGGTTTCCATGTCGCTATATGCTTTCTGTCAGACCGTAATCGGTCCCTTGAAGATGAAGAACGCCCCCGTCGCGATGAGACCGAAGCCGACGAGATGGTTCACCGTCAGCTTCTCACCGAGCCAGAAGACCGCGAACCCGGCGAATATGATCAGCGTGACGACTTCTTGCAAGGTCTTGAGCTCGGCGGCGCTGTAGACGCCATAGCCGATGCGGTTCGCGGGGATGACGAGGCAATATTCGAAAAAGGCGATGCCCCACGCGATCAGCACCGCGAGCCACACCGGCCGCGACACAGCGCCGAGCTGGCCGTACCAGGCAAAGGTCATGAAAATGTTCGACACGAACAAGAGCCCGATCGGCGCGAGATAGGCGGTCATTTTGTGTCTTTCGTCAGCGGCAGCACGTGGCGGAGCAGCGCGGCAAAGAAATGCCCCGGCTCCTCGACCATCGGCATATGCGCCGAATGTTCGAGCCAGACGAGTTTCTTCGAGGGCGCCTGGACCTGTGCGAACCAGTCGGCCGCCACCGGCGAAGGGACAGTATAATCATGCCGTCCGAGCAGGAAGACGATCGGCACGTCCATCTTGCGGACCGATTTGAAGCTGACGTCGGCGAGGCGCGGCCAGAGCGTCGTCACCGAAAATTCGCTGCCCTTGCCCCAGGCCTGCACATCGGCGGGGCCATATTCGGGCGACAGGCGCGGTGTCTGGAAATAATATTTGAGGTCGGGTTTGTTGTAGATGAGCGATCCGTAGGGAATCGCATATTTGCGCCAGCCGTCGGCCTTGGCGATGGTGAAGGCGCCTTGCGGATAGGGTGCGAGCGCGTCGATCGCCGCGACCGCCTCTTCATCGCCTGCCGCGAGCGCCTTTGCGCGCGTCCACGCCATGCCGGCCTTTTCGCCCTCGCGAAAATCAATGCCTTGCCCGACGCCGACATAGGCAAAAAGAAGATCGGGCCGCTCGACCGCGACCGACAGGCCGACGATCGAACCCCAGCTGTGCCCCATCAGCACGACCTTGCGCTTGGCATAGCGCTTCTTGAGCAACTCGATCAGCTCGATGGCGTCGTCGCGATAACGTTCGGGCGTCATCGTCGGGGCGAGCGCCTCCGGATCGTTCAGCGGATAGCTGCGCCCCGCGCCGCGCTGGTCGTACTGGACGACGGTGAACACATCCTCCCACGGCCGCTGGAAGGCCCATGCGAAGGGCATCTCGACCGCGCCGGGGCCGCCGTGAACGAAGATCAGGATCGGATTGTCGCGGTCCGCACCGCGCACATTCACGACCTGCCGCGCGCCGCCGAGGGTGACCTCGAAGGTTTCCTGCACCCCGTTCGGCGTGACGATCTTGCCGATGTCGGCGACGATCGCGCGCGCGGGTGCGTAGGGGTCTTCGGTTTGGGCGGCGGCGGGGAGGCTGATCGCGGCAAGCAGTGCGAGCGTTGCAATTCGAAGTTTCATATCAACACCCTTCGTCATTCCCGCAAAAGCGGGAACCCAGTTCCGGCGTTGCTACTGGGTTCCCGCTTTCGCGGGAATGACGAAATTCAAGTGGGCGACGCGATCAGAAATCCAGCGGCGCGTCCAATTCCTTCACCTGCCACGGCAGGCCGTGCTTGTTCAGCATGTCCATGAAGGGATCGGGGTCCATCTGCTCCATATTGAACACGCCGTCGCCGTTCCACGTGCCCGTGACCATCATCGCGGCGCCGATCATCGCCGGCACGCCGGTGGTATAGCTCACCGCCTGGTTGCCCGTTTCGGCGAACGCATCCTCATGATCGCAGATATTGTAGAGGTAGAGCGTCTTTTCCGTCCCGTCCTTGGCCGTTCCGGTCGCGATGACGCCGATGTTGGTCTTGCCTTTGGTGGTTTCGCCAAGGCTCGACGGTTCGGGGAGCACGGCCTTCAGGAACTGCAGCGGAATGATCTCGCGGCCTTCATAGATCACCGGGTCGATCCGCGTCATGCCGACATTCTGCAGCACGGTGAGATGCTGGATATAGGCGTCGCCGAAGGTCATCCAGAAGCGGATGCGCTTGATCTCGGGCAGGTGCGTCTTCAGGCTTTCGATCTCCTCATGATACATGAGGTACATATTCTTCGGCCCGACTTCCTCGAAGTCGAATTGCTGCTTCACCGACATCGGCGGGGTTTCGACCCAATCGCCATTTTCCCAGTGGCGCGCGACTGCGGTCACTTCGCGGATATTGATTTCGGGATTGAAGTTGGTCGCGAAATGCTGGCCGTGATCGCCGCCGTTGCAGTCGAGAATATCGAGCGTGTCGATCCGCTCGAAATGATGCTTTTTGAGCCAGGTGGTGAAGACGCTCGTCACCCCGGGGTCGAAGCCCGAGCCGAGCAGCGCCATCAGCCCCGCCTCCTTGAAGCGGTCGTGATAGGCCCATTGCCAGTGATATTCGAACTTCGCCTCGTCGCGCGGTTCGTAATTGGCGGTGTCGAGATAATGCGCGCCGGTCGACAGGCACGCCTCCATGATCGTGAGGTCCTGATAGGGCAAAGCGAGGTTGACGACGTGCGTCGCGCCGATCGAGCGGATCAGCGCCGCGGTCGCGTCGATATGGTCGGCATCGACCTCGGCGGTCTTGATCGTGACGCCGGTGCGCGCCTTTACCGATTCGGCGATCGCGTCGCATTTGAATTTGCGGCGGCTGGCGAGCGTGATGTCGGGAAAGATGTCGGGGTTCATCGCCATCTTGTGCACCGCGACCGAACCGACGCCGCCCGCGCCGATCACCAGAACCTTGCTCATCGAAAAATCTCCTGTCGCGGCCTGTGCCGCCTTGTCTTGTATGCCCGGCCCTATAGGACGAAGCCATGACACAGCAAAGCCCCGATACCCTCATCGATCCGACACGCGCGCCCACGCTCGCAGGGGTCGAACGCGCCGCGGCGAAAGTCGCTGCATTGCTGCCGCCCACGCCGCTGCTGCCGCTCGAAATCGACGGAAACACCATCTGGTGCAAGGCCGAGTGCCTCCAGCCCGTCGGTGCGTTCAAGATCCGCGGCGCGTGGCACCGGCTGACCGACCTCAGCCCCGAGCAGGCCAATGAGGGCGTCGTCGGCGTATCGAGCGGCAATCATGCGCAGGGGGTCGCCTGGGCCGCGAAACGACTGGGGATCCGGGCGACGATCGTGATGCCGAGCAACGCGCCCGCGATGAAGCTCGCGGTGACGCGCAAGCTCGGCGCCGAGGTCATACTCTACGACCGCGTCATCGAATCGCGCGATGCGGTCGCCGCGAAGCTGCTCGCCGAGCGCGGCGGGACGTTGGTTCATGCCTATGGTGACCCGTGGATCATCGAGGGGCAGGGCAGTGCCGGGATCGAGGCGGCGGCGCAGATGAAGGCGCGCGGCATCGACGGTCCCGACAAGATCGTCGCCTGTTGCGGCGGCGGCGGCCTGTCGGCGGGGCTCGCGCTCGCCTGCCCCGATGCCGAGATCGTCGCGGTCGAGCCCGAGGGCTGGGACGATGTGACGCGCAGCCTTGCCGCGGGCGAAATCCTGTCGGTCGAGGATATGGCATACCCAACCGAATGCGACGCGCTCCAGACGCCCGAGACCTGGCCGATCAACTTCGCGGTGCTCCAGGCGCGGGGCGTCAAGGGCGTCGCGGTGACGCGCGGCGAGGTGCGCGACGCGATACGGCTGGCGTTCGAGCGGCTGCACCTCGTCGTCGAGCCCGGCGGCGCTGCGGCGCTGGCGGCGGTGCTCGCGGGCAAGGCGTCGGCGACCGATGCGACGCTCGTCACCCTGTCGGGCGGCAATGTCGACCCGCTGAAGTTCGCGGAGATCATCAGCGAATAGGAAACTTATCCGGGCCGATGCGTTTGGGAGAGGGAAGGAGACGCATGATGCACAAGAGCATGATATTGGCGAGCGGCGCCGCGCTGGTGCTGCTGGCGGGCTGCGAAAAGGCGGAAGCGCCGGCGCCCGCGCCGACCGATACGGGGGCGACCGAGGTTCCGGTCGAAACGGCACCGCCCGAAGGCGCCGAGGCGATCGATCCCGCGACCGCGCCGCATCGCTTTGCGAGCTGGGCGGGAAAATGGACCGGCGTCGAGGGCATGTATGTCACGATCACCCCCGCCGAACCCGGCAAATACAAGCTCGAGATGCAGTCGGATCTCGACACCAAGGGCACCTATGACGGCCAGGACAGCGAGCATGGCATCCGGTTCAAGCGCGGCGGCGAGGATCTGAGCCTGCACCGCGGCAACGGCGACGAAACCGGCCTCAAATATCTCGCGGGCAAGCAGGAATGCCTGATCGTCAAGACCGGCGAAGGCTATTGCCGCGATTGAAGTAAGGACACTGACATCAAAATTCGGGGGGAGGCAGAATGGGCCAGATCAAGGTTGCGACGGCTGCCGACCGAAGCGCGCTCGTCGAAACGCTGGCGCAGGCGTTTCAGGCCGACCCGGCGCTATCGTGGATATTGCCCGATCCAGCCCATCGCGCCCGCGCGCTTCGCGGCCTGTTCCGCACTCTCGTTCCCGCCGACATGCGTGCGGGTGTCGCACTGCGGGCGCCCGGCGATGAAGCGGCGGCGCTTTGGCGTGCGCCGGGGCAGGCACAAAGCGGAATGCCGGAATTCCTGCGCACCGTCATCCCGCTCGTCGCCACCTTCGGGACGGCGTTGCCGCGCGGGTTGAAGGTGCAGGGCGGAATCGACGCGCACCGGCCGAAGGGGCATTTCTGGTATCTCCACTATGTCGGCGTGCGACCCGGGCACCAGGGCAAGGGACATGGCGGGCGGATCATCCGCGCGCAGACGGCGACCGCCGACGCCGAAAAGCTTCCGTGCTGGCTGGAAACGGCGACCGTGGAGAATGTGCCGCTGTACGAGCGGCTGGGCTTTGTCACGCAGGTCGAATGGGACGTGCCGGGCGGTGGCCCGCATTTCTGGGGCATGATGCGCCCGGCGCGCTGATCAGGATGCCGGGCGCGTCGCACTGAACGAAAAATCGATGTCGACCCCCGCCGCAATCGCATCGGTCGCTGCCCATTCGCCCTGTCCGACGCCGAAGGCGGTGCGGTCGATCCGCGCGGTGCCGGCGACGCGCGCCGTGTCGCCCTCGATCCGCAAGGTGAAGCGCAGCGTGGCTGGCTTGCTGACGCCGCGCAGGTCGAGCGTGCCGCGCGCTTCATAGCGGTCGCCGCCGAGGTGCCGGACGTCGCGCGCGGCGAATATGGCGTTGGGCTGCGCCGTGACGTTGAAGAAGTCGCTGCCCTTCAGCGAATCGTCGCGCTGCCCGTCGCCGGTGTCGGCGGAGGCGAGGTCGACGGTAACGCGAATGTTCGATTGGGCGAGTTCGTCGCGGCTGAAGCGGATGGTAGCGCGCCAGCGCCCGAAGCTGCCGTCCACCGCTTCGCCGTTCCAGCGTGCGGTGAAGCCGAGCCGGCCGCCGGACGCGACCGTCCAGTTGGCGAGCGGCTCTTTCGCTTCCACGGGGGTCTCTTTAGCCGCTTCTTCGACAGGCGCTTTGCCTTCTTCTTCGGTCGGGAGAGCCGCGGGCGCCGCGCGCGGTGCGACGGGCGCGGCAGTCGGCACCAGCGCCGCCTTCTTCGCAACGGGCCGGTCCCGCTCTGGATAGATCGTCTGTCCGGCAACGAACGCGCCGGCGACAAGCGCCAGTGCGCCGACCGCGGCGCCGGCCGCCTTGCCGTGCGCAAAGGGGATTATCCGCTGAAGCTCGGGCTTGCCGAGCAGCCACTGGTGGCGAAGCGCGCCCGCGATATGGAGCAGGAACAGCCCGATGGCGAGCCACGCCATCGCGCCGTGGATCGCCTCCGCGGGTTCGTGCCACGCGGGGCTGACGGGCAGGTGCGGCCAGGGCAGCGTGCCGTAGAGCAGGGTCGGCACCTGGACCCGCGCGGTCGAAACGAGCAGCCAGCCGGTGAGAGGGCCGAGGATCATCACCAGATAGAAGAGCCAATGAACGGCGCTCGCCAATCCGCGCGTCCATGCCGGACCGTCCGATGCGGGCGGACGCGGCAGGATGAAGCGGATCGCGAGCCGCGCAAGGCTGAGCAGCAGGATCGTGATGCCGATCGATTTGTGCAGTTGGTATCGCGCGAAGAGTTCGGGGCTGTTGTTCCCCTCGAGCGCCCAGCCGAGCGCGATCTGGAACGCCAGCAGCAGCGCGATGAGCCAGTGAAGCGCAATGGCGGTGTAGCTGTAACGCGTTGCGGGCATGGCAATCTTTCGGGACGGTCGGCGTCGGATTCGCGCCCCAGCCTATCGTCTTGCCAGTGAGCTGTCGCCCCGGAATCAGTCGTCGAAGCCGACGAACCGGACGGCCTCGTCGAGACTCTTGCGGTTTGATACGACCGCATTTGCCGGAAAAGCGGCATCGGGCCATCCCATCGCGACGCAGATCATGATGACCTGGTCGTCGGGGATGCGCCCATGTTCGCGCACGACGGGGCTTTGCATGATACCCTGGCTGTTGATCACGCAGCCGAGCCCGCGCGACCAGGCGGCGTTGACGAGCGCGTTGGTGACCGCGCCGCAATCGAAGGGCGCGATGTCGCTGCCGAGCAGGACGCGGTCATAGGTGACGACGATGCTGACCGGCGCGTCGAACTGGCGAAAGCCGCGCAGCACCCAGTCCTGCCGCGCGTCCTTGTCCTCGCGTTCGATGCCCATCGCGCCGAACAATTGCTTGGCGATCTCGATCTGGCGGCCGCGATGCGCGTCGGGCACCTTGTCGAAGCGGCGAAATTCGCGGCTGTCGGGATTGCCGGCGAGGATGCCGTCGGTGTTGCCGCGGCGGATCGCCTCGAGCGGTTCGCCGGTGACGACCGAGAAATTCCAACACTGGTTATTGAAGGACGAAGGCGCGCGCATCGCGACCCCGATGATCTCCGCGATCAATTCCTTCGGAACGGGCTTGTCGAGGAAGCCGCGGATCGATCGACGTCCGACGACGACCTCGTCATAACCGGGGACGCCCGTCACGCCGCCTTCTGAAGCTGCAGTTCGAGCCGGTCCCAGATTTCGACCAGCGCCTCGGTCAGCTCGCGCATCATCGCTTCGTCGTGCGTCGGGCCGGGGGTGAAGCGCAGGCGTTCGGTGCCGCGCGGCACGGTCGGGAAATTGATCGGCTGCACATAGACGCCATATTCGGCGAGCAATATGTCGCTGATCTTCTTCGCGCGCACCGGATCGCCGACCATCAACGGGACGATATGCGTCGTCGAATCCATCACCGGCAGGCCGGCGTCGCGGAAGCTCTGCTTGAGATAGGCGGCGGCGGCTTGCTGCGCATCGCGCTCGACGCTCGACGCCTTGAGGTGCCGCACGCTCGCGAGCACGCCCGCGACGAGCACCGGCGACAGGCTGGTCGTGAAGATGAAGCCCGGCGCATAGCTGCGGATCACGTCGATGATATTCTTCTCGGCGGCGATATAGCCGCCCATAACGCCGAACGCCTTGCCGAGCGTGCCCTCGATGATCGTGATGCGGTGCGCCGCCTCGTCGCGGTCCGAAATGCCGCCGCCGCGCGGGCCGTACATGCCGACGGCGTGAACCTCGTCGCAATAGGTGAGGGCGTTATATTTTTCGGCGAGGTCGCAGATCGCGTGGATCGGCGCGATGTCGCCATCCATCGAATAGACGCTTTCGAACGCGATCAGCTTCGCCGCCTCGGGATCGTCGGCGGCGAGCAGTTCCTCGAGGTGCGCGAGGTCGTTGTGGCGCCACACGCGCTTCTCGCAGCCCGAGTTGCGGATGCCCGCGATCATCGAGGCGTGGTTCAATTCGTCCGAATAGATGATGCAGTTCGGCAGCAGCTTGCCGAGCGTGCCGAGCGTCGCTTCGTTCGAGATATAGCCCGAGGTGAAGAGCAGCGCCCCATCCTTGCCGTGCAAGTCGGCGAGTTCATGTTCGAGATCGATGTGATAATGGGTGTTGCCGCCGATGTTGCGCGTGCCGCCCGATCCGGCGCCGACGTCGTGCAGCGCCTCTTCCATCGCGGCGACGACCTTGGGGTGCTGGCCCATCGCGAGATAGTCGTTCGAGCACCAGACGGTGATCGGCTTCGGCCCGTTGTGGCCGGCAAAGCAGCGCGCGTTCGGAAAAGCGCCCTTGTTACGGAGGATGTCGATGAAGACGCGGTAGCGCCCCTCTTCGTGCAGCCGGTCGATCGCGCGTGCGAAGATGTCGTTGTAGTTCACGTTTCAGCCCCGCAGTCAGGTGCCAGTCAAGCTCTGGGCGCCGCTCCCCCGGCGGCTATTAACATGCGGGCCAATAACGCCGAAAGTCGTCAAAGGCCAGTGCGAACGATTCGCAGCACCTAGGGCAAATTGTCCTATCAGATCGTCTCGATCGCCCCGATGCCATAGGGTGCGAGCGCGGCGAGCGGCGGCGGCGGGCGGTCGTCGCTGCGCGTGAAGACGGCGACGCCGGGCGCGGGCGCATCGGGCCAGCTTTGTCCTTCCGTCAGAAAGGCGATCCGCCGCGCGATGCCCGCGGCGCCGTCGATCAGGCTTACGCCCGGGCCCGCCGCGACCTGCAATTCGTCGCGGAGCAGCGGGAAATGGGTGCAAGCGAGAACGATGACGTCGATCGCATCGCCGCCGGGCTGATCGCTGAGGCCCGCGACCGCGCGGGCTATGACCTGCGGATCGACCGCTTCGCCGCGCAGCTTGGCCTCGGCGCCGGTGACGAGTCCGGGGCTGCCATGGCGCAGCACCGTCTTGCCGGCGGCGAACTTCGCGCTCAGATCGTCGACATAGGGCTGACGCACCGTCGCTTCGGTGCCGAGCACCCCGATCACGCCGCTCCGCGTCATTTCGGCGGCCGGCTTGATCGCGGGCACGGTGCCGACGATCGGCAGGTCGAGCGCCGCGCGGACGTGGCCGAGCGCGATCGTCGAAGCGGTGTTGCACGCGATGACGGCGAGCCGCGGCTGATACCGCTCGACGAGGCGGCCCAGCAGCGCGGGCACGCGCGCGGCGAGTTCCTCGTCGCTCTTCTTGCCATAGGGCAGGCCGGCATAATCGGCTGCATAGACGATGGGAGCCGTGGGCAACAGCACGCGCGTCGGGCCGAGTACGCTGAGCCCGCCGAGGCCGGAATCGAAGAAGAGGATGGGGGCGTCGGGGGGCGGTGCGTGCATGTGTGTCGCCTAGCAGGCAGTCTGGCAAGGCTCAATTCCTTCCCGTCGCCCCCGCGAAGGCGGGGGCCGCTGGCAGCCTTGCGCTACGCCTCCAGCGCCCCCGCCTTCGCGGGGGCACGGATTCGTCCATTTCGGCGATCGTCTGTCTGAATCCGTTGATTGCTTTTCCCAACCCCGCCAAAAGGGGCGCGAACGGAGCGGGGAGCGCCATGACCATCTATCTGCTGATTGCCGCCGGCTACCTGCTGGGCTCGATCCCATTCGGCGTCATCCTGACGCGATTGTTCGGCGCGGGCGACCTGCGCCAGATCGGGTCGGGCAACATCGGCGCAACCAATGTGCTGCGGACGGGGCGCAAGGGGTTGGCGGCGGCAACGCTGATCCTCGACGGCGCGAAGGGCGCGGCCGCGGTGCTGCTCGCGCGGCACTTCGTGCCCGAACTCGGCGATCATGCCGCGATGATCGCGGGCGCGGCGGCGATGATCGGCCATTGCTATCCCGTGTGGCTCAATTTCCGCGGCGGGAAGGGGGTGGCGACGCTGCTCGGCCTTGCGCTGGCGCTCGCCTGGCCGATCGGGCTTGTGTTCGCGCTTGTCTGGCTCGGCGCCGTCCTGCTTTTGCGTATCTCGTCGCTCGGCGGAATGCTCGGCGCGGTGTCGGCGCCGGTCGCCGCGCTGGCGTTCGGCTATCCTGTTTATGCGATCGGGCTGGCGGGGCTCGCGGTGATCGTGCTGTGGCGGCACCGCGAGAATATTGCCCGGCTGCGCGCCGGGACCGAGCCGCGTGTCGGCGCCGGCAAGGAGCGCGCGTGACCTACGCCGAGCGGCTGGCGCGGCTGCGGCTGATCCGCACGCCGCACGTCGGGCCGGTCAGCTGGCACCAGCTGATGTCGCGGTTCGGATCGGGCGAGGCGGCGCTCGACGCACTGCCGGGTCTCGTGCTGCGCGGCGGCGCGGGCCGCGCGCGGATCGCCCCCCTCGACGTCGCCGAGCGCGAGATCGAGCGCGTCGCGGCACTCGGCGCCCGGCACATATTCAGCGACGAGGATGATTATTCGCCAATGCTGCGCGAGGTCGAGGGCGCGCCGCCGGTCGTCGTCGTGCGCGGCGACACGGCGATGCTGCGGCGGCCGTGCGTCGCGATCGTCGGCGCGCGCAACGCATCGGCCGCCGCGTGCCGCTTCGCGCGCCAGCTTGCGGCTGACCTTGCCGCGCGCGACGTCACGGTGGTGAGCGGATTGGCGCGCGGCGTCGATACCGCCGCGCATATCGGCGCGCTGGGCGGCGCGACGGTCGGCGTGATCGCGAGCGGTATCGACATCGCCTTTCCCCCCGAAAATGCCGCGCTGCAGGAGAAGATTGCGAGCGATCAGCTCCTCATCGCCGAGCAGCCGCCGGGAACCGAACCGCTCGCGCGCCATTTCCCGTCGCGCAACCGGATCATCGCCGGCATCGCGCACGGCACCGTGGTGATCGAGGCAGCTCCGAAATCGGGGTCGCTGATCACCGCGCGGCGGGCGGGCGATTACGGCCGCGAAGTGATGGCGGTGCCCGGCTCGCCGCTCGATCCGCGCGCGCAAGGCGGGAACCTGCTGATCCGCGAAGGCGCGACGTTGATCCAGACCGTCGACGATGTGATGGAGGCGGTGGGGCCGATCGACACGCGGATGGTGCGCGAACCGGTGCGGCCCTTTAACGCGGCGCCGG
This sequence comes from uncultured Sphingopyxis sp., assembly GCF_900078365.1. Classification (NCBI taxonomy): domain Bacteria; kingdom Pseudomonadati; phylum Pseudomonadota; class Alphaproteobacteria; order Sphingomonadales; family Sphingopyxidaceae; genus Sphingopyxis; species uncultured Sphingopyxis sp. Next base: position 1,997,406 of record NZ_LT598653.1, read on the forward strand.
CGCCGGCTGGCGCGGGCGACGGGGACCGGCGCTCGCTTATCGACCTGCTCGGCCCGACGCCGGTGGCGGTCGACGAATTGGTGCGCCAGTCGGGCCAAGCCGCCGCGACAGTGCAATTGCTGTTGCTCGAACTCGAGCTCGCGGGCCGGATCGAACGCCACGCGGGAGCGAAAATCTCGCTGCTGTGATCCCGGGCCCTGTGCCCGGTCATCCATGCCATTGACACGTCTCCGCATCTGACCGATGCGGAGGGCGTGGGTTGCTTCGACAACTCCCTTTCCGGTCGGACGGGTCGACTGCCGGAACGGGCGTTCGGAGGGAACGACTCATGAGGAAATATCTGTCGGCCGTCGCCATGCTGGCGATGCTGGCCCAGCCCGTCGCCATCGCCGCCAAGGAAAAGGATCCGGTCAAGATATCGGGGCCCGCCAATGCAAAGGGCGTGACCAATGTCGCGATCGGCGCGTTCAACGTCGGCTTCATCTTCGAATCGGTCGATCGCACCGCGGCATCGGGCGGGCTGATGGGCGCCTTTGGCGGCACGACCAAGGCGAAGAGCGAACTCGTCGGCGTCACGCCCGACATGATGCAGGCGATCGCCGACGCGGCCTATGCCGATTTCGTGACGCAGCTCGGCGCGCGGGGCTATGCCGTCCAGCCCGCTGCCGACCTGTTCGCCCATGGCGCACTGGCGAAGACCAAGTCGCAGGACGTGCCGCTCGACATCAACATCGCGCTCGAAAAGGGAAGCAAGGGCAAAGCGACCTATTTCAAGCCGTCGGCGCTGCCGTCGCTGCTGATGATCCCCGGCGACTTCACCGGATCGGGGATGAGCAGCATGGGAATCAACATGGCGGCGGGGCAAGCCGGCATGGCGCTCGGCAACTATGCCCGCGCAAGCGGCGTCGGGGTGATCGACGTCGTCTATCTGATCGATTTTTCGCAGCAGAAGCGCCCGGGCGCGTTCAGCTTCGGCGGGCTGCAGGTCAACAGCGCGTTGTCGGTGAGCGCCGATTATTCGCGCATGACGCTGATCGCGCCGAGCGGCAAGCAGGCGGTGATCACCGTCAAGGCGCCGGTCGCCGTCGAGGGTGAGTTCGTCGAAAAGAGCGACGCGTCGAGCGGCACCGACAAGGCGTTGCAGTCGGGCGCCAACGTCGCGGGCGGAGTGGCCGCGGCCATGGGCTTTGGCGGGCTGCGCTTCGGCAAGACGCGCAAGTTCGCCTTCACCGCGAAGCCGGGTAATTATGAGGAGGGTGCGGCGAAGGCGGCGAGCCTTGCCAGCGAACTGCTGCTCGGACGGCTGGACGCGCTGCGCTGACCTTTTCCCGTCGCCCCCGCGAAGGCGGGGGCGACGGTTATTCCAAACCCCCTTGACGGGAGCACCGAACCCCCGCCACCCTCGCGCGTACGTATAGAGTTTTCGGGGAACGAATTTTTTCATGCAATTGGTGATTGTCGAATCGCCCGCCAAGGCGAAGACGATCGAGAAATATCTCGGTCGCGATTTCAAGGTGCTGGCATCCTATGGTCATGTCCGCGATCTGCCGCCCAAGGACGGGTCCGTCGATCCCGACGACGGCTTCGCGATGCAGTGGCAGCTTTATCCCGACAAGGCGAAGCGGCTGAAGGAGATTCAGGACGCCGCGAAGCAGGCCGACCGCCTGATCCTCGCGACCGACCCCGATCGCGAGGGCGAGGCGATCAGCTGGCATGTGCAGGAATTGCTGCGCAGCAAGAAGGCGCTTCCCGCATCGGTCGACCGCGTGACCTTCAACGCGATCACCAAACAGGCCGTGACCGACGCCATGGCGCATCCGCGCGCGCTCGACGACGATCTGATCGACGCCTATCGCGCGCGCCGCGCGCTCGACTATCTGGTCGGATTCACCCTGTCGCCGGTGCTGTGGCGCAAGCTGCCCGGCGCCAAGTCGGCGGGCCGCGTCCAGTCGGTCGCGCTGCGCTTGGTGGTCGAGCGTGAGCGCGAGATCGAGGCGTTCGTCGCGCAGCAATATTGGTCGGTGACCGGCCTTTTCGAAATGGGCGGCACGCCGTTCAAGGCGCGGCTGTCACGCTGGCGCGGCGACAAGATCGAGCGGCTGTCGATCACGAGCGAAGCCGATGCGCGCGCCGCCGAAGCCGACGTCAAGGCGGGGCATTTCACGGTCGATGCGGTCGAGACCAAGCCGCTGACGCGCAACCCGCCGCCGCCGTTCACGACCTCGACATTGCAACAGGAAGCCGCGCGCAAGCTCGGCTTCTCGGCGAGCCACACGATGCGCATCGCGCAGGCGCTCTACGAGGATGGCGCGATCACTTACATGCGGACCGACGGCGTCCAGATGGACGGCAGCGCGATCAGCGCCGCCCGCAAGGCCATCGCGACGCGATACGACGGCGGTTATGTCCCCGACAAGCCGCGGCAGTATCAAACCAAGGCAAAGAATGCGCAGGAAGCGCACGAGGCGATCCGCCCGACCGATTTCGCGAAGGACAAGGCCGGCAGCGGCGACCATGCGCGGCTCTACGAGCTGATCTGGAAGCGCGCACTCGCGAGCCAGATGGCGTCGGCGCGGCTCGAGCGCACCAGCGTCGACCTGAGCGACGGCACCGGCAAGACGGTGCTACGCGCGACGGGGCAGGTGGTGAAATTCCCGGGCTTTCTCGCGCTCTATGACGAGGGCCGCGACGAGAGTATTTCCCCCTCCCGGGAGGGGGCCGACGACGAGGACGCGCGTCTGCTGCCCGCGATGGCGAAGGGCGACGCACCCGCCAAGACCGGGGTCGAGGTAGAGCGCCACGAAACGCAGCCGCCGCCGCGTTATTCGGAAGCGAGCCTCGTCAAGAAGATGGAGGAGCTCGGCATCGGGCGCCCGTCGACCTATGCCTCGATCCTCCAGGTGCTGAAGGATCGCGCCTATGTGACGGTCGAGAAGAACCGCTTCATTCCCGAAGAAAGCGGACGGTTGCTCACTGCCTTCCTCGAACGCTTCTTCGAGCGTTATGTCGGCTACGACTTCACCGCGGGGCTCGAGGAGGAACTCGACGATGTCTCGGGCGGCCGCGCGCAGTGGCAGGCGGTGCTCGAACGCTTCTGGCGCGACTTCAAGCCGCGCACCGGCGAAGTGATGGAGCAGAAGCCGTCGGAGATCACCGCGGCGCTCGACGAGTTCCTCGGCCCCTATCTCTTCCCCGACAAGGGCGACGGCAGCGACCCGCGCCTGTGCCCCAATTGCGGCACCGGGCGTCTCGCGCTGCGCGGCGGCAAATTCGGACCGTTCATCGCGTGCAGCAATTATCCCGACTGCAAATATACGCGCAAATTCGCGCAGCCGGGCGGCAATGGCGAGGCCGACACGGGGCCGGAGACGCTGGGCACCGATCCCGAAAGCGGGCTGGAAGTGACCAAGCGCAGCGGGCGTTTCGGCCCCTATGTCCAGCTCGGCGACGGCAAGGAGGCGAAGCGTTCGTCGATCCCGAAGGACATAGCGGTTGAGGATTTCGACCTCGATTATGCGCTCCGGCTCCTCAGCCTGCCGCGCGAGGTCGGGGTGCATCCCGAAAGCGGCAAGCCGATCATGGCGGGGCTGGGGCGCTATGGCCCCTATCTGCTTCACGACGGCAAATATGCGAAGCTGACGGGCACCGCCGAAATTTTCGACATCGGCATGAACGCCGCGGTCGTCCGCATCGCCGAAGCCGCCGCCGGCGGCGGGCGCGGGCGGACCAAGGCCGAGCCGCTCAACACCTTCGGCCCGCACCCGACGAGCGGCGGCGAGATGAAGCTGATGGAAGGGCGCTTCGGGCCCTATGTCACCGACGGCACGACGAACGCGACACTGCCCAAGACCGCCGACCCCGCGACGCTGACCGCCGAGGAAGCCATCGCGCTGATCGATGCGCGCGCGGCAAAAGGGCCCGCGAAGGGTAAGAAGAAGGCGGCGCCGAAGAAGAAGCCCGCAGCGAAGAAGGCGCCTGCTAAAAAGACTCCGGCGAAGAAGGCGGCATTCAAGGAATAGGAATAGCGTCATCCCGGCGAAGGCCGGGATCTCACCCTAACACCATGAAGTAATGGCGAGATACCGGCCTTCGCCGGGATGACGATCCTTTTTTGGCATGGTATGGCGACGTATCGGGAGGTTCTTCGATGCGCCATTTCCTTGCCGTGATCCTGCTCGCCATTTTGTCCGTTCCTTCCCTGCCCGCTGCGGCCCAGCCTTTGCGTCACCTGATTTCCGCCCAGCCGATGACCGACACGCCGCCCGGCACGCAGGCGTGGCGCATCCAATATTGGACGACGAACGGCAGCGGCCAGCGCCTCGCGGTCACCGGCATCGTCGGCGCGCCGATGGAGGCAATCCCGCCGCGCCCGCGCCGCGTCATCGCGTGGACACACGGCGCATGGGGTGTCGCCGAGAAATGCGCTCCATCGCTCAGTCCCAATTTCTTCGAATATTCGGCGGGAATGGATGCCGTTCGCTCGGGCTATGTCGTCGTTGCGCCCGATTATATCGGTCTCGCCAGCCCAACGATGCACCCGTTCCTCGTCGGTCCGGACACCGCCAACGCGGTGCTCGACGCCGTCCGCGCGGCGCGGGAAATCCCGGGCGCAGCGGCGGGAAGCAGCTTCGCCGTCTGGGGCGAATCGCAAGGCGGCCATGCCGCACTATGGACCGCCACCGCCGCGCGCTCCTATGCCCCCGACCTGACGCTCGTCGGAACCGCCGCTGCGGCGCCGCCGACCGACCTCGCCGCGAACCTCGCTCAAGGCAGCGACAAGAACGCCCGCGCGCTGCTCCTGTCCTTCGCGCTGCATAGCTGGTCGACGCTCTACGGCTTTTCGATGGACGGCATCACGGGCCGCACCAATCAGGGGATCATCAACCGGCTGGCGCAGAATAATTGCGTCGCCTTCAACAAAAAACCGAAACTCGGCACGATCCTCGGCATCCTCACCATCGGGCGGGCAACGAAGGACAAGGATATCGCGAGGATCGAGCCCTTCGGATCGTTCGCACGCGCCAACAGCGTCGATCCAGCGCGCGTGCCGGGCCCGCTGCTGATCGCGCAGAGCCGCAAGGACACGATCGTCGCGCCCGCGGTGACGCGCAAGTTCGCGAAGGTCGTGTGCCGGCGCGGCACGCCGCTGCGCTGGATCGACATGACCGGTGGGCATGGCACGAGCGCGAAGGACAGCGCGCAGGAAACGATCGGCTGGATCAGCGCGCGCTTCGACGGCAACCCGCCGCCGAATGATTGCCGGCGGATTTAAGCCCGCCATTGAATCGTCTCCCGGCGAAGGCCAGGATGACATGAAGGAAGCGATGTTTTCAACCTGACCCGACAGAGGCTCAATCCACCCAGTCGAGCCCCATGTCGCGATAGACGCCGCGGTCTTCGTCCCAATTTTCCTTGACCTTGACGTGCAGGAACAGGTGGACCTTGCGGCCCATCAGTTCGGCGAGTTCGGCCCGCGCGCGGGCGCCGATTTCCTTGATGCGGGCGCCGCCCTTGCCGAGCACGATCGCGCGCTGGTTGTCGCGCGCGACGAAGATCTGCTGATGGATTTCGGCGCTGCCGTCGGGGCGCGTCTTGAACAATTCGGTCTCGACCGTCGACTGATAGGGCAGCTCTTCGTGGAGCTGGCGATAGAGCTGCTCGCGGGTGATTTCGGCGGCGAGCATGCGCTCGGGCGCGTCGCTGACCTCGTCCTCGGGGAAGTGCCACGGCCCCTCGGGCATCAGCTTGGCAAGATGCGCCTTGAGTTCGGGCACACCGTCGCCGCTGCTCGCCGAGATGAAGAAGGTCTCGTCGAACGCGACCTTGCCGTTCAGCTCGGTGGCGATCGTGAGCAGCTTGTCCTTCCTGGTCAGATCGACCTTGTTGAGGATCAGATATTTCTTCTCGGGCCGGTTCGCGATTCCTTCGAGCACGCGCTCGACGCGGCCCGTCAGTTTCGCCGCGGCATCGATCATCACGAGAATCGCCTCGGCTTCCTCGAGGCTGCCCCAGGCGGCGGCCACCATCGCGCGGTCGAGCCGGCGCGTGGGGGCAAAGATGCCGGGCGTGTCGATCAGGATGATCTGCGTCTCGCCCTCCATAGCGACCCCCATCAGGCGCGTGCGCGTCGTCTGCGCCTTCGGGCTGACGATCGCGACCTTCTGACCGACGAGCGCGTTGACGAGGGTCGATTTGCCCGCATTGGGGGCGCCGACGACGGCGACGAAACCGCAATGCTGAGTCATTTTTTCATTCCTTCGAGTTCGGCAAGCAGAGCTGCCGCCGCGGCCTTCTCCGCCGCCTGTTTGCTGGCGCCCTCGGCTTCGGCGCGCGCGAGCTTGCCAACGCGCACCGCGACGCGGAAGCGCGGCGCATGGTCGGGGCCCTCGCGCGACACGATCTCATATTCGGGCGGGCGGCGCTTGCGCGCAAGCGCCCATTCCTGGAGCGCCGCCTTGGGATGCTTGGGCGCCGCCTGCTGCCCGTCGATCATCTCGTTCCAGTAGGTCAGAATGAATCGCCGAGCCGCTTCCGCACCCTTGTCGAGATAGAGCGCGCCGATCAGCGCCTCGATCGCGTCGGCGGCGATATTGTCGCTGTAGCGGCCGCCGTCGTTGCGCGCCTGCGCGCCGAAACGGATCAGCGCGGTGAGGTCGAGCTTTTGCGCGATCGTGGCGCAGGTCGCGCCCGAGGCGAGCACATGCAGCCGCGACGACATCTCGCCCTCGCTCGCCGCGGGAAAGCGCGTGTAGAGTTCGGACGCGATGACGAGGCCGAGAACGCGATCGCCGAGGAACTCGAGCCGCTGATAATCGGCGCGCCCGGTGCTGCCATGCGTCAGCGCGAGGTCGTAGAGCGCGATATCATCCGGAGTGCAGCCGATAATGTCGGCGAGAGCCCCGGTGTCGAGAATATCGCTCAAAAACCGTCCCCGATGCGTTCCCAGCGCGCGGCGGTGAACCAGCTGATCGGGTTGATCCAGCTCGCCGATCCGTCGGTCGAAAACATGCCGACGAGCGCGTGGCCGACCAGATTTTCTTCGGGAACGAGGCCGATGCCCTGGTTCTCCACCGCGGGGAAGCGGCTGTCGGCGCTGCGGTCGCGGTTGTCGCCCATCAGGAACATATGCCCCTCGGGCACGACGATGAGCGGGGTGTTGTCCTCGGCGATCGTCGTGATGTCGAGGATCGCATAGCTTTTGCCGCTGGGCAGCGTTTCGCGGAACTGCTTGTAGCGGCACTGGCGCGTCCCGTCGGCTGCGACTTCCTCGAACTCGGGGGCGTAGCAGGGCAGGGTGCCCGTCGCGCGCGACGCCTCGATCATGTTCGGGGTCACGGGGATGACGAAGTCGGGCATCGCTTCGCGCTTGAGCGGCTTGCCGTTGAGCCAGACGATGCCGCCCTTCACCTGCACGCTGTCGCCCGGCAGGCCGATCACGCGCTTGATATAATCATTGTCGTTGACCGGCGGCGCCTTGAACACGACGACGTCGCCGCGCTCGGGGGTGCGCGGGAAAATGCGGCCCGGGATCAGCGGCGCGCTGAACGGCAGGCTGAATTTCGAATAGCCATAAGCCATCTTGTTCACGAGCAGATAGTCGCCGATCAGAAGGCGCGGCTGCATCGATTCCGACGGGATGTTGAAGGGCGACAGGAAAAAGCTGCGGAAGATCAGCACCGCGATCGCGAGCAGCGCGAGGAAGCGGACGGTATCGACCGCCTCTTCCTTGGCGGATACCGGCGCGGGAGTCGGGGCGGGCGGCGTCGGTCCGGCGGGAGGCGTCACATCGGCGGTAAAGCTGGCATTGGTCATGCTGCGGCCTTGGCGATGAATAGGTTGCCACGTCAAGCGAATATCGGCGGACGCCACTGGCGCCGTGCGGGCGGCGGGCTTAGAGAAGAGCCGACATCTCATCGCCGTTCGCATCGAGCGAAGTCGAGATGCCCGTCGGCGTGGCGCAAGGCCAGCGGGTGTCTCGACTTCGCTCGACACGAGCGGAAATCAAGGGAACCTCTATGACAACCGCATCCGAAGCCTGGCAGGCCCTTTCCAGCTGGCAGCCGCAGAAACTGACCGACCTGATCGCCGCCGATCCCGAAGCGCGGCTCCAGGCGCTGGTGCGCAACGTCGCCGACATCCGCTTCGACTTCGCCAAGACGCATCTCGACAGCTCGGCGATCGCCATCCTCTCTGGCCTTGCCACAGCGCAGGATTTTGCGGGCCGGCGCAAGACGCTCTTTTCGGGCGGCATCGCCAATCCGACCGAGGGCCGCGCCGCCGAGCACAGCGCCGAGCGCGGCGACGGCGCGCCGGAATCGGTCCATGTCGCGCAGGCGCTGCATCAGCGGATGCGGATGATGATCGACGCGATCGAGGCGGGCGCGTTCGGCGAGATCCGGCACCTGCTCCACATCGGCATCGGCGGATCGGCGCTCGGCCCCGACCTGCTCGTCGATGCGCTCGGCCGTCACAGCGACCGCTATGACGTCGCGGTGGTGTCGAACGTCGACGGCGCGGCGCTCGACGAAGCCTTCGCCAAGTTCAGCCCCGAGCATACGCTTGTCGCGGTCGCGTCGAAGACCTTCACCACCACCGAGACCTTGCTCAACGCCAATTCGGCGCTGCAATGGCTCGACGAGGCGGGGGTCGAGGACCCGGTCGGCCGCTTCATCGCGCTCACCGCCAAGCCCGAGCGCGCGATGGAATGGGGGATCGACGAAACGCGCATCCTGCCGTTCAGCGAAACCGTCGGCGGCCGCTATTCGCTCTGGTCGTCGATCGGATTCCCTGCGGCGCTCGCGCTTGGCTGGGATGCTTTCGCCGACCTGCTCGAAGGCGCCGCCGAAATGGACCGGCATTTCCGCCTCGCCGAGGGTGCCGACAATATCTGCCTGCTCGCGGCCTTCGCCGATCAGGTCTACGCCAACCGCCTCGGCTGTCAGACGCGCGCGGTCTTCGCCTATGACGAGCGGCTGCGGCTGCTTCCCGACTATCTCCAGCAGCTCGAAATGGAATCGAACGGCAAGTCGGTGAGCTTCACCGGCGAGGCGGTCGCGCAGCAGACCGCGCCGATCACCTGGGGCGGCGTCGGCACCGATGCGCAGCATGCGGTGTTCCAGCTGCTTCATCAGGGCACGCATCTGACTCCGGTCGAGTTCGTCGTCGCGCGCGAGCCCGACCATCTGCTCGACGACGCGCATCACGAAACGCTCGTCGCCAACTGCATCGCGCAGGGCGCGGCGCTGATGACGGGCCGCGCAAGCGAGGATGGCGCGCGCAACTATCCGGGCGACCGCCCCTCGACGACGATCCTGCTCGACCAGGTCAGCCCACGCAGTCTCGGCGCGCTCATCGCTTTCTACGAGCATCGCGTCTTCGTCAACGCTGTGCTCCTCGGCATCAACCCGTTCGACCAGTTCGGCGTCGAGCTGGGCAAGGAGATGGCGAAAGGCCTCGCCGAAGGCACCGTCGAATTCGACGCCGCGACGCAGGCGCTGATGCAGGCGGCGCTGGGGGAGTAGCAACCTCCGTCATTGCGAGGAGCCGAAGGCGACGCGGCAATCCAGAGTGGCGCAAACCGCTCTGGATTGCTTCGCTACGCTCGCAATGACGAACGCGATGATAGTGACCGCAAAATTCGGTTGGCAAGGCGGTGCCGCCCACCCACATAGGCATAGTTAACCAGCAGGGACTTCTCATGAGCGATTTCGACTATGATCTCTTCGTCATCGGCGCCGGTTCGGGCGGCGTTCGCGCCTCGCGCATCGCCGCCTCGCACGGCGCGCGCGTCGCGGTGGCGGAGGAATATCGGGTCGGGGGCACCTGCGTCATCCGCGGCTGCGTGCCCAAGAAACTGCTCGTCTACGGCGCCCATTTCGCCGAGGACATCCACGACGCGCGCAAGTTCGGCTGGGACGTACCCGACTGCAAGTTCGACTGGCCGGTGCTCCGCGACAATGTGCTCGCCGAGGTCGACCGGCTCGAGAGCCTCTATGGTCAGACGCTCGACAACCACAAGGTCACGGTGCTCAAGACGCGCGCGACCGTAGCCGGTCCGCAGAAAGTGCGCCTCGCCGACGGGACCGAAGTCACCGCCGAACGCATCCTGATCGCCACCGGCGGCTGGCCGCACGTTCCCGAGTTTCCGGGCAGCGAACATGCGATCACCTCGAACGAGGTCTTTCACTTGGATGCGCTGCCGAAGCGGATCATCATCGCGGGTGGCGGTTATATCGCCAACGAATTCGCGGGCATCTTCAACGAATTCGGCAGCAAGGTGACGATCGACAATCGCGGCGACGCCATCCTGCGCGGCTATGACGAACAGATCCGCGACCGGCTGCTCCAGATTTCGATGACCAAGGGCATCGATTTCAAGTTCAACGCGCCTTTCCAGTCGATCGACAAGAAGGACGACGGGACGCTCATCGTCCATCTCGAGGGCTGCGATCCGATCGAGGCCGACGCCGTGCTAATGGCGACCGGGCGCACTCCGAACACCAAGGGCCTAGGGCTCGAAGAGGCCGGGGTCGAACTCGACGACAAGGGCGCGGTCAAGGTCGACGAGAAAAACCAGTCGTCGGTGCCGAGCATCTTTGCGGTCGGCGACGTCACCGATCGTATCCAGCTCACGCCTGTCGCGATCCGCGAAGGGCAGGCCTTCGCCGACAGCTTCTACGGCGAAAAGCCGACCGTGGTGGATTATAGCAACGTCCCGAGCGCGGTGTTCAGTCACCCGCCGATCGGCGCCGTCGGCATGACCGAGGCCGAGGCGCGCAACAAGCTCGGCTCGATCCGCGTCTACACCAGCGATTTTCGCGCGATGAAGAATGTGCTCGCGGGGCGCAACGAGCGTGCGCTTTACAAGATGATCGTCAACGCCGCGACCGACCAGGTCGTCGGCCTGCACATGATCGGCCCCGACGCGCCCGAAATCCTGCAGGCGGCGGCGGTCGCGGTGAAGGCGGGGCTCACCAAGGCCGATTTCGACGCGACGGTCGCGCTGCATCCCAGCATGGCCGAGGAACTGGTGCTGCTGAAGTAGCGGGCCCGTCGCCCCCGCGAAGGCGGGGGCCGCCGGAAGTTTACGCTTTCATCGTCGGGCAAGGCCGACAGCGGCCCCCGCCTTCGCGGGGGCGACGGCCATCTATCTATTACCCAATCCGGTATGGCACCACGCCGCGCCGGTCGGGATCGACAAGGATGGGCCGGTCGCTCGGCGGGAAGGCGCGCTGGTCGCAATCGTCGCGCGGGCAGATGCGGCACGAGGAACCGATGCGCGTCGCGGCTCGCGGCGCGGCGACGTCCACACCGTCGGCATAGACGAAATCGGCGGCATATTGCGCCTCGCACCCCAGCGCGACGGCGTAGCGGCGCGGGGACCGCGCATAGCTTCCCGACGGTTTCACCAGCCCCTTCGCCATCGAGACATAGCGCAGGCCATCGGGCGTCTCGGCAAGCTGGAACAGGATGCGGTCGGGAATCGCCGCCGCCTCGTGGACGATCCACAGCGGGCAGGCGCCGCCGAAGCGCGCGAATTGCAGCCGCGTCGCCGAATGCCGCTTGGTGATATTGCCCGCCATGTCGACGCGGCAGAAGAACATGGGGATACCGCGCGCGCCGGGACGCTGGAGCGTCGAAAGGCGATGACACGCCTGCTCGAAGCTTACCCCATATTGAAGGCGCAGCCGGTCGATGTCGTGCCGCACCGCGCGCGCGCTGGCGCGGAAGGGCGCATAAGGCATCAGCACCGCGCCCGCCGCATAGTTGGCGAGGCCGACGTGAAGCAACTGGCGGGCGGCGGCGGTGCGCAGCGGCGAGGCTTCGACCACGGCCGCGATTTCATCCGCCAAGGCCAGCGCGGCGAGCTGGTGCGCAAGCTGGAAGCGCCGGCTTTCGGCGGGCTGCGACGGATCGATGACGAGGTGGCGCATCGTCGCGTCGAAATCGCGCAGCGCCTGCGTCTGGCTGTAGACGATCGAAATGCCGAGCGCGTCGCGCAATCGCCGTTCGATGGCCTCGATCGCAGGCGAGGGGGCCTTTCCGCGCAATTGCCCTGCCAGCATCTCGGCGGCGCGGTCCAGCCGGTCGACATAATTGCCCGCGTCGTGGAACCAGTCGCGCACCTCTTCCCATGGCAGCCGGCTGCCCTCCGCCGTGCCGCCGGTCAGCGCCTCGTCGATGATCTGGAGCCGCTGTCCCGCCCGGCGATAGGCCGCGTGGAGCGCGACGAACTGGTCGGCGAGTTGCGGTTGCTGGAGCGCGGCGCGTTCGAGCTGCTCAGGCGCGAGCGGAGCGGCAGCGAAGAGCGGATCGGCGGCCGCCTCGCGCAGCGCGCCCGCGCGGCGATCGCCCGCGCCGGCGGCGACCTCCTCCCATTCGAGCGGAAACAGCTTTTGCAGCCGGTCGAGCAGCGCGGGCGTCAGCGGGCGGTCGTCATGCTCGATCTGGCTGAGGTAGGAGGTCGAAATGCCGAGGGTTGCGGCGAACTCGGCCTGCTTGAGACCGCGCTCGGTACGGAGTTGGCGCAGGCGGCTGCCGGCGAAGATGCGTTGGCGGGTCACAAAGCTTCTCCTCTCCCCTTGCGGGAGAGGATATGGAGGCTTGGCGGCAAAGCCGCCTAGCCGGAGTTGGAGAGGGGAAGCCCCCTCTCAAGACTTGCTGAGGCGACAAGTCGCCAAGCCAAGTCTTTCTCTCCCGCAAGGGGAGAGAAGCGATAGTTTGCAAACTATCACTTTGCAACTTTGCAATTTCGCATTTGCATCGCAGCGCCGACGAAGGCAGACGGCATCTTCCAGATCAACCGGAGAGCCGCATGTCCGCCAATATCGCCGAAATGGAACGCCGCCGCGCCGCCGCCGTGCTGGGGGGCGGGCAGAAGCGCATCGATGCGCAGCATGCGAAGGGCAAGCTCACCGCGCGCGAGCGGCTCGACGTGCTGCTCGACGAAGGATCGTTCGAGGAACTCGATACCTATGTCGAGCATGATTGCGTCGATTTCGGCATGCAGGACCAGAAGATCCCGGGCGACGGCGTCGTCACCGGATCGGGCACGATCAACGGCCGCCTCGTCTATGTCTTCAGCCAGGATTTCACCGTCTTCGGCGGCTCGCTGTCGAAACGCCATGCAGAGAAGATCTGCAAGGTCATGGAAAAGGCGATGCTTGTCGGCGCGCCGGTAATCGGCCTCAACGACAGCGGCGGCGCGCGCATTCAGGAGGGCGTCGCGTCGCTCGGCGGCTATGCCGACGTGTTCCAGAAGAATGTGCTCGCCTCGGGCGTGGTGCCGCAGATCAGCCTGATCATGGGCCCGTGCGCGGGCGGTGCGGTGTACAGCCCGGCGATGACCGACTTCATCTTCATGGTGAAGGATTCGAGCTACATGTTCGTCACCGGCCCCGACGTCGTCAAGACCGTCACCAACGAGGTCGTGACGCAGGAGGAACTCGGCGGCGCGATCACCCACACGACCAAAAGCTCGGTCGCCGATCTGGCGTTCGAGAACGACATCGAGGCACTGCTCGCGGCGCGCGACTTCTTCGACTATCTGCCCGAGAACAACCGCAGCGGCGTTCCCGTGCGCCCGACGAGCGACCCCTATGACCGCGCCGAGGAAAGCCTCGATACGCTGATCCCGCCCAATGCGAACCAGCCCTATGACATGCACGAGCTGATCCGCAAGACGGTCGACGAAGGCGATTTCTTCGAGGTGCAGCCGGCGCACGCGGGCAACATCATCTGCGGTTTCGGGCGCATCGAGGGTCGCACCATCGGCATCGTCGCGAACCAGCCGATGGTGCTCGCGGGGGTGCTCGACATCAATTCGTCGAAGAAGGCGGCGCGCTTCGTCCGCTTCTGCGACGCGTTCGAGATTCCGATCGTCACCTTCGTCGACGTTCCCGGCTTCCTGCCCGGCACCGCGCAGGAATATAACGGCATCATCAAGCATGGCGCGAAGCTGCTGTTCGCCTATGCCGAGGCGACGGTGCCCAAGATCACGGTGATCACGCGCAAGGCCTATGGCGGCGCATACGACGTGATGGCGTCGAAGCATCTGCGCGGCGACCTCAACTATGCCTGGCCGACCGCCGAGATCGCGGTGATGGGCGCCAAGGGCGCGGTCGAGATCATCTTCCGCGCCGACATCGGCGATCCCGAAAAGATCGCGCAGCGGACGAAGGAATATGAGGACCGTTTTGCGAACCCGTTCGTCGCGGCGCAGCGGGGGTATATCGACGAGGTGATCTACCCGCACTCGACGCGGCGGCGGATCGCGCTGGGGCTCAGGAAGCTGCGCAACAAGCAGTTGGAGAATCCGTGGAAGAAGCACGACAATATTCCGCTGTAATTTCTGTCGTCACCCCGGACTTGATCCGAGGTCCATTTCTCCGGCGCCGCAAGAATGGACCTCGGATCAAGTCCGGGGTGACGAAGGCGGTGAGGTTCGATTGTGACGACCGGCACATCCGATGCGCCGGGCTGGAGGCAAGAGCAGCAAGCGGCTAGGCTGCCGCGATGGTCTTGATTTTCCAATGAGGTTTGAAAATGCGTAACGCCTTTCTCGCTCTTCTGATGGCTCCGGCCCTGCTGGCCGCGCCCGCCGCATCGGCGTTCGATCCCGACACGCCGGTCGGCGCGCCCAAGGAAGCGTTTCCGGTCGTGCTCGGCGATGACGAGGACACGACGATCGACGCCGCGTTCCGCGCCGCCTTCGCGCTTCCGAAAGGCGCCAAGGCGGAGGCCGAGCGGGTGATCGACGATCGCACCTATCATTTCCGTCCCGTTGCGATCCATCTGCTCGAAGATAATACCGGCGTGCTGCTGAGCGTCGGCGGGCTCGACGAGGCGGGACATAGCGAGGGCGGCCTCAACGCGATCCACTATCTGAAATCGAGCCCGACGGGCTGGGTGAAGCAGGGCGAATGGATCGACGTCGGCGCGGTCGGCACCGTGGGGAATGGCGCGACGAGCTGGGTCTTCACCAGCCTGCTTGGCCGCAATCCCTATCTGGTCACCCAAGGCGGCGGCGTGTGGCAGGGCTGCGCGATCGGCTCGGCGGTCGTCACCGAACTGACCCCTGATGGCCCCGTCGATCGCGGCGGCTTCACCGATTCGATGAGTTCGGGCGCCGGGATCGGTCAGACCGTACAGACCTATGACGGGCAGATCGTCGCTGCCGTTCCCGACAAGAGCTTTACCGTCGCCTACACCGGCACGCGGTCGTTCAAGCAGCAATATGTGCTGAAGGACGGCAAATATGCGCTGGTCGGCAAGGACCAGGTTCCGGGTTGCTGAGGAGAAGATGATGAAACTGGGCCGCCTCAACCATATCGGCGTCGCGACGCCGTCGATCGCCGACAGCATCGTCTTTTACCGCGACGTGATGGGCGCCACGAAGATTCACGAGCCGTTCGACCTGCCAGAGCAGGGCGTGAAGGTGTGCTTCGTCGATACGCCGGGCGCCGATGGTGCGCTCAATGGCACGCAGATCGAGTTGGTCGAGCCGCTGCCCGGCAACACCTCGATCGCGGGCTTCCTCGAGAAGAACCCGGCGGGCGGCCAGCATCATATGTGCTACGAGGTGCCCGACATCCACGCCGCCAAGGCGGAGTTCGAGGCGATGGGCAAGCGCGTGCTCGGGAGCCCAAGGATCGGGGCGCATGGGACGCTGATCTTCTTCGTCCATCCGCGCGACATGGGCGGGGTGCTGACCGAGATCATGGAGACGCCGAAGGGGGCGCACTGACTTATCAGCCCTCTCCCCTGAAGGGGAGAGGCGCGAGACTTGGGTCTGCGTAGCAGGCCCTAGTCGCAGCGGAGAGGGGGAGGCCCCTCTCCAACTCCGGCTAGGCAACAAGTTGCCAAGCCTTCGTATCCTCTCCCCTGAAGGAGAGAGGGCTGGGGACTAGATTATGACCGACAAACCGACCCTCGACCAATGGGCCGCCGCCGCCGAGAAGGAAGTGAAGGGCAAGGACCTCACCTGGCACACGCCCGAGGGGATCGACGTCAAGCCGCTCTACACGGCCGAGGACGTGACCGCCGACCCCGGCCTGCCAGGCTTCGCGCCCTTCACGCGCGGGGTGCGCGCGTCGATGTATGCGGGGCGGCCGTGGACGATCCGGCAATATGCGGGCTTTTCGACCGCCGAGGAATCGAACGCCTTTTATCGCCGCAATCTCGCGGCGGGGCAGAAGGGCCTCAGCGTCGCCTTCGACCTCGCGACGCACCGCGGCTATGACAGCGACCATCCGCGCGTCGTCGGCGACGTCGGCAAGGCGGGCGTCGCGATCGACAGCGTCGAGGATATGAAGATCCTCTTCGATGGCATCCCGCTCGACCAGATGTCGGTTTCGATGACGATGAACGGTGCGGTGATCCCGATCCTCGCCTTCTTCATCGTCGCGGGCGAGGAGCAGGGGGTCGAGCGCAAATTGCTCGACGGGACCATCCAGAACGACATCCTCAAGGAGTTCATGGTCCGCAACACCTATATCTACCCGCCCGAACCCTCGATGCGGATCATCTCGGACATCTTCGGCTACACCAGCCGCGAGATGCCCAAGTTTAACAGCATCTCGATCAGCGGCTATCATATGCAGGAAGCCGGCGCGACGCAGGTGCAGGAGCTCGCCTTCACCATCGCCGATGGCGCCGAATATGTGCGCTATGGCGTCGCCAGCGGGCTCGACATCGACAAGTTCGCCGGGCGCCTGTCCTTCTTCTTCGCGATCGGCATGAATTTCTTCATGGAGATCGCCAAGCTGCGCGCGGCGCGCGTGCTGTGGCACCGCGTGATGACCAACCTCGGCGCGAAGGACGAACGCAGCAAGATGCTGCGGACCCACTGCCAGACGTCGGGCGTCTCGCTGACCGAGCAGGATCCCTACAACAATGTCATGCGCACGACGATCGAGGCGATGGCGGCGATGCTCGGCGGGACGCAGAGCCTCCATACAAACGCGCTCGACGAGGCGATCGCGCTGCCCACCGATTTCTCGGCGCGCATCGCGCGCAACACGCAGATCGTCATCCAGGAAGAGACGGGGATGACCAAGGTCGTCGATCCGCTCGGCGGCTCCTATTATGTCGAGGCGCTGACGCAGGAGCTGGTCGACAAGGCGTGGGAGATCATCGAGCGCGTCGAGAAGGAAGGCGGCATGGCGAAGGCCGTCGCGGCGGGCTGGCCCAAGGCGATGATCGAGACGGCGGCGGCGGCGCGGCAGGCGCGCGTCGATCGCGGCGACGATGTGATCGTCGGGGTGAACAAATATCGCCTGCAGGACGAGGATCTGCTCGAAACGCTCGAGGTCGACAACACGAAGGTGCGCGAGGCGCAGGTCGCGCGGATCAACAAGGTGAAGGCGAACCGCGACGAGGCGGCGTGCCAGTCGGCGCTCGATGCGCTGCGCAAGGCGGCCGCGGCGCCGCAGTCGATCGAAACCAATTTGCTCGCCCATGCCGTCGAAGCCGCCCGCGCCCGCGCGACGCTCGGAGAGATTTCGTCGGCGATGGAGGAAAGCTTCCAGCGTTACGGAACGCAGCCGACCCCGGTTAAGGGCGTCTATGCCGCGCCCTATGAGGGCGACAGCCGCTGGCAGCAGGTGCTCGACGGCGTCGCGGCGGTCGAGCGCCGCATGGGCCGCAAACCCAAATTGCTCGTCGCCAAGATGGGACAGGACGGGCACGACCGCGGCGCCAACGTCATCGCGTCGGCGTTCGGCGATATGGGCTTCGACGTCGTGTCGGGTCCGCTGTTCCAGACGCCCGAGGAGACGGTGGTGCTTGCGCTCGACAGCGGCGTCGACGTCGTCGGCGCGTCGAGCCTCGCCGCCGGCCACAAGACCTTGATCCCCGAACTGATCGGCAAGCTGAAAGAGGCGGGGCGCGGCGACATCAAGGTGATCGCGGGCGGGGTGATCCCGCCGCAAGATTATCAATATCTGCGCGACGCCGGGGTGCAGGGCATCTATGGCCCCGGCTCCAACGTGGTCGAATGCGCCGCCGACGTGCTGCGCCTGCTCGGCCACAATATGCCGCCGCTGGAGGATGCCGCATGACTGATATGAAACCCGAGACGCTGAGCGTTCACGCCGGCACCGCGCCCGATCCGACGACCAAGGCGCGGATCACGCCGATCTATCAGACCTCCTCCTATGTGTTCGACGATGTCGATCATGCCGCACGCCTGTTCAACCTGCAGGAATTCGGGAACATCTACACCCGGATCATGAACCCGACGAACGGTGCGCTCGAAGGCAAGATCGCGGCGCTTGAGGGCGGGCAGGCGGCGCTGGCGGTGGCGTCGGGTCACGCCGCGCAATTCCTCGCTTTTCACACGCTGATGGAGCCAGGGTGCGAGATCGTCGCAGCGAAAAAGCTCTACGGCGGCTCGCTCAACCAGCTCGGGCAGAGCTTTCGCAAGATGGCGTGGACGACGCATTTCGTCGATGCCGACGATCCGGCGAATGTCGAGGCGGCGATCAATGAAAACACCCGCGCCGTCTTCATCGAAAGCCTCGCCAATCCGGGCGGGGTCGTACAGGACATCGAGGCGATCGCGAAGATTGCGCATGACGCGGGCGTGCCGCTGATCGTCGACAACACGATGGCGACACCGATCCTCTGCCGTCCGATCGAGCATGGCGCCGACATCGTCGTCCACTCGACCACCAAATTCCTGAACGGCCACGGCAATGCGATCGGCGGGGTGATCGTCGATGCGGGCAGCTTCGATTGGACGAAGGGCGGCAAATATCCGACGCTCAGCGAACCCAATGCCTCTTATCATGGGCTGACCTTTACCGAGGCGTTCGGGCCGCTGGCCTTCATCCTGGCGGCGCGCACGCTCGGCCTGCGCGATCTCGGCCCGGCGCTCGCGCCGATGAACGCCTTCCTCGCGCTCACGGGCATGGAGACGCTGGCGCTGCGTATGGAGCGGCATTGCGGCAATGCGCTGGCGCTCGCCAAATGGCTGCAGGCGCATCCGGCGGTAAGCTGGGTATCCTATGCGGGACTCGACGACAGCCCCTATCACGGGCTCGCGCAGACATATCTGGGCGGCAAGGGCGGCGCGGTGTTCACCTTCGGGCTGAAGGGCGGTTACGACGCGGGGGTCCGGCTCGTTTCGTCGGTCAAGCTGTTCAGCCACCTCGCCAACCTCGGCGACACGCGCTCGCTGATCATCCACCCCGCATCGACCACGCACAGCCAGCTTTCGGAAGCCGAACTGGTCGAGGCCGGCGCCGGCCCCGACGTCGTGCGCGTGTCGGTGGGCATCGAACATATCGACGACATCATCGCCGACCTGGCGCAAGCATTGGAGAGCATCGCATGAGCGAGACCCGCAACGACTGGACGCGCGAAGAAATCGCCGAACTGTTCGACCTGCCGTTCGACGAACTGATGTGGGAGGCGCAGGGCGTTCACCGGCGCCATCATGCACGGGGTGAGGTGCAGCTTTGCACCTTGCTTTCGATCAAGACCGGCGGATGCGTCGAGGATTGCGGCTATTGCTCGCAGTCGAAGAGCGCCGACAGCGGCCTCAAGGCCACGAAGCTGATGGACGTGCGTGCGGTGTTGCAGGCCGCGGCGCAGGCGAAGGACGCGGGCTCGAAGCGTTTCTGCATGGGCGCGGCGTGGCGCAACCCCAAGGACCGTGACATGCCGGCGATCGTCGAGATGATCGAGGGCGTGCGCCAGATGGGCATGGAAACCTGCATGACGCTGGGGATGCTCACGAAGGAGCAGGCGCAGACGCTCGCGGTCGCAGGGCTCGACTATTACAACCACAATATCGACACGAGCCCGGAGAATTACGCGAACATCATCTCGACGCGGACCTTTCAGGACCGGCTCGACACGCTCGAGGAAGTGCGGAACGCCGGGATCAACGTCTGCTCGGGCGGGATCGTCGGGCTGGGCGAGACGCGCGCTGATCGCGTCGGCTTCATCCACGCCCTCGCGACGCTCGAACGCCATCCCGAAAGCGTGCCGGTCAATGCGCTGGTGCCGGTGAAGGGCACCGTGCTCGGCGACATGCTCGCCGACACGCCGCTCGCGAAGATCGACGACATCGAGTTCGTCCGCACCATCGCGGTCGCCCGCATCACCATGCCGAAATCGATGGTCCGCCTGTCGGCGGGCCGCGAGAGCATGTCGGAAGCGACGCAGGCGCTCTGCTTCATGGCGGGCGCGAACAGCATTTTCACCGGCGACAAGCTGCTGACGACTGCGAACGCGGGCGACAATGCCGACGCCGCGCTGTTCGCGAAGCTGGGGATCGTGCCGATGGTCAGCGAAGAACCGATGCGTGCGCAGACGGAGGCGGCGGAATGATCCTTGCAACCCTTTTGGCGCTGGCGGCGGCCGCGCAGGATCCCGAGATCGATTGCGACAATGCGATGGCGCAGTTCGAACTCAACGCCTGCGCCTACAAGGAATATGAACGCGCCGACGCTGCGATGAACGCGCAGTGGAAGGTGACGGCCGCGCGCATGAAGGAAATCGACGCCGATTTCGACCGCTCGCAGGACAACCGCCCCGGCTATTTCGATACGCTCCTCGCCGCGCAGCGCGCGTGGCTGACCTATCGCGACCAGCATTGCGCCAGCGAAGGCTACACGATGCGCGGCGGGTCGGCCGAGCCGATGGTCATCAGCGGGTGCCAGACCCAGTTGACGGAAGCGCGTACCAAGCAACTCCAAGAGCTTATCGCGGAGTATTGATATGTTTGTCAAAAAGGCGATGCGGATGGGGGTACCAGGGTGAGCAACCGAGTATGTGCGCTTGCGATCGTTAGCGCCGCCTTTTTGATCGCATCGGACGCGATGGCCTGCATCCCCTCCTCCCCGGAACAGGATCGGAAGCACAGCGATGTGATTGCCGAGGGCACTTTCGTCATCGATTCCCGGGAGCGCGGCGAAGGCCACATCGAGGCCAGTCGCACGTTAAAGGGCTCTCGTAAAAAGACTTACCAGGTCCGATGGGACTCGGATGCTTTGCCCGAGGAGCTTCCTGACTGCGGAGTGGAAGTGTCTGCTTCTGGCTCGTTCGAAGGTTTTAGCCTGAAAAAGCTAGAGGCAGGGACATATCGCCTAACCGGTCGGTGGCAGCTCGAAAAGAAAGATCGCTAATGTTCAAGAAAATCCTGATCGCCAACCGCGGCGAAATCGCCTGCCGCGTCATCAAGACCGCGCGGCGCATGGGCATCGCGACCGTCGCCGTCTATTCGGACGCCGACGCGCGCGCGCCGTTCGTGCGGATGGCCGACGAGGCGGTGCATATCGGGCCGTCGCCGGCGTCCGAATCCTATCTGATCGCTGACAGGATCATCGAAGCGTGCAAGGCGACGGGGGCCGAGGCGGTGCATCCGGGCTATGGCTTTTTGTCCGAACGCACCAGCTTCGCCGAAGCGCTCGCCAAGGAAAATATCGCCTTCATCGGCCCGCCGGTGAATGCGATCGCCGCGATGGGCGACAAGATCGAGTCGAAAAAGCTCGCGAAGGAAGCGGGCGTCAACGTCGTCCCCGGCTTCGTCGGCGAAATCCGCGACACCGAGCATGCGGTCGAGATTTCGAACGAGATCGGCTATCCGGTGATGATGAAGGCCAGCGCCGGCGGCGGCGGCAAGGGCATGCGCCTCGCCTATGACGAGAAGGACGTCCGCGAGGGGTTCGAGAGCGTCAAGCGCGAGGGGCTCAACAGCTTCGGCGACGACCGCGTGTTCATCGAGAAATTCATTCTCAACCCGCGCCACATCGAGATCCAGATCCTCGGCGACCAGCACGGCAACACGCTCTACCTCAACGAACGCGAATGCTCGATCCAGCGCCGCCACCAGAAGGTGGTCGAGGAAGCGCCGTCGCCGTTCGTCTCGCCCGAAATGCGCAAGGCGATGGGCGAGCAGTGTGTCGCGCTGGCGAAGGCGGTCGGCTATTACAGCGCGGGCACGGTCGAGCTGATCGTGTCGGGCGCCGACCCGACGGGCGAGAGCTTCTATTTTCTCGAAATGGCGCGCGCGACGAGTTCTACTTTTTGGAGGTCAACACGCGCCTGCAGGTCGAGCATCCGGTTACCGAAGCCGTCACCGGCCTCGACCTCGTCGAGCAGATGATCCGCGTCGCGGCGGGCGAGAAGCTCGAAATGACGCAGGATGACATCAAGATCGACGGCTGGGCGATCGAGAACCGCGTCTATGCCGAGGACCCCTATCGCGGCTTCCTGCCCTCGACCGGACGGCTCGTGCGGTACCGCACCCCCGTTCCCGCTTGGGAAGGCGACGAACGCGGCGTCGACGGCGTGCGCGTCGATGCCGGGGTCGAGGAGGGCGGCGAGGTGTCGATCTTCTACGACCCGATGATCGCCAAGCTGATCACCTGGGGGCCGACGCGCGACGCCGCGGCCGACCTGCAGGTCGCGGCGCTCGACCGCTTCGAACTCGAAGGGCTCGGCCACAATATCGATTTCGTCTCGGCCATCATGCAGCATCCGCGCTTCCGCTCGGGCGAGCTGACCACCGGCTTCATCGCCGAGGAATATCCCGAGGGCTTCCACGGCGCGCCGGCCGACGAGACGGTGACGCGCGCGCTCGCGGCCATCGCGGGCTTCATGGCGAGCGCCGAGGCCGACCGCGCGCGGCGCACCGATGGTCAGCTCGGCGACCGGCTCGACCCGCCCGCCAAATGGCAGGTGACGATCGGCGGCGCGAGCCACAAGGTCAAGCTGGGCCACAAGCATATCAAGGTCGATGGCGAGAAGATCGGCATCGCGCTCGAATATACGCCCGGCGATCGGCTGGTGGTGGCCGAGATCGACGACAGCGAGTTGGCGGTGAAGGTTGCCAAAACCCGCACCGGCTGGCGCATGACGACGCGCGGGGCGATCCATGATGTGCGCGTGCTGCCGTGGCACGTCGCGCCGCTCGCCTCGCACATGATCGAGAAGATCCCGCCCGACCTCTCGAAATTCCTCATCTGTCCGATGCCGGGCCTGCTCGTCGCGCTGCATGTCGGCGAGGGCGACAGCGTCGAGGCGGGGCAGCCGCTCGCGACGGTCGAGGCGATGAAGATGGAGAATATCCTGCGCGCCGAGAAAGCCGGCGTGGTGAAGACGGTGAACGCCGCGCAGGGCGACAGCCTTGCGGTCGATGCGGTGATTTTGGAGATGGAATAGCCCATTTTCGTCATTCCCGCGCAGGCGGAAATCCAGCTAAGGCAGCGATGAAGCTGGATTCCCGCGTGCGCGGGAATGACGGAGATTTGAAATGCACGTAAATCACGATGCCGACGCAGTCGCCGCATCCGAAATCGCCTTCGACGACTTCCTGCGCGTCGACATCCGCATCGGCACGATTGTCGAAGCGGAGCCCTTTCCCGAAGCCCGCAAGCCCGCGTTCAAGCTGAAGATCGACTTCGGCCCCGCGATCGGGGTGAAGAAGAGCAGCGCGCAAATCTTCGACCGTTATGCGATCGAGGACCTGCCGGGGCGGCAGGTCGCCGCGGTGGTCAATTTTCCGCCACGCCAGATCGGCAAATTCATGTCCGAGGTGCTGACGCTGGGCTTCGCCGACGCGGAAGGCGCCGTGATCCTGTTCGCGCCTGACCGGAAAGTGCCGAACGGTTCACGATTGTTCTAGCGGATCGTGGGTGGCCGCTTCGGGGTGGGAAGCGGACAAACCCAATCGTTCGTCATTCCCGCGAAAGCGGGAACCCAGTCTGGGGTCAGCCTACGCATGCTCTGGGTCCCCGCTTTCGCGGGGATGACGAAGTAAAAGGTGGGCGACGGCTGGTTTCGGTCGGTTTCAGCCCCTCGTCATCCCGGACTTGATCCGGGATCCATTCTTTCCACGCTGCGTGAATGGACCCCGGATCAAGTCCGGGGTGACGATGAAACATAGGTCCGCTCCCGGTCGAAACCTTCCGTGCCCGCCGGCGCCCCTCAATCCTCCACCAGCGCCACCGCCCGGATCCACCCCGCGCTCGCGCGCTCGATCTTCACCGGAAAGCAGCTGAAGGTGAAGCCCGTCGCCGGGATCGCCGCGAGGTTGGTCAGCTTCTCGATCTGGTAATAGGGCTTGATCCGCCCCGCCTTGTGCCCTTCCCAGATGATCGACGGATCGCGCGTTTCGGCCCAGCGCCGCGCGGTGTGGCTGAACGGCGCGTCCCAGCTCCACGCGTCGGTGCCGACGACCTGCACGCCGCGTGTCGTCAGATAAAGCGTCGCCTCGGCGCCCATGCCGCAGCCCTGATCGGTGAAATTGTCGGTGCCGTAGATCGCGCCCGACTGGACGAGCACGATGTCGAGCGGCTGGAGATCGTGCCCGATCCGCGCCAGTTCGGCCTCGACCTCGGCGCCGCCGACGACATGGCCGTGCGGGCGATCCGAAAAGTCGAGCTTCACGCCGGGGCGGAAGAAAAGGTCGAGCGGCGCCTCGTCGATCGACGGGGCGGGCGCGGCGCCGCTGTCGGTCGTCGAGTGATAATGCCAGGGCGCATCCATATGCGTGCCGTTGTGGGTGCTCAGCGACAGCATCTCGACCGCCCAACCTTCGCCGTCGGGCAAATCCTCGCGCGTCAGCCCCGGAAAGAACATCGCGATCTGCTCCCACGTATTCTCGTGGGTCATATAGGTGATGCTGGGCCGCATCACCGGCGGGTCGGATATGACGTCGTTGGTGATCGGGATCGAAAGGTCGATGAACTGCATGGGGCCAGTCTGCCACCGGAATGACGCTACGCCAAGAAGGCTTGCGCACCGTCCGGCGCCCGCTAGAGATGGCGCAAAGCCCGTTCAGGGGCAGGGGAGAGCATATGACCGACGCAGCCGCCGTCGCCGACCATGGCGCGGGCTATCAGCCGACCGCGAAAGATATCCGCATGGTCATCGCCGCATCGTCGGCGGGAACGATCTTCGAATGGTATGATTTCTTCATCTACGGCACGCTTGCGGCGATCATCGGCAAGGCTTTCTTCCCCAGCGACAATGCGACGCTCGAAATATTGCTCGTCTGGGCGGGTTTCGCGGTCGGTTTCGGCTTCCGCCCGCTGGGCGCGGTGCTCTTCGGCTTCCTCGGCGACCGGCTCGGGCGCAAATATACCTTCCTCGTCACCGTCACGCTGATGGGCATCGCGACCGCCGGGGTCGGCATGATCCCGTCGGCGGCGACGATCGGCATCGCCGCGCCGATCATCGTCATCCTGCTCCGCATCCTTCAGGGGCTCGCGCTCGGCGGCGAATATGGCGGGGCGGCGATCTATGTCGCCGAACATTCACCGCCCGGAAAGCGCGGTTTCTATACCAGCTTCATCCAGGCGAGCGTCGTCGGCGGCTTCGTCTTGAGCCTGATCGTCGTGCTCGGCTGCAAGGCGCTGATGTCCGATGCGCTGTGGGAAAGCTGGGGCTGGCGCGTGCCCTTCCTGCTCTCGCTGATCCTGCTCGCCATTTCGCTCTGGATGCGGCTCAAACTCTCTGAAAGCCCGGTGTTCCAGGCGATGAAGCGCGAGGGCGAGCTGGCCCGGAACCCGCTCAAGGAGAGCTTCACCTATCCGGGCAATCCGCGCCGCATCTTCATCGCGCTGTTCGGCATCGCCGCGGGCCTGACGGTCATCTGGTACACCGCGATGTTCTCGGGCCTGTCGTTCCTGAAAGGGCCGATGAAGGTCGAGGACACCGCCGCCGAGATCATCGTCGGCCTCGCCGCCGCGCTCGGCATGGGCTTCTTCATCTGGGCCGGGAAACTCTCCGACCGCGTCGGCCGCAAGAAGCCGATCGTCTGGGGCTATGGCGCGACGCTGCTGCTGCTCTTCCCGTTCTTCTGGTGGATGGGCAGCGTCGGCAACCCCGCGCTGTCGGCCGCCGCTGCGCGGGCGCCGGTGACCGTGACGGGTTCGCAATGCAGCTTCGATCCGTTCGCGCAGAAACAGGCGACGGCATGCGGCCGCACGCTCGGCGAACTGACGAAGCTCGGCGTGCCCTATACGGTCGCCCAGACCGACAGCGGTTTCGACAGCGTCACCATCCGCATCGGAAACCGCGAGGTCGCGAGCGAGGAGCCCGAACTGCTCCAACCCGCGCTGGAGGCGATGGGCTATGATTTCGCGAAGCAGGTGCCGAACGCCGGCGGCATCGCCGTGATCTTCCTCGCGCTTCTCGGGCTCAGCGCGCTGTCGGGCTTCACCTATGGCCCCGTCGCGGCGCTGCTTTCGGAGATGTTTCCGCCGCATGTCCGCTATTCGTCGCTGTCGATCCCCTATCATCTCGGCACCGGCTATTTCGGCGGCTTCCTGCCGCTGATCGCGAGCTTCATCGTCGCGAAGACCGGCAACGCCTATGCCGGGCTCTGGTATACCTGGGGGGTCGTCCTCGTCGCTTTCCTCGTCACCGCCTTCATGCTGAAGGACCCGGTCGAGGGGCAATGGGACAAGCCTGCCGCCTGATCGCCCCATTGGCGGAGGCAGCCAAGCCGTATAGGGGCGAAGGGATGATCGCCGTTCCCTCGCCGCTTCGCCTCCGCCTGTCTTCGGGGGCTCTCGTCGCCAACTGGCGCTGGCTCGCCGCGCAAAGCCGCAGTGCGGCGTGCGGTGCTGCGATCAAGGCCGACGCCTATGGCCTCGGCGCGCGCGAGGTGATGCGGCATCTTGCCGCCGCCGGATGCCGCGATTTCTTCGTCGCGACCTGGGCCGAGGCCGCGGCGCTGACGCCCTTGCCGGAAGGCGTATCGCTTTCGGTCTTCCACGGCGCCGGCGCGCGCGACATGATCGCCGCGCGTACGCTTCCCGCGCGCCCCGTGCTCGGCAGTCTGGAGCAGGTCGCGCGCTGGCGCGAGGCGGGCGAGGGGCGTCCGTGCGACGTGATGATCGATACCGGGATGAACCGCCTCGGCCTTCGCGTCGAAGAGACGGCCGGCGGCGCGCTCGACGGGCTGAGTATCGAAACGCTGCTCAGCCATCTCGCTTCGGCTGACGAGGACAGCGCGCAAAATGCGCGGCAACTCGCGGTGTTCCGCGAGGTTCGGCAGGCAGTCCCTGCCCGGCGCTACAGCCTCGCGAACAGCGCCGGCATCTGCCTCGGCGCCGATTATGCGTTCGATCTGACCCGCCCCGGAATCGCACTCTATGGCGGCATTCCGCGCCGCGAGGCCGCGGGCCATATCCGGCAAGTCGCCTTTCCCGAGGCGCGCATCCTGCAGGTGCGCGAGGTGCGGCAGGGCGAAACGGTCGGCTATGGCGCGACCTGGACCGCGCCACGCGACGCCCGGGTCGCCATCGCGAACATGGGCTATGCCGACGGCTATCTGCGCTGTCACGCGGGGTCGGGCGGCGCGACATGGCAGGGCTGCGCGCTGCCGCTGATCGGCCGCGTGTCGATGGACCTGACCGCCTTCGATGTCAGCGACGCCGGCGCTGTCGAAGAAGGCGACTGGCTCACGCTCGACTATGATCCGCCATCGACGGCAGCGCGCAGCGGCTTGTCGCAATATGAGCTGCTGACCGGGTTGGGGGCGCGGTTCGAGCGCGCTTGGGTTTAGAACTGGCGAGACAAGAACGCAGCTATGAGCAAAAAAAGACCGCCTTCCCAAAGGAAGGCGGTCGATTTCGTTATGCCGAATTGGATTACCAGCTGGCCTTGATGCCCGCGTAGAAGTAGCGGCCAAAGGTGTCGTAGGGATCACCGCCCGCCGTGCCGAGCAAGCCCAGCGGCGGCTGCTTATCGAACGCATTGTCGACGCCGATGTAGAAGTCGAACTTGTTGTCGATTTCCAAGTTAGCGCGCAAGTTATGGTATAGCGCATCCGGGTAATAAATCCGCGGATAGGCGTCGGCATTCGTCGGCGGCAGAGTGACAATCGCTCCAGGAATGCAGGATCCGCCGCCAGGGATCGTTCCATCGGCGGGGCAGGCTCCCTTGTATGAATTCTGCGTTTCCCAAGTGCCGATCGTCTGCTTGCCGATATACCGTACGGACCAACTGAGATCGAGCGCGCCGAAGTCATAGTTGATGCTTGCATTAGCGGCCCAACGGGGGTCGCCAAGTTCGCTCATCTGACGGTTCGGCGCTTCCGGATTCGTCGGGTCAGTGTAATTGTCCAGACGCATCAGATAAGTGGCAATCGCGCGGAACGACAAACGATGACCATTGTCGAAGGTACGACGATAGGCAAGATCGAAGTCGATACCTTCGGTCTTCTGCGCTGCAAAGTTTACACCGCCAGAAATCACGGCACCATTCTGCTGATCGAAAAAGCCGGTCGCCTCGCGATTAACCGTCGCACAGAACGGATTGTCGATACCCGTCGCGCTGTCATAGCAGAGATTGATAATTGTCTGCGCAGACAGAGCCGAGATAAGGCTTTTCACCTTGATCTTGTAATAGTCGACGGTGAAGTTGAAGCCCGGCAGGAAGCTCGGCTCGATAACGGCACCAAGCGTGAGGCTCTTGCCGATTTCGTTTTGCAGCGTCGGGTTTCCGCCTGAACGGTAGCTTGTCGACGAGGTTCGTGCGATACAATTGACCCAAGGATCCCCCACTTCGCGCTGATCTTCCGGGAAGCTGGTGCCGGCGCAGGCAGCTGCCGACGCGGCGTCGAACACCGTAGGAACGCCAGCCGCGGCGCAGTTTGCGACGCGATTCGGATCATTAGTGATATTCGCGCTGTCGCACGGATCGCTCAGTTGAGCGAAGTTCTGGCTGAACGGCGAATAAAGGTCGCTCTGCGTGGGCGTGCGAACCGATTTCGCATAAGCCGCCCGGAGCCGGATATCCGGGATCGGCGCATAGAGACCTTGCACATTATAAGCCCAGACCGTGCCAGCCGACGTATTATAGTCGGAGACTCGGGCGGCTGCGCTGATCGTCAGTTCTTCCGCCAGCGGCACGTTGGCTAGCAACGGAACGCTGACTTCGGCAAAGGCTTCCTTCACCGACAATTTGGGCGGAGTGAACGGCTGGATTGCGTTCAGGAACGTACCACCGCTCGCGGTCAGATCATCATAGACCGAAGACGCCTTTTCTTCGCGATACTCGCCGCCAAGCGCGAAGCCGATAGGACCACCCGGCAGTTCGAACAACTGAGACAGATCGCCGGCAACGCTGGCCGTCGCGACAAACTCCTCGGCTTTTTCTTTCCGCAACGCTGTAGTGTTGACAAAGTCCAAAGCCGCCTGGCTTGGGGCGCCATAGCCAAACACATTGATCGGGACGCAGTCAGGGCGATCATTTGTCGGATCCGCATCAGCATTAACGCGGCAGACAATCTGACCGTTGGTGTTGCGAACCGAGTCGATTGCGAGCAGGAAGCCATCGAGATTGCCCTGTTCGTCGAACAGGACGAGGTTGTTCAGCGACTTCATCGAAGATTCGAAACGACCATAGTTCAGGGCGATTTCATATTCCCAGTCGTCATTGAACGTACCCTCGACCCCGGCGACAACTCGGTAGGTTTCGCGCTTGTGCTTTTCACCGCGGCCACCGAAGTCCGGGTTGAAGCGCGAAATGGTGAATGGTGTCGCATCCGGTGCCGCGCCGCACACGCCATAGGATGACAATGTGCTGAAAGCCTGCGTGGTAAGGAAGGGGTTGTCGCAGCGCAGTTCGGGAATGGCGTCGAACTGTTCCTGAGTCGTGGCGAAGAAACCCGCCAACGAGCCCTGGAAGAAGCTCGGCTGTCCTTCCTGGATAGCGTCGACGCGCACATATTTTGCTTCGATGAAAGGACGGAAGGCATCGCTGACATCATAATGTGCGAGCAAGTTAACTGCGTAGCGTTTCAAGCCGGCTGCAAGCTGGCCAGTATTGCGAAGCGTCGAACCCTGACCGCCCAGGATGTTCGCCGAGCCGCCGGCTTCGAAGTCGCCGTCGGGAACATCGACAAAAAGATCGCCATTGGGGCCAAAGCGCAGATATTGGCCAGGACCGACACGGCCGAGCGTGCCGCCATCGGAGATGGAGCCATTTTTGACGCCACAGACAAATTCGGTATCCGTGATACCGTCCGAACCGTTCAGTTCGCCACCGGTCGGCTCGACCGTTTGGAACTGGCAGCGCCCTGAGTAGGCACCAGTCAGCTTGTCGCGATCGGTGAAATAGAGCGGGTTCGATTCGGCATATTCGGCCGACACCGCGATATTGCCGCGGCCGTCGGCGAAGTTTTTGCCATAGGTGCCGCTGATGAAGACGTTGCCGCGGTCGCCGCGCGACGACAGGCCGCCTTGCGCGCGCAGGTTAATCCCTTCGAAATCGCGCTTGGTGATGAAGTTCACCACGCCCGCGACAGCGTCCGAGCCATAGATCGCCGAATTGCCGCCCGTGACGATGTCGACGCGCTCCAGCAGGTCGACGGGGATCGTGTTGACGTCGACCAGATAGTCGCCCGGCGAGGCCGTGATGTGACGCTTGCCGTTGACAAGCACCAGTGTGCGGGACGTGCCGAGACCGCGAAGATCGAGGATGTTGAGGCCGGCTGTGCCGATAAAGCGGGTCGAGTTCCCTTGGCTGAAGGTCGAGCGCAGCGAAGGGAGGTCGTTAAGCGCGTCGCCCAGCGAAACGTCACCCGTGTCGGTCAGTTCGCTGACGTCGACCGAGGTGAGCGGCACAGGTGAGTCGAGCGTCGGGCGCACAATGCGCGAGCCGGTGACGACGATCGAACGTTCGGTATTGTCATCGGTTGCTTCGGCGGTGTCTGCCGGAGCGGTGTCCTGCGCCAGCACGGGCTGGCTTACCGATATAGCCACTGCAAAGGCAGCAGCACCCAGAAACAGGTGCGACTTATTCATTGATAACTCCCCGGTTGTCCGTTCAAAAAACAAGATGAACGGATTGCATTCCAGAAAGACCCAAAAAATTCGAAGCACAAGCCTTCCGTGGCAATTTCTCGACGCAGCCGATTTATGACGCGGTGCCTGTGATATTTGCGCAACACAAGAGTCGCGAAACGGCAATAGCCTGCGGATAATATGCTTTGCCTGGCGCGACACGAACGAGCGCCGGTGCGCATAACTGTGGAGGAATATTTCAGAATTGTCGTTACGCCAGAAACTAAATTTCTTATGCCGTCTTTGACCAGCACGAAGGCAGAACGTCTGCGTTGCAACGGCGCGGGCGTCGCCTGCCCACACCCGAAACTGCGCGCGACCGTTGCGACTCGCGGTGGCAGTGCCGCATGTTGCGACGCATCATAATTTGATGCTAATGCGTCGGCCTGTCCGGTGCGGCGCGGTCGCCAATGGTTCCGGGATGCAGGAGCGCGGGTGAAAATGGCGAAATCCAAGGGGGCGGCGGAAGATGACGTCGTCACGATCAAGAAATACGCCAACCGGCGCCTCTACGACACCGAACGCAGTTGCTATATCACGCTCGACGATCTGGGGACGATGGTCCGCGATGGCCGCGATTTTCGCGTCGTCGATGCCAAAAGCGGCGAGGACATCACGCATAATGTGCTGACCCAGATCATCATGGATGAGGAAACGCGCGGCGAGACATTGCTGCCGGTCAATTTCCTGCGCCACCTGATCGGCATGTACGGCGACAAGATGCAATCGATGGTCCCGCAATATCTGGAAGCCTCGATGGCGGCGTTTCGCAAGAACCAGCAAGACGTCCGCTCGGCGTTCGAAGGCGCGCTCGGCGCGAACCCGCTCGCCGAACTCACCCGCCGCAACATGGAAATGTTCCAGCAGGCGGCAGGCGCCTTCATGCCAGGCGCCGGCGCAGGCAAGGCGAAGGACGCCGAGATCGCCGCGCTGAAGGCCGAAATCGCCGACCTCAAGGCCGAGCTCGCCAAAAAGAAATGACCGGGGCCGCTTTCCCGCCCCCAAAGCACAGAAAACAGGACAGATGATCAAACATGCGCTCAGCGTAACCCGTCAGGCCGACTTCGCGGCCTGGTATCAGGACGTCATTGCCGAGGCCGACCTCGCCGAGGAATCGGGGGTGCGCGGCTGCATGGTCATCAAGCCGTGGGGCTATGGCATCTGGGAACGCATCCAGACGGTGATGGACGCCGCGATCAAGGACGCCGGCGTCCAGAACGCCTATTTCCCGCTCTTCATCCCCTTGAGCTTCTTTGAGAAGGAAGCCGATCATGTCGATGGTTTCGCAAAGGAAATGGCGGTCGTTACCCATCATCGGCTGATCGCGGACGGCAAGGGCAAGCTCGTCCCCGACGCGCAAGCGAAGCTCGAAGAGCCGCTGATCGTCCGTCCGACGTCGGAAACGGTGATCGGTAATGCGATGAGCCGCTGGGTGCAGAGCTGGCGCGACCTGCCGCTGAAGGTCAACCAATGGGCCAACGTCGTGCGCTGGGAGATGCGCACGCGCATGTTCCTGCGCACGAGCGAATTCCTCTGGCAGGAAGGCCATACCGCGCATGCCGACCGCGACGATGCGATGGCTGAAACGCTGCGCGCGCTCGAAATGTATCGCGCTTTTGCCGAGGATGTGCTGGCGATGCCCGTGATCGCGGGCGAAAAGCCCGAGAATGAGCGTTTTCCGGGCGCCGTTGCGACCTATTCGATCGAGGCGATGATGCAGGACGGCAAGGCGCTGCAGGCCGGCACCTCGCACTATCTGGGCACCGGCTTCGCCGAAGCGGCGAACATCCGTTATCAGGACAAGGACGGCGGCCACAGCCTGTGCCACACGACGAGCTGGGGCACCTCGACCCGCATGATCGGCGGCGTGATCATGACGCATGGCGACGACGACGGGCTGCGCTGCCCGCCGCGCATCGCGCCGCACCAGATCGTCATCATTCCCATGCTCCGCGACAATGACGAGGATGCCGCGATCCTCGACTATTGCCGCGACCTCGAAAAGCAGTTGAAGGCGCTCGACGTCTTCCGCGAGCCGGTGCGCGTGCTGCTCGACACCGGAGGAAACAAGGCGCAGACCAAGCGCTGGGGCTGGGTCAAGAAGGGCGCGCCGGTCATCGTCGAGGTCGGCCCGCGCGACGTCGCCGGCGGCAATGTCGCGGTGATCCGCCGCGACCGGCTCTACAAGGACGACGGCAAGCTCAACTCGGCGTTCGTCGCGAAGGGCGATTTCGTCGCCGACGCGGCCGCGACGCTCGAGAATATCCAGACGAGCCTCCATGCCGAAGCGCGCGCGCGGCTCCACGCCAATATCCGCCGCGACGTCACCGACCTCGCGGCGCATTTCGCGGGCGACGACAAGTTCGCCGGCTGGGTCGAGGTGCAATGGTCGCGGCCGAGCGGGGCGACGCTCGACGGGATCGTCGAGCAATTGAAGGCGCTCAAGCTGACGATGCGCAACACGCCGCTCGACGCGGCGCCGGCGGATGGCGTCTGCTTCTTCACCGGCGAACCGGCGGTCGAGCGGGTGCTGATCGGGCGGACTTACTAAGGTTTGTGGGGATTCAGTTCGAATACTTTCTCTTCGCTTTGAAAAAGCTGTGTGCTCCCGCGAAGGCGGGAGCCCATCTCCGGTCGGTGCAAGATGGAACCAGCCGGAGATGGGTCCCCGCCTGCCCCGAAGGGGCAGTTTATCCTGAGCGCCGCCGCAGGCGGCGTCGAAGGGCGGGGACACGCGGTTTTTTGTACATGGGGAAAGATCCCGTCCCACAAACCTTAAGCGGCGACGCCCTTGCACCGGGGAGCTTGGAGTTCTAGTTTTCGCATAGAGGGGCTCGAAGGAGACTGTCGATGCGATACCCCCTGCTGATGGCGGCCGCGACGCTGAGCCTGGCTGCGCTTCCCGCCGCCGCCCACCATGGCTGGTCCTCCTATGACGAGACCAAGCCCGTCACCCTGACCGCGTCCTTCACCGAATTGTCGTGGGCCAATCCGCACGGCAGCGCGAAGATGCGCTGGCAGGGCAAGGTCTGGGACGTGATATTGGCGCCGGTCGGCCGCATGGAAGCGCGCGGGCTGACGCGTGCCGAGATCGAACCCGGCAAACGCTTTCGCCTGACCGGCTATCTGCGGCGCGACGGCACCGCCGAAATGCGGATCGAACGCGTGATGATCGGCAAGAAGACGGTCGAGCTGCGCTGAGGACGCGCGGGTGGAGCCCGTTCTGACCGCCGCCGCGGCATGGCTCGATGCGGCGGGCATCGGGCCGTGGGCGCGCGGATCGGCGCTGGTCTATCCCGTCGCCAATACGCTGCACCTGCTCGGCCTCGTCATGCTGGTCGGCGGCATCGGCGTCGTCGATCTGCGGATCGTGGGTCTGTGGCGGAGACTGCCAATGGCGGAGCTGTCGCGCGCGCTGACGCCGGTTGCCGTCGCGGGGCTGGTCCTGATGGCGGCGAGCGGCACGATCCTGTTCGCCGCCGATGGCGCGGCACTGGCGCGGTCGGCCATCTTCGAGCGAAAACTGGTCATCATTGCCGCGGCGCTGGCGAACGCGGCCGCCTTCCGGTGGGCGTGGGGCGCGCGCATGGCACGCTGGACCGGCCCCGTTCCTCGTGCGGCGCGGGCGATGGCCGGGGCGTCGCTCCTCCTGTGGCTCGCGGCGGGGGCGTCGGGGCGCTGGATCGCTTACGGCTGACGATGGCGAAGGCGCGCTATCGCTTGGTAAAGCCCGTTCGCGCGCTTATAGCTTCGGCCAATGAAAAAACGTTCGAATAATTCACCCGGCTTGCCCAGCAGCCAACAGATTCTCGATTTCATCACGGCGTCCGACCAGCCGGTCGGCAAACGCGAGATCGCCAAGCATTTCGCGCTCCACGGCAACGACAAGATCGCGCTGAAGGCGCTGCTCAAGGACATGACCGACGAAGGCCTCGTCGATCTGGCGCCGGGCCGCGCCTTTCAAAAGCATGGCGGGCTGCCGCGCGTGACCGTGCTGCGCGTCGCGGCAATCGAGGGCAGCAATCTCTGGGCGGTGCCCGAACGCTGGGAAGGCGCCGGTCCCGCGCCGCGCCTGCGCGTGATGGAGCGGGGGAAGAAGGGGGCGCTCGGCGTCGGCGACCGCATTCTCGCGCGCACCGAGGAGCGCGGCAGCGGCCATGTCGCGCATCCGATGAAACGCCTGGCGGCGAGCGCCGAGATGGTGATCGGCGTGCTCGTCGAGGACAAGTCGCCCGGCGGCAAGCCGATGATCTGGCTGCGCCCCGCCGACAAGCGCGCGCGCTATGACTTCGCGGTCGCCGACAAGGGCGATGCCGAGATCGGCGATCTGGTGCGCGCCGAACTGACGGGGCGGGGGCCGGCGACCAAGGCGAAGGTCATCGACCGCATCGGCGACCCCTTCGCGCCCAAATCGCTGAGCATGATCGCGATCGCGCGGCACGAAATTCCGCATGTCTTCGACGGCGAAACGCTCGCCGAAGCCGAGAAGGCGGCGAAACTGCCGCTCACCCCCGACGGGCGCGAGGATCTGCGCGAGCTGCCGATCGTCGCCATCGACCCCATCGATGCGCGCGACCATGACGATGCGGTCTGGGCGATCCCCGACGAGGACCCCGGCAACAAGGGCGGTTTCCGCGCGATCGTCGCGATCGCCGACGTCAGCTTCTATGTCCGTCCCGATGCCGCGCTCGATCGCGAGGCGCGGCGGCGCGGCAACAGCGTCTATTTCCCCGACCAGGTCGTGCCGATGCTCCCCGAAACCTTGTCGGCGGGCGTCTGCTCGCTAAAGGCCGGCGAAGATCGCGCCGCGATGGCGTGCCATCTCGTCATCGACCGGCATGGCAAGGTGACGTCATGGCGTTTCACCCGCGCGCTCGTCCGGCTGCGCGCGAACATCGCCTATGAACATGCGCAGGCGGCCTATGATAGATCTACGTCGCCCCAGCGAAAGCTGGGGTCGCAGGAGGCCACCCAGGACCCCAGCGATCCCAGCTTGCGCTGGGATGGCGATATAATTCCGGCCCTCAAAAATCTGTGGGCCTGCTGGGCGCTACTCGCCAAGGCGCGCGCGGCGCGCGATCCGCTCGACCTCGAACTGCCCGAGCGGCAGGTGATCCTCGACGAGCAGGGCGGCATCGCCGAGATCCGGGTGCGTGATCGCCTCGACGCGCACCGGCTGATCGAGGATTATATGATCGCGGCGAACGTCGCGGCGGCAAAGGCGCTCGAGGCGAAGAAGTCGCCGGTGATGTACCGTATCCACGAACCGCCGAGCCGCGAGAAGCTCGTCAGCCTCAAGGATTATCTCGAAACCTTCGAACAGAGTTTCGCGCTGGGGCAGGTGATCACGCCCGCGGTGTTCAATCGCCTGATCGACGGTTTTTCGGAAGACGACCGGCTGCCCGAGATCATGCAGGCGATTTTGCGGAGCCAGACGCAGGCCTATTACGGCCCCGCCAACGCCGGCCATTTCGGTCTCGCGCTCGGCTCCTACGCACATTTTACCTCGCCGATCCGCCGCTACGCCGACCTGATCGTCCACCGCGCGCTCGTCGACAGCTACCGGCTCGAAGTGCCCGGCAAGCCCAAGGATCTGCCCGCGCGCACCGGGCTGGGCGAGGCCGACGCCAAAGGGCTGTCGCGCATCGGCGAAGCGATCAGCGCGCTCGAGCGCCGCGCGATGGAAGCCGAACGCGAGACCGTCGACCGCTATGTCGCGGCTTATCTCGCGACCAAGACCGGCGAAATCCTCGTCGCGCGCATCACCGGGGTGCAGCCCTTCGGCTTCTTCGCGACCGTCGACGGGCTCGGCGGCGACGGGCTGGTGCCGGTATCGACGCTGGGCAGCGAACGCTTCTTTTATGACGAGGCGGCGCGCACGCTCGACAGCGAGCATGGGCGGGTGAGCTATAGCGTCGGCCAGCGGATCGAGCTTCGGCTGATGGACGCCAATCCGATCAGCGGCGCGCTGCGCTTCGAGCTGCCCGACGCGCCCGAAGGCGGCTTCCGGAACCGCCCGCCGCGGCGCGACGGGGTGAAGGACAGGGACAAGGCCGGCAAGCATATGGTCGGCAAGCGCGGGCGCCCGGCGAATATCAAGCACAAGGGACGGAAACGCTGAACCTTATCTTCGAATGACGAATTATGATTGTTCGACGGCCGTTTGGCGCAGCAACGCCGCACTCTCGGCATCGGCCGGGAAGAAGGCCTCGATCGCCAGCTCCGACAATGTGATGTCGACCGGCGTGCCAAAGATCGTGACCGTCGATACGAAGCGAATCCGACCCATCGGCGTGTCGAGGATCAGCGGCACCGCTATCCCGTTCGCCGCGCTGCCGTTATGCGCGTCGCTGCCTCCGGCATAGCCGGCAAGCTCTTCGCGCAGCGCGATCAATCCGGCATCGGCGCTCGCATCGATTTGATGGTCGAGCCGTTCGAGCAGATGCGCGCGCCATTCGCCATGATTGACGATATGCGGCGCCAGCCCCTTCGGGTGCATCGCGACGCGCAGAACATTGACCGGCGGCTCGAGCAATTCGGGCGCCACCAGTTGCATGAGCAGCGCGACCGCGGCGTTCGCCGCGATCATGTTCCAGTGGCGATCGACCGCAAGCGCGGGGTAGGGCTCATGCCCTTTCAGCACATGCTCGACGATCGCCCGCATCCCCGCCATTTCGGGGCTGTCGAGCGGCCGCTCCTGATAGTCGGGCGCATACCCGCCCGCGAGCAGCAGCGCGTTGCGCGCGCGGTGCGGCACTTCGAGGCAATCGGCAATCCGCTGCAGCATCGCCGCGCTCGGTTTCGAACGCCCCGTTTCGATGAAGCTCAGATGCCGCGTCGAAATCTCGCTGTCGAGTGCGAGGTCCATCTGGCTCATCCGGCGCCGGACACGCCATTCGCGGAGCTGTTCGCCGAGGGGAGCGGGCTTCATTATCATTCTCCTTCGTAACGTCCGCTATACCCCGGGCTTCGGTTTTTCCATTACCTCCGGCGTAATCGACGCCATTCCATTCGCGGTTCAATTGGGGCGGGTCGAAAGGAGAATCACCATGTCGATCCGCAACCTCAAGAATATCCTCATCGCCGACGCCGTGACCTGCACCGGGGTCTTCGCCATCGGCCTGCTCGCCGCGACGCCGGTCGGCGCGCTGCTCGGGCTGCCCGCCAATGTCGTCGCGATCGGCGGCTGGATCTGCCTCGCCGCCGCGCTGCTGATGGTCGTCGCCGCGCTGCAGAAGGCGCCGAATGCCGCGCTGGTCAAGCTGATCGCGCTCGGCAATCTCGGCTGGGTCGCCGCGAGCTTTGCGGTCGTCGCGACCTTCGCCGCCGCAATGACCGGCATCGGCATCGCGGTTGTCGTCGCGCAAGCCTTCGCCGTGCTCGGTTTCGCGATCCTCGAATGGAAAGGCGCAGCGGTGAGCGCGCAAGCTATCACTGCATAAACACTCCGTCATTGCGAGCGCAGCGAAGCAATCCAGGGCGGCACTGCCCACTCTGGATTGCTTCGTCGCCTTCAGCTCCTCGCAATGACGAATTGTTTCAAGGTGAGCTCAGCTCAGCGCATCGAGCCGGGCGATGTCGATCCCGCCCGGCACTAGCATCACCGGACAGGGGAGGGTCCCCGCATCCTGTCCGGTGAAATGCGCGACCAGCGGTCCGGGGGCTCCCGACGGCGCGGTCGCAAGGACCAGCGCGGCGATCTCATCGCTGGCGCCGATCAACTCGCGCACGGCCTCCACGGGCTTTCCCGACTTGATCAATATCTGCGGCGTCAATCCCGCTTCCTGCATGACGGCATCGGCAGCCGCGGCGGTCAGTTCCTCGGCATGTTCGCGCGCTTCGGCCTCGATCGTCGCCTGAACCCCGCCAAAGGCGACGAAATCATGCGGCGGGATGATCGCGAGCACGATCACGCCGCCGCCCGTCCGCGCCGCGCGACGCGCCGCGAAGCGCAGCGCCAGCGACGCCTCCGGGCTGTCGTCGATCACCACCAGATATGTCCGCATCACCCCGACCCCTCGTGTTTTTGCTTGAGCGGAAGAGTGCGTCACATTCGTATGAAACGCAAGCTGGCCCGCTGGACCTTGACCGGGACAGGGCTTATGGCGAGGAAGAATCCGTAGCGGCAGGCCCCGCCTGCAAGACTGACAGGGACAAGCCTAGACATGCCAATCGAACTCAAAATGCCCGCTCTCTCGCCGACGATGGAGGAGGGCACCCTTGCCAAATGGCTTGTGAAGGAGGGCGATGAGGTCAAGTCGGGCGACCTGCTCGCCGAGATCGAGACCGACAAGGCGACGATGGAGTTCGAAGCGGTCGACGAAGGGGTGATTGCGCAGATCCTCGTCGCCGAGGGCACCGACAATGTGAAAGTCGGCACCGTGATCGCCGTGATCGCGGGCGAGGGCGAAGATGCGAGCGCAGCGAAGGCGGCCCCTGCCGCCGAACCGAAGGCCGAAACTCCCGCGCCGGCGTCCGCCAAAGACGTCGCCCCAGCGGAAGCTGGGGCCGCTCCCGTGAGTGCGCCGACGCCAGCGGTCCCAGCTTCCGCTGGGACGACGAAAGATGGCGACCGCATCAAGGCGAGCCCGCTCGCCAAGCGTCTCGCCGCCGAGCAGGGCATCGACCTCAAGGGCGTGACCGGCACCGGCCCCGGCGGCCGTATCGTCAAGGCAGACCTCGAAGGCGCGCCGAAGGGCGCCGCAGCCCCCGCGGCCGCAACCGCCGCTCCGGCTCCTGCCGCGGCCGCTCCGGCCCCGGCAGCCGCCGGCGCGATCCCCGATTTCGGCATCCCGCACGAGGACGAAAAGCTCAGCGGCATGCGCAAGACGATCGCGCGCCGCCTGAGCCAGTCGATGCAGGAATCGCCGCATATCTACCTGACCGTCGACATCCGCCTCGACGCGTTGCTCAAGCTCCGCGGCGAACTCAACGCCAGCCTCGAAAGCCGCGGCGTCAAACTCAGCGTCAACGACATGCTGATCAAGGCGCTCGCGGTCGCGCTCGAACGCGTGCCCTCATGCAACGTCAGCTTCGGCGGCGACGTGATGCGCCAGTACAAGCGCGCCGACATCTCGGTCGCGGTCAGCATCCCGGGCGGGCTGATCACCCCGATCATCGTCGATGCCGGCGGCAAGTCGATGTCGAAAATCTCGACCGAAATGTCCGAACTCGCGGCCAAGGCGAAGGAAGGCAAGCTCCAGCCCAACGAATATCAGGGCGGCACCGCCTCGATCTCGAACATGGGCATGATGGGGATCAAGCAGTTCACCGCCGTCATCAACCCGCCGCAGGCGATGATCATGGCGATCGGCGCGGGCGAGAAGCGCCCTTATGTCGTCGACGACGCGCTCGCGATCGCCACCGTCATGTCGGCGACCGGCAGCTTCGACCACCGCGCGATTGACGGCGCCGATGGGGCGCTGTTGATGAAGACCTTCAAGGAACTGGTGGAGAACCCGCTGGGGCTGGTGGCATAAAATGCCCGACGCGGCCCATAGCCCCTCTCCCCTTGCGGGAGAGGGGTTGGGGAGAGGGGGGCGGCCTGTCGCACTCGCCCGCGCGAAGCGCATGCGATCGGAACCCACCGACGCAGAACGGGCGCTCTGGCAACTTCTCCGGGCCAAACGGTTCGTCGGATATAAATTCAAGCGCCAGGTGCCGATCGACCGCTACATTGTGGACTTCGTCTGTTTTGCGGATCGTCTGATCATCGAGGCAGATGGTTCGCAACATGCAGAAAGCGATTATGACGCGGAACGCGACGCCTACCTTGCCAGACAGGGCTTTCGCGTCCTTCGTTTCTGGAACAACGACATTCTAACCAACACCGAGGGTGTAGGCGAAGCCATCTGGGCGGCGCTTCAGGACGAGACGTCCACCCCCTCTCCCCAACCCCTCTCCCGCAAGGGGAGAGGGGCTTTTGAAGGAGCCCATAATGGCTGACACCAACTACGACCTCATCGTTCTCGGTTCGGGGCCCGGCGGCTATGTCGCGGCGATCCGCGCGGCGCAGCTCGGGCTCAAGACTGCAATCGTCGAGCGCGAGAATCTCGGCGGCATCTGCCTCAACTGGGGGTGCATCCCGACGAAGGCGCTGCTGCGTTCGGCCGAAATCTATCACTACATGCAGCACGCGGGCGACTATGGCCTGATCGCCCAGCAGATCAGCGCTGACATCGACGCGGTGGTGAAGCGCAGCCGCGGCGTCGCCAAGCAACTCAGCCAGGGCGTCGCCTTCCTGATGAAGAAGCACAAGATCACCGTCCATATGGGCGAGGGCAAGCTGACCGCGCCGGGCAAGCTCGAAGTGAAGGGCGAGAAAGGCAGCGAAACCCTCACCGCGAAGAACATCATCGTCGCGACCGGCGCGCGCGCCCGCGATCTGCCGTTCGCGCCCGCCGACGGCAAGCGCATCTGGACCTATCGCCACGCGCTCGTCCCGCCCGAAATGCCGAAGAAGCTGCTCGTCATCGGCTCGGGCGCGATCGGGATCGAATTCGCGAGCTTCTACAGCGACATGGGCGCCGAAGTGACCGTCGTCGAAATGCTCGACCGCCTCGTCCCCGTCGAGGATGCCGACGTCTCGGCCTTCCTCGAAAAGGCGCTCAAGAAACAGGGCATGACGATCCACACCGGCGCGGGCGTCGAGGAACTGAAGGCCACCGCCAACGGCGTCTCGGCGAAGATCAAGGGCAAGGACGGCAAGGTCGAAAGCGCCGAGTTCAGCCACGCGATCGTGGCAATCGGCATCGTTCCGAACACCGAAAATATCGGTCTCGAAACGCTCGGCGTGAAGACGACCAAGGGCCATATCGACACCGACGCGATGTGCCGCACCAATGTGCCCGGCATCTGGGCGATCGGCGACGTCACCGCGCCGCCGTGGCTCGCGCACAAGGCGATGCACGAATCGATCATCGCGGTCGAGGCGATCGCGGGCAATCATCCGCACGCGATGGACCCGCGCAACATCCCGGGCTGCACCTATTGCCGCCCGCAGATCGCCAGCGTCGGGCTGACCGAGGCGAAGGCGAAGGAGCTCGGTTACGAGGTGAAGGCCGGCACCTTCCCGTTCATCGGCAACGGCAAGGCGATCGCGCTGGGCGAGGCCGAGGGTTTTACCAAGACCGTGTTCGACGCCAAGACCGGCGAACTGCTCGGCGCGCACATGATCGGCGCCGAGGTCACCGAGCTGATTCAGGGCTATACGATCGGCAAGACCGCCGAACTGGTCGAGGATGATTTCATCGGCACCGTCTTCCCGCATCCGACCTTGAGCGAGACGATGCACGAAGGCGTGCTCGCGGCGTTCGGGCGGCCGCTGCATATTTAGTCTTCACCAACCTCGTCATTCCCGCGAAAGCGGGAACCCAGCGAGTTGACGTTGCAACTGGGTTCCCGCTTTCGCGGGAATGACGAAGGAATAAGATGATAATCCAAGCCAAGCGACTGCCCGTCATCGCAGCCGCACTCCTCCTCGCCGTGATCCTCCTCGGCCTCGCCATCGGTGCCGGCTGGACCGAGACCGCCGACCGGCAAATCTCGCACCTGCTTTCGCTGCGCGTCGACGAAAGCGACCCCGCCTTCATCGCCTTCATGCAGGCCGCGAGCTGGATCGGCGGCGGCGTTCCGCGCTGGATCATCGTCATCCTGCTTTGCGGTCTCGTCTGGCACTGGTGCGGCCCGCGCTGCGCCATCGCGCTCGGCGGCGCATCGCTCCTCTCGAACCTCGCCTCCAGCCTGCTCAAGCTCGGCTTCGGCCGCGCACGGCCCGACCTCATCGACCATCTCGACCACCAGACGAGCTTTTCCTACCCGAGCGGCCACGCGACCAGCGCCGCGGCCGTCTACCTACTCCTCGCCTGGCTCGCGCCGCCGCGCTGGCGGCCTTTCGCCTGGGCGCTCGCAGCGGCGATGATCGTCCTCAACGGCTTTTCGCGCATCATGCTCGGCGTCCATTGGGCGAGCGACATCGCCGGGGGCACGATGCTGGGCGCGGCGTTCGCGATGCTCGGCGCCTGGTGGACCGACCGGCACAGGATCCCGGCCTGACGCATTTTCCGCTGTCCTATTTTGCGTCGGTTTGCCATCCCGTTCGCGGGCACTCACAACGGGCGGGGACGAACATGCAATCGCGAGTGAAGTTCGGCAGTTTTCTGCGGGGAATCATCTTTGTCTCGACGGCGTTCGCCGGGGTGGCCGCTCTTCCCGCGATGGCACAGGACGGCACCGGCCAGACCGTCATCACCGCCGCGCGCTATATCGATGTGCTGACCGGCAAGACGGTCGAGTTTCCGGCCATCTTCGTCGGCGCCGACGGTCGCATCGCGAGCATCGCCGACGCGCGCACGGTGCGCTGGGGATCGGAGGTCAAGCATATCGACCTTGGGGACAAGACATTGCTGCCGGGCCTGATCGACATGCACGTCCATCTCGACGGCCCCGCCGACATCGGCGGCTATCGCGGCCTCGAATTCACCGACAGCTTCTGGGGCATGACCGCGGTCAAAAATGCCAACGACATGCTCAACGCCGGTTTCACGACCGTGCGCAATCTGGGGTCGAGCGACCGCAACGACATCGGGCTCAAGCAGGCGATCGACGCCGGCTATGCGACGGGCCCGCGCATCGTGCCTGCGGGCTATGCGCTCGGCGCCACCGGCGGGCATTGCGACAGCACCTATCTGCCGCCCAGCCTCGAGAAGAAGGACGGCAAGGAAGAGGGGATCGGCGACACGCCCGATGAACTGCGCTATCAGGTCCGCCGCCAGCGCAAATATGGCGCCGAGGTGATCAAGGTCTGCGCGACCGGCGGGGTCTTCTCGCGCAACACCGAACCGGGCCAGTTGCAGGTGTCCCAAAAGGAACTCGCCGCGATCGCCGACGAGGCGCATCAGTGGGGCCTGCGCGTCGCGGCGCACGCCCACGGCACGACGGGCATCAAGGCCGCCATCGCGGCGGGGATCGACACGATCGAGCATGTCAGCCTGGTCGATGACGAGGGCATCCGCTTGGCGATGGCGCGCGAGCGACCGGTGTGGTTCTCGATGGACATCTTCAACACCGAATATACGCAAGCCGAAGGCGCGAAGAATGGCGTGCTCGAGGATAATCTGCGCAAGGATCGCGAGATCGCGCAGATCCAGCGCGACAATTTCCGCAAGGCCGTGAAGGCAGGCGTGCGGATGGTGTTCGGTTCGGACGCAGGGGTGATGCCGCACGGCGACGTCGGCGGGCAGTTTCGCGTGATGGTCGAATATGGGATGACGCCGATGCAGGCGATCCGGGCCGCGACGAAGAACGCCGCCGAGGCGCTTGGCCGCGAGAAGGACGTCGGCGCGATCGCGGTCGGCCGCTATGCCGACATCGTCGCGGTCGACGGCGACCCGCTGGTGAATGTTCGCGAACTGGAGAGCGTCGATGCGGTGGTGAAGGGCGGGGTGCTGGTGCGAGGGAACTGAGGATGATCGTCGCCCCCGCGAAGGCGGGGGCCGCTGGAGATATAGCGTAAGGCCGATAATGGCCCCCGCCTTCGCGGGGGCGACGGGTTTTTCCTACACCACCAGCCGGTCGATCATCGCCTCGCGCATCTCGGGGGTGAAGTTCAGCACCGCTTCGGCATAGGTCGGAATGTCGCCATGGTCGCGCCGCACCGTCGCGAGCGCGGCGTCGATATAGGAGGGATTGACCGACATCAGCGCGCGG
Source organism: uncultured Sphingopyxis sp. (assembly GCF_900078365.1). Classification (NCBI taxonomy): domain Bacteria; kingdom Pseudomonadati; phylum Pseudomonadota; class Alphaproteobacteria; order Sphingomonadales; family Sphingopyxidaceae; genus Sphingopyxis; species uncultured Sphingopyxis sp. The sequence goes on from NZ_LT598653.1 coordinate 2,041,922, forward strand.
ATCGCGTCGTCGTGGATTTCGGCGCCATAGCGCGAGCGGATATGCGCGGCGCCCTGCGCGATGCGTTCCTCGATCTTGCCCGCGGTGTTGGTGAGCAGATAATCGTGCATCAGATCGTCTTCATGGACGCCGAGCAACCGGTGGACGATCGCGACCGCAAAGCCCGTCCGGTCCTTGCCCGCAACGCAGTGGACGAGACTCGGCGCATCATATTCGGAAAGCGCCGCGAGATAGAGCCGCAGCGTCGCGACGAGCGCGGGGCGGTAGGGCATGCCGGCATAGGTATCGATCATCCGCTCGCGCGCCGTCGCGACATCGATCGTACCGCCCGCCGCCTGCAGATGCGGCGCGAGGCCCGCGGTCACGCCGCCCGCGAAGAGCACGCGCGCCGAGAAATTGTCCGACCGCCGGCACGGGTGCAGCTCGCGCTCGTCGTCGCCGCGCAGGTCGACGACCGTCTCGAGCCCCAGCGCGTCGAGCGCGGTCAGATCCTCGTCGGTCGCCGCCTCGTGATGCGCCGAGCGCCACAGCATCCCGTCGCGCAGCCGCCCGTTGCCATCGACGGCATAGCCCCCATAGTCGCGGAAATTGTGGATGCCGGACAGCGGCAGGACACGCTCGGCGAGCATGGTCATTCTCCTGTAAACATAGGGGGACGCTTTTCGACGAACGCGTTGATCGCCTCGCGGTTATCCGCGGTTTCATGGACGATCGCCTGATAGGCTGCGCTCAATTCCAAAATATCGCTCATCCGGCTGTGCTGCGCCTCGCGCAGCAGACGCTTGGTCAGACGCAGCGCGCGGGGCGGGTTGCAGACGATCCGCTCGGCAATGGCGATCGCCCGGTCGAGCAGCTCCGCGTCGGGCACGACGTCCGTGACCAGACCATATTCCTTTGCCTGTGCCGCGTCAAAGCGGTCGCCGGTCAGGAACAGCTCGGCGGCGCGCGGGTAGCCGAGTATCTTTTGCAACAGCCAGGCGCCGCCATCGCCAGGGACGATCCCGACCTTGATGAAGCTGCACGCAAATTTGGCGCTCTCGGCGGCGATGCGGATGTCGCAGGTGCAGGCGAGGTCGGCGCCGAGCCCGATCGCATGGCCGTTCACCGCGGCGATCATCGGCACCTCGCAATCCATCAGCGCGCGGATTACCGCCTGGACGCCCTTGCGGTAATTGGCGCGGGTGGAATCGGGCTGGTCGAGCACGCCGATGCCGGTGCGGTCCTGCATGCCTTTGAGGTTCCCGCCGGCGCTGAACGCCTTGCCGCTGCCGGTCAGGATGATCGCGCTGACGCTACGGTCGTCGCCGAGGGTGCGCAGCGTGTCGATGATGTCCCGGCAGTCTTCGTGGGTGCCGATCGCATTCATGCTCTCGGGCTTGATCATCGTCAGGATCGCGATCTTGCCCCGCCGCTCGACACTCAAAAATTCGCCCCCAAAATCGCTCATCGTCAATAATCCTTTGCTGCCTAACCAAAGCTATTGCATGGCTGGGGCGACATGCAAGGCTTTGCGCTCTATCCTTTCGATCCGCCCGGCGACGTTGCCGCACTGCGCGCCGATTTGCGGGCCTGGCTTGCGGTGAATCAGCCGGCGGGCGACGTCGTCGCGAGGGCGAATTGCTGGGCGAGCTTCGATGCGGATTTCAGCCGGGCGCTCGGCGCCGCGGGTTATGTCGGCATGACGCTTCCGGCGCGTTACGGGGGCGGCGATCGCCACCCGCTCGAACGCTATGTCGTGATCGAGGAATTGCTCGCGGCGGGGGCACCGGTGGGCGCGCACTGGATCGCCGACCGCCAGACCGGTCCGCTGATCCTGCGCTATGGCAGCGAGGAACAGCGCGAGCGCTATCTGCCCGGCATTGCGAAGGGCGAGCTCTACGCCTGCATCGGCCTGTCCGAACCGGGCGCCGGGTCGGATCTTGCCGCCGTGCGGACGTCGGCGCGCGAAACCGCTGAAGGCTGGCGCATCAACGGTCAGAAGATATGGACCACCGGCGCGCATTTCTCCCACATCATGCTCGCGCTCGTCCGTACCGAGGAAGGCAGCGAACGCAACGCCGGGCTCAGCCAGCTGCTGATCGACCTCGACACGCCCGGCATCACGATCCGCCCGATCATCGACATGGCGGGGCATCATGATTTCAACGAAGTCTTTTTCGATGACGTGCTGGTGCCGCACGGCGCCTTGGTCGGCGAGCGCGGGCAGGGATGGAAGCAGGTCACCGCCGAACTCGGCCTCGAGCGGTCGGGGCCCGAACGTTATCTGTCGAGCCACGCGCTGCTGGTCGCATTGATCGACGCGGCGGGGGCCGACCCCGATCCGGCAGTCGCGGGCCTGATCGGCGAGCTCACCGCCGAAATGTGGACGCTGCGCCAGCTGTCGATGTCGACCGCGGCGAAGCTCGCGTCGGGCGAGGATCCCATGGTCGAGGCGTCGGTGGTGAAGGAGCTGGGCAATGGCTTCGAACAGGATATGCCGCGCCGCGTGCAGGCGATCGTCGATTGCGGTTGGGACGACCCCGACGACCTCGCGAGATTGCTTCGCGCTTTGCTCATCGCATCGCCGAGCTTCTCGCTGCGCGGCGGGACGCGGGAGGTGATCCGGGGGATCGTCGCACGCGGGCTGGGCCTCCGGTGAGCGCGGCACGCGACATGTTGTGCTATACTGCAAGGGCGGTGTTCGCCGAGGCCGCGGCCGCCGGAATGGCACCGGTCGAGGAGGCTGGTTTCGACCTGCTGCTCGTCCCCGAAGAGGATGGCGGCTTCGGCGGCGACTGGGGCGACGTGAATGTCGTGCTGCAAATCGCGGGCGTGATGGCCCCCGAGCTCCCAATTGCCGAACTGACCGTCGGCGAGGCGCTCCAGCCCGCGGCGACCGTCAGCCTGATGGCGGGTGCGATGGGGCGGGCGCTCGCGCTCTCGATCGACCATGTCAACACGCGCCAGCAATTCGGTCGCCCGCTCGGCAAGTTCCAGGCGGTCCAGCAATCGCTCGCGATCATGGCGTGCGAGGTGCGCGCGGTCGATGCCGCCGCGGCGGCGCTGGCGGCGCGTCTCGACATGGTGGACCGCGATCCGTCCGCCGCCGACTTCGAAATCGCGGCGGCAAAGCTGCGCGCCAATCGCGCGGTCGGTGTCGTCACTGCCATCGCGCATCAGGTGCATGGCGCGATCGGCTTCACCGAGGAATATGACCTCCACCGCGTGACGATCCCGCTGATGCGCTGGCGCGGCGCGTACGGGAACGACGCCTATTGGGCGGCACGGCTGGGCCGTCAGGTCGCCGGTTTCGGCGGGCGCGGCCTGTGGGAAGCGATGACCGCGCGGGGGTAGGCTGGGAGTCCTTCGCGTATCAAAGATTACGTGTCCCCGCGAAGGCGGGGACCCATCTCCTGCCGGTTCAACATGGCACCGACCGGAGATGGGCTCCCGCCTTCGCGGGAGCACATGGCTTTTTCAAAGACCGCTTTTCTACCGCACAGCGCCACCGTCGCGCAGAGCCGCGATCTTCTGCGCGTCGTAGCCGAGACCCGCCAGCACCGCGTCGCCATCGGCGCCGACCGTGGGCGCCGCGCGCGGCGTGTCGTTGACCGTTGCCGAATAGCGCGGCGCCGGGGCGGGCTGGATCGCGCCGCCGACGGTCAGGAAGGTCTCGCGCGCGACATTGTGGGGATGCTGCGGCGCTTCGCCCAGCGACAGGATCGGCGCGAAACAGACGTCGGTCATTTCCATGATCGCGCACCATTCGTCGCGGGTTTTGGTCCTGAACAGGGCGGTCAGCTTTTCCTTGAGCGCCCCCCATTTCGACGGGTCCATCTGCGCGTCGAAATCGGGGTCGTCGGTCAGCCCGGTCTTTTCGCGGAGCAGTGCATAGAATTGCGGCTCGATCGACCCGATCGAGATGAACTTGCCGTCGGCGCAGACATAGCTGTCGTAAAAATGCGCGGCGCCGTCGAGCATGTTGACGCCCGCCTCGTCCTTGAGCCGCCCCGAGGCGAGGAAGCCCCAGGTCATGCCCGCGAGCAGCGCCGAGCCATCGGTCATCGCGCAGTCGATCACCTGACCCTCGCCGGTGCGCGCGGCATGGACGAGCGCGCTCGACATGCCGAAAGCGAGCATCATGCCGCCGCCGCCGAAATCGCCGACATAATTGACCGGCGGCACCGGCTTCTCGCCCGCGCGGCCGATGCCGTGAAGCACCCCCGAAAGCGAGATATAGTTGATGTCGTGTCCCGCCGCTTGCGCATAGGGGCCGAACTGGCCCCAGCCGGTCATGCGGCCGTAAACGAGCTTCGGATTGTCGGCGAGCAGCACGTCGGGACCGAGCCCGAGCCGCTCCATCACGCCCGGGCGATAGCCCTCGATGATGCCGTCGGCGCTCTTGCACAGTTCGCGCGCGATCCGCACTGCTTCCGGGTTCTTCATATCGAGCGCGATCGAGGTGCGGTTGCGGCTCAGCGGGTCGCGCGGATCCATGAAGCCGCCGGGGCGATCGATGCGGATCACCTCGGCGCCATGGTCGGCGAGCATCATGCCGCAGAAGGGGCCGGGACCGATGCCGGCAAATTCGATGATCCTGATGCCCTTCAGCGGCCCGGCCATGATGCTCTCCTGTTCCTTCAGATGCGTTCGATGATGATCGCGGGCGCCATGCCGCCGGCGGCGCACATGGTGACGAGACCATAGCGGCCGCCCGAGCGTTCGAGCTCGTCGAGCGCGGTGCCGATCAGGATCGAGCCCGTCGCGCCGATCGGATGGCCGAGCGCCATCGCGCCGCCGTTGATGTTCACCTTTTCGCGGGGCAAATCGAGGTCGCGGATGAATTTCTCGGCGACGACCGAGAAGGCCTCGTTGATTTCCCAGACGTCGATGTCTTCCTTCTTGAGCCCCGCCTTCTCGAGCACCTTCTTGGCCGCCGGAACCGGGGCGTTGAGCATCAACGTCGGATCGTCGCCGATATTGGCATAGGCGACGACGCGTGCGCGCGGTTTCAGGCCGTTCTTCTCGGCATAGTCCTTCGACGTCAGCAGGATCGCCGCCGCCCCGTCGACGACGCCCGAGGAGTTGCCCGCATGGTGGAAATGCTGGATTTCGAGGTCGGGATAGCGGCGGTTGATCTGCTTCCTGAAGGTGAAGCCGCCGCCCATGTCGAAATCGGCGAGACCGGCGAAGCTCGGCTTGAGCGCCGCGAGACCCTCGGCAGTGGTTTCGGGGCGCGGGAACTCTTCACGGTCGAGCGCGACGCTGCCGTCGGGGTTGAGCACGGGCACGACCGACTTGGCGAAGCGGCCTTCCTTGATCGCCTTGTCGGCGCGCTGCTGGCTGACCAGCGCGAGCGCGTCGAGCGCCTCGCGGCTGATGCCCTCGATCGTCGCAATCGCGTCGCCGCAAATGCCCTGGTGCGATTGCGGATGCAGTTCGTCGAGCGCCTCGTGGCCGGACCCCATCAGGCGCGGCGGCAGGCCGGCATTTGCCTGTTCGGCGGCATAGGCGGTGGTATAGCTCATCATCTCGGTGCCGCCCGCGATGACGCAATCTTCCATGCCGCTCATCACGCTCGCCGCAGCGAAATTCACGCTGCTGATGCCGCCGCCGCAGAAACGATCGAGCGTCGTGCCGCTGGCCTTGGTGTCGTAACCCGCCGACAGCGCGGCCATGCGGCCGAGGTCGCCGCCCTGCTTGCCGTTCTGGCTCGACGTCGACCAGACGATGTCGTCGACGGTCGCGGTGTCGAGGTTGTTACGGTCGCGGATCGCGGCGAGGACGGTCGCGGCGAGATGCTGCGGGTGCAGGTGCGACAGCGCGCCCTTGCCGGGCTTGCCGATCCCGCGCGGGGTGCGGACGGCGTCGATGATATAGGCTTCGGCCATGGAGATATTCCTTCGCTGAGAGAATTAACGGGGAGCCATGCGGATCGCGCCGTCGAGGCGGACGGCCTGGCCGTTGAAATAGGTGTTGCGGACCATCTCCATCGCGAGGCTCGCATATTCCTCGGCCTTGCCGAGCCGCTTGGGGAAGGGGACCGAGGCTTCGAGGCTCTCCTTCACCTTCGGGTTCATGTTGCCGAGCAGGGGCGTACCGAACACGCCGGGCATGATCGAATTGACGCGGATGCCGAGGTCCATCAGGTCGCGGGCCATCGGCAGGACGAGGCCGTTCACCCCCGCCTTGGCCGAACCGTAAATCACCTGGCCGATCTGCGCGTCCTGCGCCGCGACCGAGGCGGTGAAGATGATCGCGCCGCGCTCGCCGTCCTCTATCTCGGGCAGGGTCGCCATGCCTTCGGCGGCGATCGAGCCGATGCGGTAGCTCGCGGTCAATATGCCCTCCACGCCATAGGCATAATCTTCGGTCGGGGTGCGCCGGAACGTGCCCGTTTCCTTGTCATAAGCCAGCGTCTTGCCGCGACGCGAGGTCATCGCGCAGTGGACGGCGACGCGTTCCTGCCCGTGCGCTGCGCGCGCCTTGGCGAAGCCGTCGAGGACCGATTGCTCGTCGGTGATGTCGACATGGACGAACAGTCCGCCGATCGATTGCGCGACCTCTTCGCCGAGCGGGTCGTTGATGTCGAAGATGGCGACCTTCACCCCCGCGGCGGCGAGCGCCTCGGCGGTCGCGCGGCCGAGGCCGGACGCGCCGCCGGTGACGACAGCGGCGATGGAGGAATCGATTTTCATGGGGAGGCTCCTCTCAGGCTGGTATCTGGTTGAAGGGGACGCCCTTGTCTGGTCGGTGATCCTGCGGCAGGCCGAGAATCTTCTCGGCAATCGTGTTGAGCAAAGTCTCGTCCGACCCGCCCGCGATGCGGCCCGTCGGCGCGTTGATCCAGCTCGACGCCCAATCATCCTTGGGCGACGCATGTTCGTCGAACGCGAAAGCATCGGTTCCCTGCAGGTCGAGCGCGAGCTCGGAGAGCTTCTGGCGCGACCGCACCGCGACGAGCTTGTTGAGCGAGCCTTCGGGACCCGGCGTCATCCCGGCCTGCATCATCAGCCGCGCGCGGCGGTTGATCGAATCGAGCCCGGCGCGCATCGCATAATTGCGCGCGATCTGCTGGCGGATGCGGCCATCCTCGATCGCGGGGCGGCCGTTCAGCTTCACCTCTTTCGCAAGATCGACGAACAGGTCGAGGTGCGGCCCGAAACCCGCGCTGTCCGTCGCGACATAGCGTTCGATCATCAGCGTCGCGAGCGCGACCGCAAAACCGCCGCCGACCGGCGACATGCGATGGTCGTCGCTGATCTTCACATCGTCGAAGAAGACCTCGTTGACGTGGCTGTCGCCGCCCGCGAGCTTGATTGGACGCACCGTGACACCCGGCGCCTTCATGTCGACCCAGAAGTAGGTGAGGCCCTTGTGCTTCGCGACGGTCGGGTCGGTGCGCACGACGATCACGCCATAGTCGCTATATTGCGCCCAGCTCGTCCAGACCTTCTGCCCGTTGATCTTCCAGCCGTTTCCATCGGTCTCGGCGCGCGTGCGCAGGCCGGCAAGATCGGTGCCGCCCGACGGTTCGGAAAAGAGCTGGCACCAGATTTCATCGCCCTGCAGCGCCTTGAGCACGCGTTCCTTGACGAACTCGCGGTCACTGCCGAACTGCATCAATACGGGCACCGGCATACCGAGCGAGATGCCGAAATAGACGTTGGGGAAGCCGTGCTTCATCTCCTCGCCCTCGAAGGTGATCTTCTCGATATGGCCGAGCCCCTGACCGCCGAGGTCGATCGGCCAGTTGATGCCGGCATAGCCTGCATCGAACTTGGCTTTCTGGTAACGGCGGCCGAGCGCCAGATCTTCTTCGACGGCCAGACCCTGACGCGCGGCCTTGCCGAACGTCGGCACCATCGATTCGCACCAGGCGACGGCCTTGGCACGATAGGCTTCGAGATCGGTCATGCGCCTGCTCCTGCCAGCCGGTCGACGAGTACATCTTCCCAGAAGAAGCCGCTCCCCTGTTCGAGCGCGAGGGTGCGCGCACGGCGCATATGGAGATGCAACCCGATCTCCCACGTCACGCCGATGCCGCCATGGATCTGGATGCAGTCGCGCGCAGCCGTGTCGTAAGCCTCGGTTGCCGACAGGCGCGCGGCGGCGGCGGCGGTGATGAAATCATCCTGCCCTTCGCGCGCCGCCGCGTGGATCGCGTTGGCGCGCGACAGTTCGACGAGGCCGTAAAGTTCGGCGATGCGATGCTTGATCGACTGGAAGGCGCCGATCGGCTGGCCGAACGCCTTGCGCGTCAGCGCATAGTCGCGCGCGATCTCCATCAGCGCCTCGGCGCCGCCGGTCTGCTCGTGCGCAGTCACGACCGCCTGCAGCGCGAGGATGTGCAGCGCCGCACCGCGCACCGCCTTGCCGGTCACGAGCGTTTCAGCGGGGGCGCCGGCGAATGTCAGATCGGCGACGCAGCGGCTGTTGTCGAAGCTGTCGACCGCGCGGCGTTCGACGCCCGCCAGATCGGCGATGACCAGCGCGGGCGCGCCGCCCTCGTTGGCGAGAAGAATAGCGACACCGGCGAAGAGCCCGCCCGATACGCCCACGGCACTTCCGTCGAGCTTGCCTGCCGCCAGCGCGACGGCGGGCCGCGCGGGCAGGGGGTCGGGGCCCGACGCGAACGCCACCGCACCGATCGTCTCGCCGCTCGCAAGGCCGGGGAGCCAGCGCGCCCTTTGCTCTTCGCTGCCGTAAAGTTCGATGGCTTTCGCCGCGCCGAAACTCGAGGTCAGGAAGGGCGCGCCGCTGAGCGTTCGCCCCGTCTGATGCGCGATCAGTCCCAGTTCGACCAGGCCAAGATCAAGGCCGCCATAAGCTTCGGGAAGCGCGAGCGCGGTCCAGCCCTGCTCCTTGGCCGTCGTCCAGAAATGCTCGTGATACCGGCCGCTGGCCTGGAGCAGCGGCAGCAGGTCGTCCTTGCCGACCCGCGCCTCGAGCGCCCGCCGCGACTCGGTCGCCACCGCCTGCTGCCCTTCGTCGTACAAAATCGACATCGGCTTGTTCCTCTATCCCGTGCTTTCGGCCATCATCCGAACGTTAACGTAAACGTCAAGTGTTTTGACGCGACGAGAGAGCGGGATCAACTGTCGCCCCTGTCAGGCCAGACCGGCCTTCCAGTCGCGCTTGATCTTTTTCGCGAGGCTCCATTTATGGACCTCGGTCGGCCCGTCATAGATGCGGAAGGCGCGGACCTCGCGGAACACCTGCTCGACGATCGTCCTGTCGGAGACGCCCGTACCGCCCATCACCTGAACACAGCGGTCGGCGATCCGCATCAAGGCTTCGGACACCGCGACCTTCGCCATCGAGCTTTCGACGGTGCCGAGCGAACCAGCGTCGAGCACGCCCGCGCACCAGTCGATCATCAGCTCGGCCTGCTTCAGATCGATCATATTCTCGGCGAGCATGAAGCCGACGCCCTCATGCTCCATCAGCGGCTTGCCGAACGCCTCGCGCCGGTTGGCATAGTCGGTCGCGATCTCGTGCGCGCGGATGCACGCGCCGAGCCAGCGCATGCAGTGCGACAGGCGGGCAGGGGACAGGCGCACCTGCGCATAGCGGAAGCCTTCGCCGGCTTCGCCCAGCATCTGGTCGGCGGGCACCCGCAAATTTTCGATCGTTATCGTGGCATGGCCGCCGGGCATCGAGCTGTCGATCGTGTTCGGCACATGGTCGATGCGGATCGCGGGATCGGGCAGGTCGACGAGGAACATGCACGCGCCTTGCTCGGCCTTCGCCATCACGATGCCGACGCGCGCGCCCTGCGCGCCGGTGATGAAGGTCTTGCGACCATTGATGACCCAGTGGTTGCCGTCGGAACGGCAGGTCGTCTTCATCATCGACGGGTCCGATCCCGCGCCGCCCTCGTCGGCGGGTTCGGTCATGAAGAAGGCCGAACGGACGCGGCCTTCGACCATCGGCTTTAGGAAACGCTCCTTGAGTTCGGGGCTGCCTTCCTTGCCAAGCAGATACATATTGCCCTCGTCGGGCGCCATCGTGTTGCAAGCGAGCGGGCCGAGCGGCGACAGGCCCGACTTGATCAGCACCACCGCGGTCTCGCGCTGGTTGAGGTGGCTGCCGTCGAATAGAATATGCGGCGTCAGCACCCCTGCGGCGCGGGCGTGTTCGCGCATTTCCATGACCAACTCGTCGGTCGGTGCGCCATGATGGTCGCGGCGCGGATCGGCTTCATAGGGAATGACGGTTTCGCGAACGAAGGCTTCGACCTTTTCGGCGATCGCCCGCGCCCGATCCAATATGCCTTCGTGCGACGCCATTCCGATTCCCTTCGCTATCTAACTTTCTTTCCAGTCAACCCGACGTTGACGTAAGCGTCAAGTTATTTCATGGATCGGCGTGACGATGCCGTAAGGGCAGGATGACCAGGGAGGGATCGAGATGGCTTTCAAGACACGCATCACCGAAATGCTGGGGATCAAGCATCCGATCGTCCAGGGCGGGATGCAAAGCGTCGGCTATGCCGAACTGGCGAGCGCGGTGTCGAACGCCGGCGGCCTTGGCATCATCACCGCGCTGACGCAGCCGAGCCCCGAAGCGCTGCGCGCCGAGATCGAACGCTGCCGCGCGATGACCGGCAAGCCGTTCGGCGTGAACATGACGGTATTCCCGACGATCAACGCGCCCGACTACAAGGCCTATGCCCAGGCGATCATCGACGGCGACGTCAAGATCGTCGAGACCGCGGGAACGCAGGCGGTGCGCGAAATCTGGGAGATGCTGAAGCCCCATGGCGTCACCATCCTCCACAAATGCACCGCGGTGCGCCATGCGCTGTCGGCCGAGCGCGCGGGCTGCGACATCATTTCGATCGACGGTTTCGAATGCGCGGGCCATCCCGGCGAGGATGATATTCCCGGCCTGATTTTGATCCCTGCGGCGGCCGACAAGGTGAAGATTCCGATGCTCGCCTCGGGCGGCTTCGGTGACGGGCGCGGGCTCGTCGCGGCGCTGTCACTGGGCGCCGAGGGCATCAACATGGGCACGCGCTTCTGCGCCACGGCCGAGGCGCCGATCCACGACAATGTGAAGCAGGCCTATATCGACAATGACGAGCGCGGCAGCTTCCTGATCTTCCGCAGTCTCAAGAATACCGCGCGCGTCGGCAAGAGCGCGGTGAGCGAAGAGGTGGTGCGCCGCCTCGCGGTTCCCGATGCGACCTTCGCCGATGTCGCGGAACTGGTGAACGGCAAGGCGGGCCGCGAATTGCTCGAAACGGGCGACCTGTCGAAGGGCGTGTTCTGGGCGGGCATGGTGCAGGGCCTCATCCACGACATCCCGACCTGCAAGGAACTGATCGACCGGATCATCGCCGAAGCCGACGCGATCGTCGATCAGCGGCTGGCGTCGATGCGCGCCTGACGCGCCCAATGCCCCTAGCCGCTAGCGCGCCGCGACGGCTTTCGATATGATCCGATTCTGCGCAACTTGATCATATCGAAAGCCGCCGGCGTCTCGTCCGCCGGCACGGCAAGGGGGATGTTTGAGCCTCATCGAATATAAGGGTTTCGGCGGCGTTCCTCTGGCGGCCGACATGCTCGGCGACGAGAACGACCCCGCCGTGTTGCTGGTGCCCGAAGTCGGGCAGGACAGGACCGCGTGGCGCGAGGTCGCCGAGGCGCTGGTGCTCTCGGGCCGCCGCGTCGTGAATCTCGACCTTCGCGGCGATGGGGAACTCGCGCTGCATATCGAAGATCTCAGGGCGGTGCTTGCCCAGATGGGATCGCGCCCGGTGGTGGTCACCGCGGGACGCGGCAGCTGGATCGCGACGCGCGCGTTGGGACTGGACGGCGCCCATCTCGCCGCGGGCCTCGTCCTCGTCGACATGCCCGTCGATGACGATGCCATCGAAAGCGGAGTGGCGGAGCGGCTGGCGTTGCCGACGCTCGTCGTTCGCGGCGGCTTCTCGCCCGCGCAATGCAGCGCGGCCAGCGAGGCATTCAACGCGGCGTTGCCATTCGGCGAGAGCGCCGACATCAACGAATGCGACCTCGAACTCGCCTCCGACCGCAGGGAAGCCTTGCTCGGCCAACTCCTCGAGTTCCTCGAGCGCCGTCAACCGCGCGAAGCGATGGAGTTCAAGGCCGGGTCGGACCCGCGCACGCTGCGCGACGCCATGGGCTGCTTCGCCACCGGAATCACCATCGTCACCGCGCTCGACGCCGCAGGAACGCCGGTTGGCCTGACGGCGAACAGCTTCACCTCGGTGTCGCTCGACCCGCCGCTGCTGCTCGTGTGCATCGCCAACACGGCCGGCACCGCCCCTATACTCCGCGAAGCGGCGCATTTCGGGGTCAATGTGCTGCAAATCGGCCAGCAGCCGGCATCGAACCGCTTCGCCGCAAAGGGCGAAGACCGGTTCGCCAACCAGCCGTGGGCGCCGGGGCAAACCGGCGTGCCGCTGCTCGGCGGCTCGCTCGTATCGTTCGAATGCCAGCGCGAATCGCTCCACGAGGCGGGCGACCATTTCATCCTCGTCGGCCGCGTCGTCCGCGCGCAGTTCGAACCGCACCGCGATCCCTTGCTCTATTTCCGCGGAAAATATCGCCGGCTGCATTTCGCCTGATGGCGGACAGGGTGGGATTCGAACCCACGGTGAGCTTGCACCCACGGCGGTTTTCAAGACCGCTGCCTTAAACCACTCGGCCACCTGTCCGGTGCTGCCGCCATAGCGCGCGAGCGCCCGGCGGCAAGCGAAACCTTGTGCGCTCGATCCATCGCGCGAATGACTCGTCTCGTCCCGCCGCAACCTAGCCAAGCCGCTCGCATCTGTGCGACACCCATCCTATGGGTGGGGACATGATGCACGCTACAGGTTTCAGAACCGGACGCCTTTTCGGGATCGCCGCCGCCTTTCTATCGGCATGGATGCTTACCGCCTCGGCGCCGCTCCATGCGCAGAGCGGCGATACCGGTTTCGACACCTATGTTCAGTCGTTATGGCCCAAGGCGCAGGCGCGCGGCGTGTCGCGCGCGACCTTCGACCGCGTGACGGCGGGGCTGCGCTACAATGCCCGCGTGGTTGCGCTCGACCGCGACAATCTCGGCAGCCCGCCAAATCCGAATACGCCGATCCCGGCTTTCGCGCCGTACAAGGCGAAGCATGTCGATGCCGCGCGGATCGGCGGCGGCCGCCGCGTCCACGACCGGCTGCTGCCGCTCCTGTCGCGCATCGAACAGCGCACCGGCGTTCCGACGAGCATCATGATCGCCATTTACGGCCACGAAACCGCTTATGGTCAGGTCACGGGCAATTTCGACCTGCCCGAGGCGCTCGCCACATTGGCTTATGAAGGACGCCGCCGCAGCCTGTTCGAACCCGAGCTGATCGCGACGATGGTGATGGTCGAACGCGGCGTGCCGCGCGGCGTGCTGAAAGGCAGCTGGGCCGGCGCTTTCGGTTATCCGCAATTCCTGCCGTCGGTCTATCTGCGCGTCGCCGAGGACGGCGACGGCGATGGCGTCGCGCGCATCTGGTCGAGCGAAGCCGATGCGATCGAATCGATCGGCTCCTACCTCCGCAACGCCGGCTGGAGCGCGGGCCAGCCGTGGGGTGTCGCGGTCACGGTGCCTGCGAGCTTCAATCGCGGCGCGGTCGCCAATCGCCTGACCCCGACGCGCTGCCCCCGCGTTTTCGACCGTCACAGCCGCTGGCGCTCGATGGCCGAATGGCGCGCGGCGGGCATCCAGCCGCTCAGCGGACGTTGGCCCGACGGCAATGTGCAGGCGACTTTGCTCGAACCCGACGGCCCCGGCCGCACCGCTTATTTGCTGACCGGTAACTATCGTGCGATATTGGACTATAATTGTTCCAATTTTTACGCATTGTCTGTGGGGTTGCTGGCGGATGAAATCGATCGTTAGGGGCGGGGGCCTGATGGCCGGGGCGGCGTTGCTGCTGTCCGGTTGCGGCAGTTTCGATGGACAGCACGGGGGCGGGCCTGCCGCGAGCCCGGCGCCTGCGGCGGCGGCATCGGGGGTGACCGATGTACCGGTGACGATCGGCGAACCCTACAAGATCGGCGGGGTGAGCTACACGCCCACCGACGTCGCCGATTATGACGAGGTCGGCTACGCGGGCTGGTATGGCGACGAAACCGCCGGAAAGCCGACCGCGAACGGCGAAACCTTCGATCCAGCCGCGATCAGCGCGGCACACAAGACCCTGCCGCTGCCGAGCTATGTCGAAGTGACCGCGCTCGACACCGGGCGGACGATCCTGGTCCGCGTCAACGACCGCGGTCCGATGGTCAACGACCGGCTGATCGACCTGTCGCGCGGCGCGGCGGAGCAGCTTGGCATCGCCGATGGCGTCACCGCCGTCCGCGTACGCCGCACCAACCCGCCCGCCGCCGAGCGCGCCCTGCTGCGCGCCGGAAAGCCGGTTCGCGAACGGATCGCCACCCCCCAGTCGCTGCTGGCGATTCTCCGTGGCAAAGTGAAGGAACTGCCGGTGCCGAAAACCGCGACGGCGTCGGCGCCTGCCAGTCCGGCGACCGCATCGGCGACGGGCAAAGCCGGCGAAGACCGTTTCATCGTCGAGAGCCCCGGAACGAAGATGGCTGCGCCCGAAGCGGGACAGGCCACAAAACCAGCGACCACAGCGACAAAGCCCGCCGCCGCTGGCAGTTATTTTGTGCAGGTCGGCGCCTTCAGCACCGAAAGCCGCGCCGAAGCCGCCGCGAAGTCGGTCGGCGGCCACGTCTCCAAGGCCGGCAGGCTGTGGCGTGTGCGGATGGGGCCGTTCACGAACGATACCGAGGCGCGCCGCGCGCTGACGACGGCGAAAGCCAGGGGATTCCGCGACGCCCTGGTCCAGCGCAATCGCTGACGGCCGCATATGAGCACGCCCACCCCGTTTTTTCGAACCGCCGCGATCGCCCTATCGGGTTTTGCGCTGCTTTTCGTTCATCCGGCAGCATCGGCTCGCGAGGCGGGCCCAAAGAGCGCGCCGGTCATCGGTGCGCCCTATGAGACCGAGGCGCCGATCGCGATGCTCAAGGATCTCGATTCGGGCCGGGTGCTCTTTTCGCGCGGCGCCGACAAACGCTTCGCGCCCGCCTCGATGGCGAAGGTGATGACCGCTTATGTCGTTCTCGACCTGATCGCGAAGGGTGAATTGTCGCGCGACAAGCTCTTCACGGTCGAGGACGCGACATGGAAGAAATGGAGCGCGCGCCGCGGCGGGTCCACCATGTTCCTGCGCGCGGGCGAAAAAGTATCGGTCGATGATCTTCTCAAAGGGCTGATCACCGTTTCGGGAAATGACGCGGCGTCGGTCCTCGCCGTGGGAATCGACGGAAGCGAGACGGCTTTCGTCAAGCGAATGAATGACATGGCGGCAAGAATTGGCATGACATCGAGCCGATTCGGTACCGCGAGCGGCTGGCCCGACGGCGGCGTCACCAAGGTCAGCGCGGGCGATCTGATCTTGCTCGCCGGGCGGCTGATCCGCGATCATCCGGCCGCCTATGCCCGCTATTTCTCGATCCCGAAGTTCCAGCATGGACTGTCGCCCGACGGCAAGCCGATCGTCCAGGCGAACCGTAATCCGATTCTCGGCCGATTCGCCGGTGCCGACGGGCTCAAGACGGGGCATACGTCGGAAGCTGGCTATTGTTTTCTCGGCTCCGCGAAGCGCGACGGGCGTCGCCTGATCATGGTCGTCGCCGGCATGTCCAGCGAAAAGGCGCGCCGCGAAGAGGCGGAACGGCTGATGAACTGGGGCTTTGCTTCCGGCGGCGCATCGATCGCGACGAAAGGCCGGACGGCCGCTATCGCGGCGAGATGACAAAGGCGACCTGCCGGGCTACGGCCGGTCCATGCACAACGTGCTTTCCATCCCGGCCCACCGCGGGCTAGCGGCGTGACGCCCGGCCGCTTCATCACGCTGGAGGGCGGCGAGGGCGTCGGCAAGTCGACGCAAATCCGCGCGCTGGCCGCGGCGCTCGAAGCACGCGGTCTCGAAGCCGTCGCGACGCGCGAGCCGGGCGGCAGCGCCGGTGCCGAGGCGATCCGGGCGTTGTTGATGGAGGGCAGCGATGACCGCTGGAACGCGCGCAGCGAAGCCTTGCTCTTCGCCGCCGCGCGCGCCGACCATGTCGCGCGCACGATCCGCCCGGCGTTGGCGCGCGGGGCGTGGGTGCTGTGCGACCGCTTCGTCGATTCGAGCCGCGCCTATCAGGGCGGCGGGGGCGGGATCACCGACGCCGATCTGCTTGCGCTGCACCGCTTCGGTTCGGAAGGGCTGCTGCCCGACCGCACCTTCCTGCTCACGGTCAGCCCGGACGAGGCGGCGCGCCGCCTCGCCGAGCGTGGCGGCAGCGACCGCATGGGGAACAAGCCCCTCGACTATCAGGCGCGCCTCGCCGCGCGCTTCGGCGAAATGGCCGCGGCCGAGGCGGGACGCTGGCGGATCATCGACGCCGACAGGCGCGCCGAAGAGGTGACGGAAGCGATCCTCGCGGACCTTGCGGAATGGCTGTCATGATCGGGCATCAGGAGGCCGAAAAGGCGTTTCTCGAAGCGTGGCAAGGCAGCCGTGTTCATCACGCCTGGCTTCTGGCGGGGCCGCAGGGGATGGGGAAGGGGGCTTTTGCCGAGCGGGTCGCGCGCTTTCTCGTCACCCACGGGCGCGGTGGTGAGGGCCAGGCGATCCCGCTCGACGACCGCGGCGACGATGCCGCCGCGCGGCTGGTCGATGCGGGCAATCACCCGGAAATCCTGCGCCTCGCGCGTCAGCCCAAGGACAAATCGAAAGAACTCGCGCGTAACATCACGATCGAACAGGTGCGGCAGATGATCCGCCGCCTGCATCTATCCTTGTCGCTCGGCGAGTGGCGCGTGATCATCGTCGATGCGGTCGACGACCTTGAAACCGACGGGGCGAACGCGCTGCTCAAGACGCTCGAGGAACCGCCGGCCAAAACCCTGTTCCTGCTCGTCAGCCACTCGCCCGGACGTCTGCTTCCGACGATCCGCTCGCGGTGCAGAACCCTGCGTTTTCAGCCCGTTGCGCGTGACGTCATGACGACATGGTTGCACGATCTGCGCCCGATGACCGGGATGGAGGAGGTGCGCGCGATCGTGGCCGCGTCGGGCGGGGTTCCCGGCAAGGCGCTCGCGCTCATCGATAGCGACGTGGCGGCCATGGAGAAAAAATTGCTGGCGATCGCGGCGAGCGGCGATTCGGAGAACAGGCTGCGCGAAGCGCTCGCCCGCGAGGTCGGCGGCACCAGCAATCGCGCCCGCCTCGAACTGGTGATCGACATCGTGCCGGGCCTGCTCTCGCGTATCGCGCGCGAACGCCCCGTGGCAGAGATCGCGCCGGTCCTCGCGCAGTGGGACCGCGTCCAGCGCACCGTCCGCGATGCGATCCGCGGATCCTATGACGGCGCGATGGTCGGCTTTGAAATCGGCAACTGCCTGGCCGAACTGGCGCCGCGGCCCAGATAATCGTCGCCCCCGCGAAGGCGGGGGCCGCTGTCGGTGTGGTCCGAAGTTGCCAACGGTCCCGCCTTCGCGGGGACGACGGATACTTCCCCTCGCCCGCGCCAGCGGCTAAGGCGCGCGCATGTCCGAAGATAACAAACCTTTCTACATCACCACCGCGATCAGCTACCCCAATGGCCGTCCGCATATCGGCCACGCCTATGAGGCGATCGCCACCGATGTCATGGCGCGGTTCCAGCGCGCGCGGGGCCGCGACGTGCGGCTCGTGACCGGCACCGACGAACATGGGCTGAAGATGTTCCAGACGGCGCGCGACCAAGGCCGGGCGACGATCGATCTCGCCGACGAAATGTCGGGATATTTCCGTGAGATGTATGCCAAGCTGAATATCAGCTATGACCATTTCATGCGCACGTCGGACGCCGCGCACCATGCCGCCTCGCAGGCGATCTGGCAGGCGATGGAGGCGAATGGCGACCTTTATCTCGACCGCTATGAAGGCTGGTATTCGGTTCGCGACGAGGCTTTCTATGACGAAAGCGAGTTGAGCGACGGGGAAGGGGGCGTGCGCCTCTCACCGCAGGGGACGCCGGTCGAATGGACCGTGGAGGAAAGCTGGTTCTTTCGTCTGTCGAACTATCAGGACAGGCTCCTCGCGCTCTACAAGGAGCAGCCCGACTTCATCCGGCCCGAAAGCCGCCGCAACGAAGTGCTGCGCTTCGTCGAGGGCGGGCTCAAGGACCTCAGCGTCTCGCGCACCAGCTTCGACTGGGGCGTGCCGGTGCCCGGATCGCCGGGGCATGTGATGTATGTCTGGGTCGACGCGCTCACCACCTATCTTTCGGGCCTCGGCTATCCCGATCCCGACAGCGATTTCGGGACATTCTGGCCGGCAAATATCCATATGATCGGCAAGGATATCGTTCGTTTTCATACGGTTTACTGGCCGGCCTTCCTGATGAGTGCAGGTCTCCCGCTGCCCAAGCAGGTGTTCGGCCATGGCTTCCTGCTCAACCGCGGGGAAAAAATGTCGAAATCGCTCGGCAATGTCGTCGATCCGATGGCGCTCGCCGACCGGTTCGGCGTCGATGCGCTGCGCTACTATCTGCTTCGCGAAGTCAGCTTCGGGCAGGACGGCAGCTATTCGGCCGAAGCGATCGTGCGCACGGCCAACGCCGACCTCGCGAACAGCTTCGGCAATCTGGCCCAGCGCAGCTTGTCGATGATTTTCAAGAATTTGGATGGCAAGCTTTCGAATGATTATGCACCGGGCCAGGATGACGTCGATCTGCTCGCCGACCTTAATGCGATGGGGACCGAGCGCCTCCCCGGCGAATTCGAGCAGCTCGCCTTTTCGGTGGGTATCGAGGACTGGATCCGCGCCGTCTTCGCCTGCAACCAATATGTCGACACGCAGGCGCCGTGGGCGTTGCGCAAAACCGACCCGGAGCGCATGCGTGCGGTACTGATGACGCTGTTTCAGGCGGTCCGCACGCTCGCGATCGCGATCCGCCCGGTCGTGCCGGCGGCCGCCGACAAACTGCTCGATCAGATGGGGATCGCCGCGGATGCGCGCGATTTCGCGGCGCTCGCCGATACCGGCTGGTTCAACAAGCTGACCGCCAGCGGATTTACGGTCGGTCAGCCCGTCCCGATCTTCCCGCGTCTCGAATTGCCTGAGGAAGAAGGGGAAAGGGAGGCGTAATGCTCGTCGATTCGCATTGTCACCTCAATTATAAAGGCCTTGCCGAACAGCAGAACGAGGTGCTGGCGCGCGCGCGGGCAAGAGGCGTGACTGCGATGCTCAACATCGCGACGCGCGAAAGCGAATGGGACGATGTGCTCGCTGCCGCCGAAAAGAATGACGACGTATGGGCCAGCGTCGGCATCCATCCGCACGACGCTGACCATCATCCCGATGTCGATACCGCGAAGCTGGTCGAACGCGCCGCGCACCCGCGCGTGATCGGGATCGGCGAGACCGGACTCGACTATTATTACGACAAGAGCGACCGGACGCGCCAGCGGGACAGTTTCCGCCGCCATATCCATGCCTCGCAGCAAACGGGGCTTCCGATCATCGTCCACACGCGCGATGCCGAGGCGGACACGCTGGCGCTGCTCGGCGAGGAGATGGCGCGTGAGACTTTCCCAGGCGTTATCCATTGCTTCACCGCGAGCGACGATTTCGCGCGCAAGGCGCTCGATCTCGGCCTTTACATCTCGATCTCGGGGATCGTGACCTTCAAGAATGCCGCGGACCTTCAGGCGACCGCAAAATGGTTGCCGCAGGATCGGCTGCTGATCGAAACCGACTCGCCCTTCCTCGCCCCTGTCCCGCATCGCGGCAAGACCGGCGAGCCCGCCTTCGTCGCCGACACGCTGGCGTTCCTGGCCGATCTGCGCGGAGAGGAGAAAGACAGGCTCGCGAAGGCCACCAGCGCCAATTTCTATACGCTTTTCAGCAAGGCGGCGCCATGACGTCACAGCGTCCATGAAGCTTAGAATCCTGGGTTGCGGCACGTCTTCGGGCGTACCGCGGATCGGCAACGACTGGGGGCAGTGCGACCCCGACAATGTGCGCAATCTGCGCAGCCGCGCGTCGATCATGGTCTCGCTCGGCGGTTTCCGCATCCTCGTCGACACCAGCCCCGACATGCGGCTGCAGCTCCTCGACGCGGGGGTTGGCGAGATCGATGCCGTCATCTGGACGCACGAGCATGCCGACCATACCCACGGCCTCGACGATCTGCGCCAGGTCATGCACCTGCGCCGCTCCGCGGTGCCGGTCTATGCCCGCGACCATGTGCTCGACATATTGAAGTGGCGCTTCACCTACGCCTTTGCCGGCAATGCCGGCTATCCGGCGTCGGTCGATCCGATCAATCTTCACGATCATCAGTCGATCGGCCCGATCGAAGTGTCGGCGATCGAAATGCCGCACGGACCGATCAAGGCGACCGGGCTGATCTTCAGCGACGGTGCCCACAGAATCGCATATGCGACTGATTTTTCGAAGTTTACGGATGAGATGGTCGATTTCTTCCAGGGCGTCGACCTGTTCGTCATCGATGCGCTGCGCCGTTATCCCCATCCAACGCACCCGCACCTGGCAATGACCCTCGAGGGGCTCGCCAAAGTCGGCAATCCGCGCGCGATCATCACACATATGGACAATACGATGGACTATGACGACCTTGCGGCGGAATTGCCCGCGGGGGTCGAACCGGGCTATGATGGGCTGGAGGTGCAGTTATGAATGGCGATAGCGTCGTCCAGATGCTGTGGTTCGCGGGCGCATTCACCCTGGTGCTGAGTTCGCTGCTCGCGCGCCGATTGCCCATGGCCGACTGGCTCAAGATGGCGCTCGCATGGGTCGCGATCTTCGGGCTCGTGTTTCTTGCGATCCGCACGTGGCAGGTCGCGACATGACGAAATATCTCATCTCCTTTCCGAGCGAGGCGATGACCGTCACCGACGAGGAAATGCCTCAGGTTTCGGCCGATGCGCACGCGGTGATCGAGGAAGCCAAGGCCGCGGGCGTCTATGTGTTCGGCGGCGGCATCAACGAGCAGGTCGAGCCGGTGCTGATCGCGGGCGACGGAGCTGTATCGGCGCAGATTTATCCAGGCAGCCGGATCAAGGGCGGGTTCACCGTGCTCGAGCTGCCGACCCGCGAGGAAGCCGTCGAGTGGGCGCGAAAGATCGCGGTCGCCTGTCGATGCGCGCAGGAGCTTCGCGAGTTCATGTACGATCCGGCGAGCTGACTCCCGTTCGCCGCGCGAAAATGGGCGGACCGCACCGCGGCCCGCCCAGTTGTCGATCGGCGCCATTGGGGTCATCGCCGATCGCCCCATTCGATCGATTACTCGCTGGCGTCCTGCTGCTCGGCCGCTTCCTTGAGCTGGCCTTTCGTCATCCCGGTCACCAGCACGTCGCCCGAGCCCGCAAAGCTCGCTGCGGGCAGCGTCGCGACGCGGTCGCCGACTTCGACCGTCACCGCCTGCACGACGCCACGACCGGTCTGGCGCAATTCCTGCACATGGCCGATCACCTTGCCGCGCGGATCGGTGACGGGCATGCCCGGCGCAACCGCGAACATGCCGTTGCCGCTCGCCGCGCCGCTGCCCGCGGCGGCAAGCTGGCCGAGGCCGCCCTGGAAGCCGCCCGCGCCCGAGCCCGCGGCGCCGGCACTGCCTGAGACGTTCGACAGCGCGCCACCGGTCCGGTCGCGGACAGTCCCGACCGCGCCGCGCGCCGTGCCGGCGGCGGTCGAAGTGGTGCTGCGTGCCGTGCCCACGGCGTCGCGCGCGGTTCGACCCACGAAATCGGTGCCGACGGCCTGCGCATCGAGACTGCCGCTACCCGAAGCCGAACCCGAACCGCTGGCATTGCCGCCGACCGTTCGCCCGAGCAGATTCGTGTCGCCATTGGCCGACCCCTTACCGCTGGCATCGGCACTGCCCTTGCCCTGGACCCGGCCCGACCGGCGATCGACACGGGCGTCGCCGCGCCCCGATCCGGTGATGTCGCCGGCGGTGCCGAGGGTGCCACCGATCGGTCCGGTCGGATTGCCGAGCGTGCCGCCCAGCGTTCCACCCAAGCCGCCGCCGAGCCCGCCGCTGCCGCCGAGCAGCTGCGCCGAAGCGGGGGACGAAAATGCCATGGCCGACGCGGCGAGCGCGAGGGCCGGGATAAAAATACGACGTGCCATTATCCTTCTCCTTCGTCTTGCGGCCCGGAGGGGAGGGCCTGAAGGAAGAACGACGGCGCGCTCGAATTTCTTCCGGAAAATTGTGCGAGCCGGTCAGCGGCCGCCGCAATCCCCGCAGATCAGGCCGTGTCCGTAGATCTTGTCGCGCCCCTTTTTGCCAAGGTCGCGCGCTTCGAAGACCAGCGCGGAAACCGCCGACCCGATCCGGTCGATCGCGGGAGCGGGATAGTGAGCGGCGAGGCGCCCACCGACGAGCGGAGCGGCGAAAGACGTGCCGCGCAGACGGTCGGTCGCATCGACGCCGGTCGCGGCCAGCACGGCGTCGCCGGGCGCGGCGAAGTCGATGTGAAGCGCGCGGCCGGCCTCTGGCAAGGCGCGATTCCTGGCATCGACGCCGGTGACGGCAAAGACACCCCTGTAGGAGGCGGGATAGGCTGGCGGGGCGGCCGGGCCATCGTTGCCGACCGCCGCGACGATCAGCATGCCGCGCCCCTGCGCGCGCGATATGGCCGCCGCCAGCAGCTTGTTATCGGGCCCGACGAGGCTGATCGTGGTCACCGCGACGCCGCGCTGAACCAGCCAGCCGAGGGCACGCGCGATGGCGCTTGCACTGCCGCCCGCCGGATCGGTTCCATAAACGTCGGCCGCCAGCAGCTTCTGCCCCGAAGCCGCCCCTCGCACTGCGCCGTTGCCGATCAGCAGCGAGGCCACCGCCGTGCCGTGGCGGCTTGCGCGCGGCGCGCCGGCAGCGAAGCCGCGCTGCTCGACGCGGCCCGCGACCGAGGGATGCGCGGCCACGCCGCCGTCGATCAGCCCGAGCCGGGCGCGGCCCGGCGACGCCGTCGTCGCCAGGGCGGCGGCCGGCAGCGCCCCGCCCGGGCCGCTCGTGAAATAGATATGGTCGGCGTCGACTTCGGCATCGGGAAGCAGCTTGGCGAGCCGCTTTTGCGCGCGCGCGAGGCTCTGCCCGTCGGGGACCGCGAAGCGGACGATGTCGAGGTCGATGCCTTCGATCCGATCGCGATCGACCAGCCGGAACCCCTTTTCTGCCGCGCGTGCGATCATCGTCTCGTCGACACCCGTCGCGATGATGATACCGCGCACCGCGGGCTGGCCGTCACGGTCGGGCTCGATGCGGTCGCGATTGTCGCGCAACAACGAGGCGATCCGGTCGAGCCGCACCCGCGCGAGCGTGTCGCGCACGGCGACGAGCGGCTCGGCGCCGATATCCGGCAGCGAGGGGAGGGTGCGCGCGGGATCGGGAAGCTGGACCGGCGGCAGGGCGATCTGAGCATCGACGCGCGCCGCCGTTCCAGCGCACAGAAGCGAGAGCATCATGGGCAGGGCGACCAGAGCGCGCATCGAAACTCCTCATATCGGCCGGGCGGAAAAGACAGCGAGCCCGTCGCGCCCGAAAAATTTAGCATGTCGCGGAATAAACGATAGGGTGGCGTCGTTTCTTCCTCGGACACAGCGAAAAGGCGATTATGCGCTTCGAAGAGGAACTGGTCGAATTATTGCCGCGCTTGCGCCGGTTCGCGCGTGGTTTGACGCGTCATCCGAGCGATGCCGACGATTTGTGCCAGGCCGCGATCGAGCGCGCGCTGAAATCGCGCGACCAATGGCAACAGGGAACGAGACTGGACAGCTGGATGTACCGCATCACCCGCAATCTCTGGATCGACGAGCGGCGCGCCGCGGGCCGGCGCGGCGTTCACGCCCCGATCGACGACGCGGTCACGCAGGTCGCGGGCGACGGCGCCGCCGAGGTCGAGGCGGGAGCACTGCGCGGCGATGTCGACGACGCGATGGTGCGACTTCCCGACGAGCAGCGCGAAGTGGTGATGCTTGTGCTCGTCGAAGGCTATGCCTATCGCGAAGCGGCGGAAATCCTCGACGTGCCGGTCGGCACCGTGACCTCGCGCCTCGCGCGCGGCCGCGAGGCCCTGATGTTCCATCTTGGAGAAGCCGCATGAGCTTCGATCCCGCCACCGTCGCGGCTTTCGTCGACGGCGAACTCGACGACCTGACCATGCGCCGGATCGAGCGCGAAGCCGCGATCGATCCGGCGCTCGCGGCCGAGATCGCGCGCCACCGCGCGCTCAAGGCGCGGCTGGCGGCGCATTATGCTCCGATAGCGCAGGAAGCGGTTCCCGAACGGCTCCGGTCGCTGCTCGTCGTCGGCGACAAGATCGATACCAGCCTGGCCGATCGCCGCAGCGCCGCGCGCGCGCGCTTCAGCGGCATTCATTGGGGCGCCATCGCGGCTTCGCTCGTCCTCGGCGTGGCGATCGGGCTGCGCCCATGGGTTCCTGCCGCCGATGTGACGATCGATGGCGGCGCGCTGGTCGCGGCGGGCCCGCTCGCCGAGGCGCTCGATACGCAGCTCGCTTCGAACCAACCGGACGAAGCCCCGGTACGGATCGTCCTCAGCTTCGAGGACAAGGCGGGGCGCTATTGCCGCAGCTTCGAAAGCCGCGCGATCGACGGCATCGGTTGCCGCGTGGATGGTCGCTGGCGGATCGAGAGGACGCTGCCGGGCGAAGCCCGCGGCGATTACCGTCAGGCCGCATCGGGCGAGCTTGCCGCGGCAGCGGCGGCAATGATGAAGCATGACGCGCTCGACGCCCGAGGTGAACGCGCAGCGCGCGATGCCGGATGGATCGGGCGTCGATAAAGATTGTCGGCCGAGCTCCGGTCCCGAAACAGAAACCCACCGAAACAGGGGCGTGGGACTTTACGGCGGCATCAAGCGATTTTAGACGCGCTTATAAAGCGCCATGCGGTGGAGATCGCTGCTCTCCTCCGATCGTGAGCGAATTTTATTTAACATAATATATATTATCGGATAATCATATGCCCGATCCGGCCAACCAGTCCCCCATCGATCGCCTGCTCGCCATCATGCGCCAATTGCGCAATCCCGACGGCGGTTGCGAATGGGATCTGGCGCAGAATTTCTCGACGATCGCGCCTTACACGATCGAGGAAGCCTATGAGGTTTCCGACGCGATCGCCGGCGGCGATCCCGCCGCGATCCGCGACGAACTCGGCGACCTTCTGCTCCAGGTGGTGTTTCATAGCCAGATCGCGACCGACGACGGCCTTTTCGGTTTCGACGATGTCGCCGATGCGATCAGCGACAAGATGGAGCGCCGCCATCCGCATATCTTCGGCAACGGCCAGACCGGCGATATTCGCCGGCAGTGGGAAGCGATCAAAGCCGACGAACGCGCGGCCGATGGGCCCAGCGGCGCGCTGGCGGGCGTCGCGCTGTCGCTACCGGCCTTGCTCCGCGCCCAGAAGCTGCAAGGCCGCGCCGCGCGCGTCGGTTTCGACTGGCCCGATACCAGCGGCCCGCGCGACAAGATCGCCGAGGAACTGGCCGAAGTGGCGAATGCGGCCGATGACGCCGAGCGCCACGAGGAGGTCGGCGACCTCCTGTTCGCGGTCGTCAACTATGCGCGCAAGCTCGGCGTCGATGCCGAAAGCGCGCTACGCGACGCCAATCTGAAATTCGCCCGGCGCTTTGCGGCGATGGAAGATCGCGCGGGCGGCAGCATCGCGGGCCTTTCGCTCGATGCACAGGAGGATCACTGGCTGGCGGTCAAGGCATCGGAGCGTCGTTAGAGCCCTTCCGCGCGGGCCACAGCCGCTCGAACCGCGCGCGATCGGCGGGATCGAGCCTTACGGTCAACACATGACCCTCGCCCTCCGGCTCATCGGCAAGCACCTCGCCGCGCGCATGGAGCCATGCCATCGCCTCGCCCTGCTCATAGCCGAGATGGATGCGCTGCACCTGATGCCGCGCGGTCAATTGTGACGCCATCAGGATGCGCGCGGCCTCGACGCCTTCCCCCGTCACCGCCGAAATGACCGCGACGTCGGGGCGTCGCGCCGCCATATCCTCGATGATCGCGCGGCGATCGGCATCGGCGGTGTCGATCTTGTTCCATATCTCGATCTGCGGAATGGCGTCGGGCGCATCGCCCTCCCCGCCGTCCTGCGGACCGTTCGCGCCGAGCGAGTCCAGAATCGCGCGCACATCGTCATATTGCGCTTCGCTGTCGGGATGGACAATGTCGCGCACATGGACGATCAGATCGGCGGTCGTCACCTCTTCGAGCGTCGCGCGGAACGCAGCGACGAGTTCGGTCGGCAGGTCGGACACAAAACCGACCGTATCGGACAGGATCGCCTTGTCGATGCCGGGTAGCCGGATTTCGCGCATCGTCGGGTCGAGCGTGGCGAACAACATATCCTCCGCCATGACATCGCTGCCCGTCAACCTGTTGAAGAAAGTCGATTTTCCGGCATTGGTATAGCCGACCAGCGCGATGACGGGCCATGGTGCGCGCTGGCGCTTCGACCGCTGGAGCTGGCGCGTGCGGCGCGCGTCCTCGAGGCTGCGCCGAATCCGTGCCATCCGGTTGCGGATCATGCGCCGGTCGGCCTCGATCTGCGTTTCGCCCGGCCCGCCGAGAAAACCGAAACCGCCGCGCTGGCGTTCGAGGTGGGTCCAACTGCGCACCAGCCGGCCCGCCTGATAATCGAGATGCGCGAGCTCGACCTGCAAGCGGCCTTCGGCCGTCGCGGCGCGCTCGCCGAAGATCTCGAGGATCAGACCGGTGCGATCGATCACCTTCGTGCCGAACGCCGTTTCAAGATTGCGCTGTTGGATCGGGGTGAGCGCCGCGTCGACGACCACCAGTTGGATGCCCTTCGCCGCAATGTCGGGCGTGATCGCGTCGATCTGACCGACGCCGAGCAGCGTCGCGGCGCGCGTCTGGCGCAGGCGGAGCGTGTGGACGGCGGCGACGTCGAGCCCGATCGCCAGCGCAAGTCCCCTCGCCTCCTCGGCCCGCGCGTCGAGGTCGCGCGCGAGCCGCTGGCTATGCCATTCGGGCACGATGACGAGCGCCGGGGCGCCGCGCGTTACCTCGTCTTCATTGTCGGCCATCAAGGTTTTTGGCGGGTCGATCAGGCGTCGTCCGCTTCGCCGTCACCCTCGCCATTGTCGGTCAGGTTGATCGGCCCGTTCGGCTGAACCGTCGAAATCGCGTGCTTGTAGACCAGTTGCACCTGCCGCTCGCGTTCGAGGAGCATGCAGAAAAGGTCGAATGCGACGATATCGCCCTGCAGCATCACGCCGTTGACAAGGAACATCGTGACCGACTCGTCCGAACGGCGCACCGCGTTCAGGAAGACGTCCTGCAGCGCCTTGCCCTTGCTCGCCGGCGCGTCGCGCAGATTGTCGCCGAGCAGCGACAGGTCGAAATCATGCGACGGCATCACGGTCGAAATCGCATGCTTGTAGACCAGCTGCGACTGTCCGTCGCGGCGGAGCAGCAGCGAGAAATTGTCGAACCAGGTGATGATGCCCTGCAGCTTGACGCCCTTGACCAGGAACATGGTCACCGGGGTCTTGCTCTTGCGAAGCGCGTTGAGAAAAATATCCTGGAGATTCTGATTTTTATCGGACACATTTGCCTCCTGTTCTTGGCGGTGAAACCGCGGGGTACGGTGCCGGTTTCCTCCGGCTTTCAAGACCTTCTTCAAAAAACGCAATATGCGGCAAAGCACATGGGACGTCTAGGGCAAAGCCTATGCTTCGCCTTCCGAACTCTCGGTAAGGCCCAAAAGTTTCAGTTTGCGGTGCAGCGCGGACCGCTCCATCCCGATGAAGGCGGCCGTGCGCGAAATATTGCCCGAAAAGCGATTGATCTGGATTCGCAGATATTCGCGCTCGAAATTTTCGCGCGCCTCCTTGAGCGGAATCGCGGTGATCGATTCCGAATTGGGCAGGATGTCGGTCCCGCCGCGCACCAGCTCGGCGGGCAGCATGTCGGCATCGATCCGCGCCAGCCGGTCGCTCGGCGCGAGGATCATCACGCGTTCGATGACGTTGCGCAATTCGCGCACATTGCCCGGCCATTCATGCGCCTGCAGCGCCGCCATCGCCTCGGCGCTGATCTCGGGCGGCGGGACGCGGCGGTCGGCGGCGTAGCGCCGGATATAATGGTCGCAGAGGCTGGCGATATCGTCGCGCCGTTCGCGCAGCGGCGGGATATGCACGGGCACGACATTGAGCCGGTAATAGAGGTCCTCGCGAAAGCGGCTCTCGGCGATTTCGGTCATCAGGTCGCGCGCCGACCCCGAAATGATGCGGACGTCGACGCGGATCATCGTGCGGCCGCCGACGCGCGCGAAGCTCTGGTCGGTCAGCACGCGCAATATCTTGCCCTGCGTCGTCAGCGGCATGTCGGCGACCTCGTCGAGGAACAGCGTCCCGCCGTGCGCCTGTTCGAGCAAGCCGACGCGGATCGAGCCGTCCTCGGCTTCGGAGCCGAAGAGTTCGAGCTCGACCGTCTCCGGATCCATGCGCGCCGATGAAATGACGCGGAACGGCGCGTTGTGGCGGCCGCTCCACCCGTGCAGCACGCGCGCGGCGACTTCCTTGCCGACCCCGGGCGCGCCGGTGATCAGAACTCGGCTTCCCGTTCCGGCGACGCGCTTCAGCGTCGCGCGGACATTGTTGATCGCGGCGCTCGTTCCCGTGAGTTCGTCGGACGGCCCGGCTTTTTCGCGCAGTTGTTCATATTCGAACTTCAGCCGCTCGTTTTCGGTCGCGCGCGCGACAAGGTGGAGCAGGCGCGACGCCTCGAATGGCTTTTCGATGAAGTCGAACGCGCCGCGCCGGATCGCCGCGACCGCGGTGTCGAGCCCGCCATGGCCCGAAATGACGATGATCGGCAGCGTCGGATCGAACGCCTTGATCGCTTCGACGAGGCCGAGGCCATCGAGGCGCGAACCCTGGAGCCAGACGTCGATCAGCGCGAGCGACGGCCGCCGCTGACGGATCGCTTCGAGCGCCGAATCGCTGTCCGACGCGGTGCGCGCTTCATAACCTTCGTCTTCCATGACCCCGGCGACGAGGTCGCAAATGTCGCGTTCGTCGTCGACGATCAATATATCAAGCGCCATGGTCTTCTCTGTCCTGCCGGTTCCGGATGCGCCCCGGAACCGTTTCATTCTGCCCTATATTCTGCTCCCCGCCCTTCCCGGCGAGGGGCCGGAGCCGGTCGGGATGGAGCGTCAGGGTCACGCACGTCCCCTGCCCCGCCGGATTGTCTGAAAATTCAAGCTCGCCATAATGTTGTTCGACGATCTTCTTGACGATTGCGAGGCCGAGTCCCGTCCCGCCCTGGCGCGTCGTCATATAGGGTTCGGCGATCGCGTCGCGCGCTTCGGGCAGTCCGATGCCGTCGTCGGTGACGCGAATGACGACCTCGCCCTCCGCGCCGACTTCGAGCGCCGCGCCGACATGGCCGGCCGCCGCGGCATCGGAATTTTTATATTTTTCTTCAATCGCTTCGACCGCGTTCTTGACGATATTCGTTACCGCCTGCGACAAGAGGCGGCGGTCGCAGACGAGCGGCTCGATCTCGGCGGGCGTCCTGACCGAAAAGGCGATGTCGGGCTTTGCGACCTCGAACAGGAAGACGGCCTGGCGCAATATGTCGCGCAGGTCCTCGACGCCGAAGGTCGGCTTGGGCATCCGCGCGAAGCTCGAAAATTCATCGACCATCCGCCGCATGTCGTGAACCTGCCGGATCACCGTATCGGTGAGCTTGCGGAAGGTCGCCTCGTCGCCTTCGACCTTGTCGCCGAAACGGCGCTGGAGCCGCTCGGCGGCGAGCTGGATCGGGGTGAGCGGATTCTTGATCTCGTGCGCGATACGCCGCGCGACATCGGACCAGGCCGCGCGCCGCTGGTCGAGCAACTGCTGCGTGATGTCCTCGAAACTGAGGACGAAGCCGTCGCCCTGCGCCACGGCCTTTGCGGCGAGCGTCGCGGGTTCGGCATCCTTGCGCGACAGTTGCACGATCGCTTCGCGCTCGTCACTCGTCAGCAGGCGCGCCAGTTCGGGTGCAACATCGTCCAGAAAAAGGCCGATAAGCTCGTCGGCCGATTGACCGATCAGCCGCTCCGCGGCGGCGTTGGCGAGCAGAATGCGGCGATCGGCATCGACCGAGACCACGGCCGATGAAACGCCCCTCAACACCGCTTCAATGAAGCTGCGCCGCGCCTCGAGCTGCTCGTTCACATTGACGAGCGCGCCGGTCTGTCCTTCCAGCTGCTCGGTCATCCGGTTGAACGCGCGCGTCAGCACCGAAATCTCGTCGTCGCGCACCGGCGGCGTCACGCGCACCGACAGGTCGCCCCCCGCCGCCGTGCGCGTCGCGCCGATCAGCGTGCCGAGCGGCCGCACGATGCGGTCGGCGACGACGATCGCGGCGATCACCGCGAGCGCGAGCAATAAAAGCGAACCCAGATAGAGCGCGCCGTTGAACTGGAGCTGGAGCATCTGCGACCGGTCGAAGAGCTGATTATAGTCAGCGAGCACCGCGCCCGCGCGCGCCGATTGCTGAAACCCCGGAACATTGGTGTCGCGCGAAGCATAGACAAAGGCGCGATCGGTTCCCGGCAAGCGCGCCGCGGCTTCGATGCGATCGGACCGGCGCACGACGACGACATCCTCGCCCGCGTCGAGGCGTGCGATCATCGCTTTACTCAGCCGGCTTGCGGCGGGGCGTTCGTCGGGATCGATCGCTGTCGCCGTCCGCGCGACGCCATCGCGCCCGATCTCGATAATTGCCGATTCATTGAGGCTGCGAACGACGACCTGCTGGAAATAATAATCGTTAAAGCCGGGCGCATCGATCGGATATTGCTTCAATCGCGTGCCGAGGTCGGTCGCCATGGCGAAGGTGTTGGCCCCGACTTGGCGCTGGTTTTCCTGATAATAGCCCTCGGCGAGGTTGGCGGCGTTTTCGAACATGCCGCGCGAGCGGTCGGAGAACCAGAAATCAACGCCGAACTGGAACAGCAGCGACGCGAAAATCACCACGAGCAGGGTCGGCGCCGCCGCGATCAGCGAGAAGAGCGCGACGAGCCGGACGTGGAGCCGCCCATTGCCCCCCGCCATCGACCGCATGGCGCGCGCCCGCGCGACGCGACTGCCGATCAGCACGATCAGCGTCATCGCGGGCACGAGATTGACGACCATGATCGCG
This sequence comes from uncultured Sphingopyxis sp., assembly GCF_900078365.1. Classification (NCBI taxonomy): domain Bacteria; kingdom Pseudomonadati; phylum Pseudomonadota; class Alphaproteobacteria; order Sphingomonadales; family Sphingopyxidaceae; genus Sphingopyxis; species uncultured Sphingopyxis sp. The sequence goes on from NZ_LT598653.1 coordinate 2,073,176, forward strand.
GCGACCAGCGCCGGCGTCAGCAACCGCTCGCTCTGCGCGTCGCCGGTAACGAAGATATAGGTCGCGATCGCCACGCTGACGATAACGCCGAGCGTGTAATATTCGGGCGCCCCAAAGCGCCAGAAGCCCGAGCGCCCTTCCGCTTCGTCCGAGTCCATGTCGAATGCCAGGGAAGCCGATTGCGCCATTGTTGCTGCGTTACGACAATCCTGTTGCATAGAGAACACACAATCGGCCTGCGCGTCGTCCAATCGCGCCGATTCCGGGATTATTTCGCGTTTCAGGGATGCGCAGGGTCGATGTCAAGCTGCCCCAACCGCTTGCGCAGCGTGTTGCGGTTGATTCCGAGTCGCCGCGCCGCCTCCAGCTGATTGCCGCGCACCTCGCGGAGGACGCGGCGGAAAAGCGCCGTCTCGACGATGGCTTCGAGCTGTTCGTGAATGCCCCCTTCGCTCTCTGTGCCCGCCATTCGTTCGCGCGCCCAATCGTCGACGGCGCGCGCGATCAGCGCGGCGGGCTCGGCCACGCCGCCGCCCTCGCCATTTTCGCGAAGCACCGTCTCGACATCGCGCGCCGTCACCACCGTGTCGCGCGAGAGCACGGCGAGCCGCTGGACGACATTGCCCAGCTCGCGGACATTGCCGGGCCAGTCATAGCGTTCGAGCCACTGCATCGCCGCGGGCGCGAACTGGCGGTGGGGAAGCCCCGAACCGCGCCCCGCCTCGACGAAATGGCCGACGAGCGCGGCGATGTCGCTCCGGCGGTCACGCAGCGGCGGCAGCGTGACCGGAATGACGTTGAGGCGGTAGAAAAGATCCTCGCGGAACCGGCCATCGGCGACGAGGGTGCGCATGTCGCGGTGCGTCGCGGCGATGACGCGGACGTCTGCGCGCAATGCTTGGCTACCGCCCACGGTCGAATATTCGTTGCTCTGGAGCACGCGGAGCAGCCGCGTTTGCGCCTCGAGCGGCATGTCGCCGATTTCGTCGAGGAAGAGCGTGCCGCCCGCAGCCTGCTCGAAACGCCCCGCATTGCGGCTGTGCGCGCCGGTAAAGGCGCCTTTTTCGTGCCCGAACAGTTCGGCCTCGATCAGTTCGCGTGGGATCGCGGCCATGTTGATCGCCACGAAGGGCCCGTTCCGCCGCAGCCCGGTCGCGTGGATCGCGCGCGCGACGACCTCCTTGCCCGTGCCCGATTCGCCGAGGATCAGCACCGCGAGGTCGTTCGTCGCGAGGCGGGCGATGGTGCGGTAGACCGCCTGCATCGCCGGCGCGCGCCCGACCAGCCCATGGCTGTCGGCGGGCGCCGCGATGTCGCGCGCCGCCGGCTCGCTGCGCTTTTGAAGCGCGGCGCGGACGCTGGCGGTCAGTTCGTCGAGATCGAAGGGCTTGGGCAGATAGTCGTAGCTGCCGACCCCCGTCGCGCGCACGGCGGTGTCGAGCGTATTCTGCGCCGACAGGACGATCACCGGCGTCGCGGGATCGATGGCGGCATGCGACAGCGAATCGATGCCGTCGCCGTCGGGCAGCACGACGTCGGTGATGACGAGGTCGGGGCGATGGTCGGCCAGCCAGGCGTTGCGCTCGGCAAGGCTGCCGACCGAGGCGAAATGACCGCATTCGCCGGCGAGCGTTTCGCGGATGATCATCGCGATCGCGGGATCGTCCTCGACGAGCAGGATCGTCTTGCCCCCAACCATGGCCTGCGTCATGCCCCGCGTCCTTCGCGCGCAACGGGCAGATGCACGCGAAAGCGCGTCCAGTCGCCGTCGCGGATATGCTGGACGGTGCCGCCCATGTCGCGCGCGAGCTTGGCGACGAGCGCGAGGCCGAGCCCGCGTCCCTCGCGCTTGGTCGTCACGAACGGATCGAACAGGTCGCCGCGAATGTCCGCGGGAACGCCGGGCCCGTTGTCGCTGATGCTGACCTCGATCGGCAGCGCGATGCGCCCGCGCCCGTCGCCATTGTCGATCGACAGACCGTGCCGATAGGCGGTCGTCAGTCGCACGACGCCGTCGTCGCGCCCGCCGAGCGCCTCGCAGCCATTGGTCAGCAGGTTGAGCAATATCTGCACCATGGCGTCATGGTTGCCGTGGACGAGCGGCAGCGACGGATCGAAATCCTCGACGAAGCGGACGCCCGGAAACTGGCGCGCGCGCACGGTTTCCAGCGCCTGGTGGATCGGCTGATAGAGGTTGATCGGGCCGCAAACGATCGGCTGGCCGCGCGAGAAATGCTCCATCTGGTCGATCAGCGTCGCGATGCGGTCGACCTCGGCGCAGATCAGCGTCGTGAAGCGTTCGCCCGCCGTATCGGTCTTGCGGGCGAGCAACTGCGCCGCACCCTTGATGCCGGCGAGCGGATTCTTGATCTCGTGCGCCAGCATCGACGCTGCCGCGCCGGCCGCGCGTCCCGAACGGCCGATCGCGCCGCCCATCAGTTCGGCCTCGTTCGGCGCGGGGACGAGCGCGAGGATGCGGTGGCCGCTGTTGCCATAGGGGACCATCTGCATGTCGACGAAGATGGTTTTGCGCCCGCCGACCGAGATTTCGGCCCGATGCGCGAACAGCGCCGACGTCGCGGCGTCGCTCATCCGCTGGCGATAGCCGCGGTCCATCGCGATGACGTCATAGATGACACGCCCGACCATCGCCGAGCGGCTGACGTTGCAGAGCTGTTCGGCCGCGGCGTTGACGAACAGCACGACCCCGCCGCCGTCGATCAGCAGCGTGGGAACGGGGTGCGACTGGATCAGCTCGTCATGGTCGAAGTTTGGAATGCGCGAGGTGAGCGCGGTCACGCAGCGACCCTGGTCAGATGCGGGCCATAAAAGGCCTCGAGCGCGTCGAGCACGCCCTTGCTGTCGGGAATCTGGTTGACCTTGTTGCGGAACTCGGCCGAGCCGTGCAGCCCCTTGACGTACCAGCCGAGATGCTTGCGCGCCATATTGACCCCGGTGATTTCGCCATAATGGTCGATCATCGCGCGGTAATGCGATGTAATGACGTCATATTGTTCGTCGAGGCCGGGGTCGGGCCGCTCGGCCTCGCCGCGCAGCGCCGCCATGACCTGACCCAGCAGCCACGGGCGGCCATAGGCGCCGCGGCCGATCATCACCCCGTCGGCTCCGCTCTGCGCGAGCGCGGTGCGCGCATCGTCGGCCGAGCAGATGTCGCCGTTGACGATCACCGGGATCGACACCGCATCCTTCACCTGGCGCACGAAGCCCCAGTCGGCCTCGCCGCGATACATCTGGTTGCGCGTACGGCCGTGGACGGTGACGAGCTTTGCGCCCAGATCCTCGGCGATATGTGCGAGTTCGGGGGCGTTGAGGCTGTCGTGGCACCAACCCATGCGCATCTTGACCGTGACGGGCACGCTGACCGCCTTGACGCAGGATTCGATCAGCGCGGCGGCGAGCTTCAGGTCGCGCATCAGCGCCGATCCGGCGTCGCCGTTGGTGACCTTGCGCACCGGGCAGCCCATGTTGATGTCGATGATCGATGCGCCGCGATCCTCGTTGAGCTTCGCCGCCTCGCCCATTTCATAAGGGGTGCAGCCGACGAGCTGCATCGACACCGGCTCCTCGACTGGGTCCCACGCCGCTTTCTGGATCGACTGGCGCGTTTCGCGGATCGCGGCCTGGCTCGCGATCATCTCGGTGACATTGAGGCCCGAGCCATAATAGCGCACGAGCTTGCGGAACGGCAGGTCGGTGACGCCCGTCATCGGCGCGAGGATCACGGGATCCGCGATGGTGATATTGCCGATCTGGATGGGCCGCAGCGGCGCCATGGCGGGGAGCTTTCGCATGAATTGCCTAAAATTTGGGCACGCCCTACACGCTAAGCGGCTTTCCCGCAAGCCGCGGCTGCGCTAACCGGCGCGGCTGATGACCGAGTCCCCCCTTCCCCCTGCCCCGCCTGTCGCGGTGATCCTGCTCGCCGGCGGCATGGGAACGCGCGCCGGTTTCGACCGGCCGAAGCAGCTCGAGCGGCTTGACGGCAAGCCGGTGCTGCGCTGGAGCCTCGACGCTTTTGCCGCGCATCCCGCGATCGGCGGCGGCGTGCTGGTAGCGAGCGATGACGTCATGGTGGCCGCAGGGCCCCTTCCCGAAGGCTGGATTTCCGCCGCTCCGGGGGCGGAACGGCAGCAATCGGTCGCCCATGCGCTGGCGGCGCTGGCGGATTGGGACGACGGGGCGTTGGTGCTCGTCCATGACGCCGCGCGGCCCGGCCTCGACAGCGGTGTGATAGATCGCCTGCTTGCCGCGCTCGCCGAGGCCGACGCCGCGATCCCGACGCTTCCGGTGCCCGACACGCTCGTCGAACAGGCGGGCGAGGCGGCGGGCGACGTCGTCGACCGCAGCGCCCTCGCGCGCGTGCAGACGCCGCAGGCCTTTCGTCTCGGCACACTGCGCCGCGCGCATGCCGAAGCGGTCGAGGCGACCGCGACCGACGACGCGCAGCTCATTCGCCGGCTGGGCGTGCAGGTTATGACCGTGCCGGGCGACGCCCGGCTCCACAAACTGACATATGCGGAGGATATGGCGATCCTCTCGGGGCTTTTGGGAACGAACGCCATGATGCGAACCGCGGTCGGCATGGGCTATGACGTCCACCGCCTCGTCGCCGGCAAGCCGCTGTGGATCGGCGGGATAGAAATCGCGCATAGTCATGGACTTGAAGGCCATAGCGACGCCGACGTCGCGCTTCACGCGATCACCGACGCGCTTCTCGGCGCCCTCGCCGACGGCGACATCGGCGATCATTTCCCGCCGGGCGATCCGCAATGGCGCGGCGCCGCTTCGCACCGCTTCCTCGCCTTTGCCGGCGACCGCGTCGCGGCGCGCGGCGGCCGCATCGGCCATATCGACCTGACGATCATCGCCGAGGCGCCGAAGATCGGCCCGCATCGCCCCGCCATCCGCGCGCGCATTGCCGAAATCCTTGCGATTCCGGTCGAACGGGTTAGTGTGAAGGCGACAACGACCGAGCAGCTGGGTTTTACCGGCCGCCGCGAGGGGATCGCTGCGCAGGCCGCCGCGACCCTGCAACTTCCGGAGAATTGATCTTGCTGTCTGTCGAAGAAACGCGCCTTGCCGCGCGCGACGATCTTGCCACCGCCGTGCTCGCGGCCAATCGCACCGCAGGCCGCCGGATCGCCGTCGCCGAAAGCTGCACCGGCGGCATGGTCAGCGCCGCGCTGACCGACATCGCCGGCAGCTCGGACGTGTTCTCCGCGGGGTTCGTCACCTATTCGGGGCACGCCAAGCAGACCCAGCTCGGCGTCAGCAGCGAAATCCTCGAAACCTTCGGCGAAGTGTCGCTCGCGACCGCCTGGGCGATGGCGGCGGGCGTGCTCGCGAACAGCGACGCCGACGTCGCGGTCGCGATCACCGGCATCGCCGGGCCGGGCGGCGGGTCGGAGAAGAAGCCCGTCGGGCAGGTCGTCTTCGCGCGCGCGCTGCGCGGGCAGGATCCCGACGATTATTTCACGCAGCGCGTCCAGTTCGAATCGACCGACCGTGCGGCGATCCGCCACCATGCGACGCTGTTCGCGCTCGAACTGCTTCAGCCGGGCAAGGATTCGCTGCGGCCGTCGGAGGACGTCACCCTCCCCGCCCCGTAAAGTTCATCGGCGCGCGCCTCGAACGCCGCGATCATCTTGCGCAGCGCCTTGTCGAACATCTGTCCGGCGAGCGCCTCGAACATGCGGCTGCGGAACGCGAAATCGACCATGAAATCGACGCGGCAGCCGCCGCCTTCGAGCGCGTGGAAATGCCATTCGTTTCCGAGGTGCTTCATCGGGCCGTCGATATAGCTCACGACCACTTCGTGCGGCCTTTGCTTGTGGACGCGGCACGAGAAGCTTTCGCGCAGCCCCTTGAAGCCGACGATCATGTCGGCGACGGTTTCATGCTCGCTGTCGTCGCGGACGCGGAGCGCGACGACCCACGGCAAAAATTCGGGATAGCGCGCAATATCGGTGACGAGCGCGAACATCTGCTCGTCGCTGTACGGCAACTCGCGCGTTTCGTGGTGACGGGGCAATCAGTCCGCCCTGGCGCGCGCCAGTTGCGCCTCGCGCGCGGCGCGCATCCGTTCGAAATCGTCGCCGGCGTGATAGCTCGAGCGCGTCAGCGGCGAGGATGCAACCTGCAGGAAGCCCTTGGCGCGCGCGATCTGCGCATAGGCGTCGAATGCCTTGGGGGTCACGAATTCGGCGACCTTCGCATGTTTCGGCGTCGGCTGGAGATACTGGCCCATCGTCATGAAATCGATGTCGGCGCTGCGCATGTCGTCCATCACCTGATGAACCTCCATCCGCTCCTCGCCGAGCCCGAGCATGATGCCCGACTTGGTGAAGATCGACGGATCGCGGCGCTTGACGCTTTCGAGCAGGCGCAGCGACGCATAGTAACGCGCGCCGGGACGGATCGTCGGATAGAGCCGCGGCACCGTCTCAAGATTATGGTTGTAGACGTCGGGGCGCGCATCGACGATCGCCGCGACCGCGCTTTCGGGCTTGTTGCGGAAATCGGGGGTCAGGATTTCGATCGTCGTCTGCGGCGTCTCACGGCGCAGCGCATTGATGACCTTCACGAACTGGCTCGCGCCGCCGTCGGGCAGGTCGTCGCGATCGACCGAGGTGATGACGATGTGTGTCAGCCCCATCTTCGCCGCCGCGATCGCGGTATGTTCGGGTTCGAGCAGGTCGACGGGGCGCGGCATCCCCGTCTTGACGTTGCAGAAGGCGCAGGCGCGGGTGCAGGTGTCGCCGAGGATCATCACCGTCGCGTGCTTCTTGGTCCAGCATTCGCCGATGTTCGGGCACGCGGCTTCCTCGCACACCGTATGCAGGTTGAGCTCGCGCATCAGCTTGCGTGTTTCGGCGTAGCCGGGGCTGGTCGGCGCCTTGACGCGAATCCAGTCGGGCTTGCGCGCGCGTTGGCTGGGGGGCGTGGCGGTGGCCGGTTGAGGCTGGGCGGGAGCGTTCATCGCGCCCACATAGTCGCGCGCGCGCCTCTTCTCAACCTCTCTACCTATGCTAAGGGGCGTCCATGACTCACTTTGCTGACATGATCGAGGGATACCGGCGTTTCCGTAACGGCGGCTGGGCGGAGCAACGCGAACGCTGGGAACAACTTGCCGAAGGGCAATCGCCGAAGGTGATGGTGATCGCCTGTTCGGACAGCCGCTCCGAACCCTCGCAGATTTTCGACACCAACCCAGGCGAAATCTTCGTCGTGCGCAACGTCGCCGCGCTGGTGCCGCCGTTCGAGACGACGCCCGGACGCCACGGGGTCTCGGCGGCGCTCGAATTCGCGGTGCAGTTCCTGAAGATCGAGGAAATCGTCGTGATGGGGCACGGAATGTGCGGCGGCTGCCATGCGGCGCTTCATAAGTCGATGGAAGGCGCCGAGCCCGGGCGCGGCGGCTTCATCGCCGACTGGATCGCGGTGCTCGACGAGGCGAGCGAAAAGGTGCGCGCCGAATATGCCGACGGCTTCGGCCTGGCGCGCGCGCCGTCGATGGTGACCACGCGCAGGGCGTGCGCGCCGAATATGCCGATATCGACAACCGCGATGCGGGCCGCGCGATGGAAATGGCGGCAGTACGCGTAAGCATCGATAATCTTCGGACCTTTCCCTGCATCCAGGAAAAAGAACGGCGCGGGACGCTGAAGCTGCGCGGCGCGTTTTTCGCGATCAACGACGGGGTGCTGTACCTGATGGACGAGACGACGGGAGATTTCTCCCCCGTCTGAACAGGAGGGCAATATGAGCAAGAACGCATTCTGGGTCGCCGTCATCATTGCCGCGGCGATCGTCGGGGCGCTTTCGGGGCCCGCGCTTGCGCGATCGCTCTCGCCCGGCGCGATGACGATCTTTTCGGTTGTGACCCTGGTCTTGATCGTAGGGCTGGTCGTCTGGTCGCTGTCGAGCAACAAATCGGGGAAGAAAGCCGACACAGCAGCGCTCGCCGACGCCCGGACGATGCGCGCGCCCGAAGGCAAGGCGCGCATCTATGTCACCCGCCGCGGCTTCGTCGCCGCGCTGCAGGGAATGAACGTCACGCTCGACGACAGCGCGAAGGGACAGATCAAGTCCGGGCAGATGCTGATGGCCGACGTCGCACCCGGCCCGCACCGGTTGCACGCCGCGATGGCGAAGGGTCTGATGGCGAACGCGGGCATGATGGAAATCGAGGTCGGCGCCGGTGATGTGGTCGTCGTCGATGCGATGTTCGAAATGAGCGCGCTCAAGGGCGATACGAAACTGACCCGGCTCGAAGGCGCCCAGGCGCGCGAAAATGTCCACGCGACGAAGCTGATCCTTTGGGAGATCGCGCCGGTTTAATACTGGTCGCGGATAAGGGCGGTGAGACGCGGCTTTGGGGTGGTGAGCTGCCCTAAGTTCCTCCCTGTCGCGCAGCGATGGGGAGGTGGCAGCCCGAAGGGCTGACGGAGGGGCTATGGCGCACCGTCGCGGCCCCTCCACCACCGCTTCGCGGCGGTCCCCCTCCCCACGGCTTCGCCGCAGGGAGGATAAATGGCCGCAATCGGTCGTTTCCCGTCGATGGAGAGACCGACCAACGGTCGTGCCCATCTCCAACCAAAACCAATGCTTAAAAACAAAACGCCCGCGGAAAACCGCGGGCGCTTCGTTATCCGGTCATGCCGAAGGGCTCAGCCCCTGGCGACGCCCGCGATAGCCTGATCGACCAGCGCCTTGTCGGCCGCAGCGTCGTGCTTGTCGGCGATCAGCTTCGCCGCCGCATCGGTCGCCGCCTTCGCGGCCGCGGTGCGGACATCGGCGAGGGCGCCGGCTTCGGCCGCGGCGATGCGGTCTTCGGCCATCTGCTTGCGGCGCGCGATCAGCGCGGTCGCATCGGCCTTCGCCTTGGTCACGAGCGCCTCGGCCTCGGCATCGGCGCGGGCGCGCATCTCGTCGGCTTCCTTCGCGGCGTCGGCCAGCTTCGCCTCATATTCGGCCTTCAGCGATTCGGCGTCGAGGCGCAACTGCTCGGCTTCCTTGAGCTGTTTCGAAATCTCGGCAATCTTGTTGTCGAGCATGCCCGCGATCATCGCCGGCACCTTCTTCCACAGCAGGATCGCGATGAAGATCGCCATCGCGATCGACACCCATACGGTCGCGTCGATGAAACCGAACGACGCCGGTTCGACATGCACCTCGCCGGCTGCTTCGGACAGGATCATCAGATAATCAGCCATGGAGCACCGCCTTCACCGCCGCCTTGGCATCCGCCGCGGCGATCTTCACACCCGACAGCTTGGCGACGAGGTCGCCCGCCGCTTCGGCCGCGACCGCCTCGATTTCCGCCATCGCCGATGTGCGCGCGGCGCCGATTTCGGCTTCCGCCGCCGCCAGCTTGCCGGCGAGTTCGGCATCGACCTTGGCAAGGCGCTTTTCGGCGTCCTTCGCGGCCTTGTCCTTGGCGTCGGTCACCGCCTTCTGCGCGGCGGCGCGGCTCGCGTCGCTCTGCTGGCGGTAGCTTTCTTCAAGGCTGTCCGCCGCGGCGTGCGCGGCTTTCGCCGCCGCTAGATCGTCGGCCACCTTGCGGTCGCGCGCGTCCACCGTCGCCTCGATCTTCGGCAGCATGCCGCGGCCGATGACGAAAAAAACGAAGCCAAAGGTCAGCAGCACCCAGAAAATCTGCGATGCGGCGTACCAGCTTTCAGCGAATTGGCTGATTTGAGGCATGGATATACTCGACCGACAAAAGAAAAGCCGTCGCGGGACCGGCGCTCAGCGCACCGGTCCCGCGAGCGAAATCAGGCTGCCTTGAGGTACAGCAGGATCGCGATCAGGAACGACAGCAGGCCGAGAAGTTCGGCGGCCGCGAAGCCGATGAACAGGCGGCCCTGCTGGCCGTCGGCCGCCGCGGGGTTGCGCAGCGCGCTTTCGAGGAAGCTACCGAAGACGTTGCCCACACCGATGGCGGCCATACCGGCACCGATAGCGGCCAGACCGGCGCCGATGAGCGAAGCAGCTTGAACGTCCATTTTATACTCCTTGGGAAAAACGTTAATTATGCGGTTGAAATATCAGTGCAGATTGATCGCGTCGTTCAGATAGAGCGACGTGAGCAGCGCGAAAACATAAGCCTGGATGCCCGCGACCAGCAGTTCGAGACCGCTGATCCCGACCATCAGCGCCATGCTGGGAAGGCCGACGCCGAGGCCGACCGCCGGACCGGCGGCGATGCCGTCGATGATGAACGAAGCGAACACCTTCATCAGCACGTGCCCGGCGGTCATCGCGACGAACAGTCGCAGCGCGAGGCTGAACGGGCGGACGAGGAAGGATACCAGCTCAATCGCGGGGATCAGCCACAGCAGCCACCAAGGCGTACCATGCGGAACGAAAAGCGAGAAGAAATGCAGGCCGTGGCGCCAGAAACCGACGATCAGCACGATCGAGAAGCTCAGGATCGCGAGAAAACCGGTGATCGCGAAATGGCTCGTCACGGTGAAGGGATGCAGGCCGAACAGGCCGAAGGGCATCAGACCCAGCACGTTCAGCATCAGGATGAACATGAAAAGCGAGAAGACATAGGGCGTATATTTGCGGCCTTCGGGGCCGATATTCGCGTTCATCATGCCCGAGATGAAGCCGGTGAAGCCCTCGACGGCGACCTGCCAGCGGCCGGGAACGAGCTGGCGCTTCATCCCGCCGATCATGAAGACCCACAGCAAGAGGCCGGCGACGACCATCCACATCGCGCTGGTGGTAAAGGCGACCTCGTGATTGCCGACATGGAACATGTCGAACATCTTCTGCACCTCGAACTGGTGCATCGGGTCCACTTTGCCTTGATCCGCCACGCGATACCTCGCCTAAATCCTGTCAGTCCGGCTTCTTGGGCCGGACATTCGCAATTCGAAATATGTTCCTGAAAGCGACGACTATTCCAAGGAACAGTACCGCCAACAGGCCCCAGGGCGCCGTGCCGGCGAAATGGTCGATCGTCCAACCGACCAGCGCGCCGCCACCGATCCCGCCCAGCAGCTCGGCCAGAACGCGATTGCCGAGCTTGTAATTCGCATCGGTCTCCGGTCCGGCGGTCGCTGCGGTCCTTCTTGCTTCTGCGGCTTCGGCCCGGTCCAATCGCTCTTCGAGCGAGACCAGGCGCGAATCCTCAGAGCCAAGTTCCGGATCGCTGCCATTCCCCGTCATTTGCGCCATCCTCCTGAAACGGAACCGGAAACTCCCGATTCCGCCTACAAAAAAAGGCCCGAAAATTCGGGGGACCCCTAAGGCGCGGTCCGTTTAGGAACGCCGCCCCATTAAGTCAATGCTTCTGCTGGCATGCACAAAAATGCCGCCGCGTTTAGGGGCGCGGCGGCATATGAGAGCCCGCAGGCTCCATTGTTCGGTTCCCGGTTACGGGCAGCGCGCGTCGCGTTCGGGGGGGCTCGCGTCGCGGGTTTTCCACGCGCCGCCTGGGGTCCGGTATTTCTCGCCCGGCTTGGTCTTCGCGATCAGGTTGCAACCGCTGGTGAAGGCGAATTGTTCGACTGTGCTGCCGGTCGATTGCGCGCTCGCGGTATAGGCCGCCTTGCGCTTGATATTGAGGTCCTGGACCAGCGCGCGGATCGCCGGGGTCGGCGTCGTCACAAAGCCCAGATAGCCATCGGGCTGCTCGCCGATCTGCCCCGCGGCGCGCGCGGCGGCATAGGCCGGGTCGCGCTGCGCCATCGCCGAAGGCACGGCCAGCGCCACGGCCGCAGTCGCGGCGACGCCCGCGAGCGCCCATCCGGCCGGTTTCCACTTCGTCATACGCATCATAGTCTTCCCCATCAGAATATCTCGCTATTCTGCTCGATGAGCTTCTTGGCATCGCCGTCCAGCCTGTACACCACTTCCTGCCGGATGTTGATGTTCAGGTTGATCTCGATCGGCTTGTCGGGCGTTTCGATCTGCACGCAGCCCGCAAGGGCTGATGCACCTATCATCACCGCAACATGCCTGACGTCAATGGCCGGCCTCCTTGTTCCAGTCTTGGTCGTCTTCATCGCACAGGCTCGCTTTCTGGTGGCTGAACGGGGGCGGTTGCTCCCCCGGCGGCTTCGGCTTCTTCCTGGGCCCGCATCAGGGCCGGCAGATTCTGTTCGATCAGCAGCGAGGGATCGTAGAATCCCTTCGCCGACGTCAGGAGCTGGCGGAACGGCGCCTTGATCTTCACATTGAAGACCAAAGGCAGTTTCGCAACCTGATTGGTGAGAAAATTGCGCGTCGCGCCTTCGCCCTGCCCCACACCGCCAAAGCGGATGTCGGTCACCATCTCGCCGTCGAGATCCCCGTTCAATATGATCGTCAGATCGTCATATTTGAGGCTACGCAACGCGCCAAAGGCAAAATTGGCGATCGCGCCGAGATTGCGGTTCGACAATTCGCCGACATAGGCGAGCGTGCCGCCGCCGGCGCGCGAATCGATGCGCCCCCCGACGATACGCCCGCCAAGCCCGCCGAATTCGACCGGCAGCGTCCCGTCGAACACGCCGGTCGCGTTGATATTGTCGAAACCGAAATTCTGCAGGAATACCGCGGCGTCGACCCCGACGATGTCGAACGACAGCCGCCGCGCGCTGTCGGCATTGAAATCGAGCGTCGTCGGGTGGAGCAGCAGTTTGCCGCCGCCGAAGGGCCAGCTGCCGCCCTCGATGCGGACGCGATTGTCGCCGAGCAGCCGATATTCGATCTCGCCGTCGATCACCGGAATGCCGGGGTTGATCTCCTCGATCTTCGCGACCTGTCCCGGCGCCGATTTGAGCCCGATCAGATCGTCGAAGCTGAGCGTCGTCGTCAGTCCGGTTACCGGACCGAAGGCCGCGGCGAGGCTGGTGTCGGCGGTCGCGAACGTGCCGCGGCTCGTGACGCCGTCCGCCGTCCACTCGATCCGCCCGTCGCCGACGACCGAGCCCTGGACGTTCGCGACGACGCCGAGCGCGAGGCTGGCGAGCTGGTCGGGCTGGAACACCTCGCCGAAGCGCAGTTCGCTGACGCTAAGGTCCGCCGAGCCGCTGCTGTCGGCGAAGCGGTGGCGGATCAGCGTGTCGAGGATCTTCGTTCCGGTCTTCTGCTCGTCGAAGCCGGCTTTCGCCTCGATGATCCCGTCGGCGAAACGCAGGCTCGCATCATCGCTGACAAGCGGGAAGAAGCGCGGATCGGGCGCCGCGTCGGTGAGCAGAAGCCCGCCATCGAGCGTCAGCGCGCCGTCCGCGAATCGCCATTGCCCGGCAATCTCGCTCATGTTGAGCGGCACCGTGCCGATCTTGCCGCTCGCGCCGTCGAGGTCACCCGCCATGCCCTGCGGCGTGGCGCGACCGCTCAGGCGCTCGGCAGCGAAGCGCGTCACGCTGTCGCCCTCGCCCAGCCGCACGTCGGCGCGGGCGAGCGACCAGCGCATCGCCGCGAGGTCGATGGCCGCCGGGCCGCTGGTCACGCTGAACGGCGAACTGCCGCTCGCGCCGCGCAAGGCGATGCGCGGGATGCGAATATCGCCGCGCAGCCCGTCGGGCCCGGCGCTGAGTAGCGGCGCGCCCGGACGGCTGCACAGGTCGATGGCGCTGCGGTCGAGCCGGAATCCGCCGACCTCGATCCGGTCGGCGGCGACCCGGCTGCACCCGCCATCGAAGGCGAGCGCGCCTGTCGAAGCGAGAAAGCCGTTCAGCGGCACCGTCAGCCGCTCGATCCGTCCACCCGCGAGCGGCCCCGACAGCGCCGCCGTCGTCGCGAAGCGGAGCAAGCCGCCGGCACCGCCCGAAAAGCGCACGGGTGCGAGCGCGAGCCGCGCTCCTTCGGCGCTATAGGGTTCGAGGCTGGCAAGACCCGTTACCCGGCCATCCTCGTTGCGAGCGATGCTCAGCGTGCCCGAGGGCAGATCGCCGCCGCCGATGCTCCAGCGCCCCGTCGCGATCACCGCGGGCTCGTCCGCGCCATAGAGATAGCCGATCCGGCTCTCCGCGCTGCCGGTGAAGTGCGCGCCGCTCGCGCTCGTCAGTTCGGGCGCGATCAGGTCGACGCGCGCCGTCGTCCCCTCGCCCGCGATCGCGAAACCCGCGCTGCCGCTGGCGTCGGCGAGCAGCTGGCCGAGCGCGGCCATCGCCTTCGCCGCAAGCGGCCCGACCGGCGTTCCAGCCAGACCGCGCGCGCTTTCGGCGAGCGAGCGGCGCAGATCGGCGCTGCCGCTTGCGCGGGCGAAGCCGATGCGGCCGTCGAACTTCGGCGCGGCGCTGCCGACGCTGCCCCTGGCCTGAAGGTTCACGCTCTCGGCCGCGAAATCGGCGCCGCGCAGGCGCGCCATGTCGGCCTCGATGCCAAGCCTGGTCAGCACCGCGGTCCCTTCGAAGCTGGCGAGCAGCCCCATCCGGTCGGCGGCGAGCGGTCCTGCGATCAGCCGCACGATGCTGGCGTCGGCTTTGCCTTTCCAGCTTTGCAGATCCTCCGACAGCGAAAGGTCGAGCGCGACTTGCGGCGACGCCGCGCTGACGCTGCCGTCGGCGCAGCGGAGCGAACCGCCGCGCAGCGGACCCACAAGCTGAGGCCGGACGTCGCGGACGAGGACGGTTCCATAGAAGCTGACATCGTCGCCGGTGCATCCGGCGGCCGCGACGCGCGGCGCGACGAGCGCGAGCTTGCCGGTGAAATCGCGGCGCAAATTGCCGCCGCCACCCAGCGCCGCGCCGATGTCACCCCACGGCGTTTCGACCCTCGCCCGTGCATCGCGGAGGGTGACCGACAGGTCGGGCAGCGCGAAGGGATCCTTGCTGTCGGGATCGCGAAACTTGTCGAGCGAACCGAAGGACAGGCGCCCATCGATGAAGCGGCCATAAAGCCGAACGCCCTCGGCCTTGATTCCCGACACATAGGGCCCCGACCAGCCGTAGCCGAGCAGCACTTCGACGCGCCTTGCCGTCAAGTCCGGCCGCTTCGGGTCGCCGATGACGATGTTCGACAATATCTCGCTGCGAAAGCCGATCCGCTCGATCGTATAGCGTGCGGGAACGGCGCGGCTGTCGAGCTGACCCTGGATGAACTCGTCGGCGATCGGCTCGCGCGCGATCCATACTCCGGCGACAAGAAGGATCACCGCGCCAGCGGTCAGCCATCGCTTCTTGAACAGCAACTTCCGGTATTTCCACCTCGGCCTCGCACCGACGTCCGCGTCAGTCATGGGGTAGAGCCGATGACGTCATGGCGGTAGATTTTCGTCCTCCGGCCCGAACCCTGTTCAGCGAAGAAACGCCGGAACTCAAATTTCGCTGCAAGAAATTGATCCGGTTCGCCATCTTCCTTTTCCTATGACCGTTGAGTGCGCCCCACAAGGCGGTTATTCCCGCACTCCATGGGGGACAGGGAAACGCCGGATCATCTGGGACATCGCGCGCGGCTGCGGACGCGCCTGCTCGACGATGCCGACGGCCTCGCCGATTATGAACTGGTCGAATATCTGCTCGCGCTCGCGATTCCGCGCCGCGACACCAAGCCGCTCGCCAAGGCGCTGCTGCGCGAATTCGGGTCGCTGGCGCAGCTCGTCAGCGCCGACCCCGAATCGCTGCGCCGCATCGAGGGGCTGGGCGACACCGGCATCGCGGCGCTCAAGATCGTCCAGGCCGCCAGCCTGCGCCTGCTGAAAGGCGGATTTCGCGACAAGCCGCTCCTCTCGAGCTGGGATGCGCTGCTCGACTGGCTGCGCGCCGACATGGGGCCGGTCGATGTCGAGCGAGTCCGCGTCCTCTATCTCAATTCGCGCAACATGCTGATCCGCGACGAACTGGCGAGCGAGGGATCGATCGACCAGTCGGCGATCTATGTCCGCGAGGTGATCAAGCGCGCGCTGGAACTCGGCGCATCGGCGATCATCCTTGTCCACAACCATCCGAGCGGCAGCCCCGAACCGAGCCGGCAGGACATCGCCATAACCCGCGACATCGCCGAGGCGGCGGCGAGGCTGGGGATCACGCTCCACGACCATATCGTCATCGGCGGGTCCGATTATCGCAGTTTCCGCGCGATGGGGCTGATCTAGGCGCATGATCATTTGACGGGGGTAAGGAGGGCGGCGTTTCGTTCAAGGCCAATCCTGATCCGAGGTCGCACCATTGTTCGCCATTTGACTTCGGCCGCTCGCGGACACATCTTGTCGTCATGCAGATTCGTCGCAGCCTTCTCCGTTTCCGCCATCATGGGGGACAGCTTCTCGCGGGCATTTAGCCCCGGGTTCCGGCGCGATCGCCCCGAGCCCGGGGCACCTTCCGTCCCATATTGCCACGCGTGGCGAAGTGCCACGTGCCAGCCGGAAAGTCCGCGCCATGACCAAGAAAAAGAGCGGGGCCAAGATGCCCCTGATCCGCATGATCGACAGCGAAGCCGACGCGTTGACCGAACTCACGCTGCAACAGCAACGCGATTCGATCTCCTTTTACGAACTGCTGCTCGACGAAATCGACCGCGCCACCATCTGCGACCGCACCGCGATACCCCCCGATGTCGTCACCATGGGCTCCAGCGTGACCTTCATCGATGAAAAGAGCGGTGCCGAGCGCACGGTGCGCCTCGTCTATCCGGCCGAAGCCGACATCGCCGCCGGACGGATGTCGATCCTGACGCCGGTCGGTGCGGGATTGATCGGGCTGAGCGTCGGCCAGTCGATCAACTGGCCCGATCGTGGCGGCGTCGAGCATCGGCTGACGATCGTCGCGGTCGAGCAGCCGGTACGCGCCGCATGAAAGGAACGGCGATGCGGCCGCCGGATCGCTCCGGCGGCCGCACCACCCCGCGGGGCGCTCAGGGTTTTGAGCCTAGGCGCCGCGCGACAGGAAACCGACGAGTTCGGTCTTGTTCACGCCGCCCGACTTGTCGCTGTCGGCCGATGCGAAGGCCTGGCCGATCCAACTCGTCACCTCGGCCGATTCGACATCGGCGCTGGGGTCGGTCGCGGCGCGCAGCTTCTTCATCCACGCGCCGAATTCGGCCTCGTTGAGATCGCCGTTCTTGTCCCCGTCATAGGTCGGGAATTCCTGATCGACGATCTGGGCGATCTGGCCCGGCGTTGCCGCTGACGACGACGGGGCGGGCTCGGTCGCCGCCGGCGGTGTCGAAGGATCGGGCGTCGGAGCCGGGCTGGTCGTGTCCGGCGTCGGGGCCGGGTCCGGCGCCGGGGTCACCGGCTCGGTCGTCGTCGGCGGGTTCGTCGGGTCCGAAGCCGGCGGGGTGGTCTGCGCCAGCGCCGGAAAGCTGACGGCGGCGGCGCCGATCAAAAGCATCTGTTTCAACATGATCTATCTCCAGGGGTGCGGATTATTCCGGCTCCGATTCGGGCTTTTCCTCTTCATCGGGAGCAGGCTGGTCAGCCGGCGGGGCAGGCTCGGCCGCAGGGGGCGTGTCCGTCGGAGCCGCGTCCTCGGTCGGCGCCTGATCGGTGGGCGCCGTTTCGTCGGTGGGGGTGCTGTCCGGCGCGGGGGCAGTGGTGTCGGTGGGCGCCGGCGGCGCCTGGGTCGCAGGTTCTTCGCCGGTCGGGGCCGTGGTCTGGGCCAGGACGGGGAAGCTGATGGCCGCTGCGCCGATCAAAAGCACTTGTTTCAACACATTCATTCTCCTGTATCGGCGACCTTGATGGATCGGTCGCCTTTCTGATGGGGCAAAAGAGCAACCCGCCGGATTTCGGCAAAGTTGCGATTGCCGGGCATTTGGCGAAACGTTCCGTCCCTGCTACGGGGCGCCCCGACCCGGTTTCGCGGGGATTCCGCGACAAGCCGCCCGAAAAGGAAGGAAATTCAATGGTTCCGCGTTACGCACGGCCGGAAATGACCGCGATCTGGTCGGCCGAGAATCGCTTTCGCATCTGGTTCGAGATCGAAGCGCACGCGACCGACGCGCTCGCCGAACTCGGCACCGTCCCCAAATCCGCCGCGAAGGCGCTGTGGGACTGGTGGGCGACGAACCCCACGATCGACGTCGCCGCGATCGACGCGATCGAGGCGGTGACCAAGCATGACGTCATCGCATTTCTGACCTGGGTCGCCGAAAATGTCGGCGACGAGGCGCGCTTCATGCACCAGGGCATGACGTCGAGCGACGTGCTCGACACCTGTCTCGCGGTTCAGCTTTCGCAGGCCGCCGACATATTGCTCGCCGACCTCGACGCGCTTTTGGAAGCGATCAAGCGCCGCGCCTATGAGCACAAGCTCACCCCGACGATCGGCCGCAGCCACGGCATCCACGCCGAGCCCGTCACCTTCGGGCTGAAGCTGGCCGAGGCCTATGCCGAATTTTCGCGCTGCAAGACGCGCCTCCTCGCCGCGCGCGCCGAAATCGCCACTTGCGCGATTTCGGGCGCGGTCGGCACTTTCGCCAATATCGATCCGCGCGTCGAAGCGCATGTTGCCGCCAAGCTCGGCCTTTCGATCGAGCCCGTTTCGACGCAGGTCATCCCGCGCGACCGCCATGCGATGTTCTTCGCGGTGCTCGGCGTCATCGCCTCGTCGATCGAGCGCCTTGCGGTCGAGGTTCGCCACCTCCAGCGAACCGAAGTGCTCGAGGCCGAGGAATATTTCTCGCCCGGACAGAAGGGTTCGTCGGCGATGCCGCACAAGCGCAACCCCGTGCTCACCGAGAATCTCACCGGCCTCGCGCGCATGGTGCGCAGCGCCGCCCTCCCCGCGATGGAGAATGTCGCGCTGTGGCATGAGCGCGACATCAGCCATTCGTCGGTCGAACGCTTCATCGGCCCCGACGCGACGATCACGCTCGACTTCGCGCTCGCGCGCCTCACCGGCGTCGTCGACAAATTGCTCGTCTACCCCGCGCGGATGCAGAAGAATCTCGACCGGATGGGCGGGCTCGTCCACTCGCAACGCGTGCTGCTGGCGCTGACGCAGGCGGGCGCGAGCCGCGAGGACAGCTATGCCCTCGTCCAGCGCAACGCGATGAAAGTGTGGGAATCCGACGGCCAGCTCTCGCTGCTCGAACTGCTCAAGGGCGACGCCGACGTGACCGCAAAGCTGTCGGCGGACGAACTCACCGCGCTCTTCGACCTCGGCTATCATATGAAGCATGTCGATACGATCTTCGACCGGGTGTTCGCTGCCGCATAGCCGCAGGCTGGAATCGCCGGGCGATCTGTCATACTGTCCGGGCCGGATCGACGGAGGAGCAAGACGAAGTGGGAATGCTGCGCACGATCATCTGGGTCGCGTTGACCGCCGTTCTCGTTATCTTTGCGATGGCGAACTGGCAGGTCGTGACCGTCACCATCTGGCCGGGCTGGGAAGCCGAGACCAAGCTTCCCGTGGTCATCTTCGCGTCCTTCCTGATCGGCAGCGTGCCGATGTGGATCGCGCTGCGCACCACGCGCTGGTCGCTGAAGCGCCGCCTCGACGCCAGCGAGCGGCAGGCGGCAGACCTTCGCGCGCTCGCCAACCGGCCGGTGACGCCCGCCCCCGCGGCGGCGCCGGTGAACGATATACCGCCCGCCCCCACCGACCTCTTTTCGACGGATAAACCATGACCTCCCCGCTTTACCTTGCCATCGACACGACGCACCTCGATGCCGCGCTGACGCTGGCGCAAAAGGTGCGGCGCCATGTCGGCGGGTTGAAGCTTGGCCTCGAATTCTTCTGCGCCAACGGCCATCACGGCGTGCATGAAATGGCGAAGCTCGGGCTGCCGATCTTCCTCGATCTCAAGCTTCATGACATTCCGAATACGGTCGCCAAGGCGATCCAGGCGCTGCGCCCACTCGAACCCGCGGTGCTGACCGTTCACGCCGCCGGCGGGCGCGCGATGCTCGAAGAGGCGAAGGCGGTGGCCGGCGCCCATACGAAGGTCGTCGCGGTCACCGTCCTCACCAGCCTCGACGCGCCCGATCTGGAGGACATCGGGGTGGGCGGCACCCCGCACGATCAGGTCGTCCGCCTCGCCGCGCTCGCGCGCGAAACCGGGCTCGACGGCATCGTCTGCTCGGGCCAGGAAGTGAAGGCCGCGCGCAAGGCGTGGCCCGGCGGCTATTTCGTCGTCCCCGGCGTCCGCCCCGCGAACGGCAAGATCGGCGACCAGAAGCGCATCGTGACGCCGGCGCAGGCGATGGCCGACGGCGCCTCGATCCTCGTCGTCGGCCGCCCGATCAGCCAGTCCCAAGACCCCGACCTCGCCGCGCGCGAGATCGAGGCGACGCTTTAGGTCCATCCGCGCGTTGACAGAATGGCGTGTCCCCGCGAAGGCGGGGACCCATCTTCTGCCGGTTCGGCCTTGCACCGTCCGGAGATGGGCCCCTGCCTTCGCAGGGGCACGGGATTTTTCATGCTTCGAGGATTCATGCCCCCTCTCGTCAAAATCTGCGGGCTCAAGACGCCCGAAACGGTCGATGCCGCCATCCGGCACGGCGCGACCCATATCGGCCTCGTCCATTATGAGCCGAGCTCACGCCACGTCGACCTCAAGACAGCCGCCGAACTGCGCAAACGCGCCGGGCCGCATGTCAAGGTCGCGCTGCTGCTCGTCAACGCCTCGCAGCGGCTGACCGGCGACGCCCTCGGCATGGTGCGGCCCGACATCATCCAGTTCCACGGCAGCGAGACCCCCGAATGGCTGGCGGTCGTCAAGCGCCTCGCGCCCGCCGAAATCTGGAAGGCGATTGGCCTGAAGGATTCCGAAACGCTTGTTCGGATGCAGAAATATCACGGCATTGCCGACCGCATCCTGTTCGACGCGCCCGCGGCCGCCTTGCCCGGCGGCACCGGCACGCGCTTCGACTGGTCGCTGCTCAAAAACCATCGTCACACGATGGATTGGGGCATCGCGGGCGGGCTGACCCCCGCCAATGTCGCGCAGGCGATCGCCGAAACGGGGGCGCCGCTCGTCGATGTCTCGTCGGGTGTCGAGAGCGCGCCGGGCGTCAAGGATGTGGACAAGATCGCGGCTTTCCTTAAAGCGGCGGGACGATGACCCAGCTTCCTAACAGTCTTCGCTCCGGGCCCGACGAACGGGGCCATTTCGGCCAGTTCGGCGGCCGTTATGTCGCCGAAACGCTGATGCCGCTGATCCTCGACCTCGAACGCCATTATCGCGCCGCGCAGGCCGACCCAGCGTTCAAGGCCGAGTTCGACGATCTGCTCAAAAACTATGTCGGCCGCCCGAGCCCGCTCTGGTTCGCCGAGCGGCTGACCGAGCACCTCGGCGGGGCGAAGATTTACCTCAAGCGCGAGGATCTCAACCACACCGGCGCGCACAAGATCAACAATTGCATCGGCCAGATCCTGCTCGCGAAACGGATGGGCAAGACGAAGATCATTGCCGAGACCGGCGCGGGCCAGCACGGCGTCGCGACCGCGACCGTCGCGGCGCTGTTCGGCCTGCCCTGCACCATCTTCATGGGCGCGGTCGATGTCGCGCGGCAGCAGCCGAACGTGTTCCGCATGAAATTGCTCGGCGCCGAGGTGGTCGCGGTCGAGAGCGGCGCGAAGACGCTGAAGGATGCGATGAACGAGGCGCTGCGCCACTGGGTCGCGAACGTCGACGACACTTTCTACATCATCGGCACCGTCGCGGGCCCGCACCCCTATCCCGAACTCGTCCGCGACTTCCAGTCGGTGATCGGCGACGAGGCGAAGGCGCAGATATTGGAGGCCGAAGGCCGCCTCCCCGACATGCTCATCGCCCCCGTCGGCGGCGGCTCGAACGCGATCGGCCTCTTCCACCCCTTCCTCGACGATGAGGGCGTCGAGATCGTCGGCGTCGAGGCGGCGGGCGAAGGGCTCGACAAGAAACATGCCGCGAGCCTCGCGGGCGGCCGCCCGGGCATCCTCCACGGCAACAAGACCTATCTCTTGCAGGACGAGGACGGCCAGATCACCGAGGCGCACAGCATCTCGGCGGGCCTCGACTATCCGGGTATCGGGCCCGAACATAGCTGGCTCCACGAAATCGGCCGCGTCCGCTACGAACCCGTCACCGACGCCGAGGCGCTCGCCAGCTTCCAGAAGCTGACCAGGCTCGAAGGCATCATCCCCGCGCTCGAAAGCGCGCACGCCATCGCCGCCGCCGAACGCATTGCGCCGACGCTCGGCAAGGACAAGGTCATCATCGTCAACTGCTCGGGGCGTGGCGACAAGGACATCTTCACCGTGGCGGATGCGTTGGGGGTGGAACTGTGAAGCGCAAATTCCTGCTATTCTCGCTTGATCTTGGAATCTTGGTCGTCGCCGTATTTTGCCTACGCTTTATTCTCGGCGATCTTGTGCCCGAAAACTGGAAATTCTTGGCCTCATTCGTTCCCGGCTATCTCTTCATGATGTTCGTCACGCGCCCCTTTTTCAGACGGAAGTTTGCGGAGCCGACAAAGGGCTGGACCGAATGACCCACTTCGCCGCCACCTTCGCCCAGCCGCGCCCCGCGCTCGTCGCCTTCATCACGGCGGGCGACGGCGACACTGCCGCCAACCTCGACGCGCTCGTCGCGGGCGGCGCCGACGTGATCGAGCTCGGCATGCCTTTTACCGATCCGATGGCCGATGGTCCGGCGATTCAGGCGGCGAATCTGCGCAGCTTGGCGAAAGGCACGACAACCGCCGATATCTTCGCCATCGCCGCCGCTTTCCGCAGCCGCCACCCCGGCACCCCGCTCGTCCTGATGGGCTATGCCAACCCGATGACGATCCGCGGCCCCGACTGGTTCGCCGCCGAATGCGCCAAGGCCGGCGTCGATGGCGTGATCTGCGTCGATATTCCCTCGGAGGAGGACGCCGAACTCGGTCCCGCACTTCGTGCAGCCGGCGTCGACCTCATCCGCCTTGCCACCCCCACCACCGACCCCGCGCGCCTGCCCGCGGTGCTCGATGGCGCGGGCGGCTTCCTCTATTATGTCTCGGTCGCGGGCATCACCGGGCTCCAGCAAGCCGCGCAGGCGAGCATCGAGGATGCCGTCGCACGGCTCAAGGCCGCGACCGACCTGCCCGTCGCGGTCGGCTTCGGCGTCCGCACGCCCGAACAGGCCGCGGCCATCGCGCGCGTCGCCGACGGCGTCGTCGTCGGATCGGCCTTCATCGACATCGTCGCGCAGCATGGCGACGCCGCCGCGCCCTATGTCGAGGCTTTCACCCGCACCCTCGCCGATGCTATCCACGGCGCAAAGGAGATCGCCGCATGAGCTGGCTCGACCGCGTCCGCAACGCCCTGCCCTTCGGGGCGAAACGCGACACCGCCGACAATCTCTGGCACAAATGCCGCCAGTGCCAGCAGATGGTGTTCGTCAAGGAGTGGGAGGACAATCTGAGCGTCTGCCCGCGCTGCGACCATCACGACCGCATCGGCGCGAAGGAACGCTTCGCGCAGCTCTTCGACGGCGGCCTCCACGAACCGATCGCCGCCCCCGCCGCGCCCGAGGATCCGCTGAAGTTCCGCGACACCAAGAAATACACCGATCGCATCAAGGCGGCGCGCGCGCAGACCGGCGACCGCGACGCCTATCAGAACGCCTTCGGCCGCATCTCGGGCCAGGGCGCGGTGATCGGCGTGCAGGATTTCGCCTTCATGGGCGGGTCGATGGGCGTCGCGGTCGGCGAAGCCTTCGTCGCGGGGGTCGAGGATGCGATCCGCCGCGGCGTCCCCTATATCGCGATCACCGCCGCGGGCGGCGCGCGGATGCAGGAAGGCACGCTGTCGCTGATGCAGATGCCGCGCGCGACGGTTGCGCTCGCGCGCTTGCGCCGTGCGGGACTTCCCTATGTGGTGCTGCTCACCGATCCGACGACAGGCGGCGTCACCGCCAGCTACGCGATGCTCGGCGACGTGCAGATCAGCGAGCCCAAGGCGCTGATCGGCTTCGCGGGCCAGCGCGTGATCGAGAACACGATCCGCGAGAAACTGCCCGAAGGCTTCCAGCGCGCCGAATATCTGCTCGATCACGGGATGATCGACATGGTCGTGCATCGCAAGCAGCTGCCCGAAACGCTGGGCCGCCTGATCGGCTATCTGGCGCCGGAGAAAGCGGCTTAGTCCCCTCTCCCCTTCAGGGGAGAGGGTTAGGGAGAGGGGGACTCTCTCCGGTTATCTGATAGGCCGGTTCTTGGAGACGCCCCCTCTCCCCGGCCCTCTCCCCTGAAGGGGAGAGGGAGTTCCCATGCCCGACCACGCCTCCTCCTCAAACCCTGCCGTGCAGACCCAGCTCGACCGCCTCGCCGCGCTCTCGCCGGGGCGCGACGTTCTGGGGCTCGAACGCATCGCCGAACTCTGCGCGCGGCTCGGCAACCCGCAGCTCCAGCTTCCGCGTACCTTCCACGTCGCGGGCACCAACGGCAAGGGTTCGACCTGCGCCTATCTCCGCGCGATCCTCGAAGCGCAGGGGCGGCGCGTCCACGCCTACACGAGCCCGCACCTCGTCCGCTTCAACGAGCGCATCCGCCTTGCCGGCACGCTGATCGACGATATGCTGCTCGCCGCGCTGCTCGAAGAGGTGCTCGACGAAGCCGCCGACCTGCGGGCGAGCTTCTTCGAAGTCACCACCGCCGCCGCCTTCCTCGCCTTCGCGCGCATCCCCGCCGACGATTGCATCATCGAGGTCGGACTCGGCGGGCGCCTCGACGCCACCAATATCATCCCGCCGCCCGCGGTCGCCGGGATCGCCTCGCTCGGGATCGACCACGAAGCCTTCCTGCTCGCCCCCGAAGCGGGAACGCCCGACGATCCGGCGACGCGCATCGCGTGGGAGAAGGCGGGGATCGTCAAGCCCGACACGCCCGTCGCGACCCTCGCCTATCCGCCGCATGTGCGGAATGTCATCGCCGCCAAGGTAGCCGATGTCGGCGCAACCCTCTTCCCGGAAGGCGACGGCTGGGCGGTCGAACAGGGCGGCGACGCCTTCCGTTGGACTTCGAAACTGGGCTCCGCCGCGCCCCTGTTGCGCTCGCGCATGGCCGGCGCACACCAGATGCGCAACGCGGGGCTTGCCATCGCCATGCTGCGCCTCGCCCCCGAGCCGCGACCGAGCGATGCGGAGATCGCGCAAGGCGTCGCCGAGGCTTTCTGGCCGGGGCGGATGCAGCGGCTGGGGGCGGGGCCGCTGACCGGTCTGCTCCCCGATGGCACCGAAATCTGGCTCGATGGCGCGCATAACGCCGACGCGGGCTTCGCGCTCGCCCGTCAATTCGAAGGCGAGACTCGACGCGTCCACCTCGTCACCGGCATGCTGGCGAACAAGAATCCCGCCGCGATTGTTGCGCCGCTCGCAGATCGCCTCGCGAGCCTGACGGTCGTCCCCGTCCCGGGGCACGAGCATCACGCAGCCGCTGCATTCGGTTCCGATGCGAAAACCGCAGTGTCCATCACGGCGGCGCTGCGCGGGCTGAAGGTCGATCCAGCGCGCGAAATCGTACTGATCGCGGGCTCGCTCTATCTTGCCGGCGAAGTGCTCAGCGCGAACCGGGAACTGCCGGAATAGGCTTGCCCTCTTCGGGGTGCGCCAGTTCGTGCCCATCATCCTCCGTGCTGGGCTGGCGCACGGTCTGGACGACAAAACCCTTCTTCCAGAGAATCCAGAGCAGCAGCATTCCGGGCACCGCGATCGCCACGGTGAACAGCCAGAAACCGACCCAACCGAGCCCCTCGGCAACATATCCGCCCGGCGCGGCAAGCCATGTGCGGCCGACCGCCGCAAAGGACGACAGGAGCGCGAACTGCGTCGCGGTATAGGCAAGGCTCGACAGGCCGGACAAATAGGTAACGAACACCGTCAGCCCGATGCCGCTGGTGAAATTCTCGGTTCCCACCGCAATCGCCAGCATCAGCGGTGAATGACCAACCGACGCGAGCACTGCGAACAGCAGGTTGCTGAACATCATTAGCAGACCCGACACGAGTAGCGCGCGTCCCATACCGAGCCATGCAATGAAAGGCGCGCCGCAGGCCGAACCGACGATCAGCGCGACGAAGCCGACGCCCTTGTTAATCGCGACGAATTCGGTGTCGGTGAACCCCAGTTCGACGATCATCGGGTTCAGCATACCCTGCCCCATCGCGTCGCCGACCTTGTAGACGAGGACGAAGAGCAGGACCAGCACCGCGCCGTGGCGCGTGAAAAATTCACGGAACGGGTTGATCACCGTGTCCTGCAGCCATGCGCCGAAACTTTGGCCCGCTGCGCGCGCGCGGCTGGGATCGAAGCGCCCCGGCCCGGCATAAAGCGCGCCGAGCAACGCCGGGAGGATTGCCAGTCCTGTAAAGCCATAGGCGGCCGCCCAGCCGAGATTGAAACCTTCGGGCGATGCCAGTGCGATCGTCCCCACGCCGGCAATCAAATTGCCGGTGCGATATCCGAACTGGTTCATCGCGGTGCCGTGCGGCAATTCGGCCTCGCTCAATATCTCGATGCGATAGGCGTCGATAACGATGTCTTGCGTAGCCGACAGGAACGCGACGACGATCGCCCATAAAGCAAAGGGCGCGAGATTATCATTGGTAGGATTGCTGGTGCCCAATTGCCAGATCGCGATGACCAGCAGCACCTGAATGAAGAACAGCCAACCGCGCCGCTGTCCGAACCGCCTTGTCAGGAAGGGCAGCGGCAGGCGGTCGACGAGCGGCGCCCACAGGAATTTGAGCGTATAGGGCGTGGTTAGCCCGATCGCGAAACCGATCGTCGATTTCTCGATCCCGACCTTCGATAGCCAGAAAGTCATCGTGCCCAGCAGCAAGGTCAGCGGAAAGCCGCTCGAAATGCCAAGCAGGAAGGCGACGATCGGCATCGGCTTACGATAGGGTGCAAAGCTCGGAACGACGAAAGCCAGCCCTACGACCAGCGCGAGCACGATCACCAACACCAATGAGTCGAGCCCAAGCTGCATCGCGAAACTCCCCCTTTTCGTACGCGGACCGTCAAAGGCAAAGGCCTAAAGCCTTGGCCCCAAATTGGAAGCGGCTAATTGCGCGGCTGCGGCAGATGGACCGATGTTCGCGGAGAAGGGCCGCTTCGGGGTGGCTTCCGGGCTTGTCAAAAGCCCGCCCCCCCACTATCCCGCACCCATCCGAGCCCCGGGCACCTTGACCAGCGGACGCCGACACCAAAGATTGCTTCAGCTGAGCCCAGCCCCCGCCACTCCCTATGTCGAACAGCTCAGCATCGGGGCGGGGCGCCGCACGCTTGCTATAAGCCTGGCCGTACTGATCACGGCGTTGCTGCTCTTCATGCTGCTGTCCTTCGGCCTGGGAGGGCGGCCCGAAAGCAAGGAAGAGCGCGTCATCGTCGTGAGCCTCGAGCCTGCCGGGGCCGCGGAGGACGCGAATTCGGCGGAGCCCGAACCCGTCGAGGAGAAGGCCACGTCGCCGCAGCCCGAGCCCGAGCAGGCACCGCCGCCAAAGCCGGCCAAACCGCCGCCGCCCCTGCCCGCCGAAACGCAAGCCACACCGCCGATAGCGACGCCGAACGAGCGGCCGCGACCGCCCGCGACCCCGCCGAACGTCGCCCGTCCGCCTGGCGGACCGGTTTATGGCCCCCCCGACACCCGGCGCTCCTCCTCCTCGTCAGGCGATTCGGAAGTGGTGGGAACGGCCCCCAATGGCGAGCCGCTCTATGCGGCAACCTGGTATCGCGAGCCCAGCGACGGCGAGTTGCGCGGCTATCTGTCGACCGCCAGCGGACCCGGATGGGGGCTGATCGCCTGTCGCACGGCGCCGGATTATCGTGTCGAGGATTGCGTCGGGCTCGACGAATATCCGAACGGATCGCAGATCAATCGCGCGGTGCTCGCCGCGGCGTGGCAATTCCAGGTGCGGCCTCCCCGCCGCGGCGGACGTCTGCTTGTCGGCAGTTGGGTCAGGATCCGGATCGACTACGGGATCCGGCGGCGATAGGTCTTTTTTACGCAGCCTGCGGTCGCCAGAACGTGGTGAGACCGCTCACCTTACGCGGGGCCTCATTCTTGCAGATCATCGTCTCGACCGCCTTCAGCGCCGCGACGAGCGCCGAGGCGCTGTGCGGCTTGCCGAGACACGCGAGCGCGATCTCTTCGGCATCGGCGGGGCATTGTCCCGTCACCAGCAGCACCGCAATGCCGCGGTCGCGCGCCAGCCGCGCGACTTCGCGCCCGGTCATATGCCCGGCAAGCCCCAGGTCGAGCACGAGTGCGTCGACCGGCTCGGCCGCCATGACCGCCACCGCCGCCTCGCCCGAATCGACCGTCGCGACGATCTGATAGCCGCCGTGTTTCAGCGTGTGTTCGTTGTCGAACGCGGTCAGCGGATCATCCTCGATGATCAGCAGCCGCTTGATGCAGGACGGGCGGGACGCGAAGAGCATATTTACTCCCTTTGACGTTGCCATGACTCGCTCCGCGCCGTCCCGCAAGATCGCTTCTGCTTGCCATCGACGAAGCGGGTCTTTTCCGGCTATGAGCGTGATCACGACGCAACACTATTCCCCTTGAAAACGACAAGAAAGCCGCATCCGTTCCGATGACGACCCGCCGTCCGCCCCGCGCCAGCACCCGCCCCGCCGCAGCCCACGATGTCCCGAAAGGCCGCCGCGCCGCGCGCGGCGCTGCATCCGCACTCAAGACCAGGCCCGCCGAAGAGCGCGAGGACGGGCCGCAGCGCATCGCCAAGCTGCTCGCGCGCGCCGGCGTCGGCTCGCGCCGCGACGTCGAACGGATGATCGAGGAGGGGCGCATCGCGCTGAATGGCGAGGTGATCGCGCAGCCCGCCCCGCTGCTCGCCTCGCTCGACGGGCTGACGGTCGACGGCAACCCGGTCGCGAAACCCGTTTCGACGCGCCTCTATCGCTTTCACAAGCCCGCGGGCTGCCTTACCGCCGCGCGCGATCCCAAGGGCCGCAAGACGATCTACGATCTTTTGCCCAAGGGGCTACCGCGCCTGATGCCCATCGGCCGCCTCGATTATAATACCGAGGGGCTGCTGCTGCTCACCAACGACGGCGAATTCAAGCGCCAGCTCGAACTGCCCGCGAGCGGGGTCGAGCGCACCTATCGCGCGCGCGCCTTTGGCGACATCAGCCAGGCGCAGCTCGAGGAACTCGCGATGGGGATCGAGATCGACGGCGTCCGCTACGGGCGGATCGACGCCAATCTGGAGCGCCGCACCGGCCGCAACCAGTGGGTCGAGATGACGCTGACCGAAGGCAAGAACCGCGAAGTCCGCCGCGTGCTCGAACATTTCGGGCTGCAGGTCAGCCGCCTGATCCGCACGCGCTATGGCGAGTTCACCCTCGCCGGGCTCGACATGGGCGCGGTTGAGGTCGTGCCGCGCGACGAATTGTTCAAATTCCGGCGGCGTCTCGGCTGATGCGCGTGATCTCGGGTGAATGGCGCGGGCGGAAACTGCTCGCGCCGAAGAATGATGCGACGCGCCCCACCGCCGATCGCACGCGCGAAACGCTCTTCTCGATGCTCGCGAGCCGTCTCGGCAGTTTCGAGGGGCTCTATGTCGCCGACCTGTTCGCAGGGTCTGGCGCGCTCGGGATCGAGGCGCTGTCGCGCGGCGCCGAACAATGCCTGTTCGCGGAGCAGGACCGCGATGCGCTCGATGCGCTGTGCAAGAATCTCGCCGCGCTCGGCGCGACGGCGCGTGCAGACGTGCGCGCGGGGTCCGTGCTCGGCCTCGGCCCCGCTCGGCGCAGCTACGACCTGCTGATGTTCGACGCACCCTATGCGACCGGCGCGGGCAGCGTCGCGCTCGACAAGCTCAATCGCCTCGGCTGGATCGGAGCCGACAGCTGGGTCTCGGTCGAGACCGCCGACAGGGAAGCGGTCGATGTCGCGGGCTTTGCGATCGACGCGACGCGCAAGGTCGGCAAGGCGAAGTTGACGCTGCTGCGTCTAGCCTAACTCGTTTTCGTCATTCCCGCGAAAGCGGGAACCCAGTCTGACGCTGCTGCTGGGTTCCCGCTTTCGCGGGAATGACGAAGGAATTTTAAGGAGCGTGGCGCCGGACCATCAACAGGCCCAGCCAACTCACAACCCCCGCTAGCGCGAGATAATAGCCCACGGTTGCGGTCCCGCCCCGCTCGGCGAGCGCCTGCGCGACGATCGGCGCCATCGCTCCGCCGAGGATGCCGCCGGCATTGAACGCCACCGATGCCCCCGTGTAGCGCACGCGCACCGGAAACAGCCCGGTGAGCCAGCTTCCGAGCGGGCCATAGACCAGCCCCATCACGAACAGCGCCGCGGCTAGTCCGAGGAAGATCAGCGGCCAGCTTTCCGACGCCAGCGACGGCCCGAACAGGAAACCGATCAGGATCGTCGCGCCGCAGCCCCAGGTCAGCACCCGCTGTGCGCTCGACGCGTCGCTCCAATATCCGGCGAAGACGATGCCCAGCGCCATGAACAGGATCGCGCCCAGCTGGATCAGCAGAAACTGCTCCTTGGGATAGCCGAGCGCCGTCGTCCCGTGCGCGAGCGCGAAACTGGTCGCGAGATAGAAGATCGCGAAACAGGCGACGACAGCGAAGGTCCCCGCGAGCGTCGCGACCAGATGGTGCCGGAACAACTCGCCGAGCGGCACCGCGACCGGCGCGTCTTTCTCCAACGCTTCGGCGAAATCGGGCGTCTCGCCGATCTTGAGCCGCACCCACAGCCCCAGTCCGACGAGCACCGCCGACAGCAGGAACGGAATGCGCCAGCCCCACGCGGCGAAATCGGCATCGTTCAGCCCCAGCCCCAGAAGCAGGAACAGGCCGTTCGCGGCGATGAAGCCGACCGGCGCGCCCAGCTGCGGGAACATGCCGAAGCGCGATTTCCACCCGGGCGGCGCATTCTCGACCGCAAGCAGCGCCGCCCCGCCCCATTCGCCGCCGAGCCCGAAGCCCTGCCCGAAACGCAGGATGCAGAGCAGCAGCGGTGCGACCCAGCCGACCATCGCATAGGTCGGCAGGAAGGCGATCAGCAAGGTCGAGGCGCCCATGAGCATCAGCGACGCCACCAGTGTCGACTTGCGCCCGATCCGGTCGCCATAATGGCCGAACACGATCGCCCCGACGGGCCGCGCGAAGAAGGCGAGCCCGAAGGTCATGAAGCTGTACATCAGCTGCGCCGACGCCGAACTTTCGGGAAAGAAGAGCGGCCCGAACACCAGCGCCGCGGCGGTGCCATAGATATAGAAATCATAAAATTCGACCGCGGTGCCGACGAGGCTCGCGGTCAGGATACGCCGATGCTGTCGATAGGGTGCCAGTTCCACGGGCGATGCCCCTCCCCTCCAATGTCGGCGACGCTTTGCGCGCGCGTTCCGTCGGGCGCAAGCATGAATGCGAAGCGTCAGCGGCTCCCGGCGGCAAGCTGCGCGCGCAGACGCTGCAACTCGCGCTCGGGCACCGGCGACAGCGACGCCGCGGGCTTGCCCTTGCGCAGCCGCTCGCGATCCTTCTCCGATGGTTCGACGCGGCGCACGCGCACCGGCGCATGGCCCTGCGCCTTCATGCCGAGCTGTTCGGCCGCGCCGCGCGACAGGTCGATGAGCCGCCCGCGCGCGAACGGGCCGCGATCGTTGACCCGGACGATGATCCGCCGCCCGGTGTCGAGCGCGGTGACCTCAACATAGGTCGGCAGCGGCAGCGTCGTATGCGCGGCGGTGATCCAGCCGGGCCGGAACTTCTCGCCATTCGCGGTGCGGTTCCCCGATTCGCTGCCGTACCAGCTCGCATAGCCAAGCGCGTCATAGGCGGGCGCGGCGGCAGGCACATAGGTGGTGCCGCGGATCGTGTAGGCGGGGCCGATGCGCACGGGCGTGTCGGTTACCGGGCGATAATTGCCGCCGGCGCAGGCGGAGAGGGTCAGGACGGCGGTTGCGGCGCCCGCCGCGCGCATGATGGAGTGTCGCTGCATCGCGCGACCGTAGATGCCGGATATGGGGAGATAAAGTCTCTATGGCGGGTTTGGTGGGAAGCGGACGTTCCCTAAACCGTCGCCCCCGCGAAGGCGGGAGCCGCTGGCGGTTTACGCAACGCCGCCCGAGTAGGGACGCTAGCGGCCCCCGCCTTCGCGGGGGCGACGGCCATATCAGTCGCTCCGGCACTTTCCCGCTCGTGTCTCGCGAAGTCGAGACACCCATCGATAGAATGCTTAGCCCGAGGGGCATCTCGACTTCGCTCGAAGCGAACGGGTTAGGTGGGCATTGCGTTCGCTCCCGACCGAACAGACGTTCCATTGGCGAACATCCGCTCGCGCACTACATCCCAAACCCATGACCGATTTCCGTTCCCAACAGCCCGGCATCGTCGGCGCGGGCCGCGTCGCACAGGCCCTCGCGCTTGGCCTGAAACCGCATTCGATCGCACCGCCGATGCTATGGGGCCGCTCACCCGAAAGCGCGCGCGATGCAGCCGCCGCGGTCGGTGCCGTCGCGGGACCTGACCTCGATCGTCTGGTCGCGGAATGCGACCTCATCGTCATCGCCGTCGCCGACGATGCTCTGGTCGAGGTCGTGTCGCGCATGGCAGCCGCGTTGCCAGCTGGCCGCACCCCCTTCGTCTTTCACGTCAGCGGACGCAGCGGCGCGGCGGCGCTCGAACCGCTCGGCAAAGCGGGCGCCATGATCGCCGCAATCCATCCCGCGATGACCTTTACCGGCGATCCCGAAAATGAGGTCGCCCGCATGGCCGGGGCGCGGTTCGCGATCACCGCGGCGGCAGGCGAAGCCATCGAACGGGCGCGGCAGATCGTCGCGTCGCTGGGCGGGGTCGCGGTCGAAATTGCCGAGGATCGGCGCGCGCTCTATCATGCCGCACTCTGCCACGCCTCGAATCATCTCGTCACGCTGATCAGCGGCGCGGCGGGCGGGCTGAAGGACGCCGGCGTCGACGATCCGGCCGCGCTTCTTGCTCCCCTCGTCCGCGCCGCGCTCGAAAACGGCCTCGCGCACGGTTTCGCGGGATTGTCAGGCCCCCTCTTACGCGGCGATGCGCGGACGATCGGCGATCATCTCGCCGCGCTGGCCGACGACAGCCCCGCCCTGCTCCCCGCCTATGTCGCGATGGCGCGCGCGACGCTCGACGAGCTCGAACGCCGCGAAACCACTCCCTCGGACCGGCTCACCGCACTGGACAGCCTGCTCGCTGTTCCCTAATCGTTCGCGCGTGAATATGCCCCCCATCTCGACGCCCGACCTGACCCGCCCCGACCCGTCGGACCCGCCCTATCTTGCCGGCCTCAACGGTCCGCAGCGGCAGGCCGTGCTGACCACCGAAGGCCCCGTGCTGATGCTCGCGGGCGCGGGCACGGGCAAGACCGCGGCGCTCACCGCGCGTCTCGCGCATATCATCGCGACGCGGCGCGCCTGGCCGTCCGAGATTCTCGCGGTGACCTTCACCAACAAGGCAGCGCGCGAGATGCGCGAGCGGATCGGGCGGATGATCGGCGACGCGGTCGAGGGCATGCCGTGGCTCGGCACCTTCCACAGCATCTGCGCCAAGATGCTGCGCCGCCACGCCGAGCTCGTCGGGCTGCAGAGCAATTTCACCATACTCGACACCGACGATCAGCTTCGGGTCCTGAAGCAGCTGATCCAGGCCGAGGGGCTCGACGAGAAACGCTGGCCGGCGCGCCAGCTCGCGGGGCTGATCGACAAGTGGAAGAACCGCGGGCTCACCCCCGCCGACCTCGATGCCACCGACAAGGAAGCCTATGCCGACGGCAAGGGCCAGCATTTCTATGCGCTCTATCAAGCGCGGCTGAAGACGCTCAACGCCTGCGATTTCGGCGACCTGCTGCTCCACATGCTGGTGATATTGAAGACGCACCGCGACGTGCTCGAACAATATCAGACACGTTTCAAATATATCCTCGTCGACGAATATCAGGACACCAACGCCAGCCAGTATCTCTGGCTCCGGCTGCTCGCGCAGGCGCGCAAGAATATCTGCTGCGTCGGCGACGACGATCAGTCGATCTATTCGTGGCGCGGCGCCGAGGTCGCGAACATCCTGCGCTTCGAAAAGGATTTTCCCGGCGCGACGGTGATCCGCCTCGAACAGAATTACCGCTCGACTCCGCAGATTCTTGCCGCCGCATCGGCGCTGATCGCGCAGAATTCGGGCCGGCTCGGCAAGACGCTGTGGACCGAGCTCGAACCCGGCGACAAGCTGCGCGTCGTCGGCGTGTGGGACGGGCCGGAAGAAGCGCGGCGGATCGGCGAGGAGCTCGAAAGCCTCCAGCGCCAGCGCATCTCGCTCGACCGCGCCGCGATCCTCGTCCGCGCGCAGTTCCAGACGCGCGAGTTCGAGGACCGCTTCATCGCGATCGGCATGCCCTATCGCATCGTCGGCGGCTTCCGCTTTTACGAACGCGCCGAGATTCGCGACGCGCTCGCCTATCTGCGCCTCGTCCAGTCGCCGGCCGACGACCTCGCCTTCGAACGCATCGTCAATGTCCCCAAGCGCGGGCTCGGCGACAAGGCGCTCGCGCGCATCCACCAATTCGCGCGGCACGAGAGCGCGCCGCTCTTCCACGCGGCCTCGCGGATCACCGAGACCGACGAGCTGACGCCGCAGGCGCGCCGCCAACTCGCGAACTTCGTCGCGCAGATGCGGAACTGGCAGGCGAAGGCGAACGAACTGTCGCACCCGGAACTCACCCAGCTCATCCTCGACGAATCGGGCTATACCGCAATGCTGCAGGCTGACCGCAGCGTCGAAGCCGCCGGACGGCTCGAGAATCTCTCCGAACTCGTCCGCGCAATGGAGGAATATGAGTCGCTCGAAGCCTTTCTCGAGCATGTCAGCCTCGTCATGGACCGCGACAATGACGACCAGAGCGAGACGGTGACGATCATGACGATCCACGCCGCCAAGGGCCTCGAATTCGACCATGTCTTCCTCGCGGGCTGGGAGGATGGCGTCTTCCCGTCGCAGCGGTCGATGGACGAAGGCGGCACCGCGAGCCTCGAAGAGGAGCGCCGCCTCGCCTATGTCGCGATCACTCGCGCGCGCCGACGCGCGAGCATCTATCACGCCGCGAACCGGCGCATCTACGGCCAGTGGATGAGCAGCATCCCCAGCCGCTTCATCGGCGAAATCCCGCCCGAACATATCGACAGCGAGAACAGCTTCGGCGGCGGGCAAAGCCTGTGGCGCGCCAACTGGTCGGCGCAGGGCGACCCTTTCGCGCATGTCGCCGAACGGAGCCCCGCGCGGACGATGACCCGCGGCCCCGCATGGCAGCGCGCGATGGCGACCTCCACGACGGTCACTCGCGCCCCCGCCCCGTCCGAACGCGGCCCCGCCGCCTCGGTCGGCGCCAAGGCGCGATCCGACCTCGCGATCGGCGTGCGCGTTTTCCACGAGAAGTTCGGTTACGGCGAAATCATCGATATCGACGGCAACAAGCTGGAGGTCGAGTTCGACCAGGCCGGCAGCAAGCGGGTGCTCGACAGCTTCGTCACGCTCGCCTGAAACATATTGTCTACCAGATAAGTTATGATATGTCCTCACCTGCGGCCCACGAGTCGCATGTTGGGAGAGTCTTCATGAAAACCAAGCTCTTGGCGGGCGCGATGGCGCTCGTCCTGATCGGCTGCTCGCAGCAGCGGGCCGACGAGGCGGTGTCGAGCGAAGCGCCGGCGATGGCCGAAGCCGCCAGCGATGCAGCGGGCGGCCCCGATGTCGCGGTCACCGCAGCTCCCGGCGTCGCCTTCCACTATGCCTATGCTTTCCGTCTCGATGACAATCGTATCGCCAGGGTGCAGGAAGAACATGCCGCGGCGTGTGAGGCGCTCGGGATCGCGCGTTGCCGGATCACCGGCATGACCTATCGGCTCGTCCGCGAGAATGAGGTCGAGGCGCAATTGCTGTTCAAGCTCGACCCCGCCATCGCGCGCAAGTTCGGGCGCGACGCGCTTTCCAGCGTCGAAAAGGCCGAAGGCGTGCTGGCCGAGGCGCGGATCGGCGGCGAGGACGTCGGAACGCAGATCAGCGACTCGCAGCGCCGCAGCGCCGATATAGGGGCCGAAATTGCCCGGCTGGAGGCGCGGCTGAAGCAAGGCGGCCTCGGCGACCGCGAGCGCACCGAATTGCAGCAACAAATTTCGGCGATGCGGCGACAGCTCGACGGCGAGCGCGATAACCGCCGCGCAGGCGAAGCGATGCTGGCAACGACGCCGATGCAGTTCGACTATGTCGGCACCGGCGGCCTGCCCGGCATCGGCTATGGCAATCCGTTCAGCGACGCGTTGAACATGCTGATCCGTAGCGGCAGCGTGATGCTGTCCTTCATCCTCGTCGTCGGTGCGGCGATCCTGCCCTGGGCCGCGCTCTTTCTGGTGTTGCTCGCGGCTTGGCGGACTGCTCCGGTGTTTGCGATCCGCAAATGGCTTCGCGGCGCGGCGAAATCTGCCGCGGCACCGGCGGCGCCATCGGGCTGAGCGCGCAGCCGCGCGCTTGCAAAGGCCCAGCGCCCCGTTATGCCAAGGACCATGACGGGGCAGACGACATGGCTGGACCAAGCGCGCGACGCGCACCGCCGCGGCGATGTGGCGGCGGAGACTGCGGCGCTCGACGCCGCGATCCGCGCCGATCGCGGCAATCTCCCGGCCTTGCTGGCGATGGCGGAACTCAAGCGCCGGCTCGCCGACGATCGCGCGGCGGGCAGCTTTTACCGCCTCGCGCTCGGCACCGCCGCGCAGGCGCGCAGCGTTCCGCCGGCGCTTCATCCCGGCCTTCAGCGCGCCGAGCAGTTCCTCGCCGAGACCGAGCGCGCCTTTGCCGATCACCTGCTCGGCCAGCTGCGCGGGGCGGGGATCGACACAAAGAACGCCACGCCGCGCGTCGCAGAGGCGCTGCGGATGCTTGCCGGCGAGCAGCCGCTCTATGTGCAACAGCCGAACATGTTCTACTTCCCGGGCCTCGCCCAGCGCCCCTTTTTCGAGCGGTCCGATTTCGACTGGGCGGAAGCGGTCGAGGCCGCGACCGGCGCGATCCGCGCCGAACTGCTCGCCATGATCGATAGCGCGGCCGACGCTTTCGGTCCCTATGTCACCGCCGCCCCCGGCCGGCCGCCGCCGAACAACCCGCTGCTCGACAAGCCCGACTGGGGAGCGGCCTGGCTCTGGAAGGATGGCGCGGTCGCCGACGGGATGGCGGCGCTATGTCCCGCGGCGCTCGCCGCGCTGGAGCTCGCACCGCAGCCCGTCATCCCCGGGCGCGCGCCGATCGCGCTCTTCTCGCGCCTCACCCCCGGCACGCATATCCAGCCGCACCACGGCATGCTCAACACGCGGCTGATCTGCCACCTGCCGCTCATCGTGCCCGATGGTTGCGGCCTCCGCGTCGGAGCCGAAACGCGCGGCTGGCGCGAGGGCGAGCTGCTGATTTTCGACGACAGCTTCGAGCATGAGGCGTGGAATCGCGGGACCAGCGACCGCACCATCCTGCTGTTCGAAATCTGGCGCCCCGACATCGATGCCGACGAACGCGAACAATTGACGCGCATCTTCGCGGCGATCGACACTTATGGCGAACAATAGACCAGGGACAGGAAGACGATGATCAATCCGGGAATGGATGCCGACATTTACGACGCCTTTATCGAGCAGCTGCAACGCTATGTCCGCGAGCGGCTGATCCCCGCCGAAGACCGGCTCGAAGAGCTCGGCCGCGTTCCCGACGATATTCTCGCCGAAATGCGCGACATGGGGCTGTTCGGGGTGACGATGCCGGAGGAATATGGCGGCGCGGGCATGAACATCAGCCAATATGTCGGCTTCATCCGCGAACTGGCCTACGCCTCGCCCGCCTATCGCTCGATCGTGTCGATCAATATCGGCATGGTGTGCAAGTCGCTCATCGGCTTCGGCACCGAGCAACAGAAGGCGCATTGGCTGCCCAAGCTCGCCGCCGGATCGATCGCGGCCTTCGGTTTGACCGAACCCGACAGCGGCTCGGACAGCGCGGCGATGAAGACACGCGCGGTGCGCGACGGCAACGGCTATGTGCTGAACGGCACCAAGCGTTACATCACCAATGCGCCCTTCGCCGACGTCATCCTCGTCATGGCGCGCACCAATGTCGAGGCATTGCCCAAGAATGCGCATGTCAGCGCCTTCCTCGTCCCGCGCGACGCGCCCGGCGTGTCGATCGGCAAGCCCGACGGCAAGATGGGTCAGGCGGGATCGCAGATCGCCGACGTGATTCTGGAGGATGTGCATGTCGACGGCGACGCGCTGCTCGGCGGCGAGGAAGGGATCGGTTTCCGCGCCGCGATGCAGAGCCTCGACAACGGCCGCCTGTCGGTCGCCGCGGCGAGCGTCGGCTATGCGAAGCGCATGCTCGATGCGGGCCTGCAATATGCGATGGAGCGCAAGGCGTTCGGCGAACCGATCGCCAATTTTCAGCTGATCCAGGCGATGCTCGCCGACAGCAAGGCCGAAATCTATGCCGCCGACTGCATGCTGAACGACGCCTGCGCGCGCGCCGATCGCGGCGAGAAGATATTGGTCGAAGCCGCGGCGACCAAGATGTTCGCCAGCGAAATGTGCGGGCGTGTCGCCGACCGTGTGGTCCAGATTCACGGCGGGGCTGGCTATCTCAAGGAATATCTGGCCGAACGCTTCTATCGCGACTGCCGCATTTACCGCATTTATGAAGGGACGACGCAGATCCAGCAGCTAGTGATCGCGAAGAATATGATTCGGGATTTTGCCGGCTAAAGCCGGCGGCACCGGCCCGCTCCCCCACCGCCCGAAGACGACGCGTGGCGTCGAAGGGCCTCCCATAGGCTACTATCGTTAAGGAGGCCGGGTGGGGGAGCGGGCCGGTGCCGCCAAGCAATATAGGGAAATGTCGCTGGTGGAGCCGAGGGGAATCGAACCCCTGACCTCTGCAGTGCGATTGCAGCGCTCTCCCATCTGAGCTACGGCCCCGCGACGGGCGGGGTCTTAACGGCACTGACTGGCGGTGGCAACGGCTTTTCTGACCATGGTCGTTGCTGCGGGGAAAATTTGAGGAATGGGGGGATTCCGA
This sequence comes from uncultured Sphingopyxis sp., assembly GCF_900078365.1. NCBI lineage: Bacteria > Pseudomonadati > Pseudomonadota > Alphaproteobacteria > Sphingomonadales > Sphingopyxidaceae > Sphingopyxis > uncultured Sphingopyxis sp. The sequence continues at coordinate 2,112,155 of NZ_LT598653.1, forward strand.
TGACCAAGGCATGGCATTTGACCAGTCGTCCGCAGGGGCTGCCGACGCACGCGAATTTCGCGCTCCGCGACCTGCCCGACGCGCCGCTCGAAAACGACCAGCTTCGGGTCCGCAACCTCTGGCTGTCGGTCGACCCCTATATGCGCGGGCGCATGAACGACGCGAAGAGCTATGCGGCGAGCTTTCAGATCGATCAGCCGATGACCGGCGGCGCGATCGGCGAAGTCGTCGAAAGCCGGATGGAGGGCTTCGCGCCCGGCGACCTGATCCTTCACATGGGCGGCTGGCGCGACGGCGGCGTGATCGGGCTCGACATGATGCCGAACAAACTGCCCGCCGAGGCGCTGGCGGCGGGCATGACGCCGCAGACTTTCCTGCACAATATGGGCCTGACCGGCGGCACCGCCTGGATCGGCCTGCTGCGTATCGCGAGCGCGAAGCCCGGCGACACGGTGTTCGTATCGGCCGCGGCGGGCGCGGTGGGCTCGGCGGTGGTCCAGATCGCCAAGGCGCGCGAGATGACGGTGATCGGCTCGGCCGGCGGCGCCGAAAAATGCGAATGGGTTCTCGACCTCGGCGCCGATGCGGTGGTCGACTATAAGGCGGGGCCGGTGCTGCCGCAGCTCGCGGCCGCGCTCGAACGCCTCGGCAAGCCCGGGATCGACGTTTATTTCGACAATGTCGGCGGCGAGCATCTCGACGCCGCCTTTGCGACCGCGAACGATTTCGCGCGCTTCGCGATCTGCGGCATGATCGACGTCTATAACGATGGAAAGCCTCAGGAGATGAAATATCTCATCCGCGCGATTCCGTCGCGGATCCGCATGGAAGGCTTCATCTACACCGACCAGTTCATCGAGTGCATGGAGGAATTCTACGCCGACATGGGCGGCCTGATCGCCAGCGGAGCGGTGACGATGCGCGAAACCGTGCATGAGGGGCTGGAGGCGGCGCCCGATGCGTTTCTGGGGCTGTTCGCAGGCGCGAATATCGGAAAGATGCTGGTCCGCGTTTGAGCGCGACAATGGACGTCGCCCCCGCGAAGGCGGGGGCCGCTGGCAGCTCTATTCAGCGCCGCCGCGCAAACCGATAGCGGCCCCCGCCTTCGCGGGGGCGACGATTTGCTCAGCTACCGGTAATGTTCAGCTACCGAATCCCACCGACAGGAAACCGGGCATCGGCCCGTTCCACCCGTCGTCGGGACCGTCGTCATCGTCGTGCCGCGACCGCGGAGCCGGTTTCCGGCCGGCGTCCTTCTTCGGGGCCTTGGCCGGCTTTTCAACCGCGCGCTTCGGTTCCTTCGCGGCTTTGGCACCCGCCCGTCGCCCGCGTCGCGGTTCGCGCTCGTCGGCGTCGCCGTCGGTGGCCCGCTGCGGCGCACCACCCTCCCCGCCATGGACCGGAATCTGATAGCCCGTCAGCTTCTGGATATTGTCGACCGCCTCGTCATCCGAGGGCGTCACCAGCGTGAAGGCGCGTCCCTTGGCGCCCGCGCGGCCGGTGCGGCCGATCCGGTGAACATAATCGTCGGGGTGCCACGGCGCATCGAAATTGAAGACATGGCTGACGCCCTTGACGTCGAGCCCGCGCGCCGCGACGTCCGACGCCACGAGGATGTTGATCGTCCCCGCCTTGAAGCGGTCGAGTTCGGCGATGCGGCTCGACTGGTCCATGTCGCCATGGATCTCGCCGGCCTTGTACCGATAGCGCTGAAGCGATTTCGCGAGGTCGCGCACCGTCGTCTTGCGGTTGCAGAAGATGATAGCGGTGCCGACGTCTTCGGCCTCGAGCAGGTCGCGCAATGTATCGCGCTTGCCGCGTTCGGACGTCTTGACGAGGAACTGCTCGATATTCTCGTTGCGGCTCGCGGGGCGCGCGACCTCGACCGTCTTCGGGTTCGAGAGGAATTTGTCGGCGAGCTTCTTGATCGGCGGCGGCATCGTCGCCGAGAACAGCAGCGTCTGCCGATTCGCGGGCAGCTTGGTGCAGATATTCTCGATGTCGGGAATGAAGCCCATGTCGAGCATCCGGTCGGCTTCGTCGATCACCAGCAGGTTGCAGCCGGTGAGCAATATCTTGCCGCGCTCGAACAGGTCCATCAGGCGGCCGGGCGTCGCGATCAGCACGTCGACGCCCTTTTCGAGCGCCTTCACCTGGTCGCCCATCTGCACGCCGCCGATGAGCAGCGCCATCGAAAGCTTGTGATACTTGCCGTATTTTTCAAAATTTTCCGCGACTTGTGCAGCGAGTTCACGCGTAGGCTCGAGGATCAGCGAACGCGGCATCAGCGCGCGGGCGCGGCCGTGCGCGAGGATGTCGATCATCGGCAGCACGAAGGACGCCGTCTTGCCCGTACCCGTCTGGGCGATGCCGATCATGTCGCGCATCATCAGCACCGAGGGGATCGCGCCCGCCTGAATGGCGGTCGGCTCGGTATAGCCCGACTCGTCGATCGCGCGCAAAAGTTCATCGGAAAGGCCGAGGTCGGCAAAATTCATGAGGCAATATGTCCGGAAATAAAAGGAGCGTGCCGCCTCCCACGCAGGCGGACGTTGCCGCGGCCCTTGGGGAAATAGCGGAGAAAAGTCAAGGAAAGGTCGCGAAAAACGCGGCGGGGCGCGTATCGGCTAATCGTCCTCGTGAACCGGGACCATCAGCCGGAACTTGTCGATCTCACACTTCGCGCCGGTGCGCGCATGGATTTGGTCGCGATCCTCGCAGAGTTTGCCGTCCTTGCTGCCCTGCATGTAGAAACCGGCATAGAAGTCGAGCGCGCGGCAGCCGCGATTGAGCTGGGCGCGCAACCTTTGCTTTTGCCGCGTGATCAGATCGATGCTGTCGCGCTGAACCGCCTGCATCCCCATGATGTTGCGCATCGCGACGCATTTGGGCGCCTTTTTTTCCTTCCAGACGACCGGCAATTCAATGTCCCGCCTGGGCGTCGAGCGTTCGGCGGCGAAATTGTTGATCGGCGACCGCCGGGCGGGAACGCGGATGATCAATTGCTGCTCGATCACCATCTGCCAGAAGGACGCGGCCTGATCGACCGTCGGAACGGAAATCGCCACCAGCGGATCCGGCGCCGCCGGGGGCGGCACCGCGTCGGCGACCGGCGCGGCCGCGGCGAACCACAGGAAAGCCGCCGTCAACACAGCCGCGCTGCCGCTCCCCCGGCGCCCTGACAGAAGATGCTGATCACCCTTCGCTCCCGCGTCCATGCCCCGCTGGACGAATGGATATGATTCGTCCATCGCCCCCTTTAACGAGGATGATTGAACATCAAATGAACTGATGTCGCTCCATATTCCATGGAGCGCGCGAAGTTTCCGGAGTGGAAGGGCATGACGCACGCGCCATCGACATCGCTGCTGGGCGAACTCGCATCCTTGCTCGGGCCGAAGGGCTATAGCGCCGACGCCGCCGCGATCGCACCCTGGCTGACCGACTGGCGCGGCAAATTTCACGGCCGCGCCGCCGCGATGCTGTCGCCGGCGTCAACCGAAGAGGTGGCGGCGGTCGTCCGGCTGTGCGTGGATGCAAAGGTCGCACTGGTTCCGCAGGGCGGTAACAGCAGTATGGTCGGCGGCGCCACGCCCGACGCCAGCGGCGACCAATTGCTGCTGAGCCTGCGGCGTATGAACGGGATACGTCATGTCGATGCGGCGGCGCGCCTTGCCGTTGCCGAAGCAGGCGTAATCCTCGAAAATTTTCATCACGCCGTCCTGAACCACGGCCTGCGCTTTCCCCTCACCCTCGGCGGCAAGGGGTCGGCGACGATCGGCGGGCTCGTCTCGACCAACGCCGGGGGGACGCAGGTGCTGCGCCACGGCACGATGCGCGCGCTGGTCGCGGGGATCGAGGCCGTGCTGCCCGACGGCAGCATCTTCGACGGGCTGGCGCCGCTCAAGAAGGATAATCGCGGCTATGACCTGCGGCACCTGCTGTGCGGCGCCGAGGGGACATTGGGCGTCGTCACCGCCGCATGCCTGCATCTCGTCCCCGCGGCGACGGCGCGGCGCACCGCGTGGATCGGCGTCGATTCGCCCGAAACCGCGCTCCTGCTGCTCCGCCGCCTCGACGCGGCGATCGGCGATGAGCTCGAGGGCTTCGAGCTGATCCCGCAAAGCTGCCTCGATGCCGTGCTCCGCCATATCCCCCAGACGCGCGCGCCGCTTTCCGACGCGCACCCCTGGCATGTACTGCTCGAGCTCGCCGGCGACAGCGATCAGGCGCTGGGCGAGGCGCTCGACCCGCAGCTCGCGGCGGCGATCGGCGCCGGGCTGATCCGCGATGTCGTGATCGCCAAAAATGAACGCGAAAGCGACGATTTCTGGCGGCTGCGCGATTCCATTTCCGAAGCCGAACGCGCCGAAGGCCCCGCGCTGCAACATGACATCAGCGTGCCCGTCGACCTGATGCCCGCCTTCATCGCTGAAAACCCGCGCCGGCTGGATCGCGCCTTTCCGGGAATAGGCGCCCTGTCCTTCGGTCATCTGGGCGACGGTAACGTCCATCACCATGTCCAACCGCCCGCCGGGGTCGACGGCGCCGCATGGCTCGCCGACCATGGCGCCGCGGTCAGCCGAATCGTCTATTCGCATGTCGTCGAACTCGGCGGGTCGATTTCGGCCGAGCATGGGATCGGCCAGATGAAGCGCGACATCCTGGCCGAGCTGGACAGTCCGGCGCGGCTGTCGGCGCTCCGCGGCGTCAAGACGGGCCTCGATCCCGCAGGCATCTTCAATCCCGGCAAGCTCATCGCCTGACCATCGCCCCCTTGCGCCGCGCGGCGCAGGTCAATAAGGCGCTTTATCCTTTTCGCACCCGCCCGCGGGACATTACCGGAGTTGAAACATGGCCTCTGCGCCCGCCCCTGCCAACCTGCCGCTGTTCTACAAGGACCTCGCCCCGCTTTCGAGCGTCGACCACGCCGATTTCCGCGCCCGCCCGCTCGACAGCGCCGAATTCCTGGTTGGTCAGCATGCGATCCCGCTGACGTCGGACGAATTCGTCTCGGCCTGCCGCTTCTTCCCGATCGTCTTTTCGGCGGGCGACAACCCGGTTCCGCTCGCGCTGATGGGCCTCAATGAAGGCATCAACACCTTCGTCGATGACGAAGGCAAGCTGATCAACCCCGTCTACGTCCCCGCCTATATCCGCCGTTACCCCTTCCTGCTTGCCAAGCTTCAGCCCAATTCGGACGAACTGTCGCTGTGCTTCGACCCGACCTCGGGCGCGCTCGGCAAGTTCGACGAAGGCGACGTGCTGTTCGTCGACGGTCAGCCGTCGGACCAGACCAAGGCCGTGCTCGAATTCTGCAAGAATTTCGAGGAAGCCGGCCAGCGCACCGGCATGTTCATGGAAGAGCTGAAAAAGGCCGACCTGCTGATGGACGGCGAAGTCTCGATCCAGCAGGAAGGCAATGACAAGCCCTATGTCTATCGCGGTTTCCAGATGGTCGACGAGAACAAGCTGCGCGAACTGCGCGGCGACGTGCTGCGCAAGCTGATGCAGAACGGCATCCTCGGCCTGATCTTCGCGCACCTCTTCTCGTTGCAGCTGATGCGCGAAGTGTTCGCCGAACAGGTCAAGAGCGGCAAGATGCCGCTGAACACCGAACTGCCCGCCGTATAAAGGCAGATAAACTCAAGGCCGCTCCCGGCTCGGTGCCGTGGGCGGCCTTTTGCATTTCGGCGGTGTCGCCTGGCCGCATCTCATCGCAGTTCAGAAGTCGACTGCGACGCCTTTGAGCTCCCAGTCGCCATAGCGCACCGGGTTGCGCCCGCCGGGCTGGTCCTCGGCCTTGTCCTCATGAATCGGCCGGGGCGCCGGGACCGCGCTGTTCGTCCAGCCTTCGGGCGCCTTCACATGCGCGGGGCGCTTTACAGCGCGCGGCGTTCCGCCGATGGTCGCGTTCGGGCTGCTGTCGTTCGTCATGCCCGCAATATAGGATTTTTCATGCGCCACGCCAACCACGCCGTTCCCGGTCATGGCTGATCGTCGCCCGCCGCGCCGCCGCCGCTCGCCGGGCGAGGCCGATCCGCCGGGCATGGCGCCGCGCCGCGCCGCGCTCCGCCTGGTCGATGCGATCCTGCGGCGCGGCGACCCGCTCGACGTCGCGATGCACGCCGCCGCGCAGGGCCTCACCGGCGCCGATCGCGCTTTCGCCGTCGCAATCGCGTCCGAAACGATGCGCTGGATGGTCGACATCGACGCGCTGATCGACGGGGCGACGGCGCAGATCCTTCCGGACGACGTCAAGTCGCGCGCGGTGCTGCGGATCGCGCTCGCGCAGTTGCTGGTGCTGAAGAGCCCCGGCCACGCGGTCGTATCGACCGCCCTGCCGCTCGTCGACGGCGGGCCCCGCCGGCTCGTCCACGCGATCCTGTCGCGCGCGCAGCAGGAGGAATGGACGCTTCCCGACCGCGCAACGCTCCCCCTGTCCGCCGCCGAACGCTGGGCCGAGCAATGGGGCTTGGCGATGGTCGAAGCCGCCGAGGCGGGCTGGAGCGCGCCGCCCCCGATCGACCTCAGCTTCGCCGCCGAACCCGGCGCGGAGGAATGGGAGGGCGCGCTATCGCTCGCGCCGCGCCATCGCCGGTTGCCGCGCGGTCAGGCGGTGGAGGCGATGCCGGGCTTCAACGAAGGCGGCTGGTGGGTGCAGGATCTGGCCGCCAGCCTGCCCGCACGGTTGCTCGGCGCCGGCGAAGGCCGGACGGTGCTCGATCTTTGCGCCGCGCCCGGCGGCAAGACGATGCAGCTTGCCGCCGCGGGCTGGGACGTCATTGCGGTCGATGCCAGCGCCAAGCGGCTCGAACGGCTGCGCGCCAATATCGAGCGCACCGGCCTTTCGGCCGCGATCGTGCAGGGCGATATCCGCTCGTGGGAACCCGCCGCGCCGGTCGATGCGGTCCTGCTCGACGCGCCCTGCTCGGCGACCGGCATCTTCCGCCGCCATCCCGATGTGCTCCATCGCATCGAGCCGCGGCAGATTGCCGAAATGGCCGCCCTGCAGGCCGATCTGCTCGCGCGCGCGGCACACTGGATCAAACCGGGCGGCACGCTGGTCTATGCCACCTGCTCGCTCGAACGCGCCGAGGGAGAGGAGCAAATGGCGGCGTTCCTCGATCGCCACGAGGATTGGACCGTCGACCCCGTCCGCCCCGAGGAACTGCCCGCCGCCATCGCGCCCGACGGCGGCGGGTTCATCCGCACGCTGCCCGGCCTGCTCGCCGATGCAGGCGGACTCGACGGCTTCTTCGTCGCACGGTTGCGCGCGCCGTCGGGCTGAGCGGCGCGGCGACCCCGCTCGACTGGAGCGCGATCGGTAGCCCGAAACACCGTCTTCCCCATTCCGTCATCCCGGCGAAGGCCAGGATCTCGCCCTCTCGGAATGACGCACCGGCGAGATCCCGGCCTTCGCCGGGATGACGGGAGGAGGAAACCTCGTCAGAACACCGCCTTCGGCGTGTCCTCCTTCATCATCGCGGCGCGGACCATCGGGATCGGCGGGCCGCCATAGGACAGGAATTCGTCGTGGAAGGCCTTCCACTTCGTCCGGTCGCCCTTCGTCCAGTCGTCGCGCAGCTTGCGGATCATCAGCTTGCCCATCGTATAGTTGAGATAGGCGGGATCATAGGTGCCGCGCGCCGCCTGTTGCCGGGCATTGCCTTCGTCCTGATAGCATTGCTCCTTGAACAGCTTTTCCGATTCCGCGACCGTCATGCCCTGCGTGTGGAGGCCGATCGCCGACAGATAGCGGCAATCGCGCAGCAGCGCGTTCGACAGCTGGCCGATATGCGTTTCGAGGTCGCCGTCGCCCAGCCCGGCATCCCACATCATCTCCTCGGTATAATGCGCCCAGCCCTCGGCGAACGCATAGCCGACGAACAGCTTGCCGAAGATGCTTGTCGCGCGGTTCGAATGGAGGAAGTTGAGGAAGTGCCCCGGCCACACCTCGTGGACCGAGGTGAAAAGCAGATCCTTCTTGCCGGGAATGAACGCGTCCTGCGTCGCCTTGTCCCACGCCGGATCGGGCGGCGAGATATAATAGACCGACGGCAGGCCTTTCTCATATGGTCCGGGAATGTCGATATAGGCGCTGTTCTGCCGGTTATAGGGCGGCGATTCCTCGACCTGCGCCTGTTCGGTGCCGGGAATGCTCACGATATCCTTCTCGACCAGAAACGCCCGCAGGACCGGAAGCTGGCGCCGCGCCTCGGCGACGGGGCCGCCTTCGGGCTTATCCGCGTTCATCTTCTTCATGCAGTCGGCGATCGTCATCCCCGCGGCATAGGTCGCGCAGGCGGCCTTCAGCGCGTCCTGGTTGCGCTTGAGGTCGGCGCGGCCGATGCGCTCGAGTTCGGCGAGCGGCGTATCGACGCCTTCGTTGGTCAGGATCATCTTCGCGAACTTCTCGGCGCCCAGCGCATAGCCGTCCGGCGTCCCCGGCTGCGACCCGACATATTCGGCAAGATCGGTCATCGCCGCGCCCGCCTTTGCCACCGCCTCGTCGAACCGCTTCTGCAGCGCCTCATCCTTGACCGAGGCGAAGGCCGCCTTGGCGTCGCCCTTGTAATAGTCGGCAAAGCCGCCGAATCCGGCGGTGCCATATTTGACGAAGGTCGCGGGCAGCGGAAGTTTCAGGTTCGCCTTGATCTGCGCCGCCGCCGCCGGGACCTTTTCGGCATAGGCGATGAACGCCTTCATCCGCGTCGTCGCATCGGCATAGGGCCGCGCGATATAGACATTGGGGTCGAGCGCGCCGGTGTAGAAAGCCGGGTTCTTCTGCGCGAAATCGGTGTCGCGAAGGAAGAAGAGCTGGCCCTGCGCGACATGGATCAGATAATCGCGCTCGAACTTCTCGGCATCGGTCATCTCGCCGTCGAACGCCTTGGCGTCGGCGATCGTCTTTTCGAGATAGGCGGCCTGCTTTTCGAGGCCCTCGGGCGACCAGTCGGGCAGCTGGCCGTCATACTCATGCTTGCCTTGATAAACCGCGAAATTCGGATTGAGCGGAAAATAGCCGGCGAGGAAATTATCGCGAAACTCGGTCCATGACTTGGCGCTCGAAGCTGTTGCGGACTTGTTGTCGGACGCGTTGCACGCGGTGAGCGCGAGCAGCGTTGCAGCCATGGCGGCGCCGCCGAAACGAGTGAATTTGCTAGTCATGTCCGGTATCTCCCCGATAGTGATGGGGGTTTCTGCCACCATGACCGACAAGTGACACCCACTAATCGACGAACGGCAGTTTTTGGGGTGGGGAGCGGGCGTCCCCCATAACCGTCGCCCCCGCGAAGGCGGAGGCCGCTAGCGGCCTTACTCAGCGGCTTTGCCTAAACCGGCAGCGGCCCCCGCCTTCGCGGGGGCGACGGCTGGGTTCAGCCAGAAGCGGCTATGGCACAATTGCCCTAGACAGCTTCGCAAACCCCATTACGGCGATCATCGATGGCGACGATCCCCCCACCCGAAGGCGAAGAACCGGTGATGCCGGAGGCGACGCCCAAAGCCCCCTCCCCGCTCAGCTTTCCCGACTTCCGCTATTTCTGGCTCGCACGCTTCACCGCGGTGACCGCGACGATCGCGATGGTCGTGGTGATCGGCTACCAGCTCTATGACACGGCACGCTCCGACTATGGCATGTCGATCAAGGAGGCCTCGTTCCAGCTCGGGCTGCTCGGCCTCTTTCAGTTCGTCCCGCTCGCGATCCTGACGCCCGTCGCCGGCTGGGCCGCCGACCGCTTCGAGCGGCGGAGCGTCGCGATCTTCTCGAACCTCATCGACCTGCTCATCGCCGCGACGCTCGGCAGGTTCACCTGGACGGACGGGCTGACCTTGCCGCTGCTCTTCGGCCTCGCCGCGCTGCACGGCGTCGCGCGCGTCTTCTCCGGCCCGGCGATGAGCGCGATCGCGCCCAATATCGTGCCCCCCGCCGTGCTGCCGCGCGCGATCGCGATGAGCAGCATCGCCTGGCAATCGGCGTCGGTGATCGGCCCCGCGGCGGGCGGCCTCATCTATGCCGCGCACCCGGCGTCGGTCTATGGCTTCGCCGCCGCGCTGCTCGCGGTCTCGGCCTTCACCTTGAGCCGCGTGCGCCCGGTGCTGCCGCCGCCCGCCGAGGTCCGCCGCCATCCGCTGCGCGAGATGGTCGACGGGCTGCGCTTCGTGTGGATCGAGCGGTTCCTGCTCGGCACGATCACGCTCGACCTGTTCGCCGTGCTGCTCGCGGGCGCGACCGCGATGTTCCCCGTTTTCGCCCGCGACATATTGCACGCGGGGCCCGAAGGCGCTGGATTGATGCGCGCCGCCGTCGCCTTCGGATCGGTCGGCGTCGCCGTCGGCCTCGCCATCCGCCCGATCGAACGCAACGTCGGCGTGAAGATGCTGTGGGCGGTCGCGGTGTTCGGCGCCGGAACGGTGATTTTCGGGTTCTCGACCAATCTCTTGCTGTCGCTCGGCGTGCTCGTGATCATGGGCGCGGCCGACATGTTCTCGGTCTTCGTGCGCGGCACGCTGATCCAGCTCAACACGCCCGACCATATGCGCGGCCGCGTCAGCGCCGCGTCGGGGCTCGCCATTTCGGCCTCGAACGAACTGGGCGAGATGCGCGCCGGGGCGATGGCCGCGGCGCTCGGGCCGGTCGGCGCCGTCGTCGTCGGCGGCGCCGGGGCGATCGGTGTGACCGCGCTCTGGGCCTGGCTTTTCCCCGAGCTTCGGCGCGCGCGGACCTTCGAGCCGCAATTCAGACAAAGCAAAGAATAGGGTCAAACCGTTCGCCGTATCTGGCGCTCAATCTGTCCGAAGCCTATTGTCAATTTAATTTGTTGAGTTATCTATATCTCACCCGTCACCGCGGTTCCCCTTGTCCCCTCAAAGGAGAAACCGTCATGCACAGCGCGACGATCCGCCACAAAATCCTGACGATTCCGGGCCTTCACAACAGCGGCCCGACCCACTGGCAGAGCCTGTGGGAGCATAAGTTTCCGGGCAGCGAGCGAATCGAACTCGGCCGCTGGGACAATCCCGACAAGGATGAATGGGTCCGGCAAATCGACACCGCGATCGCGGCCGAGAGCGAGCCGGTGCTCGTCGCGGCGCACAGCCTTGGCTGCCACGCCTTCGCCCACTGGTTCGCCGACGCGAGCGCGGTCACGCGAACGCGCATCGCCGGCGCGCTGCTCGTCGCGCCGCCCGACCTCGGCCGGCTGCGGCACCAGCATGGCGCGCTGAATTTCGCCGACTCGCCCGCGTTCACGTCGCGCATACCGATGATCGTCGTCGCCAGCGACAATGATCATTATGCCAAGACCGCGCATGTCTGGCGCCTCGCCCGCCACTGGGATGCGCGCTTCGTCAACGCCGGGCCATTCGGTCATATCAATGCCGACTCGGGGATCGGCGACTGGCCTTATGGACAGTATCTCCTCGCATCGTTACAACCCGCGCCGACGCCGGCGCTGGCGGACGAGGCCCTCTGGCTGCGCGCCGGGGACTGGCCGAATCGCGTCCGCCGCGACCCGCGGTTCGAATTCAAGGAAAGAGCGCACCGATCATGAAAGCCAATTCGATCCTAGATACCATCGGGAACACGCCGCACATCCGCATGGCAAAGCTGTTCCCCGACGCCGAAGTCTGGGTGAAGTCGGAACGCAGCAATCCCGGCGGGTCGATCAAGGACCGGATCGGCCTCGCGATGATCGAGGCGGCCGAGCGCGACGGCAGCCTGAACACCGGCGGCACCATCGTCGAGCCGACGTCGGGGAATACCGGCATCGGCCTCGCGATGGCGGCCGCGGTCAAGGGCTACAAGCTGATCCTCGTCATGCCTGAAAGCATGTCGATCGAACGCCGCCGCCTGATGCTCGCCTATGGCGCGACCTTCGACCTCACGCCGCGCGAAAAGGGCATGAAGGGCGCGATCGAGCGCGCGATCGAGCTCGTCGAGACGACGCCGGGCGCCTGGATGCCCCAGCAGTTCGAGAATGAAGCGAACATCGACGTCCATGTCCGCACGACGGGCCCCGAAATCCTCGCCGATTTCAAGGATACGCCGATTGACGTGCTGATCACCGGCGTCGGCACCGGCGGCCATATCACCGGCGTCGCGCAGTTCCTGAAAGAATATTGGCCGAACCTCAAGGTCTTCGCGGTCGAGCCGACCCTGTCTCCCGTCATTTCGGGGGGGCAACCCGGGCCGCACCCGATTCAGGGCCTTGGCGCCGGCTTCATCCCGCGCAACCTCCACACCGACCTTCTCGACGGCGTGATCAAGGTCGAGGCGGCCGACGCCAAGCAATGGGCGCTTCGCGCCGCGACCGAGGAAGGCATGCTCATCGGTATCTCGTCGGGCGCGACGCTCGCCGCGATCGATCAGAAGCTCGCGGAGCTTCCGCCGGGCAGCCGCGTGCTCGGTTTCAATTACGACACCGGGGAGCGTTACCTGTCGGTTCCCGATTTCCTGCCGGAGATCTGAGCCCTCGCGATGCGCCTTGACGGCGATCAACCCGTGCCGCTGCGGCGCGACTGGACGGGCTGGCTGTTCGTCCTGCTCGCCGTCGCGGCGGTCACCGGCGTGCTGTACGCCAATGGCGAAAGGGACGGCGCGCGCTATATCGCGCGGCCGCATCCGGTGGCGCCGCCCGCCGACGTCGTCCCCGACGCGCCGCCGATGGAGCTCGCGCCAGTGACCGAGGCCGACGCGCGCGCGCAGAATGCGAAGATTGCGCTGATCACCAAAGGCTTCGTCGCCGCGCGGCCCTTCGTCTATACCGGCGGGGGCGACGCCAAGGCGCGCGCGCGCGACTGCCTGGCCGCCGCGATGCTCTATGAGGCGGGCGACGATGCCAGGGGACAGCAAGCGGTCGGACAGGTCGTGATCAACCGCGCCCGCCACCCCGCCTTCCCCAAATCGATCTGCGGCGTCGTGTTCCAGGGATCGGAGCGCGCGACCGGCTGTCAGTTCACCTTCACCTGCGACGGCGCCCTGAGCCGCCGCTACTCGGACGCGGCGTGGCAACGCGCGCGCAATAACGCCGATCTGATGCTGGCGGGCGGGACTTATCCGGCCGTCGGGCTCGCCACCCATTATCACACCGACTGGGTGCGCCCCTATTGGAGCGACAGCCTCGAGAAGATCGCGATCGTCGATACGCATCTCTTCTTCCGCTGGCCGGGCTATTGGGGAACGCCCGGCGCCTTTCGCGGCGCCGTATCGGGCAGCGACGGGCCGGTGGCGAAGCTCGCGGCGATTTCGCCGCTCCACGCCATCGCGCTCGGCCTGCCGACCGACGTCGCGCCCGCCGATGCCAATGCGGCGGTGGGCGAAGCCCGCGTCGTCATCGGCGCCGGCGCGGCGGCGGGCCGCGACACCATCTATACCCAGCTCGACCGCAAGGCCGCGCCCGAAAGCTTCGTGACCACCGCGCTGCGCCTTTGCGGCGACAAGCCCTATTGCAAATTCATGGGCTGGACCAACCCGACCCTGAAGCCCGACAGCGACGCGATGACCGACACGCAGCGCGCCGCGATGAGTTTTTCCTACCTCCGCGACGACAAGGCGGGGTTCGAAAAGGCGCTGTGGAACTGCAGCGAATATAAGCGCGACGACACGCGCCAGTGCATGAAGCGGTAGCGGCGGCGTTCCGATAGCGGCTGCTTTGGGTGGAGAGCTGCCGTTGATCCAAATCAGGCCCTCCCCTTCAGGGGAGGGCGGCGAGACTTGCCAGCTTGCTGGCTTAGTCGCAGCGGGTGGGGGCCATCGGCCTCGCACAAGGCCGACAGCCCCCACCCCAACCCCTCCCCTGAAGGGGAGGGGCTTGTTTTTCAGCTATGTCCGTAACCAGCCGGTTTCAGCCTCTCGTCATCCCGGACCTGATCCGGGATCCATTCTTCCCGACGCCCGCGTGAATGGCCCCCGGGTCAAGCCCGGGGTGACGATGTAAGATGGGCCAGCCTCCGGTCGAAAACCGCCCTCTTTCTCACGGAATCGCGTAGGTCACATTCGCCTGCCCGACGGGCCGGTCGGCATCGTCGGTCCATATCCGCACGTCCATCACCGCAAGCCGCTTGCCGAGCCGCAGCATAGATGCGTCGGCGAAGAGCGGCCCCGGACGGCACGGGCGCAGGAACTGGTAATTGAGCGCGCTCGTCACCGCCATCGCGACCGGGCCGATATGCGCGAGGACGAGCGCATAGGCCGCCATGTCGGCAAAGCCCATCTGCGTCGGGCCCGAGATCAGCCCGCCGGGGCGCAGCGCCTTGTCATTCGGGTCCATCCGCGCCTGAATGTGCCCCGGAGCCGCCGATATCACATAGCCGCGCGAACCCGGCTCGGAATGCGGAAACGCCTGCTTCATGAACTCGTTGAGCACGTCCGCGTCCAAACGGATCGCGCTCGACGATATGGGTGCGACCTCTCCCCCCATCGGCTTAGCGCGACAGCTTCTTGTAGGTCGTCGCGTGCGGGCGCGTCGCGCCTTCGCCCAGACGGCGGATCTTGTCCTCTTCATAGGATTCGAAATTGCCTTCGAACCATTCGACATGGCTGTCGCCTTCGAACGCGAGGATGTGCGTCGCAAGACGGTCGAGGAAGAAGCGGTCGTGGCTGATGACCACCGCGCAGCCCGCGAAATTCTCGAGCGCTTCCTCGAGCGCCGCGAGCGTTTCGGTGTCGAGGTCGTTGGTCGGTTCGTCGAGTAGCAGCACGTTGCCGCCCTGCTTCAGCATCTTCGCCATATGAACGCGGTTGCGTTCGCCGCCCGACAGCTGGCCGACCTTCTTCTGCTGGTCGGTGCCCTTGAAGTTGAAGGCGCCGACATAGGCGCGCGTCTGCATCTCGTGCTTGCCGATCGACATCATGTCGTGGCCGCCCGAGATTTCCTCCCAGACATTCTTGTTCGGATCGAGCGCGTCGCGGCTCTGGTCGACATAGCCGAGGCGGACGGTGTCGCCGATCGACACGCTGCCATTGTCGGGCTGTTCCTGCCCGGTGATCAGCTTGAACAGGGTCGACTTGCCCGCGCCATTCGGCCCGATGACGCCGACGATACCGCCCGGCGGCAGCGTGAAGGACAGATCCTCGAACAGCAGCTTGTCGCCATAGGCCTTCGAGATATTATTGACCTCGATCACCTTGCCGCCGAGGCGCTCGGGCACCTGGATGACGATCTGCGCCTTGCCGGGGGCGCGGTTTTCCTGCGCCTCGACGAGCTGGTCGAAGCTCTTGATACGCGCCTTCGACTTGGCCTGGCGGGCCTTCGGCGACTGCCGGATCCATTCGAGCTCGTCCTTGATCGCCTTCTGGCGCCCCTGGTCCTCGCGCGCTTCCTGTTCGAGGCGCTTGCCCTTCTTTTCGAGATAGGTCGAATAATTGCCTTCATAGACGAAGTAGCGGCCGCGATCGAGTTCGAGGATCCAGTTCACGACATTGTCGAGGAAATAGCGATCGTGGGTGACGAGGATGACGTTGCCCGGATAATCGACGAGATGCTTTTCGAGCCACGCGACGCTCTCGGCGTCGAGGTGGTTGGTCGGTTCGTCGAGCAGCAGGATCGAGGGCTTTTCGAGCAGCAGACGGGTCAGCGCGATGCGGCGCTTTTCGCCGCCCGACAGATTCTCGACGCTCCAATCGCCGGGCGGGCAGCGCAGCGCCTCCATCGCGATTTCGAGCTGGTTGTCGAGCGTCCAGCCGTCGACCGCGTCGATCTTTTCCTGCAGCTCGCCCATTTCGGTCATCAGCGCGTCGAAATCGGCGTCCTCGGGCGGATCGGCCATCAGTGCGCTGATCTCGTTGAAGCGGTCGAGCATGTCGGCGACGGGGCGGACGCCGTCCATGACATTCTCCTTGACCGTCTTATTGGGATCGAGCTGCGGCTCCTGCGCCAGATAGCCGACGGTGATGCCCTCGCCCGGCCAGGCTTCGCCCGCGAAATCCTTGTCGATGCCCGCCATGATCTTCATCAGCGTCGACTTGCCGGTGCCGTTCGGGCCGACGATGCCGATCTTGGCGTCGGGATAGAATTGCAGGCTGAGATTGTTGAGCGTCGGCTTCTGCGCGCCGGGATAGGTCTTGGTCAGACCCTTCATCACGAAACTATATTGGGCGGCCATGGGCTATGCTCCGAATGCTGGCTGGGCCGCGCGGTGCGGCCGGGAGAGATATTGCGCGCCGGTTAGCGAATGGGGGCGCGATTGGCAATCGGCGCTTGCCCGGAACCGGAGCGCACCGCTAGGAAAGCGCCCATGCACATCATCCGCCCTGCCTGCCTCGCCGGCATCGCCGCCCTCCTCCTCTCCACCAGCCTCACCGTCGGTGCGTCCGCCTCGACCCAGCCGTCGCCAAGCGCGGTCGACCTCGCGCAGCAGGGCGACGACCCCGCTTGGGCGATCACCGAGGCGCTGACCACCGAAATCGGGCCGCGGCAGGCGGCCACCGAGGCTGAAGCCGCAGCGCGGCGCTGGGCGGTCGCACGGCTTACGGCCATGGGGTTCCAGAATGTCCGTGAAGAGCCGTTCATGATGCCGACCTGGGTGCGCGGCGCCGAAGAAGCCTCGCTGATCGGCCCGTTCCAGCCGCAAAAGCTGCACATCACGGCGCTCGGCACCAGCGCCTCGACCGGCCCCGGGGGCCTGGAAGGCGAAATCGTCTATTTCGAAAGCTATGACGCGCTCGTCGCGGCGCCCGACCATCAGGTTAAGGGCAAGATCGTCTTCATCGATCATCAGATGAAGGCCGCACAGGACGGAAGCGGCTACGGCCAATACGGCCGCGCGCGCTTTATCGGCGCCAATGTCGCGGCCAAGAAGGGCGCGATTGCAACGGTGATCCGCTCGATCGGGACCGACAGCCATCGCGCGCCGCACACCGGCGGCACCAATTTCGAGACCGGGGTAAAGCCGATCCCGGCGGGCGCGCTCTCCAATCCCGACGCCGACCAGCTCGTCCGCCAATGGAAACGCGTGCGCACGGGTGGCGCCGGACCGCTGCGGATGAAGTTGCTCCTGACCCCGAAGAATCTCGGTCAGCAGCGTTCAGGCAACGTCATCGCCGAAGTCCCGGGCAGCGACCCCGCCGCGAGCCCGGTCATCATCGCCTGCCATCTCGACAGCTGGGACCTCGGCACCGGCGCGATCGACGACGCGGCGGGCTGCGGCATCATCACCGCCGCCGCCAAGCATGTGATGACGGCGGGCCAGCCGCGCCGCACGATCCGCATATTGTGGGCGGGCGCCGAAGAGGTCGGCGTGTTCGGCGGCAAGGCCTATTTCGACGCGCACGGCAAAGAGAAGCATGCGGTCGCGCTCGAATCCGACTTCGGCGCCGATCGCGTGTGGCGCATCGATTTCAAGCTGCCCGACAGCGCCAAGGCTCTTTCGGATCGGCTCGCGGCCGCGGTGATGCCTTTCGGCGTCGTGCGCGGCCGGCAGCCGGCGAACGGCGGCGCCGACATCGGCGCGCTCGTTCGGGCGGGCGTTCCGGCGGTCGATCTGGCCCAGGATGGGACGCGTTATTTCGACCTGCACCACACGCCTGACGACACGCTCGACAAGATCGACCCTGTCCAATTGCGGCAGAATGTGGTGGTCTGGAGCGCGGTTCTGGCGATTCTCGCGAACAGCGAGGATAGCGAACTTCCGTGACGGTTACGGATAAATGACAGATTCCCGCGCGCGCCGGCCATCTCAATTATTTTTGTTGACGATTCACGCGGAAAGGCTAAATCCCGCCGCTCGCGGTACGGGAAGTTTTCCCGGACGCGGAAAGGCATTTTAGGGAGCCCACACATCATGAAGAAGTTTGCTGCTATCGCCGTTGCTGCCAGCATGTTCGCCCTCGCCGCTTGCGGTGAAAAGGCTGCTGAAGAAGCCACCACCGAAGCTCCGGCCGCTGAAGCGGTTGCTGAAGAAGGCGCCGACGCCGCTGCTGCCGGCGCCGAAGCCGCTGCCGCTGGTGCCGACGCTGCTGCCGCTGGCGCCGAAGCCGCTGCTCCGGCCGACGCCGCTGCGACCGCTGAAGCTCCGGCTGCCGACGCCGCTGCTGCTCCGGCCGAAGAAGCCAAGTAAGTCGCAGCCCTTCGGGGCATCGACCGAAACGAAAAAGGACGGTCTTCCTTCGGGAAGGCCGTCTTTTTTTGCGCTGTAGGGTTTCGGAGTTATGGAGATGAGAGAAGAGTGAGTTAGAGACCGCCTCCTTCACCGCAGGCGCCTTATCCGCCTGTTTGACGCCTCGGAGTCACCGGTGACACGCATCTTGCTTACGCGTTTCGTTCAAATTGCCGCAGCGGCTCTGTCATTCACCGCGCCGGCAGCATCGCCCGCTTCCGGCTTGGGCGGCGAGTCCGCGGCCGCGCCGTTTGACGCGGCATCGCTACCGCGCTCGATCGGGCCGCGAATTATCGCCATCGGTGAAT
Organism: uncultured Sphingopyxis sp.; assembly: GCF_900078365.1. Classification (NCBI taxonomy): domain Bacteria; kingdom Pseudomonadati; phylum Pseudomonadota; class Alphaproteobacteria; order Sphingomonadales; family Sphingopyxidaceae; genus Sphingopyxis; species uncultured Sphingopyxis sp. Next base: position 2,130,562 of record NZ_LT598653.1, read on the forward strand.
CCTCGCACGGTAACGAGGATATGCTTCAAGCCCGCAATCGGCTCATCATGCAACTTGTCGATCGGGAGGCAATATCATGGGTCGCGCTCGAGACGGGATATGCCGAGGCGCGATTGCTCGACCGCTTTGTCAGAGGCGATGCCGGCGAGCCGGAAGAGGTCGCCACGCGCGGGTTCACATCAGGTTTTGGCAAGCTGGCCGGCAATGTTTCCCTCCTACGGGAGTTGCGGGCGGCCAATCTGACGCGATCGGAGCAGCAGCGGGTCGGAATCATCGGGATTGATCTGAGCCTCGGCGGCCCGCTCGCCAGCGCGCCGACGATGGCGCCGGCGATGTGCGCCTTGGAAGGGGTAGAAAATCCCATGCGCCGAGAAGCACTGACGAGGAAATTCGCCGACGCTGTGAAACCAGGCTTGGCTGGCCCCTCCGTAACAGATGAACAGAAAGCCGCTTTTCGCAAGGTCAATGATCGGCTTCAGGCTTCGTTGGCACCGACCGCCTCGTTCGAGGCGCGTGCATGCGCCCGGATTGTTGCGCAGAGTGCTGCTGTTCTTGATGCGCTACCCAAGGTGGTCACGCCCGGATCGATCCCGTCTGACGCATGGATATCCGTTTCGCGCCGGGACGAGGCTATGGCAGCGAACGCGTTAGCCGCTTTCCGGCGGTCGACCGACAAAAGCGTGCTGTTGTTTGCGCATACAAGCCATGTGTTGAAATCGCCCCGACGCGGCGGGCAATGGAGCACCCAGGCCCGCCCGCCACGGAGCATGGGCGAGGTTTTGCAAGAGCGCCTTCGCGGCAGATACACGGTCATAGCGCAGATCGAGCGAGCGCCGGCGAGCGGCGCGGCGGCTCCGGATCTGGTCGACGCGCTGGCAATCAAGTGCGCCGGGCCATGCGTCGTCCTCGTTCCTGAGCGGTGGAAGGAAGAGGGGCCGGCGTTCCGCATCGGCATAAACGGTATCGACGAACAGATCGTCGATATCGACGCTGCGGACGGCTTCCTGCTCGTTCCGTCGAGGCCGAACGGCAGTTAATGGTCGGGGAGACAGGATTCGAACCTGCGACATCTTGCTCCCAAAGCAAGCGCGCTACCGGGCTGCGCCACTCCCCGACGCTGCGGGCGCCTTAGACAGGCTTGGCCCCCAAGTCTATCCCGCAGACGTCGCAATCAGCCGCGCATAGAAATCGATCATGCGTTTGAAGCTGTCGATCGTCATATGTTCGTTGGTGCCGTGGATCATCGCGGTTTGCTTCAGCGTGAAGTGCATCGGCATGAAGCGGTACACATCCTCCGAAATCGGCTCCATGCTGCGGCTGTCGGTCGCGGCGACGACGAGATAGGGCGCGACCACCGCGCCCGGCGCGTCAGCGCGCGCGGCGGCGACGACATATTTCCAGCCCTGCGAGCTGGTCGACGATATGCGCGACGGCTCGTTCGGCGGCTTGACCCAGCTGAGCTCGACCGGCGCGTCGCCCACCGCGGCCTTCGCGCGCGCCATGACGTCGGCCGAGCTGTTCCACGGGGCAATGCGATAGTTGATCAGCGCGGTGGCCGATTGCGGCAGAACATTCTCCTTGGGGCTGCCCTGCAGCATCGTCGGCGCGATCGTGGTGTGAAAGGCTGCCGCCGACGAGGGTGACGTCGATAACTGGTTCTCGACCAGATAGCCGAGCAGCCATTTGTTCGCGACCGCCATCTTCGTCGTGCCACCCTTATGCGCGGCGAGCGCCTCGACCATCGCCGCACCGGGCCCGCGCATCTCGATCGGGAACGGCATTTCGGTAATGTCGAGCACCGCGCGCGCGAGCGTCGTCACCCCGGTTTGGGCGGGCGGCATCGAGCTGTGCCCGCCCGGCGCGTTGGCGGTGACTTTCAGCGTCGCATAGCCCTTTTCGGCGACGCCGATCAGGATGGCGGGGCCGTCGATCACCGGCGTATCGCGCAGCACGACGCTACCCTCGTCGAGCGTATAGAGCGCGCGAACGCCTTCGGCCTTCAGCCTGACGGCGGCCGCAGCGGCGCCCGATCCGCCGGCCTCTTCGTCATGGCCCGAAACGAGATAGATGCCGCGCTTCGGCTGGAAGCCCTGCTTCGCCAACGCCTCGATCGCCTCGAACAGGCCGATCAGCGATCCCTTGTCATCGACGGTGCCGCGTCCCCAGACGGCCTTTTCGGCGATCGTCCCGGCGAAGGGCGGATATTTCCAGTCACCCTCGGTCCCCTCGGTCACCGGCACCACATCCTGATGCGCCATGACGATGATCGGCGCGAGCGACGTGTCGCTGCCCGGCCAGTGATAGATGAGCGTGCGGTTCGGCAGGATCGTGCGCGCCATCGTTTGATGTGTGGCGGGATAGGTCGCCGCGAGCCATGCGTGCAGCTTGTCCCATTCGGCGATGTCGTTGTCGGCCGCGTCCTGATGCGAGATCGTCCGGAGCTGCGCCGCGGCGCTCAAATGGGCGACCGCGGCGTCCAAATCATAGGCCGGCACCGCGGCAAGCCGCACATCGCTGCCGTCGGCGATATTCTTTGGCGCAAAGGTCGCGGTGCGCACCGCCACCGTTCCGGCCCCAATCGCGATGATCGCAAGCCCCCCGATCAGGATCGCCCGCCTCTTCCCCATGTCCCTCTCCTTCTGCGAGCGCAATGGACCGCGATCGGTTTCGATTTGCAAGGGAAATGGTGAAAGGAGTGGTGGGCCCGGCAGGACTCGAACCCGCAACCTAGCCGTTATGAGCGGCCAGCTCTAACCATTGAGCTACAGGCCCCCTAAACCCGGTCGGGGGATGTGCGGGCGATAGCGGACGGCGCGGCGCATTGGCAAGCGCCAACCTCAGCGCGCCGCCTTTCGCTCGGCCATCGCCAATATTTCCGCGGCGGTCGTCGGTTCGACCCCGCGCCGCGCGAGATGGCCCAGCACCACGTCCCACCAGCGATAGAAAAGGTCGAGGTCGGCCTGGCTGCGGACATAGGGCGTGTTGCCCGGCTGGAGCGATGGCGAATGGAAGGAGAAGTTCAGCACCGGGAGGCGCAGGTCGATGGCGATGTCGATCGCGCGGCACGCGCGCTCGGCCGGGATGCCTTCGGGGGTCAGCGCGATCCGCTCGACGAGCCCGAGACGCGCGAGCGCGGCGCCGGCGTGCGTCCCTTCGCGCGCGATCCGGTGGTACACGCCGCGGCCGGCTCTACCGAAAAGGCCGCCGAACACCGTGGTCACCGGAATCTCGAGCACCGCACCCTGCCCCGCCTTGACCCACCAGGGATGGAGCGGCGCCTCGCGATAGTCGGGACCATGGCCGGCGCGATAATCGAAGCCGCTGCGAACCGACGTGTCGCAGCGAAAGCCGAGTTCGGCAAGCATCGCCGCCGTTTCGGGCCCCAGGCCATAGCGTCCGGCGCGATAGGCGGTGGGTTGGACGCCGAACCGGTCGCGGATCGCATCGCGCAGCGCGGTCATCTTGGCGCGCTGCAGGCTGACGGGCAGGTTGCCGGTATAGCTGTTCCGTTCGCTGACCTCCTCCTCGTATGGCGGGGTGACCCACGGGTGCAGCTGCGCCCCGATCTCGCAGCGGCCGGCCTGCTGCGCGGCGCCCAATATCTCGGCGGCGCGGTCGTGGGTGACGATCGGCCAGTCGACGAGATAGATGGGCGTCACGCCCGCGCGCTCGAAATAGCCCTGGCATTCGGCGAGCGCGGGCACCGAGGCGAGGCGATAGCCGGTGCGCGCGAAGGGCGCGTCCCAGTCGAAATCCTCCTCGGTGTCGATCGTGATCCAGAAACGCGGCGCCTCGCCCGCATCGAGCGCGATCAGCTCCGATGCGGCCGGATATGCAAAGAAACTGCCCGCAGGCTGCACCACGCCCCCCTTGTTGTCAGGCTCCGGCCCCTCCGGCCTATTCGCCCTGCTGCGCCTCCAGCCCGGCCTCGGCCTTCGAGTTGGCGGAGGGCAGGTGCAAGGTCAAGGCGTTATGCCCGATATCGAGCCGTCCGCCGATCGCGCGGGCGAGGCTGTCGACGAGGCGGAGCGAGAAGCCGAGGCTGAGCACCGCGGCGCCCGGCGCTTCGCCTTCGGGACTGAACCCCGGATCGAGCAGGTCCGCCGCCGTCGCGAAACGGATCGCCGCGGGGCGGACGATCCGCAGCTGGAGCATGTCGTCGTGCCGCGATTCGGTGACCAGCTGCCCCACCAGAATCGCACCCGGTTCGGACACATCGACGAGCGCGGTGAGCAGCCGCCCGACCATGCGCCGCACGTTGGCATCGACGGCGCGCCCAAGGAAGGGACCGCCGACGCGCGAGATGCTGAGCTCGACGCGCTGGTCGGCGAGCAGCCCGGCAAGATCGCTTTCGATCTGCGTCACGATGGCGCCGATGTCCGCCACCTCTTCGGCGGGCTGCACGGGAGGCGCGGCGTCGCTGCGCGCCGCGGTTTCGAGATCGTCGATGATCGCCTGAACCGATGCGGCATCGGCGACGATCGCGTCGGCCATCGCGCGATAGCTTTGGCTCACCGGCCCGAACATCTGTCCCGAGATGATCTGCGCGAAGCCCGAAATCGCGTTGAGCGGGCTGCGCAGCTCGTGGATCAGCTGGCGGATCGAATCGCCCGAATCTTCGGCCGCCGTCCGGCCATAGGGCGTTTCATTGCGGTGCGGGCGCCGTGCGCTCGCGCGATAGCCGCGGAACTGCCCGGTCGCGGGGTCGAACCAGGGAAGCGCCGAAAAGCGCCATTCGCCGGCTTCGGCGGGAGTCCCTTCCAGCAGCATGCGCGCATTGATGATCTCCGCCCGCTGGCGGAAGGCGCCGGCGGCGACGCCATCGGTGCCGGGCTCGCCGCCGAAGGCTGCCTCGGCGATCGACAGCCCGATCACCGCGCCGCGCGTCACGCCGTCGACCCAGTGGATCACGCCGTCGGGCCCGGTTTCGAACAGGAAGGCCGCGCGCGGCGGGCGCGGCACGGCGGGCTGGCCGCGGGTCGACTGAAATTTGTCGATCCGGCGAACAAGCTCGCTGATCTGGCTCGGACCGCTGTCGGCAACGGATTCGGGCTCCGCTGGCGCGACCTGCACCGGTTCATCGGCGGCCACGCTCTCGGGCTGCGGCAAGGCGACCGAAGCACTGCCGAGGCTGGCGAGCGCGCGGCCAACACTGTCCGGCAGGTCGCGGCGCCCCGCAAGCACCGACCGCGCCATCGCGCCCGTCGCGGGCAGCAGCGCGAGCCAGTCGGCTTCGGAGAGCCGTACCTCGCGCAGCATGATCGCCGATACCGCCGGAACATCGTTGGCATAAAGCGCGACGAGCGGCGCGAAACGGCCGTGGCGCGCGAGCGCGCGCGCGCAATCGCGGCGGACGGATTCGGGGACCCGTGGTCGCAATACGGCGAGCGCGTGCAGGCTGCGGCGAATATCGTCATCGCCCAGTTGATTGCCGCGCTGAGCCAGAATATCGGAGAGTTGCCGCCACGCGGTGATGCTCGCACGGCGATCCGCCGGCGCCTGGCGCAAGATGGTCGCAATCATCGAGTCAGCGGTCACGCGAAATCAGCCCCACACCGTCGGTCGTTGGTTAGCATATGCTTACCGGCTAGCGTGAATCATACGGTCATGAAAGTGCCTTAACCTTCCGCGTCGCATTGTGGGACAATTGCAATCGCCTGAAATAATATTATGGTCATCGCAATTTTGGAAAGCGGAAGTTTCAACGATGGCGAGTCAGAAATTCGATCAGATTGATTTGCAGATATTGGGCGAGCTGCAGAAAAACGGGCGGATGACGAATGTCGAACTGGCACAGATGGTGGGGCTGACGGCGCCGCCCTGCCTCCGCCGCGTGCGGGCGCTCGAGGAGTCGGGCGTGATCCGTTCCTATCACGCCGACCTCGACGCCGCGAAGCTCGGCTATGGCATCACCGTCTTTGCGATGGTCAGCCTGCGCAGCCAGGCCGAATCCGATCTGAAGGCGTTCGAGGATTATGTCGGCGGCCTCGCCGAAGTGCGCGAATGCTATATGCTGAACGGCGAAATCGACTTCCTGCTCAAGGTCGTGGCCCGCGACCTGCAGAGCTTCCAGGCTTTCCTGACCGCGCACCTGACTTCGGCGCCCAACGTCACGAGCGTGAAGACCTCGCTGACGATTCGCACCGCCAAACAGCTCGCCGGCATTCCCGTCGAGACCTGATTCTTCGCGACATGAAAAAGGGCGCCGCTCCGGTCCGGAACGGTGCCCTTTTCATCGACCGCCGGTTCAGCCGCTCGTGGCGGGGGCGGCCGCGGGCGTCGCAGCGGCAGGCGCGGCTGCCGGCGTGTCGATCTTCACCGTCCACAGATCGGCAAGCCGCTTGCGGGACCCGGTCACCTGCGCGAAGCTGGCCTTCGCACCCGCGACATCGCCCGATTGCGCCTGCGCCACGCCCAGGCGATAGGTCCAAAGATCCTTGTCGCCGCCGGCCGCCAGTGCGGCCTTGTACAGCGGGATGGCATCGGCATAGCGGCCGTACCCGACCATCGCGTCGCCCGTCGCGCCGGCGACCTTGGGGTTCGACAGCGTCGACGGCTTTTGCGCATAGGCGGTGAGCGTCGATTCCTCGTCGCCCATACGCTCGGTCTGGCTGGTCAGAAGCTCGTTAAACTTCGCGTCGCTGGCCGGGATCACACCGCCCTGCTTGCCGGCCTTGATCAGCGAGACGACCTCGCCCGGCAGCGCGGCTTCGGTCGCGAGCGCGGCATATTCCGCATATTCGGGACGCTCCTGCATCGCGCCGGTCGCGCGCATCAGGCGAAATATGTCGAGCCCGACTTCCTTGTCCTGGTTCGCCTGCAGCGCGATGAAGAGCGTCTGACGCCAGACCGTCGGCTGGTTATAGTCGCGCAGGCGCATCGTCATCAGGTCGAGCACTTCATTGGTGCGCTTCGCAGCCTGCAACGCCTTGACCGGGCGCACATACAGCTCGTCCGACGGACGCTGCCCGGCGGCGCGGCTCGCTTCGATCGCGGCCTTGGCGGTCGCGAGACCCTGGTCGACCTGTCCGGCGTTCAAATAGCTGTCCATCAGCAGCACGGGCACATTGGGTTCGGTCGAACCCGCGGCCTTGGCGGCTTCAAGGCGCTTGATCGCCTTCGGATAATCCTTGGCGCCATAGGCGAAATTGCCCGAGAAGAAGTTGTAGACGGCCAGATTTTCGGGCGGCGTGCGGCCCGAATCGAGCATCGCGTCGAGCGCCTGCGCCTGAATCGCCTGGTCCTTGTTCAGGATGCCGAGCTGGAGCTGATAGAAAGCGGCGAGATATTTATCGTCCGGCGTCGTGGCGGCGCCCTGCCCTTCGGTCAGTGCGGCCTGAAGCGCCGCGGCATCCTTTGCCGTCGTGGCCTCGGTCATCTTCTTGAGCGCGGGCGCGAATCCCTTGCTGGCCGAGAGGCCCTGGCCTTTTTCCTCCTCTCCCTTCTTCGGCTTTTCCTTGGCAGCGGCCGGAAGGGCGGTCGTCATCAGCGCGCAGCCCAGCACGGCAGCCATCGCCGTCGCGGACATCGAGCGGAAACGGGTGAACATCGAAATCTCTCCTTTGAACTCGGCCACCGTCGCCTCCGCGCGCAAATCGGGCGCGCGCAGGTTCGGCCGCGCGTCGATAACGCGGCTAACCCCGACGCGTTGCCATGGCAAGACAGCGGACATCGATATTTCACTGGCGGAGGGCGGCTGAACGGGAATTGAACCCGCTTCATCGGTCCGCGGGTCAGGCGATCTCGTCGATCGTCTGGTTGATCCGGCGCAATATGGCGGGATCGCCCGGCGCGCCCGCCATTGCCGCTTCGGCGAGTTCGATCAGCGGGATGATGCCGAACGTCGCCGCGAGCCCTTTCAACCGGAGCGCCGCCACGTCCCAGTTCGCGTCGCAGCGCGCGCGGCGCATCAGGTCGGCGAGGTCCCGCGCGCTGCCGGTAAAGGCGCCGCGCAGGTCCATCGCCATCGCCGGATCGTCGCCGAAGGCGGCGCTCAGATAGCGATCGAGGGGGCCACTGTCGAACGACATTCCACAGCTTTGACATCTTGTGGTTAAGTTTCCGTTTCATGGCGGCCATTTGATGCTAGGATTGCGGGATGACAGGGGAAAAGAAAATCGTTGGTTTGTGGCGGGATTCCGCGGCGAACCAGGACGCGGACAGCGCGGCGCCGGCGGCGCCGGCGGCGCCCGAAGCCTTGGCCGCGCCCGAGGCGGCGGTGCCCGTCGAACGGGATTGGCTCGATATGTCCTCGCTGAACGACGCCGAAGCCGCCGAGGATGCGCCGCCGCCGGCATGGCGCGACCGCACTTTCCCTGCCCTGTTCGCCCTTCTCGCGATCGGCTGGACGGGTTTCGCGCTCGCGGCGGCGACCGGGGGCTTCGCGCGCGGCCCGGCGCTCGCCGACTGGCCGCTGCTGATCGCGACGATCGCGATGCCGCTGACCTTGCTCGCGGTGTTGTGGTTGCTCCTGCTGCGCTCGGGCCGGTCCGAACAGGCGCGCTTCGCCCGCGTCGCCGCGGCGTTGCGCGAAGAGAATATGGCGCTCAACCAATCGATGCACGCGCTCGGCCTGCACCTCGCCGATGCGCGGAAACAGCTCGGCGAACAGGCGAAGCTCGTTCAGCAGCTCGGTCTCGATACCGTCTCGCGCCTCACCGAAAGCAGCGACAAACTGGCGAGCAACGCCTCGGTGATCGCCAACGCCCACGACCAGCTCGCGCGGTCGGGCGATGTCGCGCTGCAGCGGATGGACGGGCTGCTCGCCGGCTTGCCGCGAATCGACGACGTCGCCCAGCGGCTGGCGGTCAATTTCCGCGAAGCCGGGCTCGTCGCGCACCAGCAGGGCGCCAACCTCGAGGCGCGGCTCGCCGCGCTGGGCGAGGAAGCCGCCAAGGCCGCGCAGACGAGCGAGACTTCGACCGCAAGCATTCTCGAGGCGATCGTCGCGCTACAGGGGCAGGCCAAGGAGACCGAGTCCGACCTGCTCGCCGCTTCGGCACAGGTCACCGACGCGCACGACGCCGCGCTCGCCCATATGACGAACGTCGCCGGTTCAGCCCGCGATGAGATGAGCTCGACCGTCGCGGCGATGACCGCCGAGATCGAAAAGGGCTGGCAGCGGTTCCGCGACGGCGTCGACACCGCCGCCGCGCAGATGGATGCGAGGCTCGCGGCGGCGCGTGAAGCGGGCGATGCGATGGGCGCCCAGCTTGTCGCGCACGCCGACGCCAGCGATGCGCTCGCCGCGCGCATCACCGCGCATGTCGCCGACGTCGGCCAACAGCTCGAGGTCCTCGATGTCAGCGTCACGGCCAGCACCGGCGTCATCAGCCGCGCGATCGGCGACACCAAGACGCAGCTCGGCGCTTTCATGGAAGAAGTGCAGAGCGGCAACGCCTCCGCGCACCAACTCATCGGCCATGCCGAATCGCTTTTGCTCGCGCTCGACGCGGTGACGCGCGAGCTCGACGAGACGCTGCCGCACGCGCTGGGCCGCATCGCCGCGCACGGCCAGACGACGCAAACGGCCTTGTCGCAATTGCGCCCGCTGCTCGACGCATCGGAGCTTGTGGCGCAGTCGACGGTGTCGCACGTCAACGCCGTGCAGACGACGCTCAAGGCGAACGAAGAGCAGATGGCGGGCCATGCGGCCAGCCAGCAGGAACTGGCCGACCGCATCAACGGCGCGCTGGCGGACGCCGAAACCGCGCTCGCAAGGCTGCGCGAGGGCGCCAACAACTTCGCCGAACAGGGCGGCGCGCGGATGATCGCGACGCTCGGCGAAGTCCGCGCCGCGGCCGATTCGGCGGCCGACGAAGCGCGGCTGACGCTCGAAAAGCTGGTGTCGGGCGCGCGCGACGCGATGCAGGCGACCGCGACCGGCGCGATCGACGCGGCGTTCAAGAATGAAGTGCTGGCGCAATTGAACGCGATCGAAGAGGCTTCCGCCCGCGCCGTCGCCGCGGCCAATGGCGCCGCCGACCGGCTGATGCGCCAGCTGATCACGATCATGGACACGAGCGCGAGCGTCGAGCAGCGCGTGAGCGAGGCAGAACAGGCGATCGCCGCATCCGACCGCGATTCGCTCGCCAAGCAGGTCGGCCTCTTGACCGAGGCGCTCAAATCGACCGCGATCGACGTCACCAAGATCCTGTCAAGCGAGGTCAGCGACACCGCCTGGGACGCCTATCTCAAGGGCGACCGCGGCGTCTTCGCGCGGCGCGCGGTCAAGCTGGTCGACAATAGCGAGGCCAAGGAAATCCTGCGCATCTATCAGGCCGACGATGATTTCCACGCGGCGGTGAACCAGTTCATCCACGATTTCGAGGCGATGCTGCGCCTGCTGATCGGCGCGCGCGACGGATCGGCGATCAGCGTGACCTTGCTGTCATCCGACATCGGCAAGCTCTATGTCGCGCTGGCGCAGGCGATCGACCGCCTGCGGAATTGAACCTGCCGCGAACGGTCGCATGCGACTGGTTGCGGACCTATCTTTCATCGTCACCCCGGACTTGATCCGGGGTCCATTCATGCGGCGTGGAAAGAATGGATCCCGGATCAAGTCCGGGATGACGAATGTCTGAGATCGGCCGATTGTGACCTCTTGCATCGTCATCCCCGCGAAAGCGGGGACCCAGAGCGTGCGTGGGCTGATCCCAGACTGGGTTCCCGCTTTCGCGGGAATGACGAATGTTGGGGATGGCAATAATCCACCCCAAAGCCGACGATGTCAGAGCGACAATCGAGCCTGTCGGGGGAAGAACTCAGGCCCGCCCGGTCAGCACGTCGGGGTCGGCCCAGCCGTTGACATAGGCGACATAATATAACCCGAAGGCGACCGTCGCGACGATCGTCATCTGCAGCAATATCCGCCCGGGACGGAAGGTCGCGGGCGCGCCCGGCTCCTGCCCGCGCACCAGCGGGGTCGCGTCGTCGCTCGCGCGCCGTCCATGAAAGGGCAGCACGAAAAAGGCGCTGAACGCCCAGAACAGCAGATAGATGGCGAGCGCCGAGGTCCATTTCATCGCTATTGCCCCTGATCAGATATCGACGAGCATGACATCGACGACAGGCTTCTTGCCCGTCCAGTCGGTCGCGATGCGGCGCACGCCGAGGCGGATCGCCTCGCGTAGCTTGTCCTCGTCGCGCGCGGGGCCCGTCGCCGCCTGCTCGGCCGCTTCGCGCATTTCGTCGATAAAGGCTTCGCGCTCGTCCTCGACCGGCACGCCGCGATAGCTGATCGCGCTTTCGACGAAATTCTTGCCCGAGAAGATCGCCGCAACGGTGATATGACCGTTGAGCGACAGCTTGCGCCGCTCGTTGATCGTCTCGCCGTCGGCGGGCAGGATAACGTCGCCGTCGAGGATCAGCCGCCCCGCACGCACGCGCTCGACGATCTTGGCTGTTCCCGGCGCCAGCCGCACCAGATCGCCATTTTCCTGCACCAGCGCGTCGGGGACGCCGCGCTCGAGCGCGAAGCGCGCCTGTTCGTGCATATGGCGGATCTCGCCATGCACCGGCACGACGAGCTTCGGCCGCAGCCAGCCGTAAAGCGCCGCAAGCTCGGGCTGCCCCGGATGGCCGCTGACATGGATATGCGCCTGCTTCTCGGTCACCGTCAGCACGTCCTTCGCCGCGAGCTGGTTCATGATCCGCCCGATCGCGACCTCGTTGCCCGGAATCTGCTTCGACGAGAAGACGACGGTGTCGCCCGCCTCGAGCTTGATCTGATGGATGTCGGCCGCCATGCGCGCGAGCGCCGCGCGCGGTTCGCCCTGCCCGCCCGTGGCGATCACCATCACCTTGTCGCGCGGCAGGCGCATCGCTTCGTCGAAATCGACCGTCGGCGGAAAATCCTTGAGATAACCCACCGAGCGCGCGACGCCGAGGATGCGGTCGAGCGAGCGCCCGGCGACGCACAGCGTGCGCCCGGTCGCCTTCGCAACCTCGCCCAGCGTTGCGAGCCGCGCGGCGTTCGAGGCGAAAGTGGTGACGACCACCCGGCCCTTCGCCGCGCCCACCGCCTGCTCCAATCCTTCGCGCAATGCGCCCTCGCTGCCCGAGGCTTCGGCGTTGAAAGCGTTGGTCGAATCGCAAACGAGCACGTCGACGCCTTCGTCGCCGATCGCGGTCAGCGCCGCCGCCGTTGCAGGCTGCCCAAGGATGGGCTCCTCGTCGAGCTTCCAGTCGCCGGTATGGAAAACGCGGCCGTAAGGCGTGTCGATCACCACCGCGCTCATCTCGAGGATCGAATGCGCGAGCGGGACCAGCCGGATGCCGAAGGGGCCGATCTGCAGGCTGGCGTCGATGTCGACGACCTTGATCTCGACCTCCTTCTCCAGCCCTTCTTCCGCGAGTTTGTGCGCGATCAGCCCCGCGGTGAAGCGGTTGGCATAGAGCGGCACGCCAAGGTCGGCGGCGAGATAGGGGATCGCGCCGATATGATCCTCGTGCCCGTGGGTGAGCACGATGCCGAGCAGGTCCTGCTTGCGATCCTCGATGAACTCGAGATCGGGCATGACGATGTCGATGCCGGGATAATCATGGCTGCCAAAGGTCACGCCGAGGTCGAGCATGATCCACTTGCCGTCGCAACCATAGAGATTGGCGTTCATGCCGATCTCGCCCGAACCGCCCAAAGCGAGGAAAAGCAGCTCCTTGTCCGGAGTCGTCATGTCATTGGCTTCCGTTGATTATAAAGGTGCATCAGCCCGTTCAGCGTCAGATCGGGTTCGATACGATCGAACAGGTGCGCCTGTTCCTGAAAAAGCGTCGCGAGGCCGCCGGTCGCGACGACGGTGAGCGGCTTGCCGATCTCCGCCTTCATGCGCGTGATGAGCCCTTCCATCATCGCGACATAGCCCCAATAAACGCCGATCAGCATCTGGCTTTCGGTCGTCCGCCCGATCACGCTGTCCGTCGCGGGCGCCTCGATCGCGATACGCGGCAGCTTGGCGGCGGCGGCGACCAAGGCTTCGAGCGACAGGTTGACGCCGGGCGCGATGATTCCGCCCATATAGGCGCCGTCGGGACCGATATGGTCGAGCGTCGTCGCGGTGCCGAAGCTGATGACCAGCTTGTCCTTGCCGGGCTCGACCGCCTGCGCCGAAATCGCGTTGACCGCGCGGTCGGCGCCGACCGACTGCGGCTCATCGACCTTGAGCGCGATGCCCCAGCTCACCGGCTCGCGACCCGCGACCAGCGCATCGACGTCGAAATATTTGTGCGCCAGCAGCTGGAGATTGTGGAGCGCGCGCGGCACGACGGTCGAGATGATGACAGCGTCGACCTCGGCGCGATCGTGCCCCTCGATCCGCATCAGCTGGTCGAGCCACACCATATATTCGTCGGCGGTGCGCCGGTCGTCGGTCGCGATACGCCAGCGCGCGAGCAATGCGGTGCCGCGGAAGAGCGCGAATTTGGCGTTGGTGTTGCCGACGTCGATCGCAAGCAGCACGGCTATTCCCCCTTTTTGACCGGGCGGCGGAGTTCGATGTCGCCCGCGTGGATCAGCATGACTTCCCCGTCCGCACGGCGCAAGCGCAGCGCGCCGTCAGGGGCGAGCCCGTCGAAGGTGCCGTCGATGCCCTGTTCGGACACGCGAAGCGGCGTCCCGACCGGATGGCCGAGCGGCAGCCAGGCGCGCACGATGCTTTCGACGCCTTCCTGCCGCCAGGTCCACAGCGCATCGGCCATCGCGACCGCCAGCGCCTCAGCAAAGCGGTCCCGGTCGACCGCGATGCCGGCGCCGGCGAAGGAAAAGGTCGCGCGGTCGGGCAGTTCGGGCGCCGAAGCCAGATTGACCCCGACCCCGACCACCACCGCATCGCCGCTGCGTTCGAGCAGGATGCCCGAACATTTGGCGCCATCGACGAGCAGGTCGTTCGGCCATTTGAGCTGCAGCGGAACCGCGGGCGCGAAGATCGTCACGACCTTCGCCAGCGCGACCGCGACGACGAGCGCCAGCGTCGCGGGCGACGGATCCGCGGCGGTCAGCCTGACGACGGTCGAGCCCATGAAATTGCCCTGTCCGTCGCCCCACGCGCGGCCGAGCCGTCCGCGTCCGGCGGTCTGGCGGTCGGCGACCAGCCAATGCCCTTCGCCGACATGCTCGCCGCCTGCCAGCCGCGCCAGCAGGTCGGCGTTGGTCGAGCCTGTCTGCGCGATACGCTCGATCGGCGGGATCAGAAGAGCACCGCCGCCGCGCTGGCCGAAAGCACCGCCAGCGCCGGGATGAAGAGATAGCCGATGACCGAGAGCCAGAGCGCGCTCGCGGTGATCACCGCATCCTCGACGATCGCGCCGCCGCCCTTGGGAAATTCGGTGTCCGACTTGTCGTCGAAATACATCGTCTTGATGATCGCGATATAATAGAAGGCGCCCATCACCGATGCGACGATGCCCGCGACCGCCAGCGGTACGAGGTTCGCGTTCACTGCGGCCTCGAACACCAGATATTTCGGCCAGAAGCCGAAGAGCGGGGGGATGCCCGCGAGGCTGAACAGGAACACCGCCATCGCCGCGGCCAGGCCGGGGCGACGCTGCGAATAGCCCGCGAGCGCCGGGATGCTCTCGATCTGATTGCCCTTGTCGTCGCGTAGTTGCAGCACGACCAGGAAGCTGCCAATCGTCGTCACGAGATAGACGAGCAGATAGGTCAGCACGCCCTCGACCCCCTGCTGCGTCCCCGCCGCCAGGCCGATCAGCATATAGCCGACATTGTTGATCGACGAATAGGCAAGCAGGCGCTTGATATTCTTCTGCCCGATCGCACCGACCGCGCCGAGGATGATCGAGGCGAGCGACAGGAAGATCATGATCTGCTGCCATGCGCCGACCGCAGGCCCCATCGCGTCGATCACCACGCGCGTCATCAGCGCCATCGCCGCGACCTTGGGGGCGGTGGCGAAGAAGGTCGTCACCGGGGTCGGTGCGCCCTCATAGACGTCGGGCGTCCACATGTGGAACGGCACCGCGCTGATCTTGAAGCCGAGGCCCGCGAGCACGAAGACGATGCCGAAGATGAGCCCGATATTGAGTTCGCCGCCCATGACCTTCGCGATGCCTGCGAAATCGGTGGTGCCCGAAAAGCCATAGAGCAGCGAGATGCCATAGAGCAGCATGCCCGATGCGAGCGCGCCGAGGACGAAATATTTGAGGCCTGCTTCGCTCGACCGCTCGTCGGTGCGCATGAAGCTCGCAAGCACATAGGCGGCAAGGCTGTTGAGCTCGAGCCCGACATAGAGCGTCATCAGGTCGCGCGCCGAGGCCATGATGCCCATGCCGAGCGCGGCGAACAGGATCAAAGTCGGATATTCGGCGCGCATCCCGCTGTTGAAAAAGCGCGGTGCGATGACGATGCAGACAAAGCTCGCCGCATAGATCAGCAGCTTCGCGAAGCCGCCGAAGCCGTCGACCGAGAGCGTGCCCGAAAAGACGGTCGCCTCGACGCCGAACAGCGCGACGACCGCGGCCGAAGCGGCGGCGAGCGTGAGCAGCGCGCTGAGCTGATAGAGGCCGACCTGTCGGTCGCCTAGGAAGGTGCCGAGCATCAGCGTGATCAGCCCGCCGATCGTCAGGATCAGTTCGGGCCAGATGAGCATCAGGTCGGCGGTCATTGGACGCCTCCTGCGTGGCTGGATCCGTGGGCGGTTTCACCATGCGCCGCGGCAGGCTTGGGCTTGCCGGCGGCGAGGTGCGCATCGCCGGCGGGCTTCGCGGGAGCGAGGCGTGCGACGACCGTCGTCACGTCGCCGCGCATCGGCGCGAGGAAGCTTTCGGGATAGACGCCCATCCACAGCGCCACGGCGGCGAGCGGGGCCATGATCGCCCATTCGCGGGGATTGAGATCGGGCATCGCCTTCACATCGTCCTTGGTGAGTTCGCCGAACACGACGCGGCGATAGAGATAGAGCATGTACGCGGCGCCGAGGATGATGCCGGTGGTGCAGACGAAGGCGACGACGCTCGACGCTTCGTAGATGCCGGCGAGGCTCAGGAATTCGCCCACGAAGCCGCTGGTGCCCGGCAGGCCGATCGACGCCATGGTGAACAGCATGAAAAACAGCGCATAGGCCGGCATGTTCACCGCGAGCCCGCCGTAACGGTCGATCTCGCGCGTGTGGAGCCGGTCATAGATCACGCCGACGCAGAAGAAGAGCGCGGCCGAAACGACGCCGTGGCTGAGCATGATGATCAGCGCGCCCTCAAT
The DNA here is from genome assembly GCF_900078365.1 of uncultured Sphingopyxis sp. Lineage (NCBI taxonomy): Bacteria > Pseudomonadati > Pseudomonadota > Alphaproteobacteria > Sphingomonadales > Sphingopyxidaceae > Sphingopyxis > uncultured Sphingopyxis sp. Next base: position 2,146,775 of record NZ_LT598653.1, read on the forward strand.
CCCCTGCTGGTTGAACGCGAAGAGGCCGGCGGTGACGATCGCCATATGCGCGACCGACGAATAGGCGATCAGCTTCTTCATGTCGCTCTGCACCAGCGCGACGAGGCTGGTGTAGACCACCGCGATCATCGACAGCGCAAAGACGATCCACATCAGCTGCGCCGACGCATCGGGGAACATCGGCATCATGAAGCGGATGAATCCATAGGCGCCGAGCTTCAAGAGCACGCCCGCGAGGATCATCGACCCCGCGGTCGGCGCCTGCACATGCGCGTCGGGAAGCCAGGTGTGGACGGGCCACATCGGCATCTTGACCGCGAGGCTGGCGAAGAAGGCGAGCCACAGCCACGTCTGCATCCCGACCGGGAAGTCGTAGTTCAGCAGCGTCGGAATGTCGGTCGTGCCCGCTTCCATGATCATCACGATCATCGCGATCAGCATCAGCACCGACCCGAGCAGCGTGTAGAGAAAGAATTTGAACGCCGCATATTTGCGGTTCGCGCCGCCCCAGATGCCGATGATGAAATACATCGGGATCAGGCCGGCTTCGAAGAAGATGTAAAAGAGTAGCAGATCCTGCGCCATGAAGACACCGATCATCACGACTTCCATGATCAGGAACATCGCCATGTAGAGGCCGACACGGCTCTTGATCGCGTCCCAGCTCGCAAGGATGCAGAGCGGCATCAGGAAGACGCTGAGCATGATCAGCATCAGCGCCATGCCGTCGATGCCGAGCGCCCACTGGAAGCGGCCGAACAGGTCGGCGCGCTCGGTGAACTGCCACTGCGCGCCGCCGATGTCGAAATTCGCCCAGAGCACGCAGCCCAGCGCGAAGTCGATCAGCGTCGCGGCGAACGCGATGAACCGCGCATTGCGGTCGCCGGCGAACAGGCAGAGGATGGCGGCGACCGTCGGGACCGCCAGCATCAGCGACAGGATAGGAAGCCCGCTCACAGGAAATTCACCATGGCCCAGCTGGCGAGGCCGACAAGCCCGAGCAGCATCACAAACGCATATCCATAAACATAACCCGATTGCAGCCGGACCGCGAGACGGGTCCCCCCAGCGACGAGCGCCGCGGCGCCATCGGGACCGAAGCGGTCGATGGTGCCTTCATCCCCGCGCTTCCAGAAGAAGCGGCCGATCGCGAAAGCGGGCTTCACGAAGAGGATGTTGTAGAGCTCGTCGAAATACCATTTATTGTACAGGAACTGGTGGAGCAGCTTGAACTGCGCCACGAAACGTCCCGGCAGGCTGGTGTTGCGAATATAGCTGTTCCACGCGAGGAAAAGCCCGATCGCCATCGCCGTGAATGGCGTCCATTTCACCCACAGAGGCACTTCATGCGCGGCGTGCATCAGATGCTCGTCGAACGCGAGGCTGCCCTTCCAGAACGCCATGCCCTCTTCGGGGTAGATGAACTGGTGGTGGAATGCGATGCCCGCGAACACCGCACCGATCGACAGCACGACGAGCGGGATGAGCATCGAAAGCGGGCTTTCGTGCGGGTGATAGCCCGCGGTGCCGTCGCCGTGCGCGTCATGATGATGCGCGTGCGCATGATCGTCATGGCCGTGGTCGTGATCGTCGTGAACCGCGTGCTGGATATGCTCGCTCTGTTCCCAGCGCGCCTTGCCATGGAAGGTCAGGAAGACGAGGCGCCACGAATAGAAGCTGGTGAGGAAAGCGACGAAAACGCCGATCCAGAAAGCGATGACCCCACCGCCGCCGCTCGCATAGGCCGCCTCGAGGATGCCGTCCTTCGAATAGAAGCCGGCAAAGCCCGCAACCCCGGCGATCCCGACGCCGGTGATCGCCAGCGTGCCGAGCATCATTGCCCAATAGGTGATCGGGATCGATTTCCTGAGATTGCCGTAATAGCGCATGTCCTGTTCATGGTGCATCGCATGGATGACCGAACCGGCGCCGAGGAACAGCAAGGCCTTGAAGAAGGCGTGCGTGAACAGGTGGAACATCGCGGCGCCATAGGCGCCCGCGCCCGCGGCGAAGAACATGTAACCGAGCTGCGAACAGGTCGAATAGGCGATGACGCGCTTGATGTCCCACTGCGTCGTCGCGACGGTCGCGGCGAAGAAGCAGGTCGCGGCGCCGACGAACATCACGACGCCCTGCGCGACGTCCGACGTTTCGAACATCGGCGACAGGCGGCACACCATGAAGACGCCTGCGGTGACCATCGTCGCGGCGTGGATCAGCGCCGACACCGGGGTCGGGCCTTCCATCGCGTCGGGAAGCCAGGTGTGGAGGCCAAGCTGCGCCGACTTGCCCATCGCGCCGATGAACAGCAGCAGGCAGAGGATCGTCATCGTGTCGAGACGCATCCCCATGAAGGTAATCGTCGAACCCGCCATCCCCGGCGCGGCGGCGAGGATTTCGGGGATCGAGACGGTGCCGAACACCAGGAAAGTGCCGAAGATGCCGAGCATGAAGCCAAGGTCGCCGACGCGGTTGACGACGAACGCCTTGATCGCGGCGGCGTTGGCGCTCGGCTTCTTGTGCCAGAAACCGATGAGCAGATAGGATGCGAGACCGACGCCTTCCCAGCCGAAGAACATCTGCACCAGATTGTTCGCGGTCACGAGCATCAGCATCGCGAAGGTGAAGAGCGAGAGATAGGCGAAGAAGCGCGGCTGGTCCGGATCCTCCTCCATATAGCCCCAGCTATAGAGGTGGACGAGCGCCGACACCGTCGTGATCACGACGAGCATCACCGCGGTCAGCGTATCGACGCGCAATTCCCAGTTGAACTGGAGCGCGCCCGAGCTGACCCAGTGCAGAACCGGGGTCACCGTCGCTTCGCCGCTTCCGCCCACGAACGACAGGAAGATCGGCCAGCTCAAGGCGCAGCTGACGAACAGCGCGCCCGTTGTGATGATTTTCGACGGCACATTGCCGATCACGCGCTGACCGAGGCCTGCGACAAGCGCCGCGAGCAGCGGCAGGAATACGATCGCCTGGATCACCGGCTTACCCCTTCATCCGGTTGGCATCGTCGACGGCAATGGTGCCGCGGCCGCGGAAATAGATAACGAGAATGGCGAGACCGATCGCGGCTTCACCCGCGGCGACGGTCAGCACGAACATCGAGAAGACCTGACCAACGAGATCGCCGAGCGCCGCGCTGAACGCAACGAGGTTGATGTTCACCGCCAGCAGGATCAGCTCGATCGCCATCAGGATGACGATGATATTCTTGCGGTTGATGAAGATGCCGAGCACGCCGAGCGTGAAGAGCACCGCCGAAACGGCGAGATAATGGCCGACCGAAATCACAATTCCATCCCCTGCCCGACGCCCGGATCGACGAGGCGCGTCGCATCCTCGGGACGGCGCCGGTTCTGCGCCGAAATATTCTGGATGCGAACGCCGCCGCGCGTGCGATGCGTCAGCACGATCGCGCCGATCATCGCGACGAGAAGGACGATACCCGCCGCCTCGAACAGGAAGATGTAGCGCGTGTAGAGCAGTTCGCCGATCTGCTGGATATTGCTCTTGTCGCTGACGACCGGCGCCGCGCGCGCGGCGAGATCGACCCCGCCCGCGCTCCACGCACCGACCGCAAACACCAGCTCGGCCGCCAGGATGATCGCGACGAGCGCGCCGAGCGGCAGATAGCGCACGAAACCGGCGCGCAGTTCGGCGAAATCAATGTCGAGCATCATCACGACAAACAGGAACAGCACCGCGACTGCGCCGACATAGACGATGACGAGCAGCATCGCGATGAACTCGGCCCCCGCGAGCAGCATCAGGCCCGCCGCATTGAAGAAGGCGAGGATCAGCCACATCACGCTGTGGACCGGGTTGCGCGCGAAGATCACCATCGCCGCCGAGGCGATGACGATAGTCGCGAAGAGGTAAAAGGCGATAAGCTGGATCATGTGCGCGCGCCCTTATCGATAGGGCGCGTCGGCGGCAAGATTCGCCGCGATCGCGCGTTCCCATTTGTCGCCGTTGGCGAGCAGCTTGGCCTTGTCATAGAGCAGCTCCTCGCGCGTTTCGGTCGCGAATTCGAAGTTCGGCCCCTCGACGATCGCATCGACCGGGCAGGCTTCCTGGCAAAAGCCGCAATAGATGCACTTGGTCATGTCGATGTCGTAGCGCGTCGTGCGGCGCGAGCCGTCGGCGCGCGGCTCGGCCTCGATCGTGATCGCCTGCGCCGGGCACACCGCTTCGCACAGCTTGCACGCGATACAGCGTTCCTCGCCGTTCGGATAACGGCGCAGCGCATGCTCGCCGCGGAAACGCGGGCTGAGCGGGTTCTTCTCGAACGGATAGTTGATCGTCGCCTTCGGCTTGAAGAAATATTTCAGCGTGAGGGCGTGCGCCTTCACAAACTCCCACAGCGTGAAGCTTTTGATGAGGTGGGCAATGGTACTCATGAATACCTCGTCAGCATCAGATAGCCGGAGATCAGGAAGATCCAGAGAAGCGAAATCGGCAGGAAGACCTTCCAGCCCAGCCGCATCAGCTGGTCATAGCGGTAGCGCGGGACGGTCGCCTTGACCCAGCTGAAGACGAAGAAGAAGAACAATATCTTCGCGAACAGCCAGATGATGCCCGGAACAGCATAGAGCGGCGCCCAGTCGATCGGCGGCAGCCAGCCGCCCCAGAAGAGCACCGCGTTGAGCGTACACATCAGGAGGACGTTGGCATATTCGCCGAGCCAGAAGAGCGCGAAGCTCATCGACGAATATTCGGTCTGGTAACCCGCGACGAGCTCGCTCTCGGCTTCGGTCAGGTCGAACGGCGCGCGCGCGGTTTCGGCGAGCGCCGAGATCAGGAACATCACCGCGAGCGGGAAAAGCAAAAGGTTGAAGCCGAAGGCGTTGACGATGCCAAGCCCGTGACCCTGCTGCGCCTTGACGATCTCGTTCATGTTGAAGCTGTCGGCAAAGAGCACGACGCCGATCAGGATGAACCCGATCGAGACTTCATAGCTGATCATCTGCGCCGAGGCGCGCATCGCCGAGAAGAAGGGATATTTCGAGTTCGACGACCAGCCCGACAGGATCACGCCATAGACGCCGAGCGACGAGATCGCGAGGATGTAGAGCAATCCGACGTTGATGTCGGCGAGCACCGCGCCCGAATTGAACGGGATCACCGCCCAGGCGAGCAGCGCGACGGTGAAGGTGATGATCGGCGCGATCAGGAACAGGCCGCGGTTGGCCGAGCTCGGGATGATCGTTTCCTGCAGGAACACCTTCAGGCCGTCGGCGAAACTTTGTAGCAGACCGAAAGGACCGACGACGTTCGGACCACGACGCAGCGCCATCGCCGCCCAGATCTTGCGGTCGGCATAGATGATCATCGCGACCGCGAGCATCAGCGGCAGCGCGATGAGCAGGATGCCCGCGACGGTCGCGACACCCCACGCCCAATTCGGGTCCATGCCCCAGGAAATGAAGGTCTCGGTCACTTCCGGCCTCCGTCCTGGTTTTTCCAACCATTATGCGGCCCGGGCTTTTCCGATTTGCCCTTGGGGTTGAATCCGCGCCAAACCGAATAGCCCATGCCGACGAACAGCACGCCAGCGATTGCATGTACCGGGGTCATTCCGCGGCCTCCGCAAAATCGACGCCATGGATCAGCTCTTCCGAGCAGCGCTGCATCGTCGGCGACGCGCGGCAGATGGCGTTGGTGAGGTAGAAATCCTTGATCGGCGACGGGATCGCCCGCGCCTCGGGCTTCGCGGGCAGTTTCGGCACCGTCCAGCCGTAATCGGCGAGACCCTCGACACCCAGCGCCGGCACCGCCGCGATCATCGCGGCGCGGCATTCGGCAAAGCTGTCGAAGCCGAGCGACACGCCGAGCGCGTCGGCAAGGGCGCGGAAAATGCTCCAGTCCTCGCGCGCGTCGCCGGGGGCGAACACCGCTTTCTCGCTGCGCTGGACGCGCCCCTCGGTGTTGACCGTGGTGAAATCCTTCTCGGTCCACGCCGCCGCCGGCAGGATGACGTCGGCGGCATGCGCGCCCTTGTCGCCATGGTGGCCGACATAGACCTTGAACGTATCGGGCAGCGCCGCGAAATCGACCTCGTCGGCGCCGAGGAAGAAGGCGAGCTTCGGCTTCGCCGCGATGACATCCTTGATGCCGCCGGGCAGGCCGTAGCCGAGCATCAACGATCCCATGCGCGCGGCCGAGAAATGGACGACGTTGAAGCCGTTCCAGCCATCCTTGACCGCGTTCACCGACTTGGCGAGCGCGAGGCCCGCGCCATGGACGCCGGGAACCGACAATGCGCCACCGCCGAAGACCAGCATCGGCCGCTCGGCGCCCTTCAGCGCGTCGAGCACATGCGCGGGCAGCTTCGCCACCAACGATGCGTCGTCGCCGAGCCATTCCGTCTTGTACGTGAGGTCGGTTTCGGGGCCGATCGCGAAGACCTTCGCGCCCTTCTTCCACACCGCCTTGCGGACGCGCGTGTTGATCAGCGGCGCTTCCCAGCGCAGGTTCGTGCCGACGAGCAGGATCACGTCGGCATTTTCGGCCTCGGCGATGGTGGTGTTGAAATTGACCGCCGACAGGCTGGTGACGTCATAGTCGAGTCCGGTCTGGCGTCCTTCGAGCAGATGGCCGCCGAGCGCGTTCACCAGCGCCTTCGCCGCGAACATCGTCTCGCAATCGGCCATGTCGCCCGCGATCGCCGCGACCGACGAACCGGCGTTGACGGCCTTGATCGCGGCAAAGGCTTCGGCCCAGCTTGCGGGCTGAAGCGCGCCGTTCACGCGCACATAAGGCTGATCGAGGCGGCGACGGACGAGGCCGTCGACATGGTGGCGCGTCTTGTCGCTCGCCCATTCCTCGTTCACATCGTCGTTGACGCGCGGCAGCACGCGCAGCACCTGCCGCCCGCGGCTGTCGATGCGGACATTGGTGCCGACCGCGTCCATCATGTCGATGCCGAGCGTCTTGGTCAGCTCCCACGGCCGCGCCTCGAACGCATAGGGCTTGCTGGTCAGCGCGCCGACCGGGCAGAGGTCGACGACATTGCCCGACAGCTCGCTCGCGACCGCGCGTTCCAAATACGACGTGATCTGCATATTTTCGCCGCGATAGATCGCGCCGATGTCTTCCACGCCCGCGACTTCCTCCGCAAAGCGGACGCAGCGCGTGCACTGGATGCAGCGGGTCATCACCGTCTTGACGATCGGACCCATATATTTCTCGGTCACCGCGCGCTTGTTCTCGTCATAGCGCGTCGCGCCGCGGCCATAGGCGACCGACTGGTCCTGCAGGTCGCATTCGCCGCCCTGGTCGCAGATCGGGCAGTCGAGCGGGTGGTTGATGAGCAGGAACTCCATCACCCCCTCGCGCGCCTTCTTCACCATCGGGCTGTCGGTCTTGATCACCTGCCCCTCGGCCGCGGGCAGCGCGCACGACGCCTGCGGCTTCGGCGGCCCCGGCGCGACCTCGACGAGGCACATGCGGCAATTGCCGGCGATCGACAGGCGCTCATGGTAGCAGAAGCGCGGAATTTCCTTCCCCGCCATCTCGCACGCCTGCAGGACGGTCGCGCCCTGCGGGACGTCGAGTTCTACGCCATCTACGGTAACTTTAGGCATTATTCGGCTGCCTCCAGCGCGCCGCCATTTTCACGTATGCGGCGTTCAAGTTCGGGGCGGAAGTGGCGGATCAGGCCCTGGATCGGCCATGCCGCGGCATCGCCGAGCGCGCAGATCGTGTGGCCTTCGACCTGCTTGGTCACGTCGAACAGCGTGTCGATCTCGCTGATATCGGCGTCGCCGGTGCGCAGCCGCTCCATCACGCGCCACATCCAGCCGGTGCCCTCGCGGCACGGCGTGCACTGGCCGCAGCTTTCATGCTTGTAGAAATAGCTGATGCGGCTGATCGCCTGGACGACGTCGGTCGATTTGTCCATGACGATCGCGGCGGCGGTGCCGAGGCCCGAGCCGAGCGCCTTCAGTCCGTCGAAATCCATCGGCGCGTCCATGATCTCGGCCGCCGGGACGAGCGGCACCGACGAACCGCCGGGGATCACCGCGAGCAGATTGTCCCAGCCGCCGCGGATGCCGCCGCAATGCCGGTCGATCAGTTCGCGGAAGGTGATGCCCATCTCTTCCTCGACGACGCACGGGCGCTCGACATGGCCCGAAATCTGGAAGAGCTTGGTGCCCTTGTTGTTCTCGCGCCCGAAAGAGGCAAACCACGACGCGCCGCGGCGCAGGATCGTCGGAACGACCGCGATGCTCTCGACATTGTTCACCGTCGTCGGGCAGCCATAGAGGCCCGCACCTGCCGGGAACGGCGGTTTCAGGCGCGGCTGCCCCTTCTTGCCCTCGAGGCTTTCGATCATCGCGGTTTCTTCGCCGCAGATATAGGCGCCCGCGCCGCGGTGGACGAAGACGTCGAAATCATAGCCTGACTTGGCCGCATTCTTGCCGAGCAGGCCGGCGTCATACGCCTCCTGCACCGCCGCGAAGAGCGTCTCGGCCTCGCGGATGAACTCGCCGCGGATATAGATATAGGCCGCACGCGCGCGCATCGCGAAGCCCGCGATCAGCGCGCCTTCGATCAGCTTGTGCGGATCGTGGCGGATGATTTCGCGGTCCTTGCACGACCCCGGTTCAGATTCGTCGGCGTTGATGACGAGGAAACTCGGGCGGTCGGCGCGCGGCTCCTTCGGCATGAACGACCATTTGAGCCCCGTCGGGAAACCCGCACCGCCGCGGCCGCGCAGCCCCGACGCCTTGATCTCCTCGATGATCGCGTCCTGGCCGCGGCTCATCAAATCCCTGGTGTTGTCCCAATCGCCGCGCGCCTGCGCGGATTTGAGGTTCCACGGCTGGAAGCCGTAGAGATTGGTGAAGATACGATCCTTATCGGCGAGCATGGCTTACCACTCCTTCCGATAGTCGTGGTTGGCCTTGACCATCTCGACCAGCGTCGTCGGGCCGCCTTCGGGCTCGCTCGTGTGACGCCGCGGGTTCTGCGTGCCCGCCTTGGGCGCCTTGCCCGCGGCGAGATCGTCGAGGATGCGGACCATGCTGTCGTAATCGAGGTCTTCGTAATTATCGTCGTTGATCTGGACCATCGGCGCGTTGGTGCAGGTGCCCATGCACTCGACCTCGGTCAGCGTGAACAGGCCGTCGGGCGTCGTCTTGCCCTTGGTCATGCCGCGGTTCTTGCACGCCGCCATGACATCGTCCGACCCGCGCAGCAGGCACGGCGTCGTGCCGCAGACCTGCACATGATAGCGGCCGACGGGAACGAGATTGTACATCGTGTAGAAGGTCGCGACCTCATAGGCGCGAATGAACGGCATATCGAGCTGCGCCGCGACATATTCGATCACCGGCACGGGCAGCCAGCCCTGCGTCTGTGTCTCGGCCCCGACCTGGCGCTGCGCGAGGTCGAGCAACGGCATCACTGCCGAACGCTGGCGACCTGCGGGATAGCGCGCGATGACCGCCTTCGCCTTCTCGGCATTTTCCGCCGTCCACGCAAAAGCGCCCCAGCGCGCGCGGGTTTCGGCTTCATCGGGGATTTGGGGTGCGTCAGCCATTTGTCTTCTTCCTGAGATCTTGGGCGATCGCCATTTCCCGGAAGACGACAAGCATGCGCCATCCGAACAAAGCAAATACCAAAACCGCCAGAGCTATTGCAAAAACACGTACCGCAGCGTTGTCTATGCCAAGCGCGACAAGGCCAATAGCGGCCAGCAGCAGACCCATCGCAGAGTTGGAACGCTTGGCGCCCTCGCGATAGCCTTCATCGATCCATGAAATTACTCGCAACGTCACCGGTCACACTCCCCGAACACGACGTCGATGGCACCGATGATCGCGGTGGTGTCGGCGAGCATGTGGCCCTTCGACATCATGTCCATCGCCTGCAGGTGCGAAAACGCCGTCGGGCGGATCTTGCAGCGGTACGGCTTGTTGGTGCCGTCGCTGACCAGATAGACGCCGAATTCGCCCTTGGGGCTTTCGGTCGCCACGTAGACCTCGCCCGCCGGGACGTGGAAGCCCTCGGTATAGAGCTTGAAGTGGTGGATCAGCGATTCCATCGACTGCTTCATCTCGCCGCGCTTCGGCGGCACGACCTTGCGGTCGAGGCTCGCGATCGGACCCGATGGCATCGCGTTGATGCACTGAAGGATGATGCGCGCCGACTGATAGACTTCCTGCACGCGCACCATGAAGCGGTCGTAGCAGTCGCCGCGCGTGCCGACCGGAATCTCGAATTCCATCTTGGCATAGGCGTCATAGGGCTGCGACTTGCGCAAATCCCACGCGATGCCGCTGCCGCGGATCATCGGGCCCGAAAAGCCCCATGCCAGCGCGTCTTCCTTGCTCACCGTCGCGATGTCGACATTACGCTGCTTGAAGATGCGGTTGTCGATGACGAGGCTCATCGCGTCGCCGAACAGCTTCGGCAGCCGCTTTTCGCACCATTCGCCGATGTCGTAGAGCAGCTTTTCGGGAACGTCCTGATGGACGCCGCCTGGACGGAAATAGGCCGAGTGCATCCGCGCGCCCGACGCGCGCTCGAAGAAATTGAGGCAATCCTCGCGCAGCTCGAACACCCAGAGGTTCGGGGTCATCGCGCCGACATCCATGACGTGCGACCCGATGTTGAGCATGTGATTGCAGATGCGCGTCAGCTCGGCGAACAGCACGCGCAGATATTGCGCGCGATCGGGAACCTCGAGGTCGAGCAATTTCTCGATAGCCAGCACATATGAGTGCTCCATCCCGAGCGGCGAGCAATAGTCGAGCCGGTCGAAATAGGGCAAAGCCTGCAGATAGGTCTTATACTCGATCAGCTTTTCGGTGCCGCGATGGAGCAGGCCGACGTGCGGATCGACGCGCTCGATGATCTCGCCGTCGAGCTCCATCACCATGCGCAGCACGCCGTGCGCCGCGGGGTGCTGCGGGCCGAAGTTGATCGTATAGTTGGTGACGACCTGATCGCCCGCGGTATCGGCGGTGTCGACCGGATAGCCTTCGAACATGTCACTGCCGTGGTGCTTGACGGTGGGTGTGTCGGTCACAACAGACCTCCCAAATCAGATCCCGTCACCCCCGCGAAGGCGGGGGTCCAGCTTTCAAAGCCGGCAGGAAAAAGCTGGATCCCCGCCTTCGCGGGGATGACGAAGGAGGACAACATCACTTGCTCTCTCCCTTCGGCTTGCGCGGCGCGCGCGGCTTGGCGGGCGCCTTTTCGGCCTTCTCGGTCGCGGGCGTCTTTGCCTTGGCGGCCTTGGTCGCTTTGGCGCCATCGCGGCTCGTCTTCGCGGCCTTGATATTCGTTTTCGCGCCCGCGCCGGTCTGCGTCGTCTTTTCGGTCGTCTTCGGCGTCGGCGGCGGCGAGGTCTTTTCCTTCTCGGCTTCGGCCTTTTCGTCGGCCTTCTTGACCTCTTGCGCAGTCATCGGCGTCGGCGCGCCCTTGCCCGGCGCTTCGCCCGTCCCGCCGGCCTTTTCGTCGCCCGGCAGCACATAATCGGCGCCTTCCCATGGGCTGAGGAAGTCGAAATTGCGGAAATCCTGCGCCAGCCGCACGGGCTCGTACACGACGCGCTTGTCCTCTTCGGAATAGCGCAGCTCGGTATAGCCGGTCAGCGGAAAGTCCTTGCGCTGCGGATGCCCCTGGAACCCATAGTCGGTCAGGATACGGCGCAGGTCGGGGTTGCCGCTGAACAGCACGCCATACATGTCGAACACTTCGCGTTCGAGCCAACCGGCGTTCGGCCAGACGGGAACGATCGTCGGCACCGGCGTCGCCTCGTCGGTCGACACGCGGACGCGCAGGCGGTGGTTCTTCGTCACGCTGAGCAGGTGATAGACGACCTCGAACCGCTCGGCGCGGTCGGGATAGTCGACCCCGGCAATTTCCATCAGCTGCTGATATTCGAGGCTGTCGCGCAGCGCGACCATCACGCCGGCGACAGCTTCGCGCGCCAAGGTGATGCTGTCTTCATCGACGGTGAATACATGCGCGACGAGGTCGACGCCGAGCAGCTTTTTCAGCGCGTCCGCGAGCGAAGGCTGCGACGCGACGAGGGGAGCGGGATGGGCCATCAGCGTTCGATCGTTCCGACGCGGCGGATCTTCCGCTGCAATTGCATCACGCCATAGAGCAGGGCTTCGGCGGTCGGCGGGCACCCGGGAACGTAAATATCCACCGGCACGATCCGGTCGCAACCGCGCACCACCGAATAGCTATAGTGATAATAGCCGCCGCCATTGGCGCAGCTGCCCATCGAGATGACATATTTGGGGTTCGACATCTGGTCGTAAACCCGGCGCAGCGCGGGGGCCATCTTGTTGCAGAGCGTTCCCGCGACAATCATCACGTCCGACTGGCGCGGGCTCGCGCGCGGCGCGGCGCCGAAGCGTTCCATGTCGTAACGCGGCATGTTGACGTGGATCATCTCGACCGCGCAGCAGGCGAGCCCGAAGGTCATCCACCAGAGCGAGCCGGTGCGCGCCCAGTTGAACAGATCCTCGGTCGAGGTGACGAGAAAGCCCTTGTCGCCGATCTCGCTGTTGAGGTCGTCGAAGAAACCCGCATCGGGGTTCGTCCCAGGGGCGACCGGCATCTGGCCGGGCATGATGATGCTGGAAGTACTCATTCCCAATCCAACGCGCCTTTTTTCCACGCGTACACAAGGCCGAGGGTCAGCTCGGCGAGGAAAACCATCATCGTCGCCCAGCCGGCCCAGCCGATTTCCTCGAGGCTCACCGCCCAGGGAAAGAGGAAGGCGGCTTCGAGGTCGAAGATGATGAAAAGGATGGCGACGAGGTAGAAACGCACGTCGAACTGGCTGCGCGCATCTTCAAAAGCGGGAAAACCGCATTCATATTCGGTCAGCTTCGCCGGATCGGGCTTGTGCGCCCCGGTCAGCCGCGCGACGCCCATCGGCAGGAAGACGAAGGCGGAGGACAGGCCGACGGCGATGACCAGAAAGATCAGAATCGGCAAATATTGCGTCAGATCGACCATGGGAGCTCGCAGTTCTGTTGTTTTGGGGTGTCGCGCACCCGTTTATCGGGGGCGCTTTAGGCCAGCGGGCCGCGTGCCGCAAGCACCGCGGGCAGGATTTTCGTTTCGCGTGTGACCAAAAGCATAATGCGCGCTGGCGAGCAGTCCTATCGCTGTGATACGCAAGTGAAAAAGGGTTGCTATGCCGCGCTTTTCCGCCGGCAGGGACTCTCAATATCGACAAAGGGAGCTTATATGGGACCAATCACCGCTCGCGCCGCCCTCGCCTTCGCCCCGCTGGCGCTTTTCTCCGCGACTCCGGCCCATGCCGAACTGGTCAACGCGACGAATCCCGAGACGATCAAGGCGATCCTCGAGTCGCAGGGCTGGCCCGCGACGATCGTGGTCAAGGAGGGCGACGATCCCTATATCGAGAGCAACCGGAGCGGCCTGAAATTCCTCGTCCTCTTCATGAACTGCGACGAGGGCGAACAGTGCAAGACACTGCAATATTATATGGGATTCAGCGACGCGAAGGACGTCACGCTCGAACGGCTCAACCAGTGGAACAAGGAAAAACGCTTCGCGCGCGCCTATAAGGACGACGCTGGCGACCCGGTGCTCGAAATGGACGTCGACCTCGATTTCCAGGGCATCCCGCGCGAAAATGTCGGCGAAACCTTCAACACCTGGGCGTCGCTGATGGACAGCTTTCGGGCCTATGTTTTCGAGAAGTGACTATCCGTCATCTCGGGGAAGGCCGGGATGAAGGATGAAATTAAGCGTTGCGCAGCGCGCCCGCGACCAGCTTTTGCAGCTTCGAATGCACCGCGGCGCTGCCGGCGATATATTCGCTGCGGTCGATCGCACGATCGCCGCCGCGGAAGTCGCTGACGAAGCCGCCGGCCTCGCGCACGAGCAGCATGCCCGCCGCGACGTCCCAGATCTGGAGGTCGCTTTCCCAGAAACCGTCGTAGCGCCCCGCCGCGACCCATGCGAGGTCGAGGCTGGCGGCGCCGAAGCGGCGGATGCCCGCAACCTCGGGCGCGACCGCGCCGAAAATGCGGCTCCACTGCGCCATATTGCCATGGCCCATGTACGGGATACCCGTCGCGATCAGGCATTCGTTGAGGTGGCGGCGCGATGCGACGCGCAGCCGCCGGTCGTGCAGCCAGGCGCCGCGGCCGCGCTCGGCCCAATAGCTTTCGTCGGTGATCGGCTGATAGACGAGCGCCGCCGTTACCTCGCCCCAGCCGCCGCCGGGCTTGGGTTCCTGCACCGCGATCGAGATCGCGAAATGCGGGATCGCGTGGAGGAAGTTCGAGGTGCCGTCAAGCGGATCGATGATGAAGCGCGGCTTGCCGGGATCGCCCTCGATCTCGCCCGCCTCTTCCATCTTGAAGCCCCAGCCCGGACGCGCATGGGTCAGTTCGTCATAAAGCGTGCGTTCGGCGGCCTGATCGGCCTTCGACACGAAATCGGCCGGCCCCTTTTGCGAAACCTGCAGATGCTCGATCTCGCCGAAGTCGCGGCGCAGCTTCGTGCCGGCCTTGCGCGCGGCGCGTTCCATGACGGTGATGATGCCCGATACGGCCATTGTTCGATCTCCCCCCTCCCGCTTGCGGGAGGGGTCGGGGGAGGGAATGTTACTTTACAGGAATGGACCGTCCCTCGACAGGCCCTCCCCTAGCCCCTCCCGCAAGCGGGAGGGGAACTAATCAATCGGCACGCCGCACATATTCGCGGTCGTACACATGCACGACGATCTTGGTGCCGCTGGTGATGTGCGGCGGCACCATCACGCGCACGCCATTGTCGAGGATCGCGGGCTTGTACGACGACGACGCCGTCTGGCCCTTCACCACCGCGTCGGCCTCGACGATCGTCGCTTCGATCGTTTCGGGCAGTTCGACCGAGATCGGGCGTTCTTCCCAAAGCTCGAGCACGACGTCCATGCCGTCCTGCAGGAACTCATGCGCTTCGCCGACGACTTCTTTCGAGATGTTGATCTGTTCGAAGCTGTCCTTGTCCATGAACACCAGGTCGTCGCCCTCGGCATAGAGGAACTGGAAGTCCTTGGTGTCGAGGCGCACCTTTTCGACCGTGTCGGCGCTGCGGAAACGGTTGTTGAGCTTGCGCCCGTCGATCAGATTCTTGGCTTCGACCTGCATATAGGCGCCGCCCTTGCCCGGCTGGGTGTGCTGGATCTTGGTGACCTTCCAGATGCCGCCTTCATATTCGATAATATTGCCGGGACGGATTTCAACGCCGGTGATTTTCATCGCGCACACTCGCTTCAACAAGGATGGAAAGAGCCGCCGGCGCGCGCACCCGCACGCCGGTTCAGGAGCGCGCCCTTAACGACGGATGCGGCGGAGGGCAAGCGATCCGTATCTCAGGCGGTCGTTTCGACGGCTTTGCGGGTCCGCGCATAGCTCGTCAGGATGAGCGCGACGAACAGACCGGCACCGACGAGGATCGACGGCACATGGAATCCGTCGCCAACGACCGCGAGCGGCGCATCGCTATCGGTCGCATAGACGAGACCGGCATAGAGAACCCCGAACAGGCTTTCGCCGACGATCATGCCCGTTGCGGTCAGCACGCCCATACGGTGGGCAAAGGCCGGATTCGCGCGGCGACCAGCCCAGCGATCATAGAACCAGCCGCCGACCGCGCCGATCACCACGGGCAGAATGACCGCCATCGGCAGATAGATGCCGATCCCGATCGCGAGCGGCGGCAGGCGCAGCTTCTTTGCGCGGCCGAGCAGTTCGTCGACGATGACGAAGCCCACGCCCGCGAGCGCGCCATAACCCAGCATCGCCCAGTTGAGATCGCCGCCGAGTACACCCTTCGCAAGCGAGGAGATGAGCCCCGCCTGCGGCGCGGCGAGCGCGTTCGGTCCCGCGCCGGGAACGCCGACGAAGCCCACCGTCTCGTTCAGCACGTTGAGCACCGGCGGCACGACAAGCGAGCCGAAGACGACGCCGATGATCAACGCCACCTGCTGCTTCCACGGCGTCGCACCGACGAGCTGGCCGGTCTTGAGGTCCTGCAGATTGTCGTTCGAGATGGTCGCGATGCCAAAGACGATGCCGGTGACGATCAGCGCATAGGCGACCATCGCCGCGCTCGCCTCCGCGCCGCCGCCGCGCCCGAGCAGCCCGACGAGCAGCAGCGACGAAGCGATGATCGCGAGGATGCCGATCCCCGAAACCGGCGAGTTCGACGCGCCGATCAGACCCGCCATATAGCCGGTGACCGAGGCGATCATCAGCCCGATAACGATGACGAAGACCAGCGCGCCCGCCATCAGGATCGCCGCCGACCCCGCCAGCGGCCCGCCCGCGAGCACCGACCACAGCAGCCAGGCGATCGGCAGCAGGATCAGCAGCGAGCCACCGAACACCCAGCCGATGGCGATGTCCTGTTCCTCGACCGCGAGCGCCGTGCCCGCGTGGCGCGCCTTGCTCGCCGCCATCGCCGAGCGGATGCCGCCGATCACCGGCCCGGCGATCTTGAGCAGGGTCCAGAGGGCCGCCACGGCGATCACCCCCGCGCCGAAGAAACGGACATCGTCGCGGAACACCGTGTTCGCGATCGTTTCCGCGTCGGGTCCGGCAACGCCCTGCGTCAGGATCGGCAGCAATATCCACCAGCCGACGACCAGCCCCACGAGCTGCGCGAGGCCGACCGACAGGCCGACGAGATGGCCGACGCCGAACAAGGCGAAGCCGAGGCCGCCCGAGATGCCGGTCGCGCCCGCGCCGACCTTGAACCAGCGCGAGACTTCGGCGGCGGCGAGCTTCATCTGCGTGAGCAGCGCGAAGCCCGCAGCCACCAGGCTGTTCCACAGCAGCGCCGACAGCCCGGCCTTGTTCTCGGCCGCGCCCTCGGCGCTCGCGGCGCCGACGCGCAGCACCTCGGCCGCCGCCCGCCCTTCGGGATAGGGCAGGTCCGAATCGACGACGAGCGCGCGGCGCAGCGGCACCGAAAAGAGCACGCCCAATATGCCGCCGAGCATCGTGATCGCGGTCGTCTCCAGCATCGGGAAACCCTGCCAATACCCGACCATCACCAGCCCGGGCAGCACGAAGATGATCGCCGCCAGCGTGCCCGCCGCGCTCGCGATCGTCTGGACGATATTATTCTCGAGGATCGTCGAGCCCGCCATATAGCGCAGCAGCGCCATCGAGATCACCGCCGCGGGGATCGACGTCGCGAAGGTCAGCCCGACCTTCAGTCCCAGGAACACGTTCGACGCGGTGATCACCGTGGTGTTCACTGCGTCGAACGTGTTCCTGGGACTGAAGGTCAGCCCGACCTTCAGCCCCAGATAGACGTTCGCCGCGGTGAACGCCAAGGTCAGCAGCCCGCCCAGCAGGATCGCGCGGATCGTAAGTTCGCGCCCGCGCGAGATCGTGGTGGTTTCGGTCATCAAGAATCTCCCCGTCCGCTGTCTTGCGGGGCGCATGGCCGAGCGCAAGCAAAAAGCCACGAACCGCAGTCCATTGGATCGAAACGCCAAAAGCGGCGGGCCGATGCTCTTTTGACGCATCGATCCAATATGCCTCCCGGCATCGATGCCATATCCCCGCCCATGATGAATATCGATCGTTCGAAGCTTACCCCGCCGCTCCCTCGCGGCAACGCAGCAACTTCGTCGCGCGGGGCGCCTTGCGCCGGCCTCTTTGGCTGGCGCAAGGATGCGGCGGCGGCGCCTGCACCCAAGAAGGCGCCGAAAACGCCCGGACGCGATTATCCGGCGGGCTGATTTTCGAGGATCGCCGCAAAGGCGCGCACCGCCGCGGCCGGGCCTTCGGGATGGGCCCAAACGCCGCCCGACACGGCAAGGAAGTCGGCGCCGGCCTCGACCAGAATCCGCGCATTGTCGGCCGTAATTCCGCCGATCGCGACGCACGGCAGTTCGAACAGGCCCTGCCACCATGTCAGTATTTCGGGCTCGGGATGATGCTCGACCGCCTTGGTCGTCGTGGGGAAGAAGGCCCCGAACGCGACATAGTCGGCACCCGCCTCGCCCGCCTCCATCGCGAGGTGGCGGCTGTCGTGGCACGTCACGCCGATCTGCGTGTCGGGACCCAGCAGGCGGCGCGCTTCCGTCGGATCGCCGTCGCCCTGCCCCAGATGGACGCCATCGGCCTTCAGCCGCTTCGCGAGCGCGACATCGTCGTTGACGATGAAGGCCACCTCGTGCGCGGCGCAAATCGCCTGCAACGGTTCGGCGAGCCGCGCCGCCTCGTGCTGGTCGATGCCCTTGACGCGAAACTGGAAAGCGGCGACGGGGCCGGCGGACAGCGCTTCTTCCAGCCGGGCCGGAAAATCGCCCCCGACGTCGAGCGGTGAAATGAGGTAAAGCTGGCAGGTTGGCGCGGTCGCTGTGGTGGTCATGGCGCGTTCATAGCGATGCGCTCACATGCGGGCAAATGCAGAACATCGTTCGCCTTGCCGCTATCGCCCTCCCCGCCGCCGTCGCGCTTTCGGCCTGCGTCACCACGGCCTCTGCGCCGCTCCCCGACGGCAGCGACGTCGCGCTCGGACAAAAGGCCTATGTCGATGGCCCGATCGTCCAGCCGGTCGAAGTCATCGAGGACAGCCGCTGCCCGATGAACGCGCGCTGCGTCTGGGCCGGCCGCGTGCGGGTGAAGATGGTCTGGATTCGCGGCAATGGCGAAAAACAACCGTTCGAGGTCACGCTCGGCGAGCCCACCCATCTCGCCGACGGCCAGTTCACGCTCGAATCGGTGCGGCCCGAAAAACGCACCGATGCGATGATCAAACCCGGTGATTACCGCTTCTCGTTCCGCTTCGCTGGCGGACTATAGCCACCCTCCCTTTCTCGTCATCCCGGCGGAGGCCGGGATGACGGAAATAGAGGCTAGCGCACCCGCGCCAGCACGAAGCCGTCCCACTTCTTCGCACCGACCGTCTGCACCGCGGTCGCATCGAGGCGCGCATCGGTGCTCAGCATGTCGAACAGCGCGCGTGTGCCGATGATGCGCTCGTCATCGCTCGCCGCATCGAGCACCCCGCCCTCGCGCACGACATTGTCGACGATGAGCGTCGTGCCGGGGCGGCCGAGCCGGATCGCTTCCTCGACATAGTGCGCATTGTTCTGCTCGTCGGCGTCGATGAAAACGAAGTCGAACGGCGCTTCACCGGTCATCGCGGCAAGGCTGTCGGCCGCAGGGCCGACGCGGATGTCGACTTTGCCCGAAACGCCCGCATTTTCGAGATTCTCACGCGCGACCAGCGCATGATGCGTTTCGAGTTCGAGCGTCACCAACTCGCCGCCGTCCGGCAGCGCCCGCGCCAGCCAGATCGTCGAATAACCGCCGAGCGTTCCGATTTCGAGGATGCGCTTCGCCCCGGCGACCTGCGCGAGCAGGAACAGCATCTTGCCTTGCGCCGGCGACACGTCGATCGGCGGCAGGCCTTGGGCACCGTTATTCACGAGAGCGGCGGCAAGCGCGCCATCGGCGCCCAGCAATTTACCGGCGATATAATCGTCGACGGCTTGCCACCTCTCTCCCATCACCTAGGCCACGGAGGCCGCGTGAATTTCGTCGATCGCGCTGCCAAGCGAATTGTTGAATTCCTCGTCATTCATCTGGTGACGAAGGTCTTCCAGAAGAGCGCGGCTGAAGCTCGCGATGATGCCCGGGTTCTTCGCCAGCTCGACGCACGCCTCGGGGCGCGCGAAACCGCCCGACAGCGCGACGACGCGCAGCACCTTCGGATGATCGACGAGCGGCTGGAACAGCCCCGCCTCGGTCGGCAGCGAGAGTTTCAGCATGACCGGCGCGCCGGTCCAAGCGTCGAGCGCCGCGATCAGTTCCTTGAGCAGCAGGCGATCCGCCGCGTCACGCTCGGCGCTCTTGATATTCACCTCGGGCTCGATGATCGGGACGAGACCATGCGCCGCGATGCGCTTCGCTTCGGCGAACTGCTGCTCGACGATCGCCTTGATGCCGGCGGGATTGGCAAGATTGACGACGCTGCGCATCTTGGTGCCGAACACGCCCTTCGCAACCGCGCGTTCGCACAGATCGTCGAGGCCCGGGTTCGCCTTCATCAGCTGGACGCCATCGGCTTCGTCCTCAAGCCCCTTGTCCACTTTAAGGAACGGCACCACACCGCGCTCCCACAGCAGCGCCGGAACCGCCTTGCCGCCCGCCTCGCCGTCCATCGTGCGCTCGAACAGGATCGCGCCGATCACCTTCTCGCCGTTGAAGCAGGGCGCGGTGACGATGCGGCTGCGCATGTCGTGGATCAGGCCGAACATCTCCTCGTCGTTCGAAAAGGCGTCGGCTTCGATGCCATAACCCTTCAATGCCTTGGGCGTCGAACCGCCGCTCTGGTCGAGCGCGGCGATAAAGCCCTGCCCCGATTTGATCTGGTCGAGCATGGCGGCATGGACGGTGGTCATAAGATCTCCGGTTGTTTGCATACGTATGTGGCGGTGCGCATAGCGACCCCATGGACAGGATGCAATGCGGGCGGAAGTTCTAGGCCTTCAGCGCATCGACGCCCGGCAACGGCTTGCCTTCCATCCATTCGAGGAAGGCGCCGCCGGCGGTCGAAACGAAGCTGAAGTCGCCGGCGACGCCGGCATGGTTGAGCGCCGCGACGGTATCGCCTCCCCCGGCAACCGAGATCAACGAGCCTTCGCGCGTCAGCGCGGCGGCGGTCTTGGCAAGCGCGACGGTCGCCGCGTCGAAGGGCGGCGTTTCGAACGCGCCGAGCGGGCCGTTCCACACGAGCGTGCGGCAATTCTTGAGGACATCCGCCAAGGCTTCGACCGCAGCGGGGCCGACGTCGAGGATCATCTCGTCGGCGGCGACCTCGTGGACGTTGACGGTGCGCGTCGGCGGATTCGGCGCAAACTCCTTGGACACCACGACGTCATAGGGCAGATGGATCGTGCAGCCCGCCGCATCGGCAGCGTCGAAGATCGCGTTGGCGGTGTCGACCAGATCATGCTCGCACAGCGACTTGCCGACGTCGACCCCGCGCGCGGCGAGGAAAGTATTCGCCATGCCGCCGCCGATGATCAGATGATCGACCTTGCCGACTAGGTTCTTGAGCACGTCGATCTTGCTCGACACCTTGGCGCCGCCGACGACCGCAGCCACCGGATGCGCTGGATTGCCGAGCGCGGCGTCGAGCGCCTTCAGTTCGGCCTCCATCGCGCGGCCCGCATAGGCCGGCAACCGGTGCGCGACGCCTTCGGTCGAGCCGTGCGCGCGGTGCGCGGCCGAAAAGGCGTCGTTGACATAGAGGTCGCCGATCTCGGCGAGCCCGTCGGCGAAGGCCGGGTCGTTCCTTTCCTCGCCGGGATAGAAGCGCGTGTTTTCGAGCACCGCGACGTCGCCCGCCGCGAGCACCGCGACGCCCGCCTTCGCGCCTTCGCCAATGGCTTCGGGAATGAACATCACGCCGTGCCCGAGCACATCCTCGACGCCGCCCATCACAAGGCTCAGCGACTGCGTCGGGTTCTTCGCACCCTTCGGCCGCCCGAAATGCGCGAGGAGCAGAACGATCGCGCCCTTGTCCGACAGCTCGCGGATCGTCGGCATCGCCGCGTGAATCCGCGTCGCGTCGCTGACCGCGCCATCGATCATCGGAACGTTGAGGTCGACGCGCACGAGCACGCGCTTGCCGGTGACGTCACCGATGTCGTCGAGGGTTTTGAACGCGGTCATCTGCTTGTCACTCCATTGCCCGACGCTGTGCCCCCGCGAAGGCGGGGGCCCATCTCCTGCGCTTTCGTCCTCCGCCACCGTCCTGCTATCTGGATAGGGTCGGTGATGGGCCCCCGCCTTCGCGGGGGCACACGGATAGTCCTACAGCAGCTTGGCGATCGCGCCCGCGGTATCGACCATGCGGTTCGAGAAACCCCATTCATTGTCATACCAGCTGACGACGCGGACGAGCTTGCCTTCGAGCACCGAAGTTTCGAGGCTATCGATCGTCGAGCTCGCCGGGCAGTGGTTATAATCGATCGAAACGAGCGGTTCGTCCGAATAGGCGAGAACGCCCTTCAATGCGCCTTCCGATGCGTCCTTCAGAATCTTGTTCACTTCCTCGACGCTCGTGTCGCGCTTCGGGTTGAAGGTCAGGTCGACGAGGCTGACGTTCGGCGTAGGCACGCGGACCGACGAGCCGTCGAGCTTGCCCTTGAGTTCGGGCAGCACCTCGCCGACCGCACGCGCGGCGCCGGTCGTCGTCGGGATGATCGACATCGCCGCCGCACGCGCGCGGCGCTTGTCGGGGTGGATCTGGTCCAGTATCTTCTGGTCGTTGGTGTAAGCGTGGATCGTCGTCATCAGCCCGCGCTCGATGCCCAGCGTGTCGTTGAGCACCTTGGCGACCGGCGCGAGGCAGTTGGTCGTGCAACTGGCGTTCGAGACGACGACATGCTCAGCGGTCAGCTTGTCGTGATTGACGCCGTACACGACGGTCAGGTCGGCTCCCTTGGCAGGGGCGGAGATCAGCACGCGCTTGGCGCCCGCGGTCAGATGCTTCGACGCGCTGTCGCGATCGGCGAAAAAACCGGTGCATTCAAGCGCGATGTCGACGCCCAGTTCGGCGTGCGGCAGGTTCGCCGGATCACGCTCGGCGCTGACGCGAATGCGCTTCCCGTCGACGACCAGAAAATCGCCGTCGGCGCTGACATCGCCCGGGAACGGTCCATGGACGCTGTCGCGCTTGAACAGCAGCGCGTTCGACTTGGCATCGCCCAGGTCGTTGATCGCGATGAGTTCGAGCCCGCAGTCGGGGCGTTCGAGGATGGCGCGCGCCACGAGGCGGCCGATGCGTCCGAAACCGTTGATTGCGACTTTCACTGCCATGTCAGGGAGTCCTTTCTGCGAATGGGCGGCCGGTCCTTAATCGTTCAGCCGTGCCAGGATCTGGGGTGCGATAGCATCGGCGGTAAGGCCGAAATGCCTGAATAGGTCTTCAATCGGCGCCGAGGCGCCGAAGCTGTCGATGCCGAAGCGCAGGCCGTGACGGCCGGTATAGCGTTCCCAGCCGAAGGTCGTGCCCGATTCGGCGGACATTATCGTGGTCCAGCCGAAGGTCGTGCCCGCCTCGATCGACACGATCAGCGCATCGTCGGGCAGAATATCGGCCTGATACGCCGCATCCTGCTCGTCGAACAATTCGGTCGAGACCATCGAAATGACGTCGGCGCCATGGCCCGCGGCCTCGATCTTCTCGGCGACTTCGAGTGCGAGCGACACTTCGGAACCCGTTGCGACGAGCACGACCTTGCGACCCGCCGACGCACCGCGCAGGCGATAACCGCCCTTGGCGCAAAGATTTTCGGTGACGTCATGACGCAGCGGCGGGAGGTTCTGGCGGGTCAGCGCGAGCAGCGACGGCCGGTCCTCCTGCGCCAGCGCGAGCGCCCAGCATTCGGCGGTCTCGACTGCGTCGGCGGGGCGCATAACGAGCAGGTTGGGCATCGCGCGCAGCGACTGGAGATGCTCGATCGGCTGGTGCGTCGGACCGTCCTCGCCGAGCCCGATGCTGTCGTGCGTCATCACATAGACGGTGCGCTGGCGCTGGAGCGCCGACAGGCGAATCGCGGCGCGGCAATAATCGGCGAACACCAGGAAGGTGCCGCCATAGGGCACGACGCCGCCATGCAGCGCCATGCCGTTCATCGCCGCCGCCATGCCGAACTCGCGGATGCCATAATAGATATAGCGGCCCGAATAATCGTCCTTCGTCAGCGGCTTGGTCGACGATGTTTTGGTGTTGTTCGAACCAGTGAGGTCGGCGCTGCCGCCCACCAGCGACGCGATGTCGGCGGTGAGCGCGCTCAGCGCGTTTTCCGACGCCTTGCGCGTCGCGACCTTCGGCGGCTCGGCGACGAGCCCGTCGAGATAGGCCTTGAAGGCGTCGCCCGGAATGACCTTGCCGCTAAGACGCGCTTCGAAATCGGTTTTCTTATCGCTATTTGCGAGCCGATCATTCCATTCAGCGTGAAGTTTCTTGCCCTTCTCGCCAAATGCTGCCCAGGCCGATGCGATGTCGCCCGGGATGACGAACGGCTCGGCGGTCCAGCCGAGTTCCCCGCGTGCCGCCGCGATCTCGTCGGCGCCGAGCGGGGCGCCGTGGGTTGCCGACGTCCCCTGCTTGTTCGGCGCGCCGAAGCCGATGATCGTGCGGCACGCGATCAGCGATGGGCGCGGATCGGCGAGCGCGGCGTCGATCGCGCGGCGAATGTCGGCGGAATCATGGCCGTCGCAGCTTTCGACATGCCAGCCCGTCGCGGCATAGCGCGCCTTCACATCCTCGCTCGTCGACAGGTCGGTCGAGCCGTCGATGGTGATCTTGTTGTCGTCCCACAGCACGGTCAGGCGCCCAAGGCCGAGGTGGCCGGCGAGACCGATCGCTTCGTGGTTGATGCCTTCCATTAGGCAGCCGTCGCCGGCGATCACCCAGGTGCGATGATCGACGAGATCGTCGCCATAGATGGCATTCAGATGCCGCTCGGCGATCGCCATGCCGACCGCGGTCGCGAGCCCCTGCCCCAGCGGCCCGGTCGTCGTCTCGACGCCTTCGAGCTCGAAATTCTCGGGATGCCCCGCGCACGGGCTGCTCAGCTGGCGGAAATTGCGGATGTCGTCGATCGTCGGCCGCGCATAGCCAGCCAGATGCAGCGTCGCATAGGCGAGCATCGAGCCATGCCCCGCCGACAGCACGAATCGGTCGCGATCGGCCCATTTCGGATCGCTCGGATCGAACTTCAGATAGTCCGAATAGAGCACGGTGGCGACGTCGGCCATGCCCATCGGCATCCCGGGATGGCCGCTGTTCGCGGCCTGTACGGCGTCCATCGCAAGCGCGCGGATCGCGTTGGCGAGTTGACGTTCGGCCAAATGACCTTCGGGATATGTCATGAGTCCCCCGGGAAAGGATGTGAAGATGACCGGATTCGGTGGGGACAGCCCTTTGCGGGGGCGGGGCCGGGAGTCAACCGCTTGCGGCACAAATTCTGGCGCGTTTCGGCGCGGAGAGGCGATTGCACGCCTCCACGCGCGCTGCTAACCCTTGGGCATGGAACTCGATCTCGACGAATCCAGCCTGGCTATCGGCCGTATCGAACGCGCGCTCAGCCGCATCGAAAAGGCCCTGGCCGACCGGGCGAACCGCCCCGCCCCGGCGATTGCCGCCCCCCCCGCCGATCAGTCGGCGCTGAAAGCCGAAGTCGCCGCCGTCATCGGCGAGCTCGACCGGCTGATCGCGGAGGCCGACCGTGGCTGACGTCAAGCTGACCATCGCGGGCCGTCCCTATGACGTCCACTGCGCCGACGGGCAGGAAGCGCAGCTGGCCCAGCTCGCCGCGGTCGTCGATGAAAAGGTCCGCGCGATGCCGGGCGGAACCGAGGTTCGCCAATTGCTGTTCGCGGCGCTCATGCTCGCCGACGAGATGCAGGAAGCCCGCGGCAAGGTCGAAAAGACCGAACCGCAGTCCGATTCGCTGCGCGCGGCGGTCGCGCTCGCCGAGAGCCGCGAAGCGCAGGCGCGCGACGAACTGAAAGCCGCCGTCGCGCGCGAGCAGGACGCGATCAACGCATTGGAGGCCGCGCGGCAAAATGCCGCGACCGCGGCGCCTGCCGCCAATCCGTCGCACGACCGGGCGCTGCTGCAGATTGCAGACCGGATCGAAAGCCTCGCCGCGAAAGTCGAGCAACTCCCTTGAGCAAACAAGGCCACGCCCCTACATAGGGGACGGCGGGCACTGCCCTGCACGAGCCGCTGCGAATATCCCTGAGGCGATACATCATCCAAGGGAGCTGTCCCTGCCCGGACCCTGGTCCGACGTATATGGTTCCCACCTGACGTTACTGGCGTCAGAGGATTTTCCGGCAAACGACTATGGTGGTCCCGCCAACCAGCCATCAAGCTCCCGAGGAGGCGATGACCGACCTGTCCGCCGACCTCATCCAGCAGAAGCGGAAATTGCGCGAGCGGCTGCGCTTCCGGCGGCGGCATTTCGCCGCCAATCTCGACGGCATGGCGCGATTGGCCGCTTTCCGCGTGCTCCCCGAGCCGCTTTCCGCGCTTCTCGCCGATCATGGCGTCATCGGCGCCTATGTCGCATTGGGCGACGAGCCCGACATCCTGCCGATGTTCGCGGACCTCGGCGAAGCCGGCGCGCTTGCCCTGCCCCACCATGCCGGGCGGATCGCTGAAATGTCGTTCCGCCGCTGGCGTCCGGGCGAGTCGCTCGAAAAGGGCCCATGGGGCACGCAGCAGCCCGGCGACGATGCGCCGCTGGCGACGCCCGGCCTCATCTTCTGCCCGCTCGTCGGTTTCGACCGCCGCGGCGGCCGGATTGGTCAGGGCGGCGGCCATTACGACCGCTATTTCGCCGCGCACCCAGACGCGCTGCGCATCGGTATCGGCTGGTCGGTGCAGGAAATCGACGCTACGCCGCGCGAATCGACCGATGTCGCGCTCGACGCGATATGGACCGAGCAGGAATTTATCCTTTGCGGAGATCGTTTGTGAATCAGGACAGCCAGGATCGGTTCAACGGCAATCCACAGCCCAGCTGGCGCAAGCCCGCGGGCATGTTCCTGATCCTCGCGCTGATCGCGGGCTGGACCGCGATCGTCGTCAGCCTTTCGCCCTGGGTCGGCACCTGGCCGGTGCTGGTGCAGGCGGTCTTCTATCTCGTGGCGGGGATCCTATGGATCGCGCCGCTGAAGCCGCTGCTGCGCTGGATGGAACTGGGGACTTGGCGCCGCTGAGGCGCGGCGCCAGTCTAAAATTTCCGGTGATGGAAAATCCCAAACTGCGGTGACCATTCCGTCCAGAAAGACGAGGAATGGCGCGAGTGACGGGGCTCGAACCCGCGACCTCCGGCGTGACAGGCCGGCACTCTAACCAACTGAGCTACACCCGCGTGTGCTTGGGAGCCGCGCCAATATGGCCCCTGCTCCGACCTGTCAACCGTCGCTTTCATCATGCGTGCGATTTAATCGATCGCGCACCTCGTCGGTGGTGGTCAGCGTGCCATGTTCGAACAGGAAACCCGCGAGATCTGGCGTCCCCGTCGACGCAAGCACCGTCTGCAAAATCAGCAGCAAGGGAACCGCGAGCAGCGCGCCCGGCGTCCCCCACACCCATCCCCAGAAGCTCAATGACACAAGAATGAGCAGCGGATTGATCGTCAGCCGCTTGCCGAGCACGAGCGGCGTGATCAGATTCGCCTCGACCAGATGCACGCCGATGAAGATCAGCGCGGGCAGCAGCGCGAGCCCGACCGCGTCGAAGGTCATCAGTCCGCCGAGCCCCAGCAGCACCGCGGCGACGATCGGCCCCAGATAGGGCACGAAATTGCAGATGCTGACGATCCCGCCCCACATGAAAGGCGACGGCATCCCCAGCGCCCAGAGCAGCAACGCGACGGTGAGGCCGAGAATGGCGTTGATCATCGTGATCGTCGCCAGATAGTCAGCGGTCGCATCGACGACATTCTGGATCACGCGCGCGGTCTGCATCGCGCCGTCGAAGCTGCCGCGCCGGCGAATCGTGCCTTGGCGCAGCCGGGTCCAGCCCGCGAGGAAGAAGAAGATGACGAGCACCGCGAAAAACAGCTGGATCGCCGCCGAGGGCGCCGACGAGATGAAATAGTCGACGACCGATGTCGGCGCGGTCGCGGCGACCGCCTGCGCGGTCGCCTCGGTGCCGCTGGCGACCGAGGCCAGCGTGCGATCGACGAAGCGTTGCAGCGTCGAATAAAAGTCGATGAGCGGCGCGAGGTTGCTCTGGATGCGCGGAATCGATTCGGGAATGCGCGCGAACCAGCCCGTCGCCGGCACGACGATGATCGCGAGCGCCGCGTTGATGATCGCAAGAAAGGTCGCGAGCGCGAAAAACGCCGCGAGCGCCGATGGCAGCCCGCGACGCTCGAGCCATTCGAGCAGCGGCACGAGCGCGATCGCGATAACGATGGCCGCGGTGAGCGGCAGGAAGAATTCGGCGCCGGCCTGCAAGGCGAAGGGCAGACCGAGGCAAAAGGCGGCGCCGAGGATCAGCGCCAGCGCGGCGAGAAGCCGGTCGCGGCGGAAATCGTCGATCTCGATCTGGTGCAGCGGATGGACGCGCGGCGGATGCACATCCTTGCTGCCCCGGTCCTCCGCCACCCCTTTTCTCCTCGTCAACCGCTTCATCTTACGCGCGCTTTATGTCCCGCGCCAGCCGCCGTGTTGGTGTCCGCGCGAATGCGGCGCATGTCCCTATTTGGAACAAAACACCGCTTCCTACCTGCCTTTTAACCAGAAATTACCCTTTATCGGCGACTGACGGCTCCAAGGACCAACCTGTTCGGAGTCAAAATGATGATGATAGCGCCTGTGGGGGGCGCGAAGCATCGGCTTCTTCCCTCTTGTTCAACCCTTGCCCTGCTCGCCGCGCTTGCGCTGCCGATGCAGGCGGAGGCCGCCGGCACACGCGCCGGCTCGACCATCAGCAACACCGCGAGCGCGAGCTTCGATACCGGCGGCGGCACGACCACGGTCGCTTCGAACCGTATCGACCTGCTCGTCGACGAACTGCTCGACGTCACCGTCGCTTCGGGCAATCCGGGCGACGTGCCGACAACGCCCGGCGCGACGGGGCAGGTGCTCACCTTCTCGGTCACGAACAGCGGCAACGGCGCCGAAGCCTTCGGGCTCAGCGCGATCGTCAACGCCGGCGGCGACGATTATGATCCCGTCGTCACCCAAATCTATCTCGACAATGGCGACGGCCTCTTCGATTCGGGCACCGACACGCTCTATACGGCGGGCGCGAACGATCCGTCGCTCGACCCCGATCAGAGCGTCACCGTCTTCGTCCTCGCGACGACGCCGGGCTCGACCGCCGACGGCCATCGCGGCATCGTCAGCCTCGCCGCCGCCGCGAAGACCGGCACCGGCGATCCCGGCGACAGCTTTGCGGGACAGGGCGAAGGCGGCGGCGATGCCGTCGTCGGCACGACCGGCGCCGATGGCGAGGACGCCGGCGCCTTCCTCGTCTCGGCCGCGACGGTCACGCTCGTCAAATCGGCGGTCGTGACCAACTCGCTGAGCACCGCCGATCCGATCCCGGGCGCGACGATTACCTATACGATCGTCGCCACCGTCGCGGGCAGCGGTTCGGTGAGCGGCCTCGCGATCACCGACGATATTCCGGCGGACACCGCCTATGTCCCCGGCTCGATCACGCTTGGCGGCGGCGCTCTCACCGACGCGGCCGATGCCGACGCGGGCGATTATAACGGCACGCGGATCAGCGTCGCGCTCGGCACCGTCGCCGGCGGCCAGACCCGCACCGTCACCTTCCAGACCACGATCGATTGATGGAGATGCCCATGCGCACCCGCCTCTTCTTTCTGCTCGCCACGCTGATGCCCGGCCCCGCGCTCGCCGCGAATCAGGTCGCGCTCGACAATCATGTCTTCGTCGAGCGCGTTTCGACCGACGCCGAGGGCAGGCAACGCATATTGCTCGAAGAACCGAAGGTCGTCGTTCCCGGCGACCGGCTCGTCTTCGTGCTCAACTATCGCAACGCCGGCGCGCAGCCGGCCGACAAGTTCGTCGTCACCAACCCGATGCCCGCGGCGGTTCGCTTCGCGGATGCCGGCGACGCGCAGCCCTTCGTCTCGGTCGATGGCGGCAAGCAGTGGGGACTGCTTTCCGACCTCAGCGTTCCGATGGCGGACGGCGCGCGCCGCGCCGCGCAACCCGCCGACGTGACGCATATCCGCTGGGCCTTTCAGAACCCGATACCGGTCGGCGGCACGGGCAAGCTCATGTTTCGGGGAGTTGTCAAATAGCGAAGTGAAACAAGCCGCTTGACGGTCGCCAGCGGTGGGGAAACGGCGACCATATAAAGCCCAGGAGCTCAGCTATGACCAGCAAGCTGACTTATATGGGTGCCATCGGTCTGACGGCGCTTTCGAGCGTCGCCGCCGCGCCGGCCTTTGCCGCCGGCACGACCGCGGGCACCACGATCACCAATACCGCCACCGTCGACTATCAGGTCGGTGGCGTCGCGCAGGGCCAGCAGTCGGCGTCGAACAATTTCACCGTCGACCGCAAGATCAACCTGCTCGTCGAGGAAGTCGCCGATCTCACCACGACCGTCGTACCCGGACAGGCGAATGCCGTCACGACATTCGAGCTGACGAACCTGTCGAACGAGACGCTCGATTTCGCGCTCACGGCGACGCAAATCGCCGGCGGCACGGCTTCCCACGGCGGCACCGACAGCTTCGACGCCGATAATGTCCGCATCTATCGCGACAACACCGCGTCGGGGACGATCGGCAGCTGGGACGCGGGCGACACGCTGATCACCAATTATATCGACGAGCTCGTCGTCGATACGGCCATTCGCCTGTTCGTCGTCGCCGACATTCCGGCCGGCCTTGCCAACAATGCGGTCGCCGGCGTGACGCTACGCGCCACGGCGCGCGAAGGCGGAACCATCGGCGCGCAGGGCGCGGCGATCACCGAAACCACCGGCGCCAATACCGCCGGCAAGGACACGGTCTTCGCCGACGTCACGGCCGGCGTCGCGGGCGACGCGGCACGCGACGGATCGCACAGCGACAATGACGATTATACGGTGCAGACCGCGACATTGACGGTCACGAAGTCCAGCCGCATCATCTCGGACCCCGTCAACGCGACGAGCAATCCGAAGCTGATCCCCGGCGCGGTTATCGAATATTGCATCGCGGTCGCCAACACCGGCAGCGCCGCTGCGACCTCGGTAGTGATCACCGACCCGGTTCCGGGCCAGCTGACGTTCAATGCGGGGTCGATCCTGCTCGGCGGCACGGTCACCAGCGGGACATGCGATTTCAACGGCGCGACCGGTGGCAGTTATGCGGCGCCGAACGTGTCGGGCACGATCGCCTCGATCGCCGCGGGCACCGCCAGCACGCTCGTTTTCCGCGCGACCGTCAACTGATCGGGTAACGAACGGGGCTGCGGGCGATCCGGCAAAGCCGGCGTCCGCGGCCCCCTTCGGGGCTTGCATGGCACTCCGCACGACCTTTTCCGGCTTCGTGACCGCCCTGGTCGCGGCAGCACTGCTGCCCGCGCCGGGCATGGCGCAGGCGCGGGTGATCACGAACACCGCTTCGGCGCAGTGGACGCATGAGGGGCGTCCCGGCCAGATGCTGTCGAATCGCGTCGACGTGACCGTGAGCCCGCGGCCGCCCCAACGCCCGGCGATCGCCACCTATCGCCTGACCAACGGCGACGGCACCAGATCGGTGCCAGTCGCGCCGACGCAGTGCAACCGCGCCGCCGCGCGCGCCGCGACCAGCACCATCGATCTCGGCGGTGTCTATTCAGGCATTTCGACCGCCCCGGCATCGCTGCAAAGCACTGATAGCTTCCGCGCCGGCGAAGTGCTGGTGGTCGGGGTCACGCTCGCGTCGGCCAATATCGACCCGGCGGCGCGCGACACCCTCTCGGTCGCTCTCGAACTCGAAAACGGCGACCGCGAACAGATCACCCTGACCGAGAGCGCCGCCGACAGCGGCGAATTCGTCGGCCTCATCAACACGATCGGCGTCCCGCCGGCGGTGACGCAAGGCGACTGCCGCCTGTCGGTCGAGCCCGGTGCGCCGCTGGCATTACGCGTCACCGATCAGGCGAACGCCAACCTCGTCGCGCTCGCGATGATCAATTTCCTCGTCGATCCCTTCGGAATCGTGTTCGACAGCGGCGACGGCGCCGCCGTTCCGGGCAGCCGGGTCACCATCGTCGATGCCGCGACCGGCCAGCCCGCTCCAGTGTTCGGCGATGACGGCGTCTCGGCCTATCCCTCCAGCGTCGTCACCGGCCAGCGCGTCACCGATGCCGGCGGCACCGTCTATGACTTTCCGCCGGGCGACTACCGCTTTCCCTTCGTTGCGCCGGGCAGCTACCGCCTGGTCGTCGAGCCGCCTGCGCCCTTCGCCGCGCCTTCACAATCGAGCGCCGCCGATCTGGCCGGTTTGCGCCGCCCCGACGACAGCCAGCCGTTCGAGATCACCGGCGCGAGCTACGGCGGCATCTTCACATTGAGCAGCCCAGCCCCGGTGCGCGTCGACATCCCGGTCGATCGGCCCGGCGTGCCGCTGGTCCTGCGCAAGACGACATCGACGCAGGTCGCAGTGCCCGGCGACATCGTTCAGTATCGGATCGAGGTGGCGAACAGCGACACCCGCCGCGGCACCGGCACCGTGACGGTGCGCGACGTACTGCCCGCCGGGATGCGGCTGCGCGCCGAAAGCGTGCGCATCGACGGCGTCCGCGCCGACGCCGTCGTCCAGGCGAACGGCCGCGAGTTCGCGATCTCCCTGCCCGGTATCGCCCCTTCGGGCGCACATCTGCTCACCTATCTCGCCGAAGTCGTCGTGTCGGCGCGGCCCGGCAACGCGCTCAACCGCGCGAGCGCGACCGACAACCGCGGAACGCCGAGCAATATCGCCGAGGCGACGATCGCGATCAAACGCGACCAGCTCGGCGACCGCATGACGATCATCGGTCGCATCACCGACGGCGGCTGCCGCGTCGATCCCGGCAAGGCCGATGGCATCATGGGTGTCCGCGTGATGCTGCAGGAGGGCAGCTACACCGTCACCGACGAGGACGGCCGCTATCATTTCGAAGGCGTACGGCCGGGCCTGCACGTCGTGCAGATCGACCCGTCGACCCTGCCGCTCGACCGCGAAGCCATCGACTGCGCGCGTTCGGCGCAAAGCGCCGGCAGCGCGATCTCTCGCTTCGTCGAAGGCCGCGGCGGCGCTCTGAAACGCGCCGATTTTCGCGCCGCGCCGAGTGCGCCGCGCGCGGCGCCGAAAACGGCTGCGGTCGAGGCGGCGAAGGTTCTGAGCGACCCGGAGGCCGCCGGCGCGGGCCGCGACTGGCTTGCGGGGCAGGCGCCGGGCATCGGCTGGCTCTTTCCTGAAACCGACCATAATCCGCGCGCGAAGACGATCCGCGCCGCGATCAAGCACGCACCGGGACAAACGGTGTCGCTCCGCGTCAACGGCAAGCCCGTCGACCCGCTGACCTTCGAGGGCGTCGGCAAATCGGCCAACGGCGCCGTCGCGGTCAGCCTGTGGCGCGGGCTCGAGATTCGCGAGGGCGAAAACCGCCTTCTCGCCGAGGTGAAGGGCGCGGGCGGCGCCCTGATCGAGACGCTCGAACGCACGGTTCACTATTCGATCACTCCGATGCGCGCGACGCTGATCCGCGAACGGTCGGTGCTGATCGCCGACGGTATCACGCGCCCGGTGATCGCGGTGCGGCTGACCGACCGCGACGGCCAGCCGGTCCGGGCGGGACTCACCGGCGATTTCAGCGTTCCCGCCCCCTATTATCCGGCGGTCGAGGCCGATGCGCAGCAGGCACGCCAACTCGCAGGGCTGGAGCGTGCGCAACCGGTTTGGAAGGTCGACGGCGACGACGGCATCGCGACGATCGAACTCGAACCGACGACCGCGTCGGGCACGCTCGCGATCGACTTCACTTTCCGCGACGACAAGGTGACGCGCAAGCAGGTGATCGAGACCTGGCTCGATCCTGGCAACCGCCCGTGGACCGTCGTCGGTTTCGCTGCCGGAACGCTCGGCTACAACACGCTCGACGACCGGATGGAGCCGGTGGCGGAGACGACGGGCGAGCTCAACGCCGACGCGCGCCTCGCGCTCTATGCCAAGGGCCGCGTGCTCGGCAAATGGCTGATGACGCTCGCCTACGACAGCGACAAGGACCAGGACGACGCGCGCTTCGGCGGCGTGATCGACCCGCGCGCCTATTATACCATCTATGCCGACCGCAACGAGACGCGCCACGACGCCGCCTCGGTGCGCAAGCTCTATCTGCGCCTCGAACGCCCGCAATTCTACGCGATGTTCGGCGACATCGAGACAGGGATTTCCGAACCCGAGCTCGCCCGCTATCAGCGCGCGCTCAACGGCGGCAAGGCCGAGTATCGCGGACGCAACCTCGCCGCGACCGCTTTCGCCGCCGACACGCCCTATCGCTTCCGCCGCGACGAGATTCAGGGCAACGGCCTCACCGGCCCCTATCAGCTTGGCGCACGCGACATATTGCCGAACAGCGAGCGGATCATCATCGAGACGCGCGACCGGCTGCACAGCGAGCGCATCGTCGCCAGCGTCAGCCTGTCGCGCCACGTCGATTACGACATCGACTATCTGGCGGGCACGATCCGTTTTCGCGAACCCGTGCTCAGCCGCTCGTCGGCGCTCGATCCGCAGTTCATCGTCGCCGAATATGAGGTCGATGGCGTCGGGCAGCGCGTGCTCAATGCGGGCGGGCGCGTCAGCTACCAATCCGATGACGAGACATTGCGCGTCGGCGCGACCTTCATCCACGACGAAGACGGCAACGCCCGGACCAATCTCGGCGGGATCGACGCGCGCTATCGCCCGGCGATCGAAACCGAGCTGCGCGCCGAACTCGCGGTCAGCGACGCCAAGGCCACGAACGGCAATGCCGCCGCCAGCGGCACCGCGAAGGCATGGCTGGTCGAGGCCGAACATCATAGCGGCAACGCCGACCTCCTCGCCTATGTCCGGACGCGCGAGGCGGGCTTCGGCACCGGCCAGCTCAACAGCAGCGAGAATGGCACGCGCAAATTCGGCTTCGACGCCCGCCTGAAAGCCAGCCGCACCCTGTCGGTGACCGGCAGCGCGTGGCAGGAGGATTATCTGGAAACCGGCGCCCGCCGCCGCGCCGCCCGCGCGCTGATCGAATATGACAATGGCACGAGCGCGGCGCGCGCCGGGCTGACTCATGCCGACGACCGGCTGACCGACGGCACGCGCAACCGCTCGAACATCGTCCAGCTCGGCGCGACGCAACGCCTGTTCGCCAATCGCCTCGAACTCGACGCGCAGACCGAATTCGCGCTCGGCGGGAAGGATGCGAGCATCGATTTTCCGTCGCGCCACCGCCTCGGCGCGCGCTTCGCGGTCAGCCGCGACGTCAATCTCGTCGGCAGCTACGAGATCGCCGGCGGCGATACGATCGAGGCGCGGACCGCGCGGCTCGGTTTCGACCTGGCGCCCTGGTCGGGCGCGCGATTGCTCGCGACCGCGAACCGGCAGGAGATCGGCGAATATGGCCCGCGCAGCTTCGCCGCCTATGGCCTGTCGCAGTCGTTGAAGCTCGGGACGCGCTGGTCGGTCGATGTCTCGGTCGACGGCAACCGCACGATCGGCGGCATCCGCGCGCGCGACGTCCTCAACCCCGAACAGCCTGTCGCATCGGGCGGATTCCTCGGCGGCAACAATGTGCTGACCGAGGATTTCGTCGCGATCAGCACCGGCGCCACCTATCGCGCCGACCGCTGGACGCTGACGGGCCGCGCCGAATATCGCAATGGCGAGATCGCCGACCGCACTGGCCTGACGCTCGGCGGGCTGCGTCAACTCGGCGAGGGCCGCGCCCTGGGCGCGCTTTTCACCTATGCCAGGGCGAGCGGCCGCGGCCCCGCGCCGACGACCGAAGTCATCCAGTTCGAGACGAGCTGGGCGCACCGCCCCGCCGCATCGCGCGTGTCGTGGCTGGGCAAGGGCGAGTTCCGCTCGGACAAGGTCCGCGATGCAGTCGCGGGACAGGCCGGGCCGATCGGCGGGGCGGCGCTGACGATCGACGGCGACGCGACGAGCCGCCGTCTGCTGGGTAGCCTGTCGGTGAACTGGACGCCGCTAGGCAGCCGCGGCGCGCGCGGCATGTGGTACGAGCGCGCCGAAATCGGCATCTTTTGGGGCACGCGCTACAATTTCGACCGCTTCGGCGAGGACGATGTCAAAGGTTGGTCGAACCTGATCGGCGCCGACCTCCGCTTTCTCGGCGAGCATGTCGATGTCGGCGCGTCGGGCACGGTGCGCGTCGGCACCGATGCCGACACGGTGAGCTGGGCGGGCGGCCCGACGCTGACGTTTGCGCCGATGAAGAACGCCAACGTCACGTTGGGCTATAATTTCGCGGGCTTCCACGACCGCGATTTCGAAGACGCGCGCTTCGCGCGCTCGGGCGCCTATGTGACCTTCAAGCTGAAGTTCGACCAGACGAGCTTTGCGGGGCTGGGATTATAGTCAGAGACGGGAGCCATAAATAGCCGTCGCCCCCGCGCAGGCGGGGGCCGCAATCGGCCTTGCTCAGCGGCGAAGGCAATAAACTTCCAGCGGCCCCCGCCTTCGCGGGGGCGACGGTTTTCTCAATCCGCGAACAACAGCACGGGCGTTTCGATCAGCTTCTTCAATGCCTGCACATAGCTCGCCGCATCCCAGCCATCGACGACGCGATGGTCGCAGCTGATCGACAGGTTCATCAGCTTCGCGCGGCGGATGTCGTCACCGTCAAAGACCGGCCGCTCAACGATCTTGTTCGGACCGATGATCGCGACCTCGGGCCGGTTGATCACCGGCGTCGTCGCGATGCCGCCGAGCGGGCCGAGCGAGGTAACGGTCAGTGTGCCGCCAGTGAGTTCCTCGACCTTCGCCTTGCCCGTGCGAGCAGCGTCCGCCAGGCGGCTGATCTCGCTCGCGAGCTGCCAGACATTCTTGTCCTGCGCGTCGCGGATCACCGGGACCATCAGCCCCGCGTCGGTCTGCGTCGCCATGCCGAGATGCACCGCGCCGTGGCGCGTCACCACGCCGGCCTCGTCGTCGTAGCGCGCGTTGATCATCGGGAACTCAGGGATCGTCCGGCAGATCGCGACGATCAGGAAGGGCAGCATCGTCAGCTTCGGGCGATTGCCGCGATTTTCGTTGAGGCCGGCGCGCATTTCCTCGAGCGCGGTGACGTCCATTTCCTCGACATAGGTGAAGTGCGGGATCGCGCGCTTCGACGCCGCCATATTCTCTGCGATCTTCCGGCGCATGCCGATGACCTTGACCGGCTCGTCGGCACGGGCACGCGACGCGCCGGGCGCGTGATAACCCTGCCCGCCGCTGTAGCGGAGGAAGGCGTCGAGGTCGGCGTGACGGACGCGGTCGCCGTCGGCATGGACCTGCGACAGATCGACGCCGAGATCCTTGGCGCGCGCACGGACGGCGGGGGAAGCGAGCACGGCCTTAGCCCCCCTCCCGCTTGCGGGAGGGGCCGGGGGAGGGCTTGTTTCGTTTATAACCGGGCGGACGCGGTCGCCGTCGGCATGGACCTGCGACAGATCGACGCCGAGATCCTTGGCGCGCGCACGGACGGCGGGGGAAGCGAGCACGGCCTTAGCGCCGGGGCGGGGGGAGGGCTTGTTTCGTTTATAACCGGCGTCGGGGCGGGTTCGACAGGCCCTCCCCCAGCCCCTCCCGCAAGCGGGAGGGGAGCTTCTTCGGCCACCGAAACCTCTTCGGGCCCCGGCGTTTCCGCGACAACTGCCTCCTCGACCGCCTCTTCAGCCGGCGCTTCCGCAGCTTCCCCATCGGTCTCGATCACCGCGAGCGTCGAGCCGATCGCCACCATGTCGCCGACCTCGCCCGCCAGTTCGACGACGACGCCCGAAACCGGCGATTCCATTTCGACCGTCGCCTTGTCGGTCATCATGTCGGCGAGCTGCGCGTCTTCCTCGACGCGTTCGCCTACACGCACGTGCCAGGCGACGATCTCGGCCTCGGCGATGCCTTCGCCGATGTCGGGCAGACGGAATGAATAGCGGGCCATGGCGTCAGTCCTTCAATATCTTGGTCAGCGCGGTCGCGATGCGCACCGGGCCGGGGAAATAGGCCCATTCGAGGCTATGCGGATAAGGCGTGTCGAAACCGGTCACGCGCTCGACCGGCGCCTCGAGATGATAAAAGCAGCGTTCCTGCACCAGCGCCGCGAGTTCGGCGCCGAAACCCGAGGTGCGCGTCGCTTCGTGAATGATCAGGCAGCGCCCGGTCTTCTTCACCGACGCTTCGATCGCCTCGATGTCGAGCGGCAGCAGCGTGCGCAGGTCGAGGATTTCGGCATCGATGCCCATTTCCTCGACGATCGTTTTGGTCACATGAACCATCGTGCCATAGGCGAGGATCGTCAGCGCCTCGCCCGCGCGCACGGTCGCCGCCTTGCCGAGATCGATACGGTAATAGCCCTGCGGAACCGCGCTCGCCTCATGCTTCGACCAGGGTTCGACCGGACGGTCGTAATAGCCGCTGAACGGGCCGTTGTAGATGCGCTTGGGTTCGAGGAAGACGACGGGGTCATTGTCCTCGATCGCCGCGATCAGCAGCCCCTTGGCGTCATAGGGGTTCGACGGGATCACCGTCTTCACGCCGCAGATATGCGTCATGATGCTTTCGGGCGACTGGCTGTGCGTCTGGCCGCCGAAGATGCCTCCCCCAAACGGAGTACGCACCGTCATCGGACAGATATAATCGTTCGCCGAACGATAGCGCAGCCGCGCCGCCTCGCTGACGAGCTGGTCGAGCCCTGGGTAGATATAGTCGGCGAACTGGATTTCGGGCACCGGGCGCAGGCCATAGGCGCCCATCCCCACCGCGACGCCGATGATGCCGCATTCGTTGATCGGCGTGTCGAACACCCGCGTCTTGCCATGCTTTTTCTGCAAGCCCGCGGTCGCGCGAAAGACGCCGCCGAAATAGCCGACGTCCTCGCCCATCACGACGGTCGCGGGATCGCGCTCGAGCATGACGTCCATGGCGCTGTTGATCGCCTCGATCATGTTCATCGTTTTGATGTCGCCGCTCATCATTCGGGTTTCCAGTTGGGGCCGAACTTGGCCTCTTGCTCGGCGAGCATCTGCGCGCACTGCTCCCTGAGGTGCCAGGGCATCTCCTCGAACACGTCCTCGAACATCGTCTCGAACGGCTGGTGCATGCCGTGGCCGAGAATACCAAGCTTTTCCGACTGCTTCTGGGTCGTCTTGACCAGCTCGTCGAGTTCCTTCGCCTGCGCCTCGTGACGCTCGCCATCCCATTCGCCGAGCGCCTCGAGATGCTGGCGAAGCCGCGCGATCGGATCGCCGAACGGCCAGGCGGTCGCCTCGTCGGCGGCGCGATAGGCGCTGGGGTCGTCCGAGGTGCTGTGGCCTTCGCTGCGATAGGTGAAATGCTCGATCAGCGTCGGCCCATTGTTCGTCCGCGCGCGGTCCGCCGCCCATTGCGTCGCGGCATAGACCGCGAGCGGATCGTTGCCATCGACGCGCAGTCCCGCAATGCCGTAACCCACGGCGCGCGCCGCGAAAGTCGTGCGCTCGCCGCCGGCAAAGCCCGAGAAGCTCGAAATCGCCCACTGGTTGTTGACGACGTTGAAGATGACCGGCGCATTATAGACGGTCGCGAAGGTCAGCGCCGAATGGAAGTCGCCCTCCGCCGACGAGCCTTCGCCGCACCACACGGTGGCGATCCGGCTGTCGCCCTTCGATGCCGACGCCATCGCCCAGCCGACCGCCTGCGGATATTGGGTCGCGAGGTTGCCCGACACGCTGAAAAAGCCATGCTCGGGCGCCGAATACATGATCGGAAGCTGGCGCCCGAGCAAATGGTCGCCGCGGTTCGAATAGATCTGGTTCATCATCTGGATCAGCGGATAATCGCGCGTGATCAATATGCCCTGCTGGCGATAGCTGGGGAAAACCATGTCGGTCCGGTCGATCGCCATCGTCGAGGCGACCGAGGTCGCTTCCTCGCCGGTGCTCTTCATATAGAAGCTGGTCTTGCCCTGCCGCTGCGCGCGGAACATGCGGTCGTCGAACGCGCGCACCAGCATCATGTTGCGCAGCATCGCGCGCAGCCGCTCGGGCGCCAGCTTCGGATCCCACGGCCCCTTGGCTTCGCCGTCGAAATCGAGCACGCGGACGAGGCCGTAGCAAAGCTCGCGCATCGCGTCGGGCTTGGTCGCTTCGCCGGGGCGCGGCGTCGCCTCGACGGCGGGAACCGCAATATCGCCGAAGTCGGGCGTGTCGCCGGGACGATAGCGCGGTTCGGGGATATGAAGCGACAGCGGCGGCAAATTGCTCGCCGGGCGCCCCGCCTCCCTTTGGGGGGTCGTCTCAGGCATATCTTCTTCCCTTCGCGCGCGAATCGTGCGCCTAGTTATATTTCAACGTGGCGACATATTATTACTGTCGCCATACGAATGCAATGCCGGCGGTCAGACCGCCACGGGCGCGGAAATATGCGCTTGCGGCGCATAATCCTCGACCGTGAAATCCTCGAACCTGTAATCGAATATGCTTGCGGGCCGGCGAAGGATACGCAGCTTCGGCGCGCCCTCGGGAACGCGCCGCAACTGCTGCTCGACCAGATCGGCGTGATTGAGATAGAGATGCACGTCGCCGCCGGTCCAGACGACTTCATGCGCGGTGAGATCGCACACCGCGGCGATCATCCGCGTCAGCAGCGCCGCCTCGAAAATGTTGAACGCGAAGCCGAGACCGAGGTCGCACGACCGCTGAAAGAGCAGGCACGACAGCCCGCCATCGCTGCGGACGTGGAACTGATAGGTCATATGGCAGGGCGGCAGCGCCATGCGATCGAGATCGGCGACGTTCCAGCCGGTGAAGATATGCCGGCGCGACCCCGGATTGTTGCGAAGCGAATCGACCAGCGCCGCAATCTGGTTATGCCCTTGCTCGGCGCGGCGGAAGAGCCCCTCGCCTGCCGGTTCGTAGCGCGGCCAGTTCACCCATTGATGCCCGTAAACCGGCCCGAGATCGCCCCACTTCGCGGCGAAGTCCGCGTCGGCGACGATCCGCGCCTCGAAATCCTCGGCGCTGATCGCCTCGCCCGTTTCGCGGCGATATGTGTCGAGCGGCCAGTCGGTCCATATCCTGACACCCTGCGCCACCAGCGGCCGGATATTGGTGTCGCCGGTCAGGAACCACAGCATCTCGCGCAGCGCGGTCTTCCAATAGACGCGCTTGGTGGTCAGCAGCGGAATCGCATCGTCCTTCAGCGAGAATCGCATCGTCTCGCCGAACAG
Source organism: uncultured Sphingopyxis sp. (assembly GCF_900078365.1). Classification (NCBI taxonomy): domain Bacteria; kingdom Pseudomonadati; phylum Pseudomonadota; class Alphaproteobacteria; order Sphingomonadales; family Sphingopyxidaceae; genus Sphingopyxis; species uncultured Sphingopyxis sp. The sequence goes on from NZ_LT598653.1 coordinate 2,187,739, forward strand.
CGAGCGCGTGCCGACGCCGGTGCGATCGACGCGCTCGTCGCCCTCGACCCAGATGCGGCGCATCAGGTCGAGATATTGCAGTTCATAATGGATGGAATCAGACACGACGCGCTCCCGCTTTTGCCGTCTCATTGCTAGGCCCCGCGCCCCACGCGGACAAGGGACCAGCGGGAATGCGCCTATAAAGCCTCCGATGCGGGGCAGTCGCGCGTTGGGAATCGCGCGCGCCGGGCGCATGGGTCCCCGGATGAGCCTGTTCGAGCCCGTCGGCAGAAGGCCGGAGCCCTCCGCACCGGCCGGATTCGTGCCGTCCCGTTCCGAGGATGACGTGGCGCGCCATTTGCTGCGCCCGCTGTTCGACGATCGCCGCGAAACGCTGCTGCTCGCCGGATTCGACGCATTCGACCGCCTCCTCCGCCTCGAATGCGTCGAGGGCGATGCGAGCGGCCGCTGCACCATCCCGCCGCGAAGCTGGCGGGCCTTGCTCGGCGGCGGGATAACGGCGGTGGTGATGGCGCACAACCACCCCTCGGGCATCGCCTTGCCGAGCGACGCCGACATCAGCGCGACTCACAATGCCGCGCTCTTCCTGCGCACCCTGGGCATCGATCTGGCCGATCATCTGATTTTCGTCGCGGACGGTCATTTCAGCTTTCGAACTGCCGAAATGATCTAATCGCTGCAATCGCATTGAATGTGCCGATTGGCGCTTGAAGTTCGCAGATTGCGCGTCTAGAGGACCGCCCTGCCTTCGCGGCGACCCCGGTCGGCGCGCAGATCGGTCGGGGAGTAGCTCAGCCTGGTAGAGCACTGTCTTCGGGAGGCAGGGGCCGGAGGTTCGAATCCTCTCTCCCCGACCAGTTTCTTTTGCAATCAACAGCTCTTGTAAGATCGGCCGACAATCCCTAGATTGTCGGTACGCCGCCATGGTTTTCCCCCTTTCCATCGCGGCGAGTGTCCCGTCAGCTTTGGCGCGGACGCGTCCTCCCTGGACCCTGGCCACCTCGTACTTCGGTACGAGGTGGTTTTTTATTGGCAATCATATCCTTTACAAACGGGTGGCGGTATGACCGTTTTCGGCCGAAAGCTGCCATTAAATCCTCCCTGCGGCAGAGTCGTGGGGAGGGGGACCGCCGAAGGCGGTGGAGGGGCTGCGACCTTGCGCTACCAGCCCCTCCGTCAGTGCTTCGCGCTGCCACTTCCCCATGCCTACGGCACAGGGAGGATGTTTCTTTCATCGTCACCCCGGACTTGATCCGGGGGTCCATTCGCGCGACGTCGGGAAGAATGGATCCCGGATCAAGTCCGGGATGACGAAAGACTGGAAACGACCGAAAAGCGACGCTCAGTATCCCATAACTTCGTCATTCCCGCGAAAGCGGGAACCCAGCGCGGGATCAGCCGACGCACGCACTGGGTTCCCGCTTTCGCGGGAATGACGAAGGTAGGGAACGCCCGCTCCCCACCCCAAAGCCGGCACCCTCCGGCGCGTTTGCAATCGATATGATCGCCTTCTATTCGGCGGCTTGCGGAAATATTTCGGCGTCGGGCCGCGCTTCTCCGAGCTCGGCGACAAGGTTCGCGAACCAGCCCGCGAGGCGTTCGACCCGCGTCCTGTCGGGCAGGCGTTCGTCCGACAAGTAGAGGCTGCGGTCGATCTCGATCTGCACCGCGTGAATCGCATCGCCGGGCCGGCCATGCGTGCGGACGATATGCCCGCCCGGATAGGGTCGGTTGCGTACCACCCCTTCGCCCAGATGCGCCGCCGATGCCGCCACCCGATCGATCAGCCATTCGCCCGCGCTGCTGCCGAAGCGGTCGCCGATGACGATTCGCGCGCCGTGTCCCGGTTGCCCGGCCGGAATCGGGGGCATCGAATGAAGATCGATCAGGATCGCATGGCCGAACCGGCCCCGCGCCTCCATCAACGCTTCGGCGAGCGCGGCGTGGTAGGGTCGGTGGAAGGATTCGAGTCGCCAGTGCAGCGCCGCGCCGTCGATCGGCCGCGTCCACAAGGGGCCGCAATCGAACAGCCGTGTCGGGACGACCCCTAGCCCGGCCCGCTCCTTGCGTCCCGGCGCGGAAAATTGCGCGCGCAGCGGCAACGCCACCTCGCCGGGCGCCATCTGCCCCTCGCCGCGATTAAGGTCGGCGACCGCGCGCGCCCACAGCGCCTGCACGACGGTCGCCCCCGCCCCGGTCGCTCCGGCGGCGAGCAGATCGCACCAGCCATCCTCGAGCCGTTCGAGTTGCGATCGCTCGACTCGCGCCGCCGCGAGTATCTCGGGCGGATAGATGCGCCCGGCGTGCGGCACCGACACCACGACCGGCCCGCTCGTCCGGGGCCGGTTGACAGCGATGGCGGCAGGCGGGATGCTGCGTGTCGGCATCGCCTGGACGTGGCAAAAAAAGCGCGACGAATCCAGCGTCGCGCGTCAATTTGTTAAATCTCTGACGCTATCGCCGGATATGGATAAGGGGCACCGCCGCGCGGAACCGGCGACGCCCGAGGACCAGGGAACAGATTTCGAATGATACGCATCCTGCTGGCCGAAGACGATGATGTGATGCGCGAGTATCTCGCGCGCGCGCTGACGAGTGCCGGCTATCACGTCACCGCGGTCGATCGCGGCACCGCCGCCGTTCCCTATATCGATTCGGGAACCTTCGACCTGCTCCTCTCGGACATCGTCATGCCCGAAATGGACGGGATCGAACTCGCGCAGCACACCGCGAAGGCGGCGCCGCAGACGCAGGTGATGTTCATCACCGGCTTCGCCGCGGTGTCGCTGCGCGCCGAGGAAAATGTGCCGCAGGCGAAGCTACTGTCGAAACCCTTCCACCTCAAGGATCTGGTGCGCGAAGTCGACAATCTGTTCGGGCGCGCCGACCGGTCGAACCAACAATAGCCCTCTTTTCCGCTCACGCGGAGGCGGCACCGGCCCGCTCTGTTCCGGTGCAACCGGAACGGACTCGAAGGAAGGGCTTGCCAAGCCGCGCCGAGGCCTTTAGGGGGCGCGTCACCCCAAGGGATGGGCGTGTAGCTCAGTGGTAGAGCACTGTGTTGACATCGCAGGGGTCGCAAGTTCAATCCTTGCCACGCCCACCATTAAAAACGCCGCCAGCCCGACGGGTTGGCGGCGTTTTTGATTCCGAACCGTGAACAGGTTCTATTACCATCATCCCGGCCTTCGCCGGGATGACGAGATCGATCGAAAGCGCGTTACGCCATTCCGCGCGCCAAGTCACCACGCGATGCGTCGCCGATCTGGCTGCCGCCGTCGCAGTCGAGAATCGTGCCGGTGATATAGCCTGCGGCGGGCGAGCAGAGGAACACCGCCGATTCGGCGACCTCTTCGATCCGGCCCCACCGTTTCATCGCGATCCGGTCGTAATGCGCCTGCCGCGTCGCGGCGTCGGGCGCGAGGCGCTTCATCCCTTCGGTATCGGCGATCGGCCCCGGCGAAATGCCGTTCACGCGCACCTCGGGACCCCATTCGAGCGCGAGCACGCGAATCAGCTGGTTGATCCCCGCCTTTGCCGCGCAGGCATGCGCCTGCAGCGCGGAGGCGTTGACCGCCTGCCCCGCCGAAATCGCGATCAGCGACGCGCCCGGCCGATTGAGCAGGTCGTGACAGCCGCGAAACACGTTGAAGGTGCCGTTGAGGTCGATGTCGACGACGGTGCGAAAGGCGTTCGCCGACATGCCGAGCACCGGCGCGAGGAAATTGCCCGCCGCACCCGAAATCACGATGTCCATCGGGCCGAGTTCGCCCGCGGCCCGCTCCATCACCGCGCGGATCGCCGCATAATCGCGCACGTCGCCCGACAGGCCGAGCGCCCCCGCGCCGATATCTTCGGCCGCGCGCGCCGCCTTGTCGGGATCGCGCCCGGCGACGGCGACCTTCGCGCCCAGCTCGGCAAAGCGTTTCGCGATGCCGAGGTTGATGCCGCTTGTGCCGCCCGCAACAAAAGCGGTCGTTCCTGCCAACAGATTATCCCGAAATGTCGACATCGCGCTCATCCTCTCCTTTACGGTTGACGGCGACCCGAACGATGCGGGGTTGACGGATCGAAACCGGTCGCCTTTTGAAACTGGAACAGACAGCAAGGATGATCCGATGGCAAGTGCCGGCCCGACCTCGAACAGCTTCATTTCGCAGCGGCTGAAGCTGCACTATGTCGACTGGGGCAATCCGGACGCGCCGCCGTTGCTGCTCGTTCACGGCGGCCGCGACCATTGCCGCAACTGGGACTGGGTCGCCGAAAAGCTGAAGGACCGCTATCACATCATCGCCCCCGACCTGCGCGGGCATGGCGACAGCGCCTGGTCGCCCGACGGCAACTACGACATGGACGGCTTCGTCTATGATCTCGCGCAGTTGATCCACCAGCTCGACCTCGGCCCGCTGTCGATCGTCGCGCATTCGATGGGCGGGAATATCGCGCTGCGCTATACCGGCCTTTACCCCGAAAATGTCCGCAAGCTCGTCGCGATCGAAGGGCTCGGCCCCTCGCCCAAGGTCATCGCCGAACGCGCGAAGATTCCCTATGCGGAACGCTTCCGCAAATGGATCGACGACAAAAGGCAGGCCGCGGGGCGCACCCCGCGCCGCTATGCGACGCTCGACGACGCGCTCGCGCGCATGATGGGCGAGAATGCCTATCTGACCGAGGCGCAGGCGCGCCACCTGACCATCCATGGCATCAGCCGCAACGAGGACGGGACGTGGAGCTGGAAGTTCGACAATTACCTCAACGTCTGGCCCGCCTTCGACATGCCGCAGGACGACATCGCGTCGCTGTGGGGCGCGATCACCTGCCCCACCCTGCTCCTCTACGGCGCGAACAGCTGGGCCTCGAACCCGGAGAAGGACGGACGCCTCCGGCATTTCAGCACGGCGAAGGTCATCGAGTTCGAAAATGCCGGCCACTGGCTGCACCACGACCAGTTCGACCGGTTCATGTCCACGCTAGACGATTTCCTTTAGGGTTTTAGCGAGTTTTCCCTCTTCGCTCGAAAAAAGCCGCGTGTCCCCGCGCAGGCGGGAGCACACAGCTTTTTTACATAATATAGGGAAAGGATTCGCGGTGAATCCCCACAAGCCTTAAGCGGGCCGCGCGCGCATCGGCGCGCCACAGGGTGACGGCATGGCCTATACGGGACAGGTATCGGGGCGGCAGCGCGCGGCGGCAGGCGCCGCGGCGCTGATCGCCGCCGCCGGGGTCGGTCTCGGCCTCGCGAGCGGCCTCGATCTCGACGTCGTTCGCAAGGCCGGCGAAGCGATCACCGCGATCGCGATCCCCGCCCCGCCGCCCCCGCGCGAGGAAACGGCGCCGTCAAGGACGCCGAGCGAAAAGGCCAGCGGCAAGGCGTCGGCAGCCAACAAACACGCCAAGGCTGCAGCCGTCGCCGCGCCCCCGCCGAAACTGCCGCCCGCCGCGCCGCCCGTGACCGCGGCGCCGCATCCGGGTGAAGGAAATGCGCCCTCGGCCGGCGCCACGCCCAATCCGGGGCCGGGATCGGGTGCAGGCGGGCGCGGCGACGGGACCGGCGCGGGCGGATCGGGCAGCGGCACCGGCGGCGGCACCAAGGCCGTTTGGCGGAGCGGGACGATCCGCGACCGCGACTATCCCCGCGAAGCGCGCCGGGCCAGGATCGGCGGCGAGGTCGAGGTGCGCTTCACCATCGAGGCGAGCGGCCGGGTCAGCGGGTGCCGCGTCAGCCGGTCGAGCGGCGACGCATCGCTCGACGCGACGACATGCCGGCTGATCGAGGAACGGTTCCGCTTCAAGCCCGCGACCAACGCGGCGGGGGACCCCGTCGCGAGCCGATATGGCTGGCGACAGACATGGTGGCTCGAGCGACGGTGATTTTGCTCATCTTCGCGCATGGTCCAATGCGCTTGCGACATTGTTGCGAATAATTCTCATTATTATTGACTCTGCGAGTAACTCGCAATAGCGGCGACCCGTCCATCACAACAGGGGTAACAGCCGTGAAGCCAACGACGTCCGCCACTTTCCTGGCGCTCTCCTGCGTCGGCAGCCTGATCAGCACTCCGGCCATGGCGGCCGACGTGGGTGCCGATGCGTCTTCCGAACAGCAGTCCGAGCGCGAACGCCGCGAAGAGCGCGAGCAGATCATCGTCACCGGGCAGCATTATCAGACGCAGCAGGAATCGCCCAAATCGACCCGCCCCGTCCGCGACACGCCGCAGACGGTCACGGTCATCACCGGCGAGACGATCGAACAGCAGAATCTGCTGACGCTGCGCGACATGCTGTCGACCGTCCCCGGCATCACCTTCGGCGCCGCCGAAGGCGGATCGCCCCCGGCCGACTCGATCAACTTCCGCGGTTATTCGGCGGGCAGCGACATCACGCAGGACGGGGTGCGCGACAGCGCCGCCTACAGCCGGTCGGACTCGTTCAACCTCGAACAGCTCGAAATCGTCAACGGCGCCAATTCGGTGCAGAGCGGCGCCGGGTCGGTCGGCGGGTCGATCAACATCGTCACCAAGCGCCCGCTCGACGAAACGCGCGTCATCGGCACCGCCGGCATCGGCACCGACAATTATTATCGCGGCACGGTCGATGCGAATGTCCGGTTGAACGAGTTGATCGCGGTGCGCCTCAACGCGATGGCGCACAAGAATGACGTGCCCGGGCGCGACGTCGATAACTACAAGCGCTGGGGCGTCGCGCCGTCGATCAGCATCGGCATGGCGGGTTCGACCAAGCTGACGCTGCAATATCTGCACCAGGAAGACGACAATATCCCGCAATATGGCGTCCCCTATTACGACGGCCTGATCCCGGGCGTTCACCGCAGCGACTATTTCGGCTATCGCAACGTCGACCGGCAGGAGATCACCGTCGATCAGGCGACCGCGATCTTCGAGCATGATTTCAGCGACAGCTGGTCGATCCGCAACCTCGCGCGCTGGCAAAAGGTCAGCCAGCTGACCATCGTCGGCCCGCCGCAGGGCACCTATTGCTTGTCGACCGGCGTGACGCCGCGGGGCGACAGCTGCACGATCAGCGTCAATGGTTTCGGCGAATTCACCGTGTCCGACGGCTATTATTACATCGGCGGTCCGCGCGGAACGCTCCGCGATTCGACGAACGAGCTGATGTACGATCAGGTCGATCTGCGCGGCACCTTCAGCACCGGCGCGATCGAACATACGCTCGTCATCGGCGCATCGGCCTTGTGGGAAAAATACACGCTCAACAACGGCAATGCGCTGCGCAATGCCGATGGAACGCCCTTCTACACGCGCTACCCGCTGGTCAACATCGCCAACCCGAACGAGGTGGTCGTCGGCCCCGACCTGCCCGATGGTTTCTCCTATGGCAGCAACGTCTATGACGGACCGGTCAACTTCACCTTCACCGGGCGTCAACGCGGCGAGGTCGACAATTATGCCGCCTATCTGTTCGACGCGATGAAGCTCGGCAAGTTCGAGCTCAACGGCGGCGTCCGCTATGAAAAGAGCAGCGGGTCGCGGCGCACCGGCCTGGGCGTGACGGTCCCCGCCGAATATAGCGACAATCTCTTCTCCTATCGCATCGGGCTCGTCTACAAGCCCGTCGAAGCGGTCACCCTCTATGCCGCCTATGGCAATTCCAAGACCCCGTCGCAGTCGTCGGTCAACGGCGCCTGCTCGCTGCCCAACGACGACGGCCTCAACGGCAATTGCAACGTCAAGCCCGAGGGCGCGAAGAATTACGAGATCGGGGTAAAGGCCGAGGTCGCGGGCGGACGCCTGCTGCTGAGCGCCGCGGCGTTCCGCAACGAGCGCGACAGCTATCGCGTCAATTCGGGCGACCCGACGCTGCCCGATCAGGTGCTCGACGGCCATTCGCGCGTCGACGGCATCGCGCTGAGCGCGGTCGGCCAGATTCTGCCCGGCTGGTCGATCACCGCCAACTACACCTATCTCGACAGCGAGATATTGCAGTCGGTGTCCGACTTCTGCCTCGCCAATCCCGGCGAAGGCACCTGCACCAATTCGCCCGCCTTCCCCGATCCGGTCGCGGGCGCGCGGCTTCAGAACACGCCCAAACATTCGGGCAGCCTGTTCACCACCTATGAACTGCCGTTCGGGCTGAAGATCGGATATGGCGCGACCTATCAGGGCAAGTTCACCTTCAACCTGCCCACCGCGACCGCCGATCCCGAACTGTTCCAGTCGGACGATTATTGGGTCCACAACGCCTATCTGGCTTATGATTTCACCGACCGAATTTCGGCGCAACTCAACGTCAAGAATTTCACCGACAAGCTTTATTTCACCCGCATCCGCAACAATGGCTGGGCGACCCCCGGCGACGCGCGGTCGGCGGTGCTGACCGTGTCGGCCGGCTTCTGACGAAGGATGGCGGGGGCGGCAGTGCGCCGTTCCCGCCATTGATCGCACCCGCGACCTGTGGCAGCGCGGCGGGGTAGCGCAAAGGGACAGACCGCCGATGCTCATTGCCGTTCCCGATCTGCTTTCGCCCGCCGAAGTGGCGGACATCCGCGCGATCATCGACGCCGCCGAATGGATCGACGGCAATGCGACGTCGGGCCACCAGTCGGCGCTCGCCAAGCAGAATGAGCAATTGCCCGAGGATGGCGAGGCGGCGAAACAGGCGGGCCGTCTGATCCTCGAGGCGCTCGGCCGCTCGCCGATCTTCTTCGCCTCGGCGCTCCCGCTCAAAATCTATCCGCCGCTATTCAATCGTTATGGCGAGGGGCACGAGTTCGACACGCATGTCGACAATGCGATCCGCCTCAAGCGCGGCAGCGATTTCCGCATCCGCAGCGACCTGTCGATCACGGTCTTTCTCGAAGCGCCCGAAAATTACGACGGCGGCGAATTGCTGGTCGAGGATCATTATGGCGTCCAGCGGGTCAAGCTGCCCGCCGGCCATGCCGTGGTCTACCCCTCGTCGAGCCTGCACCGCGTCACGCCGATCACGCGCGGGCGGCGCGTCGCCTCTTTCTTCTGGCTGCAATCGATGGTGCGCAGCGCCGAGGAACGGCGCACGCTGTTCGACCTCGACCGCGCGGTGCAGCGGCTGACCGGCGAGCTCGGCGGCAAGGACCGCTCGGTGATCGAGCTGACGGGGGTGTATCACAATCTGCTGCGGCTTTGGGCCGATAGCTGAGCCCTCATATCGTCATCCCGGCGAAGGCCGGGATCTCGCCAGAGCGTCATTCTGCACCGGCGAGATCCCGGCCTTCGCCGGGATGACGATTAGACTTCAATCCAGCATCGCTCTCCACGCGCGCGAAACATATTCGCGGTCGCCCGTGATGACGCACGCGGCCAGGCCCTGCTCGTCGGCCAGCCCCATCGCCGCTTCGGGCCCGAGCACGGTCAGCGCGGTCGCCCAGCCGTCGGCCAGCGTGCAGCTGCGATGCAGCACCGTCACCGATGCGACGCCATTGACGATCGGACGGCCGGTTCGGGGATCGAAGCTGTGCGAATAATGCTGCCCATCCGCGCGGAAACCGCGGCGATAATTGCCCGAGGTCGCGACCGACAGATCGTGCAGCGCGATGCGCCATGGCGCGACCGATGCGGTCGGCGGCATTTCGACATCGACCCACCAGGGCTGGCCGTCGGGACGCACCCCCTCGCCGCGCAGTTCGCCGCCAACTTCGAGCAGGAAGTGCCGCACGCCCATGTCGAGCAGCCATTCGGCGGCGAGATCGACGGCATAGCCCTTCGCAATCCCCGACAGGTCTAATGCCGCGCCCTCGGCGCGCCGGATGTGCCGGATCACGGGATCGAAATCGATCGTGCGATTTTCGGGACCAGCGCGCCCTTCGGGCGGACGCTCGACGGGACCCGCGCTGCCGAACCCCCAAGCTTCGGTCAGGCGGCCCATCCCCACGTCGAAAGCGCCACCGCTCGCTCGCGCGATCCGAAGCGCCGCCTCGACGATATGGGCGAGTTCGTCCGGCACCCGATGCCATCGTCCCGACGGCGCGCGGTTGAAGCGCGAGAGGTCGGAGTCCGCCTTCCACTGGCTCATCTGCGCGACGACCAGGTCGAACGCCGCCTCGACGCCACGCATCGTGGTGGCGGGCGGCGCCACTGCGTGCAGCGACCAGCTCGTCCCCATCGTCTCGCCGGAGAAATCTTCGATCGGCGCCCGCGCGTCGCGGCCCGCGAAGGCGGCGGGCGTCAACGCGCGGGGGATCAATATGCGGTCGGTCAGGGCGCGAGCACCTCGAGCGTCGTGACATAGCTCGCGCGGCGCTGCGGCGCCGCCGGCGTCGCGGCGCCCGCCTCACGCGCCGCGCGCGGCGTCGTGACGTTCAACCAATAGAGGCCGGGGCCCGTCCAGTTGACTTCGACCTTGCCGTCGGCGCCGGTCGTGAGGTCCATCTGGCCGAGCTGGTCGCGATAACGAATGCCGCCGGGGATCACCGTGACCGGCAGGCCGGCAGCGGGTTTGCCGTCGAACAGGAACTGGAAGGTCGCGGCCTCGCCCGCGATCAGATCGTTCGGATGGGTGACCGGAACCAGCTCGATCCCCTTGCCCGTCGGCTGGAACAGGGTCGTCGTCGGTTCGCCAACGGTGACGAAAATCTCGTTGCGGTTGTTCGATTCGGCGGTTCGCACATTCGTCGCGCCCGCGGGAATGCGCTCGGCGAGATTCGCCGTCGTCGTGCCGCGTGGCAGGCGCTCGGTCTTGCCATTGAGCTCATAGCTGCCCATCACGCCGTCGGACAGCGACGCGATGCGCCACGTCCCCTTCTGCGTCAGATGGACGTCGAAGGTGCTGCGATAGCGTCCCGTCGCTTTGTTCTCGACCGCCGCTTCGCTGCCGTCGGGCGCCCAAGCCTTCATCGCGTCGAGGCGCATCGGATGATGCTCGAAATAGAAAAGGTCGTTCGAGATCGCGGCGTCGACGGTGACCCACACATCGTCGCCCGACAGCACGGTCGCCGACGGCAGCATCCACTGGCGGTGCGCCGACGCCGGAACGGCCACCGCGGCCGCCAGTGCGGCGGTCGCCGCGAAACCCCAAATATGCTTCTTCATATCGCTGTCCTTTCCTGCTTAGCGGAAGGAAACCGAAACGGCCCCCAATTCAGTCGTCCCTGCGGCGCGCCCGCCCGCCCCGGCCTTCGCCGGCCAGGTGAAGGGAATGCGCAGCAGTTCGCGGCCGCCGACCTCGCGCGCCGCCTCGATCACCAGCGTATATTGACCGGGCGCGGTCGCGCCCAATTGCGCGCGCGTGAAGGAAATCCTGTGCGCGCCGGGCGCGCGCGTCGCACCGGTGATGCCGTTCGCGGGGAAGGTCATCGCGCGGCCCGCGGCGCGCCACCACTGGCGTACGTCGCGAAGCCACTTGGTGCCCTCGTTCGCTTTCATGTCATGGTCGTACCAGACCGCGACGGTATTCGCCTTCGCGCCCTCCTTCTCGACCCAGATCGCGACATAGGGCTTGTGATATTCGGCGACCTTCAGCCGCGGGATATTGACCGTGACGTCCATCGTGCCCGGCGCGGCGGCGAATGCGGGCGCCGTCAGCATGGCACCAAGGCCGATCGTGCCGCCGAGAAGGGCTGTTGAAGTCGAACGTTGCATGGCTGTCTCCCTAATGGATGAAGATGATCGCGATCGCGGCGGGGATCGCGAGGCCGAGCCCGACGAGCGGCCAGGTGCTCCGGCGCTTCGCCGAATGCAGCTGGAGCAGAAAGAGGCCGGTGATCGCGAAGACGAGGCAGGCGAAAGCGAAAACGTCGATGAACAGGCTCCACTCGCCACCCGAATTGCGGCCCTTGTGGAGATCGTTGAGGTAGGAGATCCAGCCGCGGCTGGTGATCTCGCTGGTCGCCTCGCCCGTCGCAAGGTCGATCGCGACCCATGCGTCGCCGCCCGGCCGCGGCGCGGGCAAATAGACTTCGTCGGCCGACCATTCGGCCTCTTCCGATGCTTTGATGGGAAAACTGTCCTCGACCCAGGCGGCGACGGCGGGCGGCAGCGGCGCCTTTTCGGCGGCCGGGACGGCGGCTTTAAGACGCGCGAGCATCGCGGGCGGCATCGTCGCCGCGCCTTCGGTGACGACCGGCGATCCTTCGATGTCGGCGGCGTGGTTGAGCGTGAAGCCGGTGACCGCGAACAGCAGCAGGCCGATCAGGCTGACCGCCGAGCTCATCCAGTGCCACATGTGCAGCTGCTTCAGCCAAAAGGCTTTCCGGCTCTTCTTGGTCGCCGGGCGCGAGGATGTGGGTGCGTGCATCGCAGGGGTCAGGGAAAGGCTTCGGACGGGATCGATGCGAGCGGCATTATCGCGAACGATTCTCAATTACAATAAAATTCAGACGAGCAACCGCGCGCAGTCCGAACGCGAAGGGCGGCCGGACGCGCGATCGAGGCAGGGCCAGGCAGGTTCGTTTTCGGTCGATGGAAATTAGGTGGCGGAGACGGAGGGAAACTCTCCATATGCAAACAAATAGCCTATTATCAGTAACATAAGTAGCATAGCCCTAAGAGATTTTGGATCACATTTTGTAGCAAAAATGGGGCGCGACCTCCCAGCCTCTTGCGGATATGTTCCCGTTATGTTCTCATTCCCACATGAAACACAAAGACCTCTCCCGAGTCGCTGAAACGATCCTTGCCGCGCCCGGATGGGCGCGTGTCGGCATTACCGCTCCCGTTAATCACCTTCGGGTTGCCGCAGCTCATGAACTCGCTCGCGCGATCCTTGAAGACGCCGAGCAGACGTCGAAACATTCTACCGGAGACCAGCTAGGGTTGTCGCTGTGACGTGGGTGGGTGGACGAAAGGTGGAGAGCGGCGCGCAACGCATCTCTTTGAAGCCGCAGCGTGGTATCAGGCGGTCAAACCGGTGTGCCAATGCGGCCATAGCGCGACATTCGACCCCTATGGGATTTGGTGGCGCTTCCAGTGCAAGATGTGGGACGATAGTCTCTGGAAAGCGCGCGAGAAGTTTTGGTGTTCGCGGTGCAAAGCGCGGACAGGAAGGCGGGTGCGGCCGATCCGGCTCGATTTGGTCAAACCCGGTCCCGATGACATCCGGCTCCCCATGCCGGACGAGCGAGAATGGAAGCGGGCGCTAAGTCGCTTCCGCGCATAGGAGAGTGCCCGATGGACATTGAGAACGACGACGCTCTTATCGGCATTGGCAAAACCCATCGCGTGATGATTTGGGACGGGCAGCAGGAGCGCGAGAAGGAACTCCATTGGGGCCTCCCCTCGCGCGATCCTGACATCTTCCAAATCCCGCTCCTAAAATCGGAGACTGCCATTATCGACCGGCCGTGTCTCGTCCTCGCGAATAAGTTCGGATTGGTGAAGCGGGGCCACACGGTTTATTCCGCGAGCCTCATGGAAGAGCCGTTCATGTGCATTGCGGCGACGTGGCGCCCCGGCGGCAAGGATTGGCCCGACAGCTTCGCGGCCCTGACGGTCCCCGCTTACGACGACCTTGCGGCCCATAAGGACCGGCATGTCGCTGTGGTGCCGCCGGACGACCTTTTCAACTGGCTTATGGGAACGCGTCCGCCGCTGGACATTCTCCGGCCGTTCCCCAAAGGTAGCTTCAAGATCACGCCGCCGATCCAGCAAAACTTTGACGAGCTGCTCGGCGCGGCCTGACGGGAACCGCCTATGTGCAACTTGGTGACGTTAAACTCCACGGTCGATGAGGTTGCATCCTATTTCAAAGCTCGCCGCCCTACCGCGACGAACGCCAGCCCCGGCGATGTCTATCCGGGCGGACAAGGGTTCGTGGTCCGCAGTCACGAGGGCACGCGCGTCGTTCAGTCGATGACGTGGGGCTTTCCTGTCCGGCTCAAGCACATGAAGCCGACGAGCAAGCCGAAGCCGGTCAACAACGCCCGCGACGACAAGCTCCTGACCTTCTGGCGCCCTTGGTTCACCAATCCGACCCATCGGTGCCTCATCCCGTTCACGTCTTTCGCCGAGGCGGAGGGCGAGAAAGGAAAGATGACGCGGACATGGATCGGCGTGGCTGACCAGCCTCTCGCAGCTTGGGCGGGCCTATGGCGCCCGACCGACGAATGGGGCGACTGCTACACGGGCGTCATGGTCGATGCGACCGAGGAGCTTTGGGACATTCACGACAGGATGCCGGTGATACTTCAACCCGAGGATCATGACACTTGGCTGCATGCCCCGGCGGAAGAGGCGATGGCACTCGTCGCCAAGTATCCCGCAAACCGTCTGTCAGTTCGACGAACAGACGAACCATGGCTTGCTCGACGCGCAACCGCACCGTCAGAGCAGGCCAATCTGGGCATCTAGGTCGCCCACCGTCTCGGCTCACCGACAAGACCCGAAGGGCGGCGGAAGGCGGTTTAACGGGATAGGAGGCAATGGAACCTTAACCACCTCCTCGCCGAAAACGGTCTCGCCAAGGCTAGACAACGGTCGCCCCCAGTCGTCGATCCTTACCACAGCATACACGCCATCTGGAAAGACCGCCAACACCACAACCATCTGTCCGGGGTGCAACAATTCGGAAGGCACAGGACAGCTATACCGCAGGAAGCATAGTCGATCGCCGATCCCAATGTCGCCACCGCCCGCCCCCGGCGTCAAGGACACGATCCGCTCCCGGCGAAAGTCTGGACGAAGTGAATTGCAACAAGCACCGTCAAGCACGTTGTCATAATTCGCAGCTGCCGAAGCGAGCGAAGAAACCTATCCTGTTCCGTCATATGCCCTACACCGATCCCATTACGGAAAATTTTCCCGGCGAGGACAGGCATAGGGAGCCAAAATAGTAACGTCAATACAGCGGGTTACATGTGTAGGTGGCAGCTCGACGAGCCATTTTGCAACCCGTTGCAACCGAAAGCTGGTGACGGCCGAGATTTTCTGTCTATTGGGACTGGCTCCTATCCATTTCGAGGAGCCAATCTTGATTTCGCCTGCCTGCCCCCATTGCCGAGAAGTTGTCGCTGTTGATGGTGAATTCGATGCGGAAGGTCTCCTTCAATCGATTTCCCATTCGCGCGCCGCGCCGACCTACCTCTGTGGACCGGCAGAGCGCGCCCTACGTCAGTGGTGCCGTCAGTCAGCTAGGGCATCGGCGGCAACAATCCAACGCCTCCACGATGCTGGCCATTTCAAGCACGCTCGGCGCGCACGCAACAGCCACCTCGCGAAGACGACCGTCCACCTTGACGCCTTATTCACGGCGGCGCGAAGGCGCTGGCCGACGCAGCAGCATATGTCGGATCGTAAGCGCGAAATGGTGCGCCGCAAGCGGGTGCAATCCGTATTCGAGAAGCTGCCGCAGGTCGGGAAACTGACGCGGTCCGCGCAAGCACAACAATTTCTGATCGACAAGGACAACGGCCGAGGAAAGCGGCCGGTCACATCCTTTCATTGGGTGGATCGAGCACGACAACTCGTGCTCCGTTCTGCTCTCACTCCCTTTGCGAACCTCCATCAAGGCCAGTTCATGCTCGCGCGTGACCGAAGCCGACGTGGACCAGCGGCGGTTCGCGAAGCTCTCCTCGCGGCACTCGCCAAACGAGGCGCGGCTTGCCAGTTCCTGCACTTCGACGTCGAAAACTTCTTCGGGTCGATCTCGCATGGCTGGCTGGAGAGATGCCTGGGCCTCGATCCAGCGGTGACAATGCGTCAGGTTCATTTGGGCCGAATGACAATTGTTCCTACCGGAGAAATGGCCACCGTTCATGCCACGCATGAAGCAATCAGAGAGGGGGGCCAGTGGGGCATCCCACAAGGCTCGGCGCTCTCCTGCCTTATCGCCGAGCAGGTGATGGCGGACATCCTTCGCAGCGCCGCTGTCTTCGAGGAATGTCCGGTATTCGTCTGGTCGGACAATGTCGGGATGCTTGTGCCTCTGATCTGTCCCCTTCTGAGTGGTCCAAAATTGATGATATTTTGGATTACGAAGGAGATTATGAATGCCGAGCAAGAAGCATCGCCCGGAAGAGATTATCGGGAAGCTGCGTGAAGCGGAGGTTGTGCTGGCGCAGGGCGCCACGACGGCTGAAGCGTGTCGCCGGATCGCGGTCAGCGAGCAGACCTATTATCGGTGGCGCAAGGAATATGGCGGCCTGAAAACCGACCAGGCGCGTCGGATGAAGGACCTGGAGAAGGAGAATCTTCGGCTTCGGCGTGCGATATCCGACCTCACTTTGGACAAGCTGATATTGCAGGAAGCTGCCCGGGGAAACTTCTGAGCCCCGCGCGCCGAAGGCGCTGTATCGACCACATCAGAACGATGATTCCGGTGTCCGAGCGGCGGCTCTGCCGCGTACTCGGGCAGCACCGATCGACACAGCGCAAGGCGCCCCGCGGGGCAGATGACGAAGCGGCTCTTACCGAGGATATCATTGCGCTGGCGCGGCAATATGGTCGTTATGGTTATCGCCGGGTGACGGCGTTGCTGCGCGATGCGGGGTGGCATGTGAACCGCAAGCGAGTCGAGCGCATCTGGCGACGCGAGGGGCTGAAGGTGCCGCAAAGACAACCGAAACGCGGGCGGCTCTGGCTGAATGACGGATCGTGCATCCGGCTTCGGCCCGAGTATCCCGGCCATGTCTGGTCCTACGACTTCGTCGAGGGCCGCACCCACGATGGTCGCAAATATCGTATCCTGTCGATCATCGACGAGGCGAGCCGGGAGTGCATGGCGTTGCCCGTGGCGCGTAAACTCAAGAGCGACGACGTGCTGGCGGCGCTGGCCGAACTGTTCGTCACGCGCGGGCCACCAGCGCATATCAGGTCTGACAATGGGCCGGAGTTTATTGCCACGGCAGTGCAGGAATGGCTGGCGAAGGTCGGTGTGAAGACGCTCTACATCACGCCCGGATCGCCCTGGGAGAATGGCTATTGCGAAAGCTTCAACGGATCGCTGCGCGATGAACTGCTCAACGGCGAAATCTTCTACTCGCTCGCCGAGGCCCGGATCCTGATCGAGGCCTGGCGGCGACATTACAACACCGTCCGGCCGCACAGCTCGCTGGGATATCGGCCACCGGCCCCGGAGGCCGTTCCCTCGCCAGTGTTGCCCTCCGGTTCCGCTTCGCTCCACCTACGGCCAACACCGGCGAGGGAGGCGTCAATGCACTAACAATCCACCCGGACCACTCGGTGGGGGCCGGTCAGTGATGGCGGACATCCTTCGCAGCGCCGCTGTCTTCGAGGAATGTCCGGTATTCGTCTGGTCGGACAATGTCGGGATGCTTGTGCCTCGACATCGCGCAGAAGAGATCGCCGACCTTGTCCGTGGAGCCTTCGCGGCCCACGGCGCTGGCCCCTTCAATCTTCGCGACACAATCTGCCGCGACGTTACCGATGAGTTCGAGTTCCTTGGTGTAAATTACCGGCTCGTCGATGGTGTTGCCCCGCGCGCTTACATCGCGAGGGCAAAGGTGGATAATTGGTGCATCAAAATCGGCACGAACATCATGCACGCGAGCCTCTGCGAGCTGGACGAGGTTGCCACTCACATTCGAGAAAAGGGCAATGCCTGGGGCTGGTGGTCGGGCTGGGATCAGGTCCAACAGAATTTGCACTGGATGATTGCGAGCGCGCGATCGCAGCCGCATCATCCAACAATTGGAGAAAATTCAGGTCGTAGCGCAGCAGCGCGAAACGGTGTTCTTTGAAATATTAAAGTGCATCATCGTTTCCTTGATACTTGCATTATTCGCCGTCCGCCATGCACGGACGCGTTCCGGGTCTACGGCGCGAGGGCGACCCAAGCTGGCCTTCCCTCTATGGGTCTTTCCCGTCTTTGCGAGAGCGTCGCGAGCCGCTGATCGGCCCGCATCGCATCGCTCCTTGATCCGTTGCCGCTCCATGTCGGCGATTTGCGCGAGGACCGCCACGATCAGTTCACCAACCCCCTTGCCGATCGGACCAAGC
Source organism: uncultured Sphingopyxis sp. (assembly GCF_900078365.1). Lineage (NCBI taxonomy): Bacteria > Pseudomonadati > Pseudomonadota > Alphaproteobacteria > Sphingomonadales > Sphingopyxidaceae > Sphingopyxis > uncultured Sphingopyxis sp. The sequence continues at coordinate 2,205,648 of NZ_LT598653.1, forward strand.
CCAACGACATCGAGCACAACTCCCTGTTCGATTAGGTGGCGCACCGTGGATTGGACATCGAGTGCATCACGGCCCAGCCTGTCAAGCGCGTAGACGCAGATCGTGTCGCCATCGCGCACGTATGAGAGAAGCTTGGAGAAGCCCGGCCTCGAAGCTGCCAAGGTCGAACCACTGACGCCTTCGTCAGAAAACTCACGGTCAAATGGACCGGCCAACGCCCGGCGCTGCGCTTCAATGCTCTGCCCGCCTGTAGACACCCGAAAATATGCGATGCGGCTCATTCATTTCCTCGCCCACCCAAAAGATACCCTGCCTTTATGGGCATTACCCAAAAGTGCAATCTTTATCTTTTGGGGCAGGTGAACTTGGAAATTTGCCATGCCCCATAAGTTACAAGATGTGGGGCGCGGACAAACACGCGCACCGCTAGTGCAATAATGCCGGCGATAAATTCCCATTTCCGACTTAAGCCCGCCGCTCAATTACGCCTTGGTTCAACCGATCCTTGCCGTTGCAATGATTACCTTCTCTGCAAGAAACCGAAGAAGTGGGAGTTCCCGCATCAACACGCGGGACGCCTCTTCGCCCGGCACATATCGCTCCTTGCGTTCATAGCGATCAGAAGAATGGACGAGTGCGTTGCGGATGGTCTTTATTCGCTTGGCGATCGGGCCAAAAATATGGCCCGCTTTGAGGTTCATTTTATCGATCTCATATCCAAAACAGGTAGTTTTTTCCGTATATATTTTGGACGCAGGCCGATCCTCATACTTCTCAATAAACCGCAAAAGATCACCCTCGTCTACAAACTCCAGCAAAACGCCCTTTAGCATTTCGGTCTCGTCACTTTCACGACCATGCTCATCCACCGATGCAATAATTCTGTCGAGCTGTTTTTGACGTGCTGAAAAAGCCGGGTCATTTACGATCCGTTCCAGTCGATTATACAACCTGTTGTCGGATACAGAAACGAAATAGTATTCTAATATGTGATAAAATGAAATGAACGACGTGTATGCGTCATCAGATGATACAGCTCTCTGGTAAAACTTCGTTACAGCTCCATCATAGACGACATTTTTTAATGGAAACTCGTCTCCTGATACTAATCGATCGAAGCGCAACTGACGTTCCCGACGACGCTCGGCCATCGTCATCGGCCAGCTAGATCTCAAACTTAAAGCCATATTCTTGAGGTATGTTAGATCAAAAAGGCAACTTTCGATCATCTCTTGGCTTCTTTCGAGAGATGCCGCATCCCAGTTTTCTGTGAGATTGCACACCCGAACAGTGAGCATCCCTCGAAACATGTCAGTCGAGCCACTCCTCGCAATGCCGATGCGGCGCATTAGGCGTTCTTGGAAGAACGGAAACTGCTGACCTTTGTCGCGATAAAAATTCCGAAACAGGGCGCTCGGCGCACCGATTTCGATAAACGGGTTTCCGGCTTGGCCATCCCCAAAGCGGATGGTCCGTTCGCGCTCTGCGAAGCCGAAAATCGGTCCTCGGTAAGCGTCCAAAGGTTCTAACCATTGCTCGCGTAAACTGGGACCTAAGACGCAAGTCTCGACCGGGCCGATTTCGATGGCGGCAAGATCGTCAGCGACCTCGGCAAATTCCTTAATCTCATCGGCACTTATTGCTAGGACCGGATAGTCTCGCCGCTTATCAAAGAAGCAAAGCTCTCCCTTGGCCATCGGTCGCTCTTCAAATCCGTAGCCGATGTAAATCTCACGAAGGCGATCTTTCGCATCTTCAATCTTCATCAGTTCACCTCAAGAAAACTAGCACTTATCTTACTCTGATTCACCTCAAGCCATCGCTTCGCTTCAGCGTAATCGGGCATTATTTTGCCTACGAGCGCCCAAAAAGCTCGTCCGTGAGATCGGTATCTCAAATGCGCAAGCTCATGGATTACTACATATTCAAGCACGCGCTTCGGAGCGAGGATCAGCTCCCAATTAATCAGAATATTGCCTTCAGGCCCGATTGCGCCCCATCCCCCGCTTAGGCTCGCGACGCGAATGGAGCGGGGAATGAAGCCAATGCGTTGCTTATAATCAGACAGGATCCCCGCCACGTCGATGCGGGCCCGTTGCTTCAGCCAAAGTTTCAGCTCTGTTGCGACGAGGCGATCCGCATTTCCATCAACCCAGAAAGGCAAGTCGACGGTAAAACCGTTGCGATAGGTAATAATGACTCGCTCCGCATCGGTTCGTCGGACGGTCAGCGACAAATTGCGGCCGCGAAAAGGTATCTTCGATCCGGTGATGAAACGCGGCACCGAATGACGGTTCCCCACGATGCGTTCCATGTCGCGCACGGTGTTAAAGAGCCATTCTCGTTTACGGTCAAGGAAGCCCGCTACATCGTCCTCGTTGTCGCTTGTGAGCGCCAACACCTCGACATGGCCCGGCGTCACTGTGATGCGGCGCTCCGACGCTGTCGCCGACCGGCGAAGCTCATAGGCTATTTCTTTCCGGCCAATCTGGAGCGTCGGCATCAGGCTCCGCTCCCATAGGCATGGACGGCAAACTCCTCGACCTTCTCGCGTATAGTCTTTGTCTCGCCGATACCGTGATCGGTCAGGATGCGCCGCACCTGCTGCCGCAGCGACCGGAGATAGGCTTCCATGTGAGCGAAGGCGGGCTGTGTAGTAGCGGCATCGGAATAGATCGCACCGATGGCGATGGCTGCCTCCTGCAAGGTGCCATGATCGGCATCGGGCACGATCGCCTCAATGATACGCAGGATCGAAAAGGCGTTCTCGTCCATCCCAAGTTCGGCGTGCGCACCCTGTTCGGCTTCGATATCTCCGGTCAGCCCCTCAAACTCACGCAAGCCATCGGCTGCGGCGACCTGCCTTTCCTCGAAGCGGCGGATGATCTCCAGCACCCGCTCGGAGAAGCGGCCATATTGCGCCGGGTTCTTGTCCACCAACTCGCGGGTGACGCGGCGAAGCTCGGCTGATTTGCGAACGAACGCTTCTTGCAGTTCCAGTTCGTCCTTGCCCTCAATGGCAAAGTCGTCGGCGAACACTGGATCGGTGATGTTGCGCAAGCGGATGGTCGTGGAGAGGCCCGTCACATGGACATGCGTTTCAAGCATCTCCCTGATCTTGGCGGAATAGCTCCGATGGTCGAGGCTCTCGTCCTTGGCGATGGCCTGTGTCGCCAACCGCAGGAAGGCGGATGCCCATTTCACCTCAGCGGTGAAGTCCAGGATTGCGGGATCAGGCGAGAGGTCAGCATAGACCTTGATGAAAATCCGGGCGAACCGCTGGAGGTCGAACCAGTCATCCTCCTGCCCCCCGGCTGCCAGCTTGGCGGCCGCATAGGCGGCGGCTTTCTCGTCCAGCCCGTCAAGTCCCATGGCGCGTTTATGGGTGCGGTAGCGGGCATGGGCTTCCTTGAGGTCGTTACGCAGGATGGCGATGTCACGCATCGCGTTTTCGACATCCTCGGCGCGATAGGATTGCAGCGCCTCGTCGAGATGATTGGTCACCCCGATATAATCGACAATCCGCCCGTTGGGCTTCTCGATCTCTCCGCCGTTAGGCAGCTTGATCGTGCAGGTGCGATTGGTCCGGGCGATGGCTTGGAGCAGGTTGTGCTCCTTCAACGGCTTGTCGAGATACATGACATGCTCCAGCGGAGCGTCGAAGCCGGTCAGCAGCTTGTCGCAGACGATCAAGAACTGCGGGTCTTGCCCGAACGCCTTGAACCGCTTCTTGATGTCCTTCTCAGCGACATCGTCGAGGTAATGTGCCTCCAGCCCCGCGCGCAATGCGGAGACGTCCGGGTTCTCGCTTGGCTTGTTGTCTTCTTGGCTCTTGGAATAGACGCACGCGATCATGGCGTCAGCCTTGGCCTGTGCCTCCTGGGCATCCATGCCGCCGCGCACCAGATCGGCGGCGATGACGGTAGAGAGCACAGCGCGGTAGAGGATCACGGCTTCCCGATCCACCGCGACAATCTGCGCCTTGAAGCCATCCGGCTGGCAGACGGCCTTGAAATGCTCCCAGATGTCCATGGCGATCAGGCGGATGCGTTCCGGGTGCTTGGCGATGGTGGCGAGGGTCAGGCCCTTGCGCTTCAGTTCCTCGCGCTTGTCGTCAGGCAGGTCCACGAACCAGCGGTCGAAAAGGATGTCGATCTCGGCCTCATTGATCGCCCAGTCGGCTTTACGGCCTTCATAGAGGATCGGCACGGTCGCACCATCGCGCACGGCGTCGTCGATGCCGTATTTGTCGAGGTATCCTTCCCCGGCGATGCTGAACCGGGCATAGGTGTCCTTGTCCGTCGATTTGATCGGGGTGCCGGTAAAGCCATAGAAATGGGCATCCGGCAAGGTCGCTTGCAGGAACGCGCCCAAGTCCTTTTCCTGGGTGCGGTGGCACTCATCCACCAACACGATCCAGTTGGTGCTATTCGGGATCGGGTCTTTCGATCCGGCGAACTTGAAGATGGTGGACAGCAGTATTTGCCCGTTGCCGCCCCGGTTTACCGCTTCGCGCAGCGCCGCGACCGATCCGCATTGAGTGGGGTTGGGCAGGCCGCAGGCGACGAAGGTTTTGCTGATCTGGTCGTCGAGGTCGATCCGGTCGGTGAGGACAAGGATGTTGGGGTTAGCAAGCGTCGGCGCGTCGAGCGTCAGGTGCGTTTTCAACTTCAGGGCGAGGAACACCATGGTCAGGCTCTTGCCCGAACCCTGCGTGTGCCAGATCAGGCCCTTGCGGTGCGCGCCCGTTGCAACCCGTTGCACGGCCTTGTTGACCGCGCGGAATTGCTGATAGCGGCAGACCTTCTTGATCTTTCGCCCCGTTTCCGGGTCGATCTCGAACACGATGAAGTGGGCCAGCAGGTCGAGCAGGCGCGACGGCTCACATAGGCACCAAAGGTCTTTGGCGAGATCGTCGGGGAAGTCATCACGATGGCGCGGCCAAGCATCGGGCCAAGGGGCATAGAACTGTGAGGGCGCGCCCGTCGCGCCGTAGAGCGTCGCCATGCCATCAGTGACGAGGTTGAAGGCGTTCGGGTAGAACAGCCGGGGGATGTCCCGCTCATACTGCTTGATCTGCTCAAAGGCTTCCTCGGCCTTTGCCGTAGCCTTCAAGGGGGATTTGGCCTCGATCACCACCAGCGGGATGCCATTCACGAACAGCACCACGTCCGGGATACGCGGGCGCTGCGCGGCGACGCGAAACTGGTTGGTCACATGGAAGACGTTACGGCTGGGGTTTTTGAAGTCGATCAGTGTAATGGGGCGGTCACGGTTCTCACCGGACAGTCGGCGAGAATAGCCTCCGCGCAGCTTGCGCTGCCACTCCTCGTTGTCGGACAGGGTGGACAGGTCGCTATAGATCGCCTCAGCATCTTCCGCGCCGATGCTGTTGAGAGTGCGCAGGGCCTCAATCAGCACAGGCTTCAGAATGACCCGGTTCTCCTCCTCGCGCATCACCAGCGCCTGTGCCGTGGACAGCACCTGCCAGCCCATCGCGACCAGCGCATCGAGCGCGGGCTTCTCGGCGAGGCGGTATTCGCTCACGCAGGCACCCGCACGCGACCGGAGAGAAGATCGGACATGAGTTCGGATTTGAGAACTGATAGCGCCTCAACTGCGCTGGCTTGCTCCCGAACCGCATGTTCGCTTTCCTTTGCGAGAACTGTCCGTTCTTGCTGAACATCCATTGGTGGCAGCGCGAATGGCAACTCCGCGAGCTTCGAGATGTAGATGTGCTTCACCGAACTGCCGCCACTGTCCGCAAGCATCCGTTCTTGGCCAGTCGGGCATTGAAGCAGGTATGACAGGAAGCTGCCGTCGATCTCTTTTGCGCTCGGAATGAGAACGGCGACGGATTGGTTGATGCACACGTCGCCCCGGTCCACCCGAGCGACCCGCCCCAGTGTGCCGTCCTTTGTCACCAACACCGCGCCAACAGGTGGCCTGCTCTTGTCAGATATGTCGTTGGAGTAGGCTGCCGGTGAAGTGTGTCGGGCCGAGTTGTAGTCAATCCAACCGTGTCGCACATTGGCGGCGGTCAGCATCCACGGCCCTTCATCAGTCGTCGGCATCGGATTGGTGAACCCGTAGGTCACCCGCTCACAAACCTGCCCAATGGTTGCCGCCTTACCGCTGTCCTTGGCTGAAAAGCAGATGCCGAACAGAGCATCCAGCAGCAACCTGTGAACGGATTCGTTTGCCGTAAGCGCGGCTTGCGCTGTCGTAATCGCCTCATCTACCGACTGCAACACCTCGGCGATCCGCCGCTGCTCGTCGAGGGGTGGGAGGTCGATAGGCAGCAACTTCGCCGTGCCGCGACTAAGTTCTTTGAACGTGCTGCCACCCGCCGCCGCGACAAGGTTGGGTCGCTGTGCGATCAGCCACTGCAACAGAAACGCAGCGTCAAGGTCACGACCCGTTGTGAAGGTGATGAAACCCTGATTTGTCGTCATGGGGACGGAGTTGATGGCCGCGAAACCAATCGTCGCCCGCGAAGTCATCAGCACGGTGCCGGGCGGGTTCAACGGCAATGAGCACTCTGCCAACGCCCTGTCTGACACCATCCTTTCAGTGCTGGCGATGGTGCTGACGCCGGTTGGTAGCGACGTGATGTCCGAAGGCGTCACCCACGGAACCGATGCTCCATCCCAATACTCGGCTTCGCCCCGTGCTGGCGTGGTGCCACCGCCCAAACGCGCTACGTCACCGAGACGCAGCGAGCGCCAGGCATCGGGGAACCCGTCAACATCCCGGTCCACTTCCGCCACATCACACGACATAGCCAAGCCTCTTGAGGTGGCCGAACATCACGGCTTCTGCCTCATTGCGCTTGGTGATCAGCTCTTGCAGCTTGGCGACTTCCGCCGCGACATCGACGGCCTCGGCATCCGCGCCGGTCTGCACATAACGGCTGATGTTGAGGTTGTGGCCGTTGGCGGCGATCTCGTCCACCGGCACCACGCGGGCCAGCTTTTCGACATCGGCGAAGGTGTGGACGGGTTCGGCCAGCGTGCGGACGTGATCGTCGGTCAAGAAGTTCTGCGCCTTGCCCGGCTGGAAGGTAGCATCGCCGTTGACGATCAGCACCTTGCCGCGCCGCTCGGCAGGCTTCTTCTTGCGGCAGACCAGCAGGGCGGCAGGGATGCCCGCTCCGTAGAACAGATTAGGGGCAAGGCCCACGACCGCCTCGATGACGTCTGCGGCCAGCATGGCCTCCCTGATCCGCCCCTCGGCCCCGCCACGGAACAGGACGCCGTGCGGCACCACCACCGCCAGCATCCCGTCATCTTTCAGGCTGGCGAGCATGTGCTGGACGAAGGCAAGATCGCCATAGCCCTTGGGCGGGCAGCCATAGGTATCGCGACCGAACGGATCTCCGTTCTGCCAGACATCGTAGCCCCATACCTTTTCCGAGAATGGTGGGTTCGCCAGCACCCGGTCATAGGCTCCGATGCCCTCGACGAACTCGCGCGCCTTTGAATCATATCGCTTGGGCGACAGGATCGTGTCGCCCTTGGCTATGAAGGCATCGTCCACATTATGCAGGAACAGGTTGATCTCGGCGATGCCCCAGGTTGCGAAGTTCTTTTCCTGCCCATAGAGCGACAGGGTGCGGGCATCCTCACCCCGGTCCTTCAAATATTGCACCGCCTCCAGCAACATACCGCCAGAGCCGCAGGTAGGGTCATAGATCGACATGCCGGGACGCGGTTCCAGTATTTCGACCATCAGACGGACGATCTGGCGCGGGGTATAAAACTCCCCGCCCTTCTTGCCCGCGCCCTCCGCGAACATCTTGATTAGGTAGAGGTAGGCATCGCCGAGCATGTCGGCGGGCACATCGGCGTTGCGCAGCCGGTGCTTCTCGAAATGGGCGAGCAGCTTTTCCAGCAAAGCATCGGAAAAGCGATCCTGATTGGCGAAGTCCACATCGCCGAACACCCCTCGCAGGCGCAGGTTGGCGTCTTCGATGGCCGCCAGTGCATTGTTCAGCCGCTGACCGATCTGCGTCGCGTGCTGCCGCACCGCTTCCCAGCGATGCTCTTGTGGGATGTGGAAGCGATGCTCGTCCGGATCAGCGGCTTCATTGCGGTCACCCGTCTCGGCCAGCAGAGCTTCAAACTCCTCGTCCCACACGTCACAGAGGCGCTTATAAAAGAGCAGGCCGAAGATATATTGCTTGTAATCTGCGGCATCGACGGTGCCGCGAAGGATGTCCGCCGCCCCCCAAAGATGGCGTTCGAGTTCCTGCTGGGTAAGTTTTGGCATTTTTCCCTCTCATTGCGAGGGCCTTATCTACACAAGCGCGGGCGGCGTTCTAGTCCAAGTCGTCACCAATTCCCATCTGATCCCAGAGCTTGTCCAAAAGAGCGAGCTTTTCCCGGCGATCGGCTAAATGCGCCCTTCCCTTCTGCGTAATCCGGAACTCGCCGATCCCGACGCGTTGTATCAATCCATTCTTGCAAAGGTTTCGGCGTTCCTGGAGCGCATTGGCAATAATCTGATCGATCACCGCTTCATTCGGGCGTTTGTTCGCCCGCGCGAGGTCGGCCGGATCAAGGTCGAGTTTTGCTTTGGTAGCGTTCGTCACCTCAATTGTCGTCATCGTTCGACCGTGTTCGAGAACCTCCAAAATCGGGTCTTCGACATGTTCCTGGCGGTGTGCAGTGGATTTGTTCACAAGCAGTCCCCCTAGTTGCGATTGAGGCCCATCTCACGGCTCTGGAGCTTGGCCTTCCACATGTTCTCCATCGCGATCACATCGTTCGCAGATGCGCCAGAACCCGCGACCTCGAGAACGCTGATCTGATAGTCCGATGGATCGCGGCTGCGAAGTCCCTCGTTGCCGCCGTGACCCGTGGCAAGATACGACTGCCAGCGCGCCCAAAAACCCGACGCGCCATAGGCTGACCCAACATATTGCTCCCGAGTTCGCGGGCAGGTCAGCAAATATACGCCGCGCACGGCCGAAAGGGCAGCAATCCACGACGCGGGTATATTCGGCAAAGCCCCAAGATTGCAGATGAAGCTCGTGAACCCCGGAAATTCCGGCTCTTTGAAGGCTTGGGTCAGTTCGACGATAGACTTTTCCTGTTGGTGGGCACGTTGGTTCCAGCTCCGCTTCCCGTCGCCCCATGCGATCTTTAGGCAGCCGCTGTATCGGTCAAAATTGGGCAACCGCGAATACTCGTATATGTCGAGTTCGCGCCCAATCTGGGCGGACGTATGCCGGTGAAGCGGGTCGATCCAGTCCGGCGCTACATCGGCATAGCCAAACAGCTCATACAGCCCCACGAAAAGTGTGCTACCGTCAGGAGGCACCACAAAGCCTGCCCAGTATTTCCCCCTAAAATAATGCCTTCGATCGGACGGCTGGGCGCTTTGGTATCGCTCCAACTCGGCCGGATCGTCGCGCCATATCGCGTAGGGCGTAAGGCCGGTCTTGCTGACTTGTTGATGTCGCAGGAGCCGCACGTTCGTCGGATCAATCCCCTCATCGCGAAGTAGCATGTTGAATGTCAGCGGCATCTTATCCCCCGTCGAATTGCAACGGGTTGCATGATAGGCCCTAAATTTCCAGTTTACCGCGCGCCTGCTCGCCGCTTCCCTTGATGCAACCCGTTGCAACGCCGCTGCACTTTTCCCGAAAACCGGCACGCCTATGTGTAGGGCCTGTTTGGCATTGCCTGCGGAGGCGGCGGAAGAACAAAGCCAGGAACGCGATAACGCTCGATCGCCTGAACCAATGGTAGAAGTGGATATGATAGCCCGCCGTAAGTATCGGCGATATCGCCGGTCTCATGGCCGGTGATCTCGTTCTGCACGTCCGGCGCTAGACCCAGTTGGCGGGCATAGTGTTTGAAGCTGTGGCGAAACGAATGGAAGGTGATCCGACGATCCGTGATCTCAGCTTCCTTCCGCAGCCACCGACCAAACCATTTCGACCATGATGCTGTTAGGACGCCATCGCGGTCGGGCCGCAGGTGCGGGAACACTCGTTTTGCTCCCGTCGCCCGAAGCTGGTCAACGTAGTTCAGGAACCCCAATCTGACCAGCTCTGGATGCACAGGCACCCGCCGAACACTTCCGGCGTTCTTAAGTTTTAGGCCATCGGCTTCATCTTCGACAATGCGAATCACGGTCGCCGTGGCGTCTGCGTCGTCGGCATCGACATAGGCTTCTGACGTAATGTCGATTAGACGTAGCTGGCCTAGCTCTTCAAGCCGCGCACCTGTGTAGAGAGCCAATAGGGGCAGCCAATAAGCTGCCTCGCCGCGTCCACCAACGGGCCGATTTCCTGACGACCAAACCGACGTGCCAAATAGAGCTGTCAGGCAGTCTCGATCGTATGTGATCCGGGCCTTTGCCTTCTTCTTGTCGGCCTTGATAGCAATCCCTTCACAGGGATCGACATTGATGAACTTACATTCTTTCGCGAAGCGGATAACGGCGCGTAGTAGGTTGAGAAGGTTGTTTCCCGTCGTCCCCGCGCGACCCGACGCAACGAGCTTCTCTTTATATGCTTGGACATGATCCGACGTAATCGCGCCAATTCGAGCACCACCAGTCAGAGCATCAAATTCTGCAATTACGACCCTCGCCTTCCGCTCTGTCTTTGAGCGCGGTTTCCGCGCGGCAGCCCACCTGTCCACTATCTCGGAAAGCGATAACTTTGCCTGGGGGTTCTTCGACGGCTGCGGGCGCGCGCGGTCCTTTGCGAACTCCTCGGGAGCAAAAATGCGATGGGTCGGCCCGACGGTTGATGACCACGTGATCTCCGCCCGCTCTCGTGACACCAGCTCGCGTTGGCCGCGTGCCACACGATCCATCAGGAAGGCCTCTAGCCGTCCATTACGAGGCATAGCCCATGCATTGCGCTGTATGATCGCGTCGGCAATCCATTGAGTGCTGATAGGCGGTTCGCCCGACCCGCTAGACATGACACGGACGATCTCGCCCTCAGCAACGTCCAGTTCGCGCGATCGGTTTCTCACCGCAATGCCGCCGACTAGTGGGTCAGCGGAGGACCTATCCTCAAACTCCACAATCCAGGCACGGACAGCCCTTTCGATCTCCTCCTGATCGGGAATGTGCGCGGTCCTGAAAATGTCATCATGAGAAGCCGTGTCGCGCCCCGTGCTTGCACGCGCCTGACGAATCATTCGATCGCAAAACTCCGCATGAACGGTCGCGAGAGCACGAGCACGTGTGTCAGTCACGTCACCAAGGCTCCGAACATATTCCGTCATGCCGCAAGCAGCCTGGACATCCTTGGGTATGGCGCGCCGGAATGTGTAGCGGCCGTGACGGCGATAAAGATGTGTTGCAACCCGCTGCATCGCTTGCCCATACTTCGATTTTGTAGCAGACATTGTAGCGCAGCTACTATCGTAGCCTTTGGTTTTCCAACAATTTTTTGATTTCAATGCCCTAGAGAAAGGGTGGCGGAGACGGAGGGATTCGAACCCTCGGTACCGGATTTACCAGTACGACGGTTTAGCAAACCGTTGGTTTCAGCCACTCACCCACGTCTCCGCATGGTCTGCCGCGCTAACGGCAGTCTGGCCTAGGCGGGTCGCTATAGCCATGCGCTTCGCGCCCCGCAACGCCAAAGATTGTGCTTTTTTCGTGCCGCCGCGGCGATTTCACCGTGCGAATGATTCGACCCGGCGCAAATTCGACTCGGGTCATCGCCCGTTCATTGCCCGCGCGCCAAAGCGAGTCATGATTAACGCAGGTTTCGCGCGAGCGGCGCGGTTCGATTTTTGGGGGTCCAATATGCGGAAGACGTTCACCAGCCTGGCTTTTGCGGCCCTGGCATCGCTCGGCCTCGCGCTGACGCCGCTGCCCGCGGCGGCGCAGATGCGCGAGATCGACCCGAGCAACACCCAGATCGATTCCGATCTCGACAATCCCGCACCCCCGCCGGTGACGACCACCACGACCGACGGATCATCCTACGACAGCGACCTCGCGACCGGCGATCAGCAGACGAGCGAAGTGCCGGTCGACAATAGCACGGCGGCCCCCGGCGCGCCCGCCGAGATGACCGCCACCGACGTCGCCGCCGACGACAGCTCGACCTACAAGAAGGACGATTTGATCGGCGCCGCCGAGGGCATCTTCGGCAAGGGCGCACAGGGCCTGGCGGGACTGATCGAGGACATTCTCAAGGAACAGGGCGAGCCCAACGCCTATATCGTCGGGCGCGAAGCCGGCGGGGCGCTGGTGTTCGGCCTGCGCTATGGATCGGGCACGCTCCATCACAAGGTCGAGGGCGAACTTCCCGCTTACTGGACGGGACCGTCGATCGGTTTCGACGCGGGCGCCAATGCGGGCAACACCTTCATCCTCGTCTATAATCTCTTCGACAGCGAGGATCTCTACAAGCGCTATCCGGCGGGCGAAGGCGCCGCCTATCTGGTCGGCGGCTTCAACGCGAGCTACCTGCGCCGCGGCGATGTCGTGCTGATTCCGATCCGCGTCGGCGTCGGCGCGCGGCTCGGCGCCAACGTCGGCTATATGAAGTTCCGCAAGAAACAGAATTGGCTGCCCTTCTGACGACAACCCGTTTGCCACGGGGGCGATAGCCCGCGCTTCGGCGCGGGCTTTTTCTTTGCGTGGGAGAACGGCGGGAAGCGGCCGAAACTAGCCGTCGCCCCCGCGAAGGCGGGGGCCGCTGTCGGTTTACGCGGGCACCGCTGATTAAGGCCGCTGGCGGCCCCCGCCTTCGCGGGGGCGACGGTTATAGGCAACGTCCGCTCACCACCCCAAAGCGGGCCTTGGCGGCAATGACAGGCGATTAATCGCCGTCGAAGGCGATCAGCGTTTCGCAGGCGAGGCCCGCATCCTCCAGCCGCCGCGATCCGCCGAGATCGGGCAGGTCGATCACGAACAGCGCCGCCGCCACTTCGGCGCCGGCGCTCCGCATCAGGGCCGCGGTGGCGAGGATGGTGCCGCCGGTCGCGAGCAGATCGTCGATCAGGATGACGCGGTGCCCCGGCAGCACGGCGCCTTCGTGAAGCTCGAGGCGGTCGGCGCCATATTCGAGTTCGTAATCGACGCCGATCGTAACGCCGGGCAGCTTGCCCGCCTTGCGCACCGGAACGACGCCGAGCCCCATCGCCGTCGCCATCGCGGCGCCGAACAGAAAGCCGCGCGCCTCGACCGCGACGATCAGGTCGGGACGATATGTTGCGGCGCGCGCGCTCAGCCGGCGCACGCTCTCGCTGAAACCGGCTGCGTCGCCGATCAACGTCGTAATATCGCGAAACTGGATCCCCGGCTTCGGAAAGTCCGGGATCGTGCGGACCAGCGACGCGAGGTCGAGGTCGGGTTGCGGCGGAAGGGCGATCATAAAGGTCGCCCTCCCCCGCTCATCAATGCTTCTTGTCGGCCCAGATGTTCCGGTACGACAGATAGGTCAGCACCGTGAAGATCAGCAGGAAACCGATCACGGCCCAGCCGACCTGCACACGCTTCACCAGCTTGGGCTCGGCGGTCCAGACGAGGAAGGCGCTGACGTCCTTCGCCATCTGGTCGACGGTGGCCTTGGTGCCGTCGGCATAGGTCACCTGTCCGTCCGACAGCGGCTTCACCATCGCGAGGTTCAGGTTCGCGAAATAGGGGTTGTAGTGCAGCCCCGTGCCCGGCTGGAGTTCCTTCGGCAGGTTCGCCGGCGGATTCTGGTAGCCGGTCAGCAGCGAATAGACATAGTCCTTCCCGCCTTCGCGCGCCTTGGTGATCAGCGACAGGTCGGGCGGCAGCGCGTTGTTGTTCGCCGCGCGCGCCGCGACTTCATTCGCATAGGGCGCCGGGAAATGATCCGACGGCAGGCCGTCGCGCGTCGCCGGCTCGCCGGTGTCGGGGTTGATCGACGGCACCTGGAAGCCCTTGGCGAAGGTCTTCACCTGGCCTTCGGTATAGCCGAGATCCTGAATGTTGCGGAAAGCGACGAGGTTCAGGCTGTGGCAGGCCGAACAGACCTCCTTATACACCTGCATGCCGCGTTGCAGCTGCGCGATGTCCCAATGCGGCATCAGCCCGTCGCTCGCGAGCTTCAGATGCTTGGGATGCTTGTGGAACTCGTGCGCGGCATTGGGTTCATTGTTGAGCGGTGTCGTGAAGATCGCGAACACCAGCGCGGCAATGAAACCGAGACCGACGAGAAAACCGAGCGGACGAACCATGGCTGTATCAGCTCCTATTAAAGTCCGGCGCTCAGGCCGTGGCTTCCGACGATTTGTCGGCGTGCTTGGCGAGAACCGCCTCGGTGATCGAATTCGGCATCGGCAGCGGACGCTCGATCCGCGAGACGATCGGCAGAATGATCAGGAAGTGCGCGAAATAATAAGCCGCACCGATCTGGCTGAGGATAACCCACGGCTGTTCGGCGGGCATCTTGCCGCAGACGCCGAGCAGCAGCACGTCGGCCACGAGCACCCAGAAGAAGATGCGATAGAGCGGACGATAGTTCGACGACTTCACCGGCGAGCTGTCGAGCCAGGGCAGGAAGAACAGCAGCGCGATCGAAGCGAACATCGCGATGACGCCCCACAGCTTCGCGTCGATCCACAGGAAGTTGAAGGTGAAGGCGCGCAGGATCGCGTAGAAGGGCCAGAAATACCATTCGGGCACGATATGCGCAGGCGTCGAGAGCGGGTTCGCCGCGATATAATTGTCGGCGTGGCCGAGCAGGTTCGGCGTGAAGAAGGTCAACGCGGCGAACACGAGCAGGAAGACGCCGACGCCGAAACCGTCCTTCGCGGTGTAATAGGGATGGAACGGGACGGTATCCTGTTCGTCCTTCACCTCGATGCCCGTCGGGTTCGACGAACCCGGAATGTGCAGCGCCCAGATGTGCAGGATGATGACACCCGCGATCACGAACGGCAGCAGATAGTGCAGCGAGAAGAAGCGGTTGAGCGCGGCGTTGTCGGGCGCGAAACCGCCGAGCAGCCACACGCGGATCGGCTCGCCGACGACCGGGATCGCCGAGAAGAAGCCGGTGATCACCTGCGCGCCCCAGAAGCTCATCTGGCCCCACGGCAGCACATAGCCCATGAAGGCGGTCGCCATCATCAGGAGGAAGATCACGACGCCGAGCAGCCACACCATTTCGCGCGGCGCCTTGTACGAGCCGTAATAAAGGCCGCGGAAGATGTGCAGATAGACGACGATGAAGAACATGCTCGCGCCGTTCATATGCGCGTAGCGGATGAACCAGCCGGCGTTCACGTCGCGCATGATATGCTCGACCGAGTTGAAGGCGACGCCGGCGTTCGCGGCATAGTGCATCGCGAGCACGATGCCGGTGACGATCTGGATCACCAGCGCAGCGCCCGCGAGGACGCCGAAGTTCCAGAAATAATTGAGGTTGCGCGGGACCGGATAGCCGGGTCCGGTCGCATTGTAGACGAGGCGCGGGATCGGCAGCTTCTCGTCCATCCACTTCATCAGCGGATGCTGCGGCTCATAGGGTTTGGCCCAGGGAAAGCTCATCTTATCTCGCTCCTCAGCCGATCGTCACGACGGTGTCGCTGGTGAATTCATAGGGCGGCACGACCAGATTGGTCGGCGCCGGACCTTTACGGATGCGCGCTGCGGTGTCGTAATGCGACCCGTGGCACGGGCAGAAATAACCGCCGAAGTCGCCGCGATTCTCGCCCTCCGCGGCGCCGAGCGGCACGCAGCCGAGGTGGGTGCAGACGCCGAGCGTGATCAGCCAGTTTTCCTTGCCGGGCTTGGTGCGCTCGTCGATCGTCTGCGGATCGCGCAGGTCCGAAAGCGGCACCTTCTTCGCCTCGGCGATTTCGGCGGGGGTCAGGTTGCGGACGAACACCGGCTGCTTGCGCCAGCTCGTCTTGATCGCCTGCCCGGCTTGGATCGCCGAAATGTCGATTTCGGTCGACGACAGCGCGAGCACGTCCCCCGACGGATTCATCTGGTTCACGAGCGGCAGCACCACCGCGACCGCACCGACACCAGCGAAACTCACCGCCGCAATATTGATGAAATCCCGGCGGCGTACGCCATCTTCGATACCGGCGTTGAGTTCAGTTTCACTGGCCATTCGACTGCCCTTGCATGGGTGAACTACAATAGTTCTCGAAGTTATGGCCGCCCCTGTTGCACGCGCACGAAAGCGCACAACCCGGCGGCCCCTCCGGGAATTGCGGGCCTGATAGCCGCACAGTCCGGGCTTGCCAACAGGCAATTTCCGCTTGCGTCACCCGGCCGCCCCGTCGCGGCCAAGCCTCTCGATTCGCGGCACCTTCGGCATTATGGCGGCGCGATGGAAATCGCCCTGTTTCAACCCGACATCGCCGGGAATGTCGGCACGATCCTGCGCACCGCCGCCTGTTTCGGCGCGCCGGCGCACATCATCGAGCCCTGCGGTTTTCCGTTCGGCGACGCTGCGCTCAAGCGCGCGGGAATGGATTATGCCGTGCGCGCCAATGTCCGGCGGCATCCGGGCTGGGACGCCTTTCGCCAATGGGCGCAAATCGGCGGACAGCGCATCGTGCTGCTGACCACCGCGGGCGCGACGCCGCTGCCCGATTTCGCGTTCGGCGCGGGCGACGTCCTGCTGTTCGGCTCGGAGAGCGCGGGCGTTCCGCGCCATGTCCACGACGCGGCCGCCGCGCGGGTCGCGATTCCGATGCAGCCCGGCTTTCGGTCCTTGAATGTCGCGGTCGCGGCTGGCATCGCGCTCGCCGAGGCGCTCCGGCAGACGAAAGGCTTTCCCGCATGATCACGCTCGACCCGCAGCAACAGAATGCGCGCGACTGGTTCGAATCGCTCCGCGACCGGATCTGCGCCGAATTCGAGGCGATCGAGGCCGAGGCGGGAAGCGACGCGCGCTTTTCCTATACGCCGTGGGATCGCGAGGCCGAGGGGCTGGCCCCCGGCCAAGGCGGCGGCGGCGTGCGCGGGGTGATGACGGGCCAGGTCTTCGAAAAGGTCGGCGTCAACGTCTCGACCGTCGGCGGGCAGTTCGCGCCCGATTTCGCCGCCTCGATCCACGGCGCGGCCGAGGACCCGAGCTTCTTCGCCACCGGGATCAGCCTCGTCGCCCATATGGCGAACCCGCATGTCCCCGCGGTGCATATGAACACGCGCTTCCTCGCGACGACCAAGCGCTGGTTCGGCGGCGGCGCAGACCTCAACCCGCCGATTCCGTACCAGGAGGACACCGACGCCTTTCACGCGCGGCTGCGCGCCGCCTGCGCGCCCTTCGGCCCCGACGTCTACGAACGCTATGCCAAATGGGCCGAGGATTATTTCTATATCCCCCACCGCGGCGTCCACCGCGGCGTCGGCGGCATCTTCTACGACCATCTCGAATGCGGCGACGACGCCGAATATGACCGCAATTTCCAGCTGACGCAGGCGGTCGGCGAGGCCTTCCTCGACATCTTTCCGCAGATCGTGCGCCGCCGCATGGGCCTGCCCTTCACCGAGGCGGAGCGCGACGCGCAGCTCATTTGGCGCGGCCGCTACGCCGAATTCAACCTCGTCTATGATCGCGGCACCCTGTTCGGGCTCAAAACCGGCGGCAATATCGACGCGATCCTGATGAGCCTGCCCCCGCTCGCGAAATGGGCCTGACGCGAAAAGGGCGCCCCGTTTCCGGAGCGCCCTTTCGCTGAGTCCTTATGGACGATCAGGCGAAGACGTCGCCCGACGCGCGCGGCGCGATGGCGCGATAGATGCCGACCGGCATCGAGAAGGAGATCATGATGATCGGCAGATAGACGAGCGCCGCCATCACGATCATCGACAGCATCGCCCCGACGGCCGATCCGCCCGCGACCGCGCCGAGAATGCCGCCGACGATCATCCCGGCGACGATCACATAGACCAGCAGGCCGATCGTGAAGAGCAGATAGAAGCCGACGATCACCCATTGCGACGGACCGGTCAGCCGCCACGATTCGCCCAACCCCGTGACCGGATTGCGCGTCAGCCGCTCGGCCATCACCGGACCGGCGACCATGAAGCGCCCCTGCACCCACAGCATGAAGACGATCACCGCCACATAGAGGATGATCATCAGAAGGATCGCCCCGCCGCCGATCGCTCCGGCACCGCCCGATTCGAGCGCCGCGGGGGACAAGCCCCCCATGCCGCCGAGCGCCGCTCCGAAGATCAGCGTCAGGATGAACATCACGATGAAAACGACGATATAGGCGGCGATGATGATCACCATCATGCCAAAGGCGAGCGCCGGGCCGGCCTGGAACGCCCAGGCGAAATTGGGCGCCTCGCCGGGGTGCATGCCGCCCCGCCAGATCAGCATCGATATGCCATAGAAGATCACCGCGGCGACCAGCGCGAACAGCATGATCTTGCCGAAAGCGCCCATGATCAGCGACGGGTCGTTCGGCGCCATCGCCATCGCCGAAAAGGTCGATCCGAGGACCAGATAGCCGAGCAATCCGACGAGGATCAGCGCCCCGCCGACCCACATCAGCATCTGCATCCAATTGGCCTTAAGAAACGCGAAGGTTTCGGAAAAAGCCGCTCCGATACTCATTTTCGTCATGTCACTTCCCCTGCTTCCAACTCTCACTTCATTGCAGTCGACCCCAATGCTGGTTTTATTTTACTGGAACACTTCGCCCGCGGTGCGCACGGCGAGTTGGCGATAAATCGAAGCGATGACCGCGGTGTTGAGCAATCCGAATGCCGCGGAGACCGCCGAGTTGATCGCGCTTCCAATGACATAGCCGAATGAGCCATGCGGACCGAGAATGCCGGTCACCGCGCCGATGATTATCGTAATGACAAGCATCGCGATAACAAACAGCACCACGAACAAGGCTATGCGCCACCCATTCCCCCGCGTGAGTTGCCAACTGCCCGCCAGGGCAGCGAACGGATTCTTCAGATTGCGATCGGTCAGCAGGGGATAGACCGCGGCAAAGCGCCCGATCAGGTAAATCGCCGGGATGATCAACAGCGCGGCGATCCCGAACAGAACGCTTTGCACAAGGAACAACAGAATCATGGTGGGGATCATGGCGAATGTGAAGCCGAGGGCTTCGCCGACGCTCGTTCCCGCCCGGGCGAGCCACAAACGCAGGATCGCGATCGATCCGAGCGTCGAGGCGACCATGACCATCGCGAGCCAAGGCAATTGCTGGCGCAACTGTTCCCAGAACAATGCGCTAATTTGCTCGGGGGTGGCGTTGCCGGGCGGCGCCAGCGGTGCTGGCCCCAAAAGCGCGGCGGCTATTCCGGGCAAGAAAAAGAAGAGACCCGCGAGAACGCTGGTCAGAGGCAGATGCGCACGCACCAGCGTCATCGCATCGTCCCACGCCGCGCCCATATCGAATTTTACCATTGATACCCCGTCATTTTCTGGTTCCCCGTTGCGGGCGAAGGTGACGATCTTCGGCGCATCTGTCCAGCCCTGTCGCTCCGGCGCGCCGGGGGGCCTTGCGCCCGGGGCCGCGGCGGGCCAGATAGCCGGCATCATGCCTCCCCTTTCCCCGCCCGAATGGACGATCAGCCCCGGCCTCACCGCCTATGACGCGGCGCTCGCCGACATGGAGACGCGCGCCGCGGCGATCCACACCGGAGGCGCCGGCGAACGCATCTGGCTGCTCGAACATCCGCCGCTCTATACCGCGGGGACGAGCGCCGACCCCGCCGAGCTGCTCGACCCGCAATTCCCGGTTTACGATGCGGGACGCGGCGGACGCTACACCTATCACGGGCCCGGGCAGCGCGTCGGCTATGTCCAGCTCGACCTGACGCGGCGCGGGCGCGACGTGCGCGCCTATGTTTCGGCGCTCGAAGGCTGGGTGATCGACGCGCTCGCGCTGCTCGGCGTCGAGGCGCGGCGCGCCGAGGGACGGATCGGCATCTGGACCGACGACGCGGAGGGCCGCGAGGCGAAGATCGGCGCGATCGGCGTGCGCGTGAAACGCTGGGTGACGATGCACGGCTTTTCGCTGAACGTCGCGCCCGACCTGTCGCATTTCGGCGGGATCGTGCCGTGCGGCATCGCTGAATTTCCGGTGACCAGCCTCGCCGCGCTCGGCAAGGCTGCGACCTTCGCCGACGTCGACGCGGCGCTGGCCCGGACCTTGCCCGCCTTTCTCGACAAGCTCGGGCCGAAAGACTAGGAGCCTGCCATGACCCGCAACCTTCTCGCCTCGCTCCCCCTGCTCGTCCTCGCCGCCTGCGGCGGCGGCGACAGCACGGCCAAATCGACGACGACGCTCGACGCGGTCGAGGTCCAGCCGGGATCGGTGAGCGATGCGATGATCATCCTCGACAATGTGGCGAGCGACGGCACCGCGGTCGACAACAGCATTCCCGAGGACGAAACGAAGAAGGACGCGCCCAAGGCCGAAGAGGCGAGCGAAAGCGACGAAGCCGCGAGCGATGACGGCGACGATCCCGACGCGGTCGACATGCCGGTCGCGAAAAAGGCGATCACAGGCGACAGCGCCGCCAAGAAGGGCGAGTAACGCCGGAAGCGTGATCGACCTTTATTGATAAAGCCGTGTGCTCCCGCGCAGGCGGGAGCCCATCTCCGGTTGGTGCCATTCAGAACCGGCAGGAGATGGGTCCCCGCCTTCGCGGGGACACGGGGAATTCAATCAAAGATGATCGAGCCCCTAACGCAGCCCCAGATGCTTGTGCGTCTGGAGCGACAGGCGCCAGCGCGGATCGGCCATCACCAGATCGATGCAAGCCTGCACATTTGCGGCGGCGTGCGGATCGTCGAGCGGCTGGACGAGCAGATGTTTGAAGTCGAGCGCTGCGAGCCGCGCGACGTCGCTGCCCGGCTGCGGCCAGACGAGCTTCAACTCGTCACCGCTCGTCTGCACCAGCTCGCTCCCCGCCTTCGGGCTGACGCAGATCCAGTCGATGCTGCGCGGGATCGGCAGCGTGCCATTGCTTTCGATCGCGACGGTGAAACCGCGATCGTGCAGCGCGCCCACCAGCGCGTCGTCGACCTGCAGCATCGGCTCGCCGCCGGTGAGCACGACATAGCGGTCTTCGCCGCCCTCGCCCCAGCTTTCGGCGATGACGTCGGCGAGCGCCGCGGCGGACCTATACTTGCCGCCCAGCGTGCCGTCGGTGCCGACGAAATCGGTATCGCAGAATTGGCAGACGGCCTTGGCGCGGTCCTTCTCGCGGCCGGTCCAGAGATTGCACCCGGCAAAGCGGCAGAAGACCGCGCGGCGGCCCGCCTGCGCGCCCTCCCCTTGCAGGGTGAGGAAAATCTCTTTGACGGCGTAGACCATCGGTTCAGGCGTAGCGCGTCGGGTCGGCGAGACCCGCGTCGGCGAAGCCCTTCGATCGCAGGCGGCAGCTGTCGCACAAGCCGCAGTGCAGCCCTTCGGGCGTCGGATCGTAGCACGACCAGCTCATTCCCGCGTCCATGCCGAGCCGCGCCGCTTCAGCGGCAATGTCCGCCTTGGTCATATGCTGGAGCGGCGCGTGGATGCGAAATTCGACGCCCTTGTCGCCGTCGCGCGTCGCCAGCGCCGCGAGCTTTTCGAAGCCCTGGATGAATTCGGGGCGGCAGTCGGGATAGCCCGAATAGTCGAGCGCATTGACCCCGATGACAATGTCCTGCGCTTGCCGTGCCTCGGCGAGCCCGAGCGTCAGCGACAGGAAGATGAGGTTGCGCGCGGGGACATAGGTGATCGGCACATCGTCGCCCCCCTCCACTGCGGGAACGCCGTCCTTGGGCACGTCGATGTCGGCGGTCAGCGCCGAGCCGCCGAAGCGGCGGAGGTCGAGCGGCAGCACGATATGTTCGGCGGCGCCGACATGGCCGGCGATGCGCGCCGCGGATTCGAGTTCGACGCGGTGGCGCTGGTTATAGTCGATCGTCAGCGCGACAATCCGCGCGCCCGCCTCGCGCGCGAGCCCCGCGCAGACCATCGAGTCGAGCCCGCCCGACAGGAGGACGATCACGCTTTTTCCGGAAACTTGCTGCATCGGCGCCAGATAGGCCTCCGACAATCATCGCGCAACTCCCCTACCGCTTGCGGGAGGGGCAGCGAGACTTGCGAGCTTGCTCGCTAGGGTCTCAGACCCTAGTCGCAGCCGGGTGGGCCGCAGGCCCACCCCTAACCCCTCCCGCAAGCGGGAGGGGAACTTAAAAAGAAACGGGCCGCGAGGCGGTCGCCGCACGGCCCAGTTCGGCATGACAGCCGTTAGGGAGAATGGCACACATATGCCATGCCCACCGTCCTAAAGTGGAATGGTTAATATATCATTGGAAACCACCTGGGTCGTCATCCCGGCGAAGGCCGGGATCTCGCCGGTGCGTCGGAATGCGAGGGTGAGATCCCGGCCTTCGCCGGGGTGACGATGGAATAAGGCCGGGCTCGCCCTGTGCTCAGCAGCCGCCCGTGCGCCGCGCCTCGATCGCCTGCGAGAAGGGCCTGCCCTCGGCAATGCCCTGCGTGTCGATCTGGACGAGCCGGTTCGTTTCGCTGCGGATCGTCGTGCGGCCGTGCCCCGCGCCCGGGCAGGTATAGTGGACGGTCACCGAACTCGGCGTATCCTCGATCACATAGCGCGAACAGGTCGCGCCCGGGTGATAGACCTGGATCATCCGCCGCGCGTCGCCAAGGCACATCGTCTGGACGACCGCGTCCTTGCCGCGTTCGCGCAGTTGCCAGCTGCCCTTTTCGAGCCGGTCGAGCATCGCCAGCGAAGGCGCCTGCGCCGGCACCGCCGTTGCCGCGCCCGCAAGACCGAGCACCACCAAAGAATATCGCACGAAGGGAGAGAAGATCGCCATTTTCACCTGTCCATTGACCACCCGCACGCGGGCTGGATGCGACCCCGTTGCCCATAGCTAACAATGCGGCGCCCCCTTTTCAACCGCTTGGCGCTCGATTCGCCCGTTTCGTCGTCGGGCTTGGCCGGTTCTCTTCGGCTATTCGGCGCGATCGTGCGTCGCGATCTCGTCGAGCGGAATCGGGAAGAAACGCGAGCAGAAGGCACAGTCGACGACGATCCGGCCGTTGTCGTCGGCCATCTCGGCGCGCTCGGCCTCGGGAAATTGCGCAAGCACGCCGGCGAAATAGCCGGTGCTGCACCGGCACCCGCGCGACACGGTGACACCCGGCTCGACGCGCACTTCGTCTTCGTGAAACAGCCGCCACGCGAGCGTCTCGAGCGAGGTCGCGGGATCGGTGAGTTCCTCGTCCTTGAGCGTCGCCGCGATCGTCTTGGCATGTTCCCATTCGGGGTTGTCGTGGCGAACATGGAGCCGGTCGCGCCCGACCTCGCCCTCGGGCAGATGCTGGAGCAGCAGCCCGCCGGCAAGACAGCCCGCCTCGGGATCGTGGCGCGCGGCGAGCTTGATCAGGCTCGGAATCTGCTCCGACTGCTCGAAATAATGCTCGGCCGCTTCGCCGATCGACGTGCCTTCGAGCGGGACGATCCCCTGATAGCGTTCGCCGGTGGTCGCCTGGTCGAAGGTGATCGCAAGAAAGCCCTCGCCGAACAGCGCGAACAGCGTCGGGTCGGACCCGGCCTCGGCCAGCCGCTCAGCGTCGAACTTGAGATAGCCGCGCAGCTCGCCGCCGCGATAATCGCAGACGAGCAGTTCGACCGGCCCGCCGCCGGTCTGCGCCTGCAGCGTCAGCTGACCATTCTCATCCTTGAGTGTCGAGCCGAGCAGTACGGTGAGCACCAGCGCCTCGGCGAGCAGCTTTTCGGCGACCGGCGGATAATTGTGCGCGCCGATGATCGTCTGGAGCGCGGGCCCGAGCCGCACCAGCCGCCCGCGCACATGGCGCTCGGCGATGGTGAACAGCAACGGCTGGTCGAACCAGGTTTCGATGGTCTCGCTCACGTCCTTGAACTCATAATTTCCCGAGCGCCCAGAGCAGGATCGACTTCTGCGCATGGACGCGGTTTTCGGCCTCGTCCCACACGCGCGACTGCGCGCCGTCGATCACCGCATCGACCACCTCGTCGCCGCGGTGCGCGGGCAGGCAATGAAGGAAGATCGCGTCGCCCTTGGCCCCCGCCATCAGCCGCTCGTCGACCCGGTAGGGCGCCATCGCCGCGATCTTGTTATGCGCATGATCCTGCCCCATCGACACCCAGGTATCGGTGACGACAAGGTCGGCGCCCGCGACGGCTTCGTGCGCATCGCGCACGATGTCGACGCGCGATCCCTTTGCGCGCGCCGCCTCGACGAAGCTTGCGTCGGGCTCATAGCCCTGCGGCACGCCCGCGCGGACGTGGAAGCCGAACAGCCCCGCGGCCTCGATCAGCGAGGCGAGGACATTGTTGCCGTCGCCGAGCCAGGCGAGTTCGAGCCCGGGCAGCGCCTTGCCGCTCTCGACCACCGTCAAGAGGTCGGCGACGATCTGGCACGGATGCGACAGGTCGGTGAGACCGTTGATCACCGGGACGCTCGCATATTCGGCGAGCTCCTCGACCTTCGCATGATCGTCGGTACGGATCATGATCGCGTCGGCATAGCGCGACAGCACGCGCGCCGTATCGGCGATCGTCTCGCCGCGCCCGAGCTGCGTC
Source organism: uncultured Sphingopyxis sp. (assembly GCF_900078365.1). Lineage (NCBI taxonomy): Bacteria > Pseudomonadati > Pseudomonadota > Alphaproteobacteria > Sphingomonadales > Sphingopyxidaceae > Sphingopyxis > uncultured Sphingopyxis sp. Next base: position 2,230,185 of record NZ_LT598653.1, read on the forward strand.
GTGCCCGCGTCCATGATCATCGGCACCCCGCCGAGCTGGCGGATCGCGATGTCGAACGAGGCGCGGGTGCGCGTCGAATTCTTCTCGAACACCATCGCCAGCACATGGTCGGCGAGCGGCGCATCGGCGTCGGGCTTTGCCTTCGGCCAGCCCGCGCGCGCCGCCTTGCGGTCGATCGCGTCGGAGAGCATCGCCGCGACCGCGTCGCCGCCGGCGTCGGACAGGTTCAGAAAGCGCCGCATCATGCCCTCCGTTCTGCAGGAACGGAAAACATCAGGACTCGGGCGGCGTATAGCTCGCCGCGCCTGCCGACAGTTTCTCGATGAATTCGGCGATATGGCTGTCGTCGATGTTGAGCGGCGGCAGCACGCGAACGACATTCTCGCCCGCCGCGACGGTCAGCAGCCCATGGTTGTCGCGCAGGTGCGCGACGAACGCACGGCTGTCCGAATGGAGCTTGAGCCCCAGCATCAGGCCGACGCCGCGCACGCTGTCGAACAGATGGTCGTGGTTCGGGATGAGCTGTTCGAGCGCGCCGCGCAGCCGCTCGCCGGTCGCCTTGACCTGGTCGAGAAAGCCGTCTTCGAGGACCACGTCGAGCACCGCCTGCCCCGCCGCGCAGGCGAGCGGGTTGCCGCCATAGGTCGAACCATGGGTACCGATGACCATGCCGCGCGCCGCCTTTTCGGTCGCAAGGCAGGCGCCCATCGGGAAGCCGCCGCCGATACCCTTGGCGCTCGCCATGATGTCGGGGGTCACGCCATAATGTTCATAGGCATAAAGATGGCCGGTGCGCGCGACGCCGCACTGGACCTCGTCGAACACGAGCATCAGGTCTCGCTTGTCGCAGATGTCGCGCAGCGCCTGCAGGAAGGGCTGCGACGCCGGGCGGATACCGCCCTCGCCCTGAATCGGCTCGACGAGGAAACCCGCTGTGTTGTCGTCGACGAGGTCGAGCGCGGCGTTGATGTCGTCGAACGGCGCATAGGCGAAGCCGGGCAGCAGCGGGTCGAAACCCTTGCGCAGCTTTTCCTGATTGGTCGCGGAGATGGTGCCGAGCGTGCGGCCGTGAAAGGCGTTGTTGAAGGTGATCAGATTATGCTTCTCGGGATTGCCCGCGCTCGAATGATAGGCGCGCGCGGTCTTGATCGCGCATTCGACCGCCTCGGCGCCCGAATTGGTAAGGAAGACCGTGTCGGCAAAAGTGTTTTCGACCAGCCGGGCGGCATAGGCCTCGCCCTGCGGGCTGCCATAGAGGTTCGACACGTGCATCAGCGTCGCTGCCTGATCCTGAATCGCCTTGGTCAGGTGCGGATGGCCGTGACCGAGCAGGTTGACCGCGATGCCGCTCGCGAAGTCCAGATAACGTTCGCCGCGCTCGCCGATCAGCCAGGCGCCCTCGCCGCGCACCGGACGCACACCGCACCGGGGGTATACGGGCATCAGCGGCGTGATCGTCATGGCAGGCACCTTTCAGTCAAAAGTAAAAAGGCGACCCATGTGCGGGCCGCCCTCGGTCGGGTCGTCCCTATACTGCCGCGGCCGGAGCCGCGTCAACACGGGGCTAGAGCGCCTTGCCTGCCGCCATCGTCAGCGCGAGCGAGCGTTTGCGCGCATCGTGATCGTACATCGACGAAGCGATGATGACCTCGTCCACTCCGGTGCGCGCCACGAACGCCTTCAGCCCCGCCGCGATGTCGTCGGCGGTGCCGACCGCCGAGCATTGCAACACATGGTCGAGGATCGCGCGCGCATTGGGCGGCAGGCTGTCCTTATAGCCCGCGAGCGGCGGCTTCATCTTGCCCGGATTGCCGGTGCGGAGCGCGACGAAGGCCTGCTGCTGCGACGAGGCGAGCAGCTCGGCCTCCTCGCGCGTGTCGGCGGCGAAGGCGTTGAACGCCGCCGCGGCATAGGGCTCGGCAAGCTGCTCCGACGGCTTGAACTGGCGGCGGTAGATGTCGAGCGCCTCATCGAGCGCGTCGGGCGCGAAATGGCTGGCGAAGGCGTAGGGCAGCCCGAGCATCGCCGCGAGTTGCGCGCCGAACAGGCTCGATCCCAATATCCACAGCGGGACGTTCGTCCCCTCGCCCGGCACCGCGCGGATGCCGAGCCGATCGTCGCCGGCGAGAAAAGCCTGCAATTCGACGACATCCTGCGGAAATTGCCGCTCGTCGCTCGCGAGATTGCGGCGGAGCGCGCGCGCGACGACGCCGTCGGAGCCCGGCGCGCGGCCGAGGCCGAGATCGACGCGGCCGGGGAAGAGGGCTTCCAACGTGCCAAACTGTTCGGCGATCACCATCGGCGCGTGGTTCGGCAGCATGATCCCGCCCGCGCCGATGCGGATTTTCGAGGTCGCATGCCCGATATGCGCGAGCACGACCGAGGTCGCGGCGCTCGCGATCCCCGCCATGCCGTGATGCTCGGCGACCCAGTAACGTTCGTAACCGAGCGCCTCGGCGTGTCTTGCGAGATCGGCGGCATTGGCGAGCGACTCGGCGATCGTGCCGCTATCGGTGACGGGCACGAGGTCGAGGAAAGAGAGTTTCGTCATGAAACCGATATGCGATTGGGAAGCGAGAGGTTCAACCACCCATCGTCGCCCCCGCGCAGGCGGGGGCCGCCGGCAACCTGCGCAAGGCCGATTGCGGCCCCCGCCTTCGCGGGGGCGACGCTTTTTCCCTACTCCCCCTCGCCTACCCCCGCTCGTCCTTGGGCGAATCCATCAGCACATAGGTGGTGATCGAATGCACCTGCGGCAGCACGCCGAGCACTTCGGTATGGAAATGCTTGTAGGACGCGAGATCCGCGGTTTCGACGCGCAGCAGATATTCGATCGTGCCGGTGATATTGTGGCATTCGCGCACTTCGGGCGCCTCGGCCATCGCCGCCTCGAAACCGATCTGCGATGCCTTGGTGTGCGACGACAGGCCGACGGTCACATAGGCGAGGAAGGTCAGCCCGAGCTTCGCGGGGTCGATCACCGCGCGATACCCCTTGATCACCCCGCAGCGTTCGAATTCCTGCACCCGGCGCAGACAGGCCGAGGGCGACAGCCCGACGCGCTCGGCGAGCTCGATGTTCGAGATTCGCCCGTCGCGCGATAGTTCTTGCAATATCTTGCGGCCGATGGCGTCGATCTTGGTCATATATTGCATAATATAGCCGAACGCGGCCTATCTTTGCAATCCATCGCGCATCGAAACGCATTATGTTGCGCGCATGGAACAAACCACCCTCGCCGCGCTCTCCGCCTTCGCGCTCGTCTCGTCGATCACGCCGGGACCGAACAATATGATGCTGATGGCCTCGGGCGCCAATTTCGGCCTGCGCCGCACGGTGCCGCATGCGCTCGGCGTCGGCATCGGCTTCACGCTGATGATCGTCCTCGTCGGTGTCGGGCTGATGGGGCTTTTCGACCTGTTCCCGGTGCTGAACACCGTGCTCAAGGTGGTGAGCGTCGCCTATCTGCTCTGGCTCGCGTGGAAGATCGCCAACGCTGCCGCGCCCGATACGGCGGGCAGCGCGCGCGGCAGACCGATGAGCTTCTTTCAGGCGGTGCTGTTCCAGTGGGTCAATCCCAAGGCCTGGTCGATGGCGCTCACCGCGATCGCGCTCTACGCGCCCGACCGCAATTTCGCCGCGGTGCTATTCGTCGCGCTGATCTTCGGCATCATCAACCTCCCCTCGACCAGCCTGTGGGCGGTGATGGGCGTGTCGCTGCGCGGCTGGCTGTCGAGTCCCGCGCGCCTCAAGGTGTTCAACTGGACGATGGCGGCGTTGCTCGTCGGCTCGCTCGCGCTGCTGATCTGATTGCACGGTTGCATCCCGCAACCTAAAGACGGCGCTCCCCTCTTCTGACCGGAGAACAGAGCCATGCAAAGCCGCCGCCTCGGACAAAGCGCCATCCACGTCTCCGACATCTGCATGGGGACGATGACCTTCGGCAGCCAGGCCGACGAGGCGACGGCGTTCCGCGTGCTCGACCGCTGCTTCGACGCGGGAATCAATTTCTACGACACCGCCGAGGGCTATCCGGTGCCGCCCGACGTCAAATGGGTCGGCCGCACCGAGGAAATCGTCGGGCGCTGGATGAAGACCAAACCGCGCGACGCGATCATCCTCGCGACCAAAGTCTCGGGCCCGAGCCACGTCTGGTTCAAGTCGCCATGCCGGAACGGCATGACCGCGCTCGACCGCAAGAATATCGTGCAGGCGATCGACGACAGCCTGACGCGGCTCCAGACCGACTATATCGATCTCTACCAGACGCACTGGCCCGACCATGACGCGCCCTATGACGAGATGATGGACGCGCTGGACGAGCTCGTCCGCACCGGCAAGGTCCGCATCCTCGGCTGCTCGAACGAGACGAGCTGGGGGCTGATGAAATCGCTCGCCGCGTCGGAGAAGCTCGGCGGCGCGCGCTACCACACGATCCAGAATAATTTCAGCCTCAACAATCGCCGTTTCGAGGACGAACTGGCGCAGGTCTGCCGGCAGGAGGGCGTCAGCCTGATTCCCTATTCGCCGCTCGCCGGCGGCGTGCTGTCAGGCAAATATCAGGGCGGCGCGACGCCCGAGGGTGCGCGCTTCTCGCGCTATCTGAAGATGGAAGGCCGGCAGGCCGCGATGGGGCGCCGCTTCGTCAACGACAAGACGCTCGCCGCGACCGAACGCTATCTCCAGATCGCCGAAGAGGCCGGGCTGCATCCGGTGACGATGGCGACCGCCTGGTCGAAGCAACATGACTTCGTCGCTTCGACGATTGTCGGGGTCAGCGCCTATAATCAGGTCCAGCCGATCCTCGATGCGATGGAACTGGTGCTTTCGGACGAGGTGATGAAGGCTCTGCACAAGGTGAGCAAGGACATCCTCTACCCGATGGGGTGAAGCCGGTCCTTTCATTTCGTCATCCCGGACTTGATCCGGGATCCATTCACGCGACGGTGGAATAATGGATCCCGGATCAAGTCCGGGATGACGATTCAAATAACTTTAGTGGACGGCCATTCCAGCACCAGCGCCTCGCCGACCCGCAGCGCGCGCCATGTCGCCGAAAGTCGCTCGAAATCCCCAAACACGCGCGACTGCGCGGAATCGATCCGCGCGCGCTCGTCGGGGCTGAGGGCGGCGCGCGTCCGTTCCGCCTCACCGAGCGCCACGCGCTGCGCCGCGCTGTCGGGGCGCGTGCTGCTCCGCCAGCCGACATCGAAAAGGAAGGCGGCGAGTTCGGACAGCTCGCCCTCGCGGCCTTGGCTTTTGATCAGCTTCGCGCCCTTCGCGACCTGCTTGCGCGCTGCGCGCTGACGCTCCTTCGCCGACAGCGCACCGCCCGCCTCGACATGGAACGACCCCGCATCGCCCCCCGCCGCGATCTGGCCGAACACACCAGCCTTCAACCCCAGCACCGCCTCGACGACGAAATGCACCATGTCGTGCGGCAGGTCGGGGTCGAAGCCCGGCGCCGGATCCATCACCAGCACCGGCGCGCCTTCGCGCTCGATCCGCATGCCGTAACGGCGCTCGCCCGAGCGGATGAAATGGACTTTCATGGGGGCTGCTTATAGGTTCGCTCGCGTTTCGACCAAAAGGATTTGCGATGACCTCTGCCCGCCGCGCGCTTTTCACCCTCGCCGCCTTCTCCGCCATCATCGGCACCGCGCACGCCGCTAGCCCGACGATGTTCCGCGACGCGGGCTGCGGCTGCTGCCTTAAATGGCTCGAGCAGGTGAAGGCCTCATTCGGGGCGAAGGCGGTGATCGTCAATTCGCCTAACATGGCGGCGGTCAAGGACAAGCAGGGCGTGCCGCAGGCGCTCAGAAGCTGCCACACCGTGCTCGTCGGCGGCTATGTGATCGAGGGCCATGTGCCCGCGAAGGAGATCGCGCGCCTGCTCCGCGAAAAGCCGAGGGGCGTGAAGGGCCTCGCCGTCGCCGGCATGCCAGTCGGATCGCCGGGCATGGAGCATGGCGACCACCGCGAAGCCTATAAGGTCATGACCTTCGGCCCCGGCGGCCAGCGCGTCTATGCGAGCTACATCGCGAGCGGCGGCGCGCACGCGCATTGACCCCACTCTCCGTCATCCCGGCGAAGGCCGGGATCTCACCCGTGGATCAGGACACCGACGTAGAGATCCCGGCCTTCGCCGGGATGACGGAAGTGTATGGCCGATGCAACAGACCTGATCAGGCCAGCTCGGCCTTGAACAGTTCGAGCATCCGCGCCCACGCCTTCTCCGCCGCCGCTTCATTATAGACGCGGCCGTCGGGCGGGCACCAGCCGTGCTGGGCCGGATAGACCTCGACCTCGTGCCACTGCGAACGCGGTTCGAGCACCGATTTCAGCAGGACTTTCTCGTTCGGCGTTTCCTTGTCGTCATCTTCGGCGATCGCGAAGAGATAGCCGGCTTTGGTGCCCGGGATCAGCAGGTGCGGGCTGTCGGGCTTGCCGGTCCCCACGCCGCCGCCGTGAAAACTCGCCGCCGCGCCGACACGGTCGGGCTTGAGCGCCGCGGTATAGATGACCATCGGCCCGCCCATGCAATACCCCGTGGTGCCGAGCCCCCGCGCTGTATCGACTTCAGCCTGCGCGTCGAGAAAGGCGAGATGCGCCTTGGCGTCGGTCTCGACGATCGGCCTGGTGAGTTGCTTGAGATAGCCGAACAGTTTCTCGCGCACCGCCGGATTGCCCCAATCGTTCGCCGCATCGACCACCGGCGACTTCTGCCAGCGATAGAAGGGATTCACCGTCAGCACCGCATAGCCCTCGCCCGCCAGCCGGTCGGCCATCTGGCGAAAGGCGGGGCGCAGCCCGCGAATGTCGGGCCACACCAGCACACCGGGGTGCTTGCCCTCCGCCGGCGCGACGAAATAGGTGTCGCAAATACCGTCGTCGGTCGTGATCGTGACGTCGCGCCCCTTCACCGGCTTGCCCGCCATCGCGCGCGCCGGCAGTGCCGCAATCAACGCGCCAGCGCTCGCGAGCGCGGCGAAGCTGCGGCGCGCGACGGGCATTCCGGCACGGTCGCGATCGGCTTCCATCTTCTCGGTACACATGGGGCTCTCTCCTTGGGGCGTTGAGAAAAGTCGCGGAAAACTGGGCGACTTCACTCGCGATTGCATATTTCGTCCCGTTATCGGGATCGATCAGGAGGTAAGGCTAGTCCAGCATCGCATTGTAGGACAGTGTTTTCACCATGTCGCCGTTCCCTTCCTTCGTCATTCCCGCGAAAGCGGGAACCCAGTTGCAAGGTCCGCTGGGTTCCCGCTTTCGTCGGGAATGACGAGTTAGAGGGTCAGAGTGGCTAGCTCATCAAAGCTCAGCACCACATGATGCACCCCGACCTCGCGCAGCATCTCGCCATGCGCCGCCCGGTCGGCAATATGCCCCGCGCCGCAGAAGCCGACGACGGTCATCCCCGCCGCGATCGCGGCCCGCGCGCCGGTCGGCGAATCCTCGATCGCCAGGCAATCCGCCGGATCGACGCCTAGCCCCTTGGCGGCGGCGAGATAGATGTCGGGATGCGGCTTGCCGCGGTCCCAGCCGTCGGCGCTGTAGACATGCTCGCCGAAATGATGCGCGAGCCCGAACAGGCCGAGCGCCCAGCCGATATATTCGGCGCGGCTCGACGAAGCGATCGCGCGCGGCGTGGCGCCGAGCCCGCCGAGGAAATCGGCAACGCCCGGAACGGCATCGAAGCCCTCCATATAGCGCGCCCGCGCCCGCTCGCGGTGAGTCTCGCGAAAATCGGCGGGCAGCGGGCGGCCGTATCGCGCCTCGATCCGCCGCTGCGTCTCCTGCCAATTATGCCCGTAATAGTCGGCGAGGCACTCGTCATAGGTCGCGGGCATCCCCGCCGCGGTCAGGCTCTCGGCGAGCGACAGGTTCGCGCGCACCTCGCTGTCGGCGACGACGCCGTCGAAGTCGAAGATGATTGCGCTGAACATCATTTGCAGATCCAATCTCGTCATTCCCGCGAAAGCGGGAACCCAGCGAGCCAGCGTTGCTGCTGGGTTCCCGCTTTCGCGGGAATGACGAAGGGGTTAATTATTCCACCGTCACCGATTTCGCCAGGTTCCGTGGCTGATCGACGTCGGTCCCCTTGGCGACCGCGACATGATAGGCGAGCAGTTGCACCGGCACCGCATAGACGAGCGGCGCGATCAGCGGGTGAACCTTGGGCATCTCGATCGTCGCCATGCAGCCTTCGCCGGCTTCGGCGAGCCCCTCGGCATCACTGATCAGCACGACCTTGCCGCCGCGCGCCATCACCTCCTGCATATTGCTGACGGTCTTTTCGAACAGCGGCCCCGACGGCGCGAGCACGATCACCGGCACCGCTTCGTCGATCAGCGCGATGGGCCCGTGCTTCATTTCGCCCGACGCATAGCCTTCGGCGTGGATGTAGCTGATTTCCTTCAGTTTCAGCGCGCCTTCGAGCGCGAGCGGGTAGTCGGGGCCGCGGCCGAGATAGAGCACGTCGCGCGCGGGAGCGACGAGATGCGCCATCTTCGATATGTCCTCATCATGCGCGAGCGCGGCGTTGAGCGCGGCGGGCGCCTCGATCAGATGTTTGACGATCTCGCGCTCGTCGGCCTCGCTGAGTTTGCCCTTCTTGCGCGCGAGATGTGCGGCGAGCGCGGCGAGCACCGCGAGCTGGCAGGTGAAGGCCTTGGTCGACGCGACCCCGATCTCCGGCCCCGCGTGCGTCGGGAGCAGCAGGTCGGCCTCGCGCGCCATGCTGCTCGTCGGCACATTGACCACGACCGCGATCGTCTGGCCGTTCGCCTTGCAGTGGCGGAGCGCCGCGAGCGTGTCGGCGGTCTCGCCCGACTGCGAGATAAACAGGGACAGTCCCCCTTTTTGCAGCACCGGATCGCGGTAGCGGAACTCCGACGCGACATCGATGTCGACGGGCACGCGAGCAAAGGTTTCGAACCAATATTTGGCGACCATGCCGGCATAGAAGCTGGTCCCGCACGCGACGATGGTGATGCGGTCGATCGAGCTCAGGTCGAAATCCATCTGCGGCAGCGCGACCGTCTGTTCGAGCGGGCGGATATAGGAGGAGAGCGTCTGCGCGACCACTGTCGGCTGCTCGAAAATCTCCTTCTGCATGAAGTGGCGGTAATTGCCCTTTTCGACCGCAGCGGCGGTGACGCCCGAGGTGGTGATCTCGCGCTCGACCGGATTATTGCCGGCGTCGTGGATTTGCGCGCCATCCTGCGTGATCACGACCCAGTCGCCCTCGTCGAGATAGGCGATCTTCTGCGTCAGCGGCGCGAGCGCGAGCGCGTCGGAGCCCAGATAGGTCTCCCCGTCCCCATAGCCGACGACGAGCGGCGAGCCGAGCCGCGCGCCGATGAGCAGGCCGGGATGCTGGCGAAAGGCGATGGCGAGCGCGAAGGCACCGCGCAGCTGCGGCAGCACCGCCTTCACCGCATCCTGCGGCGACAGGCCCGCCTCGATCTGTTCCGAAACGAGATGCGCGACGACCTCGGTGTCGGTCTCGCTTTCGAACGTGCGCCCGCGCGCGGTGAGCGCCTCGCGCAGCGGCTTGAAATTCTCGATGATGCCGTTGTGGACGAGCGCGACCTCGCCCGTCGCGTGCGGGTGCGCGTTGCTCGTCGTTGGCGCGCCGTGCGTCGCCCAGCGCGTGTGCGCGATGCCGACGGTGCCGGGCGCCGGATTGCCCGCGAGTTCCTTGACCAGATTGCCGAGCTTGCCCTCGGCACGGCGGCGGATCAGCTGGCCGCCCTCGACGGTACATACGCCCGCCGAATCATAGCCGCGATATTCCATGCGCCGCAGCCCGTCGACGAGGCGGTCCGCAACCTGCGCCTTGCCGATGATTCCGATGATTCCGCACATAGTTGGGGCGCCTTCTTCTTATAAAATATAGGGAACACGGATTCCCGGCACATTGGCCGGGAAATCCTTGATATTGCGGGTAATGAGAATCCCCCCGTTCACCTGTGCGGTGGCGAGAATATAGGCGTCCATCAGCTTCATTCGCGACCGGAAACGGATATCGGCGGCGGCCGTGGCGATACGCGCGTCAAGCTCGACGACGTCGAAATTGGCAAGCGCCTGCCGGACATCGTCCCGCGCATCGAGCGCCTCGCCCGCCAGCACCTCGGTCCAGACGATGCGGCTGATGCGATGGCCGCTATATCGAGCCAGTTCCGCGGCCGCCTGAGGACGGCGCTTCAACCAGTCGATCACGATATTCGTGTCGAAGAAGGGAGCGGACACGGATCAGATATCTTCGTAGGGTCTGCGATCTTCGCGTATCGCCCGTTGATATTCGACGCCGTCCGGGATGTCGTCCCGATCGGCCCACAATCCGGCCCAACGCTCGATCCAGTCCTTGCTGTTGTCGTTCTGCGTCAGATACAGTTTCACCGCCTCGCGGATCGCCGCCGCGCGCGAACGCTTCGACTTCGCCGCCAGCGCGTCGAGCTTTTCGATGTCCTCGTCGGGAATGTCCGTCAGGATTCGCATTGATATACTGATATCATATCATGATATCATGTCAAGCGCGCCCGAAATTGCGATCGACGAAGATCATCGCGAACTGCCGCGGATCTGCGGCCTCGCCGTGACCCTCGGCATAGCGCGCCTTGCCGTCGGTCCATATCTTCCGGATCTGGGCGGGCAATTCGGGGCCGAATTTCATCTGCCGCGCGACAATCTGTTCCCAGTTTCCCTTGACGCCAAAGCTCTGCTCGAGCTGCGGCGCCATCGCCTGGCAATAGGCCTCCGTCTCGGGGTCGAGTTGGTCGATCGCCTTCAGCACCCACGCGTCGACGAAGCGCAGGAACGGCTTGTCGGTATAGCGGTCGCTCATTTCGTGTCCGCCGCCTTCTTCTTGCGCATCGCGTCGTGGAAGCGGTCGGCCCAGCCGGGCTTCATCAACTGCTCGCCGCGGACGAGGCGGAGTTCGCCATCGGCGACGTCGCGCGTCACCGCGCTGCCCGCCGCGACGATCGCGTCGGCGCCGATCTTCACCGGCGCGACGAGCGCGCTGTTCGATCCGATGAAGGCGCGCTCGCCGATCTCGGTCTTATATTTGAAATAGCCATCGTAATTGCAGGTGATCGTCCCCGCGCCGATATTCGCGCCCGCCCCGACCGTCGCGTCGCCGAGGTATGTGAGGTGGTTCGCTTTCGCACCCTCGCCGAGCACCGCCTTTTTCGTCTCGACGAAATTGCCGATCTTCGCCTTTTCGCCGAGCACCGTGCCCGGGCGCAGACGCGCGAAGGGGCCGACCTCGCAACCCGCGCCGATCGTCGCGCCTTCGATATGGCTGTTGGCGCGGATGTTGACGCCGTCGGCCACCTTCACCCCCGGGCCGAAAAAGACGTTCGGCTCGATCGTCACGTCGCGGCCGAGCTCGGTATCCCACGAGAACCAGACGGTATCGGGCGCGCGCAGCGACGCGCCGCCCGCCATCGCCTCCTCGCGCTTGAACGCCTGCCATTGCGCTTCGGCGGCCGCGAGTTCGGCGCGGCTGTTGATCCCGGCAACCTCGGCCGCGTCGGCTTCGACAACGGCGACCCGCTGCCCCTCGGCGATCGCGCCGGTCGCGACATCGGGCAGATAATATTCACCCGCGGCATTGTCGTTGCCGACCGCTTCGAGCAGCCGCCACATGTCGTGGGCGGCCGCCACGATAACGCCCGAGTTGCACAAATCGACCGCGCGTTCTTCGGGGCTCGCGTCCTTATGCTCGACCATCTTCGACACATTGCCATCGGCATCGGCGATGATCCGCCCATAGGCGGCGGTATCACGCGGGCGGAAACCCAGCACCGCGACCAGCGCGCCCGTTTCCAGCGGAGCGCAGAGGCGGCGGATGGTCCCGGCGGTGAGCATCGGACAATCGCCGAAACAGACGAGCACAGTGCCGTCGAACCCCGCGAGAGCATCCTTCGCCTGAAGTGCGGCATGCGCCGTTCCGAGTTGCGGATCCTGCACCGCGACCAGCGCGCCCGTCCCGGCGACGGCGGCCTCGACCTGATCGCGCTTGTCGCCCACGACCACGACCGTCTTCGCGGGCGGCAGCGCGGAAAAACTCGCCATCAGATGCAGCAGCATCGGCCGCCCCGCGATCGGGTGCAGCACCTTGTGCAGGTCGGACTTCATGCGGGTGCCCTTGCCCGCGGCAAGGATGATGGCGGCGATGGGATTGCTCATGGCCGCTGCCATGCCAGCAAATCATTGCGGTTTCCAGAGCATCGCGCCATGCGCGGCGGATGAACGGATTTCCTTTCGCGACCATCGGCTTCGACCTCGACGGCACGCTCATCGACACGCTCGGCGACCTTGCCGCGGCGGTCAATCATACGCTCGCGCAAATGGATCGCGCGCCGCTTGCCGAGGCGGCGGTGCGGCCGATGATCGGGCGCGGCGCGAAGCATATGCTCGAAGAGGGCTTGCGCGCCTCGGGCGGCGTTCCCGATGGCGCGGTCGAACGCCTCTATCCGGAACTGCTGCGCTTTTACGAAGCGCATATCGCGGTCCACAGCCGCCCCTTTCCGGGCGTCGTCGCCGCGCTCGACCGGCTCGACGCGCTCGGCGTGCGCACCGCGGTCGTGACCAACAAGCTCGAGGGACTCGCGCGCCAGTTGCTCGGCGAACTGGGCCTCGCCGACCGGATGGCGACGATCATCGGCGGCGACACGGTGGGAGCACGCAAACCCTCGCCCGAGCCGATCCGCGCGATGATCGAGCGGTGCGGCGGAGGGCCCGCGGCCTTCGTCGGCGACAGCATCTATGACGTCATGGCGGCGAAGAATGCGGACGTGCCGAGCGTCGCGGTCAGCTTCGGCTTCCTCGACCGGCCCGCGGGCGAGCTGGGCGCCGACCATGTGATCGATCATTATGACGAACTGGTCCCGCTGCTCGCGCGGCTCTAGTCTCCTCCCCCGTCAGCCCGGCCTGCGCCGGGATGACGGATATCAGAAGCCCTATCGTTTCCGCCACTTCGTCCAGAGATGCTTCGCGAGCATCGCGGGCGGCATGCGCAGCCAGTGCGAGCGGATGTAGAAGGCCTGTTCGAGCAGCGGGTTCGTCACCCGCCCCCAGTCGTCGCGCGCGAGCAGTCGGCGGGCGAACAGATCGTCGCTCCACCGGCGGTCGAACTCGATCGCCGAAGGCCCGGAATAGGCCTTGAGCGGTGTGCCGTAGAGCCGGTGGGAAAGTCGAAAGGCCCGTTTGACGACATCGACAAGGCCGTGCCGGGCGGCCTCCTCGATCGCGTCGAGATAAAAGTCCGGATCGGCCTTGACGAAATCGAGGACGAGGCAGTGAAAATCCCAGAGATTTCTCAGCCCCCCCTGCAAGTCGCCGTCGGCCAGCAGGTGGGCGGCGCAATGGCAGGCCATCGCAGCGGGGTTGAGTATTCGAAAGCCTGAGGGAAGTTCGACGGCATCGGCGATCAGGACGAGCGCGTCGGGCGTGATGCGATGCGTCTTTGGCAGGATCGTGTGGTGGACGTCGATCATCCGGTCGCGGCCCGAGTGGATCATCGGCGGCAGCTCGTGCATGTGCGCGCGGTAATAATGATCGTCATAGGGGTCCGACTTGACCCATTCCCACCCCGCCTTGAGCAGCGCATTTTCGGCGCGGCGGATGTCGGCGGCGAGCACGAGGATGTCGAGGTCGCCGATCTGCCGCCCCGCCGCGCACGCCATGCCCGCGGCGGCATAGGCCGCGCCCTTGAGCAGCACGAATTCGATCCCCGCGGGCGCGAGCGCGCGGCGCGCCATTTCGGCCTCCCAAAGGGCCTGCGCCTGCGCGACCGCCGCCGCCGCGCGCTGGTCGGCGAACAGCGCCGCGACGCTGGACGGCAGCGCCGCGCCTTCGAGCCGGTGCGCGAGCGTCGCGAGCATCGCCTCGCTGCGCGCGACGCCGATCACCCCGTCCCAGTCGCGCGGCGCGAGCGCCGCCGGGGCGCGCCGCCCGGCGAGCAGATCGACGAAGGCGGCGACCGCGCTCACCGTGCCGCCTCCGCCCATAATTGCTCGACCAGCGCGATCCCCGCCGCGCTGTCGGGATAGGTGATGCCGAACGCCGGCGTTTCGCGCACCAGCCGCGTCAGCGCGGCGAAGCCCGCCTCGCCGAGCGCGACATAGTTGGTCGACGCCTCGGTCAGCCTGACGAACGCCTCGCCCTCGCCCATCGGCTCGACGGCGGCCTCTCCCCCAAAGCGCGGGAAGAGCAGCAGCGCGGGGCGCGCGGGCGCGTGCATCGCGGCGATCGCATCGGCACGCGGGATCAGGTGGCGGACGTCGCCCTTCGGCGTCCCCGTCATCAAGGGGCCGAGCCGCGCCGGATCGACGCGCGCCGCGACTTCGGCGATCGCTTCATTTTTCAGACTCACCGCGCGCGGGAAAGCGAAGGCGTCGCCGCCCGACGGGTCGATCAGCGTGAACTCGTCGCCCATCAGCCGCCAGTCGCCCTCGCCGAGCAGCGCGGCGAGCGTCGATTTGCCCGACCCCGATTCGCCCGACATGATCAGCGCGCGGCCGTCCTTCGCGACCGCGCTCGCGTGGAGCAGCAGGTGCCGTCGCCATCCCAGCGCGACCTGCAAATTCATCCCCATCTCGGCGGCGAGCAGCCCCATCGACAGCGGCAGCGGCAGCGCGCCGGGCACGACGAAATCGCCGCCGATATGCACCGAGGGGCGCAGCCAGCGCCGCCACGGCCGCCCCGCGAACAGCCGCACCGTCGCGTCGGCGGGGCGCGTTTCGTCCTGCGGATAGCTCGCATAGAGACGTTCGAGCGCCGCGACCGGTGCCGCCCAGTCGCTGCCGATGCGGAATTGCACCGGGCCGACCGCGATGCGTGCGCTATGCCTCACGCGCGCTCCACCAGCCCCATCGCCGCAAGCTCGGAAAGCCGCTCGGCGAGGATCGGCTGCGCCTCCTCCGCGCTGCCGAGGTCGAACGTCGCAGCGAGCCGCTCGGCGAGGCGCGCAGGGGTGCAGGCGTCGGCGCCCAGTGCGTCCAATATCTCGGGCACCGGCGACACGACGAGGTGCGTCTGTATCGATCGCCGGTCGAAGATCGCGGTCAGTTCGCCGAGCGGCTCGATATGCAGCGCATCGGCCGGCGCGGCGCGATAGGCGCGATCAGCCATAATCTTCGGCGGCGACGATCAGCTTGGCGAGGATCGCCATCAATGTCGCGCGTTCGCGCGCGCTGAGTTTCGATTCGAGCTGCGTCTCGCTCGCGAGCGCCGCCGGGACGATCGCGTCATAGAGCGAGCGCCCGGTCTCGGTGAGATCGAGATGGTGCGAGCGCCCGTCGGCCTCATGCGCCTGGCGCGCGATCAGTTGTCGATCCGCGAGCGCCTTCGCAGCGCGGCTTACCGTGACCTTGTCCATGCGCGTCGCGGCGACGAGTTCGCGCTGCGTCTTGGGCTGGCCTTCGCCGAGCACCGCCATCAGCCGCCATTCGGGAATCTTGAGTCCGAAGCGATTCTCATATTCGGCGGCGATCCGGCTCGACAGGGCGTTCGAGGCGATGGACAGGCGATAGGGCAGGAAATTGTCCAGATTCAGCTTCTTCGCGGCCATGCTTACCCAATCCCCACACGCGTCATTCCCGGCGGCTACTATCCTATCGCCTGTTTCGGACCTGTGAAGGCCGGAATGTCAAACGCACGCTGCCCTACGCGCGGCGCCGTGGCCGGAGGAAAGCATCTCACGCAAACGCGCAAAGGCGCGAAGAAAGGAAAAATGGACTCACACAAAGACACAAAGAGGGTGGCCTGAACCGGCGTCGCAGTTCCTGGATCGCGCGAAGCCCCTTTTCACGGTCGCCTGCGGCGACAAGCCACCCCCGCACGAGCGCGCGCCATCTTTGTGTCTTTGTGTGAGATATTCTTTCTTCGCGCCTTTGCGCCTTTGCGTGAAATTCCGAAAATCAGAAAGACAGGCGCGCACCGATCCACAAGGTCCGCGGCGTCGCGCGCTCGACGATGCCCGAGGAGAAAATCGCCGCCGGCACCAGCGCGTCGAACAGATTCTCGCCGCGCGCCTCGATGCTGACCGCCTCGCTGAACCGCCACGACAGCCCGGCGTCCAGCGTCAGCGCGTCGTCGAGCGCCAGCAGCCCGAGATCATCCTCATTCTGCTCGCCGATATAGCGCAGCGTCGCGAAGCCACCCAACGGTCCTTGCGCATTGCTGCGCAGCGATACGCTACCGCCATGTTTCGCGATCTGCGCCGGGCGGCGGCCGTCGAGCATCGCCGCTCCGCCCGAAGCGTCGACCTCGGCGTCGGTAAAGGCATAGGTCGCGCGCAGCGTCGCGGGTCCGATCCGCTGCTCGGCCATCACCTCGACGCCCTTGCTGTCGATCGCGTCGAGATTCTGCCGCTGGTTGAGGTTCGGCGCGAGCGTCACATTGGCGATGGCGTTCGTCAGCCGGTTGGCGAAGAGCGTGACCGACAGGATCGTCCCGCCGCTTTCCCAGCCGGCGCCGACCTCGCCGCCCCACAGCCGTTCGGGTTTCAGCATTTCGTTGGCGAGGGTGGTTTCGGCGCCGACGCGGAACGGGCGGTAAAGCTCGTTGAGCGTCGGCAGCCGCCAGCCGCGATAGGCGGCGGCGCGCAGCGAAACCGAATCCGACGTCCAGCGCACGCCCGCGCGCCCGCTGGCTTCCCATCCCTGCCGCGCGGCAAAGCCGAGATCGGTGATCACCGGCCCGCCGCCGCGATTGCGCTCGAGCCGATAGCCGGTGCCAAGCCACCAGCGATCGACGCGCCCGCTCAGCGTCCAGAGGAAGCCGTCATATTGGTTGCCCGATGTCCATTCGGCAAAGGCGCCGACGGTGTCGCTGCTGCCCCCGGCCGAGCGATGGCGGCCGGGAACGCCGTCCGTAAAGAAGAAGTCCTCCTCGGTCCGGCCCACCGTGCGCCGCCAGTCGGCACCGATGCGGAGCGGATTGGCGTCGCCGATCGCGGGACGCAGTTCGAAGCGGCCGCCGAGGCCGGTGGCGGGGATGCGCTGGAACAAGGCGGGGTTCGCGCTGCCGCGCCCCGCCGCGACGCTCGCGAAGCCGCTCTCGAAATCGCGGAGCTGGATATAGCCGAGCGCGAGCCATTGGGTCGCTCCCGCGGGGTCGTGGACGAAACGCACGCTGGCATCGACGCCGCCGGTCTTGCTCGTCGTGAAATCGACGCCGCGATCACGCTGGTCGGAGAAGCCACGAACGCTCGCTTCGATCCGGCTGCTGTCGCCGGCATCGAAACGCAGGCGCAGCCCCAACCCGCCCTGCTCATAGGGGGCCGCGCGGTCCGCCGCGCCGCGCTGTCCTTGTGCGACGGGGATGAACCCGTCGCCCCGGCTATAGCGGCCGTCAACGGCGACCTGCCCGCCGCCGACCTGACCGCCCACCGACGCGGAAGCGTCCCATCCGTCGCGGCTGCCATAGGCAAGACTCGCTTCGACGCCGTCGGTCATCGTCGAATGGAGGCCGATCGTCCCCGCCAGCGCGCCCGGCCCGTCGGCGCCGCTGCCCCCGCCGCGCGTCACGACGATGCCGCCGAGACCCACCGCATCATATGCGCTCCACGCGACCCAGCCGCCGAACGGATCGGACTGCGGCACGCCATCGAGCGTCACCAGCGCGCGGCTCGACGCATTGCCGCCGAGCCCGCGCAGCGTCACGCCCTGACTTGTCGGATGCGCCGAGCGGCCGTCGGATCGGCGGAACTGGACGATGCCCGCCTCGTCGCGCAGGCGATTCTCGACACGCACGCCGAGGCCGGGCTGCACGTCGGAAATGACAACCGAACCCTGAACTCTGTCGCTGTTCGTCCGGCGCAACTGGCCGCTCCCGTTCACGATGATGACGTCGCGCGCAATTCGCTGGCCGAGCCACACGCAGCAGCCCCCGTCGAAATCGGGTTCGAGTTCGCTCGCCTCCTGCGCTACGGCCGCCGCCGGCAGCGCCAGCACCGCGGTTCCCGCAAGCAGCCGGATCACGCGGGCTTGACCGCGTCGGGATGCGCCTTCTTGAACGCGTCATGCTCCATGCACGCCGCGTCGATCGCGACGAGCCGCGGATAATCGTCGAGCGGGGTCTCGAACCGCCGCGCATTATACATTTGCGGGACGAGGCAGCAGTCGGCGATCCCCGGCGTGTCGCCGCCAAGGAAGCGCCCATCGCCTGCCATCGCTTCGAGCGCGTCGAAGCCTTGCACGATCCAGTGGCGATACCAGCGGTCCTTGGTCTGTTCGTTGAGCCCGAGGTCGCGCTTCAGATATTTGAGCACGCGAAGGTTGTTGAGCGGGTGGATGTCGCTCGCGATCACCTGCGCGCGCGCAAGCGCGACCGCGCGCGGCATCGCCTCCTCGGGGATCAGCCGCGGTTCGGGATAGGCGCGGTCGAGCCAGTCGATGATCGCCATGCTCTGGATGATCGGCTCGCCGTCGACGACAAGCATCGGCACGAAGCCCTGCGCATTCTGCTCCAGATAGGCGTCGCTGCGCTGCTCGCCCGCGATCAGGCTGACTTCGACACGGCTATAGTCGAGCCCTTTCAGGTTGAGCGCGATACGGACGCGAAAGCTGGCCGAGGAGCGGAAATAATCATGGAGGACGAGGGTGGTCATAAATCGTGCGCGCCATTCTTTCATCGTCATCCCGGCGAAGGCCGGGATCTCGCCCTTGCGTCAGGCCGGACCGGTGAGATCCCGGCCTTCGCGGGGATGACGAATATGAGGGGCGCGCGCTTCATTCAAGGCCGATCGCCAGCGATCACTCACCCTTCGGCATCTCCGCAATCCATTGCCGGAGCAGCGCCGCGCCTTCCTTGTGAACCGTAGATCGCCCGACCTCGGGCATCGCGATGCCGGGATCGGTGCTTTCGAGGCGATAGATCAGGAAACTATGGTCGGGATCGCCGGGCGCAATCGCGAACTCCATGCCCCCGCTGCCGCGTCCCGCTGCGGTCGGGCGCTTGCCGATGCCATAGTTGACGCTCTTGGGATCGTCGGTCCAGCGCAGGAACAGCCCGCTGTTCGACGCGCTGCCCGCCGGGTTGTGGCAATGCGCGCAATTGACGTCGAGATAGGCGCGGGCGCGGGTCGCAACGCTGCCAGCTTTCGGATCGTCCCACTGCGGCATCACCGGTTTCAGCTCCGCCGGATTCGCGAAATAGAGGGCGCGCAGCTCGTCCGAAGCCGCGGGGTCGAGGATGAAGTTCCGTGCCTTTGGCCCGATCGGCACGATTTCGCCGTTCAGGCTGTGGCATTCCTTGCACTGGTTCTTGTTCGGCACCGCATAGCGGATGCTGTGCGTCGCACCATCGGGACTCTTGAACGTCACCGGCACGCGCCGCCCGCCGAGCGCCAGCGTCGCGTCCTTGCCGTCGGCGTCCCATATATAGGGCAAGGCGACCCAGCCCGCGGCAC
Organism: uncultured Sphingopyxis sp.; assembly: GCF_900078365.1. Classification (NCBI taxonomy): domain Bacteria; kingdom Pseudomonadati; phylum Pseudomonadota; class Alphaproteobacteria; order Sphingomonadales; family Sphingopyxidaceae; genus Sphingopyxis; species uncultured Sphingopyxis sp. Next base: position 2,249,611 of record NZ_LT598653.1, read on the forward strand.
GATGGATCAGCAAGCGCGTTTCGACCGGGCGCCCTTCGTTGACGTCCGGCCAGCCGAAGCTTTTGACGAGCACCGTGCCCACCGGAAATGCGATCGTCCCGTCGGCGGCGACCGTCGCCTTCTTCCCTGCCGGAATGGAGACGAAGCGATGCTTGTCGGTATAGTCGCTGAACAGCGGCGCGCGCAGCGTATAGCCGATGCCCGTCGCGGGCTGCTTGGGGTCGTTGCCGCGAAACAGTCCGAAGGCCGACAGCTTCGGCGGCATCGCGTCGCTCTCGACGAGCGCCTGATCGACGCCGGGGAGTGATCCTGCCGCTCCCCCGCTCGCACATAGCAGCGCCGCACCGAGCGCGGCGAAAACGCGTTTCACTTGACCTTCGCCTCCATGCTTTCGGGCAGCTTGATCGCCGGCAGCGCCGCGGGCGGCGTGCCCTTCGACAGGTCGGCGGGAGCGGGCTTCGCTTCGCTCTGCGGCGTTTTCACGTCGGGCAGGTTCAGCGACAGCACCCCGACCTCGTCGAGCACGACCGCATCGCCCGCGCCGTCCCACAATATCGGCGGAATGCTCCCGCCCATCGCCGCCGCGATTTGGTCGCCGCCGGGGAATTGGGGCGCATAGCCCGCCTTGCCATGCTGGTTGCCGCGCACAACGATCGCCTTGGGCAGCGGCTGATATTTCGGGTCCTTATGCTCGTAGCGATAGCCGACGATCATCACATTGGCGGTGCCGTTATTATCGAAGATATTGTCGAAAATCTCGACATTGCGGTTCGCCATGATCAGCACGCCCGTGCCCGTCGGCACGCTCGCGACGATATTGCCCTTCGGCGCGAAGTTGGGCGTGCTGTTGTCGCTCACGATATTTTCAAACACGCGGACATTGTGCCCGCCCTGCATCGGCAGGCTCGGCAGATCGAACACCAGGATGCCGCCGGTATTCTTCGTCGCGACATTGTCGTGAACGTCGGCGTCATAGCTGTTCTCGATCTCGATCCCCGCGACATTCTCGGTCGCGATCGAATCGCGGACGACGATATTCTTCGACTGGCCGACGTAGATGCCCGCATCCGACGCGCCGCGCACATAGACGCTGTCGATCAGCACGTCGCTGCTCTCGACCGGATAGATGCCGTATGCACCGTTGGTTTCCTTCGGCCCCGCGGTCCATTCGACGCGCAGCTTGTGATAGACGATGCGGTCGGCGCCCTTCGACTTGATCCCGTCGCCCTTCGTATCGAGCACGGCGAATTCGGTGAGCAGCACATCATCGGAGGTGACGAGCAGACCCTCGCCCGCGCCCTGCTGCCCCGAAAAGTCGAGGATCGACCCGCCCTCGCCCGCCCCGGCGCCGCGCACCGTAACGCCGGCAACGTCGAGCGACAGCCCGTCGGTCAGCTTCCAGATGCCCGCGCCCAACTGCACCGTATCGCCCGGTTCGGCGAGGATCAGCGCCTCCTGCAGCTTTTCATTGGCGTCGGGCGTTTCCGCACTGACGCTGATGACTTTCGCCGCTGCCGGCTGGGCGGCAAGCGCCGCCGCGATGCAGAGCGTCGCCACGTGGCGGTTGAGGCCATGGAATCGCATATGTCTCTCCCCTGATTTTCACGGGAGCATGGTCCAAGACTTGACGGATGCCAAGCGGGTTGCTGACATATGTGTAGCTAACCGGGGAGAGGTCGCTTGATACACAGAATAGGACTGGCGCTTGTCGCCTTGATCGCCGCGCCATCGATTGCCGGGGCGCCCGCCTCGCTGTCGGGCCGCTGGAAAACCGACGACGGCAAGGGCATCGTCGCGATGGCGCCGTGCGGCACGAAGATGTGCGGCCGCATCGCCGAGCTTTTGATCAAGGAACCGGCGGGCGGCCAGCGCGACGAGCGCAACCCCGACAAGGCCAAGCGCGGCCGCATGGTCGAGGGGCTGCAAATCTATTGGGACCTCGTCCCGCACGAGGGCGGCTGGAAAGGCGAAGGCTATAGCCCCGAAGACGGCCGCTATTACAACGCGCACCTGCGCGTGAAGGGCGACAAGCTGACGATGAAGGGCTGCGTGGCGGTGTTCTGCCGCACCGTGACGTGGACGCGCGTGGGGTAAGAGTCCCCGCTTGCGGGAGGGGTTAGGGGAGGGGCTGTTCCAGCTCAGGAACGGGCGACGGGCAACATGCCCTCCCCCAACCCCTCCCGCAAGCGGGAGGGGAGAAGGTCACCCCTCGCCCAAAATCCAGTCGACCCCCGCCGCGACATGTATCCGCGTCGTGTCGTAAATCGGCAGGACATTGGCGTCGGTGTCGACGAGCATCACCAGTTCGGTGCAGGCGAGCACCACCGCCTGCACATCCTGCTTCGCGATGTCGGTGATAAAAGTCTTCATCGTCCGGCGCGAGCTTTCGTTCGCCTTGCCGAGCATCAGCTCTTCGTAGATGATCCGGTCGATCTCGTCGGCGCGGCTCGCGTCATAGGGCGCGAGCGTCAGCCCGTGGCGGACGAGCCGCTGGCGGAACCAGGGTTCGGTCATCACATTGCGCGTGCCGATCACCGCGGCCGCCTTGATCCCGTCGGCCTTCATCTTCTCGCCCGTCTCGTCGACGATGTGGAGCAAGGGGATGGAGATCGCCGCCGCGACATCCTCGGCGACCTTGTGCATCGAATTGGCCGCGATCATCAGCGCGGTCGCGCCTGCATCCTCGAGCCGCTTCGCCGAAGCGATGAGCACGTCCTTCGCATGCGCCCATTGCTCGGCCGTCGTGATCCGCGACAGCTCGCAATAGTTGAGGCTCTCCATCAGGATCGGCGCCGAACAGGCTGTCCCAAGGCGCTTTTGCACGCCCTTGTTGAGGTGGCGGTAGTATAGCTCGGTCGACGCCCAGCTCATTCCCCCGATCAGGCCGATTTTGCGCATAAGGTTCCCTGTCTCAAAAACACGTCGCCCCCGCGAAGGCGGGGGCCGCTGTCGAGGTAGCGCAAGGCTGCCAGCGGCCCCCGCCTTCGCGGGGGCGACGCTTTATGTCAATGCCCGCTGCCGCTCAGCGCCTTGACGATGTCGTCGGCCATCTTCTTCGCATCGCCGAGCAGCATCATCGTCTGGTCCATGTAGAACACATCGTTGTCGACGCCGGCATAGCCGACCCCGCCCATCGAACGCTTCACGAACAGCACGGTCTTCGCATTGGCGACATCGAGGATCGGCATGCCATAGATCGGCGACGATTTGTCGGTCTTCGCCGCCGGGTTGGTCACGTCGTTCGCGCCGATGACGAAAGCGACGTCGGCCTGCGCGAATTCGCCATTGATGTCCTCGAGCTCGAACACCTCGTCATAGGGCACGTTCGCCTCGGCGAGCAGCACGTTCATATGGCCCGGCATGCGCCCCGCGACGGGGTGGATCGCATATTTGACGTTGACGCCTTCCTTCTTGAGCTGATCGGCCATTTCGCGCAGCGCATGCTGCGCCTGCGCGACCGCCATGCCGTAACCGGGGACGATGATGACATTTTCGGCCTGGCTCATCAGGAAAGCCGCGTCGTCGGCGCTGCCCGGCTTCCACGGGCGCTGTTCCTTCGCGCCGCCCGCGCCCGCCGCGGCATCGTCGCCGCCGAAGCCGCCCGCGATCACGCTGATGAAGCTGCGGTTCATCGCGCGGCACATGATGTAGGACAGGATCGCACCCGACGAGCCGACGAGCGCGCCGGTGATGATCATCGCGGTGTTGCCGAGCGTGAAGCCCATCGCCGCCGCGGCCCAGCCCGAATAGCTGTTGAGCATCGACACGACGACCGGCATGTCGGCACCGCCGATCGGGATGATCAGCAGGAAACCAATGAGGAAGCTAAGCCCGGTTACCGTCCAGAACACCCACGGCGACTGGTCGAAGGTGAAATAGGCGACGAGCCCGATGATCGCGGCAAGCGTGCCGAGATTGATGACATGCCGCCCCGGCAGCATGATCGGCGCGCCCGACATGTTTCCGTTGAGCTTGAGGAAGGCGATCACGCTCCCCGAGAAGGTGATCGCGCCGATCGCGATGCCGAGGCCCATTTCGATGCGGCTGACCGTGAAAATCTGCCCCGCGGCATCGGCGATCCCGAACGCCTGCGGATTGAGATAGGCGGCCGCCGCGACGGCAACGGCGGCAAGGCCGACGAGGCTGTGAAACGCCGCGACGAGCTGCGGCATCGCGGTCATCGCGATCTTGCGCGCCATCACGATGCCGATCACGGCGCCGATGCCGATGGCGGCGAGGATTTCGGCCATCGCGACCGGATCGATCCCGGCATAGCTGTTCGTCGCGTCGCCGGTTTTCCAGGGCGCGTGCGTGAAGAGCGTCGTGACGACCGCGATCGTCATGCCCGCCATGCCATAGCGGTTGCCGCGGCGCGACGAGGCGGGCGACGACAGGCCGCGCAGCGCGAGAATGAAAAGCACGCCCGAAACGAGATAGGCGATCGCCGCCCACGGGTTCACGGCGCCGTGGCCGTCGGCTGCGGCGGCAAGGATCTGCTGGATGTCCATCTCAGCGTTCCTTCTTCTTGTACATCGCCAGCATGCGTTCGGTGACCGCGAAGCCGCCGAAGATATTGATGCTCGCCATCACCACCGCGGCGAGGCCGAGCCATTTCGACGAGGCCGAACCCGCCGCGGCGCTGGCGATCAGGGCGCCGACGATGATGACCGACGAAATGGCGTTGGTGACGCTCATCAGCGGCGTGTGCAGCGCCGGGGTCACCGACCAGACGACGAAATAGCCGACGAAGCACGCCAGCACGAAAATCGAAAAAATGGCGATAAAATCCACGGGCTCGCTCCCCTGCTGATTCCGTTTCGCGCACCTCTTGCCGCGCGCGGTCCGGCCTGTCGACTCCAAAGCGGGGAAAAAGACGCGCCGGCGTTTCGCGAAGCAGGAAATGCAGGCAATTTCCGACATAAAATATCGTTGCCGAACCCTTGGACTTGGGTAATCGAACGTCTGCAACGGGGGTGGGGAGCTGCCGTTGCCTATAACCGTCGCCCCCGCGAAGGCGGGGGCCGCCAGCGGCCTTAATCAGCGGTGTTGCGTAAACCGACAGCGGCCCCCGCCTTCGCGGGGGCGACGGTTAGTTTCGGCCGAAACCCGCCGGTCGGCGTCGTGGCGGCGGCAAACCGCCTACATTGCCGGCACCAGCACCGCATCGATCACATGAACCACACCGTTCGACTGCGCGAGATCGGCCCCGGTCACCGCCGCCTTGTTGCCGCTGCCGCTCGTCAGCAGGATCCTATTTCCGCTTTTCGTCGCGATCAGATCCTGCCCGCCGGCGGTCCTGAGCACCGCCCTGCCGCCGCCCTTGGCGATCTTCGCGGCCAGATCGGCGGCGGTCAGCCTGCCCGGGACGATATGATGGTCGAGCACGCTGGCGAGCACCGCCTGCTGCGCCGGGCGCATCCAGCCGTCGCGCGTCACCGGCGGGACCTGCGTGAAACCGGCGTCGGTCGGCGCGAAGACCGTGAACGGACCCGCACCCGACAGCTTCGCGGCGAGCCCCGCCTGCGCCAGCGCCGCCGCCAACGACCGGTGGATCGGCGAGGCCGCGAGGTTCGCGGCGATGCTGCTCGTCGCCTGCATCGCCGGGGCGTCGCCGCCGATCGCGGCCGCCATCGCGCCTTCGCCCGCGACCGGTTCGGCCGGCGCATCGCCCTTGCCGCAGCCCGTCAGGGCGAACGCCGCCACCGCGGCCCAGATCAGGTGAATTTTCATGGAGCGTCCTTCGAAAAACATGGCCGGCCGGCCGAATCGCCGCCGCCCGCCGGCATCAACACGCGCTTGATGACGTTCCCGTTACCGTCCGGCTGTCTTTCGTGACGCGCCGCCTCAGCGGCCGACGATCAGCTGCGTCATCAGCTTGTGGATGCGCTGCGGGTCGCTTTTGCGCGAAATCTTGACCTCGAGCGGCGTCGCCGCGCCCGAAACCCACATCTTCATATCGGCGTCGAGGTCGAAGGTTCCCGCCGTCTCGAACGAAAAGCGCGTGACCGAACGCCACGGAATGCTGAGAAATTCCTTCTTCGACCCCGTCAGCCCCTGCACGTCGACGAAGATGAAGCGCAGATTGGTGAGCAGCGCGGTGTCGCGCACCGTGCGGAACGCCGCCAAAACGCGCTCGCCGTCGATCAGCCAGGCCTGAAACTCGGCCTGCGCGCCAGCGACATCGATATCCCCGGCGCTGAACAGGCCCATCGTTCGCTTACCCCAGCAGCCGCTCGTTCACGACCTTGCCGCCCTGCGTCAGGCGCACGGCATTGCCGATTTCCTCGTCGAGCACGGGCTTGCCCGCTTCCTTGTCCCAGAAGGCCGAGAGGAAGTTGAACAGGTTGCGGCTGAACAGCGCGCTGGTGTCGGCGGGCATCAGCGCGGCGATATTCTTCGCGCCGATCACGGTGACGCCGTGAATCTTCCTCGCTTCGCCCGAGACCGAGCCTTCGACATTGCCGCCGCTTTCGGCGGCCATGTCGACGATCACGCTGCCGCTGCGCATCGTCGCGAGCTGCGCGTCGCTGATCAGCCGCGGCGCGGGGCGCCCCGGGATCAGCGCGGTGGTGATGACGATGTCCTGCTTGGCGATGTGCGACGACACGAGTTCAGCCTGCGCCGCCTTATATTCGTCGGACATTTCGGTGGCATAGCCGCCCGCGCCCTCGCCCTCGATCCCCGCGACGCTCTCGACGAAGATCGGCTTGGCGCCGAGCGAAAGAATCTGCTCCTTGGTCGCGGCACGGACGTCGGTCGCGCTGACCTGCGCGCCCAGACGCCGCGCGGTTGCGATCGCCTGCAGCCCGGCGACGCCGACGCCCATCACGAACGCCTTGGCGGCGCTCACCGTGCCCGCGGCGGTCATCATCATCGGAAAGGCGCGGCCATAGGCGTTCGCCGCCATCAGCACGGCCTTGTACCCCGCGAGATTGGCCTGGCTCGACAATATATCCATCGACTGCGCGCGCGTGATGCGCGGCATGAATTCCATTGCCAGCGCCTCGAGCCCCAGCTTGGCATAATCATCGACGCGCGCGCGCTCGCCGAACGGGTTGAGCCCCGCGGCGAGCCACGCGCCATCGGCGAAGCCCGACAGCGTCTTGGGATCGGGCCCCTGCACGCCGAGGATGATGTTCGCGCCCTTCAGCGCATCGGCGCGGCTGCCGACCGATGCGCCCGCCGCGCTATAATCGGCATCGGCGATCGAGGCCTGTTCGCCCGCGCCCGATTGGATGGCAACTTCGGCGCCCAGACCAATGAATTTCTTCACGGTTTCGGGGGTCGCGGCGACGCGGGTCTCGCCGGCGGCGAGCTCCTTCAATACGGCGATGCGCATGCCGGCCGGATCAGGAGGCGATGAGGAGGACGACGACGAGCACGGCCACCGCGGTGATGATCGACCCGACTTTCAGCAGGCTGAGGAAACCCGAATAGGTTTCGTTCGCCGCCTTCATTTCCTGCTGTGCCATCGCTTTTCCCCTTTTCACGCCTGTTCCTGCGCGCGCGCCAGAATCGGATATCGCGCCGGTCTTAGCCATGCCCCCCCCGATGCTCAAGTGCGGTTTGGCGGCTGGACTTCGCCGTGGCAAAAGAGGATTGGCCTTAATCGCCCTTTTACCCCTATCGGATAGATATGCGTCCCACAGTAGAACATAGCCGTAGCAGCGCCGATTCAGGGGGCAGATCCGATACGATGACGAACATGCGCGACACGCGAATGGTGATGATCGTCGACAGCGAGCCTGCCCAGCAGCGCTTTCTTTCGGCGCTGGCGTCGCGCGGCGGCTGGCGCAGCATCGTCGCCCCCGATACCGACACCGCCCTCGCCAGGCTCGGCACGCAGGAGGGCATGGCGCTCGACGCGGTGCTCGTCGATCAGGGCGCACCAGGCATCGACATCGCCGAATTCGTCGCCGAGCTGCGCCGCTGGCGCCCCGCGCTGCCGCTCGTCGTCATCACGATGCGCAACGGGGTCGAGGTCGCGGTCGCCGCGATGCGCGCCGGGGCGAGCGACTTCGTCCAGAAACCGATTGCGCCCGACCGGCTGCTCGAGGCGCTCGACCGCGTCGTGGCGACCGGCGGGCCGCAGGGCGAACTGCGCCCGCTCACCGAAAAGCTGCGCGCGCCCTTGGCTTTCGAGGAAATCATCGGGTCGAGCCCCAATTTCCGCAGCGCGCTCGCGATCGCCGCAAAGGCCGCGCGCGCGCGCGTGCCGGTGATGATCAACGGCAAGCCCGGCACCGGCAAGGAAGTCTTCGCCCGCGCCATCCACGGCGCGAGCCCGCGCGCGCGCGGCCAGCTCGTGATGGTCGATTGTTCGGCGGTCTCGCCCGGCCTCATCGGATCGGGGCTGTTCGGGCACGAGCGCGGTGCCTTTCCGGGCGCCTTCGACCGCCAGGTCGGTCGGCTCGTCCAGGCCGACGGCGGCAGCATCATCATCGACCATGTCGAGTGCATCCCGCTCGAAACGCAGGCGAAGCTCGTCGAATTTCTGAACTCGGGTGAGGTCCAGATGATCGGCGGCTCGATCCGCCAGAGCGTCGATGTCCGCATCATTGCGACCAGCGCGAGCCCGCTCGACAAGCTTATCGAGGCGGGCCATTTCCGCGAGGATCTCTTCTACGCGCTGTCGAGCGCGCAGCTCACCCTGCCCTCTTTGTCGGAACGCCGCGGCGACGTCGGCCCGCTCGCGCGCCATCTGCTCGCGCGCATCGGCGGCCTCCCCGGCATGGGCCCGATCGGCGTCACCGACGACGCGCTGCGCCTGCTCGCCGCCTATGCCTGGCCGGGCAACGTCCGCCAATTGCAGGACGTGCTGTTCCGCGCCGCGGTCGAGAGCAAGACCGACGTCCTCACCAGCGCCGATTTCCGCGCGATCGAAGCCGCGCTCGGCGGCGGCGTGAGCGACGGCGACGTCGCGATCAACGGCGAGGCGATCGGCGTCACCCTTTACCTTCCCGACGGCAATCTGCGGCCGCTCGAGGACATCGAGGCCGACGTCATCCGCCTCGCGATCGGCCACTACCGCGGCCGCATGAGCGAAGTCGCCCGCCGCCTCGGCATCGGCCGCTCGACGCTGTACCGCAAGCTGAGCGATCTCGGTATCGACACAGCGGCGTGAACCGGCCTTCTCCCCTCCCTGAAAGGGAGGGGCCGGGGGTGGGTCGCCGCAGGCGTTCTTTCTAAATTGCGAGGGTGGATGCGAGGCTGCGCCTCGCTACCCACCCCTAACCCCTCCCTTTCAGGGAGGGGGATTAACCCGTCAACGCCGCATCCCTCAGCCCGCGCCACACGCGCAGCGCCTGCCGGTTCTCGGCGATGTCATGCACCCGCAGCAATTGCGCGCCCTGCGTTGCCGCCTGATAATGCAGCGCGACCGTGCCGCCGAGCCGCTGGTCGGCGGGTGCTTCATTGTCGAGCGCGCCGATCATCCGCTTGCGGCTCGCGCCGAACAGGATCGGACAACCCAAACCGTGAAACAGCGCGAGGCCGTTCACCAGCGCGAGATTGTCGCCGACCCCCTTGCCGAAGCCGAGCCCCGGATCGACGATGATCTTCGCGCGGTCGACCCCCGCCGCGACGCACGCCGCGACGCGCTCGGCGAGCATGTCGTAGACGTCGAACAGGGCATGCGCATAAGTCCCGCCCGCGTGCGGATCGCTCTTCGCCGAAGGCGCGTGCATCAACACCACCGGACAGCCCGCCTGGACGACCACATCCATCGCGCGATCATCGTAGCGCAGCGCCGAAATATCGTTGACGACGCCCGCGCCCGCCGCGAGCGCCGCCTCCATCACCGCGGCCCTGCGCGTGTCGATCGACACCGCGACGCCGCCCTTCGCCAGCGCCGCGACGACGCCTTCGATCCGCGCGATCTCGTCGCCTTCCCAGATCAGCGGCGCGCCCGGCCGCGTCGATTCGCCGCCGACGTCGATGATCGCCGCTCCCGCGGCGCCCATCGCGAATGCCGCGTCCGCCGCGGCGGCGGCATCGACATGCTTGCCTCCGTCCGAAAAGCTGTCGGGCGTGACATTCAAAATACCCATCAGTTGCGGCTCGTTCAGCCGGATCGTCCGCTCGCCGAGTTGCAGATTACCGCGCGGCCGCGTCACGCCCGCGCGCTGCGCTTCAGCCGCCTCGGCGAGCCGGTCGGGCATCGCCGCGATCCAGCTTTCGAGTTCGGCGACCGGCACGACCGCCGATTTGACCGCATCATCGTCGCGCAGGCTGACATGCCACGCCGCGAACCAGACCATCGTGTCGGCGATCCGCAGGCAATGCTCGTCGAGTTCGTGCGGCCGGTCGACGAAGCAGGCCGGGCGGAGATAGACGCGCGCGTCCTCCCACGTCTTGTCGAAGTCGGGCTTGGTCAGCGGCTGGAACATCGATTTTCCTTACGCCTTTAGCCGAATAAAGGCCCTGTGCTCCCGCGAAGGCGGGAGCCTATCTCCGGCTGGTGCCATCTCAAACCGGCGGGAGATGGGTCCCCGTCTTCGCGAGGACACGGGACTCTTTTATTCAACGTCTGTCGAATATCCTTACGCCTCGTTCGCCAGCAGCCAGTCCTGCCGCACCGCGTCGATCACGCGCAATTCCTTGCCGGTGTCGATATGCCAGAAGGTCCAGCCGTTGCAGCTCGGCGCGCCCTGCACCCCCGCGCCGACCTTGTGGATCGACCCCGGCGCCTGTCCTTCGCAATCGAGGCTGCCGTCGACACGCACCACCGCCTTCCAGCGACGCTTCGCATCGGTGAGCACCGACCCCGGCGCGATCATCCCGCATTCGACGAGCGTGCCGAACGCAACGCGCGTCGCCGCCTTCGGCGCCATCATCGTCTTCACCGCGCTCTCGTCGAGCGGCAGCGCCATCTGGATGCGTTCCTTCGCCGCGGCGATATAATCATCCTCGCGCTCGATCCCGATATAATGGCGCCCGAGCCGCTTCGCGACCGCGCCGGTGGTGCCGGTGCCGAAGAAGGGGTCGAGGATCACGTCGCCGGGGTTCGAGCAGGCGAGCAGGATGCGATAGAGCAAGGCCTCGGGCTTCTGCGTCGGGTGGACCTTGTGCCCGCCCTTCTTGAGCCGTTCCTGCCCGCCGCAGATCGGGATCAGCCAGTCGCTGCGCATCTGAAGCTCGTCGTTCAGCGTCTTCATCGCGCGATAATTGAACGTATAGCGCGCCTTCTCGCCCATCGAAGCCCAGATCAGCGTCTCATGCGCGTTGGTGAAGCGCGTGCCCTTGAAATTGGGCATCGGGTTCGCCTTGCGCCACACGATGTCGTTGAGGATCCAATAGCCATTGTCCTGCAGCGCGGTGCCGACGCGGAAGATATTGTGATAGCTGCCGATCACCCAGATGCTGCCGCCGGGTTTCAGGATGCGCTTCGCTTCCTTGAGCCAGGCATGGGTGAAACGATCGTAGGTCGCGAGGCTGTCGAACTTGTCCCAATCATCGTCGACCGCGTCGACCTGGCTGCCGTCGGGGCGCAAAAGGTCGCCGCCGAGCTGGAGGTTATAGGGCGGATCGGCGAAGATCATGTCGACCGACGCCGCGGGCAGGCTCTGCATCATCGCGACGCAATCGCCTTGCAGGATGCTGTCGAGCGGCAGGTCCGCCGGGGCCGTTTTGAGCGCCCGCTGCTTCGTCGCCGGCGCCTTGACCCGTTCCATCACACCCATGTTTCGCCCCTGTCTTCGACTGAAAGAAGGCCCTGATGAGTCAGGCGGAGTCCGCCGTCAAGCGCCGGACTCTAAGGATTCCGCGTGTCTAAATAGTTAATATGATGAGAACGAAACGAGTCTGACACACCATATGGAGTCGCCCGCGACTCGGAGACTCAACCACTGGTGGTGTGGCGATGAGGACTCACTGCCGAAATTTTTTTCCTCTCCCCTTGGGGGAGAGGGATGCGAAGACTTGCCGGCTTGCCGGCTAGTCGAAGCTGGGTGAGGGTCTGATGGCGCAAATGCCCTCATCCAAGTCCGCCTAATCGCTTCGCGATAAGGCTGCCTATCCTTCTCCCCCAAGGGGAGAAGGAGTTAGAGCCCCGGATCGACCCCGGTCAGCTCGATCGAACGCTGCCACAGCTCGCGCGCCAGCTTCGGATCGCGCGCCATGCGCGTCGCGCGCGCCGGACCCGATCGGCCCGTCACTTCGCCCAGCCCCTGCGGCCCCAGATAGTCGCCGCCCTGCACATGCGCTCCCGTCGCCGCCTGCAAGGTCGGCCACGCCCCCTTCGCCGCGCTGTTGAAAAAGGGCGACGCGAGCGGGGTCATCGTGCGCAGCGGCCACGGCAGATGACGCTGCAATTCGGTGAGCGCGACCCCCGGATGGCATCCGATCGCCTGCGTCGTGCGCGCCGCCGCGCTCAGCCGCCGGTCGAGTTCGAACATGAAGAGCAGATTCGCAAGCTTGCTCATCTGGTAGCGCGCCCAGTTATGATAGCCGCGCGCCGCCGACAGGTCGCTGTAATCCATCTCCCCGCTCTTGTGGGCGATGCTGCCCGTGATCACGATGCGGTCGTCGACATGCGGATGCACCAGCCCGGTGAAGGCGAAGGTGCCGAGGTGATTGACCCCGAATTGCAGTTCGAAACCCTGTTTCGTCAGCGTTTTGGGCGGAATCATCACCCCGGCATTGTTCACCAGGACATCGATACGCGGCCCCGCGAGCACCGCCTCGGCGGCATCGCGGACCTGATCGAGATCGGCGAGATCGAGCGGCTGGAACGACAGTTCGGCTTCGGGCGCCTCGGCGCGGATGCGGTCCATCGCCGACTTGGCCTTATCCTCGTCGCGGCAGGCGAGGACGACATGCGCGCCGCGTGCGGCCAGGACTTTCGCGGTTTCGAACCCGATTCCGGCATTGGCACCGGTAACAAGGAAACGCCGCCCTGTTTGCGTGCCGACATCGTCGGCCGTAAATCCGCTGCGCATCGTCTTCCCCTCGATTTCAGACCAGCTGCATTTGTGCGACCGGGGCAAAGCTGGTCCGATGGTGCGGCGTCGGGCCATGCTGCCGCAGCGCCGCGAGATGCTCGGGCGTTCCATAGCCCATATTCCTCTCCCAGCCAAAGCCGGGATAGTCGCGCGCGACGCCGGCCATGAAGCGGTCGCGATGCTCCTTCGCAAGGATGCTCGCCGCCGAAATGCACGGGTGCAGCGCATCGCCGCCGACGATCGCGCGCGCGCTATAGCGCCATTTGGGCAGGCGATTGCCGTCGACCAGCACCTCATGCGGATCGAACCCCAGCGCCTCGACCGCGCGCGTCATCGCGAGGAAGGTCGCCTGCAGGATATTGATCCGGTCGATCTCCGCGACGCTCGCCTCGCCGACGCCCCAGCGGCAGCGCGCCTTGATCTCGATCTCGAGCTCACCGCGGCGTCTGGCGGTAAGTTTCTTGCTGTCGTCGAGCCCGGCAATCCCGCCCTCGCAAAGCAATACCGCCGCCGCGACCACCGGCCCCGCGAGCGGCCCGCGCCCGGCCTCGTCGACCCCGACGATCATTGGTTCCCCTCCCGCTTGCGGGAGGGGCTAGGGGAGGGTCTGTCGAAGGCGGGCACTGCCGAAACAGGCCCTCCCCCAACCCCTCCCATAAATGGGAGGGGAGTCAGATCCGCCACGGCGGATACCTCCGATATTCGGCGGCCTGATAGAGGCACAGCCGGTTGCCCGCCGGATCGGTAAGCCGCGCCTCGCGCCAGCCCCATTCCTCGTCCTTCGGCATCTGGTCGAACCGTACTCCGCGCCGCGCGAGATAGGCCACCCACGCATCGAGCGCGCCGCTTTCCAGATAGGCGGTCGCGCCGCCCGCCGCGCCGTCGCCGGCATGAATCGACAAAGTGACCCCGTTCGCGGCCTCGAACCGCGCATAGCCATTATCCGGGCTATCGACGATCTGCGTCAGGCCCATCTGTTTGTAAAACGCCACCGACGCCGCATAGTCGTTCGCGGGCAAGCTGATCTGGTTCAGCGCCGGCCCGGTGAACAGCCCGTCGTTGCGCACGAACTGCTGCCCCATCGGGCCATGCCCCTGCCCCAGCCCCGGCGCGCCATGCAGCGACAGCCGCACGAAATCGCGCGCGCGCGCGATCGCGGGTTCGAGCGGCATGCCCTGCGCCAGACCGCACGCGATCGCGCTCGCCAGCGTGCAGCCGGTGCCGTGGCTGTGCGGCGTGTCGATCCGCGGCGCCTCCCAGCGCGCGACCTCGCCTTCGCCGGTTTCGAGCAGCCGGTCGGTCACCGTCTCGCCTCCGGCATGGCCGCCCTTGACGAGCAGCGAACAGCCGTGCGCGAGCACCGCTTCCTCGCCACCCAGCGCCTCGAGTTCGGGCAGGTTGGGCGTCGCGACCATCGCGCGATCGAGCAGGGCCTTGAACGCCGCGATCGTCGCATCATCGGCGAGCACCGAGCCGCTCGATGCGATCATCACCGGATCGAATACCAGCGCCGCTTGTGCGAGATCGGGCCGCGACAGCCGCTCCGCCACGGCCGAGGCCGTTTCGGCGCTGCCGATCATTCCGATCTTGATCGCATCGATGCCGATGTCCGACGCGACGCTGTCGATCTGCGCCAGCACCATCTCGGTCGGCACCGGATGCACCGCCTGCACCCCCAGCGTATTCTGCGCGGTGATCGCGGTGATCGCGGTCATCGCATGACCGCCGAGCATGGTGACCGCCTTGATGTCGGCCTGGATCCCCGCGCCGCCGCCGCTATCCGATCCGGCGATAATCAATACGCGCGCGGTCATCGGCACATTCCGTCGCCCCCGCGCAGGCGGGGGCCGCTGGCAGTCATATGCTGCGCCTGCATGACCGCGGCCCCCGCCTTCGCGGGGGCGACGATAAAGGTCAGCCGCACGGCCTAGCCTCTCGCCCCCGGATGCCGCCGCTCCGTCGAGGCCGGGAATTTCGCCAGCGCCGCGCCCTCGCGCAGCGGCCGGTCGAGCAGGTCGCCGCCGCAATTGGGGCAAATCTCGTCGAGCTTGTCGGCGCAGTTCGCGCAGAAGGTGCATTCGAACGAGCAAATGAAGGCGCCGTGGATGTCGGCGGGCAAATCGCGTCCGCAGCGTTCGCAATCGGGTCGCATTTCAAGCATTTTCAAAACTTCCTACAAATCCGTTCGTGCTGAGCTTGTCGAAGCACCGCCCTTCTCTTCCCCTCTGGAAGAAAGAACGGCCCTTCGACAAGCTCAGGGCGAACGGTGAAACACAATATCACGCCGCCGCCGCGCGCACCGCGTCGCAGATCATGTCGACGACCTGTTCGACCTGCCCGGCGTCGTCGCCTTCGGCCATCACGCGGATCAGCGGTTCGGTGCCCGACGGGCGGATCACCAGCCGGCCGCGCCCGTTCAGCGTCGCCTCGCCCTCGGCGATCGCGGCGATGACATGCCGGTCGTCGAGCGGCTTGCCGCCCGCAAAGCGAACATTCTTCAAAAGCTGCGGCACCGGATCGAACTGGTGGAGCAACTCGCTCGCCGGCTTCCCGGCCGCTACAAGCTCGGCCAGCACCTGCAACGCCGCCAGCGTGCCGTCGCCCGTCGTCGCATGGTCCGACAGGATCATATGCCCCGACTGTTCGCCGCCGACGTTGAAGCCGGCTTCCTTCATGCGTTCGAGCACATAGCGGTCGCCGACCTTCGTGCGCTCGAGCCGCAGCCCCTCCCCCTCCAGAAAGCGTTCGAGGCCAAGGTTCGACATCACCGTCGCGACGACGCCGCCGCCCTTCAGCCGCCCCTGCCGCGCCCAGCTCGCGCCGATCAGCCCCATGATCTGGTCGCCGTCGATGATCGTCCCCTTTTCGTCGACGACGATCAGCCGGTCGGCGTCGCCGTCGAGCGCGATGCCGATGTCGGCGCCGCTCGCAACGACGCTTTCCTGCAACAGCGCGGGCGCGGTCGATCCGCACCGGTCGTTGATGTTGGTGCCGTTGGGCTCGACCCCGATCGCGACGACGTCGGCGCCCAGCTCCCAGAACACCGTCGGCGCGCTGTTATAGGCGGCGCCGTTCGCGCAATCGAGCACGATGCGCAGCCCGTCGAGGCGGACCGATTCGGGCAGGCTCTGCTTGACCGCATGGATATAGCGGCCGCGCGCGTCCTCGATGCGCTTGGCGCGTCCGATATGCGCGGCATCGGCGAGTTTCGGCTGTTCGGTCAGCAGGCGCTCGATCTGCGCCTCGTCGCGATCGGACAATTTATAGCCGTCGGGGCCGAACAGCTTGATCCCGTTGTCCTGATAGGGATTGTGGCTCGCGGAGATCATCACGCCCAGATCGGCGCGCATCGAGCGCGTCAGCATCGCGATCGCGGGGGTCGGCAGCGGGCCGACCTGCACCACGTCCATGCCGACGCTGGTGAAACCCGCGACGAGCGCGTTTTCGAGCATATAGCCCGACAAGCGCGTGTCCTTGCCGATCACGACGCGATGCTTGTGGGTGCCGCGCAGGAAATGCGCGCCCGCCGCCATGCCGACGCGCATCGCGACCTCCGCCGTCATCGGGACCTGGTTGGTCAGGCCGCGAATCCCGTCGGTTCCGAAAAACTTGCGCATAGTCCCTCTGCTACCTAAGCCGTGGGCCAGAGCCTGCCCCGGCGTCCACGGGATGGCCCCCTAAGAGCATTTCGCGGCCCAAAAACCGGTTCCCGTTTCTGACGCGAGGTGCTCTAAGTCACCCAATTTTGCTTGGCAAGCAGGCCAGAAGAAACGCCGGGGAGAATCCGCCTTGAAATCCGCCTGGTTCATCCTTTCGGCGCTGATCGCCGGCATGCTCCTCGGGATCGGCGTCGAGCTCGTGTCGCCCGCCGCCGGAACCGCGTCGCTGCCCTTCGTCGAGCCGGTCGGCCTGCTCTGGCTCAACGCGCTCAAGATGACGATCGTCCCGCTCGTCGTCGCGCTGCTGATCACCGGCATCACCGCGACCGCCGACGCCGCGCGCGCGGGAACGCTCGCCTTTCGCGCGGTGATGACCTTCATCGTCGCGATCTTCCTCTCGGGCCTCATGTCGCTCGTGATGACGCCGCTGCTGCTGCGGCTCTTTCCGCTGTCGGCCGGCGCCGCCGAAGCCTTGCGCCACGGGCTCGGCGGCACGGCGGAGGCGGGCCCCTCGCCGACCTTCGGCGATTTCCTGCTGTCGCTGATCCCGACCAATCCGGTCGCCGCGGCAGCCGAAACCGCGATCCTGCCGCTGATCGTCTTCACCACCATCTTCGCCTTCGCGATCACCCGCCTCGAACCGCCGCAGCGCGCGACGCTGTCGGGGCTGTTCAAGGCGCTCGGCGACGCGATGCTGATCGTCATCGGCTGGGTCCTCGCGCTCGCGCCCATCGGCGTCTTCGCGCTGGGCTATGCGCTCGCGGTCAAGGCGGGAGTCGCGGCGTTCGGCGGGCTCGTCCATTATGTGCTGATCCTTTCGGGTATCGGCGTGAGCTGCATCATCCTCGGGCTGTTGCTCGCGTGGTTCGTCGCCGGGATCGCGCCGCCGCGCTTCCTGCGCGCGATGGTCCCGACGCTCGCGGTGGCGATCAGCACGCAGAGCTCGCTCGCCAGCCTGCCCGCGATGCTCAGGGCGTCCGAAGACCTCGGCGTCGATCCGAAGAAGGCCGACGTCGTGCTGCCGCTCGCGGTCGCGCTGTTCCGATTCACCAGTCCCGCGATGAACCTCGCGGTCGTGATCTATGTCGCCTGGCTGTTCGGGGTCGAACTCACGCCGTGGGAGATGGCGGTGGGCCTCGCGGTCGCGATCGCCGCCGCGCTGTCCTCGGTCAGCCTGCCCGGATCGATCAGCTTCGTCACCTCGATCGCCCCCATCGCGGTGTCGATGGGGGTTCCCGTCGCGCCTTTGGGGCTGCTCGTCGCGGTCGAGACGTTCCCCGACATCTTCCGGACGATCGGCAATGTTATCGGCGACGTCACCGCGACCAAATACGCCGCCGACGGCGTCCGGAACGAACCCGCAGGAGAAACGCCATGAAATATCGCACGCTCGGCCAAGGCCTCGAAGTCTCCGCGATCGGCATCGGCTGCATGCCGATGATCAAGGGCGGCAACATCCTCTATGGGGAGGCCGCCGACCTCGATGAATCGACGCGCACGATCCACCGCGCGATCGACCTTGGCGTCACCTTCTTCGACACCGCGCAAATCTATGGCCCGTTCAGCAACGAGGAACTGCTTGGGCAGGCGATCAAGGGCAAGCGCGACGGGCTCGTCATCGCCACTAAATTCGGCTTCCGCTTCGAAGGCAAGCAGATCACCGGCGTCAACGGCTCGCCCGCCAACGCCCGCAAAGCCTGCGAAGGCTCGCTCCAGCGCCTCGGCATCGACACGATCGACCTCTTCTACCAGCACCGCGTCGATCCGTCGGTGCCGATCGAGGAGGTCGTCGGCGGGATGATGGAGCTGGTGAAGGAAGGCAAGGTCCGCCACATCGCGCTCTCCGAAGCCGGCCCCGAAACGCTCCGCCGCGCCGCGAAGGCCGCGCCGATCGCCGCGCTGCAGAGCGAATATTCGATCTGGGAACGCGAGATCGAGGACGAGATCCTGCCCGTCTGCCGCGAGCATGGCATCGGCTTCGTCCCCTATTCGCCGCTCGGCCGCGGCTTCCTCGCGGGCGCGGTGCGCAGCCGCGACGAACTGCCCGAACATGACTGGCGGCGGAACGATCCGCGCTATTCGGACGAGAATCTTCCCGCCAATCTCGCGATCGTCGATGCGATCGGCGCGGTGGCGGACAGGCATGGCGTGTCGAAAGCGCAGGTCGCGCTCGCCTGGCTACTCGCGCAAGGACCCGACATCGTCCCCATCCCCGGCACCAAGCGCCGCGCGACGATGGACGACAGCGTCGCCGCCGCCGACGTCACGCTCACCGCCGACGACCTCGCCGCAATCGACGCCGCCGCGCCGAAAGGCGGGACGAGCGGCCCGCGCTATGGCGAACAGGGGATGCGGATGGTGCGGCTGTAATCGTCGCTGCCGGTCCGTTTATTCGCGCGCTTTCGCGGCGGCGCGGACCTCCTGCGAGCGTTCGAGCGGGATGACCAAAATGTCGTCGCCGTCGACGATGACGGCGATATTGTCCATGCCGAGGATCGACACGCGCTTGTCGCCGGCGCGGACGAGGTTGCCGCGACTGTCGTGGAGAAAGGCGTCGCCGGTGACCGCATTGTCGGCCGCATCCTTTTCGGCGAGCGCATGGATCGTATGCCAGCAGCCGAGATCGGACCAACCCATCGCGACGGGGACGACCGCGACGCGATCGTCCTTTTCCATCACGGCATAATCGATCGAGTCGGCGGGCGCCTTCGCGAACTCGATGGCGTCGGCGTAGAGCGCGTCGCCGTCGCGCATTCCCGCGGCCATCGCCTTGTCGGCGGCCTCGAATATGGGGCGGCAATGGGTGAGCATCGCGTCGCGCATCCGCGCGGCGCGGAACAGGAAGATGCCGGCGTTCCAGCTGTAGCCGCCCGCCGCGAGCATCGCTTCGGCCTCCTCCAGCGGAGGTTTTTCGACGAAGCGGTCGACCGCGAAGCCGTCTTCGCCCAGGGGCGCACCGGCGGCGATATAGCCGAAGCCCGTTTCGGGGCGGTCGGGGGTGATGCCGAAGGTGACGATCCAGTCCTTCTGCGCGAGGCGGACCCCCTTGGCGATCGCGGCGTGAAAGGCGGGGACGTCGGTGATGACATGATCGCTCGGCATCACGAGCAGCAGCGTGTCGGCGTCGGCCTGCGCGACGGCGAGCGCGATCGCCGCGGCGGTGTTGCGCGGCATCGGCTCGACGAGCAGCGTCTCCTCGCGGTCGCCCATCTGCTCGCGCACCATCGCGACATGGCCGTCGCCGCAGAGGACAATGGGCGGCAGGAAATCGGGACCCGCGGGGGTGCGCTCGACGGTCTGGCGGAACAGGCTGCGCTGGCCGTGGAGCAGCAGGAACTGCTTGGCGCGGGTGCCGCGCGATTCGGGCCACAGGCGGGTGCCCGCGCCGCCGCAGAGGATGAGAGGCTGGATCATGCTGGTCATGGGATCAGCCTATCGCACGATATGGGGGGAACAAGACACAACATGCCGCAATATGTGAGTGTAAAATTAACCGACAGTTGACGCCTCGGATATAGTATCGCGCCGGCGAAAGGTTTGCGATTTTTCATGTTCCGGCTGTTCAAACATTATGTCCCGCACGCCGTCGTCTGGCTGGCGCTGATCGAATTTCTCGCGCTGCTCGGCTCGGCCGAGGGGGCGTGGCACCTTTATGCGCATCAGGCGGGGTTCGACGCGGGGCCGCTGGCGAGCCGCTGGCTGCCGCTCCTGACCTTCGGCGTGTCCAATTCGCTCGCGATGATGGCGACGGGGATGTACGGGAACGAGGGACTGCGCTCGATGCGCTTCGCGACCGCGCGCCTGCTCGCCGCAATCTCGCTCGGGGTGATCTTCCTCTCGGTGCTCGGTTTCCTGTTGCCGACCGCGACTTTGTGGCGCGCGAACAGCCTCTATGCGATGATCTTCGCGATCGGCGTGCTGTTCGTGATCCGCCTGATCCTGACGCAGTCGGCGGGCGCCGAAGCCTTCCGCCGCCGCATCCTCGTGCTCGGCGCCGGACCGCGCGCGGCGCGGCTCGCGGCGCTGGCCGACGCGCCCGGCAGCGGGCTCGAGATGGTCGGCTTCGTCGCGATGAGCGCCAATGAAAAGTCGGTGGCGGGGGCGATCCCGCGCGAGGCGATCGCCAATCTGTCGGAGCATGTCGTGATGCTGCGCGCCGGCGAAGTCGTGCTCGCGCTCGAGGAACGGCGCAACGCGCTGCCGCTGAACGACCTCTTGCGCGTCAAGACGACGGGGGTGCATGTCAACGACATCGCGAGCTTCATCGAGCGCGAGACGGGACGCGTCGACCTGGCGACGACGAACCCGAGCGGCCTCATCTTCTCCGACGGCTTTTCGGCGGGGCAGCGGATTTCCAAGGTCGGCAAGCGGATATTCGATATCCTTGCCAGCCTGATCGTGCTCATCGTCGGGCTCCCGCTGATCGTCGTCGCGGGGATCGCGGTGGTGCTCGACAGCCGCGGGCCGGTCTTTTACCGCCAGCCGCGCGTCGGCCTGTTCGGCGAACCCTATGACATCTTCAAGATCCGGTCGATGCGCACCGACGCCGAGGCGGCGGGCAAGGCCGTGTGGGCGAGCGAGAACGACCCGCGCGTGACCCGCGTCGGCCGCGTGATCCGCAAGCTGCGCATCGACGAACTGCCGCAGACCTGGTGCGTGCTCAAGGGCGACATGAGCTTCGTCGGGCCGCGTCCCGAACGGCCGAGTTTCGTCGCGGAGCTCGAAAAGAAGCTGCCCTATTACGCCGAACGACACATGGTGAAGCCCGGCCTGACCGGCTGGGCCCAGATCAACTATCCCTATGGCGCGTCGGTCGAGGATGCGCGCGTGAAGCTGGAATATGATCTTTATTACGCCAAGAATTATTCGCCCTTCCTCGACCTCCTGATCCTGCTCCAGACGGTGCGCGTCGTGCTGTGGCCGGAGGGAGCGCGCTAGCCGTGCTCGCGGCCCTGTCGCACATCCTCTCGATCCTCGCACTGGCGGGCTTTGCCGGCGTCACCTTGTGGCTGCTGATGCGGCCGCGCGCACGCATGGCGGCGCTGATGCCCGCGCCGCGCTGGCAGCTGCTGGCGGCGGCGGCGACCGCGCTTTGGTGCGCGGCGCTGACGATCTTTTCGCCCGGAACGTCGGAGGCGCTGGTCGTGCAGATGATCCGCGACGGCGCGATGCTCGGCTGGCTCGGCGCGACCTTCTGGTCGCCGCGCGCGCCGATGCCGCGGCCGCTGCGCCTGATCCTGCGGATGCTCGCGACGATCTGCCTGCTTGCCTTCCTGCTCGGCGCCGCGGCGCATTGGCGCGCGGGGCCCGCCGCCGCGCCGTGGATGAAGCCGACGCTGACCTTTAGCGCGATGACCGTCGCGATCGGCGGGCTGCTGATCATCGACGGCGCGGTGCGCCGCGCGAGCGGCGGGCTACGGATGCCCGTGCTCGCGGTCGCGGGCGGCTTCGCGATGCTCTGGGCCTATGAACTCAACGTCCAGTTGATCGGCGCGCTGACCGGAGCGAAGGCCTCGACGCTGATCGCGCTGCTGCCCGCGGTCGCGCTGCTCACCGCGCCGATCCATGTCGTCGCGGCGATGGACATCGGCCGCGAGCGGATGCGGCTGTCGCGCACGGCGGCGACGCGGTCGCTGATCCTGCTCGCCGCCGCCGCCTATCTGATCCTGATCGCGCTGACTGGGGCGTTCGCGCGCGCGGTCGGGAGCGATTATGCCGAGCTGGCGCAGGCGATCTCGCTGGCCTTCGCGCTCGGCGCAGGGGGGCTGATGCTCGCCTCCTCGCGATCGCGCGCGTGGCTCGCGGTGATGATCTCCAAGCATTTCTTCGAGCATCGCTACGATTATCGCGCCGAATGGATGCGCTTCACCGCGACGCTGGCGCAGGGGGACGGCGAGGACGACCGCAACCTTTACCGCCGCGTCGCCAAGGCGCTCGCGCAATTGACGGGCAGTCCGGGCGCCTTGCTGATGCTGCCCGGCGCGGCGGGCGGCTTTCGCGTCGCCGAGCAATGGCATTGGCCGGGCGGCATGGGCGAAGAGGCCGTCCTGCCGCTGCGATCGGCCTTCATGTTGCAGGAGACGCGGCATATCGTCGATCTCGACGCCGAGCGCCGCGGACGGGGAAGCGCGGATCTGGCGCTTCCCGACTGGCTTATCGCCGACGCGCGTGCGTGGGTAGTCGTTCCTGTGCTGCATTTCCAGCGGATGATCGCGATCGCGGTGCTGCACCGCCCCCCGGTGTCGCGCGCGCTCGACTGGGAAGACCTCGACGTGCTGCGCATTGCGGGGCAGCAGGCGGCGAGCTATCTCGCCGAATCGCAGAGCCAGCAGGCCTTGTCGGAGGCGCGGCGTTTCGACGAGTTCAACCGCCGCTTCGCCTTCATCATGCACGACATCAAGAATCTGGCGAGCCAATTGTCGCTGCTCGCGCGCAATGCCGAGCGCCACGCCGACAAGCCCGCGTTTCGCGCCGACATGACGCAGACGCTGAAGATTTCGGCGGGGCGGCTCAGCGACCTGCTCGTCCGGCTGTCGCCGCGCGAGCGCGGGCCCGCGGCCGAGCCCGGGCGCACGCTGGTCGAGCCGGTGCTGAACGAGGTCGCGGCGGAAATGCGGCCGCGCCGCGCTCTGTTCGTCGGATGCCAGGCCGGCCTGTCGGCGTGGGCCGAGGCCGGCGCGGTCCGCCAGATCGTCCAGCATCTGGTGGCGAACGCGATCGACGCGTCGGCGCCCGACACACCGGTGCAGGTCGTCGCGGTCGCCGAACAGGAGCGCGTGCGCATCGACGTGATCGATCAGGGCTGCGGCATGACGCGCGACTTCATCCGCGACGAGCTGTTCAAGCCCTTCGTGTCGACGAAGGACGGCGGCTTCGGGCTCGGCGCGTTCGAGGCGCTCCGACTCGCGCAGGCGATGGGCGGCGCGATCGAAGTGGCGAGCGAGCCGGGCAAGGGCAGCAATTTCACGCTGTGGCTGCCGCTCGCCGATGCGCGCGCCGCGGCCGGGAGCGATGCGCGAGTGATGAAAGCAGGAACGAAATGAGCGAGGGCGGGACCGGTTTGCGCACATTGCTGGTGGTCGAGGACGACGCCGGGCTGCAGGCGCAGCTCAAATGGGCCTATGAGGATTATCGCGTGCTCGTCGCCGGCGACCATGATGCCGCGATCGAACTGCTGCGCGCCGAGGAGCCCGAGGTGGTGACGCTCGACCTCGGCCTGCCGCCCGATCCCGACGGGACGCGCGAGGGGTTCCGGACGCTCAAGGCGATCCTCGAGGCCAAGCCCGACACCAAGGTCATCGTCGTGTCGGGGCATGGCGAGCGCGCGAGCGCGCTGACCGCGATCGCGAGCGGGGCGTGGGATTTCTATCAGAAGCCGATCGACATCGACGAACTGGGGCTAATCGTCGCGCGCGCCTTTCACGTCCGCGAACTCGAAGTCGAAAATGCGCGGCTGGCGAGCCAGGGCGCGGGCGACAATCGCGTGCTCGGCGGGATGATCACCGGCGCGCCCGAAATGCAGAAGGTCGCGCGCACGATCGAGCGCGTCGCGAACCTCGACGTGTCGGTGATGCTGCTCGGCGCGAGCGGCACCGGCAAGGAATTGCTCGCGCGCGGGCTGCACGAGGCGAGCGGACGCCGCGACGGCGCCTTCGTCGCGATCAACTGCGCCGCGATCCCCGAGAATCTGCTCGAAAGCGAGCTGTTCGGGCATGAAAAAGGCGCCTTCACCGGCGCGGTGAAGACGACCGAGGGCAAGATCGAGCTCGCGCACGGCGGCACGCTCTTCCTCGATGAGGTCGGCGACATTCCGCTGCCCTTGCAGGTCAAGCTGCTGCGCTTCCTTCAGGAACGCACGATCGAACGGATCGGCGGCCGCAAGGCGATCCCGGTCGATACCCGCATCGTCTGCGCGACGCACCGCGATCTCGATGCGATGATCGCCGGGCAGAGCTTTCGCGACGATCTTTATTACCGGCTCGCCGAGATGGTGGTGAAAATCCCTTCGCTCGCCGAGCGGCCGGGCGACGCGGTGCTGCTCGCGCGCCATTTCCTCCACCAATATGCGCCCGAGATGAACCCCGGCGTACGCGGTTTCGCGCCCGACGCTTTGCAGGCGATCGACGAGGCGCGCTGGCCGGGCAATGTCCGCGAGCTTGAAAACCGCATCAAGCGCGCCGTTATCATGGCCGACGGCAAGCTGGTGATGCGCGAGGACCTCGACATGGCGGGCGGCGGTGAAGCGGGCGAAGAGGCATGGCTCAACCTGCGCAGCGCGCGCGAGGCCGCCGACCGCGTCGCGATCCGCCGCGCGATGACGCAAAGCGAGGGCAATATTTCGCTCGCGGCGAAATTGCTCGGGATCAGCCGGCCGACGCTCTACGACCTGCTCAAACAATATCGGATGCAGGGCTGAATGACCTTGCGCCGCGTCTGGACCGGCGCGCCGCTCGTGGCGGCGCTGCTGCTCGCGGCGTGCGGCGGCGGCGGACCGGACACGCCGCGCCAGGCCGATGAACAGCGCCGCGCGGCGTTGCAGGCGGCGATCGCCGACGATCCGGGCGACATCGCAAGTCGCGTCATGCTGGCGCGCGTCGCGATCCGGCTCGGCGACGGGGTCGGGGCCGAGGCGGCGGTGAAGGACGCGCTCGGCGCCGGCGCGAACGACGAGGCGCTGCGCCCGCTGCTCGCCCGCGCCTATGCGATGCAGGGCGAGAGCGCACGCGCGCTCGCGGCGCTCGACGCGGGGCCGGTCATCCCCGAGATGATGGGCGAGGCAGCGTGGGTCGCGGGCGACGTCCACCTTGCGAACGGCGACCTCGGCGCGGCGCGCGAGGCCTATGACCGGGCGGTGCATGAACTGCCGCGCAGCGCGGCCCTGTGGGTCGATGTCGCGCGCTTTCGCGAGGCCAATGCCGACACGCTCGGCGCGCGCGACGCGGTCGATTATGCGATCGAGCTCGACAGGTCGAACAGCGCCGCGCTGGCGTTCAAGGCGAATCTCGTGCGCGGCCAGGAGGGACTGGAGGCCTCGCTCGGCTGGTATGCCGATGCGCTCGCCGCCGATCCCGACAATGCGAACGCGCTGATCGATCAGGCCGCGACGCTCGGCGATCTCGGCCGCTATCGCGACATGCTGGCGGCGCTGCGCCATGCGGCGACGATCGTGCCGCGCGATCCGCGGCTTTTCTATCTCCAGGCGGTGCTCGCGGCGCGCGCGGACAATTATGCGCTCGCGCGCAGCCTGCTCCAGCGCACGCGCGGCGAACTCGACGAACAGCCGTCCTTCATGCTGTTGAGCGCCATCGTCGAGCTGGAACTGGGCGGCGAGGCGGTCGCGGCGACGTGGGCGGACCGGCTGCTCGCCGATCAGCCGCATAATTTCACCGCGCGCCGCATCCTCGCCGCCGCCGAATGGGCCGATGGCGATGCGGGCGCCGCGCGCGAGGCGCTGCAGCCGCTCGTCCGCCGCCCCGACGCCGACAGCTGGTCGCTGATCCTCGCATCGCGCGCGGCCGCCGAACTGGGGCGGGGCATGGAATCGGCCGATTATCTGGGACGCGCGGCCGCGCTGAGTCCCGGCGAAGCCGTGCCCTTCGCGGTCGATGACGATTATGCGCTGGTGGCGATGGCGGCCGACGCCGCGCCGCTCGATCCGGCCAAGGCGATTCCGGCGATCGCCGCCGAGCTTGCGAGCGGCAACAGCGCGCGCGCGATCGCCCGCGCGGCGCGGCTGCGCGACGCGAACCGCGGCGTCGCCGACGCGCATATCCTGCTCGGCGACGCGGCGCTCGCGGGCGGGCGGTTCGCCCTCGCGGTCGAGGCGTTTCGCGCCGCGCGCGCGATCGACGCGGGCGAGCGCACGACGCTGCGCCTCGCCAACGCGCTCTACCGCGCGGGCGACGTCGCCGGATCGGGCGCCGCTATTCTGGCGCTGCGCGACGGGCAGCCGTCGAGCATCGCCGCCGACCGGCTCGCCGGGCATCTCGCGATGGACCTCGAACATTGGGACCGGGCGATCGCGCATTTCGAGCGCGTGCGGCGGCGGATCGGCGACCGCGACGTCGTGACCTTGCGCGAACTGGCGCGCGCCTGGGCGGCGAAGGGCGACGATGCGCGCGCGCTGCTGCTGATCGACCGCGCCTATCGGTTGCAGCCGCTGAATGCGGGAATCATGGAATTTTACGCCGGGCTGCTCGACAAGCGCGGAAGACAGCAGGCCGCGGCGGATTTGCGCGACAAGGCGGCGCAGATCGGGCGATAGACGATATAACCGCTCCACCTGATTCCCGTCATCCCGGCGAAGGCCGGGATCTCGCCGATGAGATTTCGACCTTCCCCGGCCAACGAAGCTGGGTTTGCGGCTTCACAAGCTTCTATCCCTTCCCCAACCCCAGCAAAGCGGTTAGTGCGCCCTCCCATGATCCTCGTCATCGACAATTATGACAGCTTCACCTTCAACCTCGTTCACTATCTGATCGAGCTCGGCGCCGACGTGCGCGTCGAACGCAACGACGCGCTCACCGCGGCAGAGGCCCTTGGCTCAGGCGCCGACGCGATCCTGATCTCGCCCGGCCCCTGCACGCCGAACGAGGCGGGCATCAGCCTCGACCTCGTCGCCGCCTGCGCCGACGCGCGGCGTCCGTTGCTCGGCGTCTGCCTCGGCCATCAGGCGATCGGGCAGCATTTCGGCGGCACCGTCCAGCGCGGCCATCTGATGCACGGCAAGACCTCGCCCGTCTGCCACGACGGCAGCGGGCTTTACGCGGGCCTGCCCTCGCCCTTTCAGGCGACGCGCTACCACAGCCTCGAGGTCGTCGACATTCCCGCCGATCTCGTCATCAACGCGACGAGCGACGACGGCGCGGTCATGGGTTTCCGCCACGCCGATCTGCCGATCCACGGCGTCCAGTTCCATCCCGAGAGCATCGCGACCGAGCACGGCCACGCGATGCTCGCCAATTTCCTGAAGATCGCGGGGCTGCCGGCGGGCGAGCGCAAGGCGGCATGAGCCGCTTCGGTCCCTTCCCCGACCCCTCGGCGCTGCTCGATCACGACGAGGCGGCCGATGCATTCGCGACGATGCTCGACGGCGGCGCGAGCGACGAGCAGGTCACCCAATTTCTGATCGCGCTGTCCGACCGCGGCGAAACGATGGTCGAAATCGCCGCCGCGGCCGAAGCGATGCGCGACCGGCTGATCCCCATAAACGCCCCCGCGGGCGCGATCGACGTCTGCGGCACCGGCGGCGACGGCCATCATACGCTCAACGTCTCGACCGCGGTGTCGATCGTCGTCGCGGCGTGTGAGGTTCCGGTTGCAAAGCACGGAAACCGCGCTGCTTCTTCGAAATCGGGCGCCGCCGATACGCTGGAGGCGCTCGGCCTCGACATGGAGCGCGCCGACCGCATGGCCGAGGAGCAGCTCGCCGACCTCGGCATCTGCTTCCTCTTCGCGGGCACGCGCCATCCGGCGATGAAGCGCATCATGCCGATCCGCAAGGCGATCGGGCGGCGGACGATTTTCAACCTGATGGGCCCGCTCGCCAATCCGGCGCGCGTCACGCGCCAGCTCGTCGGCATCGCCCGCCCCGCCTATGTCCCCGTCTATGCCGAGGCGCTCCACCGGCTCGGCACCGACCATTCGCGCGTCATCTCGGGCGACGAGGGGCTCGACGAACTGTCGCTCGCGGGCGGCAACGAGGTCGCAGTGGTGACACCCGAGGGCGTAAGGATGCAGCGCAGCATTGCCGCCGACGCGGGCTTGCCGACGCGCTCGCTCGCCGAAATCCGCGGCGGCGACGCCGAATATAACGCCAGGGCGCTCCGCGGCTTGCTGCAGGGCGAGCCCGGCGCCTATCGCGACGCGGTGCTCTACAACGCCGCCGAGGCGCTCGTCGTCGCGGGCGCCGCCGCGACCTTGCTCGAAGGCGTCGAGGAAGCCGCCGAGGCGATCGACAAGGGCCTCGCCAACGCGCTGCTCAATTGCTGGATCGCCTATAAATGAACAAGCTAACCCAGATACTTGCGACCAAGGCCGAAGAAGTCGCCGAGCGCCGTGCGCTACGCTCCGTCTCCGATCTCGATGCGATCGACGCCGGCGCGGTTCGCGGTTTCACGAAGGCGCTTCAGGCGAAGATCGACGCCGGCGGCTTCGGGCTGATCGCCGAAATCAAGAAAGCATCGCCGTCCAAGGGATTGATAAGGGAGGATTTCAACCCTCCGGACCACGCCCGCGCCTATGCGGTGCACGGAGCGGCCTGCCTGTCGGTGCTGACCGACGCGTCATATTTTCAGGGGCATGAGGATTATCTCGTCGCCGCGCGCGCCGCCTGCCCCCTCCCCGTGCTCCGCAAGGATTTCATGGTCGACCCGTGGCAGGTCGCCGAAGCCCGCGCGATCGGCGCCGACGCGATCCTGATCATCGTCGCCGCGCTCGACGACGGCCCGATGCGCGAGATCGAGGCCGCGGCGCTCGAACGCGGCATGGACGTGCTGGTCGAGGTTCACGACGAAGCCGAACTCGACCGCGCGCTCTCGCGGCTCGAATCGCGCCTGATCGGCGTCAACAACCGCGACCTCAGAAGCTTCGAAACCGACCTCGCCGTCACCGAACGCCTCGCGAAGCTTGTCCCGCCGGGCACTTTGCTCGTCGGCGAAAGCGGCATCGCGAGCCACGCCGACTGTCAAAGACTGGCGGAAAGCGGCGTCAAAGCCTTCCTCGTCGGCGAAAGCCTGATGCGCCAGAACGACGTCACGGCGGCAACCAGGGCGCTGCTGGAAGGCTGACGGGCGATTTCCGCTTTGGGGTGGGGAGTTGCCGTTCTCTACCTTCGTCATTCCCGCGAAAGCGGGAACCCAGTGCGGGATCAGCCTACGCACGCTCTGGGTCCCCGCTTTCGCGGGGATGACAATGTAAGAGGCCGCAATCGGTCGGTCTCAGACATTCGTCATCCCGGACCTGATCCGGGATCCATTCTTCCGACGCCCGTGCGAATGGACCCCGGATCAAGTCCGGGGTGACGATAATCGTTAAAGCAACTACCAGCCCGCCCCCCATCCCCCTTGCCTTTCGCCCGCCGCCTTGCTTCCGTCCTCCGGCAATGACACCCAAACCGACTCATCTCGACGCGACCGGCACCGCGCACATGGTCGACGTCGGCGCCAAGCCCGCGACGCAGCGCCGCGCCGTCGCGGGCGGCCGCATCGCCATGTCACCCGAGGCCCTCGAAGCGATCCGCAACGGCAACGCTCCCAAGGGCGACGTGCTCTCGACCGCGCGCATCGCCGGGATCATGGCGGCGAAGCGCACCGCCGACCTCATCCCGCTCTGCCACGCGCTCGCGCTGACCAAGATCGGCGTCGATTTCGCGTGGGAAGACAAGGGTATCGCGGTTACTGCCGTCGCGCAGACGACGGGGCCGACGGGGGTCGAGATGGAGGCGCTCACCGCCGCGTCGGTCGCGCTCCTCACCCTTTACGACATGGCGAAGGCGCTCGACCGCGCGATGGTGCTCGGCGACATCCGCCTCCTCGAAAAAAGCGGCGGCCGCTCGGGCGACTGGCGCGCCGAATGAGCGGCCTGCTCGCCGTCGAGGAGGCGCAGGCGCGGCTCCTCGCGCTACGCGAACCGCTCGGCAGCGAGAATATCGCCTTTTCCGAATCGCCTGGACGCCATCTTTCGGACAATGTCGTCGCGCTGCGCGACCAGCCCGAAGCACCGCTTTCCGCCATGGACGGCTATGCGATCCGCTTCGACGACCTGCCCGGCCCGTGGACCGTTATCGGCGAAAGCGCCGCGGGCGCCGCGCCCGGCCGCAGCGTGGGCCCCGGCGAAGCGATGCGTATCTTCGCCGGCGCGCTGCTCCCCCCCGGTGCCGACACGGTCATCGTGCAGGAGGATGTCGCGCGCGATGGCGACGCGCTGACGCTGACGCGCGACGGCCCCGGCGCGCGCGGACGCCATGTCCGGCCCCGCGCGGCCGATTTCGCCGCCGGCGATTGCCTGCTGCCCGCGGGCACGCGCCTGACCCCCGGCGCCATCGCGGCGGCGGCGATGAGCGGCGCGGGCCAGCTCGCCGTCGGCCGCCGCCCGCGCGTCGCGATCGTCACGACCGGCGACGAACTCGTCCCGCCCGGACGCCCGCTCGCGCCCGGCCGCATCCCCGACAGCAACGGCGTCATGCTCGCCGCGATGCTCGCCGGAGAAGCCGCCGCGCCCGTCCTGCCCCTTCATGCCCCCGACGACCGCGCGAAGCTCGCGAACATTCTCAAGGAGTTGGCACGACGTCACGACGTCATCGTCACCGTCGGCGGCGCGTCGGTCGGCGATCACGACCATGTCCGCGGCGCGCTCGACGACGCTGGCGGGCGGCTCGATTTCTGGAAGATCGCGATGAAGCCCGGAAAGCCGCTGATCGCCGGAACGCTCGGCGACGCGGTGCTGCTCGGCCTGCCCGGCAATCCCTCCTCGGCCTTCGTCACCGCGACCTTGTTCCTGCTGCCGCTCGTCCGCCACCTCGCCGGGGCGGCCGATCCGCTGCCCGCGGTGCATCGCGCACCGCTCGCCGCGCCGCTCGGCGAGGGCGGGACACGCCGCGACTATCTGCGCGCGCGACTCGAAAGCGGCCGGCTGATCCCCATGATCGGGCAGGAAAGCGGCCGCACGCTGCCGCTCGCCTCGGCCAATGCGCTGCTGATCCGCGACATCGGCGCCCGCGCGCGCGCGGCCGGCGCGGCAGCGGACTATATCGTCATCGCTTGACAAGTTCCGATTTGTTCCACTATCGTTCTCCCTATGTCCGATATGGCATCATGGAGAACGACCGATGTTGACCGCGAAGCAGCATGAACTGCTCCACTTCATCCAGCAGCGCCTCGACGCGAGCGGCATTTCGCCCTCGTTCGAGGAGATGAAGGAGGCGCTCGGCCTCAAGTCGAAATCGGGCATCCACCGGCTGATAAGTGCCTTGGAAGAAAGGGGTTTTCTCCGCCGCCTACCCAACCGCGCCCGCGCGCTCGAGGTGCTCAAGGTGCCCGAAGCGGCGAAGCCCGCCGTGCGCAACGATCGCGACAATATCGTCCCGCTGCGCAAGAGCCCGCCCGCGATGCGGCCGATCGCGGCGAACGACATCGTCGAAGTGCCGCTGCACGGCAAGATCGCCGCGGGCGTGCCGATCGAGGCGTTCGAAGATCACAACAATCTCGCCGTCCCCGCCGCGCTGCTCGGCTCGGGCGAACATTATGCGCTCGAAGTGTCGGGCGATTCGATGGTCGAGGCGGGCATCTTCGACGGCGACTATGCGCTGATCCAGAAGGCGAGCACCGCGCGCGAGGGCGACATCGTCGTCGCGCTCGTCGACGGACAGGATGCGACGCTCAAATATTTCCGCCGCGAAGGCCAGATGATCCGGCTCGATCCCGCCAACAGCGCCTATGAACCGCAACGCTACCCCGCCGAGCGCGTCATCGTGCAAGGGCGGCTGTCGGGACTGCTTCGTCGTTACCACTAAGCTGCTGCGGCCGGCGCCACGGATGCTCGTCGCCCGCTTTCAGCGTGGCGACGGCTTCCGGCGCTTCGCCCAGATAGATTGCCAGCCCGCCGGTTTCGGCAAGGCTG
The DNA here is from genome assembly GCF_900078365.1 of uncultured Sphingopyxis sp. Taxonomy (NCBI): domain Bacteria; kingdom Pseudomonadati; phylum Pseudomonadota; class Alphaproteobacteria; order Sphingomonadales; family Sphingopyxidaceae; genus Sphingopyxis; species uncultured Sphingopyxis sp. Next base: position 2,281,829 of record NZ_LT598653.1, read on the forward strand.
TCGCGGTCGATCGTCATCCAGCGCCCCGTGCATTCGCGCGGTAGCCAGCGGTCGCTGATCACGACGTCGGCGGCGGCGCACGCAGCGGCCATGTCGGCGCCCTCGATCCGGTCGCGCCCGCGCGAGGCGAGGACGATCCGCCGCGCCACGCCCTCGCCCTGCGCCCAGCGGCAGAAATCGCGATTGCACTCGACATGATCGAGGTCGGCGAGCGCCAGAAGCGGCGCATCGACCCCCGCCGCCTCGGCAACCGTATCGCGAACATAATCGCCCGCCCGGTCGCGCAGCAGCGCATAGCCGCCATCGGGCAGTGCGGCGGCGATATGCCGCCCGTCGCCGGTGACGAGCAGGCCGGGGCGCGGCGCGGCGAGCAGCGCCGCCATCCCGACCGCCAGCGGTACCGCCCCCGCCCGGCGCCAGCGCGTCTGCCATAACAATATCCACAGCCCGCCGAAGACCGCGAGCGCAAAGCCCCAAGGCGGAAAGCTCGGCAGCGTCGCAACCGCGCCCGGCGCCTCGGCGACGCCATGCGCCAGCGCGATCAGTGCGCGCAACGCCTGCTCGGCAATCCACCACAAAGGCGCGCCGAGGCCGACGCTGTCGAAGAGCAAGGCGAGCGCCTCGAACGGCATGATGACGAAGGTCGTGAGCGGGATCGCGACGACATTGGCGAGCGCGCCGTAGAGTCCCGCCTTGTGGAAATGGAACAGCGCGATCGGCGCCAATGCGACCTCGACGACGAGCCCGGTGATCAGCAATCCGGCCACGCCGCGTCCCAGCCGGAACAACCACGGCTCCTCGCGGCGCGCCATGAACGCCTGCATCCGCCGGCTCTCATGAAGCGCGATGATCGCCGTTACCGCCGCGAAGCTCAGCTGAAAGCTCGGGCCCGCCAGCGCCTCGGGCCGCCAGACCAGCACGATCAGCGCCCCCGCGGCAACGAGCCGCAGCGTCAGCGCCTCGCGCCCCATCAGCAAGGCGGCGAGCACGAGCAGCGCGGCGATGAACGATCGCAGCGTCGGCACCTCGGCTCCCGCGAGCCATGTATAGCCCCCGCCCGCAAGCGCCCCCGTCGCCGCCGCGAGCGGCAGGACAATGCCCGCGAGCGCGAGCCGCGGGCTCAGCGCAAGCAGCCGCATCGCGGCGAGCATCGCAAAAGTGACGACCGCGGTGACGTGCAGCCCACTGATCGACAGCAAATGCGCCAGCCCGCTGCGGCGCATCGCCTCCTCGTCGGCCTCGGAAATCGCGCCGCGATCGCCGGTGACGAGCGCGGCCGCGATGCCCCCCGCCGACCCTTCGATCTGCCCATGGATATGCGCGCTCGGCCGCACACGCACCGACGGCCGCGCCGTGCCGCGCCCCGGCGCGCGCGCAACCTCGCCGAGCACCGTCCCGACCGCACCGATGCCGTCGAACCAGGCGCGCTGCGCGAAATCATAGCCGCCGGGCAGGCTCGCGACCGGCGGCGGCATCAGCCGCGCACGAACCCCGATCGCCTCGCCCTCGGCGAGGCCCGCCGCCTGCTCGCCGCGCAGCGTCAGGCGCACGCGCGGCGGCAGGTCGCTCCGCCGCTGCGGCAGAGCGAGAATGCGAATCTTCCCTTTTGCGGGCAGCGGCTCGACGCGTTCGACGATCGCCGAAAATTCGGTCGTCGCCGGCGCAGCCAGCACCGGGGCGGCGACCCAGACCGCGCGCAGCCAGACGAGCAAAAGCCCCGCGGCGACCATCCCGCACCCCGCGATCATCATGCGCCCGAGCCGGCGATGCCAGCCGATCAGCCATCCGGCGAGCGCCCCGCCCGCCAGTACCAGCAGCCCCCCGATCCAGTGCATCGCCGCGGGCAGCGCGAACCAGGCGCCGATTCCCGCCCCCAGCGCGACGGGCAGCCACAGGCCGATCCGCTCACGCTCGGCCTCCAGCCGCGCCTCGATCGCGTCGAGGGCGCGACTGCCGAAGCGAGCCGGCGCCCCTGCAATGGGCGTTTGAAGCTGCCCTGTCGCCATGCTAGGGGCACCCCCGATCCCCGCCCAACCGGGCGGCAAAGTGAGTGAAAGAGGCCCCGGTGGCAACCGAAAACCAAAGCATCTCGGCCGAAGCGACGCCTGAAGCGACGGGCACCGACGTCGTGACCCGCTTCGCCCCCTCGCCGACCGGCTATCTGCATATCGGCGGCGCGCGTACCGCGCTGTTCAACTGGCTCTTCGCGCGCCACCATGGCGGCAAGTTCCTGCTCCGCATCGAGGACACCGACCGCGCGCGCTCGACCGACGCCGCGATCGACGCGATTCTCGACGGCATGCAATGGCTCGATCTCGATTGGGACGGCGAGACGGTGTTCCAGTTCGCGCGCGCGCCGCGTCACGCCGAGGTCGCGCACGAGCTGCTCGCGAAGGGCGAGGCCTATCGCTGCTACCTCACGCAGGACGAACTCGCCGCGATGCGCGCCGAGGCGCAGGAGAAGCGCCAGCCCTTCCGCGTGCGCAGCCCGTGGCGCGACCGCGATGACGGCGACCCCGCGGCGCCGCACGTCATCCGCCTGCGCGCGCCGCAGGACGGCGCGGTGACGATCGCCGACAAGGTGCAGGGCGAGGTCACCGTCCAGAACGCCGAGCTCGACGATTTCATCCTGCTGCGGAGCGACGGCACGCCGACCTATATGCTCAGCGTCGTCGTCGACGATAACGACATGGGCGTCACCCACGTGATCCGCGGCGACGACCATCTCAACAACGCCTTCCGCCAACTCGCGCTTCTGCGTGCGATGAACTGGCGCGAGCCCGTCTATGCCCATGTCCCGCTGATCCACGGCGCCGACGGCGCGAAGCTGTCGAAACGCCACGGCGCGCTCGGCGTCGACGCCTATCGCGACGAGATGGGCTATCTGCCCGAAGCAGTGAACAATTATCTCCTCCGCCTCGGCTGGGGGCATGGCGACGACGAAATCATCAGCCGTAGCCAAGCGGTCGAGTGGTTCGACCTCGACCATGTCGGCCGCTCGCCGTCGCGTTTCGATTTCAAGAAGCTCGAGAATCTCAACGGCCATTATCTGCGCGAAGCCGACGACGCGCGCCTCGCCCGTCTCGTCGCCCCGCGCGTCGAAAAGCTGGTCGGCCGCGCGCTCGACGGCCTCGACCGCGACCTGCTGACGCGCGCGATGGACGCGCTCAAACCGCGCGCCAAGACGCTGGGTGAAATCGCCGACGGCGCGACCTTCCTCTTCCATGGCGATCCGTTGCCGGTGGACGAAAAGGCGGCCGAGGTGCTAAAGGCCTCGCCCGAAGGCCTGCTGGCCGCCGTGACACAGCGGCTGCGCGGGCTCGACGACTGGACGACAGAAGAGCTGGATGCCGCCGTGCGCGCAGAGGCCGAAGCCGCCGGACTGGGGCTCGGCAAGCTGGCACAACCCTTGCGCGCGGCGCTAACCGGCCGAACCGTTTCCCCGGGAATTTTCGACGTGCTGCTGTTGCTCGGACGCGATGTCAGTCTGGCGCGACTTGACGCAGCGCAACATTATCCGGCAGGGGCGTAGCCACTCAACTCTCCCCGCCGTCAGAACAGGGAACAAAATATGACCGACACCGCAAAAATCACGCTGGGCGACAAGACCGTCGACAGCCCTGTCCTGTCGGGCACCGTCGGCCCCGACGTCGTCGACATCCGCAAATTCTACGCCCAGACCGGCGCCTTCACCTACGACCCCGGCTTCACCTCGACCGCGAGCTGCGAATCGCAGATCACCTATATCGACGGCGACGAAGGCGTGCTTCTCCACCGCGGTTACGCGATCGGCGACCTCGCCGAACATTCGAGCTTCATGGAGGTCTGCTACCTCCTCCTCAACGGCGAACTGCCGAACGCCGACGAACTCGCGAAATTCGACAACACGATCACACGCCATACGATGCTGCACGAGCAGCTCGCGACCTTCTACCGCGGCTTCCGCCGCGACGCGCACCCGATGGCCGTCATGTGCGGCGTCGTCGGCGCCCTCAGCGCCTTCTATCACGACTCGACCGAGATCCACGATCCGCACCAGCGCATGGTCGCGAGCCACCGGCTGATCGCGAAGATGCCGACGATCGCGGCGATGGCGTATAAATATTCGGTCGGCCAGCCCTTCGTCTATCCGCGCAACGACCTCAGCTACACGGGCAATTTCCTGCGCATGACCTTCGGCGTTCCGGCGGAGGAATATGAGGTCGTTCCCGCCGTCGAGCGCGCGCTCGACCGCATCTTCATTCTCCACGCCGATCACGAACAGAATGCGTCGACCTCGACCGTCCGCCTCGCGGGTTCGTCGGGCGCCAATCCCTTCGCGTGCATCGCGGCGGGCATCGCCTGCCTCTGGGGCCCCGCGCACGGCGGCGCGAACGAGGCCGCGCTCAATATGCTGCGCGAAATCGGACGCCCCGAGCGCATCCCCGAATATATCGCGCGCGCGAAGGACAAGGACGATCCGTTCCGCCTGATGGGCTTCGGCCACCGCGTCTACAAGAATTACGACCCCCGCGCGACCGTGATGCAGAAGACGGTGCGCGAAGTGTTCGACGCGCTCAAGGTCAACGATCCGGTTTTCGAGGTCGCGCTGCAGCTCGAGGAAATGGCGCTGAGCGATCCCTATTTCATCGAAAAGAAGCTGTTCCCCAACGTCGATTTCTATTCGGGGGTGATCCTGTCGGCGATCGGTTTCCCGACGACGATGTTCACCGCGCTCTTCGCGCTCGCCCGCACCGTCGGCTGGGTCGCGCAGTGGAACGAGATGATCTCGGACCCCGCGCAGAAGATCGGCCGCCCACGCCAGCTCTACACCGGCCCGGCGCAGCGCCCGTTCGTGCCCGTCGACAAGCGCTGAGGCGATCCCTCAAGGAAACAACAAAAGGGGTCGCACTGCGGCCCCTTTTTTTAGCCAAGCGGGAAGCCCTCCAATATGCCAACGGCGCCCGCGTAAACCGACGGCGGCCCCCGCCTTCGCGGGGGCGGCGGATTGAAAAGACGCCCCGTCTACCCCACCCAGCGCCAGATGCCCGCGACCATATACCCGAGCGCCCCGTGCGCCCAAGTCGCGGCCGCCCACAGGACGATCCCCCCAAACAGCGCATGCCCGCGCGGAATCGTCTCGCGCCACGGCGCCGCGCCCGCGAGCTGCCGCGCATAGGGGACGAAGCTCGTCCGCGCCGCCCATCCGCGCCACGCCTCGCCCATCAGCCGCGCCTTCTTCGCATCCTGCCCCGCCGAGCCGACGAGCGCGAGGAAGGCGATCGTCGCCGACAAGACGATCTGGCCCGGCGTCGGCATCACGATGACATGCGCGAGCGCCCATAAAGCGAAGCCCCACATCATCGGATGTCGCGTGATCGCGAACACGCCGCGCGGCGCGGCCGCCGCGTCCCTCGCGGCATGCGGCGCGGGCAGCGCCGGATTGCCGATCAGCGATCCCATGAACAATATGCTCGCGATCAACACGATCAGCGAGGCGAGCGCCCACAGCCCGTCTCCCACCGCCCACAGCGGCGGCTCGGGCGGCATGCCGCGCCACGCCTGCACGATCAGGATGAAGGTCGCGATCGCGATCACCGAGTAGACGATCTGGAACCCCCGCTCGCCCAGCCGCCCCGCCAGCCCGGCGCGCAGCGGGTGCGACAGGAGGAGGTGCGACCCGACGAACAGGACGCAGGTGACGATCAAGAGCGACATCGGTTGCATCGACACTCTCCTCATTCGTGCAATCGCGATCGACCGCCCTGCCCAGCGACGACTCGAAGCAGTTTCGCCGACATCATCCGCGACAAAGGTAACAGTGTCAACATAGAGGGTGCGGGAATGGTGACCTGGTTTGAAAGGCAAGGCATGATTTGCTTTTCTTCGTCACCCCGGACTTGATCCGGGGTCCCGCTCAGCGAGGGTGACAAGCGGGACCCCGGATCAAGTCCGGGGTGACGAGGAAGGGAATGAACCTTTCAAGGACAAACTACGTCACCACCGATGCAGGGGAAGGCAGACGATGAAACGCCTGCCCTCTCCTACCAGTCGTATGCGTTAGGCAACGCGCCTTCCTGCGGCGTCCGATACCGGTCGCGCAGGCGATCCTGCCGCGTCGTCAGCGACTGCGCCTTGCCGTCGATCCACACCGCGGTCGGACGGCTGCCGAGCTCGAGCGGATCATTGTCCCAGATCACGACGTCGCCGGCGCGGCCCGGGCGTAGCGATCCGATGCTGGCCTCCATGCCCACCGCGCGCGCGGGCACGCTGCTGATCGAAGCGAAGGCTTGATCCCAGCTCAGCCCACTCGCCCCCGGCACGCGCGTCAGGCCGACGAGATTGCCCGCATATTGCGTGACATAGCCCATCTTGTGTGCGTCATCGTCGTCGAACACGCCGACCGACACATCGACGCCCGCGGCCTTGAGCCGCCCCGCGTTCGATTGCGTCGCGCCGAGTTGTTCGAAGCTCGACGGCAGGTCGGTGAGCGGCGAGACGAGCACCGGCACCTTCGCCGCCGCGATCTCGCGCGCGACGAGCCAGCCTTCGGTCGCGCCGACGAGTACGAGCTTCAGCGCGGGAAATTCGCTCTTCAGCTTCAGCACATTGACGATGTCGACCGCGCGATCGACGCGCACGAACAGCGGCGTCGTTCCGTCGATCACGCGCACGAGCGCGTCGGCGTCGGCGCGCTGGATCATCGCATCATTACCCCACTCGGCGAGCGCCGCGGGGTTGCGCGCATAGCTGCGCGCCGCGAGCAGTTGCTCGCGGAAGAGGAGGAACGTCGCCGCGCGGCTGCCCCCCGCCTTCGACGCGCCATCCTCACCGAACGCGACATATTGCAGCGCGCGCGGGCGCGTCACCATGTCCATATCGTCGGCCAGATCGACCACCGCGCCCTGCCCGGCGAACAAATTGCTGCTGCCGCCCGGCGCGACAATCGCGCGCGTCACCCCCGCCGCGCGGTTGACCGCGACCGGCGAGCCCATCGGATTGAGCGCGGGGGCGATGTCGAGCCCCGCCGAAAAGCGCGTGCGCGGCGCCGAGCGGTCGTTGGTGCCGCTTACCGCATCGACCTCGACCAGCCCGACGCGGCTGAACGCCGCGACAATGCCCGGCGTCACATAATGGCCCTCGGCATCGACGCGCTCGATACCCGCGGGAACCGCGACGCCCGCGCCCGCCGCGACGACCTTGCCGCCGCGCACGACGACGGTGCCGCCCTCGATCGGCGTGCTGCCGTCGCCGATGACGAGCTTCGCATTGGTGATCGCGACGTCCTGCGCCGCGGCGGGAGCGGTGAGCGCCAGGACGGCCGCCAATACGCTTCCCAATCCCGCTTGCACCGTGCCCCTGCGAAGGCAGGGGCCTATCACCTGTGCTCTCATCGGTTCACCACCGTTCGTTTCATATCGACAGGACCGGAGATGGGCCCCTGCCTTCGCAGGGGCACGGGAGAGAATGGAAAGGAGGTTCGGGAGAGCACTCATTTCACATCTCCTTCGCCGGGCTGGCCCAGCTCGAAATCGCTCACCGGCCGCCGCTTCGGATCCTTGGCGTCGAACATCAGCGCGCCGTCGATCCACACCTTTTCGGGGCGCGTATAGGCGCTGAACGGATTGCCGTTCCACAGCACGACGTCGGCCATCTTGCCGGGCTTCAGGCTGCCGGTCCGGTCGGCGATGCCCAATGCCTTCGCCGGATTGTAGGACAGCCAGGTCCACGCCACTTCGTCGCTGACGTCGATGCCGATACGGCGCCCCGCGGCGCGCGCCTTGGCGGCTTCCTGGTTCAGCCGCTGGATCTGGTTCGCATCGTCCGAATGGACGATCGTGCAGGCGCCGGCATTATAGACGAGCGGAATATTCTCCGGCACCGAGTCATAGGCTTCCATCTTGAAGCCCCACCAGTCGGCCCACATCGCCGAGCAGATGCCCTCCTTCGCGAGGATGTCGGCGATCTTGTACGCCTCGACCGCGTGGTGGAAGGTCGACACCTTGTAGCCGAATTCCTTCGACATATCGATAACGAGCGCCATCTCGTCGGCGCGGTAGCAGTGATTGTGGACGAGAATATCGCCCGCAAGCACGCCCGCGAGCGTTTCCATCGCGAGGTCGCGGTCGACCGCCTTGCCGTCGTCGAGCTTCTTCTTGTACGCGACCGCTTTCGCCCAGGTCGCGCGATTGACCGCGAAATTGCCCATGCGGGTCGAAGGCGCGCGGCCCTTGTTCCCGTAAACGCGCTTCGGATTCTCCCCGCACGCCATTTTCAGGCCATAGGGCGCGCCAGGAAATTTCATGCCCTGCACCGTACGCGACGGGACGTTCTTGAGCGTGATCGAGCGCCCGCCCATCAGGTTGGCGCTGCCCGGCAATATCTGCAGGCTCGTCACGCCGCCGTTGGCGAGCGCGCGGCTGAACCCCGGGTCCTGCGGCCACACGCTATGTTCGGACCAGACTTCGGGCGTCGTCGGCGACGTCGCCTCATTGCCGTCCGAATGCGCGTCGACGCTGGGACTGGGATAATCGCCGAGGTGGCTGTGAATATCGATGATCCCGGGGGTGAGGAACTTGCCGGTGCCGTCGATCACATCGGCGTCGGTCGGCAATTCCATATCGGGCCCGCCGATCCGGTCCACCTTGCCGCTCGACATCACGATCGACCCATTGTCGATCCGCCCGCCCTCGCCGTCGAAGATGGTGACGCCCTTCACGACCGTCAGCCGCGTCGGATAACCCTTGTAGGTCGACGGATAGGGATCCTTGTTGAACTTCGCGGGCTTCTCGGCGGGCTTGTCGCTCGCCGACGCGGTTTCCTTGCCGGTCGCCGCGCAGCCGACGAGCGCCAGCGACACCGCAGCCAGCAGGCTGCCCCTCACACCTTTGATCATGGATTACGCCCCCTTGGCTTCGGGATGAACGCCGGCCGCCTGCGCCTCGGCGAGCTCATTTTGTCCGGCGAGGTCCTCGGCATCGCGCAGCGTGTCGAGGTGCATCAGCTTCTTGATCAGCGGCGACACCACGATCACGAGGACGCCGAAGCCGACCGCCCACAGGCCGATCGTCTGATAGACGTCGAGCACGAGCGCCTTGCCCGCGCCCTCCCCGCTCGCCTTTTCGGACCCCGTCGCCGCCGCGATCAGCCCCGCAGTGAAATTGCCGGTCGCCGATGCGAAGAACCAGGTGCCCATGATCAGCGACGCCATATGCGCGGGCGCCAGTCGGTTCATCGCGCTCAGGCCTACCGGCGACAGGCAGAGCTCGCCCGTCGTGTGGAGCAGATAGATGAGGAAGATGAACAGCACCGGCGTCGCATTTTCCATGCCCGCGGCTTCGGCGCCCCATTTGAGCACGAAGAAGCCGAGCCCGAGCTGGAGCATCGCGAGGCCGAATTTGGCAGGCGCCGAAGGCTCCCACCCGCGGCGGCCGAGCCAGGTCCAGAGTGCGGCGAACAGCGGCGCGAAAAGGACGATATAGCCGGCGTTGAGCGACTGGAAGACCGAGGCCGGAACCCCCGCGCGGTCGACATAGCGGTCGGCGAAGAGGTTCAGCGACGAGCCCGCTTGCTCGAACAGCGCCCAGAAGAGGATCGAGCCGAGGATCAGGAACATCGCGGCGAAGATGCGGTCGCGGTCCTGCGACGGCAGCTTCACGACCGCGGTGAAGAGCACATAGGCGACGAGGATTGCCCCCGCGACGCCGAGCAGCGTGCCGACGAGCGCCTGATTCTGCACCATCCACCAGCAGACGCCGACAGCGACGAGACCGATGATATAGAGCAGCCATTCGAACTTGATGCCCATCACCGGCGCGGCCAGCTTCGCCGGATCCTCCGGCTCGCCGCGGCCGAGCAGCAGCGGCTTGCCCCAGATGAAAACGATCAGGCCGAGCAGCATGCCGAAGCCCGCGGCTCCGAAGCCATAGGACCAGCCATAGACTTCACCGAGATAGCCGCAAAGCAGCGAGCCGAGGAAGGCGCCGAGATTGATGCCCATGTAGAAGATCGTATAGGCGCCGTCGCGGCGCACGTCGGTGCGCGGATAGAGCTGGCCGACGATCACCGAGATGTTCGCCTTCAGGAAGCCCGAGCCGACGATGATGAAGGCGAGCGCGAGCCAGAAGATGTTGAGGCTCGCCGGATCCTGCCCGCCGTCGCCCTCGAAACCCATGATGAAATGGCCGAAGGTCAGCAGGACCGCGCCATAGGCCACCGCCTTGCGCTGCCCCAGCCAGCGGTCGGCGAGATAGCCGCCGAGCACCGGGGTGATATAGACGAGCGCCGTATAGGCGCCATAGATCACCCCCGATTCACTGTCCGAAAACAACCAGTGCTTGGTGAGGTAGAAAATCAGCAGCGCCCGCATCCCGTAATAGGAAAAACGCTCCCACATTTCGGCGAAGAAGAGGACAAACAGGCCCTTCGGGTGGCCGAGAAACGTCCCGGCGGCATCCCCGTGCTGGGCATAGGCTTTGGTCATGGCGACCCTTCCCTGGAATATGATGTTGGCCCCGGAAACGGGGCAGATGGCCGTAACACTAGCGTCAAAATTGCGTATGGGAAGAATCTAATTGCGCGCGAAACCATCGCGATCGGGCCGGAATTTGTTGCGAACCGTTCGCAACACTTGCGCAAGGGCGCTGAAAAGCCCACATGGCGCACCATGTTCAACGACGCCTCCTCGCTTCTCGCCCATCTCGCTACCCGCCGTTCGGGCAAGGCGCGCGACATGGTCGCGCCCGGCCCCGACGCCGCGGAGCTCCATGACATCATCGCGCTCGCGCTGCGCACTCCCGACCATGGCAAGCTCGCACCGTGGCGGATCGTCACGATCGCCGACGGGCAGCGCGACGCCTTCGCGGCGCTGCTCAAACAGGCGTGGATCGCCGAAAATCCCGGCGCGGCGGGCATGGACCTCTCGGCGCTCGACCAGTTCGCGCATCAAGCGCCGGCCTTGCTCGTGCTGATCTCGACCCCCGTCCCCGGCGCGAAGATTCCCGTGTGGGAACAACAGCTGTCGGCCGGCGCGGTCGGCATGAACCTGCTCCACGCGGCGCATGCACATGGTTTCGTCGGCAGCTGGCTCACCGGCTGGGCGGCGTATAGCCCGGAGGTCGCGGCAGCGTTCGGCGCCGGCGAAGGCGGCCGGATTGCCGGCTATTTCTTTTTCGGCACCGCTTCACGCGACCTCGACGAGCGTCCGCGTCCCGAATATGATGACGTCGTCCGCGGCTGGGAAATTTAGTTTCAGTTTTTGAACCCGAATTGTAATTAGCCCAATTTGACTGTGCTGCTGTCTTATGGCATTAAGGCGGCATGCTCGATCAGTCCAAACCCGTGTACCAACGTCTGCGCGACGTCATCGCCAATGCGATCCTCGACGGCACCTATCGCGATGGCGACATGCTTCCTTCGGTGCGTTCGCTCGCCGCAGAGGAAGGCGCGAACCCGCTGACCGTCGCGAAGGCGTATCAGACGTTTCAGGACGAAGGGCTGGTCACGGTCAAGCGCGGGGTGGGCATGTTCGTCGCCGAGGGCGCCACCGAACGGCTGCGCAACCTGATGCGCGCCGACTTCCTCGCCAATATCTGGCCCCCGGTCGCGCAGCAGATGCGCCGCATCGGCCTCGACGCGCGCACGCTTCTCGATCTTACCGACGCCTGACGCATCCGGCAGTTTTGAGTGGGGGAACCGCCATTTCCCACTTTCGTCATCCCGGACTTGATCCGGGATCCATTCTTCCCTGATTTTGCGTGAATGGACCCCGGATCGAGTCCGGGGTGACGATGAAGATAGGTCGGCTTGCGTTCGAAACTTGCCCTGTCCTTCACCCCTTCCCGAAATCCGTATCGCTCCGCGCCCTGAAATCGCATCCGCCTCTTGCGCCGCCGGTGACTTGCTATAACAATACACCGATCGTGTGCCGATCGGCGCGCGCCACATTCTATCGCTCGGAGAACCGAACATGCTCGAACGTCGTACCCTGCTGGCCGCCGCGGCCGCGTCCTCGCTGCTCGCCGTCCTGCGTTCGCCCGCCCGCGCGGCATCGGCCGCGCCCGGCAGCGAAGGCGCGCGGCTGACCGCGATCTACGAGCGCATCTACGACATGCTCGTCGATCAGGACCCCGAGTTCGCGACCGCGCTCGGGCTCGACAAGGGCGACCGCGCCGCATCGAAGGCGAAACTCGCCGACCGCTCGCCCGCGGGCATCGAACGCGGCCATGAGCTTTACCGCACCGGCCTCAAGGAACTGAAGACGATCGACCCCGCGAAACTCTCGGGTATGGATCTCGTCAATTACGAAACCTTCCGCGGCCCGTGGGAACATTATGTCAAGGCGTACGACACCTTCGATTACGGCCTTCACAGCTGGCCCGAACCGCATCCGGTCACCCAGCTCAGCGGCACCTATCGCTCGATCCCCGATTTCCTCGTCAACCAGCACAGCATCGCGAACGCCGCCGATGCCGAGGCCTATCTGTCGCGCTGCAACGATTTCGCGGTCCAGCTCGACAATGAAACGGGCCGTATCAAGGCCGACCACGCCGCCGGGATCATCCCGCCCGATTTCGTCATCGACCGCACGCTCGCGCTGTTCGACAATATCTGGAAACCCGCGCCCGACGCCAATATCCTGACGAAGAACCTCAAGACCAAGACCGCCGGCATCCCCGGCGACTGGGCGACACGCTGCGCCGCGATCATCGAAGGCAAAATCTATCCCGCGATGCGCCGTCAGGCCGCCGAACTCACCGCCGTGCGCCCGCGCGCGACGCACGATGCCGGCGTCTGGCGGCTGCCCAAGGGCGACGAATATTACGCCTATGCGCTGCGCTTCGCGACGACGACGGGCATGTCGGCCGAAGAAGTCCACAAGCTCGGCCTCGACCGCATGGCCGCGCTCAGCGCGCGCGCCGACGCGATCTTCAAGGCGCAGGGGATGACCAAGGGAACGGTCGCCGAGCGGATGCGCACCCTCGGCAAGGATCCGCGCTTCCTCTATCCCAACACCGACAAGGGCAAGGCCGACCTGATCGCCAAATTGAACGAACAGATCCAGGAAATGCAGCGCCGCCTGCCCGAAGCCTTCGGCCGGCTGCCGAAGGCCAAGGTCGACATCCGCCGCGTGCCGCCCGAGATCGAGGCCGGCGCCCCCGGCGGCTATTACCAGATCCCCGCGCTCGATGGCTCGCGCCCCGGCGCCTATTATATCAACCTGCGCGACACCGCCGAAAATCCGTCGTGGACGCTGCCGACGCTGACCTATCACGAGGCGACGCCGGGCCATCACCACCAGATCGCGCTCGCGCAGGAGGCCGAGGGCATCCCGCGCCTCCGCCGCCTCCCCGCTTACTCGGTCTACACCGAAGGCTGGGGCCTTTATGCCGAGCAGCTCGCCGACGAGATGGGCGTCTATGAAAATGACCCGTGGGGCCAGCTCGGCTATCTGCAAAGCTACATGTTCCGCGCCGCGCGCCTCGTCGTCGACACCGGCCTCCACCATTATCGCTGGAGCCGCGAGAAGGCGATCGCCTATTACAACGACGCGCTCGGCACGCCCGAAGGGTCGAACGTGACCGAAATCGAACGCTACTGCGTGTGGCCGGGCCAGGCGACGAGCTATATGGTCGGCCAGACGCGCTGGGTCGCGATCCGCGAGAAAGCCAAGGCCGCGCTCGGCGACAAGTTCGACCTGCGCGCTTTCCACGACACCGCCCTGTCGGCGGGCGCGATGCCGATCGAGGTGCTGGCGGGCGTCATCGACCGCTGGGTCGCCGCGCAAAAGGCCTGACGCATATCCGGCGCTTCGCTCGCCGCGGCGGGCGAAGCGCCGCCCGGGTCTGTTCCTAATTCCGGAAGATCGCCGGCGTTCCGGGTTTGACCATCTGCGCGACGCGCGCGGCGTCCCAATTGGTCAGCCGTACGCAGCCATGGCTTTCGGCGCGTCCGATCGTGTGCGGCTCGCTCGTTCCGTGAATGCCGTAATGCGGCTTGTTGAGGTCGATCCACACGACGCCGACCGGGCTGTTCGGCCCGGGCTTCAGCATCACCGCATCCTTGTCGTTGCTCACGTCCCAGAACAGCTTGGGATTATAGTGAAAGTCGGGGTTGCGGCTGACGCCCTGTATCTTCCACGTCCCGATCGGCAACGGGTCGCGGCGGCTGCCCATCGTCGCGGGGAATTGCGCGACGAGCTTCTCGCCCTCGTCATAGACTTTCAGCACGCCTTCCGCCTTGTCGACGACGATCTTTGCCGCGGCAAGCTGGTCGGGCGCGACGCCCAGCCGTTCCAGCGTGCCGTTCCACCCGCGCGGGTCCTCACCCGTCTTGGGAACATCGACATCGGGGATGTTCGGAACGCGAAAGGGGCGCCCCGCGCCGACCAGCGTCGCCGGACTGTTGAGCGCGACCAGTGTTTCGGGCGTCGTATGAAAACGCTCGGCGAGAGCTTCGGTGAGATTGCGATAGCCGAGCGCGGGCAATCTGGCCTGCTCGGCAGCGTCTTTCGGGAAGGCCGGAACGAACGGCCCCTTCGCGAAACCGGCGGGGATGACGACCATCCGCGTCGCCGGGGCAGTGCGCCCCTGTTGCAATGCCTGTTCGGTTGCGGCGTCGAGTCTGCCGTTCACCGCGAGACCGCGTGCTTCCTGAAAACCGCGAAGCGCCGCGACATAGGACTGCCCTTCCTTCCCGTCGATCACGCCGGGCGAGAAGCCAAGACGGTCGAGAAGCACCTGCGCGCGAAGGATTGGCGGCTCGGCAAAAGGCGCCGCGTCGGTTTTGGCATCCTCGAAGCGCAAACTGTCGGCATCGGCCGCGACCGTGGGCTTCTGGCTCGAATCCGCGCCCTCGGGCGCCGCATTGCAGCCGGCGATCAACAACAGGCACGGAAGAATGAATATGCGTTTCAAATGCTTGTCCTCGCAGGTTCGAGCAGGATCAACGATCCGGCGCGCGAAAGGATGCGGGGAGGACGGACCGAGAGGCGGCGAACGGCCTGGCGCATGATTATTTGACCGAATCGTCATCCCGGCGAAGGCCGGGATCTCGCCGGTGCGTCAGGTCGAGACGGCGAGATCCCGGCCTTCGCCGGGATGACGAGAAAGTCAGTCTGAACTGGTCGCGCTCCTAGAGCGCCGGCGCGACGTTTGCCGCGAGCACGCGGCCGCGCAAAACCTCCCAATCGAGGAAGCGCCAGAGGGCCGGGCTGTCGCGGCCCACGATCCGCGGATGCTCCGCCGACGGCGCAACCGCGCGGTCGATGGGCTCGATTTCGCTCAGCGCGTCGCAGTCGAAAAAGGCGCGCACGACGACGTCCTCGAACGCCTCGCCGGCGCTTCCGACAACGATCCCCAACTCGCCCGTCGACAGCCGAACCAGCGTCCCGGCGGCATAGATGCCCAAACTGTCGGCGAAGCGGTCGAGCAGCGCGGGATCGAAGTGCCCGGCCCATTTCCGCATCTCGGTCAGCGCCTCACACGGCGTCCACGCCCGCTTGTACGGCCGGTTCGACGTCACCGCGTCATAAACGTCGCAAATCGCGCCCATCCGCGCCGCGAGCGACAGCGCGTCGCCCTTCAACCCGCCGGGGTAGCCAGTGCCGTCGACCTTCTCATGGTGCCGCAGGCAGAGTTCGAGCGCCAGCGCGGGCGTGCCGGGCGAGCTTTCGAGCAGGCGGTGCCCCGCGTCCGGATGCTCGCGGACCGATCGCATCTCCCCCTTCGACAGCGCGCCGGGCTTGTTCAATATATCGTCCGAGACCGCGACCTTGCCGACGTCGTGGAGCAGCCCCGCGACCCCCATATCCTCGACCTCCTGCGCATCGAGTTCGAGGTGGCGCGCGAAATTGATCATCAGCGCGCAGACCGCGACCGAGTGGAGATAGGTATATTCGTCCTTTTCCTTGAGCCGGACGAGGTTGATCAGCGCCTTGGCATCGCGCTCGATCGACGCACCGATCGCGCTCGCGAGGCGCACCATGCGCCTGACTTCGATCGCCCGGCCCAGCCGCGCCGCCTCGAACATCTCGGTCACCGCGACGCGCGTCCGGTCGATCGCCCGCTTCGCGCGGCGGCATTCGCCCGCATAGCCCCTTCGGGGACGCGGCGCGGCGCGATCCCCGGGATCGGGCGCCGCGAAGGCCGTTCGGGACCGGGGCTTCAAGGCATCGGCCAACGACGTCCGCCCGGGTCGAGAGGGCTTGCGGCGCGGAGCATCGTCGTTCCTCTCCGCGTCGCGATGCGCCGGCGGAGCAAGCCCGCGATCGGCATCGATCATCAGCGCCGCGACGCCCGAATTGCGAATGCGCCGGAGCTGTTCGGCGGTCTCGACGCGGAAATGGCTCCGCCAGAAGGGATGATCGAACCACGACCCTTCGAAGGCGTGGACGAACATGCCGATTTCGGCGTCCTTTGGTTCTATTCGTACAAGCATTTCGGGTCCCACTGCGGCCGCCTGACAGACACGCACCTCTCCGGTTACGGCACGCCATGTGTCACTTTAAGCGGCCGGGTAGCGGACCGCCGGCCTCAATCCCCCGCGAAATCGAACGCGCTGACCCCGCGCTCGCCCTCGCGGAACCGCAGCGGACGCCCCAAGGGCGGCATCGACCGCTGCACGCAGCCGGTGCGTGTGCAGCGGCGGCAGCCTAGCCCGACCGGCGTTGCCGGGCTACGCATCAGGTCGATTCCGCGCGCGGCGATCAGCGGCGCCGCCACCTTCGCATCGACCCCGACGCAAACGGCGAAGCGCGCGGGCGTCCCGCTGCCGGTCGCCCCCGGCGCCGCGACCGAGCGCGACTGCGTGAACCAGCGCGACCCGTCCTCCAGTTCGACGAGATCGGCGACCACCTCGCCCGGCCGCGCGAACGCCTCATGCACGCCCCACAGCGGGCAGCGCGCGTCGCCATCGACGAGCGGCGACTGGCTCGCCCCCGCGTAACGCTTGCTCCCCTGCCCCGCGCGATCGATCCGCAGCATGAAAAAGGGCAGCCCCCGCGCGCCGACGCGCTGGAGCGTCGTCAGCCGGTGCGCGACCTGCTCATAACCCGCGCCGAAACGACGCTGGAGCAGCAGCATATCGTATCCCGTCGCGTCGCAGGCGCGCAGGAAGCGGCCATAGGGC
Source organism: uncultured Sphingopyxis sp. (assembly GCF_900078365.1). Taxonomy (NCBI): domain Bacteria; kingdom Pseudomonadati; phylum Pseudomonadota; class Alphaproteobacteria; order Sphingomonadales; family Sphingopyxidaceae; genus Sphingopyxis; species uncultured Sphingopyxis sp. The sequence goes on from NZ_LT598653.1 coordinate 2,298,935, forward strand.
ATCATCAGCGCCGCGGCGAAATAGTGGATCAGATGGCGCTCGAACAGCCGCGCAGCCGCGCTCTCGGCAAATTCCGCCCCCGCGACGAGCGCATCGATCTCGCCCTTCGCCTCGATCTGCGCGAGCGTCGCCGCCGCCTGGAAGGTCCGCGACGCGGGGCGGAGCAGTTCGTTCAGCATCAATTGCCGCGCGTGCCAGTCGAGCCAGCGCAGCCGGTCGGGCATCACGTCGCTGGGCAAAATGCGGATGCCGAGCTGGTGCCGCGTGCGCAGCCGCTCCGAAATGGTCCCGTACAGGTCGCCGCCCGCGAGCCGCAGTTCGTCGGCCAGTTCCTCGGCGCGCGCGTCGAGGTCGGGAAAATGGTTGCGCCATTTCTCGATCGCCCGGCGCACCGCGGCCACTTCGGGCGCATCGCCTTCGGCCTCGGCGCGTCCCTCGGGCGCCGTATCGAACAGCCGCGCAAAGGCCGCGGCGGTCGCAGGCGCGCTCTGCAGCCACTCCTCGACTTCCTGCGCGCCGATACCGAGGTCGGCGAAGCGCGGATCGGCGAGCCGCCGCCGCAGGCCCGCAAGCCCGCCCGGCACCTCCTCCGCCCCCAGCTTCGCCGCATCGAAGCCGAAGCGTTCAGCCAGCCGCACGATCACGGTGGCGGAGAGCGGCCGCTGTCCATGCTCGATCAGATTGAGATAGCTCGGCGAAATATCGAGCGCCTCGGCCATCGCCGCCTGCGTCATCCCCGCCTCGCGCCGTACCTTGCGCACCGCCGGCCCCGCAAACACCCGCCGCTCCGCCATCACCTGTAACTTTCTTTACTAATTTACACGCCGATTTACACCTAACCGCCATATTTCACAAATATTATTGACAAATCTTTTCCCTTTCGCCGCATCGGGCGTCAATTTGACCCCATCACCTCTTCACGCCCCCGACGGGGCAGAGCGAAGGACAAGACGATGGGCTATCAGGAAGACATGGCACAGGCCGGCCGCCTCATCCGCGATTATGACGGCACCTGGGACGGCATCAGCGGCGAAAGCATCGCCCGCATGCGCGCCCAGAACAAGTTCCGCACCGGCCTCGACATCGCCCGCTACACCGCGCGCATCATGCGCGCCGACATGGCCGCCTATGACGCCGATCCCGCCAACTACACCCAGTCGCTGGGCTGCTGGCACGGCTTCATCGCGCAGCAGAAGATGATCTCGGTCAAGAAGCATTTCGGCACCGTCAAGGGCCGTTACATCTATCTCTCGGGCTGGATGATCGCCGCGCTGCGCAGCGAATTCGGCCCGCTGCCCGACCAGTCGATGCACGAAAAGACCAGCGTTCCGGCGCTGATCGAGGAAATCTACACCTTCCTGCGTCAGGCCGACGCGCGCGAACTGGGCATGCTGTTCCGCGACCTCGACGCCGCGCGCGCCGAGGGCGACGAGCTCAAGGCGAAGCAGGTTCAGGCCGCGATCGACAATCATGAAACGCATGTCGTGCCGATCATTGCCGACATCGACGCGGGCTTCGGCAACGCCGAGGCGACCTATCTCCTCGCCAAGAAGATGATCGAGGCCGGCGCCTGCGCGCTCCAGATCGAGAACCAGGTCTCGGACGAGAAGCAGTGCGGCCACCAGGACGGCAAGGTCACCGTGCCGCACGAGGATTTCATCGCGAAGATCCGCGCCTGCCGCTACGCCTTCATGGAGCTTGGCGTCGAGGACGGCATCATCGTGACGCGCACCGACAGCCTCGGCGCGGGCCTGACCAAGCAGATCGCCTTCTCGAAGGAGCCCGGCGACCTCGGCGACCGCTATAACAGCTTCCTCGATTGCGAAGAGGTCGAGGGCGCGGGCAACCCCGGCGACGTCCTCATAAACCGCGACGGCAAGCTGATGCGCCCGAAGCGCCTGCCTTCGAACCTCTATCAGTTCCGCCCCGGAACCGGCGAGGACCGCTGCGTGATGGACTGCATCGCCAGCCTTCAGAACGGCGCCGACCTCTTGTGGATCGAGACCGAAAAGCCGCACATCGAACAGATCGCCGGCATGGTCGATCGCATCCGCGAAGTCGTCCCCAACGCGAAGCTCGCCTACAACAACTCGCCGAGCTTCAACTGGACGCTCAACTTCCGCCAGCAGGTGTTCGACAGCTGGCAGGCCGAAGGCAAGGACGTCAGCGCCTATGACCGCGCCAAGCTGATGAGCGCCGACTATGACGACACCGATCTGTCGGAAGAGGCCGACAACCGCATCCGCACCTTCCAGCGCGACGCGGCGAAGCGCGCGGGCATCTTCCACCACCTGATCACCCTGCCGACCTATCACACGGCGGCGCTGTCGACCGACAATCTCGCCAAGGAATATTTCGGCGATGAAGCGATGCTCGGCTACGTCAAGGGCGTCCAGCGCAAGGAGATCCGTCAGGGCATCGCCTGCGTGAAGCACCAGAATATGAGCGGAAGCGACATCGGCGACGACCATAAGGAATATTTCGCCGGCGAAGCGGCGCTCAAGGCCGCGGGCAAGGACAATACGATGAACCAGTTCGCCGCGTAACGAGTTCGGCGCGAGGGGCCCCGTTGCAACCCCTCGCGCCACCCCTCTCGGCGCGGGACGCCTTGCACAAATGTCCCGCGCCTCCCGAGCTTTCCTGGGGAGGAAAGCCTGTCCGCCGGAAGCCTTTGCGCTTCCGGCGGACATTTTTGGCGTACATCGTCAGTTTAATGGGCTTAGTGCGGCAGAGCCCTCCCTTCCTCGCGCGTCTTGACCAGCGACCAGATGATCCCGCCCGCGATCAGCGCGACCGTCACGCCAAGGCTGACGAGCGGCGGGAATTTGTCGCCGTCGAGGATGAAATCGGCGACGAATATCTTCGACCCGATGAAGACGAGGACCAGCGCCAGCGCATATTTGAGATAATGGAAACGATGCACCATTGCCGACAGCGCGAAATAGAGCGCGCGCAGGCCGAGGATCGCCATGATGTTCGACGTATAGACGATGAACGTATCGGTCGTGATCGCGAAGATCGCCGGCACGCTGTCGACCGCGAAGACGAGGTCCGCAAGGTTGATCACGACGAGCGCAAGGAACAGCGGCGTCGCGGCCAGCACGATCCGACCCGACTTCTTATCGGCCACGCGCACGAAGAATTTCTCGCCGTGCAGTTCATGCGTAAGCGGAATGTGCCGCGATAGCCATTTGACGACCGGATTGCCCTTCACGTCCATCGGCGTATCGCTCGCGAACAGCATCTTCACGCCGGTAAAGATCAGGAAGGCGGCGAAGATATAGAGCACCCAACCGTATTCGGTGACGAGCGCCGCGCCGCCCGCGATCATGACCCCGCGCAGCACGATCACCGCGACGATGCCCCAGAGCAAAGCGCGATACTGAAAGCGCGGCGGGATCGCGAAGGTCGCGAAGATCAGCGAAATGACGAAGATATTGTCGATCGACAGCGCCTTCTCGATGAAGAAGCCGGTGTAATATTGCAGCCCCGCCTCGCCGCCCTTCGCGGCCCACACCCACGCGCCGAACGCCATCGCAATGCCGATGTAGAGCGCCGAGAGCTTCAAGCTCTCGCCGATCCCCATCTCCTTATTCTCCTTGTTGAGGAAACCGAGGTCGAAGGCGGTGAGTGCAATCACCAGCGCGAGGAAGGCAAGCCAGAACCAGGCCGGGGTGCCCAGCCAGTCGGCGAACAGAAATTCCATGATGATAGTCCCTGGATATGCAGATCGGAATGAAGCGTTTGAAAAATTCGCGTGTCCCCGCCGAGGCGGGGACCCATCTCCGGCCGGTTCCATCTTGCACCGGCGGGAGATGGGCTCCCGCCTTCGCGGGAGCACACGGCTTTTTATCGCGATCTAGCGAACGAGCGCCGGGCGCAGCGAAGGCCGCAGCGTCAACGTCGCCAGCCGCTCCTTCACCGCAAGCTTCAGCGTCTTCAGCCGCAGCAGCCGGAACGGATCGCTACCACGACGGCGCGCCTCGCGCCGCTCGGCATCGTCGAGCTGGCGATGGAGCTGGGTCAGGCGATAGAAATTGGGATGGAAAATCATCGAAAAGGGCCTCCTGATTGCAAGATCAAGCAGGTGACGCCGATGCCGAAACCCTCGAAACAGGGGGGAGAAAGGGCCGCAAGCATCGGTGTCACCCGATGCGGTCCGACATCACGTGGCGGGATATGTCCCGCCGACGCCAGAGGGGCCCGGCCCGCATGACTTATTATTTAGGAAGCCCGCCCGCCGCTTGCAAGTCCCCGCGCGCCGCGCCACGCTGCATCGGGTGAAGGAGCAAGCATGATGAGCGTCACCATCGCAAAGGACGGCCCCGTCACGATCGTCACGATCGACCGCCCGGCGAAGCGCAACGCGGTCGATCCCGCGACCGCCGACATGCTGCGCGACGCCTTCACCGCCTTCGCGACCGACAAGGATGCGAAGGTCGCCATCCTCACCGGCAGCTCGGACCATTTCTGCGCGGGCTTCGACCTCGGCGCGGTCGGCACCAGCCGCTACGACCCCGACGGGCCCGGCCCGATGGGCCCGACGCGGATGCTGCTCGAAAAGCCGGTGATCGCCGCGGTCGAGGGTCATGCGGTCGCCGGCGGGCTCGAACTCGCGCTCTGGTGCGATCTGCGTGTCGCCGCCCAAAGCGCGGTCTTCGGCGTCTATTGCCGCCGCTGGGGCGTGCCGCTGATCGACGGCGGCACCGTCCGCCTGCCGCGCATCGTCGGCCAGGGCCGCGCGCTCGACATGATCCTGACCGGCCGCGCGGTCGATGCCGCCGAAGCGCAGCGTATCGGTCTCGCCGACCGCGTCGTCGCCGACGGCACCGCGCTTGCCGCCGCGGTCAAGCTCGCGAAACAGATCGCCGCCTTCCCGCAAATCTGCATGAACAGCGACCGGCTGAGCGCCTACCGCCAATGGGATTTCGACATCGAAGGCGCCCTCGCCCACGAAGCCCACGCCGGCGTCGCCCCCTTGCGCGAAGGCGCGGCGGCGGGCGCGAAACGCTTTACCGAAGGGACAGGCCGTGGCGGCAGCTTTGCCGCTTTCACGGGGGAATGACCGAGGATCCGAAGCAAAGCCCCAACCACCGTCACCCCGGGCTTGACCCGGGGTCCCGCTTGAATCATCCCTTCGTCATGGATCGCGAAACTAAAGGCGGCTGGATTTACATCATGGCCGACCGCTACCGCGGCACGATGTATGTCGGCGTGACCGCAGACCTCCCCGCTCGCATCCACCAGCATCGAACCGGCGACGGTTCCGATTTTTGCGCCAGATACAACCTCACCCGTCTCGTCTGGGCCGAACGAAGCGACGACATCGCCGCCTGTATCGCGCACGAAAAGCGTCTCAAACGCTGGCACCGTCACTGGAAATTCGAGTTGATCGAACGTGGCAATCCCGATTGGCTGGATTTGTTCGATCGCCTGATTGGATGAGGAGCGGGACCCCGGGTCAAGCCCGGGGTGACGAGAATGAATCTGGTTTCTTCGTCACCCCGGACTTGATCCGGGGTGACGAAGATTGGGGGGATGCCTGCCGGTCGCGATCAGGAAACGCGATTAAAATGCGTCGTTTCCAGCCTTTGAAGCTTGTCGCTCGACCACACAATCGTTTCGGTCATGGATTTCATATCCTTGGCGACGGTATAAACGCGCGTCGACACCCGCGCGCCCGCCTTGCCCAGCGTCATCACCAATGTGTCGGGCGCCGGCTGACGCAGAGCGACACTGTCGATGAAATCCATATTGCCGGTGACCGGTACGGCGACGCCATCGAGCGCGGCGGTCGATTCGGCATGCTTGCGCGAGCCGTCGGGCGCGACGATTTCGACCCGCGTTGTCCATTTGCCGTCCTGCGATGCGCGAAACGTCATCGTCACCCGTTGCGGCCGTTCTTTCTCGGGCATGGCCGAAGCGTCCAGCGACCAGCTTCCGACCAGCGGCAGCGGCTCGGATGCAGCGCTATAAACGGCGTCGGCTGTTCCGGCCTGATCGGCCGAAGGGGCGGTCGCGACCATTAATCCAGCCGCCGCGAGGGGTATTGCAATGAGCATGACGATCATTCCTTTCGATCCGCGAACCCCAATGGTTGCGGTGTGCGCCAAATCCTTCACCGAGGAGTGCTGGCTCGAAAGATCGATATTTTCGTCACAAGTTTTTTGGCGGTCCAGCAGCCGCGCCAATTCGCGGCTGCTGCCGACGCCCGTCTTGCGGCGGGCGGAGCGCAGCCGCTCGTTAATCGAGGTTTCCGAACGGCCCAGACGCGCCGCGATGGTCTTGACGGTATGCCCGGCGACCAACAGGCGCAAAATTTCCATTTCCCGGTCGGTAAGGCATGCGGACAAGCCGGGAGCAGGTTCATTGGCAGACATGTCTTTCGCTCACCACAGCCGCTCCAACAGGTCCATCCCAATTTAATTGGAAAACGGCAGCAGGGCCAGACCGGGCGTGAGAGAAGCGGCGGGGCTCGCTGATCAGTTCATCCCGTCTGGCGGATCAATAATATCCGAAATTCAGGAAAGACCAGCCTCATGCACCTCCCGATTTGCGCCGTGCGACGCGGTGGAGGCGCACCGCCGTGGCGACTTCCACAATCCAGGTAGCGATCGTTTTTGACCACCAATTGAACGAGCCGGAATGTAGGCTGGCATAGCCGGATATTGCAGGAAAGGCCTTTTACAGCGCGATGGCTGCTTTGGGGTGGGAAGCGGCCATTCCCTACCTTCGTCATTCCCGCGAAAGCGGGAACCCAGTGTGAAGTCAGCCGACGCACGCTCTGGGTTCCCGCTTTCGCGGGAATGACGAAATTATGAGATACTCAACGTCCGCTTCCGGCCGAAAGCGGACGATCCCTTATTTCTTCCCCATCAGCTTCATCGTCATCGCGGTCAGCGCCTCGGTCGCGGTCGAGATCACCGCCGGCGCGTCGGGCGCCCAGAAAGGCGAATGCAGGCTCGGCAGCGTCCGGCCTTCCTTCTTCGCCGCGTCATATTCGGGCTGCGGCACCCCGCCGACCCAGATGATCAGGCTCTTGATGCTCTTGTCCTCGCGCCCGAAACGGCCGAAATCCTCGCCGCCCATCACCGGCGGCATCTTCACGACGCGCTCGTCGCCAAAGTTCGTTTTCAGGAACGCCGCCATGCCCTCGGTGAATTCGGGCGTATTGAAGGTCGCGGGCGTATATTCGTCCTTCTGCACCGACACCACGGGCATCCTGTCCTCGGGAATCCCCGCCGCGATCGCCTCTCCTCGCGCGATGCGCGCGATGCCGTCGAGCAGATGATCGCGCACCGCGTCGGTATAGCTGCGCACCGTCAGTTGCAGCCGCGCCTCGTCCGAAATGATATTATGCTTCGCACCCGCGTGAAAGCTGCCCACGGTGACCACCGCGCTGTCGAGCGGGCTCACCTCGCGCGACACCAGGGTCTGGAGCGCGCCGACGATCCGGCTCCCCAGCACGATCGGGTCCTTCGTCGCCTGCGGATAGGCGCCGTGGCCGCCGACACCCTTCACCAATATGTCGACGCTATCGACATTGGCGAGCGCATAGCCCGGCGTATAGCCGATCTTGCCCGCGGGGAACTGCGCGGCATCGTGGAACGCCAGCACATATTCGGGTTTCGGGAAGCGCGTATAGAGCCCGTCCTCGAGCATCATCCGCGCCCCCGCGCCGCGTTCCTCGGCGGGCTGGCCGATCATCACCAGCGTGCCCGACCATTTGTCCTTGTTCGCCGCCATCAGCCGCGCGACGCCGATCCAGGCGGTCATATGCGTGTCGTGGCCGCACGCGTGCATGACGCCGGTTTCGACGCCTTCCTTGGTCGTCACGCGCACCTTCGACGCGCCGGGCAGGCCCGTCTGCTCGGTCACCGGCAGGCCGTCCATGTCGGCGCGCACCATCACCACCGGGCCGGGGCCGTTCTCCATCACCGCGACGACGCCGGTGCCGCCGACCTTCTCGGTGACCTTGAAGCCCAGCTTGCGCGCCTCCGCGGCGAGGATGCCCGCCGAGCGGACCTCCATGAAGCTGAGTTCGGGGTGGGCATGCAAATCCTTGTAGATCGCCATCAGCGACGGCATCTGCGTTTCGACCTCGCCGCGCAGCGCCTGCGCCGCCGCGGGCATCGCGCCCGATACCGTCAAGGCCAGCGCCGCCGCGCCCGTCCACAAATTCCGCATCGTCTTTCCCCTGTCTTATGGCGTGATCGTCCTTGCGCGGACGGCTTCTCTATAAATTTGCGTGTCCCCGCGAAGGAGCATCGGGTCGGATCGTCCCCCGGACGATCCTTGACCATGCGGGGCATGGTCAACCCGATACTGACCCATCTCCCTCCGGTTCAAAATGACGCCCACCGGAGATGGGCTCCCGCCTTCGCGGGAGCACGGAGTGCTTCAATCTGGCTTCGTCGCAATCCAACATCGCCTCAGCCCGCCGGGACCAGTTCGATCACGTCGAGCAAGGATTCATACGCCGGCGCGGGCAGCACGAGCCGCCAGCGATTGTCGCCGATCCGTTCGACCAGCCCCGCCATGTCGCGCATCCGGTCGCTGCCATAGTTGATCGCCATCTTCTCGTCGCCGAGTTCGAGCGTGCCGAGGAAGACCTGGCGCTTCAGATTGTCGGGAAAGATCAGGCCGACGGGGCGCTGCGACCCCGACAGCTTGGTCAGGCTCGACAGCCCCTGCTCGGCGGCGACGCGGCAGCGGAACCAGTCATAGGCGATATAGCCGAGGGTCCCGCGTCCCTGCGTGCCGATCTTGATCGTCCGGCACCGGTATTCGCCCGCGGGCAAGTGCGGATTGGGCAAGGCCGCCGTCGGCTGGAGCAGCGCGCCCTCGCGGTCGATGTCGGCGCCGAACCCCTTGGCGCGCGCGTCGGCGAGCGCCGCCCGCCAGCTTCCGTACCAGCCGCGGATCCGCGCCTTGTCGGCATCGGTCGCGGTCGCGCGCCAGCCGCCCGTCGCCTCGGGCGGCGGCGTGTCGGCCGCCGATGGCGGCATCGCCGGAACCATCGTGCGGCACGCGCTCAAGGTGACGCCCAGCGCCACCGCAAAAACCCATATGGTGCGACCCATGATTCTCTGTTTCTCCCCGACCCCTCGATGGTTAACCTTAGGGGCGCAAAGGAGATTGCTCAAGGGCGGAGCAGGTCAGGCCGCCGTCCAGCCGCCATCGACGCTGAGGTTGGCGCCGGTGATGTTCGCCGCCTCGGCACGGGTCAGGAAGGACGCGAGCGCCGCGACCTGTTCGACGGTGACGAACTGTTTCGTCGGCTGCCCCGCGAGCAGCACGTCGTTGATCACCTGCTCGCGCGTCATGCCGCGCGCCTTCATCGTGTCGGGGATCTGGTTCTCGACCAGCGGCGTCCAGACATAGCCGGGGCTGATGCAATTGACCGTGATCCCGGCGTCGGCGACCTCGAGCGCGACCGTCTTGGTCAGCCCAGCGAGCCCGTGCTTCGCGGTGACATAGGCCGATTTGAACGGCGAGGCGACGAGCGAGTGCGCCGATGCCGTGCCGATGATCCGCCCCCATCTCCTCTTGCGCATCCCGGGCACGGCGTGACGGATCGTGTGGAAGGCCGCGGTCAGGTTGAGCGCGATGATCATGTCCCATTTCTCGACCGGGAAATCCTCGACCGGCGAGACGAACTGCATCCCCGCATTGTTGACTAGGATGTCGACGCCGCCGAAATCCTTCTCCGCGCGCTTGAACATCGCCTCGATCTCTTCGGGTTTGGTCAGGTCGGCGCCGTCATAGGCGGCCTTCCCGCCGCCGATCGCCGCCAGCTCCTTGCGCTCCTCCTCGATCGCATCGGCGTCGCCGAAGCCGTTGATGATGATGTCGGCGCCGTCGGCGGCAAAGGCTTTGGCGATGCCGAGCCCGATTCCCGAGGTCGATCCGGTGACGAGGGCGGTCTTTCCTTTGAGGCGCATTGGGGGAGTCCTTCTTTCGGTGGTGAATTGATTCAGTCGAGGCCGCCGGGTTTCGGCTTCAGCCCGTCCGATTGCACGGCGAAGCTGTCCGACCGGCCCTCGGCGATGCTTTCGGCGAGCAGATGGCCGTCCTTCATCGCCGCCTCGACCGCGTCGCGGCCGAGCGCCCAGTTGACCTCCATCGTCGAGCGCGAAAATTCGAAGTCGCGCGCGCCCGTCTGCCACGCGGGCGGCTCGTGGATCAGCTGCACGACATTGAGCGCCTTGCACTCGACCATGCGCCGCACCGCCTTCACTTCGGCAAGATCGGCGAATTCCTCGGGCAGCTTCGCGAGCATCCGGTCGATCAGCCGATGCTCCTTGCGCCGCCGCACCAGCCCGTCCGAAATCCGCCGCGTCCGGCTCGAAAAGCGGATATCCTTCTCGCGCGACCAGGCTTCCTCGAGGTCGTGCGGGCGCTGCCCGCGCGCGGGGAACAGATCGACCTGGAACACCAGCATGTCGTCGTTCGCCGCCGCAACGACATGTTCGAGCGGGGTGTTCGACACGAGGCCCCCATCCCAATACCATGTCCCGTCGATCTCGACCGGCGGCAACCCCGGCGGCAATGCGCCCGACGCGAGGATGTGCCGCGCGTCGATCGTGTCGCATGTCGTGTCGAAATAGCGGAAATTCCCGGTCTCGACCGCCACCGCGCCGACCGACAGCCGCACCTTGCCCCGGTTCACCCGGTCCCAGTCGACCAGCCGGTCGAGCGTGGCGACCAGCGGGCTCGTGTCATAGAAGCTCACCGCCTCGGGCGTCTGCCGCTCAGCGAGGGCGGGTGGCGGAAAGCGCGGGATGAAGAAGCCCGGAACGCCGAACGCCATCACCTGCCCCGCCGCCGCCATATGCGACCATTCGCGCGCCCAGTCATTGTCGGGGGTCGGCAGCGAGGGCAGCGCCGACGACACCCCCTCCCAGAAGGTGCGCATCTTGCCCACCGCCTGGTCGCGCTCGTTCCCCGCGATGATCGCGGCATTCACCGCGCCGATCGAAATCCCCGCCACCCAGTCGAGTTCGATGCCGAGATCGATCAGCGCCTCATACACCCCCGCCTGAAACGCACCGAGCGCGCCGCCGCCCTGCAGAACGAGCACGACGAGGTCGGGAAGCGGAAGGGCGGCACGGGCGGCTCGGCGGGGCATGGACTCGGGGGCGATCCTCTGGCTGGGAGCGACACCCATGTTGCACCGCAGCACGGTTCATTGCAATCCTCCCGCGCGCCGAAGCCCCTTCCAATTGCCCGATGCCGGTGTCACAACGCGATCGAAACAGACTTTTCCCGCTGGAGAAACCCCATGCGCCTCGACGATGATTCCGGTCTCGGTGATGACATTCGCGACCTCGGGCGCGGCGGAGGCGGCGGCTTCGGCGGCGGCGGGGGCGGGCTCGGGGGTCTGCTCTTCGCGATCCTGCCGATGCTGCTCGGGCGCAAGATGGGCTGCGGCACGATCCTCATTCTCGGGGTCGCGGCCTTTTTCCTGCTCGGCCCCGGCGCCAACATGCTGAGCAGCGGCGGCGGCACCGCCGACCCCATGGCCGACAGCCGCGGCGGCCCTGCGGTCGCCTGCGACACCGAGGCCGAACGCTTCGCCTGCAACGTCTTCCGCTCGACGCACACCGTGTGGGGCGGCCTGATCAACGGCTATCAGAAGCCGACCCTCAACTTCTACGAACAGTCGACCAGGCGCTCGGGCTGCGGTCCCGCGCAGTCGGCGATGGGTCCCTTTTATTGCCCCGCCGATCAGGGCGTCTATCTCGACACCAGTTTTTTCCGCGAACTCGATCAGCGTTTCGGTGCCGCCGGCGATGCCGCGCAGGCCTATGTCATCGCGCACGAAGTCGGTCACCATATCCAGACGCTCAGCGGCATTTCGGATCAGGTCCGGCGCGCGCAGGGGCAAAGCTCGCAGGCCGAAGGCAACGCGCTGCAAGTCCGCATGGAGCTGCAAGCCGACTGCTACGCCGGCGTCTGGGCGGCCCGCGCGAAGACGCGTGACGGCCAGTCGGTAATGGAGGCCGGCGATATGGAGGAAGCGATGCGCGCCGCCAATGCGATCGGCGACGACACGCTGATGCGCTCGGCGGGGCAGCGCCCCGTACCCGAAAGCTTCACCCACGGGACGAGCGAGCAGCGCATGAGCTGGCTGCGCCGCGGCCTGCAGACGGGTGACCCGCGCCAGTGCAACGCCTTCGATACCGCCATCTGAGCGCCGCGATCGTCGGCATCCCTCCTGGCATCGCCATCGAGGCCGAGCGGATCAAGGCGGTCGGACCGTGCGGACAGGCGCCCGCTGGCGCGACGCGGCTCGACTGGTCGGGCTTTTCAAGTCGGGGACGACGATTGTCTGGAACCGACCGATTGCTGCCGTCTATTTATTCGTCACCCCGGACTTGATCCGGGGTCCCGCTTGATGCCGAAGACCGGTCGATGCCCCAAAAAGCGGGATCCCGGGTCAAGCCCGGGATGACGAGGGGCTGAAACCGACCGAAACTAGCCGTCGCCCCCGCGAAGGCGGGGGCCGCTGTCGGTTTACGTGGGCACCGCTGATTAAGGCCGCTGGCGGCCCCCGCCTTCGCGGGGGCGACGGTTATAGGCAACGCCCGCTCCCCACCCCAAAACAGACATCATAGACGCAACTTGGCGACGTAACGGCTTGAACACACGCGCCGCGCAGCTAAACCGCTTTCATGCGAAACCATCTTCTCACCAGCGCGATCGCGCTCGCCGCCGCCCTTTCCACCCCCGCCATGGCCCGCCCGATGACCGAGGTCGACCTTGCGACGCTGAAGCGCGTCGCCGCGCCGACGGCATCGCCCGATGGCCGCTGGGTCGTGTTCCAGATGACCGAGACCGAGGGCGAAACCTACAAGCGTTCGACCGGCCTCTGGCTCGTCGACCGCAATGCCAGAAATGCGAAACCGGCCCCGGTAGCCGACACCGCAGGCAAGAACGAAACCTCGCCCGCCTTCGACAAGGATGGTTTCCTCTATTTCCTCTCGAACGCCTCGGGCAAGGATCAGGTCTGGCGCATCGACCCGAAGGCGGGCGGTGCCGCGACGCAGGTGACCGATACGCAGGCCGACGTCGCGGGCTTCAAGATTTCGCCCGACGCGACGAAGCTGCTCGCCTGGGGCGACATTCCGAAGGAATGCACCGATTTCGGCTGCGAGGCGAAGGACAAGGGCGCGCTTCCCGGCCCCGGCACCGGCCGTCTCTACAAGGACGGCGCGGGCTTCGTCCGCCATTGGGATCATTGGGAAACCCCCGGCACCTACAGCCGCCCCTTCGTCTTCAACCTCGAGGGCGGCAAGGCGACCGCCCCGCGCCCGGCCGACGCCGGCCTGATCGGCGACACCCCCTCCAAACCCTTCGGCGGCGGCGAGGAACTCGCGTGGGGCGCCGACAGCCGCACCATCTTCTTCACGCTGCGCAAGGCCGACCGCAACGAGCCGATGTCGACCAATCTCGACATCTACAGCTGGCGCGTCGACAGCCGGATGATGCCGGCGAACCTCACGCAGGACAATCAGGCGACCGACACTTTCCCGACGCCGTCGCCCGACGGCAAATGGCTCGCCTATGCCGCGATGGCGCGCCCGGGCTATGAGGCCGACCGCCTCGTGCTGATGCTGCGCGACCTCGAAAGCGGCGAAACGCGCAAGCTGACCGACGCGTGGGACCGCTCGGTCGGTTCGATCGCCTGGGCCCCCGACGGCAAGTCGCTCTATGTCACCGCGCAGGACACGCTCGAACATCCGGTGTTCCGCGTCGATGCCGCGACGGGCAAGGTCGAACGGCTGAAAGCCTCGCCCGAAGCCTTCGAAGGCAATATCGGCGACGTCACCCCGCTGCCCGGCGGCGCTTTGCTCTATTCGCGCAACAGCGCGCTCGCGCCGACCGACCTGTTCGTCCGCGATGCCAGGGGCAAGGTCGCCCAGCTCACCGCGGTCAACGCGGCGACGCTCGCCGAATTCGATCCGGTCAAGCTCGAAAAGATCCGGTTCGCCGGCGCGAACGGCGACACGGTGTGGGGCATGATCCTGAAGCCCGCGAACAGCACCGGCAAATTGCCGGTCGCCTTCATCGTCCATGGCGGCCCGCAGGGCAGTTTCGGCAACAGCTGGTCGACGCGCTGGAACCCTCGCCTCTTCGCGCAGCAGGGCTATGGCGTCGTCACCGTCGATTTCCACGGCTCGACCGGCTACGGCCAAGCCTTCACCGACAGCATCAACAAGGATTGGGGCGGCAAGCCGCTCGAGGACCTCAAGCTCGGCCTCGCCGCCGCGGGCCAGCAGGATGCGCAACTCGAAATCGCCAACGCCTGCGCGCTCGGCGCCTCTTACGGCGGCTATATGATGAACTGGATCGCGGGCCAGTGGACCGACGGTTTCAAATGCCTCGTCCAGCACGACGGCGTCTTCGACTTGCGCGCCATGGCGTTCGAGACCGAGGAGCTGTGGTTCGACGAATGGGATCATGGCGGCCCGTGGTGGGAGCGCACCGACCCCGAAAAATGGAACCCGGTGAACCATGTCGCCAAGTGGAAGACCCCGATGCTGGTGATCACCGGCGAAAAGGATTTCCGCATCCCGTACAGCCAGGGCCTCGCCGCCTTCACCGCGCTCCAGCGCCGCGGCGTCCCGTCGCAATTGCTCGTCTTCCCCGACGAGAATCACTGGGTGCTGAAGGGCGCGAACAGCGTCCAGTGGCACCGGACGGTGTTGGGTTGGCTGGGTGAGCATTTGAAGAAGTAGGACCCGCTAACCCCAAAACTCCACCGTGTCCCCGCGAAGGCGGGGACCCATCTCCTGCCGGTTCTGAATGGCACCAACCGGAGATGGGCTCCCGCCTCCGCGGGAGCACACGACTTTTCAATTCGCGCGATGCGCGATGCGAGGGTGCGTACGCGTTCCCCCTTGCCGCCTCGCCCCCCTGCTGGCAAAGGCGCCCGGCTATGCCGATGGAAAAAACCTTCGATCCCGCCGCTATCGAGGCGAAATGGGCCCATGAGTGGGAAAGCCGTGGATTGTTCCGCCCGGATCGTCCCGACGCGACCCCCTTCACGATCGTCAACCCGCCGCCGAACGTCACCGGCGCGCTGCACATCGGCCATGCGCTCGACAACACGCTGCAGGACGTGCTCGTCCGCTACGAGCGCCTGCGCGGCAAGGATGCCTTGTGGGTCGTCGGCATGGACCATGCCGGCATCGCGACGCAGATGGTCGTCGAACGCCAGCTCGAGGCGCGGCAGGACAAGCGCACCAACTACAGCCGCGAGGAATTCATCGACAAGGTGTGGCAGTGGAAGGCGGAGAGCGGCGGCCAGATCACCGGCCAGCTCCGCCGCCTCGGCTGCTCGATGGACTGGAGCCGCGAGCAGTTCACGATGGACCCGCATTTCACCCGCGCGGTGGTCAAGGTCTTCGTCGATCTGCACAAAAAAGGCCTGATCTACCGCGACAAGCGGTTGGTGAACTGGGACCCCAAGCTCAAGACCGCGATCTCGGACCTCGAGGTCGAGACGCACGAGGTGCAGGGCGGCTTCTGGCACTTCAAATATCCGCTCGCCGACGGCGTGACGCTCGACGACGGCCGCGATTATATCGAGGTCGCGACGACGCGCCCCGAAACGATGCTCGCCGACATGGCGGTTGCCGTCCACCCCGACGACACGCGCTACAAGAGCGTGATCGGCAAGGACATCCTCCAGCCGATCACCGGCCGCCGGTTCAAGGTGGTCGCCGACGAACATGCCGATCCCGAATTGGGTAGCGGCGCCGTCAAGATCACCCCGGGGCACGACTTCAACGACTTCGACGTCGGCAAGCGCGCGGGCTTCAAGCCCGGCGAAATGCTCAACATGTTCGACGGCGACGCCAACGTCATCCAGACCGCCGACGGCCTTGTCCCCGACGAATATCTCGGCCTCCACCGCTTCAAGCGCGACGGCGTCGACGGCGCACGCGAACTCGTCGTGACGCGGATGAAGGAAGCCGGCTTCCTGATCCCCCACATCGACAAGAACGGCGACGAGCATGACGCCGAGCCGCGCACGATCCAGACTCCCTTCGGCGACCGCGGCGGCGTGGTGATCGAACCGTGGCTGACCGACCAATGGTATGTCGACGCCGAAACGCTCGCGCAGCCGCCGATGCAGGCGGTGCGCGACGGACGCATCAACATCGTCCCCAAAACATGGGAAAAGACCTTCTTCAACTGGATGGAGAATATCCAGCCCTGGTGCGTCTCGCGCCAGCTCTGGTGGGGTCACCGGATTCCGGCTTGGTATGCCGAGGACGGCCGCATCTTCGTTGCCGAGACCGAAGAGGAAGCGCAGGCCGAAGCCGGCGCGGGCGTCGCGCTCAACCGCGACGAGGATGTCCTCGACACCTGGTTCTCCTCGGCGCTCTGGCCCTTCGCGACGCTGGGCTGGCCCGAAAACACCGAGCTGCTCAAGCGCCACTATCCCAACGACGTCCTCATCTCCGGCTTCGACATCCTCTTCTTCTGGGATGCGCGCATGGCGATGCAGGGGATGGAGTTCATGGGCGACGTCCCTTGGAAGACGCTCTATCTCCACGGCCTCGTCCGCGCGCCCGACGGCGCCAAGATGTCGAAGTCGAAGGGCAATGTCGTCGACCCGCTCGGCCTGATCGACCAGTATGGCGCCGACGCGCTGCGCTTCTTCATGAGCGCGATGGAAAGCCAGGGCCGCGACATCAAGATGGATGACGCGCGCCTCGCGGGCTATCGCAACTTCGCGACCAAGCTCTGGAACGCCGCGCGTTTCTGCGAAGCCAACGGCATCGCCGCCTCGACCAGCCTCGAAGCGCCGCCCGCGACGCTCCCGGTCAACCGCTGGATCATCGGCGAGGTCGCCGACACCGTCGCCGCGATGGAGACCGCCTTCGCCGCCTATCGCTTCGACGAGGCCGCGAACGCGATCTACAGCTTCGCCTGGGACCGCTTCTGCGACTGGTATCTCGAACTGATCAAGGGAAGCATCGACGACGAGACCAGGGCCGTCGCCGGCTGGGTGCTCGACCAGATCCTCGTCATGCTCCACCCCTTCATGCCCTTCATCACCGAAGAACTGTGGACGGGGCTCGGCGACCGCGCCGACTATCCGCTGATCATCGCCAAATGGCCCGCGCCGGCTGCCGAAAAGGATGCCGACGCCAGCGCCGATATCGACTGGCTGATCAAGCTCGTCAGCGAGCTGCGCACCGCCAAAGCCGAACTCGGCCTCCCCCCCGGCGCGCGCCTGACCGCGCATTTCCCGGCATCGCTCAAGCCCCGCACCGACAAGCTGTCGGCGCAGCTCGACCGCCTCGCGCGTCTCGAAAGCGTCCGCTTCGACCCCGCTCCCGCCGGCGCCTCGGCTCAGCTCGTCGTCGAGGGCGAGACCATTACCGTCCCGCTCGAAGGCGTGATCGACATCGGCGCCGTGCGCGAGCCCATCACCAAGGCGCCCCCGCGCACGCAGAAGGAACGCGATGGCCTCGCGGGCCGTCTGAACAACCCGTCGTTCGTCGAGCGCGCCAAGCCCGAAGCGGTCGAAAAGGCCCGCGCCGATCATGCCGCGAAGGAGGCCGAAGCCGACCGCCTGACCGCCGCCCTGGCCCGCCTGGGGTGACGGACGGCGAAAGCCCCGTCACGCCGACACCCGTCGCGGCGGCGGCGGACCCCACCGCGAGCCCGGTCCCGCCGCGCCAGACCGCGCGCGGCGGGCGGATGGACCTCACCCAAGGCCCGATCACCAAGACGCTGATCCTCTTCGCGCTGCCGACGCTCGCGTCGAACATCCTCCAGACGCTCTCGGGATCGGTGAACTCGATCTGGGTCGGGCAATTCCTCGGCGAAGCCGCGCTCGCCGCGACCGCCAATGCGAACATCATCATGTTCCTGATGTTCGGCGCCTTCTTCGGCTTCGGCATGGCGGCGACGGTGCTCATCGGCCAGTCGATCGGCCGCGGCGACGTCGACGCCGCGCGCCGCGCGACCGGCGGCGTGGTGGGGCTCGCGCTGCTCTTCTCGCTCGTCATCGCGGGGGTCGGCTGGTTCGCGTCCGACGCGATCCTGCGGCTGCTCGAAACCCCGCCCGAAGCCTTCGCGCTCGCGCACGACTATCTCCGTGTCACCTTCATCGCGATTCCCGCGAGCATGTTGATGGTCACGCTGATGATGGCCTCGCGCGGCGCCGGCGATGCGGTGACGCCGCTGCGCTTCATGATCCTGTCGGTCGGGCTCGACATCCTGCTCAACCCGGTGCTGATCCTCGGCCTCGGCCCCTTCCCGCGGCTCGGCATCACGGGCAGCGCGCTCGCGACCGCGATTGCCGGAACGATCAGCCTCGCCGCGATGCTCGCCTGGTTCTACGCCAGGGATCATGTGCTGCGCCTGCGCGGGCGCGAGCTCGCCTATCTGCTCCCCAGCGCCGGGGAACTGCGCTTCATCATCGGCCGCGGCCTGCCGATGGGCGCGCAGATGCTCGTCATCTCGGGCGCCGGGCTCGTGATGGTCGGGCTCGTCAACCGCGAGGGGCTCGTCACCGCCGCCGCCTATGGCGCGACGCTCCAGCTGTGGAACTATATCCAGATGCCCGCGCTCGCGGTCGGCGCGGCGGTCAGCTCGATGGCGGCGCAGAATATTGGCGCGAATCGGTGGGACCGCGTCGCGTCGGTGACGAACAGCGGCATCGCGATCAACCTCGCGATGACCGGCGTGCTGATCCTGCTGCTCCTCGCTTTCGACCGCGCCGCGCTCGCGCTCTTCCTCGGCAGCGAAAGCCCGGCGATCGACGTCGCGCGCAATATCCAGCTGATCGCGACCTGGACCTTCCTGCCCTTCGGCACGACGATCGTGCTGATCAGCACCTTGCGCGCCAACGGCTCGGTCGTGCCGCCGCTGGTCATCCTCTTTCTGTCGATGTTCCCGATCCGCCTCGGCATCTATTATTTCTTCTATCCGGCGGTGGGCAGCGACATCCTCTGGTGGAGCTTTCCCTTGTCGTCACTCGCCTCGCTCGCGATGGCGTGGGCGATCTACCGGCGCGGCAACTGGCGCCGCGCGCTGCCGCAACCGGGTGCGTAGAGCATGACCCTGCTTTCCTGAATCGTCATCCCGGCGAAGGCCGGGATCTCGCCGGTGCGTCAGGCTGAGACGGCGAGATCCCGGCCTTCGCCGGGATGACGATCCAGAAAAGAATGATCGCGCCCGCTTTCGACCAAGGCCCGCGCCGCTTCGACTGGCGGCCCGGCGCCCGCTAGCCATCGACCGGCTTTTGCCGCTAAAGCATCGTCAATGAATGTGACGAACCGCAAAGACGCGCTGCGCGACCAGCGCGCGAAAATGCTGGCGGCGGCGCCCGACTGGCGCGCCTCCGACGCCCGCGTCAATCCGCGCGTCGCGATCGGGTCGATCATCGCGATGTGGCTGATCTATTTCCTGATCACCACCGGCCTCGCGATGCTGACGGGCGCGCCCGAACAATGGTCCTATGCCGGCCGCCGCGCGATCGTCGTCGTCGCGGGCATATTATGCACCTTCGTCCTCTATCAATTGCTCCAGCGTGCCCAGCCGCAGAGCTTCGGCGCGCGCCTCGCCGCCGCGATGGGCGCGGCGATCCCGCTCGTCGTCGTCTATGCGACGATCAACCTGTTTGTCTTCTTCTACTGGTTCCCCGCCCCCGACACCGCCAAGATCATCGAGGAAGTGCAGTCGAAATTCCCCGTCGCGTGGGAAATGGTGCTGATCCTCGACAGCTCGATCCGCTGGTATTTCTTCTTTGCCGTCTGGGCCGCGCTCTACGTCGCCTTCGGCTATGCCAACGAGATGCGCGCGGTCGAACGGCGCGCCAATCATTTCCGCATGGAAGCGCAGACCGCGCAGCTCCGCGCGCTCCATTACCAGGTCAATCCGCATTTCCTGTTCAACACGCTCAACTCGCTGTCGACCCTCGTGCTCAAGGGGTCGAAGAGCGAGGCCGAGACGATGATCATGAACCTCTCCTCCTTCCTCCGCTCGAGTCTCGCCGTCGACCCCGAACAGCTCGTCAGCCTCGACGAGGAAATCGCGCTTCAGCGCCTCTATCTCGACATCGAACAGACGCGTTTTCCCGACCGGCTCCAGGTCGAGGTGACGATGCCCGACGAGCTGAAAAATGCGTGCGTCCCGGTGCTGATTCTGCAACCGATCATCGAAAATGCGATCAAATATGGCGTCGCGCCCAGCAAGGGGAAAATCGCGATCCGCCTCTCCGCCAGCGCCGAATATGGGCTGCTCATCCTGCGCATCGAAAACGACATCGACCCCAGGGCGCCGGTTCCGAACTCGGGCACCGGCCTCGGCCTTGGCAATGTCCGCGAGCGTCTGCTCACGCGCTACGGCCCCACCGCGGGCTGCGAATGGGGTCCGTCGGACGGCGGCGGCTTCGTCGTGTCGCTCTGGCTGCCCTTGTCACGGGAGGTTTGTTGACCATGCTGCAAACGCTTCGCACCCTGATCGTCGACGACGAACCGCTTGCGATCGAGCGGCTCCAGATATTGACCGGGCAGCAGGACGGCATTTCGCTCGTCGGCACCGCGAGCGACGGCGCCTCGGCGCTGCGCATGGTCGACGCGCTCGCGCCCGACCTCCTGCTTTGCGACATCGCGATGCCCGATCTCAACGGGCTGGAGGTCGCCGCGGCGATCGAGCGAATGGACAATCCGCCCGCGGTCGTCTTCGTCACCGCCTTCGACCGCTACGCCGTCGCGGCGTTCGACGTCGCCGCGGTCGACTATCTGCTCAAACCCGTATCGCCCGATCGCCTCGCGCGCGCGCTGTCGCGCGTCCGCGAATGGCGCGCGACCGAGCGAGCGCCCGCGCAAAAAAGCAAGTGGATCAACGAATTCTGGGTCCAGAACCGCGGCGAGATGCTGCGCATCGACGCAGGTCAGGTCGATCTGATCGAGGCCGAGCGCGACTATATGCGCCTCCACGTCGGCGGCCGCAGCTGGCTCATCCACCAGACGATCAAGTCATTGGAAGCGCGCATGAACCCCGACCAGTTCATGCGCATCCACCGGTCGAAGATGATCCGCCGCGACGGGATCGTCGGATTGAAGCATCATGGCGACGGCGCGTGGAGCGTCGACCTGGGCGAAGGCGGCGTCCACCGCATCGGCCGTACCTATCTCCACGACGTCAAGGCGATCATGCACGCCTGACGAAAAGGCGGCCATGAAAGGGCCACTTTGGGGTGGGGAGCGGCCATTCCCTACCTTCGTCATTCCCGCGAAAGCGGGAACCCAGCGCATGCGTCGGCTGACCCCACACTGGGTTCCCGCTTTCGCGGGAATGACGAGTTATAAGATACGAAGCGTCGCCTTCCGGTCGATCTCAGACATTCGTCATCCCGGACTTGATCCGGGATCCATTCTTTCAACGCTGCGAGAATGGACCCCGGATCAAGTCCGGGGTGACGAATAAAGAGACGGCAGCAACCCGTCCGCAGCGGATGTTCCCTTGTTCCGTTCGTGTCGAGCGAAGTCGAGACACCCATCGATGTAGCGCCTGGCCCGAGGGACATCTCGACTTCGCTCGATGCGAACGGATATATTAAAGCGCAATGTCCGTTACCGGCCGAAAAAAGACGGCCATGCCGCCGGGGCATGACCGCCTTCTTGGGACAACATACGGCCGTTTAGCGTCAGGGAGCGGAAACGACCACCGGTCCCTGGTCGGCCAGCCGCGTGCCGCCGCCGTTGAACAGCGCCGCAAGCTTGGTTTCGGCGTCGCGCATCGCATGCGCCTTGCACGCGTTTTCGGCGGCGCGCTCGCGCAGCGTGGCGCGGCCCGGCACGCCGCAAACCTTGCGGACCGCCATCTTGACGCGGGTCGTCAGCCGTTCGCGGCCGCGCTCGCTCGACAGGTTGAGATCGTCATAGGATACGGTAACGCTCCGCACATCGTCCTCTGCGAAAGCGGGGGCCGCTATGCCGGCTGTCGCCAGCGGCACGGCCAGCAGCATCAGGGAAAATTTCGCCATGGGGGAGTCCTCTCTTACAAGGGATGCGGGATACCGGCTGGCGGACCGGGGAGACCGTCTTCCGATATCCCGCAACACGGGTGATACCCCCTGGACGTCATGGGATTCATCTTTGGATCGATCGGAGCAAACGGCCGCTCGATTTGCGGACGAAGCGCGTCCATCTGTCGACGAATGGCCGGCGGCGGGGCAATATCATGGCGCCGGACTTGCATCGGGCATCCGATCATGGCGAAATGCCTGCGTGCCGAGGAAATTATCTTTCGCGACGAGTCGGCGCGGCGGCGAACGGCTGGTCCGTCTGCTGTTGCTCACGCTCGCGGGGGTGCTCGCCGGGGTGCTGCTCGGGGAAGAGAGTGCCGAACCGCTCGCGGCAGCGCGCGGCGGCGGCGATCCCGGTTCTTATGCGCGGTACAGCGCCAATCCCGACGCACGCTTGCCGCAGGGCGAAACCGCCGCCCCGTGTTTCGCCTGCCCCGACAGCTATGGCGTCGCGGCCCGGCTGCGCGCCGAACGCGAGTCGAGGATGGAGAGCGCCTTCCGCGAACTCGGCGCGGTCGATACCGACGCGCCGCTGCCCCCCGAACCGGTCCCCGAGCCGGCCGACGACGGCTACCGATATGGCGGCCGCTTTCCCGATCCCGCTCCGCGGATCGAGACGCCGAACGTCGACCCGGAATCAAGCCCCTCCCCTTCAGGGGAGGGGCTTAGGCTCGACCGAAGCTCTCTCGACCGTTTGGATGAAAGGCGTCGCCACTCTCCCGTCATCCCGGCGAAGGCCGGGATCTCGCCCGTGCGTCAGGCCGAGACGGCGGGATCCCGGCCTTCGCCGGGATGACGATTAAAAACGGCCGCTCTCCAGCCCCTACCTCCCAGCCCCTACTTCGGCGGCGTGACCGCCGGCGGCGCGCAGCGCGTCGTGTCGCCCGCCTTGCACGCCGCGGCATCGGCTTCCCATTTGATCCGCTCTTCGGCCGACATGGCCGCGACGCGCGCCTTTTCCGCCTCATAGGCCGCGGTTTCATCGGCATAGACCTGCTGGTCGTGCGCCACCTGCTGCTGCTGCGCCGACACTTCCTGCGCGTAGATTGTATTATCGGTGCGCGCCTGCGCCGCCTG
Organism: uncultured Sphingopyxis sp.; assembly: GCF_900078365.1. Taxonomy (NCBI): domain Bacteria; kingdom Pseudomonadati; phylum Pseudomonadota; class Alphaproteobacteria; order Sphingomonadales; family Sphingopyxidaceae; genus Sphingopyxis; species uncultured Sphingopyxis sp. The sequence goes on from NZ_LT598653.1 coordinate 2,322,075, forward strand.
TTCGGCGTTGAGCCGCGCCGTGTTCGCGCGCTCCTCCGCCGTCGTGCCGTCGGGCGCCTTTTCTTCGGCGGCGGGTGCGGGCTCGGTTGCTGGTGCGGGCGCCGGCTCGGGCGTCTGCCAGGCCATGGCCTGCCCCGACGCGAGCAGCGCGAAAGCGGCGGTCGCCGCCCAAATGCTTCTGGTCATCGAAGTCACTCCTTCAAATCATCCGTTCCGGCGGTCGAACGCGCGGCCCGGTGGACCGTTCCCGCCGATTTGACCTCGCGCGGGGCTGCCGCCATGCTGGGTCCGTCCCCCCTGTCCGATCGGCCGACTCTTTGCCAGCACCCCCGAAGCATCCGCTCAACCGCCCGGTCTTTTTCACCCCGCTCGCGGTGCTGCTCGTCGCCGTCCTCCTCAGCCTGTGGCAGGGGCCCGCCTTCGTCGCGGCCGAGACGGCGGTCAACGACTGGATCCTGCGCAATTTCTCGCCGCTCTTCGCCTGGGCCGGGGTCGGCTTTCTGGCTCTGCTCGCGGGCATCGCGCTCTCGCCGCTCGGCGGGCGGATCATCGGGGGGCCGGACGCCGCGCCCATCCTCTCGCGCTGGCGCTGGTTCGCGGTGACGCTCTGCACCACCATCGCGACCGGCATCCTCTTCTGGGGCGCCGCCGAGCCCCTGTTCCACCTCAACGATCCGCCCGCGATGCTGGGGCTCGAACCCGGCAGCGACGCCGCCGCGACCTTCGCCATGTCGACGATGTTCCTCCACTGGACGCTGACGCCCTATGCCATCTACACCGTCGCCGGGCTGGCCTTCGCGCTCGTCTACTACAACCGCCGCGAACCGTTCAGCCTGTCGTCGCTGTTCGTCCCGCTGCTCGGCCGGCGCGCGCACGGGCCGGTCGGCACCGGCATCGACATCATCTGCCTCTACGCGCTCGTCGCGGGCATGGCGGCCTCGCTCGGCGCCGGCCTGCTCGCGCTCGCCGGCGGGATCGAGGGGATTGGCGGTTTCGACGGCGGCACCGCGCTGCGCTGGGCGATCGCGGCGGCGATCGTCGCGAGCTTCCTCATCTCGGCGGCGACCGGCCTGCAAAAAGGCATCGCCGGCCTGTCGGTGCTAAATACCTGGATTTTCTTCGCAATTATCGCCTTCGTCCTCCTCGCCGGCCCAACCGCCGACATGCTCGCCCTCGCGCTCCGCGGCACCTTCGACTACTTCCAGACCTTCCTCCCCCGCAACCTCGGCCTCGACGTCGACACGGGCTGGCACCGGCAATGGACGATCTTCAACTGGGCGAACTGGTTCGCCTGGGCGCCGGTCACCGCGCTCTTCCTCGGCCGCCTCGCGGTCGGCTACAGCGTCCGCGCCTTCATCCTCTACAACCTGATCCTGCCCTCGCTGTTCGGCGCAGTGTGGATGACGGCCATCGCCGGCGCGACGATCGCGCTCGACCAGCAAAGCGGCGCCGGCCTCTATGCGATCCTCACCGCGCAGGGCCCCGACCCCGTGCTGTTCCGCCTGTTCAGCGCTCTCGGCGGCGGCCCGGTCGTCGCGGCGATCGTGCTCTTCGCCATCTTCCTCTCTTACGTGGCGGGCGCCGACGCCAATGTCTCGGCGATGAGCGCGCTGTCGACGCACGGCATCTCGCCCGAACGCCCCGAGGCCCCCCTGTGGGTCCAGGCGGTGTGGGGCGTCACCGTCGGGCTGGTCGCATTGGTGCTCGTGGCGAGCGGCGGCATCGACGGCATCCGCATGATGTCGGTGCTCGGCGGCTTCCCGGCGCTGTTCGTCATCGCCGGGGCCGCGCTGTCGCTGACCGTGATGGCGGTACGGGGACGGCGCGAAGCCGCCCCCGCCCGATCCTGAGAAAGGGGTCTCAGGACTACCAGATTTTCGTGCGCGCCTCGGGCTTCAGATAATATTTCGCCCCCGCTTCGACGCCGAACGCCTTGTACCACGCATCGACGTTGCGCACGGGTCCGATGATGCGCCAGCGCGCGGGGCTGTGCGGGTCGCTCGCCACCTGCTGCTTGATCGCATCCTCGCGCGCCTTGTCGCGCCACGCCTGCGCGAAGGCGAGGAAGAAACGCTGATCGCCGGTCAGCCCGTCGATCACCGGCGCATCCTTGCCGTCCAGCGAGCGGTGATAGGCGTCATATGCGACCTCGAGCCCCGCCAGATCGGCGATATTCTCGCCCATCGTCAACTCGGGATTGATGAAGGCGCCGGGCGCCGCTTCATAGGTCGCATATTGCGCTCCGAACGCCTTCGCCTGGGCATCGAAGCGCGCCGCGTCCTCCGCCGTCCACCAGTCGCGCACCGCACCCTCGGCATCGATCTTGCGGCCCTGATCGTCGAACCCATGGGTGATTTCATGGCCGATCACCGCGCCGATCGCGCCGTAATTGACCGCATCGTCGACGCTCTCGCTGAAATAGGGCGCCTGCAAAATGCCGGCCGGGAACACGATCTTGTTCTCGAGCCCGCCGTTGTACGCGTTCACCTCCTGCGGGTTCATCGCCCACTTCTTGCGATCGACCGCCTTGTTCAGGTCCGACAGCGCATAGGCATATTCGAAGGCGGCGCTGCGCTTCACATTTCCGTAAAGGTCGGCGGGGTCGATCTTCAGCGCCGAATAGTCGCGCCATTTGTCGGGGTAACCGACCATCACATCCATCTTCGCGAGCTTGGCGAGCGCCGCATCCTTCGTGGCGGGCGCCATCCAGCTATTGGCCCGGATTCGATCGCCCATCGCAAGCTTCAGGTTCGCGACAAGCGCCTCCATCTTCGCCTTCGCGCTCGCCGGGAAATATTGCTTCGAATAGGTTTCGCCCACGAGCTCGCCGAGACTGCCGTCGACGAGCGTCAACCCGCGCTTCCAGCGCGGGCGCAGTTCGCCCACCCCGCTCAGCGCCTTCGTATATTCGAAACGGCTGTCGACGAACGCCTTGTCGAGATAGGGCGCGGCATTGTCGGCGACGTGGAACTGCTGCCACAGCTTGATCGTGTCGAGCGGGGTCGTGGCATAGAGCGCCGCGATGTCGCGCACCGCGGTCTTTTCGTTGACGATGATCCGCTTCTGCGGTGCAATGCCGGCGCCCTCGAACCACGCCGTCCAGTCGAACCCCGGCGCATAGGCGGCGAGTTCGTCCGACGACATCGGATTGTTGATCTTGCCGATGTCGCGGCGATCGGCGATCGCCCAGCTGACCTTGGCGATTTCGGTCTCGAACGCCATGATCGCGTCGGCCGCTTTCTCGGGATCGGTATTGCCCGTCATCTTCATCGTCCGCGCGATATAGGCGCGATAGGCATCGCGCTGCGGCTTGAAGCTGTCATTGAGATAATAGTCGCGCTCGGGCAGGCCGATCCCCGCCTGCCCCAACCACAATAGATTGACCGTCGGATCGGCGGTGTCGGCATAGGGGCCGCCGCTGACGATCGACGACCCGAAGCCGCCCTGCGTGCCGCCCATGAAGCGCGCCATCGCGCTCTTGTCCTCGATCGCGGCGACCGCGGCGATGTCGGCCATCAGCGGCTTGACGCCGAGCGCCTCGACCCGCGCTTCGTTCATGAAGCTCTGGTAAAGGCCGCCGACCTGGCTCGTGGCCGGCGCGCTCGTGACAAGCTGGCGAAGCTGGCGCTGGGTCAGGTTATAGACGTCGTAATCGACCCCCGCCGAGGCCTGATCGGCCGGAATTTCGGTCCGCGCGAACCAGCGGCCGTTGGCATATTTGTCGAAATCGTCGCCCGGCTTCACCATCGTGTCGCGCGCGTCCAGATCGACGCCCCACTTGCCAAAAGTCAGCGCCGTCAACGAACCTTCCGCCGAGGCCCCTCCCTCGCCCGTTTCCGCTGCAGCCTTGAGTGCGCCCCGCGCATCGATATTGTTCGCTATCGCGGGCGTCGCGACCAGCGCCACCGCAATCGCCAGTCCCGCGACGCTCGAAGTGAAATCCTTCATATTCCCAGCTCCCGTTCCCCGGCGCCGCCGGATCGAGCGGCGCGCATGACCATAATTGTCCGCCCGCCGCGCCGGAGGGTCAAGCGAGCGGCCCGACGCTGGTCGAAGCCTTTGTGGGGTTGGTGGAAACGACCGCATTGCGGCCTTGCATCCGGCCTCCTATCTATGCGGCGAACGGGCGCAAACCGCTCTTGCGCCATCAGAACAAATCTGGAACAAACCCCTCCCATGAGTCTCACCCATATTTCGGTTCGCGGCGCGCGCGAGCACAACCTCAAGGGCGTCGACGTCGACCTGCCACGCGACGCGCTGATCGTCATCACCGGCCTGTCGGGCAGCGGCAAATCATCGCTCGCCTTCGATACCATCTATGCCGAGGGGCAAAGGCGCTATGTCGAGAGCCTGTCCGCCTATGCGCGCCAGTTCCTCGAAATGATGCAGAAGCCCGATGTCGAGCATATCGACGGGCTATCGCCGGCGATCAGCATCGAGCAGAAGACGACGTCCAGAAACCCACGGTCCACCGTCGCGACGGTGACCGAGATCTACGACTATATGCGCCTCCTGTGGGCACGCGTCGGCATTCCCTATTCGCCCGCCACCGGCGAGCCGATCAGCGCGCAGACGGTCAGCCAGATGGTCGACCGCGTGATGGAACTGCCCGAGGGCACGCGCGCCTATCTGCTCGCCCCCGTCGTGCGCGGCCGCAAGGGCGAGTATCGAAAAGAACTCGCGCAGTGGCAGAAGGACGGTTTCACGCGCGTCCGCATCGATGGCGAGTTTTACGAAATCGGCGACGCCCCGGCGCTCGACAAGAAATACAAGCATGACATCGAGGTGGTCGTCGACCGCGTCGCGGTGCGCGAGGGCCTCGAAACGCGCCTCGCCGACAGTTTCGAGACCGCGCTGAAACTTGCCGAAGGTCTCGCCTATATCGACCTCGCCGACGGTCCCGTGCCGGGGCGCGAGGAGGAAGACACCGGCGGCGCGATGAAGGGCGCGGGCATTCCCGCCAACCGTCTGATTTTCTCCGAGAAATTCGCCTGCCCGGTGTCGGGCTTCACGATCGCCGAGATCGAGCCGCGGCTGTTCAGCTTCAACGCGCCGCAGGGCGCCTGCCCCGCATGCGACGGGCTCGGCGAGCGGCAGGAGTTCGACCCCGACCTCGTCGTCCCCAACCATGCGCTCAGCCTCAAGAAGGGCGCGGTGGTGCCGTGGGCGAAATCGAACCCGCCCTCCCCCTATTATATGCAGGTGCTCGAAAGCCTCGGCAAAGCCTATGGTTTCGATCTGACGACGCCGTGGCAAGACCTTCCCGGCGAAGTTCAACTGATCATCCTCTATGGCAGCGGAGGGAAGCCGGTCGAGCTGACCTTCAAGGACGGCAAGCGCACCTATACGACGCACAAGGCGTTCGAAGGTGTCATCGGCAACCTCAATCGCCGCATGCTGCAGACCGAGAGCGCGTGGATGCGCGAGGAACTGAGCAAATATCAGACCGCGCAGCCGTGCGAGACGTGCCACGGCGCGCGCCTGCGCCCCGAACCGCTCGCGGTGAAGATCGCGGGCGAGGACATCAGCCAGTCGGCGCGGCGCAGCGTCGCCGACGCGCTCCACTGGTTCGGCACGCTCGAGGAGAAGCTGAACGACACGCAGAAGCAGATCGCCAAGGCGATCCTCAAGGAGATCAACGAGCGGCTCGGCTTCCTCAACAATGTCGGGCTCGATTACCTCAACCTCAACCGCACCTCGGGCACGCTGTCGGGCGGCGAGAGCCAGCGCATCCGCCTCGCCTCGCAGATCGGCAGCGGATTGTCGGGTGTGCTCTACGTCCTCGACGAGCCGAGCATCGGCCTCCACCAGCGCGACAACGACCGCCTCCTCGCGACGCTGAAGCGGCTCCGCGACCTCGGCAACACCGTCATCGTCGTCGAGCATGACGAGGATGCGATCCGCCACGCCGATTATGTCGTCGACATGGGGCCCGGCGCGGGCGTCCATGGCGGCGAGATCGTCGCGCAAGGCACGCTGAAACAGGTGCTCGCGAACAAGAAGAGCCTGACCGCGGCGTATCTGACCGGCGCGAAGAAGATCGAGGTGCCGGCGCACCGCCGCCCCGGCAACGGCTTCGACCTCGTGCTCAAGGGCGCGCGGGCGAACAATCTGCAGAATGTCACCGCGAAGATCCCGCTCGGCACCTTCACCTGCGTCACCGGCCTCAGCGGCAGCGGCAAGTCGAGCCTGATCATCGACACGCTCTATGCCAGCGCGGCGCGAACGCTCAACGGCGCGCGCATGGTCGCGGGGCCGCACGACAGCCTGACCGGCCTCGAACATTGCGACAAGGTGATCGACATCGACCAGTCGCCGATCGGCCGCACCCCGCGCTCGAACCCCGCGACCTACACCGGCGCCTTCACCGTGATCCGCGACTGGTTCGCGGGGCTGCCCGAGGCGCAGGCGCGCGGTTACAAGCCGGGGCGTTTCAGCTTCAACGTCAAGGGCGGGCGCTGCGAAACCTGCACCGGCGACGGGCTGATCAAGATCGAGATGCACTTCCTGCCCGACGTCTATGTGACGTGCGAGACGTGCCACGGCAAACGCTACAACCGCGAAACGCTGGAGGTGAAGTTCAAGGGCATGAGCATCGCCGACGTGCTCGACATGACGGTCGAGGACGCGGCGGACTTCTTCAAGGCGGTGCCCGCGATCCGCGACAAGATGGCGATGCTCGTCCGCGTGGGCTTGGGGTACATCAAGGTCGGGCAGCAGGCGACGACGCTGTCGGGCGGCGAGGCCCAGCGCATCAAGCTGGTGACCGAGCTGTCCAAGGCGCGCCCGGCCGGTGGTGATGACGCCTTCGGCAGCGGGTGAAGCTCGCCAAGGAGCTGTCGCGCCGCTCGACCGGGCAGACGCTCTATATCCTCGACGAGCCGACGACGGGGCTGCATTTCGAGGATGTCCGCAAGCTGCTCGAGGTGCTGCAGGCGCTGGTCGATCAGGGCAACAGCGTCGTGGTGATCGAGCATAATCTCGACGTCATCAAGACCGCCGACTGGATCCTCGACCTCGGCCCCGAAGGCGGGGTCAAGGGCGGTGAGATCGTCGCGGCTGGCACGCCCGAGCAGGTAGTGAAGGAAAAGCGCAGCTTCACCGGGCAGTATCTGGCGCCGCTGCTGGGGAAGTAAGCAAACCCCCTCTCGCTTGCGGGAGGGGCAGCGAGACTTGCGAACTCGTTCGCTAGTCGCAGCGGGGTGGGTATCTGAAACGGTGCATGCCCACCCCCAACCCCTCCCGCAGGCGGGAGGGGAGCCATCACCCCATCAGCTTCGCAGTGACATCCTCGGCGGCATAAATGCGCATCACCGGCGGCGCGGGCGACAGCGCGCGCATGTCGGCGACGAAGGCGCGCGAGGCGGGCAGCGCGAAATGGGCGCGGACCGCGTCCACGCTCTCCCACTCCTCGACGAACATCAGCCGGTCGGGGTTCTCGACATCGACATGGCAATGATGCGCCAGACACCCCGCCTCGCCCCGCGACCGCGCGCTATGCTCGACGCCGAGCGCGATCATGCGCCCGCGATGCTCGGGGGTGAGGATGACGTGGCCGGTGATTAGGATCATGTCGCTATCTTCCGCTCCGAAGCCGTTTCGTCCGGCGAGGAAGGCGAGAAGGCCGCCGCCGCAAACCGGAACCGTGGGCAACAGCCTGCGGCCCATCATCATCCCGAGCGCAAGGAGCCCGTGGTCGGGATATCCTCGACCGACAAAAGTTGCGAGCACTTCCGCCTCGAAATTCGATAATTCCTTCAACGCCTCACTCCCGACATCCAGAGGCCGAGAGGCCTCGATAGGAATAGACGTTTGAACGAGCGCCGATCCGCCTCCTATTTCGCGGACCATTTCGTCCACGGTCCATGACACTTCCATGACACTCCCTGTCACAAACGCGTCACACAAAACCCCCATTGGCGGCTCAGCGAGTCGCCGCGGGGGTGGTGGCTTGGTTCGGTAACGACCCCCGACAGGATTTCCCGATGTTCCAAAAATTCGGTCTTATCGCTGGTGCGGCGACGTGCGCGCTGGCGCTTTCCGCGTGCCAGGATCAGGCGTCTTCGGGCGGCGGCGCGCGCGATTATATCAGCGCGGTCGGGTCCTCGACCGTCTATCCCTTTGCCACCGCGGTCGGCGAGAAGTTCGCCGAAGCGACGGGCAACAAGACGCCGAAGATCGACAGCACGGGCACCGGCGGCGGTTTCGAGCGTTTCTGCACCGGGGTCGGCGGCGACACGCCCGACATTGCGAACGCATCGCGCCGCATCAAGAAGAAAGAATTCGACAGCTGCGTCGCGAACGGCGTGAAGGAGATCGTCGAAGTCCAGATCGGCATCGACGGCATCGCGCTCGGCGAAGCGGCGCGCGGCCCGGGCTTCAAGCTGACCGAAGAGGACGTCTATAAGGCGCTCGCGGCGAACCCCTATGGCAAGCCCAACACCGCGAAGACGTGGAAGGACGTGAACCCCGCCCTCCCCGCGGTCGCGATCTCGGTATTCGGCCCGCCGTCGACGAGCGGCACTTACGATGCGTTCAAGGAACTGATCCTCGGTACCGGCTGCGACGCCAATGCGGAGATGAAGGCGCTGAAGGCAAGCGATGCCGAGAAGCATGAGGCGGTGTGCACGACGCTGCGCGGTTCGCCCTATTATGTCGAGCAGGGCGAGAATGATAACCTGATCATCTCGAAGCTCGACAAGAACCCGACGAGCCTCGGCATCTTTGGCTTCAGCTATCTCGATGCCAACAAGGACAAGATCAAGGCGGTGCCGGTCCAGGGCGTCGCGCCGACCTATGCGGCGATCGCCGACGGCAGCTACCCCGGTTCGCGCCCGCTCTATATCTACGTGAAGAAGGCGCACGTCGGCGTCGTCCCCGGCCTCGCCGAATATGTCGCCGAGTTCCTGAAGGGCGCGGGCGAAGGCGGATACCTCAACGCCAAGGGTCTGATCGTGTCGCCGAAGACGGTCGCCGACGCCGCGGCGGCGAACGGCAAGAATATGACCGCGCTGGATGGTGCGGAGCTGAAATAGCTTACCTCCCGCTTGGTGGCCGGGCGGGTTCGCCCGGTCCGGCCGCCGATTTTTTCATGATCGTCATTGCGAGGAGCGTAGCGACGAAGCAATCTCCAGCTCTCGCCCGGCTATTGCGATAGCTGGAGATTGCTTCGCTTCGCTCGCAATGACGAAGGTTTGACCGGATGAAGATCGAGTGACCTTCAACGCCGCCGCCCTTTTGCTTTTGATCGCGGGCCTCGCGCTGATCGGCTGGCTGGCCGGCCGCGCGCGGTCGAGCCTGCTCGCCGGCCGCGCGGCGGCGAAACTCCATTCGCGGCCGCAATATCATGGCTGGTATGTCGCGCTGTGGCTGTTCGCGCCCGCCGCGCTGTTCCTCGCGGTCTGGTCGTCGGTGTCGCCGGCGCTGATCACGAACCAGGTGCTGACGAGCGAGGCCGCGCAGAGCCTGCCCGAGTTCGGGTTCGAGCGCGGCGCGATCCTGTCCGATGCGCGCAATGTCGCGCAGGGGCGGCAGGCCGACGTGCGGCTGCCCGCCGCGGCGCCGCTGGTGAAGCCCTATGCCGATGCGAGCCATAAATATGCGTGGATCGGCATCGCGGCAATGCTCGCGCTCGCGCTGGCGGGCGGGCTTTACGCCTTCACGCGCATCCGCCCCGATTTCCGGGCGCGCACGCGGGTCGAAAAGATCGTGATGCTGCTGTTGCTGCTCGCATCGCTCGTCGCGATCTTGACGACCTTCGGCATCGTGCTCTCGCTGCTCTTTGAATCGATCCGCTTCTTCCGCCTCGTCTCGCCCGCCGAGCTGCTGTTCGGTACGACCTGGGCGCCGACGAGCGGCGCGCCGCAGCCCGACACCTTCGGCGGCATTCCGCTCTTCTGGGGCACGGTGCTGATCGGCGCGATCATCGCGATGATCGTCGCCATTCCCATTGGCATGATGACCGCAGTCTACCTCACTCAATATGCCGCGCCGGCGGTGCGCAAATGGGTGAAGCCGCTGCTCGAGATACTCGCGGGCGTGCCCACGGTGGTTTACGGCTATTTTGCCGCGCTGACCGTGGCGCCGGCGCTGCGAGAATTCGCGGTGATGCTCGGCATCCCGAACGCGAGCACCGAAAGCGCGCTCGCCGCGGGTATCGTGATGGGGGTGATGATCATCCCCTTCGTCTCCTCGATGGCCGACGACAGCATCAACGCGGTGCCGCAGGCGATGCGCGACGGATCGCTGGCATTGGGCGCGACGCCGAACGAGACGATCCGTCAGGTGCTGATCCCCGCCGCGCTGCCCGGCGTGATGGGTGGCATCCTGCTCGCGATCAGCCGCGCGATCGGCGAGACGATGATCGTGGTGATGGCGGCGGGCCTGTCGGCGAACATGACCGCCAACCCCTTTGCCAGCGTCACCACGGTGACGGCGCAGATCGTGAAATTGCTCACCGGCGATCAGGAGTTCGACAGCGCCAAGACGCTCGCGGCCTTCGCGCTCGGCCTCGTCCTCTTCCTCGTCACGCTGCTGCTCAACATCGTCGCGCTGCGCATCGTCAAGAAATATCGGGAAGCATATGAATAGGGAAACTTCCCCCACCGACTGGAAGGGCGCGGCGATGCAGAAGCGCATCGCGGGCCGCTATGCCGCCGAACGCCGCTTCAAGCTGATGGGGCTCGGCGCCGTGCTGCTGTCGGGCGCCTTCCTCGCCTTCCTGCTGTTCGTGATGGTCGGCAACGGCGCGCGCGGCTTTACCTATACGCATGTCGCGGTGCCGGTCGATTTCGTGGGCATGCCGCTGACGATCGACAAAGCGCGGCTGGGCGACGCGGACGCCGATCAGGTGATCGCGAACGCGGGGCTTGCCGACATCGTCGCCTTTGCCGCCGACGAGGCGCTGGGCGACGGCGGGGCCGAACTGATCAGCGAAAATGCGTGGAAGGAAGTGCGCAGCGCGATCAAGGCCGATCCCGACCTGCTCGATGGCACGACCGTGTTCGAACTGCCCGCCGCGTCCGAAGTCGACATCATGGCGAAGGAAGGCGCGCGCGGCGAGCTCGGAGCGCGCGTCGATGCGCTGGAGAAGAACGGCAAGCTGTCGACCGGCATCCACTGGCCCTTCTTCAAGAACGCCGACGCGACCGATCCCGCGGTCGCGGGCATCTGGGGTGCGCTCAAGGGGTCGGTGCTGACGATCTTCATCGCCTTCCTCATCGCCTTTCCGACCGGCGTGCTCGCGGCGCTTTATCTGGAAGAATATGCGCCGAAGAACCGCTGGACCGACCTGATCGAAGTGTCGATCAACAACCTCGCCGCGGTGCCGTCGATCATCTTCGGCCTGCTCGCGCTCGCGGTGTTCATCAACTGGTTCGGCCTGTGCCAGGCGAGCCCGCTCGTCGGCGGCTTGACGCTGGCGCTGATGACGATGCCGGTGATCGTGATCGCCAGCCGCAACGCGATCAAGTCGGTGCCGCCGTCGATCCGCGACGCCGCGCTCGGCGTCGGCGCGAGCCCGGTGCAGGTCGTGTTCCATCACGTCCTGCCGCTTGCCCTCCCCGGCATCCTCACCGGCACGATCATCGGCATGGCGCGCGCGCTGGGCGAGACGGCGCCGCTGCTCCTCGTCGGCATGCGCGCCTTTATCGGCGACGTCCCGGGCGGCATTTGCTCGCCGTCGACCGTGCTGCCGATGCAGATCTTCCTCTGGTCGGACGAGGTCGACCGGGGCTTTGTCGAGAAAACCTCCGCCGCGATCATCGTGCTGCTCATCGTGCTGCTGTCGATGAACGCCTTTGCGATCTATCTTCGCAACAAATTCGAAAAACGCTGGTGAATATGACCCAAGACGATCTCACTATCGCCGACCCCAAGATGCGCGCGCAGGGCGTCAACGTCTTTTACGGCGAGAAACAGGCGATCAACGATGTGTCGATCGACGTCGGCACCGACCTCGTCACCGCCTTCATCGGCCCGTCGGGCTGCGGCAAGTCGACGTTCCTGCGTTCGCTCAATCGCATGAACGACACGGTCGCAAGCGCGCGCGTCACTGGGCAGATCAAGCTCGACGGCGAAGACATTTACGCGCCCTCGATGGACGTGGTGCAACTGCGCGCACGCGTCGGCATGGTGTTTCAGAAGCCCAACCCCTTTCCCAAGTCGATCTACGACAATGTCGGTTACGGCCCGCGCATCCACGGCCTCGCGCCGTCGAAGGCCGATCTCGACGTCATCGTCGAACGCGCGCTGACCCGCGCCGGGCTGTGGGACGAGGTCAAGGACCGGCTCGGCGAGAGCGGCACCGCGTTGTCGGGCGGGCAGCAGCAGCGCCTGTGCATCGCGCGCGGCGTGGCCATCAAACCCGAAGTGCTGCTGCTGGACGAGCCGTGCTCGGCGCTCGACCCGATCGCGACCGCGAAGATCGAGGAACTGATCCACGAACTGCGCGGCAAATATGCGATCGTGATCGTCACGCACAATATGCAGCAGGCGGCCCGCGTGTCGCAGCGCACCGCCTTTTTCCACCTCGGGACCTTGGTCGAATACGGCAAGACCACCGACATCTTCACCAACCCGCGGCAGGAACGCACCAAGGATTATATCACCGGCCGTTACGGTTGATCCGTAGCGCAACAGGACGAAAACGATGGCACTAACGAATGATCATACGGTCAAAGCCTTCGACGAGGACCTCAATCGCCTGCGCGGGCTGATCAGCGAAATGGGCGGCCGCGCCGAACAGGCGCTGCTCCAGGCGATGACCGCGCTCAGCAAAGGTGACCTCGACCTCGCCGCGCAGGTCGTGCGCGACGACAAGAAGATCGACGCGCTCGAGGCTGAAGTCGAGCAGCTCGCGGTCCAGACGATCGCGCTCCGCGCCCCGATGGCCGACGATTTGCGCGAAATGATCGCGGCGTTGAAGATCGTGTCGGTCGTCGAGCGGATCGGCGACTATGCGAAGAATATCGCCAAGCGCGTCGCGCTGATGGACCAGACGCGGTCGATCGAGGCGATCCCGCTCCTCACCTCGATGTCGTCGATCGTCGTCGAGCTGATCCACGACGCGCTCGACAGCTTCGCGGCGCGCGACGCCGAACTCGCGGTGCGGGTGACGGTGCGCGACAAGAATGTCGACGATTTCTACAACAGCATCTTCCGCACGCTCGTCACCTTCATGATGGAAAATCCGAAATATATTTCGGAAAGCGCGCATTTACTGTTCGTCGCCAAGAATCTCGAACGCATGGGTGACCATGCGACGAATATCGCCGAGATGGTCTATTATGTCGTCACCGGCGAGCGGATGGAAGAACGCGAGCGCGGCGAGCAGCCCGAAGATGGCGCCGCGGAGCAGGAGCAAGGCTGATGCCGCAGCCCGACCTGCTGCTGATCGAGGATGACGAGGCGATCGCCGAGCTCATCGTCTGGCATTTCGCGCGCGAAGGTTTCTCGGTCCGCCAGACCCCCGACGGCGAACAGGCGCTCGTCCTCGTCGAGGAACGCGTACCCGACATCGTCCTCTTGGACTGGATGATCGAGAGCCTGCCGGGGATCGAGGTCTGCCGGCGCCTGCGCCGGAACCCGAAGTCGGCCAATGTTCCGATCATCATGCTCACCGCGCGCGGCGAGGAAGAGGACCGCATTCGCGGGCTCGAGACCGGCGCCGACGATTATGTCACCAAGCCGTTCAGCCCGCGCGAGTTGGTCGCTCGCGTCCAGGCGGTGCTCCGCCGCCTGCGCCCCGCGCTCGCCGGCGAGATGCTGACCTATGCCGACATCGAGCTCGATTCGGTCGCGCACAAGGTAGTGCGTGCGGGGCAAATCGTCGCAATGGGGCCGACCGAATTCCGCCTGCTCAGGCATTTCATGGAGCATCCGGGCCGCGTCTTCTCGCGCGGGCAGTTGCTCGACAGCGTCTGGGGCCAGGACAGCGACATCGAACTCAGGACCGTCGACGTCCATATCCGGCGGCTGCGCAAGGCGATCAACCTGCCGGGGACGAGCGACATCATCCGCACGGTGCGTTCGGCGGGCTATGCGCTCGATGCGGGGAAGAGCGTCTGAGGTTCCGGAGTCCGGTTTCGGCCGGAAGCGGACGTTGAGTATCTCATAACTTCGTCATTCCCGCGAAAGCGGGAACCCAGTGTGGGGTCAGCCGACGCACGCTCTGGGTTCCCGCTTTCGCGGGAATGACGAATGTGGGGAATGACAGCAACCCACCCCCAAAGCCGTCATTCGCGTCAGAAATCGATCTGCGTCCGCAGTCCGAAGGTATCCGCCGTGTAATCGCGGTCGCCGCTGGCCGTCGCGATACGCGCGTCGTCGAGCCATAGCTTGCCGTAATTGGCGGTGATCCGGATATAGTCGATCGGCGCCCAAACGAGGCCGATCAACGCCGCCTGCTGCCGCCCGCCGACGATACCGCCATCGTTGAGGTCGAGATAATCATAGCGTGCATTGAGTTCGATCGCGCCGATGCCGCCCGCGGTGATCGGTCTTGACGGCTTCAGCCGGTCGAACTCACCGTCATCGTATCCGCGCGCGTCGCCGCGGGTCAGCGTCATCCCGAACTCGGCATAGCCCCCGAAGAAGGTCGGATCGGGGGCGCCGGTGCGCTTGACCGTCTGCCAGAAACCTTCGGCGGCCGCATGGAAGGGGCCGGTCAGGACGGCGGCTTCGAGACCGAACCCCCTTTCGCTCTTTATATCGATCAGCCCCGTATCGACGAGCCGGACGTCGGTGGCGTGGTCGAAAGGCCGCGCGCGGTAGCGGTTCGTCGCGGCGGGATCGTTGGGATCGCGGTAATGGCCCGACGCGGCGAGGTGAAGCTGGGTGCCGCCGAGCCTTGGCATGAGCACGACGCGCCCGTCGACGCTCAGGCTGTGGTTCGCGTCGTTGAGATCGTGGGCATTGTCGCCGAACACACCGCCCTGCAGCAACAGCGCCTTGCCCTTGTATTGCGCCGACAGTCCGACGCGGCGTTCGAAACCGAACGCCTGCGTGAACGCCGCGCGCTCGGTGAAGCTGGTGAACAGGTCGCTCGTCAGATCGTCCAGCGACGCGAACGGCTTGACGTGCCCCACCGTGACCGACAGCGGCCCGGTGCCATAGGTCAGGTAGACATCGGTGAGTTCGATCTCGCCGTTCGCGATGTCCGCTTCCAGCCGATACGAGAAACCGCCCGGAATCTTTCCGTCGACCCCCAGATAGACGCGGCGGAACTCGGTTGCGGTGCCGCCGCGGATGCCGGTCACGCCCGCGGGCGTGTCGATGCTGGACAGGTCGAGCTGAATGCGCCCGCGCGGCTTGAAGGACCAGCCGTCCGCGGTCTTCATCTCCGGCGCCCCCTTCCAGTTGAACTCGGTCTCCGGCTTGGGGGTCGCCGGCTCGGCGATCACCGATGACGGCGGGGGCGCCGAAAGCGGAGCGGGCGTCGGCGGCGCGGTCGCCGCATCGAGCCGCGCTTCCAGCGTCTGGACCTGCGCTTTCAGCGCGGCGAGTTCGGCGCGCAAGGCGGCCGCTTCCTCGGCGCTCATCGCCTGCGCTCTGGCCGATGTCGGCAAACTGAGCATCGTCGTCGCCAGAAAGGCGGCAGTGAGGACGTGGCGCAAGATCGAAGCTCCATTGCGAAAGGGTGGCGGCGGTTCGATGGCGCAATATTGCTCGATTGTTTCAGAAATGCGTCATCAGAATGACGCTTTGGAGACAATCGCCCTTTTTTCCGGCGCCGTCATCCCCCTTGCCTGCCCGCGATGAACGGCTAAGGACGGTCGCGTTTTCATTGACAACTGTTCAGACTTTTCCGGGAGACCATCATGACGATCAAATTTGACGGCCGCGTTGCCATTGTCACCGGCGCCGGCGGCGGCCTCGGCCGTGCCTATGCGCTCGAACTCGCACGCCGCGGCGCGAAAGTGGTGGTCAACGACCTCGGCGGATCGCGCGACGGCACCGGCCATTCGGACGCGGCGCTGCAGGTCGTCGAGGAAATCCGCGCCGCGGGCGGCACCGCCATGTCGAACGGCGGCAGCGTCACCGAATATGAACAGATGGTCGAGATGGTCGCCAAGGCCAAGGAAGAATGGGGCGGCGTCCACGTCCTGATCAACAACGCCGGCATCCTGCGCGACAAGAGCTTCGCGAAGATGGATCCCGCCGATTTCGACCTGGTCGTGAAGGTCCACCTGCTCGGCAGTGCGAACGTCACCAAGGCCGCGTGGGACATCATGCGCGAACAGGCCTATGGCCGCATCCTGATGACCGCCTCGTCGACCGGGCTCTACGGCAATTTCGGCCAGGCCAACTATGGCGCGGCGAAGCTTGGGCTTGCGGGGCTGACCAAGACGCTCCACCTCGAAGGCGCGAAATATAATATCCGCTGCAACACGATCGCGCCTGTCGCGGGCACGCGGATGACCGAAGACATCTTCCCGGCCGAACTGTTCGAGAAATTCACCCCTGAGAATGTCGTCCCGGCCGCGCTCTATCTGGTGAGCGAGGACGCGCCGACCAACATGATCGTCGGCGCGGGCGCGGGCGCGTTCCATGCCGCCTATGTCACGATGACGCCGGGGGTCGCGCTGCCCGAAGGCGAGCGCACCCCCGAAGGCGTCGCCGCGGCGTGGGAGAAGATCATCGACCGCAACGGCGAGACCGTCCCGCAATCGGGCAGCGAGCAGTCGATGAATGTCATGAAGGCATTGATGGCGCTGGGCTGAAGCTAAATATCCTCCCTGTCGCGGAGCGATGGGGAGGTGGCAGCGCGAAGCGCTGACGGAGGGGCGATGACGCTACCGTCGCGGCCCCTCCACCACGCCCTTCGGGCGCGGTCCCCCTCCCCATGGCCTTCGGCCACGGGGAGGATTTAGCAAGCGCCTCACTGTATTGACACAGCAACACGCCAATGCGATAAGGGCCGCGGGGCAAGGGGCTCGGACAGAAGGACGACCCCGATGTATAGTGAAAGCGACCTGCAAGCCGCGGTCGATGCAAAGGTATTGACGCCGGAGGCCGCAACGGCTTTCCGGTCGCATATCGCGTCGATGCGCGCCGCTCCCGGTGCCGACGAGGAATCATTCCGCCTCATCACCGGCTTCAACGACATTTTCGTCAGCATCGCGGCGGTCATCCTGCTCGTCGCGGTCGGCTGGATCGGTGCGTCGATCCACACCGCGCTCGGCGGCGCCTTCGTCGCCGCGTCGGCGTGGTTCCTCGCCGAATATTTCACGAGGCTGCGCCGGATGGCGCTGCCTAGCATCGTCCTCGTCCTCGCCTTTTCGGGCGGCGTCTTCGCGACGATGGTCGGCTTTCTCGTCCGCCATGGCGAGGATATTTTCGGCAGCAGCCCCAGCGAAACCGTCGGCGCGATCCTGGTCGGCGCGATGGCTTTGATCACCGCCGCCGCGACCTGGGCGCACTGGAAACGCTTCATGGTGCCGATCACCGTCGCCGCCGGCACCGCCGCGCTCGCGGCGACCGCGGTCGCGCTCGTGCTCGCGATTACCGGAATGCCCAGCCCCGACGGCACGCTGCCGATGGTGCTGGTGCTCATCGCCGGGATCGGCGTCTTCGCGCTCGCCATGTGGTGGGACCGCAGCGACCGGGTGCGCCAGACGCGGCGCAGCGATGTCGCTTTCTGGCTCCACCTGCTCGCCGCGCCGATGATCGCGCATCCGGTGTTCCACCTGCTCGGCGTTACCGACGGCAGCGACATCGGCAGCGGCGCCGCGGTGCTGGTGATCGGCGTCTATATCGTCTTCGGCCTCATCGCGCTCGCGATCGACCGCCGTGCGCTGCTCGTCTCGGCGCTCGCCTATGTGCTCTTCGCGATGACGCAGCTGTTCCGCACCTTCGGCGCGGTCGAGCTCAACGTCGCGCTGACCGCTTTCGTCATCGGATCGGCGCTGCTGCTGCTTTCGGCCTTCTGGCAGAATGCGCGCGCCGTGGTCGTCGGCGTGCTGCCCGACGATCTGGCGAACCAGCTGCCGGCTACCGTCCGCACCGCCGGCGCCGCGGCGCACGGATAGGAAATCTCCAGAAAAACATACCGGTCCAAGTCGGTTTTCGGGGGCTCCGGCCGAATGGCCGGGGTCCCATTTTCGCCGCCGCCGTTCGGTTGGCGGTCACCGGGAAATGATTCGTCCCCTTGCCTGAACGGCGAGGCGCGGTATGAGAAGCGCGGATCCGCAGGGCCGTGAATCCTGTGGACCGCACTTTCGCCTCGCCCGAACGGCAAGGCGTCGCTGCACTTTCGCAACGCGGCACGGACGGGCGGGTCCGGGTCAAGGAACATGAAGCCTCTCTCCCAGGTGAAGCGATGACACCGCCGAATATCTTGATGGTGGAGGATGATCCTCCGATCCGAACCCTGACCGCGCGTGCGCTCCAGGAACATGGCTATATCGTCCGCACCGCCGGCACCGCGCCGCAGATGTGGGACGCGCTGCGGGCGGCGCCCGCCGACCTGCTGCTGCTCGACATCATGCTGCCCGGCACGTCGGGGATCGACATCTGCCGCGAAGTCCGGCGGACGAGCGACGTTCCGATCATCTTCCTGTCCGCGAAGGGAACCGAAACCGACCGGATCATCGGCCTCGAGCTCGGCGCCGACGATTATCTCGCGAAGCCCTTCGGCGTCCGCGAACTGGTCGCGCGCGTGCGCGCCGTGCTGCGGCGCCACGCGGTCGAGCGCCCGGCGGCGGACCGCGAGCGCGGCCTGATCCGCTTCGACGGCTGGACCGCCGACCTGCCCCGGCGCCAGCTCACCTCGCCCGATGGCGCCGCGGTCGAGCTGACCGGCGCCGAATTCGACCTGCTCGTCAGCCTGTGCGACAATGCCCAGCGCGTCATCGCGCGCGAGCGGCTGATCGAATTGTCGCGCACCCGCCTCGGCGACAGTTCGGATCGCAGCATCGACGTGCTGATCAGCCGCCTGCGGCGCAAATTGTCGAGTCCCGGCAAGCCGGCGCCGATCGTCACCGTTCGCGGCATCGGCTATATGCTCAATGTCCCGGCGGAGCGGCTTTGAGCCTGTTCGAAAAGCGCGGCTTCGGCCTGTTCGGACAGATCGTCGCGATCCTGTTCGCCGCGGTGCTGCTCGAAAGCGCCGCGAGCATCTTCCTCTATGAACGCGCGAGCCAGTTTTCGATCAACGGCGACAAGGCGCGGCGGCTCGCCGAACATCTCGTCCTGTCGGGCAAGCTGATCGAGGAGGCACCGCGGTCGCAGCGCGACACGGTGGCGTCCGAACTCACGACCACCCGCTATCATCTCGTCTGGCAGGAACGGCTGGTCAATCCGCCACCGGTGTCGCCCAAGCTCAACCAGATCACACGGCAGATTCTCGACTGGGAGCCCGAGATACAGGAGCGCGACCTGCGCCTCTATCTCCAGTCGCCCGGACTCCACAGCACGATTTCGGGTTCGATCCGCCTGAACGACGGGAGCTGGGTCAGCTTCAGCGCGCGCGATCATGTCCGCAAGCTCGACCTGACGCTGTTCCGCACCCTTCAGACGCTGGTTCCGGCAGCCGCGCTCGTGCTGCTCGCCAGCCTGCTCATCCGCCATACGCTCCGCCCGATGCGCGACCTGACGCGCGCCGCCGAGACGCTCGGCAAGCGCGATTTCGTCGATGTTCCGCTGCGCGGTCCGGCAGAAGTGCGCAAGGTCATCGACGCTTTCAACGACATGCAGCACCGCATCACGGCAATGATCGCCGATCGCACCCAGGCGCTCGCCGCCGTCGGGCATGATTTTCGCACGCCGCTGGCGCGGCTGCGGCTGCGCGCCGAAAGCATCAGCGATCCGTCGGCCAGCGCGGCGATGGAGCAGGATATCGGCGAGATGGAGCGGATGATCGATTCGCTGCTCGCCTATCTGTCGGGCGACATCGACAATCCGGCCGAACCCGCCGCATTGACCGACATCGCGGTCATGGCCGCAACGGCGGCGGACGAAGCGAGCGACCGGGGGCATCGCGTCCGCTATATCGGGCCCGATCATCTCGCGCTGTCGGTACATGGCATCGCGATCAAGCGCGCATTGCTCAACCTGCTCGGCAATGCGCTGCGCTTCGGGGACGAGATCGAGGTGCGGCTGCGCAGCGGCGACCGGAAGATCGAAATCGAGGTCGCGGACGACGGCCCGGGCATTCCCGAACATCTGCGCGAACAGGCCGTCCAGCCGTTCGCGCGGCTCGACAGCGCCCGCGCGCGCGACACCGGCGGCTTCGGGCTCGGCCTGTCGATTGTCGAACGGATTGCGCGGATGCACGGCGGCTCGCTCGAACTCGGACAGAGCCATCTCGGCGGCCTCGCCGCACGTCTGCGTCTGCCCGCCATGTGAGAAACATTTCGTTACATTAACGCTGCACCGCAGCAAAATTCGATCGCCATGTGCGTGAAACCAACCAGCAAGGAGTGGTTTCATGAACGATCTGATCGGGCGCGTGTTCGATTTCGAAAAGCGCGTCTTCCCGAGCCGCAACGACCTGTTCGCAAAACTCGTCGCCGACGGGCAGAGCCCGAAGGCGCTGATGATCTCCTGCGCGGACAGCCGCATTGTGCCCGAACATATCATGCAGGCCGAACCCGGCGACATGTTCGTCTGCCGCAACGCCGGCAACATCGTCCCGCCCTTTGCGACGCAGAACGGCGGCGTGTCGTCGACGGTCGAATATGCCGTCGCCGCGCTCGGCGTGCGCGACATCATCGTGTGCGGCCATTCGGACTGCGGCGCGATGAAGGCGCTGATGAACCCGCACATGATGGAAGGCATGCCCAACGTCGCCGCCTGGCTGCGCCACAGCCACGCCGCCGAACATGTCGTGCGTTCGGGCTATTCGGATCTCGACGACGCCGGTCTCGTCCGCGCCGCGAGCCTCGAGAATATCGTCGTCCAGCTCGCGCACCTGCGCACCCATCCGTCGGTCGCCGCGGGTATCGCGCGCGGCGAGATTTCGCTGCACGGCTGGTTCGTCGACATTCATCAGGGCGTCGTGATGGGCCTCGACGGCGCGACCGGGCGTTTCATCCCCATTCGTGCCGACGCCCCCCTGCCCGTCGCGCTCGCCGCCGGCCAGCGTCTCGCGATGAACGCGGACCCGGCGAAGGCCGCCTGATCATGGCAAGCCAGGCTCTCCCCGCCAGCTCCGCCAGCGGCTTCTCGCGCGATTTCGCGGCGTCGATCGTCGTGTTTCTCGTCGCGATGCCGCTGTGCATGGGCATCGCCATCGCATCGGGACTCCCGCCCGAAAAAGGCCTGATGACAGGCATCATCGGCGGAATCGTCGTCGGCGCGATCGCCGGTTCGCCGCTCCAGGTCAGCGGCCCCGCCGCGGGCCTCGCGGTGATCGTCTTCGAACTCGTCCGCACGCAGGGCGCCGGGGCGCTCGGCCCGATCCTGCTCATCGCGGGCGCGGTCCAGCTGATCGCCGGTGCGATGAAACTCGGCGGCTGGTTCCGCGCAATTTCGCCGGCGGTCGTGCACGGCATGCTCGCGGGCATCGGCGTGCTGATCGTCATCGGCCAGTTCCACGTCCTGTTCGACGCCAAGCCGCTCGCGAGCGGGCTGGAAAATATCGCCGCGATGCCCGGGCGCCTGCTCGGCCTCAACACGAGCAGCCCCGCCGGCGCCGAACTCGCGCTGCTGATCGCCGGCATCACGATCGGCGTCATGGTCGCGTGGGAAAAATGGCGCCCGGCCTCGATGCGTCTCGTCCCCGGCGCGCTGCTGGGCGTCGTCGCGGGTACGGTGGTTTCGCTCGTGCTGGGTATGAATGTCGCACGCGTCGAGGTGCCCGACTCGATCCTCGCCGCGATCACGCCGCCGACGGCCTTCGCGAGCTGGCTGACGCCCGAAATCATCGCCGCCGCCATCGCGGTCGCCTTCATCGCCAGCGCCGAGACTTTGCTGTCGGCGGCGGCGGTCGACAAGATGCACGACGGTCCGCGCAGCGATTTCAACAAGGAGCTGCGCGCGCAGGGCGTCGGCAACATGCTGTGCGGCGGCGCCGGCGCCTTGCCGATGACCGGCGTGATCGTCCGCAGCTCGGCGAACGTCCAGGCCGGCGCCGTGTCGCGGCGTTCGACGATCCTGCACGGCGTCTGGATCCTCGCCTTCGTCGCGCTGCTGCCGTCGGTGATGCGCGCGATGCCGATGGCGACACTCGGCGCGGTGCTCGTCGTCACCGGCTGGCGGCTGGTCAAGCTCGACCATGCGCGCGAATTGCTCAAGCATCACGGCGTGCTGCCCGTGCTCATCTGGGCGACGACGCTTGTGCTCGTGGTCGCGGTCGACCTCCTGACCGGCGTGATCGTCGGCATCCTCTTCTCGCTCGTCGAACTCATTCCCCATGTGCGCCGCCTGCGGCTCGAGGTGGATCATTCGGACGATGCGGAAGGGACGCGCCTCCGCCTGTCGGGTGCGGCGACCTTCGTCCAGCTCCCCAAGCTCGAAGACACGCTGGGCGCGATCCCGCGCGACAAGGCGGTGACGATCGACTGCGGCCAGCTTTCGGGGCTCGACCATAGCTGCGCCGAATTGCTGCGCGACTGGGTCGAGCGCCGCAAGGCGCACGGCAGCCCGACCGTGCTGCTGGGTGACGACAAAAGGCTGCGGCGCCTCGCGGCAGCCTGATCGATCTCCCCCACGGGCGGAGGAACGGGTGCGGGTCAGGCGGACAGAGAGACGCCTGATCCGCACTCGCCGTTCGACGGCGCACGCTGCGACAGCGGCATTCCCAATTTAACCGTCATCCCGGCGAAGGCCGGGATCTCGCCGGTGCGTCATACGATAAGGCGAGATCCCGGCCTTCGCCGGGATGACGAGATAAGGACAACGGTCTTTCAGCCTAACCTAGTCCCCGACCAGCTTCATCAGCTTGCGTTCGACGGGGGCGAGCACATTCGACAGCTCGTCCCCGCGCTTCAAAATCGCCCCGGCTTCGGAGACAAGGGCCCACATGCCCTGCCGGCTCCGCAAGGCGGGGCGTTTTTCGATGCGATATTCGGGCCGCTCAGCAGCGCGGCGAAAGGCCGAGAAGATCGCGGCGTCGCGGTGGAAATCCATCGCATAGTCGCGCCAATGCCCCGCTGCGACCATGCGGCCGTAAAGGTCCAGGATACGCATGAGTTCCGGGCGCTCGAAGCCGGTTTGCTGCGATACCGCTCTATTATTTCCGAACGGCAGGGGTGTGACGGTGCCCATCAGGCGCTTTTCCGGCTCCCCTTGCGCCGCGGCGCTTCATCTTCGGCCGCGAGTTCGCGTTCTTCGAGCAGCGCCTTCAACTGCTTCTGCAACTGCTCGAGCTGGCATTGCAGCAATTCGACCTTTTGCGTCGCGGGGTCGAAGGTCTCGCTGCACGGCGTGCCATAGGGCACGAATTCGCGCGCATATTCGGTCGCGTCGAGCAGAGTCGAGCGCGCCGGAATGCCGACCATCACCGCGCCCTCGGGCACATCCTTGGTCACCACGGCGTTCGCGCCGACGCGCGCGCGCGCGTGGACCGTGACCGGCCCCAGAATCTGCGCCCCCGAACCGACGATCACGTCGTCGGCGAGCGTCGGGTGGCGCTTGCCGCCGATGCCGTTCGCGGGATCGGTACCGCCGAGCGTCACGCCCTGATAGATGGAGACATTGTCGCCGATCTCGGCGGTCTCGCCGATCACGACGCCGAAGCCGTGATCGATGAACAGATGCTCGCCGATCGTCGCGCCCGGATGAATGTCGATCGCGGTCAGGAAGCGCGACAGGTGATTGACGAAGCGTGCGAGGAAGAACAGCCGCGCCTCGAACAGCCAGTGCGCGACGCGGTGCATGCCGACCGCGAGCAGCCCCGGATAGAGCAATATTTCCCAGCGCGACCGCGGCGCTGGGTCGCGCGCCTTGATCGAATCGAGATAGGCGACCAGCCCGTTGAACATAAAATGTCCCCTGCGACCCCGTTTGTTGCGGTGAAGATAGAGGCTCGGGAGCGGCATTTCCACCCCCGGCGCGTTTTTCGTCGTCAGCGGCCGAAAAGGCCGATGCGCAGGAGAAGCAGGCCTTCGGAACGTAGCCGGCGGTCGCCTTCATGGCTCGCGATCACCGCAGCCCAGCGATCGAGCATCAGCAGCGCGCGACTTCCGCCGAAATCGCGGCGCGCCGGCGTTGCGGAATTTCCGGCATCGGCCAGTAGCACCCGCGCTTCGGGTTCAGCTTCGACGACGCCAGCGCCCCAGATGAGGCCCCAGCGCCTACCGCCCGCCTCCGCGCCGCCCGACAGCGCGAAGAGGTGCCCGCCGAAGCTTTCGGACGCGGCGCGCCGCTCGGTATCGCTCTCGGCGAGCAGCATCGCCTCCGCCGCATCGACGAGCGCGTCGAGGCCGCCTTGCCTCGCCCAGCTTGCCTGAAGCTCGGCAAGCAGGGGCTCGCCCTTCGGCAGCGCCGCGGGATCGCTCGCGATCATCGCCGCCATGTCGCGCCACCAGGCGAGCTTGATCTGGCCGATCAGCGGCTCGCGCGCGTCGGCGAGCAGCTTGGTCAGCCGTGCGGCGAGTCCCCACAGCGCCGCCATGGCGGGGCGCTTCTCGCGGGGCACCGCAACCATCACGCGCGGATCGCGCATGTCGGGATAGGAAGTTTCGGTTTCGCTCATGGTGCGGGAATAGCGTTAGAACGAAGCGCACAAATAGAAAACCGTTCGCCCTGAGCCTGTCGAAGGGCCGTTCTTTCTTTTGACGACGCAGAAGGAAGAACGGTGCTTCGACAGGCTCAGCACGAACGGAATTAACGCAGGCGCGAAGCCTCAGGCGCGATTGAGGACCGCCTTCACCGCCTTCACGACGCGCGGCGTATCGACGAGCGCGGCCTTTTCGAGATTGTTCGCATAGGGCAGCGGCACATCCTCGTTGCACACGCGCATGACGGGCGCGTCGAGGTCGTCGAAGCCATGCTCCATTGCGACCATCGCGAGTTCGCTGGCGATCGAGCAGACCGGCCAGCCTTCCTCGACGACGACGAGATGGTTCGTCTTCTTGAGGCTGGCGAGCACCGTCGCGGTGTCGAGCGGACGCAGCGTGCGCAGGTCGATGACTTCGGCGTCGATGCCCTCGGCCGCGAGCTGGTCGGCGGCTTCGAGCGCGAGCCCGACGCCGATCGAATAGCTGACGACGGTGACGTCGCTGCCCTGGCGCATGATCCGCGCCTTGCCGATCGGCAGGACGAAATCCTCGATCTCGGGCACCTCGAAGCTGCGGCCGTAGAGCAGCTCGTTTTCGAGGAAGACGACCGGGTCCTCGGTACGAATCGCCGCCTTCATCAGCCCCTTGGCGTCGGCGGCGTCATAGGGCGCGATCACGATCAGGCCGGGGACGCTCGCGTACCATGGGCCGTAATTCTGGCTGTGCTGCGCGCCGACGCGCGCCGCGGCGCCGTTCGGACCGCGGAACACGATCGGACAGCGCATCTGGCCGCCCGACATATAGTTGGTCTTCGCCGCCGAGTTGATGATGTGGTCGATCGCCTGCATCGCGAAGTTGAAGGTCATGAACTCGATGATCGGCTTGAGGCCGCCCATCGCGGCGCCGGCGCCTAGGCCGGCGAAACCATATTCGGTGATCGGAGTGTCGACGACGCGCTGCGCGCCGAATTCCTGGAGCAGGCCCTGCGTGACCTTGTACGCGCCCTGATATTCGGCGACTTCCTCGCCCATCACGAAGACGCGGTCGTCCTTGCGCATTTCCTCGGCCATCGCGTCGCGCAATGCTTCGCGGACGGTGAGCTTCACCATCGCGGTGCCTTCGGGGATGGCGGGGTCGGAGGCGCGTTCGGCCGCGGCGGGTTTTTCGACCCTCTCCGTCGTCCCAGCGGAAGCCGGGACCGCTTGCGTGGAAGCGGCTTCGATAGCGGCCCCAGCTTCCGCTGGGGCGACGTCTTTGGCCGGTGCGGGTGCCGGAGCTGCTGCCTCTTCACCCTCGCCGATGATCGTCGCGATCACGGTGCCGACCTTCACATTGTCCGTGCCTTCGGCAACCAGGATCTGGCCCATCGTGCCTTCGTCGACCGCCTCGAACTCCATCGTCGCCTTGTCGGTCTCGATCTCGGCGAGAATGTCGCCCGACTTCACCGTGTCGCCTTCCTTGACGAGCCACTTGGCGAGCGTGCCTTCTTCCATCGTCGGCGACAGCGCCGGCATCTTCAATTCGACGGTCATCTCAATATTGCTCCACCAGCACGTCGGTATAAAGTTCGGACAGTTCGGGTTCGGGCGCGCTTTCTGCAAAGTCGGCCGATTCCGCAACGACCTGGCGGATTTCCTTGTCGATGTCCTTGATCTTGTCCTCGCCGATGCCGGCGTCGGTCATCAGCTTCTTGAGATGCTCGATCGCGTCGCTCTTGTCGCGCACCGCCTGCACTTCCT
Organism: uncultured Sphingopyxis sp.; assembly: GCF_900078365.1. Taxonomy (NCBI): domain Bacteria; kingdom Pseudomonadati; phylum Pseudomonadota; class Alphaproteobacteria; order Sphingomonadales; family Sphingopyxidaceae; genus Sphingopyxis; species uncultured Sphingopyxis sp. The sequence continues at coordinate 2,348,476 of NZ_LT598653.1, forward strand.
CGCGGCTGCGATATTTGGCGGGGTCGGACATCGAGTGGCCGCGATAGCGATAGGTCTTGAGTTCCATCAGCACCGGGCCCTTGCCCGCGCGCACCCATTCGAGCGCCGCCTCGGCCGCGCCGCGCACCGCGAGCACGTCCATGCCGTCGACCTGCATGCCCGGAATGCGGAAGCTTTCGCCGCGGCGATAGAGCTGGTCCTCGGCCGACGCGCGGTTGACCGACGTGCCCATCGCATATTGGTTGTTCTCGATCACGAAGATGATCGGCAGCTTCCACAGCTCGGCCATGTTGAAGCTTTCATAGACCTGGCCCTGGTTCGCGGCGCCGTCGCCGAAATAGGCCATCGCCACGCCGCCGTCGCCGCGATATTTGTGCGCGAAGGCAAGCCCGGTGCCGAGCGACACCTGCGCGCCGACGATGCCGTGGCCGCCATAGAATTTATGTTCGACGCTGAACATGTGCATCGAACCGCCCTTGCCCTTCGAGATGCCGGCCTGGCGTCCCGTGAGCTCGGCCATGATGACCTTGGGGTCGATGCCGTAAGCGAGCATATGACCATGGTCGCGGTAGCCGGTGATGACGCTGTCCTTGTCGCCGTCGAGCGCCGACTGCAGGCCGACCGCCACGGCTTCCTGGCCGATATAGAGGTGGCAGAAGCCGCCGATCAGGCCAAGGCCGTAAAGCTGCCCCGCCTTTTCCTCGAAGCGGCGGATGAGCAGCATGTCGCGGTAGAATTTCTCGAGTTCTTCCGGCGTCGCATCATAGGGGACGGGATCGCGCGGCATCTCGCGGTTGGTCGCGGGGGCTGGGGTGGATGCAGTCTTTGTTGGCGCGGCAGACTTGCGCGCGGGAGCTTTAGCCAAGACGGGTTCCTTTGCATTTAGCCGTTACGGCAAGGCGTCATATAGGAGAGCCGCGCCGCACTTGGCAACGCCCACCATGGCAGGGGGCGAGGCCGACTTACGTATGCAGGAAAAGCCCTCAATACTCCCAGACTCGTCATTCCCGCGAAAGCGGGAACCCAGCCACACAACCTTTGATACGCAAACAAATGTCGGCGTAAAATCGCACTAGGTTCCCGCTTTCGCGGGAATGACGAAGCAAAGAAGTTGCCGATCGGCACCCGAGCTTACGGCTTCGTGTCGGGTTCCATCGGAATGATATATTCGTCGGGGTGATAGGCGCCGAGCTTTTCGCGCACATATTCCTCGGCCAGATCGGGGTCGACGCGGCCGCGGTCGAGCAGGTTGACGCGGTTCTGAAGCTCTTTCTGCTTCTTGCTGAGCTCGCTCAAAATGACGCGCTTCTTCTCGACCGACTGACCATATTCGCCCCAGGCATAGAGCCCGGTCGGACCGAAGATGATATAGCCGATCATCGCCAGCACGACGATCACCGCGATCGCCGGACCGGCGGCCCGGCTCATCGATTTGCGGAATTTGTGGCGCTGCGTCATCGCCGCCCTTGAATCAGAGTTGATTCGTGGCGTCAAGCCGTCAGCGCGCCGTTATCCGCAGCTTTGCGATCAGCCGAAAATCGTCGCGCCCGGATAGCGCGCCATGTCGCCCAGTTCCTCCTCGATGCGGATGAGCTGGTTATATTTGGCGAGCCGGTCGGAGCGCGCGAGGCTGCCGGTCTTGATCTGACCGCAGTTGGTCGCGACCGCGAGGTCGGCGATGGTCGAATCCTCAGTCTCGCCCGAACGGTGCGACATGACCGCGGTGTAGCGCGCGCGGTGCGCCATATCGACGGCGTCGAGCGTTTCCGACAAGGTGCCGATCTGGTTGACCTTGACGAGCAGCGAGTTGGCGAGACCGTCCCTGATCCCCTGTTCCAGCCGTGCCGGGTTGGTGACGAACAGGTCGTCGCCGACGAGCTGGCACTTGTCGCCAACAAGGTCGGTGAGCGCCTTCCAGCCGGTGAAGTCGTCTTCGCTCATCCCGTCCTCGATCGACTTGATCGGATAGTCGTTCACCAGCGCGGCGAGATAGTCGGCCATCTGCTCGGGGCTCAGCGAAAGCCCTTCGCCGCTGATCTCATATTTGCCATTCTTGAAGAATTCGGTCGCGGCGCAGTCGAGCGCAAGCACGACGTCGCTGCCGAGCTTGAAGCCGGCCTGATCGACCGAGGCGGCGATGAAGTCCAATGCGGCGCGCGTCGAGGCGAGGTTCGGCGCGAAGCCGCCTTCATCGCCGACCGCGGTCGCAAGCCCCTTGGCCGACAGGCCCTTCTTCAGCGTGTGGAAGATTTCGCTGCCCCACCGAACAGCCTCCGCGATGCTGCCGGCGCCCACCGGCATGATCATGAATTCCTGCACGTCGATCGGATTGTCGGCATGCTCGCCCCCGTTGATGATGTTCATCATCGGCACGGGCAAGGTGCGCGCCGAAACGCCGCCGACATAGCGATAGAGCGGCAGGCCGCGCGCGTCGGCAGCGGCTTTCGCGGCGGCAAGGCTGACGCCGAGGATCGCGTTGGCGCCGAGGCGGCTCTTGTTCGGCGTGCCGTCGAGGTCGATCATCGCCATGTCGAGCTCGCGCTGATCCTCGGCATCGAGGCCGATCAGCGCCTCGGCGATGTCGCCGTTGACCGCCGCGACCGCCTTGGTCACGCCCTTGCCGAGATAGCGCGCCTTGTCGCCGTCGCGCAGTTCGACCGCCTCGTGCGCACCGGTCGAAGCGCCCGAGGGCACCGCGGCGCGGCCGAAGCTGCCGTCCTCCAGCAGCACATCGACTTCGACGGTGGGATTGCCGCGGCTGTCGAGGATTTCGCGGCCGTGGATGTCGATGATGGCGGTCATGGAAACTGTCCTGCTGGGCGCCCCGAACGGAGCAGGTTGAGAGAGCGCCCGCCTGTTATCGGGAGGGTGACGTCAGTGCAACCGCTGCATAGGAATTTTGCGCGGGGATGGAACCATTGGGCGCGCCTTGCTATATATTCTGACAGGACCAAAAGAGGATGCCCGCTCGCGCGGCGCCCGACACGACAGAAGAGGACAAATCGATGGCAAAAGCCGCTACTCCCGCGACGAAGAAAGCCGCAGCTCCCCGTCCCAAGGCCCCCGCGAAGGCGGCAGCGACCAAGGCCGCGCCCGCCCGCAAGCCCGCTACCGTGAAGGCCGCCAAGGAGCATCCGATCCGCGACCAGATCGCCGCGACGCGCGACACCATCAAATCCGAAGCTTCGAAAAAGGCGGCATCGCTGAAGGAAGAGGCGGCGACGCTGAAGAAGCAGGCATCCACGAAAGCCCGCGACGCCGCGAACAAGGGCAAGGGCAAAGCGGCCGAAGCCGTCGGCAGCCTCGCCAAGCTGCTCGAAGACAGCGCCGGCACCGTCGACACCAAATTCGGCAAGCAATATGGCGACTATGCCCGGTCGGCCGCTTCGACCGTCGCCGGGCTTGCGACGACGCTCGACAAGAAGGATCTCGACGAGCTTGCCGCCTCGACGCGCGAAATGGTCAAGAAGAACCCGGCGATCGCGGTGGGCGCCGCCACGGTGATCGGCTTCGTGCTCGCGCGCATGCTCAAGGGCAACTCCAACGATTGACCGGACCTTGGCATCCGCAGATCCGAACGACCCGCCGGCGCCCGGCGCGCGCAGCTTCGACGGCGTAAGCCACGGCTATGCGCCCGACGGGCGCCCGCTCGCCCCGCCCCCCGTTCCGCTCGAACAGATTGTCGGCGATGTTCTCGACAATCTGTCGGCGACGGCCAAGGCGGAGCTTGCCCTGCTCGAAGCGCGCAGTGAACTCGCGCTTCACGGCGCGACCTGGACCGCGGCGTGGGGCACGGTGGCCGCCTCGGCCCTCGGCATCGCGATGCTCGCGCTCGCCTTTGGCGCGATCCTGGCGCTCGCGCCGCATGTCGGGCCGTTCATCGCGACGCTGATCGTCGTCGCCGCGCTGCTCGTCGTCGCCGGCCTCGCCGGCTGGCGCGCGCAGCGCAGCTATAACGACATCCGCACCGCGCTCCGCCGCGACCTGACCAGCGAAAGGATCGACGATGCCGCGGATGCGTAACCGCCTGATCGCCGCGGCGCGGCGTTCGATGCTCCAGCGCGGCGAACTCCACCGGCGGCTCGACGTCGCCAAGGCGGCGTTCAAGCCGTCGGCGCTCGTCGATCGCGGCAAATACCGGATCGGCGAAAAGGTCGACGACGCCGCGCACATCATGCGGCAGGAATTTCGCGACAATCGCTGGCCGATCGCGATCGCCGCCACGGCGGGCGTCCTGTGGCTGCTCCGCGAACCGATCAAGGAACATGCGCCGAAGCTGACGCGCAGGATTCAGGAGCTGGCGGCCGACGTCGCCGGTCATTTTCGTGTCGCCGACGAACCGGCGGACGAGGACGAAATCGAAGAATTGGAGGAAGACGATGAAGCCGTTCGGTGAAACCGCCCGCGAAACGCGTGCCAAAGCGAGTGAACTTGCGGAGAAAACCGCCGAAAACGCGCGCCTGACCGCCGAGGCGGCGAAGGCGCGCATCCAGGGCGGCTATGGCCGCGCCCGCGCCGCGACCGAAGAGTTCGCCGCGAAGGCGAGCGAGCAGGCCGGTGTCGCGCGCGAAGCCGCGGGCGAGGCCCTCGAAAAGGGCAAGGCGCAGGCGAAGCGCGCGAACAGCAAGCTGAAGGACCTTGCCGAAAAGCAGCCGCTGACGCTGGTCGCAGGCGCGGTCGCCATCGGCGCGTTGTTCGGCTCGCTCCTCCCCAAGGGCGTCCGCAAGGACGAAGAATGAGCCGCCCTTGCCGTTAGGGCAAAGCACTGGTAGGGGGCCCGCCATTCTCCCCTCCCAGCCTAGGGGCAGAACCTGGCAATTGCACATTCGAGGTTTGAAGCGATTTTGTTCAGGGCAAGAAGGCGGGGCGCAGGTATATGAAAATATTCCAAGCCTTGCCGACGCCGCCATGGACAAAATCGATCAAATCCCGAAGGGACGTCGAAATGGCTTCGATCTCGCCTCCGCGCAGCCTTGCAGCCAGAACCACTGGCTGCGGCGGCCACGCGAAGGCGATATCTTCGCCATTTCGACGCCTCGAACGTGCAATTGCCAGGTTCTGCCCCTGACCCGCAAGGAAAGCAGCCATGAGCAAATTGCATCTCGTGTTCGGCGGACGCGTCAGCGATCCGCAGGGCCTCGACTTCGTCGACCTCACCAACCTCGACGTCGTCGGCCTCTATCCCGACTATAAATCGGCCGAAAAGGCATGGCGCAGCGCCGCGCAGCGCACGGTGGACGACGCCGAGATGAAATATGTCGTCGTCCATCTGCACAAATTGCTGCAACCGGACGTGGAATAGCCTCGTCATTGCGAGCGTAGCGAAGCAATCCAGGGCGGCTTACGCCTACTCTGGATTGCCGCGTCGCCTTCGGCTCCTCGCAATGACGTCGATTAAGATTTAGCGGAAATTATCGGCGTAGGCCTGTATCTTCAGCGTCCGCACCGGCGTCGGCGTAATCTCGACCTCGATCCCGTTCTTCTCCGCATAAGCGACCGCCTCTTCGCGGCTTGCGAAGCCCAGACGCAGCTGACGCCGCGTGTCGCCGCTGCCCGCCCAGCCCATCAGCGGATCGGCCTTGCGCGCTTCGGCTGGCGCATATTCGAGCATCCAGCGCCCGGTCCCCGCACGGCCCGACTGCATGGCATTTTTGGGCTTCTGGAAGATACGCGCTTTCATCGGGGTCGTCCTGTAACTGGGAGCCTGTGCCGCCGCCTTAGCGCCAAGCTGGAGCAACGAAAAGAGGAAAGCCGTCGCCCCCGCGAAGGCGGGGGCCGCTGGAGAGATAGCGCAAGGCCGACAACGGCCGCGTTCAGAGGCACGTGACTCTGAAACGCCCTTCGCGGGGGCGACGCTTGCTATTGCGCATCGCGCCGCGCCTGCGCTGCCTTGGTGAGCAAGGTCGGACGCGCGGTCGCCGGATCGTCGGGCCAGTTGTGCTTGGGATAGCGCCCGCGCATTTCGCGCGCGACCTCGTGCCAGCTCCCGCTCCAGAAGGAGGCGATGTCGCGCGTCGTCTGGATCGGCCGGTGCGCGGGCGAGGTCAGCGCGAGGATCAGCGGCACCGGCGGGTCGCCAACCACCGGGTGGCGAGCGAGGCCGAACATCTCCTGCACCCGCACGCTGACCGTCGGCCCGCCCTCGGCGGCGTAATCGATCGGATGGCGGCTGCCCGCGGGGGTCGCATAGTCGGCGGGTGCGTGCTTTTCGAGCAATTGGCGCGCCGGCCAGTCGAGCAGTCCCATGAGCGCATCGGCCAGCTTGCGGTCGCCTATGTCGCGCAGGCCGCGGCAGGCCGGCAACAAGGGCTCGAGCCAGATTTCGAGGCCGTCGGCGAGCGCGCTGGTCGACAGCGCGTCGAGCCCCGCGAAGGACGCGCGCTGGCGCAGCGCCTGCGCGACCGGACCCCAGCCGATGAGTCCCAGCCCCTTGTCGCGGACCGCGGCCATGCGCACCGCGACATCGTCCTCGGCCTTTTCGCTGCGCGGCGCCTGCCCGCTCGCCAGCGCGATCGCGCCGAGGCGCCGTTCGCGGCGGTGATCGACGCGGTCGTTCGCGCTGTCGTAGCTGCTCGCCATATGCTGCGCGATGCGGTCGGCGAACAGTGCCTCGACCTCGGTCATTTCGACCAGCGCGGCTGCGAGGATGCGCACACCGGCGGCATGGCCCTGCGCGTCGGCGATCGCGAGCCATTCGCTGCCGGCGAGCGGATCGACCGGGTCGATGCGATAGGCGCGCCCGCCGACGCTCAGATATTCGCCGCGCTGTCCCGCGCGCCGCCGCGCGACGCGGTCGGGCCAGGCGGTCGCGATCCAGCCGCCGATCGAGCGTGGCGATGCGTCGCCCGCCCCCGCCGCGAGCTTTTCGCCCAGGCCCGCGAGCCGCCGCGCCAGCCGCCATGCGCCTTCGCTGCGTTCATTACGCTGCCCGCGCCAGCGTCCGAGCCGCGCCTCGACATCGACGCCGCGTCCGCCGAGCCCGGGCTCGGTGAGCAGCACAGCGAGCCGTCCCGCCAGCTCGGCCTCGCCCGCGCGCGCCGCGTCGAGCAGCATATGCGCCAGCGGCACCGGCAGCGGGATCGCGGCGAGCGCCTTGCCGTGCGCGGTGATGCGGCCATCGCCGGTCAGCGCGCCGATCGCGATGAGCCGCGTCTTCGCTTCCGAAATCGCGGCGGGCGACGGCGGGTCGAGCCAGCCCAATTGGCGCGGATCGACTATGCCCCAGCTCGCGCAGTCGAGCACGACGGGCATCAGGTCGTTCTCGTGAATCTCGGGCGGATCGAAGGGCGGCATCCCGGCGGTCGCCGCGGCTTCCCACAGGCGATAGGCGACGCCAGGCCCCTGCCGCGCCGCACGGCCCGCGCGCTGCGTCGCCGACGCCTGGCTCGCGCGCTCGGTGACGAGCCGCGCAATCCCCGCCGCCTTGTCGAAGCGCGGGCGGCGCGACAGGCCGGCGTCGATGACGATGCGCACGCCGTCGATCGTCAGGCTGGTTTCGGCGATGCTCGTCGCGAGGATGAGCTTGCGCCGTCCTTCGGGGTCGTGGACGAGCGCCTTGCGCTGGAGCGCCGGGTCGATCTGGCCGTGCAGGCGGTGAACCGCGAGCGGCAGCCGCGCCTCCTCGACCGCCGCCGCGGCGCGCTCGATGTCGGCGGCGCCGGGGAGGAAGGTGAGCATATCCCCCTCGGGCTCATCGGTCAGCGCCTGCCGCACCGCGCCGAGCACCGACGCCTCGAGCCGGTCCTCGGCGCGGCGGCCGATATGGCGCAGCTCGAGCGGCCAGATCTTGCCCTCGCTCTTCACCACCGGCGCATCGCCGAGCAAGGCGCCGAAGCGCACACCGTCGAGCGTCGCGGACATGGCGACGAGGCGGAGATCGTCGCGCAGCCCCTGCTGCGCGTCGATTGCCAATGCCAGCGCGAAATCGCCGTCGAGGCTGCGTTCATGGACCTCGTCGAACAGCACCGCCGACACGCCCTGAAGCTCTGGATCGGCGAGGATGCGGTTGCGGAACAGGCCGGGCGTCATCACGAGCAGCCGCGTCGCCGCCGACTGCTTGCTGTCGAGCCGCGTCGCATAGCCGACCTTGCCGCCGGCCGCCTCGCCCATTTCCTCGGCAATCCGCTCGGCCGCACCGCGCGCCGCGAGCCGGCGCGGCGACAGCAGCCACACCGCCCCCTTGCACCAAGGCTGATCGAGGATCGCGGGCGCGACGCGCGTCGTCTTGCCCGCCCCCGGCGGCGCAACGACGACCGCATTGGGTTTCAGCAGCAGCGCCGCCATGATGTCGGGCAGCACCGCATCGATCGGCAGCGGCGGCCTCATTGCCTCAATAGGCGCGCGCGACCGCGAAGGCGACCGCTTCGGTCAGCGCCGATTTCGCCTGGCTGGCGCGGAAGCCGCCGATCGCATCGACCGCGCGCTGACCATAATGGCGCGCGCGCGCCAGCGTGTCGGCGATCGCATCGTGGCTGTGGAGCAGCGACGTGGCGTAGGCGAGGTCCTCGTCCGAAATCTTGTGGCCGGTGATCGCCTGCTTCCAGAATTCGCGCTCCTCGGCGCTGCCGCGCGCATAGGCGAGGATGACGGGCAGCGTGACCTTGCCATCGCGGAAATCGTCGCCGACGCCCTTGCCCATCGTCGCTTCGTCCGAGACATAGTCGATCGCGTCATCGACGAGCTGGAACGCGATGCCAAGGTTGCGGCCATAGGCGTCGAGGGCCGCTTCGGTCGCTTCGTCGCGTTCGGCGACGACCGCAGCGATCTTGCACGCGGCGGCGAACAGTTCGGCGGTCTTGGCGTTGATGATCGCGAGATACTGGTCCTCGCTCGTCTCGATCCGCCGCTGCGCCGAAAGCTGGTTGACCTCGCCCTCGGCGATCACCGCCGAGGCGCGGCTGAGAATCTTCAGGACCTTCAGCGATCCGTCCTCGACCATCACCTCGAACGCGCGGCTGAACAGGAAATCGCCGACGAGCACCGAGGCGCTGTTGCCCCAGATGATGTTCGCGGTCTTGCGCCCGCGGCGCAGGTCCGACTTGTCGACGACATCGTCGTGGAGCAGCGTCGCGGTGTGGATGAACTCGACCGCTGCGGCCAATTTGCAGTGACGGTGGCCCGGATAATCGAGCAGCTTGCCGCACGCCAGGGTCAGCATCGGCCGCATCCGCTTGCCGCCGCCCGCGATCAAATGGCCGGCGAGTTCGGGGATCAACGGCACTTCGGATTGCATGCGGTCGAGAATGACCGCATTGACCTCGTTCATGTCGGCGGCGACGAGCGCCATCATCGGGTCGAGCGAGGGCGGCCTCTGCCCATGCAGCTGATGAATTTCGGCAGTCATGACGCGGCGACCCTTGGCCGCGCGGTCGCGATTTTGCAACGACTTTCGGCTTGCATGACAGCCCCGCCCGGTGCCAAGCGTGCCGGGCATCAGAGGAGCCGCGCATGGACGATCAGCTAAGCCGTTACCGCCAGAGCATCGACAATATCGATGCGGCGCTCGTCTATATGCTCGCCGAGCGGTTCAAGGTGACGAAGGCGGTCGGCGAACTCAAGGCGCGCGAAGGCCTGCCCCCCGCCGATCCCGGCCGCGAGGAGCGTCAGATCGAACGGCTCCGCGCCCTCGCCCGCGACGCCGACCTCGACCCCGATTTCACCGAGAAATTCCTGCGCTTCATCATCGACGAAGTGATCCGCCACCATCAGCAGGCGAAGCGGGAGCAGAGCGCATGACCCTCGACCATCCGATCTTCGCGCGCTGGCCCGCGCAGCATCCGGACCGTATCCAGCTTTTCTCCGCGCCGACGCCAAACGGCGTGAAGGCGGGTATCATGCTGGAGGAAACAGGCCTTCCTTACGAGCCGCACCGGATCGACATCATGGCGAACGAAAGCCATGATCCGGCCTTCCTCGCGCTCAACCCCAACGGCAAGATTCCGGCGATCTACGACCCCGACGGGCCGGGCGGCAAACCGCTCGCGCTGTTCGAATCGGGAGCGATCCTGATCTATCTCGCCGACAAAAGCGGCCAGTTCCTCTCGGCCGATCCGGCGGAACGCTACGAGACGATCCAGTGGGTGATGTGGCAGATGGGCGGCGTCGGTCCGATGTTCGGCCAGCTCGGCTTTTTCAACAAATTCGCCGGCAAGGACTATGAGGACAAGCGCCCGCGTGACCGCTACGCGGCCGAATCCGCACGGCTGCTCGGCGTGCTCGACGCGCGGCTCGACGGGCGGGCGTGGGTCATGGGCGACGACTACAGCATCGCCGATATTTCGCTGTTCGGCTGGGTGCGCAATCTGATCGGATTCTACGAAGCGCGCGAGATTGTCGGGTTCGATCGCTTTGCGCGTGTCCAGCGCTGGCTGGATGCGGGGCTGGCGCGGCCGGGCGTGCAGCGCGGGCTGGAAGTCACGGCGGCGTGAGCGAGGCGGGTTTCGGCCGGAAGGCCACGCTTGGTATCTCATAACTCGTCATTCCCGCGAAAGCGGGAACCCAGTGTGGGGTCAGCCGACGCACGCTCTGGGTTCCCGCCTTCGCGGGAATGACGAAGGTAGATAACCTCCGCCCTTCACCCCAAAGCCGGCCTGATTCTAGCCCGCCGGCAGCCTGAGCCGCACCAGCAGCCCGCCCAGATCCTCACTCTCTTCGAGCGCGATGCCGCCGCCGTAGATCTCCGCGACGTCGCGCACGATCGCCAGGCCCAGCCCGGTCCCCGGCTTGCCGCTGTCGAGCCGCACGCCGCGGTCGACCACGCGGTCGCGGTCGGCGGGCGAGATGCCAGCGCCGTCGTCCTCGATCAATATCTCGGCCATATCGCCTTCGCGCCCGATCGTGACGAAGACGCTGCCGCCGCCATATTTGGCCGCGTTTTCGAGCAGATTGCCGATGAGCTCGTCGAGGTCCTGCCGCTCGACGCGCACGATAATCTCCTTGTCGCCCGCCGCGTCGAGCCGCACATCGGGGTAGAGCGCGGCGACCGCGCGCGACACGCTGCCGACGCTGTCCCATACCCGCGCGCGCGCCTGCGCCGCGCCGCGGCGTCCGACGGCGCGGGCGCGGGCGAGATGATGATCGACCTGCCGCTGCATCGTCGCCGCCTCGCGCCGCACCGTCTCGGCCAGTTCGCTATCCGAACTGGTCGCGCTGTTGACGAGCACGGTGAGCGGCGTTTTCAGCGCATGGGCAAGATTTCCGGCATGAAGCCGCGCTTCCTCCGCCTGTTTCTCGTTATGCGCGAGCAGCGCGTTGAGTTCGTCGACCATCGGCTGCACTTCCAGCGGCAGCGGCGCGGTGACGCGGCGGTTCTGCCCGCCGCGCATCGCCGCGATCGCGCGCCGGATATGGCGCAGCGGCCACAGGCCATAGAAGGTCTGAAGCGCCGCGAGGATGATCAGGCCGAGCCCGAGCAGCGCGAGGCTGGGGACCAGCGTCTGCCGCACCGCGCTGACCTGCGCATCGAGCGCCTCGCGCGACTGTGCGATCTGGTACCGCCAATTGGTCCCACTCCCCGGCAGGATGACGTTGCGTTCGAGCACGCGCAATTCCTCGTCGGGGAATTGGACGCTGTCATAGGTGTGGATCTGGTTGTCGATATGCGGCGTCGGCGCCGTCAACGTGCGCTCCCACAGCGAGCGCGAGCGATAGGGTTCCTGCCCGCCGCCGCTGATCTGCCAGTAAAGGCCGCTATAGGGCTCGAGGAAACGCTGGTCGCCGAGCGGCTCGATCAGCCGCACTTCGCCGTCGGGGCCGATTTCCGACGAGCGGATCATCGCGATCAGCACATATTCGAGGCCTGAATCGAAATTGCGCGTGATCGCGTTCTTCAGCACCTGATCGAGCGCGAAGCCGCCGCCGATCAGCAGCACCGAAATCCACAAGGCCGCGATCGCGATCATGCGTCGCGCCAGCGAGCCGGTCATGCGGCTGGTCAGGGCGGGACGCAAAGCGGGGTCCAAACCCTCCGCCTTTTCATCCTCCGTCATCCCGGCGAAGGCCGGGATCTCGCCGGTGCGTCATGACGATAGGGCGAGGCCCCGGCCCCTCCGCCTGCCTTGCAGACGCTCAGGACAGGTTTCGCCGGGATGACGGCAAGAGAACGGAGCCCGCTCATTTTCAACCCTGCGGATCGTCGAGCTGGTAGCCGAGCCCGCGGATCGTCGTGATGATGTCGGCGCCCAGTTTTTTGCGGATGCGCGTGACGAACACTTCGATCGTGTTCGAATCGCGGTCGAAATCCTGATCGTAGATATGCTCGATCAGCTCGGTGCGCGACACGACCTTGCCCTTGTGATGGAGGAGGTAGGACAGCAGCTTATATTCCTGCGCGGTCAGCTTCACCGGCTCGCCGGCAAGCGTGACGCGGCCCGAGCGCGTGTCGAGGCGGACGTCGCCCGCGATCAGCTCGCTCGACGCATTGCCCGACGCGCGGCGGATCAGCGCGCGCAGCCGCGCGATCAGCTCCTCGGTCTGAAAGGGCTTGGCAAGATAGTCGTCGGCGCCGGCATCGAGCCCGGCGACCTTGTCCGACCAGCTGTCGCGCGCGGTCAGCACGAGCACCGGGAAATTGCGCTTTTCGCGGCGCCAGCGGTCGAGCACGGTCAGCCCGTCGATTTCGGGCAGCCCGAGATCGAGGATCGCCGCGTCATAGGTTTCGGTCGAGCCCAGAAAATGCCCGTCCTCGCCATCGGTCGCGAGATCGACGGCATAGCCCGCCCCTTCCAGCGTCGCCTTGAGCTGCGGGCCCAGCGTGGGTTCGTCCTCGACAATCAAAATCCGCATTCAGGCGCCTTTCCTTTGCGAAACCGAACAGGGCGGCCGCATGTTTCGACTGTGTATCAAGTCCGAACGTTCATCGCAAAATCTCGTTGCGGCGAAACGAACGGTCCTTTGGAATTGTCAGGGTTTGCGGCCGACGATCCGGCCGGTTCGGGCATCGACATAGACGACGACGACCTGGCTGCCGTCCATGAACTTCAGCTTGTAGAGCATCCGCCCCGCGTCGAACTGCGGTCCGCCAAGATAGGTCATGTCGTTATAGGGCGGCCGCGAACGAATATCGGCGACCAGCTTGCCCAGCGGAACCACCTGGCCCTGTGCCGCCGCCTGGCGCAGATTGTCCTGGTCGCGATTGCCGCGCGCGGCCGCGGGCGCGCCTGCCGACAGGAGCAGCGCGGAAATCAGCGAAAGGGTCAGGGTGCGGGTCATGGCCGTTTCTCTAACGCGAAAGCATTGAATAGGCGATGAATGGGCGAGTCAGCCCGGATATGGGTTCCACCATGGTCAGAGAGGCCATGGTGGGCGCGACAGGGATTGAACCTGTGACCCCACCCGTGTGAAGGGTGTGCTCTACCGCTGAGCTACGCGCCCGTCCCGGTGCGAACCGATGGTCCGGCGTCCGAAAGCCGGATGTCCATAGCCGCTGGCGCGGGTAATGCAACGCCCATTTGCCCGAAATTTCGCCCACTGAGTCCGTCTGGCCGATATTCATGCAAATCGGGCCGCAGCTTGCGCCACGGCCCGAGATGTTTTCACCAAAAGGCGCGGGCCAACTTAGTTGACGGCGTCCTTGAGGGCCTTGCCGGCCTTGAACTTCGGCTGGTTCGACGCCGCGATGGTCATCGTTTCGCCGGTGCGCGGGTTGCGACCGGTCGATGCCTTGCGCTTGCTGACCGCGAAGGTGCCGAAACCGACGAGACGGACTTCGCCGCCCTTCTTCAGCGAACCCGTGATCGCGTCGAAGACGGCTTCCACGGCCTTGCTGGCATCACCCTTGGTCAGGCCGCTCGAATCGGCGACGGCGGCGATCAGGTCTTGTTTGTTCATGCCTAAGGAACCCCTGCATTATGGTTGAATGATTCTCATGGCCCGAAGCCATGGCGCGCCACTAACGATGTTTGCCCCTGTCTTGTCAAAGCAAAAAAGGGCGAAAAACGTCCCAAAACGCCGATTTTGCGACGAATTCGGGACGAAATGCCCTCGCGCAGCGACGCGTCAGTGCCGAATCGCCGTTTCGGGGTCGCTTCCCGGCGGCACCGGCGGCGACGCGGCCAGCTCGTCGGCCTCGGTCCATTCGATCGGCACGACCGGCGACACCAGCGCTTCCGCCAGCACCTGATCGACGTGACTGACCGGGATGATTTTCAGCCCGCTCGTGATATTTGCCGGGATTTCAACAAGGTCCTTTTCATTCTCCTCGGGGATCAGCACCGTCTTGATGCCGCCGCGAAGCGCGGCGAGCAGCTTTTCCTTGAGCCCGCCGATCGCGAGCACACGGCCGCGCAGCGTGACCTCGCCGGTCATCGCGACATCCTTGCGCACCGCGATGCCGGTGAGGGTCGAGATCATCGCGGTGACCATGCCGACGCCCGCCGACGGGCCATCCTTCGGTACCGCGCCTTCGGGCAAGTGGATGTGAATGTCCTTGCGCGCGAACAGGCTGGGTTTGATGCCATAGCTCGGCGCGCGCGCCTTCACGAAGGAAAGCGCCGCCTGCACCGACTCGGTCATCACCTCGCCGAGCTTACCAGTCGTGCGCACCTGACCCTTGCCCGACGCGGTGACCGCCTCGATCGTCAGCAATTCGCCGCCGACCTCGGTCCATGCGAGCCCGGTGACGGCGCCGATCTGATCCTCGAGATCGCTGATGCCATGCTTGTACTTCCGCACGCCCGAGAAGTCGGAGAGGTTTTCGGGCGTGATCGTCACGCTTTCCGTCTTGCCTTCGAGAATGCGACGCAGCGCCTTGCGCGCAAGCTTGGCGATCTCGCGTTCGAGCGTGCGCACGCCCGCCTCGCGGGTGTAATAGCGGATGAGGTCGCGCAGACCGTCCTCGGTCAGCTCGAATTCATGCGGCTTCAGCCCGTGCGCCTCGACCTGCTTGGCGACCAGGTGGCGCTTCGCGATCTCGACCTTCTCGTCCTCGGTATAGCCTTCGAGCCGGATGATCTCCATGCGGTCGAGCAGCGGCTGCGGCAGGTTCAGCGAGTTGGCCGTCGTCACGAACATGATGTCCGAAAGATCGACGTCGATTTCCAGATAATGGTCCTGGAACTTCGCATTCTGTTCGGGGTCGAGCACCTCGAGCAGCGCCGACGCCGGATCCCCGCGGAAATCCTGGCCGAGCTTGTCGATCTCGTCGAGCAGGAACAGCGGGTTCATCGTGCCCGCCTTTTTGAGGTTGGTCACGATCTTGCCCGGCAGCGAGCCGATGTAGGTGCGGCGGTGGCCGCGGATTTCGGCTTCGTCGCGCACGCCGCCCAGCGACTGGCGCACGAATTCGCGGCCCGTCGCCTTCGCGATCGAGCGGCCGAGCGAGGTCTTGCCGACGCCCGGGGGGCCGACGAGACAGAGGATCGGGCCCTTCAGCTTGTTGGTGCGCGCCTGCACCGCCAGATATTCGACGATCCGGTCCTTGACCTTTTCGAGCGCATAATGGTCGTCGTCGAGGATCGCCTGCGCCTTGGCGATATCCTTCTTGAGCTTCGACTTCTTGCCCCACGGCAGGCCGATCAGCGTGTCGAGATAGTTGCGCACGACCGTCGCTTCGGCCGACATCGGCGCCATCGCGCGCAGCTTCTTGAGCTCGGCCTGCGCCTTCGCCTTGGCTTCCTTCGACATTTTGAGGCTGTCGATCTTGAGCTGGAGCTCGGCGAGGTCGTCGCCGCCCTCGCCATTGTCGTTGCCGAGTTCGCGCTGGATCGCCTTCAACTGCTCGTTGAGATAATATTCGCGCTGGCTCTTTTCCATCTGGCGCTTCACGCGGCCGCGAATCTTCTTTTCGACCTGCAACACACCCAGCTCGCCCTCCATGAAGGCGAAGACCATTTCGAGCCGCTTCGACGGCGCATCCTCGACGAGCAAGGCCTGCTTGTCGGAAACCTTGATGTTGAGATTCCCCGCAACCGAATCGGCGAGGCGCGAGGCGTCGTCGATCTGCGACAGCTGGACCGCGGTTTCGGCGGGCATCTTCTTGTTGAGCTTGGCGTAATTTTCGAACTGATCGACGACCGAACGCATCAGCGCGGCGGTATCGACACTGTCGTCGGCGGTGTCGGCGATCGGCTTGACGCTCGCCATCACCGCCTTGTCCTCGTCTGCGAGGCCGAGCAGCTTCGCACGCTCCTTGCCCTCGACGAGCACACGGACGGTGCCGTCGGGAAGCTTCAGAAGCTGCAACACGGTGGCGATCACGCCGGTGTCGTAAAGGTCGTCGCGCTGCGGGTCGTCCTCGCCGGGATCGAGCTGGGCGACGAGGAAGATTTCCTTGTCGGATTCCATCGCCGCTTCGAGCGCGGCGACCGAACGGTCGCGGCCGACGAACAGCGGCACGATCATGTGCGGGAAAACGACGATGTCACGCAGCGGAAGAAGGGGATAAGATTGCGTCATTACGGCTCCTGGACGGGCCCCGCGACCGGGCGCACCGCCCTTCTTATAGGTGGTTCGTCGCTAATATGGCGTAACTTGCCAGCGGTTCAATGACGCAGTGCTGAACAGGAAGAATAACATCGCCCCCGCGAAGGCGGGGGCCGCTAGCGGCCCGATACTGCGCCGCAGCGTAAAACGACGGCGGCCCCGCCTTCGCGGGGGCGACGGTTGGTCAAAACGGCAGCTTGAACCCCGGCGGCAGCGGCAGGCCGCTCGTCATCTTGCCCATTTCCTCGTTGCTCGCGGCGTCGGCCTTTTCGCGCGCGTCGTTGAACGCGGCGGCGAGCAAATCCTCAAGCATCTGCTTGTCGGCGGGCACGATCAGGCTGTCGTCGATGTGGATCGCCTTGATCCGCCCCTTTGCGGTCGCGGTGATCTTGACGAGGCCTCCGCCCGAGACACCTTCGACCTCGACGCTGTCGAGCTTCGCCTGCGCCTCCTGCATCTGCGCCTGCACGGTCGCGGCCGCTTCCTGCGCCGCCTTCATCATTTCTTCGATCGATTTCATGGGTGCGACCTATGGCGATTGTCGTCGCCTTCGACAAGCCTCGCATCGGGGAAAGCGGCCAGAGCGGCCTTCACAACGGGCAGTTCGCGAATCCGCGCGTCATTGTCGGCGAGCTTCGCCGCCTTCATCTGCCCGAGACTCGGGCGCGCATCGCCTTCACCGACGCGAACCTGCCAGCGGCTTCCCGTCTCCTTGAGCAGCGCCTCGCCGAGCTTACGCGCGAAATCACCGTCGAGCGCGGGCGCAGGCGCATGGACGATCAAGCCCGGTTCAAGTTCGAGAATCTCGAGATGATCGTAGACTTGCAAGGCAAGCTGATGATTTCCCGTGCCTTCGAGAAGCTGGTGGATCTGCGCGATGGTCAGCGCCGAAGCCGGGGCTTCGGCTGCGGGCGCATCGATGGGCGCCGCCGCGACGGTATCGCCTTGCCCCGCGGGTGCGGCCGGCGCGACCATCGGCGTCGCCGGGACGCCACCCTTTTCGAGCAGCTTCGCAAGCTCGCCCGGATCGGGCAGCGACGCGGCGTAGATCACGCGCAGCAGCAGCATTTCGAGATGCTCGAGCGGATTATTCGCGCGGAGCACCTCTTCATGCCCCTTGAGTAGCAACTGCCAGAGGCGGTTGAGCGGCGCGAAACCAAGCTTTTGCGCCCAATCGCCGATGCGTTCGCGGTCCGATGCAGCAAGCGCGGGATCGTCGTGGCGCGACACTTTGGCGAGCGTGATCGCGTGCGTCAGGTCCATCAGCCCGCGCACCATCGCGACAGGCTCGATCCCGAGCGCATATTGCCCGCGCGCGAGGTCGATTGCCCCGCCCGCATCGCCGTCGAGGATCGCCGCCATCAACTGCGCGATCGAGGTGCGGTCCGACAGGCCGAGCATGATGCGCACCTGATCGGCGCCGATCTTGCCGCCACCGTCGAGGTCGGCGTGCGCGATCGCCTGATCGAGGATCGACAGGCCATCGCGCACCGAACCCTCGGCGGCATTGGCGATCAGCCAGATCGCCGGCGCCTCGGCCTCGACGCCCTCCTTCTGCAAAATCGCGCTGAAATGCGCGAACAGCATGTCGGGCGTGATGCGGCGGAGGTCGAACCGCTGACAGCGCGACAGCACCGTCACCGGCACCTTGTTGACCTCGGTCGTCGCGAACAGGAATTTGACGTGCGGCGGCGGTTCTTCGAGTGTTTTCAGCAGCGCGTTGAACGCGTTGCGCGACAACATATGCACTTCGTCGATGATATAGATCTTGTAGCGCGCCGAGACCGCGGCGTAGCGCACTGCCTCGATGATCTCGCGCACATCGTCGACGCCGGTGTTCGACGCGGCGTCCATCTCGATCACGTCGATATGGCGCCCTTCGGTGATCGCGCGGCACGGCTCGCACACGCCACACGGGTCGATGGTCGGCCCACCCTGCCCGTCGGGGCCGATGCAGTTCAAGGCCTTCGCGATCAGGCGCGCGGTCGACGTCTTGCCGACCCCGCGCACCCCGGTCATCAGAAAGGCATGCGCCAGCCGGTCGCGCGCGATCGCGTTGCCGAGCGTGCGCACCATCGCGTCCTGCCCGATCAGTTCGGCAAAGGTCTGCGGGCGATATTTGCGGGCAAGGACGCGGTAGGGGCCCGACGACGGCTGCGGCGCCGTCTCGGGCAGGTCCATTCCCAGCATCGGAGTTTCGTCGTCGGCGGAATCGCTCATGGGGTCTGTCTTAGGGGCGGCCGGAGCGCTTGTCGAAGGGGAATAAGGGTAGATCAAACCGCGTCACCCCGGACTTGATCCGGGGTCCCGCTCAGCGACGGTGAAAAGCGGGACCCCGGATCAAGTCCGGGGTGATGATGAAGTCTGACGATAGTCTGGAGGTGGGAGCCGGAACGACCCGCAGCGAATTCGTTGCGGCTGCTTCCTTCCGGACCTGACCGGGTTGGCGAAGACTGCGTCCGCCCGACTCCCGCCGCGCATATGGCGGCGGCGGCGGAGAATTGCAAGATCGGTCGCATTAAGCCGTACTATGTCAGGTTTGGGGTGGGGAGCTGACGTTAGGTTCCATCAAGCCCCTCCCCTTCAGGGGAGGGGCAACGAAGACTTGGCAGCTTGCTGCCTAGTCGCAGTGGGGTGGGGGCCATCGACCTCGCGCAAGGCCGATGGCCCCCACCCCAACCCCTCCCCTGAAGGGCAGGGGCTTTCTTCTCTCAACGTCCGCCCCCGGCCAAAAACCGTCACCGCGGCCCCTGCATATTGCGGCTTTCGGCCGGGATATGGACGGTCAGCCCGTCGAGATCGTCGGTCAGGACGATCTGGCACGACAGGCGGCTGGTGCGGCGCACTCCGGCGGCGAGGTCGAGCATATCCTCTTCCATCTCGCTCGCGGGCGGCAGGCGGTCGAAATCCTCTTTCGCCACGATGACATGGCAGGTCGAGCAGGCCATCTGGCCCTCGCACGTCCCTTCGAGCGGCATCAGATGCGCCTGCGCGACGTCGAGCAGGATCGAGCCCGGCTCGGCTTCGGCCTCGGTGCGCCCCTTGCCGTCGGCGTGGATGAAGGTGACGCGCATCAGTTCACGCCCTGCAGGCGCGCGGCGGCCCTGATGGCGGAGAGGCCATCGCGCAACTCCTGCTCGCTCGTATAGCGCCCCCAGCCGAGGCGGATCGAGGCGCGCGCGTCGGCTTCGCTGACGCCCATCGCGCGCAGCACATGGCTGACCTTGCCCGACCCGCTGCCGCACGCACTGCCGAGCGAAAAGGCGACGTCGCGCGCGTCGGACATCAGGCGCAGGCCGTTCACGCCCTCGCGCCGGACGTTGAGATTGCCATGGTAGCGTGGGCTTTCGGCGCCGTTGAGCGTCCATTCGGGGAGCAGGTCGCGCGCAAGCGACCAGAGCCGTTCGACATGCTCGGCGTCCTTGTCGAAGCGTTCGGCGGCGAGCGCGGCGGCGGCGCCGAAACCCGCGCACAGCGCCGGCGAAACGGTGCCCGAGCGCATCCCCTGCTCCTGCGCGCCGCCGAACATCAGCGGCGGCAGGTCGACGCCGTCCCTGACCCACAGCGCACCGATGCCCTTCGGCCCGTGAATCTTGTGTGCGGAGATCGTAATGAGGTCGGGCCCGTCGGGAATCGCGACGCGGCCATAGCCCTGCACCGCGTCGCAGAGCAGCAGGCTGTTCCTGGCATGGGCGGCAGCGGCGAAGTCGACGACGGGCTGGATCGTCCCCACCTCGTTGTTCACCAGCATCGTCGCGACAATGCCGTTCTCGGGGATCAGTGCGTCGCCGGGCGGCAAGGCCAGCCCCTCGCCATCGACCGGCAGGATCGCGGCATTCAGCCGCTCGAGGCACTGGAGCGACGCGGCATGTTCGATGCTGAGCCCCGCGACGCCGCCCGGCATCGCCTCGGCGCCGCGCAGCAGCGCCCAGTTGAGTGCCTCGGTCGCGCCCGAGGTGAAGAAGACCCGCCCGCCCGGGGGCAGCAGCGCCGCGACCTGATCGCGCGCCACTTCGACCGCCGCGGCGGCAGCCCGGCCCGCCTTGTGCGTGCTCGACGGGTTGGCGAAACCATCCTCCTCCCCGGGCCCTTCGAGCCAGCGCAACATCGCCTCGCGCGCTTCCGGAGCGAGCGGCGTCGTGGCTTGGTAATCGAGGTAAATCATGGGGCGCATCTGCCCTCTAATCCCGTTCGTGTCGAGCGAAGTCGAGACACCTTTAAGGCGCGTACAACCGATAGGCATCTCGACTTCGCTAGATGCGAACGGCGAAAATGGACGCCTCCCAACTCTTATTGAGAACGATTCGCAAAAGTTGCATGTTGAGACCTATTTTCTATATAGGCGCCAATCCCGCTCCGCCACCCCGCCCCTCGGCGAATCACTGGCAAGCCCAAGACATATAGAAGGTGCGCCCATGCCCGACGTCATTTTCCCCGGCCCCGAGGGCCGCATCGAAGGCCGCTTCTCGCCCCCGCCGCGCCCGCGCGCACCGGTCGCGCTGATCCTCCACCCGCACCCGCAGGGCGGCGGCACGATGAACGACCGCATCACGCAGGCGATGTACAAGAGCTTCGTCGCGCGCGGCTTCGCGGTGCTGCGCTTCAACTTCCGCGGCGTCGGCCGCAGCCAGGGCACGTTCGACAATGGCATCGGCGAACTCTCCGACGCCGCTTCGGCGCTCGACTGGGTCCAGTCGATCCACCCCGAGGCGCAGACCACCTGGGTCGCGGGTTTCAGCTTCGGCGCGTGGATCGGCATGCAGCTTTTGATGCGCCGCCCCGAAATCCGCGGCTTCCTGTCGGTCGCGCCGCCGGCGAACATGTACGACTTCAGCTTCCTCGCCCCCTGCCCCTCGTCGGGCATCATCGTCGCGGGCGGGCAGGACGAGATCGTGCCGCCGAGCGCGGTGCAGAAGCTGGTCGACAAGCTGCGCACGCAAAAGGGCATCACGATCCATCACGACGAGATCCCGCGCGCGAACCATTTCTTCGAGCATGAGCTCGATCAGCTGATGAAGTCGCTCGATAATTACCTCGATATGCGGCTCGCCCCCGATTCGCCGATCCGCTGATAACAAGCTCCTCCCTGTGGCGAAGCCATGGGGAGGTGGCAGCGCGAAGCGCTGACGGAGGGGCTTATGACGCGACGTTTCAGCCCCTCCACCGCCGCTTTGCGGCGGTCCCCCTCCCCACCGCTTCGCGGCAGGGAGGAATTTTCTTCTATTTCACCGGCACCAGCCACACGGCGACATTGGCGAACATCACCAGCGCGGCGATCAGCATCAGCAGCGCGCGGCGGCGGTCGCCCCCTCGAAAGACGAGGATCGCGCCGCCGGTCAGCAGCACGCCGGTCAGCATCAGGATGGACATAATCGCGTCGGACATGGCGCGGCCTTACCGGCGCCGTCACAAATTTGCCACCTCGCTTATGGCAAAGTCCCGCGCCTTCCCCTAAAGGGCGCTCATCGATTCCCTTATGCCCCGCGGGAGCCGCATCATGCGCATCGCCATCGCCTCCGACCACGCCGCTTACGAACTCAAAGCCCTGCTTGCCGACTGGCTGCGCGAAAAAGGACATGAGGTCGAGGACCTGGGCACCAATGGCCCCGAAAGCGTCGATTATCCCGACTATGGCTACCGGCTTGGCGCCGCGATCGCCGATGGCCGCGCGGAACGCGGGGTCGCGCTCTGCGGTTCGGGGATCGGCATTTCGATTTCGGTCAACCGCAACCCCGCCGCACGCTGCGCGCTCGTGTCCGAGCCGCTGTCGGCGAAACTCGCGCGCGAGCATAATGACGCGAACGTCATGGCGATGGGCGCGCGCCTGACCGGCATCGACATGGCGAAAGCCTGCCTCGACGCCTTCCTTTCCACCGATTTCGCCGGCGACCGCCACGCGC
This sequence comes from uncultured Sphingopyxis sp., assembly GCF_900078365.1. Classification (NCBI taxonomy): domain Bacteria; kingdom Pseudomonadati; phylum Pseudomonadota; class Alphaproteobacteria; order Sphingomonadales; family Sphingopyxidaceae; genus Sphingopyxis; species uncultured Sphingopyxis sp. The sequence goes on from NZ_LT598653.1 coordinate 2,370,795, forward strand.
GCCGCGTCGACAAATTGTCCAATCCGCCCCAACTGGAGACCAGCCGATGACCACAGACACGCTCGACAAGCCCATCAAATCGGCCGGCTATTTCACCGACGGCGTCGGCACCGTCGACCCCGCGGTTGCTGCGGCAATGAAACATGAACTCGAACGCGAGCAATATCAGATCGAACTGATCGCGTCGGAGAATATCGTTTCGAAAGCGGTGCTCGAAGCGCAGGGGTCGGTCTTCACCAACAAATATGCCGAAGGCTATCCGGGCCGTCGCTATTATCAGGGCTGCGCGCCGTCGGACGAGGTCGAAACCCTCGCGATCGACCGTGCGAAGCAGCTGTTCGACGCCGGCTTCGTCAACGTCCAGCCGCATTCGGGCGCGCAGGCGAACGGCGCGGTGATGCTCGCGCTGACCAAGCCCGGCGCGACGATCATGGGCATGAGCCTCGACGCCGGCGGCCACCTGACCCATGGCGCGCCGCCCGCCATGTCAGGCAAATGGTATAATGCCGTGCAATATGGCGTGCGCCCCGACGACCATCTCGTCGATTTCGACCAGGTCGAGGCGCTGGCGAAGGAACATCGCCCCTCGCTGATCATCGCGGGCGGCTCGGCCTATCCGCGCACGCTCGACTTCGCGCGCTTCCGCGCCATCGCCGACGATGTCGGCGCGCTGTTGATGGTCGACATGGCGCATTTCGCCGGTCTCGTTGCGGGCGGCGCGCACCCCTCGCCGATGGAACATGCGCATGTCGTCACGACGACGACGCACAAGACGCTGCGCGGCCCGCGCGGCGGCATGATCCTCACCAATGACGAAGCGATCGCCAAGCGCATCAACTCGGCGGTCTTCCCCGGGCTGCAGGGTGGCCCGCTGATGCACGTCATCGCCGCCAAAGCGGTCGCGTTCGGCGAGGCGCTGCGCCCCGAATTCAAAACCTATGCGAAGGCGACGATCGCCAATGCGCAGGCGCTCGCGAACCGGCTGAAGGCGCGCGGCGCCGACGTCGTCGCGGGCGGCACCGACACGCACCTCGCGCTGATCGACCTGCGCCCGCTCGGCATCACCGGCCGCGACGCCGACGAGGCGCTCGAGCGCAGCGCGATCACCTGCAACAAGAACGGCATTCCCTTCGACCCGCTGCCGCCGGTCAAGACCAGCGGCATCCGCGTCGGATCGCCTGCGGGCACGACGCGCGGCTTCGGCATCGCCGAGTTCGAAGAAATCGGCGACATGGTCGCCGACGTGCTCGAGGCGCTGCGCGACAAGGGCGAGCATGGCGACGCCGATGTCGAGGCGGAGGTCCGCGGCCGCGTCCGCGCGCTGTGCGAACGCTTCCCCATCTATCAGGGATAAGGCGATGGCGCGCCAGCACCCCGAGGAGCCGACGCTGGTCGAACTGACGATCGAAGAGGTCAAGGCGATGGGAAAGCAGGGGATCGACCATCCCTCGACGCGCCCCGTGCTGACCGGCGGGGTCGTCGGTGCGATCGCGGGCGCGGTGCTCCCCGTCGTCACCTGGCCGGTCGGTCTGTTCACGGGCGCTGCCATTGCACTTTATACGCGGGTGAAACGCTAAGCCTATGCGCTGCCCCTATTGCGGACATGAAGACAGCCAGGTGAAGGACAGCCGTCCGACCGAGGACGGCGCGGCGATCCGCCGCCGCCGCCAGTGCGAGGATTGCGGCGCGCGCTTCACGACCTTCGAGCGCATTCAGCTGCGCGAGGTCGCGGTGCTCAAGACCGGCGGGACGCGCGAGCCCTTCGACCGCGAGAAATTGATGCGCAGCGTCCAGATCGCGTGCCGCAAGCGCCCGATCGACGGCGCGCGCATCGAACGGCTGGTGTCGGGCATCCAGCGCCAGCTCGAAACCTCGGGCGAGAGCGAAGTGCATGCCGCACAGATCGGCGCGATGGTGATGGAGGCGCTCAAGGGTTTCGACAATGTCGCCTATATCCGCTTCGCCAGCGTCTATCGCGACTTCACCGAAGCCAAGGATTTCGAGGAGTTCGCCTCGACGATCACCGAGGCGGCGCACAAGAACGGGTCGTGAGCAAGGCAAATTAGAAGCCGTATCCCCGAGCGAAGACGAGGGGCCATTTCGAGCGAAGCGAGAAACGCGCGGGCAAGCGACATATGACTTTTTGGGTTTATCTTCTGCACTGCGCCGACCGCAGCTATTACACCGGCCATACCGACGATCTGGACAAGCGCGTCTATCAACATCAAGAAGGCGTTCTGGGTGGCTATACATCGACGCGCCGGTCCATCGAACTCGTCTGGGCCGAAGCGTTCGACACCCGCGAAGAAGCCAAGGCGGCCGAGCTCAAGATCAAAAATTGGTCGCGCACCAAAAAGGAAGCCCTGATAGCGAGGGACTGGGACCGGTTGAAACGTGCGTCCGTTCCGCCGGCCGAGCGCCGAGCCCGCGCCTCGACTTCGCTCGGCGGAGCCCCTCGTCTTCGCTCGGGGATACGGGAAGAGGAGAGCGCCGAAACGCGGGCCGCACCGCCCCCCGTCATCGTCCTCGTTCGTCCGCAGCTTGGTGAGAACATCGGCAAGGCGGCGCGCGCGATGCTCAATTTCGGTCTCACCGAACTGCGTCTCGTCGCCCCGCGCGATGGCTGGCCGAACCCCGATGCGGGCCCGGCGGCGTCGGGCGCGGACGATGTGCTGGCCGAGGCCCGGGTTTTCGATACGCTCGCTGACGCGGTCGCCGATTGCACGGCCATCTATGCCACCACCGTGCGCAAGCGGGGCGTGACCAAGCCCGTGCTCACTCCCGAAGCCGCGGCGCGCGAGGTCCACGCCAGCGCGGGGCGCGCGGCCTATGTCTTCGGGCCCGAACGCTCAGGGCTCGAAACCGACGACGTGACGCTGGCGCACAAGATTGTCACCGTTCCGATCAACCCCGAATTTGCTTCACTGAACCTTGCGCAGGCGGTGATCCTGCTAGCCTATGAATGGTCCAAGGGCGTCGCGCTGGCGAGCCCGCCCGAAGTGCCGCTGGATCCCCCGGCGGAACATGGCGTGCTCGAAGAATTCACCCAGCACCTGGTCCGCGACCTCGACAAGAGCGGTTATTTCTTTCCGCCCGAACGGCGTGAAATGACACTGCGGACCTTGCGCACCGCACTGACCAAGACGGGCTGGTCGTATAATGACATCCGCATGATGCACGGCATTATTACGGCGCTTGGCCGGACGCCAAGATCACGTTGAGTATCGATCTCGACAAAGGCGCATCACGCCCCTAGAAGGCCCGCTCCTTTTGGGAGAGCGAATAACCTTATGATTTCCGCATTACTTTCCCTTGCCTTGGCGGCGACCTCCACCAGCGCGACCGATGCCGCTCCGGCGAAACCGGTAAAAACCAAAAAGATTTGTGAAAAGATCGAAGTTACCGGCAGCACCGTGCCGAAGCGGGTTTGCCGGACTGTCACCGAGCCCGCGAAACCCAAGGCGGAAGCGGAACAAGCTGCAAGCGACGCACCGTCCGCCGGCGCCGCCAACTGAAATCAGCCGTTGGCGCGCAGGCAATCCCACTGGATTGCCTCATAGGCGATCGACTGTTCGACCAGTTCGTTCCACACCGCCCGCAGCCGCGCGGGCTCCAGCCCGGCGGCTTCGGCCGCGCGCGCGACATTGTCGAGCACCTGGGCCTTGCGCGCGTCGTCGCGAACCGTGCGGCGGTCGGTCTTGATCCGCGCGGCGGCGTCCATATAGCCGAAGCGGCGGACGAGCAGCGCGACCAGCTGGCGGTCGACCTCGTCGACGCCGGCACGGACTTCGGTCATGGTTTCGCACTGTTCGGGACGTTTGGGTTCGGGAAGTTTGGCGGACGTCATGCGCGTTGCCTTTAGCGGCTTTTTCGCCGCTGTCGAGCGGCGGGCTTGCCGCTTGACTTTGCCGCCCTCCCCGTCTAACCGCGCGCCTTCGCAATGGACCCCGCACCCCGGTGAAGCGGCGGTCGCATATGGAAGCCTTCCATATGGTGCGACCCGGGAACGAGCCGAAATCCTTCGGCACAAGAGCAAATTGGAGACGACAATGTCGAAGCGCCAGAGCGCCAAGTATAAACTCGACCGCCGGATGGGTGAAAACATCTGGGGTCGCCCGAAGAGCCCGGTCAACCGCCGCGAATATGGCCCCGGCCAGCACGGCCAGCGCCGCAAGGGCAAGATGTCGGACTTCGGCATCCAGCTCCGCGCGAAGCAGAAGCTGAAGGGCTATTACGGCGACATCACCGAAAAGCAGTTCAAGAAGAATTATTTCGAAGCCTCGCGCATGAAGGGCGACACCGGCCAGAACCTGATCGGCCTGCTCGAACGCCGCCTCGACGCCGTCGTCTATCGTTCGAAGTTCACGCCGACCATCTTCTCGGCGCGCCAGCTCGTCAGCCACGGCCACGTCTATGTAAATGGCGTGAAGTGCAACATCGCGAGCCGCCTCGTGAAGCCGGGCGACGAAGTCACCCTCGGCAAGAAGGCGCAGGAAATGGCGCTGGTCGCCGAAGCGCAGAGCCTGCCCGAGCGCGACCTGCCCGAATATCTCGCCATCGACGGCACCAAGGCGACCTTCGTCCGCGTCCCGACGCTCGACGAAGTGCCCTATCCGGTGAAGATGGAACCGAACCTGGTCGTCGAATTCTATTCGCGCTGATCGGGTTGCGATTGCGAATTGCAGGGGGCGGTCCGGGAACGGGCCGCCCCTTTTCGTTTAGTGCGGCAGGAATTTCGTAATCTGCGCAAGCATCGCAGTGCGCGTGTCGCTGTCGCCCAGACCGTGCGCGAGCCCGGGATATTCGACCAGTTCGGCCTTTTTCCCCGCAGAAAGCAGCGCCCCGCGCATGATCCGTGCCTGATCGATGTCGACATTCTGGTCCAGTGTGCCATGGAACATCAGCACCGGCGCTGTGATACGGTCGGCATTTTGCGCGGGCGATCCTTCACGGATGTGCGGCCCCGAACCGATGAAATCGCGGACGATCGCGCCGTTGGTATAACGCGTGCTTTCGGTCTTCAGCCTGCCGAGATCGGTCACCGGCGCGATCGCCACTATCGCGCGAAACAGGCCGGGTGCAACGACTCCCGACTGCAACGCCGCATAGCCACCGTACGACCAGCCGACGATCGATAGTTTGGCGGGATCGGCCCCTTGCGCCAATATCCAGCGGCCGGCATCGTTCACGTCGCCGATCGCGACCTTCCACGACTGGAAACCATTGTTCTGATACCATTGATCGCCATAGCCCGACGAGCCGCGGTAATTGGGCTGGACGACCGCAAAACCCGTCTGGGCGAAATATTGCGCGAGCCAGTCGAACCCCCATTCGTCGCGCGACGAGGGCCCGCCATGCGGCATCACGATCGCCGGCAAGCCCCTGGCATCGCTGCGCCCCGGCGGGAGAGTCAGGTAACCGGGGACCATTGTGCCATCGGACGCCGGATAGCGTATGGCCTTGACCGGCGAGAGCGTCAGTCCCGACAGCAGGGGCCGGTCTTCAAGCAGCGGGCGGAGTTGTTTCGCCGCGGGCGTGTAGCGATAATAACGCCCCGGATCGATGTCCGATCCGGCCCATAACAGCCATTGCGATTCATCGGCCGACGCATCGATGAAATAGACCTGGCGTCCACCGAGCGCGCGCGACAGCGAGTCGGCCATCGCCGCGACCTTGGTGTCGGTCGTCACCATCTGGCGGCGGTCGGTGGCATAGGTCGCACCCACGACGCGCTGGTCGCGGCCGACGCGAACCAGCCCGTCGACATCGACTTCGGGATGGCGATAGAGCGTTTCGCCCTTCCCCGTCCCGTCGAGCTTCACCGCCATGACGGCGAGACGGCCGTCGATCTTGCCGAAACCGATCGCACGATTGGTGGCGGCATCGACCGTCCATGGCTCGAATCCTTCACGCGACAGCGTGTCGAGCGACGACAGTTGCTGCCAGTCACCGCCATCCGCGGGCTTGTAGAAATAGCGCACGATGCGGCTGAGGTTGTCGGTCCGTCCTTCCATCGGCTGAGTGCCCATGATGCGCACCTTGCCTTTGCCGTCGGTAATATATTCGATGGTGTCGCGCCTCGGTTTCTCCACGACCTTCACCGATCCTGCGACGACATTCACCAGGTCGACTCCCATCCCCTGTTCGTCCTTGGTGATCAGCGAAGCGGTGCGGCGGTTCGCCTCGGGAACATGGCTGCGCATCATCAACACGCTGTCGGGCGGTCCGGGCTGCCAGTCGATGACACTGCCTCCGCGAAAATCGATTCCCAGCGCGTTATCGCCTCGCCGCGTGCTCAGCGACTTGACGTTGCCACCCGCCGCATCGACACCCAGCAAGGACGAAAAGCCATAGATGAATTCGCCCACCTTTTCCCGGCCGCCGATCTGACAGATGAGACGCGCGTCGGTCGCCCATCTGCACCATCGCAGGATTTCGGGATCGCCGCTCGCGCGCAAGATGCGGCGGGGGGAGGCCCCGTCGGCAATATCGACCACGAACAGATCGTTCGCGAGCCCCTTGTTAGGTGCCAGAAAGGCGAGCCGTTGCCCATCGGGCGACAGGCTGACTTGCGTCACGCCGTCGAGCGTGCCGAAGCGGCGCGCGATGTCGGCCTCTTGCGCCTGCGCCGCCCCCGCGACGATCCCTAAACCCAGCAAATATAGCCAGCGCCCCCGCATCTCTATCCCCCTGTTATCCAGTCCCCTTTTGCCTCCCTAGAACCCGGCGTCCGCTTTTCCAAGCACCGATAGCGGCGCAAGCGATGCTTGCGCGCCCGGCACCGGACTGGCACAAGTCCGCGGTCGAATACCAAAGCCTGAGGAATTTCCATGCTTCGTTTCCCCCGATCGACCGCAGCCCTTGCGGTTCTCCTGACCGTTGCCGCGTGCAACGCGTCGGACAAGACGGCCACGTCCGCCGCCGCGATTCCCGACGTCGAAATCCCCGAACTGTCGCTCGCGACGCTTCAGGAAGTGACCAAGGAATTGTCGTCCGACGCTTATGAGGGCCGCGCGCCCGGCACCGCGGGCGAGGAAAAGACCGTCGCCTATATCATCAAGAAATATGAGGAAGCGGGGCTGAAGCCCGGGAACAACGGCAAGTGGACGCAGGACGTGCCGCTGGTCGAGATCACCGCGAAGAACGCAACCCCGCTGAGCTTCACCGGCGGCAAGACGCCGGTCACCGCGCAATATGCGAAGGATTATGTCGCGTTCAGCTATCGCGTGCAGCCCAAGACCGAGGTCAAGGACAGCGATGTCGTCTTCGTCGGCTATGGCATCAACGCCCCCGAAAAGGGCTGGAACGACTATGCCGGGCTCGACGTGAAGGGGAAGACGGTCGTCGTCCTCGTCAACGATCCCGACTGGCAGACCAAGGAAGCCAAGGGCGAATTCAACGGCCGCGCGATGACTTATTACGGCCGCTGGAGCTACAAATATGAGGAAGCGGCGCGACAGGGCGCCGCGGCGGTGCTGATCGTCCACGACACCGAACCCGCCGCCTATGGCTGGAACGTCGTCGAATCGAGCAACACCGGCACGCAATATCTGGCCGAAAGCAAGAATGGCGGCGCCGACCAGACCGTCGCCAACGGCTGGATCCAGCTTCCCAAGGCGAAGGAATTGTTCGCGAGCGCCGGGCAGGATTTCGACGCGCTGCGCGAGGCCGCCAAGAAGAAGGGTTTCAAGCCCGTCGCGCTCACCGGCGTGAAGGCGAACTTCAGTTTCGATAACCAGATTTCGAAGAAGATGTCGCGCAACGTCATCGGCGTGCTGCCGGGCGCCAAGCGTCCCGACGAATATGTCCTCTACACCGGCCACTGGGATCACCTCGGCCGCTGCACGCCGGTCGATGGCGACGACATCTGCAACGGCGCGGTCGACAATGCGAGCGGCATCGCCGGCCTCGTGACGCTGGCACAGGCCTTCCAAAAGGCGGGCGCGCCCGATCGCAGCATCGTCTTCCTCGCGGTGACCGCCGAGGAATCGGGCCTGCTCGGCTCGAAATATTATGCCGAAAACCCGATCTTCCCGCTCGCGCAGACCGTCGGCGGCGTCAACATGGATGCACTGAACGCCATCGGCCCGACGAAGGACATCGTCGTCGTCGGCGGCGGCAAGTCCGAACTCGACGCCTATGTCGAAAAGCTCGCCAAGATGTCGGGCCGCACGGTCAAGGCCGAACCGACCCCCGAAAAGGGTTTCTATTACCGTTCGGACCATTTCAGCTTCGCCAAGCTCGGCGTGCCGATGTTCAACTTCGGCAGCGGCGACGAACTGGTCGAAGGCGGGGCCGAGGCCGGCAAGAAGGCCGCCGCAGACTATGAAAAGAACCGCTATCACGCGCCGGGCGACGAATATGAGGCGATCACCAACTGGGACGGCATGATGTCGGACCTGCGCCTCTATTATGCCGCGGGCCGGATGCTGGCGATGACCGACGCGTGGCCGAACTGGGTCGAGGGCGACGAATTCCGCGCCGCCCGCGACAAGTCGCGCGCCGGCAAATAACGATAGTCGCACCTTCGTCATTGCGAGGACCCCGGACTTGATCCGGGGGACGCGGCAATCCAGAGCGGCGTAAACCGCCCTGGATTGCTTCCCCCGGCTTTCGCCAGGGTCGCAATGACGAAAGAGGATTTGAGCAAGATGACCCTCCGTATGCCAGCCGAATGGGCGCCGCACGACGCTGTGTGGATCGGCTTCCCCCACCTCGCCGAGGAGTGGGCGGGGGCGATCGACAAAGGCCGGCGCGACGTCGCCGCCTTTGCCAATGCCGTCCACGACGGCGGCCGCGGCGAAGAGGTGCGGCTGGTGGTCAACGATGCGCGGCAGGCGGACATCGCCGCCGCGCTCGTCGATCCGGGCGTGAAGATCCTCGTCCAGCCGCTCGGCGACATCTGGCTGCGCGATACCGGGCCGATCATCGCGGGAACGGGCGCGGCGCGCCGGGCACGCAACTTCCGGTTCAACTGGTGGGGCGAGAAATTCGTCATGCCGGGCGACCAGGAAGTCGGCGCCGCGCTGGCACGCGAAAGCGGCTTGCCGGTCGACGATCAGGACTGGGTGCTCGAAGGCGGCGGCATCGACGTCGACGGCACCGGCCTTTGCGTCACGACCGAGGAGTGCCTGCTCAACAGCAACCGCAATCCGACGCTGACCCGCGAGGACATCGCGGTGCGGCTGCACCAGTCGCTCGGGATCGAACGGCTGTTGTGGCTCGGCAAGGGACTCGTCGGCGACCATACCGACGGCCATGTGGACAATCTCGCGCGCTTCGTCGGCGAAGGGCGGCTCGCGCTGCCCGTCGTGGCGGGCGGGGACGACCCCAACGCCGCCATCTATGCCGACGCGCGCGCGCGCACCGCAGCGTTTGGCGGGGTTGAGATCGTCGATCTGCCCTCGCCCGGCCGCGTCGAGATCGGCGGCGAGATCGCGGCGGCGAGCTATATGAACTTCTATATCGGCAACAGCGTCGTCGTCGTGCCAACCTATGACGTGGCGAACGATCGCGCCGCGGTCGACACGCTCGCCGCGCTCTTCCCCGACCGCCGCGTGGTTGGCGTGCCCGCGCGCGGGATCATCGTCGGCGGCGGCAGCTTCCACTGCTCGAGCCAGCAGCTTCCCAGCTAGCCATCGTCGCCCCCGCGAAGGCGGGGGCCGCTGGAGGTTGACGCAGCAACGGACGGCAAGGCCGGCAACGCCCCCCCTTCGCGGGGGCGACGGCTTTCCCCGATCGACTTTATTCTGGCATCGTCCGATCCCTCCCCTATATCCGCCCCATGACCCGCACCATCACCGTCGCCGCGCTGCAGCTTCCGCTGCCCGGCCCCGTCGAACCGAACATCGAAGCCGTCTCGGCGCTGGTCGAGGAAGCGGCGGCGCAGGGCGCGCAGGTCATCCTGCCGCCCGAACTCTTCGAAGGCCCCTATTTCTGCCAGGTCGAGGAGGAAGAACTGTTCGCGAACGCGCGCCCGACGACCGAGCATCCGAGCGTCGCCCGGATGCAGGCGCTCGCCGCCCAGCTGAAAGTCGCGATCCCGACGAGCTTTTTCGAGAAGGACGGGCCGCATTATTACAACACGCTCGCGATGATCGGCCCCGACGGGGCGATCATGGGCGCCTATCGCAAGAGCCATATTCCCGACGGCCCGGGTTATGAGGAAAAATATTATTTCCGCCCCGGCAACACCGGCTTCAAGGTGTGGGACGTCTTCGGCACCCGCATCGGCGTCGGCGTTTGCTGGGACCAATGGTATCCCGAATGCGCGCGCGCGATGGCGCTGATGGGCGCCGAACTGCTTTTCTATCCGACCGCGATCGGATCGGAGCCCTATGACGCCGACCTCGACACCAGCCGCATGTGGCGCCGCGCGATGCAGGGCCATGCCGTGTCGAACTGCATGCCGGTAATCGCCGCGAACCGCATCGGGCCCGAAGGCGACGCCAATTTCTACGGCCACAGCTTCATCACCGACGAATGGGGCGACATGACGCAGGCCTTCGGTGCAAGCGAAATCGGCGTGCTCGTCGAGACGATCGACCTCGACCGCGCGGCGAAACACCGTGCCGGCATGGGCTTTTTCCGTGACCGCCGGCCGCAGCTTTACGGGCGACTCGTCGAAGATATCTGACAAGAAAATTGGGGCAAAACATGGAAATACCCGAAGACATCTTCACCGAGCCCGAGGACGTCGATCCCGAGACGCTCGCCAATCTCGGCCCGCTGCGGCGGCTCGCCGGAATTTGGGAAGGCCAGCGCGGGGTCGATATCAATCCCAAGGCCGACGGCCCCGAAACGCGCCAATATTATGAGCGGATCGAGATGCAGCCAATCGACCCGCAGGCGAACGGACCGCAGCTTTTCTATGGCCTGCGCTATCATGTCCACATCAACACGCCCGAGGAGGACATCGCCTTCCACGACCAGGTCGGTTACTGGCTCTACGAAGCCGCGACCGGGCTGATCCTTCAGACGCTGGCGATCCCGCGCGGGCAGATCGCGATCGCCGCGGGCCATGCCGTACCCGATGCGAAACGGCTCGTCGTCAGGGCGGAGCGCGGGCAAACCGAATATGGCATCTGCTCGACGACTTTCCTCGAGCTCGCTTTCCGTACCGACGCCTATCAGCTGACCGTCGATTTCCACGACGACGGGTCGTGGAGCTATGTGTCTGACACGACGTTGATGGTGAAGGGCCAGAGCGAGCCCTTCCTGCACCGCGACCGCAACAGGCTGGTCAAGGTCGCCGAACCCGACCTCAACCCCTGGGCGAAGATCGTGAAGGGCGCAGCCACCTGAATCGTCATCCCGGCGAAGGCCGGGATCTCGCCGGTGCGTCGGTTGCGAGGGCGAGATCCCGGCCTTCGCCGGGATGACCATTTAATCAAGAATAATCCCACCCTAGCTTTCGAAGCGGCGGATGCTTTCGAGGTCGGCACGGTCGAGCGGCTGGGTCAGCCACAGGCCGCCGCGCCCGCCGCGCGACCAGCGCACGATGGCGCGGCGCTTGACGCCGCCCGCGAGTATGAGGTCGAATTCCTTACCGACTTCGAAATGGCCGTCGTGGACGAAGCCGGCGCCGTTCTGCGACAGATCGACCAGTTCGACGGGCGTTGCCGCGCCTTCGTCGGTCACCGCCTCGGCCTTGCTATGCACCGGCAGGCGCGGCTGGCGATAGCCGGTGGCGCGCTGCTCGGCCGCCAGCTGCTTGAGCACGTCGGCAACGTCGACCTCCTGGTCGAAGGAAACGCCGCATCGGCCCGCATCGGACCAGACGACCTCGCCGCGGATCACGACCGTATCGGAAAGCGCGATCTCCAGCTTTTCGCCGACGGCGATCGGAACGTCGGCGGCGAGCATCATGCCGCGATCGGAGATATTGCGGACGCGCCACAGGCCCGCGTCGCCGTTGCGCATCACCTTGGCGATCCGCCAGACCGTGCGATAGCGATCGCCTTCGCGACGATCGGTGCTGGCGGCGATGTCCTGCTCCTCTACCGGATCCGAGAAGCGACGTTGGTTCATCTTATTCACCTTATCGAAGCAGCGTCAGATCGAAGCCCAAGCCTCTGCCAATGCTGCGAAATACGCAAAATCACGAAATTTCTTACTAGGATTTATGTGAAAATTCAATGATATTGCGGATCATAGTTAACGCCACCGATCAAACCCCGGCGCGCGAACGGGTCGCGCGCCGCCAGCCAATACTTCGTATTTTACATAATTTACGGTGCGGGACGGCGGGGATTAAGCCCCGGGACGCATAGCCTGCAAAAAACGCGCCCGCCCGTCCAGACGCGCCTTCAATAGCGCCCCGACAGCAGGGCGCCGCCGTCCGGAATCGCGGTCGGCAGCCCGAGGCGCACGAGCATCTGATGCGCGGTGCAGATGGCGGCGGAAACGACCGGCAGCCCCGTCGCATCCTCAATCCGCTGCACCGATGGCAGCGACGGCATCTGCACGCACGCCGACAGCACCAGCGCGTCGATGCCGGTCAGGTCGAGCCGTTTGTAATGATCGAGCAGCTTCGCCGGATCCTGCGCCGCGACCTCCAGATTGTCGGGGATTTCGAGCGCCAGCCAGTCGGCAACCTCGACGCCCTCCTTCGCGATATAACCGACGACCATCTCGGTCAGCGGCTTCATATAGGGCGCGACGAGCGCGATCCGCGTCGCGCGCAGCGTCTTGAGCCCCTCGATCAGCGCCCCCGCGCTGGTGACCACCGGTGCGGCATGACCGTTCTCGATCGTGCGCTGGTGGAGGCGCGCTTCCGAGACGCGGTGATAGCCCTCGCCCATGCTCATGATCGCGACGAGGCAGGCATAGCCGAGCACGTCGACCGCGGCGTCGGACAGTTCGAGCGCGCAGCGGTCCGAGTCCGCGTCCATCGCGGCGAGTTCTTCCCTGGTCACCTTCTTCATCCGCATCCGCGACGAATGGAAGGTGAAGCGTTCGGACGCTACGCCCTCGCGTGCGCGGAGCAGCGCCGGGATTTCGGTTTCCATGGTGACGTTCGAACTGGGCACGATCTGCCCGATGCGGATGGGTCGGGTCATGTCGATACCCCTTGATTATACAGGAACCGTCATCCCGGCGCAGGCCGGGATCTCGCCGGTGCATCGTTACGCGAGGGCGAGATCCCGGCCTGCGCCGGGATGACGAAAGGTCACGCCGCGACGATCGGGTTGCGGAGCGTGCCGATGCCCTCGATGGTGCATTCGACGACATCGCCGGGCCACATGAACTCCTGCGGATCGCGCCCCGCCCCAACCCCCGCCGGCGTCCCCGTCGCGATGATGTCGCCGGGTTCCAGCGTCATCACGCTCGAAATATCGGCGATCAACTGATTGATATTGAACAGCATGAAGCGTGTGTTGCTATTCTGCTTTTCCACGCCATTGACGTGGGTCAGGATGTTCAGATCGTGCGGATCGCCGATCTCGTCGCGGGTGACGATGCACGGTCCCATCGGCGCGAACCCGTCCTGCCCCTTCGACACGATCCACTGCCCGGCGCGGCGACAGTCGCGCGCCGACACGTCGTTGATCACCGTATAGCCGAAGACATGGTTCAGCGCGTCGGCCTCCGTCACCCTGCGGGCGGTGCTGCCGATCACCACCGCGAGCTCGGTTTCCCAATCGAGCTGCTGCGTCACCTTTGCATTGTGGCCGATCGGGTCGTTCCACGCGGCCACCGCGGTCGGCGGCTTCGAGAAGATCACCGGCTGCTGCGGCAATTCCTTCGACGTGTCGAGACTGCGCGCCGATTCAGCAACATGCTCGGTATAGTTGAGACCGATACCGAAGATATTCTTGCGCGGCCGCGGGATCGGCGCGAGCAAGGAGACATTGCCTTCGGGCAGCGAAGTGCCGATCAGGTCGGCGGTCGTCGCGCTGTCGATCGCTTCGCGAAGGAAACGCAGACCGATCGGACCCAGGTCGATGAAATCGAGCATCGTCGACGGCAGATCCTGCCCGATCGCGTCGCCGAAATATTCGACGTCGATCACGAGCCCGTCGTGGAGAAGGCCAAGCCGCGGTTCGGTCTCGACCGTGCGATACGTCACAAAGCGCATATTCTGTCCTGTCTGCAAGTCAGGCGGGCTGATGGCCGCCATTTTCGGAATAGGGTTCCTCGATCCGGACGCCGAGCGCCTCCATCACGGGGAAGTCGTTGAACGAGAAGAGGAAGGCTTCCTCGGACGCGTCGAGGTTGACATGCTCGTGCCACATCCACGCGGGCACGCAGAAAATGTCGTGCGTCCGCCAGTCGAAGCGTTCGCCGCCAATGACCGAATAGCCGCGCCCGCCCGCGACATTATAGACGACATTGCCGGTGTGGCGGTGCGCTTTCCCGCGAAAGCCGGGTTTCAGCATCTGCATATGCGCGCCCATCGTCTGAAGCGCCCAGCCGCCGGTCAGCGGGTTCGCATAGCGCATCATATGGCCGTCGAATGGCGTGCCGTCGGACACTTTCGCGAGATTCCACAGCGCGTCGCGCACCGTCTCCCACCGATAGACCATCACCGGCGAATAGGGCTGCTCCCACGCGGGCACGCCTTCGGGCCGCAGCGCCGCGCCGCCATAGCTCAGCGGCAGGTCGTCGACAGGAAAGGCGGCGGTCTGCGCCGGCTGGTCGTAAACCGCGTAGAAATTGGTCTCGAGGCTGTTCATCAGCGGGATGTCGAGCCCGTCCTGCCAGATCGACACTTCGCCCTCGGCGACGACGCCATGGTCGTGCCACGCGCCGTTCGGGGTCAGCACATAGTCATTGGCGCCGAGCGTGATGTGATGCCCGTCGACGACAGTGTAGGCCCCCCTTCCCTCCATGATGAAGCGATGCGCCGAGGCGGTGTGCTTGTGCGCGGGGGTGATCTCGCCGGGGCGCATCGCCTGCATCCCGCTGAACAGCCAGCCGCATACCGCGACATTCTCGCGCCCCGCGTCGCTGTCGTTGAGCAGGGTGACAACGCGGCGCCCCGCTTCCTCGGGCTTCACCAGATCGAGCGCACGCAGGCACATCGCGCGCATCTCGTCATAGCGCCAGAGCGTCGGACGGTAGCGCGTCTCCGGCTCCCACGGCTCGATCGCGTTGGCGCGCTTCCAGAAGGCGCCCGCATTGCGCGCGGCAAGTTCCTCGTAAAAGGCGGTGAGTTCGGGCGTGTCGGTGACGCGCGACCGTCCGAGCACATCGTCGCGCGGGTCGATGGTGGCGGGACTGCCAGTCATCACGGCTCCTCCTCGTCAGTCGCGGGCGGCAGTTCGTCCACGAACAGGGCCGACGCGCGGGGAGTCCGGTCGATCGTCAGGTTGAAGATGTCGAAGCGGTTATAACCGCCGATGATGTCGTGCATCAGCTTCGGCCGGATGCACTCGCCAAGGTCGATGTCGGCATAGACGATGCCCTCGACATCGATCAGCGGCTCGCCGATGAGGTGCCCGTGCGGATCGATGATGCCCGACCAGGCGCTGTTCGGGCGCGACAGCAAGTCGTGGTTCTGCGGTCGATCGGCACTCATCGCCACAATAATCTCCTTGCTTACCGTCGAGCAGGCGACGATGGTGAAGACCTTGCCTTCGAAGCTGTGCGCGGTCGCGCGGATGCGGATCGCCTCGGCCATATTGTAGGAGGCGGGGGCGACGGGCAGCGCGATATAATTGGCGACGTGGACAAGCTCGCCCTGCGACAGCAAAGCGAAGCGCGCGAGCGTGTTGGTGTTCTCGCCGCACGCGAGCGTGCCGAGCGGCCCCACGGGCGTGTCATAGACGCGGATCGAACTGCCGTCGCCGCCTGCCCATGTCAGCTTCTCGGCCCAGGTCGGCACCAGCTTGCGGTGGCGCCCGAGCAGGCGGCCGTCGGCGCCGATGATCAGGTTGGTGTTATAGAGCGTGCCGACGCTCACCGGGTCGCGCTCGTTGATCCCGATCACGACCGTGCAGCCATGGTCGCGCGCGGCGTCGCACAGCGCGGCGACCTCGGGCCCTTCGACGAGGATCGAGGCGCGATACAGCCGCTCGTGCCATTCGGCCCCCTCGATCGGCGTCATCAGCCAGTTCCAATAGGGATAGGCGGCGACGAACACCTCGGGAAAGGCGACCAGCTTCGCACCATTGCCCGCGGCCTCGGCGATCAGCGCGCAGGCCTTGTCGACCGTCGCCGCGGCGTCGAGGAAGACGGGCGCAGCCTGCACCGCGGCGACGCGCGATTTGGGCAGGAAGGGTGCCGACGCGTCGCTCATGTCACCGCCGCCCGCCGATGATATTGCGGCTTGTCCCACGCGCGCGTCGCGCAGACTGTTTCGAGCCGCTCGACCGTCTCGAGGATGTCGCGATAGCTTAGATAGAGCGGCGTCAGCCCGAAGCGCAGGATATCGGGCGCGCGGAAATCGGCGATCACGTCGAACTCCTTGAGCGCCTGCACGATCTGATAACCCTGCGGGTGCGCATAGGCGACCTGGCTGCCGCGCTCCGCATGATCGCGCACGCTCGCGAGCTTGAAGCCATAGGTGTCGCAGAGCGGCTGCATATGCTCGATAAACAGGTCACCGAGCGCGAGCGACTTGCGGCGGATTTCGGCCATGTCGGCTTCGAGCATCAGGTCGACGCCGACCTCGAGCGCCGACAGGCCCAGCATCGGCGGCGTGCCGCACTGGAAACGCTCGATCCCGGCGGCGGGATCATAATCCTCCTCGAAGGCGAAGGGCCGCGCATGGCCGAACCAGCCCGACAGCACCGGCGTCGCCGCATGGTGCCGCGATGCCGCGAACAGATAGGCCGGCGCGCCGGGGCCGCCATTGAGGAATTTATATCCGCAGCCGATCGCGAAATCGGCGTTCGCGCCGTTGAGGTCGACCGGAATCGCGCCGGCGCTGTGGCTGAGGTCCCAGACGACGAGCGCGCCGGCATCGTGCGCGGCGCGGGTGATCGCCGCCATGTCGCGGACGCGGCCCGACTTGTAATGCACCTGTGTCAGCAGCAGCACCGCGACATCGTCGTTCAGCGCATCGAGGACAGCGTCGGGCGCGACGGTCACCGCCTTGACGCGCCCGCCCGAAAACGCCTCGATGCCTTGCATCATATAGACGTCGGTCGGGAAGTTGCTCGCCTCCGACAGGATCACCGGCCGTTCATGCCGCAACGAAAGAGCGGCGGTCAGCGCCTTGAAAATATTGACCGACGTCGAATCGGCCGCGACGATCTCACCCGGCTTCGCACCGAGCAGCCGCCCGATCTTGTCGCCGATCCGCCGTGGCGCGGTCGACCACTCGGCGCCAAGCCACGAGGTGATCAGCCCCTCGCCCCACTCAGTGTCGATGACTTCGGCGAGCCGGTCGCCAGTCATCTTCGGCAGCGCGCCGAGCGAATTGCCGTCGAGGTAGATCAGCCCCTCGCGCAACTGGAAACGCTCGCGAAAAGGCGCAAGCGGATCGGCGGCATCGAGCGCCGCCACATCGGCAGCGAAGATCGTTTCGGTCATGCAAGCTCCCTCAGGATCGCGCGCACCGGGCTGGCGTCGGCGCCGACAATGCGGAGCGGCAATGCGACGAGTTCGTACCGCCCGGGCGGCACGTCATCGAGCACCAGCCCTTCCAATATCCGCATGTCTGCGGCTTTGACCGCCTGATGCGCGTCGAGCGTCTTCGATTGTTCGGGGTCGAGCGAGGCGGCGTCGGTGCCGATCAGCCGCACGCCCATCGCCCCGAGCCGCGCGATCACCTCGCTGGCGATCGCGGTGAAATCGCTGTCCCATTGCTCGTGCGGGAATTGCTCATAGGTCCGCAGCAAGACGCGTGTCGTACCCTCGATCGCGTCCCAGTCGACATCCGCAATCTCGACCCGCCCGCGCGCATGGCGCACGTCGAGCAGCACGCACGGCCCGATATAGGCATCAAGCTCGCAATCGGCCGACGACGCACCGTCATTGGCATAGTGCAGCGGCGCGTCGCCGTGCGTCCCCGCGTGCAGCGGCGTGAACATGCCGCCGACATTGACCGGGCAGCCGTCGCCGATCACCGCATGGCTGTGCAGCGCGAAGGCAGGCTCGCCCGGCCACACCGGCACCGCGGCGTGCAGCGGCTGCGAAATGTCCCAGATCCGGCTCATACCGGCGTCCCCGCGGCATAATCGCCCCCCTCGCGCGGCGCGACCATCTCGGTGCGCATCGACCAGAGTTCGGGAAAGAAGCTGAGATTCAGCGCCTTGACGAGATAATTGACCCCCGACGAGCCGCCGGTGCCCGGCTTGTGGCCGATGACGCGCGCGACGGTCTTCATGTGCTTGAAGCGCCATTCCTGGAAATAATATTCGAGCGCGGTGATCTTCTCGGCGAGCGTGTAGAGATCCCAATGCCGCTCGACGTCGGTGTAGATCGCGAGCCACGCCTTTTCGACCGCCTCGGATGCTTCATAGGGCTGCGTCCAGTCGCGCTCGAGATGGTCGGCGGGAATGGCGAACCCGCGCCGCGCGAGCAGGCGCAGCAGTTCGTCATAGAGCGACGGCGCCTCGAACGCCGCGCGCAACCGCGCGGTCGCCGCCGCATCGTCCTTGTGGACGATCATCATATCGCCGCGCTTGTTGCCGAGCAGATATTCGAGCTCGCGATATTGCTGCGACTGAAATCCCGAGGCGCGGCGCAGAAAACCGCGGAAGGTCAGGAAATCATGCGGTGTCAGCGTCGCGAGCACTTCCCAGCTGTGGATCATGTGCCGCTGGATCGTCGCGATCCGGTCGAGGCCCTTGCCCGCGATTTCGAGCCGGTCGCTCTTGATCGCGTCATAGACGATCCGCCCCTCGTGCAGCACCAGCTTGAGCCACAGCTCCATCGTCTGGTGCATGATGATGAACAGCATCTCGTCGGGCTTGTCCGACACTGGCACCTGCGCCGACAGAAGCTGCTGCGTCTGGATATGGCGCGCATAGGTCAGGCCATTGTCCCATTGGATCGTCTCGCCGTCGATCTCGGTCTCGAAAATGTCGGTGCCGCCGTCGCGTGTCTGCCTGATCATGAGCGTCTCTCTCCGCCCGCCGGAACGGCCGGCAGGCGCCCTTCATAAGCCAGATCGCCGGGCCAGCCATCCCCCGGATCGAGCGCCGGCTGGTCCGCAATTCTGCGGTAGATGCTGGCAAAGTCGGTTTCCTCGGTCGCGCGCAGCAAATCCCCGAACCCGGCAACCACGAAATAGGTCTGCTGGAGCCGATCGAAATGATATTTGGTCCGCATCACCCGCTCGATGTCGAGCCAGATGCGGCGCGGTTCGGGCGCGGTCAGCGCCGACACCGTCTCGGCAAGGCTCGACATCAAACCGCCGCCGAAAGCGCGAAGCTCGCCCTCCTCGACGACCAGTCCGAACTCGACCGTATAAAGCCACAGCCGCCCGAGAAAATCCGACGCGCCCAGCTTTTCGGCGCGCAGCCCCGCCTGACCATAAGCGACGAGAAAATCCGAAAAGGCGGGATCGGCCAGCATCGGCACATGGCCGAATATGTCGTGAAACATATCGGGCTCTTCGCTGTAGGCGATCTGCTCGGGCGGGCGGAGAAAATTGGCGGCGGGAAAGCGCCGGTTCGCAAGATGCTCGAAAAAGGGCCGGTTCGGAATCCAGCCGGGCACCGCGACGACTTCCCATCCCGACACGGGTTTGAGCAGCGCGTTGAGTTCGGCGAAATCGGGAACGCCGGGTTTCAGCCTGCGAAGGATGTCGAGCCCGCCCAGGAACGACCGGCACGCATAGCCATCGAGCGCGGCCGACTGCCGGTCGAACAGGCTTTGCCAGATTTCATGCTGTTCGGCCGTGAACGCGGTCCAATCTTGCGGCATCGTCCAATCGGCCGCGACACCTTCGGGCGGTGCGTCGAAAATATGCGTCGCGGCCATCGGTCCTCTCCAAAACTTCGGGTTGCCAGACTAGCCCGCGCGCGCGCAAACATTGTGCGGATTTCCAGGCAGCACGCGACCGAAAATCAACATTCGTTCTGTGATATTCATTATTTGCAGGATAATGTCCCTCCAGACTACATGACCAACCTCATTTTTGGCAGAAGCCGATTCAAGGACGGAACGCATGGACAAGCTCGACTGGAAGATCGTCGCCGCGCTCGAACGCGACGGCCGCCAATCCTACGCCGACCTCGGCGAACAGGTCGGCCTCTCCAAATCGCCCTGCTGGTCGCGCGTGAAAAACCTTGAGGACCGCGGCGTGATCGAAGGCTATACCGCGCGCCTCGACCCGATCGCGATCGGCCTCGCGGTGCAGAGTTTCGTCGAGGTGCAGATCCGCTTCGACGCGCATATCGAGTTCGAGGCCGCGGTTCTCGCGCATCCCGCCGTCGTCGAATGCCACACGACCGCGGGCGAAAGCGACTATCTGCTCAAGATCTTCGCGCGCTCGGCCGACCATCTCGACGAATTGCTCCGCCACAATCTGTCGAAGCTGCCCGGCGTCCAGCGATTGAAGACGGTGGTGTGCCTCAAGACGATCAAGCGCCACGGCGATCTAGCCGAATGGGCGCGCACGACCGAGGCCCGCGATCGCGCCAATTGATGGTCAAAACCGCTTGCGCGTCCGAAAACGCGCCCGAGGGAGGACCTTGCGTCGTGCCGATCAGAAACGCTTGGTCACACTGAAGCCGATGATGCGCGGGTCGAGCGTGAAGATATTCGCGCTCAATCCGGTGTCGTCGCTGTTCGTGAAGGTGTTGGTTATCGGCGTGTCGTTGAACAGATTCTTGACATAGAGCTGCATCGCGAATTGCGATTCCGGCCGTTCCAGCGTCACCGCCAAATTGGCATTGTCCCACGCGCGCAGCCGGTCATATTCGGTGTTGTAAACGCGCGCATAGCTTTTCGCCTGACGGTAATAATCGCCGCGGAAGGTCAAGTTCCAGTCGTCGATAAAAAACGTATATTGCGCGCCGATATTGAAGGTGAAGCGCGGTGAATTGGGCAGCTCATTCCCCTCAAGATCGGCATAGAAGCCGCGGCCGCCGTTGGGCGCATCGGTGAGCGGATCGTAAGTGAACCCCAGAAACTGATCGTAACGAAGATTGGTCTCGACGTTCGGATTGAAACTGCCATATCGCGCCGATCCCGCACATAGGGCTGAGAGCATGAGGTCCCCGAGCCCGCCAGGTCCGGCAAAGAAGGAATTGAGGATCGCCTCGACCTTGTCCCTCGGCGCGATGCAGTTGGAGGGCACTCCCAGTTGCGGGCGCACGACCACCCAGTCCTCATTCCCCTGCGTCCGGTTCATCACGTCGATCGATTGCGCGCCCTTGCCAATCCGCGTCCGCAGATAGCCGAAGTTGGAGTCGACCCGGAAATTGCGCGACGGCCGCCACGCCGCCTCGAGTTCCAGTCCCCAGCTCTGTGCGTCGAAATTTTCGTTGAGCGAGATGCGGTCGACGATCTGCGACACCTGATAATCGGTATAGTCATAGAAAAAGGCGGTGGCGTTGAGCGTCATCCTGCCGCCGGCGAAGCTGTTCTTCGTGCCGATTTCGAACGCGTTGACATATTCGGGTTTGAACGTCTCGGCGAGCGGCTGATACTGGATCACCTTGGGGTCGATATCGACGCGCGGCGGGTTCGAACCGCCGCCCTTGTACCCATGCGAGAAGGACGCATAGACCAATGTGTCGTCGGAGAAGGAGGTTTCGGGTTTCCAGTCGACCACCAGCCGCCCGGTGAAGGCGTCCCACTGCTGGTCGATCGGCGGCAGCGCCGGATAACCGATGCTGACGCGTCCGCCGCTCGACGGGCCGCTCTCGTTTCCGAAGTTCTGCGCACCGAGCAAAAGCTGGCTGGGAATCGGCGTCGAGGTCTTCTTGTCGTTGGTATAGCGCGCGCCAGCGGTGATCTTCACGTCGTCCGATACGTTCCAATAGGCCTCGCCGAACAGCGCCCACGACCGGGTTTGTACGACATTCTTGCTGCGGAAATAATTATGCCCTTGCCCGTCGATCTGGTCGATGGGGTTCGGATCGACATAAATGCACTCGCGAAACTCATTGCCCGGATCGCAATTGCGCGTCCCCGTGCCGATTTCCCCCGGCGCATCTTCACGGTTATAGAAATATTCGGCCAGTGCGCTGAACAAATTGCTGAAGACGTAATAATCATCCTGCGACTTGAAGTTCAGCGCATTGGCGCCGACGCTGAAATTGAACGGGCCTGAAAAGTCCGACTGCAGCCGCAATTCCTGCGTCCATTGCGTGTTGCGCGACTGGCTGACATCGACCGCCAGCATCCGGTCCGACGGACCGAGTTGCGGATCGGTATAGACGCCGCCCGGCGTCGGACCCGGGATATTGTTCGGCCGCCCCAAACCATCGATCAGGCGCGGGTCGGCCGAATCATTGAAGATCGGGACCGAAACGAAACGATTATAATCCTGCGACGAATAATAGCGGTCGCGTGAATAGGCGGTCTGCGAGATCAGCTTCAGGTCGCCCACCCCCGCCTCGACGTTGAGCTGGAATACATCGTTCTTTGCCCGGAACACGGGATCGTAGCTGGTCGCGATCTCGCGCAGGTCGCGCGATTGCTGGATGCCGGCATAGGGATCGCGATCCGAGTCGATCAGCGGTACGTTAACGACCCCCAGCACCGGGTCGGGAAGATTGCCGATTCCGATCAGCTTTGCCGTATAGACAAAGGCAAAGCTCGACGCATTCGGCGCGCCGAACGCCGCGTCGCTGTAAAGCGATCCCGGCTTGCATCCCTGGCTCAGCTTGGCGCGCAGATAATCCGGGACGACCGTCGTGCCCAGCATCGCGGGTCCGTCGTCGCGCGTGCATAATTGCTTGCCGGTGCGCGAACGCTGGTCGTCCTCCTCGAAATGCTGCCAGATGAAGCTGGCCTTCAGATCGTCGGTCGGTTCCCACTGCGCCGACACGCGCGTCGACCACAGGTCGCGGTCATTGACGCGCTTCTGGGTGAATGTGTTGTAATCGAAGCCGTCGCGCTTGGTCATCGCGCCCGCGGCGCGGACCGCCAGCGTGTCGGTCAGCGGAACGTTGATCATTCCGCTCAGCCGGCGCGTCGCGAAGTTTCCGACCTCGCCCTTCGCCATTCCCTCGAACTCGTCGCTCGGCATCGCCGGAATGACATTGACCACGCCGCCGGTCGCGTTGCGGCCATAGAGCGTCCCTTGCGGCCCGCGCAGAACCTCGACGCGCTCGAGGTCGAAGAACTCGGCTTCGAACAGGCGGTTGCGGATCAGCGGCGTGTTGTTGAAGCTGACCGCGACCGCGGGATCGCTGGAGGCGGAAATCGCCTTCGTTCCGATACCGCGGATCGTGAAGTCATAGCTGCTGAAATTGCCCTTCGAGAAATTGATGTTCGGCACGGCGCGCACCAGCTCGGCGCCGCTCTCGACCTTGCGGTCGTCGAGCGCCTTGGGCGTGAAGGCGCTGATCGCGATCGGCACGTCGCTGATCTTTTCCTCGCGCTTCTGCGCGGTGACGACGATCTCCGTGGGGTCTTCGATCTCACCGCCGGCGGCGAGCGGGGTTACGTTTCCCTCCCGCGTCACCACAAAGACATCGCCGTCGCGGCGATAGCTGAGGCCGGTGCCGAGCAGCAGCGCGCGCAGCGCCGTTTCGGGGTCGGATCGCTTGCTGTGCCCCGCGGTGCGCTTGCCGTTGACAATCGCCGCATCGACCAGAAGCGTTACGCCGCTTTGCACGCCGAAGTCGCGCAGCGCGCGGTCGAGCGATTGCGCCGGAATGCGGTAATTCGTGACATGTTCGCGCGCCAGCGCCGTGTTGCCCGACAACAGCAGGCAGCCGACCGCCGCACCACTCAACAGAAATTTGCGCAAATTGCATGCACGAACCCGCATGTCCCCTCTCCCTCGCCCTGTGCTGCGGGATTCCCGTCCCGCCGTTCCGGCGCTCGATCCGGCGCCATTTGGATAGACGCCCCATTTCCGGACATGGGGGGATTGGTCGAATAAAATTTTCAACGATGTTAATATCTACCCCGGTGAACGGCTCGTTAGGAAAATTCGCCGGCGGGAGCGTTTTTCATCCCCCCTCTTGCGAATTTCCTGCGTCTACCCTGTTAACTCCAGCATGAAAATGGAGGCGCAATGACCGTTTTGGGAATGATGCCGGGATGACGCGTAGGGTTGGGAGCATCTCGCAATGCCTGTTTTATCAGGGCTATTATTGACGATGGCCGTCCCGCAACAGGACCGGGATCTGGCTGCGTGGATGGCGACCTATGGTCCCGGCTTGCGCCGCTATTTCCGGCGCCGCGTCGACGATGCCGATGTCGACGATCTGGTGCAGGAAGTTTTCCTGCGCCTGCAATCGGCAGAGCTCAGCCAGCCGATCGACAATGTCGAACGCTATTTGTTCGCCGCGGCGCGCAACGCGCTGATCAGCCGCCACCGCCGGCAAAAGGCGCGCGCGACCATGCTGCACGAAGAGCTGGAAGAGGGCATCGAAATCGCCGAGCAGCGATCGCCCGAACGCATCGTGATCGGGCAACAGGAGTATCGCCGCGTGCTCGAGGCGATCCAGAATCTGCCACCCCGCGCGCGCGAGGCCTTTCAATATCATCGGTTCGAAAATCTGACCTATCAGGCCATCGCCCAGCGGATGGGCATTTCCAAGGAGGCGGTCAAGGAACTGATGCACCGCGCCCTCGTCCGCATCGTCGAAGAGATGGAGCCCGACCTGTGAGCGGCAACGACGCCTTCACCCGCGCGGCGCTTCGCGCAGAGGCGACGCAATGGTTCAACCTCGAACGGTCGGGCGACATGACCGTCGACGACGAGCTGCGCTTCCTCGACTGGCTCGATCAATCCGACGCCCATCGCGACGCCTATCGGCTGGTCGAGCGGGCGTGGCTGATCGCCGGAACGATCCCGCAGGAGCCCGAAATGCTGTCGCCGGCCGATTTGGACGGCGAACGCGAAAGCCGGCGCCCCGGCTGGCGCCGGCATCTGGCGCTTGCGGCGTCGCTGCTGCTGGTTTTCACGCTCGGCTGGTCCGTCTATTTCAATGCCTTCCCGGGCTTCGGCTCGACACAGACGCAGCAGTTCCGCACCGGCGTCGGCCAGACGACGACCGTCACCCTTCCCGAAGGCTCGGTCGTGACGCTCGATGCCGAAACCGAAATGCGGCTGCGCGAAACCCCGCGTGAGCGCCGCGTCGACCTGATCGCCGGGCGCGCCTTCTTTCGTGTCGCGCACGATCCGTCGCGCCCCTTCACGGTGAATGCCGGCGGCAAGAGCGTGCGCGCGATCGGCACCGCCTTCGAAGTCAGCTTCGAGCATGGCAACATGGTCGTCACGCTGGCCGAAGGGAAAGTGCGGGTCGAGGAGACCGGATCGGGATCGGGCAGCGGCACCGACATGGCGCCCGGCGGCCAGCTCGTGATCGGCGCCGACCATAATTGGACGCTCAGCCGGGTCGACGTCGCGAAGGAGACGAGCTGGACCGAGGGGCGCCTGATCTTCATGCGCGATCCCCTGTCCGAAGCGGTCGCCGAAATGAACCGCTATTCGCCGCGGAAACTCGTCTTCAAGGACGGTGAAATCCCCGAAAGGCAGGTCGTCGGCGTGTTCCAAGCGGGCGATGTCGACGGGTTTGTGAAGGCAATGGAATTGAACGGCATCGCGCGCCGCATATCGGCGACAGACGACCAGATTCTCCTGTCCGGCGGTGAATAGCGCCTCCCCATTCAAGGCGCAGCCGGCGGAATTCCGGTCGGAATCAGGAACAGCGGCAGGATGCGCGCGATCAGGTCGCGCATCGCGTCGTCGGGCTGGTCGAGCATATCGCGAACATGCGGGCCGATGACGGCATCGCCGAACGCGGTCACCGCCATCATCAGCACCGCCGCGCGCACCCGGTCGGGCGCGGCTTCGTCGGTCGACTGGCCGACGATCGCCTCGACCAGTGCGCGCACCGCGGCGCGCACGGGTTCGAGATGTTCGACATCGCCCGACAGGATGATCCACGCCGCGAGCGGTCCCGCGCCGCCCTTGTCGAAGGCATCGAACACGCGGTCGGCCACCGCGCGCGGCGCCGCGGCGTCGGTCTTCATGAGGTCGACGACATTGCCGAGCGCGTCGGTCAGGTCGCGCACCATCGATTCCATCAGCGCCGATTGCAGCCCCGCCGCCGATCCGAAATGGTGGAGCACATTCGCGTGCGACATGCCGATCGCCTGCCCCACATTGGCGAGCGTCACCGCGGCGGGCCCGCGATCGAGAAGCAGCCCGCGCGCGGCCGCCAGCCCTTCCTCGCGAACCTCGGCGCCCGAACGCTTGCGCCGTTTCTGGTGCGGCCGCGCTTGCTTGTACATGAACCATTTCCTTGCGGCCCCGCGCCCCGCGACGGCCTTCGCCCAAAAGCCTTAGCCGAAAGCGGCCGATTGTCACCATCATCGTCCACCTTGCGGTGCTTCCAATCTCATGATATATACATTGATGTTAATGTAACTTTGATGGCAGAAAGGTTGCACGATGCCCACTCTCCTCCGCACCCCCGACGACATCAGAATCGAAAAGCGCGATCTCAAATTCGGGCGCGAGACGCCGCCGCCGCGCTGGTGGCACAGCGGCGATCCCGGCCGCACCGCCTTTTTCAACGCGCTGTCCTCGACCTTCCCGGTCGGCGAGAAATTCTTCATGACGTCGGTGCGCCATTATCGCGAGGGCACGCCGCAGCCGCTGCGCGGCCAGATCGACGATTTCCTCTATCAGGAATCGATGCACAGCCGCGAACATGTCGTGTTCAACCGCCAGGCCGAGGATGCCGGCTTCGACATCGCATCGGCCGAGGATCGCGCGCGCCGGACGATCGCCTGGGTCAAGCGCCGCTCGCCGATCCAGCAGCTCGCCGCGACCTGCGCGCTCGAACATTTCACCGCGACGCTCGCCCACGACGCGCTCGCCAACCCCGCCCATCTCGGCGGCGCGGCCGAGGAGGCGCGGCAGCTGTGGCGCTGGCACGCGATCGAGGAGATCGAGCACAAGGCCGTGGCCTTCGACACCTATCTCCACGCCGCGCGCGGCATGACCCCGCTGCGCCGCTGGCTGAAGCGCAGCACGGTGATGTGCGTGACGACGATGCGCTTCCACTATGTTATCTTCCGCAACACCGCCGACCTGCTCGCGCAGGACGGCCGCAACGACTGGGCGACGTGGAAAGGCCTTTTGGCATGGCTCTATGGCCGCGACGGGCTGATGCGCGCGCTGCTGCGCGGCGTTTTCACCTATATGAAGCCGGGCTTCCATCCGTGGGAGCTCGACGACCGCCCGCTGCTCGAAGAAGCGTTACGCCTGCTCGAAAGCGGCAAGGCCAAGGAGCTTGCGGCATGAAGCGCGCGCTGCTTCTGCTCGCCACCGCGGCCTTCGCGACGCCCGCCGCCGCGGCCGGCATCACCGGCATCTGGGCGACGGGCAGCGAGGGCGGGCGCGTCGAAATCTACCGCTGCGGCAAGGCGCTGTGCGGCAAGGTCGTCGATGCCAAACGCCTGCGCGCCAACCCCGACCTCCGCGACGTGCGCAATTCGGATCCCAAGCTGCGCCACCGCAAGCTCAAGGGGCTTGTCGTCCTCAATGGCTTCACCGGCGGCCCGACCGAGTGGAAGGGCGGCCCCGTTTACGACCCCGAAACGGGCGACGGCGCGGCAAAGGGCCGGCTCAAGCTGCTTCCGGACGGCAAGCTCGAACTCAAGGGCTGCATCGCCTTTTTCTGCCGGACCAAAATATGGACCCGCGCTGGTTAGAGCATGATTTATCTTTAACTGAATAAGCCGTGTGCTCCCGCGAAGGCGGGAGCCCATCTCCGGCCGGTGCAATTTTGAACCGGCAGGAGATGGGTCCCCGCCTCCGCGGGGACACACGAACTTTTCAAATGCTTCAGTCATAAACGCTTGCGATCTGGAGGTGTCCCACACGCCCCCGCCCGCTTAATGCTTCAGATACTGGCTCGGCGGGACGCCGAAGGCGCGGCGGAACATCGCGGCGAAACCGCTGGGGCTGTCGTAGCCGACGTCATAGGTGACCTGCGTGATCGACGCGCCCGCGGCGAGTAGCGACAGCGCCTCCATCAATCGCACCTGCTGCCGCCAGACGGCAAGCCCCATCCCCGTTTCCTGCTTGAAGCTGCGCGTGAAGGTGCGCCGTCCCATCGCCGCGAGCGCCGCCCAATCGTCGATGTCGCGCGGGTCCGACGGGTCGGCGATGATCGCGTTGCAGACGCGCAGGAGACGCGGGTTCGACGGCATCGACACCTGATAGGGCGCGTTGGGCATCCGCCCGATCTCGTCGAGCAAGAGCGCGATGATCCGTCCCTCGCGCCCGTCGACGTCGTAAAGCGCGGGAAAATCGACGACCTCGAGGATCAGAGATTTGACGAGGTTCGACACCTCGAACACGCGGCATTGCTGCTCATGCTCGTGGCCCGCGCAGGGGAGGTAGAGCGTGCGCAGAGACACCGGGCCGCGGCATGCGACCTCGTGCCGCGTCCCCGCGGGAAGCCACACCGCGCGCTGCGGCGGGATGACGAAGCTCGTTTCGGGCGTGCGCACCGACATCACCCCCGACGAGGCGTAGAGAATCTGGATATGGTCGTGGCTGTGCATCGGATCGACGAAGCCCGCAGGATATTCATCCTGCAGCGCCATCACCGGACGGTCGTTCGTCAGAACATCGACACTATGCTTCATGGCCCGATCCTTACGAGTCTTGGACAAGTAATGAATATAGGCCATCGGCTTCGCTGACCAGCGATGACAGCTTCGCTGGCCTGTCCGCTGCGGTGATTGGCCCGTTCGGGCGATAGATGGGACGGTGTAGCGGCTATCAGGCGATCAAGGATCGTTTCCGCAAAGGATTATCAAATATGTCAAAGGGCTTGAGCGCCGTGCAGGACGACATGGCCGACCCCGACATTCGCCGCTTCGTCGATGCGATCAACGCCGCCTATGTCGAACATGCCGCCCCCGCCGGCGCGGACATGGCGGTGCGCCGCGCGGTCGCCGAACGCGTGCGCCGGCCGTGGCGCGAGGGTGGCCCGATAATGGCGGATACCCGCGAAATGGACATTGGCGGCGTCCGCCTGCGCCTCCACCGCCCGGTCGCGGACGAGAAGCTGCCCGTGATGCTCTATATCCACGGCGGCGGCTGGATGCTGTTCAGCATCGACACGCACGACCGGCTGATGCGCGAATATGCCGCGCG